>NZ_SHKI01000002.1:0-176900 GCF_004217175.1 Leucobacter luti
GGTCACATTCCGAACCCGGAAGCTAAGACTGACTGCGCCGATGGTACTGCACTCGGGAGGGTGTGGGAGAGTAGGACACCGCCGGACACCTTTTATCGAGGGTCGTATCCAAGGGAAACCAGTGATGGTTATCCTTGGATGCGACCCTCGACTCATTTATAGACTTTTTATTTCAATAGCGTGCAGCGGGAGGCAGCTTTATGAACGATCGGGACAACAGAGAGCGCCCGGACGACGGCGCCCCCCGCAAGCGCCGCGAGGGATCCCCGTACCGGGGAGATCGGGCCGACGGCCCGCGCTCGCGTCAGGACGACCGGTCGGGTCGCTCGGACTCCGGGCGGCCGCAGCAGCGCCGCGAGGGCGGCAGCTGGAACGACCGTGGCGATCGCAATGATCGCGGCGGCCAGCGGCCCGCACGCGAGGGTCAGCGCGGCGGCTACGCGCCCCGCAACGATCGGAACGATCGCGGTGATCGCCCGAGCTATCGCGGTGGCGATGATCGCCGCCCGCAGCGCGACGACCGTGGCGACCGCCCGTCGTACCGCGGCGACCGCAACGACCGCAACGATCGCCCGAACTCCCGTGGCGGCGACGACCGCCGCCCGCAGCGCGATGATCGCGGCGGGCGTTCGGCCTACCGCGGCGACCGCGACTCGCGTCCAAATGATCGTGGTGACCGCCCGAACTATCGTGGTGGCGACGATCGCCGGCCGCAGCGGGACGACCGCGGTGACCGCCCGAACTACCGCGGTGGCGACGATCGCCGGCCGCAGCGGGACGACCGCGGTGACCGCCCAAACTATCGGGGTGGCGATGATCGCCGGCCGCAGCGGGATGACCGCGACGGGCGCGCCCCGTACCGCGGCGACCGCAACGATCGCCCGAACTCCCGTGGTGGCGACGACCGTCGCCCGCAGCGCGATGATCGCGGCGGGCGTCCGGCCTACCGCGGCGACCGCGACTCGCGTCCGAACGACCGCGGTGACCGTCCGAGCTACCGTGGTGGCGACGATCGTCGTCCCCAGCGCGACGACCGCGGGGAGCGCCCCGCATACCGCGGAAACCGCGACGAGCGGCCCAGCGATCGCGGGGATCGGGGCGATCGCCCCAACTACCGCGGCGGCGACGACCGGCGACCGCAGCGTGACGACCGCGGTGACCGCGGCCAGCGCCAGGGCTTCCGCGAGGACCGCGGCGACCGCCGTCCCACCTGGACCGACGGCGACTCGCGCCGCCCGCAGCGTGACGACCGCGACGGGCGGGCCCCGTACCGTGGCGACCGGAATGACCGGAACGATCGCGGCGACCGGCAGTCGCCTTGCGGCGACCGCAACGACCGCAACGACCGTGACGACCGCCGCCCGCAGCGCGGTGACCGTGACGATCGCGGCGGCCGCCCGCCGTACCGTGGCGACCGCGACTCCCGCCAGGCGCCCCGCGGTGACCGGCAGCGTGACCCGCGCGAGAGCTACGGCCGCGGTGGCACCCGCGGCGGCGGCCGCAGTGACCGCGGCGGCAGCGACCGCGAGTTCACCGAGGCAGAGCGCTTGCAGCACGAGCTGCGCCCCGTGCGTGCCGAGCACGCGGACCCTCTCATCCCGGACGAGGTTGACGCGCGCGACCTGCACCCCTCGGCGCGCAATGAGCTGAAGACGCTCCAGCCGGACGTGCAGGAGCGCGTCTCGCGGCACCTCGCCATGGTTGCGTTCCTGATTGACGACGATCCCGAGCTCGCGCACCAGCACGCCGTCTCGGCGAGCCGCCGGGCCGGCCGGATCCCGGTCGCCCGCGAGACCCTCGCGATCACGGCGTACCGCACGGGCGACTACGCGCTCGCGCTTCGCGAGTTCCGCACCTACCGCCGCCTCAGCGGGCTCGACGGGCACGTGGCCCTGATGGTCGACTGCGAGCGGGGCCTCGGCCGCCCGGAGAAGGCGATCGAGACGGGCCTCGAGGTTGATGCACAGACTCTCGACACCGACGCGCGCGTGCACCTCGCGATCGCGATGTCGGGCGCCCGGCTTGACCTGGGACAGACGCAGCAGGCGCTGTTCGAGCTTGAGATCCCTGAGCTGAACCCCAAGAAGGCGTTCTCGTGGAGCCCGGCACTGTTCGCGGCCTACGCGGCCGTGCTCGAGGACCTCGGTCGCGCCTCCGAGGCGAAGACCTGGAACCAGCACGCCGACCGCGCCTTCGCGGCGCTCGCCGAGCACCACGGCGGGAGCGACGAGCTCGAGGTCTTCGAGATCGAGGAGTCCGAGCTCGAGCCCGAGTTCGACGCAGAATACGACGCTGATGCTGATGCTGATGCTGATGCTGATGCTGATGCTGATGCTGATGCTGATGCCGCCGAGGCCGAGGCCGAGGCCGAGGCCGAAGCCGAGGCAGAAGCGGCCGACCCCGTGGGGGCAGAGCCCGAGACCGAACAGCCCGAAGCGGAGCAGCCTGAGACCGAGGAGCCCGCTACCGAGGGGCCCGCTATCGAGGATCCCGCGGTCGAGGACATCTCGATCGAGGACGAGGTCGACGAGCTACTCGCCGCGGCCGGCATCACCGATGACGCTCCCGCGGAGCCGGAGGCCGAGGAGCGGTCGGAGTGAGCCTCTTCGGTCGCAAGCCCACTCCGCTCGGGGCGGCGCCCATCGAGGGCCGCGAGCTGCTGCTCGCGGACCTCGACGGCGTGGTCTACCGCGGGCCCGGCGCGATCCCGGGCGCGGTCGCCGAACTGAACCGCGCGGGCGAGCGCGTCCAGCTCGGCTACATCACGAACAACGCATCCCGCACCGACGTGGCGGTGGCAGCCCACCTCAGCGAGCTCGGGCTCCACGCCGCTCCCGGCGACGTGGTCACCTCGCCGCAGGCGGCGGTTGCGCTGCTGCGCGAGACGCTGGCGCCGGGCGCCCGCGTGCTCGTGGTGGGTGGCGAGGGCCTCACCGATGAGCTGGCGAAGGCCGGTTATGAGGTGACGCGCAGCGCCGACGACAATCCCGACGCGGTACTGCAGGGCTTCGCGCCCGAGGTCGGCTGGGTGCACCTCGCGGAGGCCGCGTTTGCGCTGGCCGAGCAGCCGGGCCGCGACCCGCTGCCCTGGATCGCGACGAACACCGACTGGACGATCCCGGTCGCCCGCGGCCTCGCACCCGGAAACGGCACGCTCGTTTCCGCCGTGCACACGGCAGTGCAGCGGCTCCCGGTGTTCGCGGGGAAGCCCGAGACCCCGATCTTCGAGGCGGCGTTCGACCGCTTCGGAACGCGCAACGCGCTGATGATCGGCGATCGGCTCGACACCGACATGAAGGGCGCGCGCGCCGCCGGCATCCCGTCGCTGCACGTGCTCACCGGCGTCGACCGTCCCAAGCAGCTTGTTGCCGCGTCACGCGACATGCACCCGGACTTCATCGTGGCCTCTCTCGCGGAGCTGCATGAGCCGTACCCGGAAACGGTGCAGCGCAAGGACGGCAGCATGCAGGTGGGCACGGCCCGCGTCGGAATGGACGGGCACATCGTGCGGATCGACGCCGAGGGCGACTCGGCGATCAACCTGCTTCGCGCCGGGTGCGCCGCGATCTGGGCCTCCGGGCTCGCGATCTACGGCCTCCAGGTGCCCGAGCGACTGTACGAGGATCACTGGAGCTGAGCTGACGCGCGCCCCGCACGTCGCTCGGCGCGCGCGTCGGAGGCTGGGGCTAGGCTGGTCACATGACCGATTTCGAGCCGACTACTCCAGCCGCGGAGGCCGCGGGTCCGAGCGACGACGGCCTGCTCGGACGCATCGAGATCATTGAGTCCCAGCCGCTGCAGCAGCGCGCGGCCGGGTTTGAGCAGCTGCACGACGAGCTGCTCGCAGAGCTGCAGCGGGGCGACCACGGTGGCGCCTGAACCCGCCGCCACCGCGCGCTCCAGCGCGGTCTGGGCTGGCGAGCCCGGCCGCCTCGACCGGGTGCTGCCCGAGCTCGGTCTTGCGCGCTCGCGCAGCCGGGCGACCGAGCTGATCGCCGCGGGCGGCGTGAGCGTTGACGGCCGGGTTGCCGTCAAGCCCGGGCTGCGCGTCTCGCCCGGCTCCCGGATCGACGTCGCGGGCGATGACCACTACGTGGGCCGGGCGGCGCACAAGCTGATCGCGGCGCTCGACGCGTTTGAGATCCCGGTCGCCGGCCGCACGGCGCTCGACCTCGGTGCCTCCACCGGCGGCTTCACGCAGGTGCTCCTTGAGCGCGACGTGCGCGTGGTGCAGGCGATCGACGTGGGGCGGGATCAGCTCGCGCAGCAGCTCCGCGACGATCCGCGCGTGCGCCTCGTCGAGGGTCGCAACGCGCGCGAGCTCACCGCCGAGAACCTGGCCGCCGACACCGGGGTGGCCGAGGCGCCCGATCTCGTGGTGGCCGATCTCTCGTTCATCTCGCTGTCGCTGGTGTTTCCCGCGATCGCGCGCGTCGCCGCCGCGACCGCCGATCTCGTGCTGCTCGTCAAACCGCAGTTCGAGGTGGGCCGCGTGCGCGACGGCGTGGTCACCTCGCCGGAGAAGTGGGCCGAGGCGATTCGGATCGTGCTCCGCGCAGCCGCTGCGCAGGGGTTCTCGGCGGCCGGCCTCGCCGCCTCGCCGATCGCGGGCGGCAGCGGGAACCGTGAATTCCTGGCGCACTTTGTGCCAGGTTCGGGGGCCCATCCGACAGAATGGGAGGGGCGGATCGCGCAGTTGTGCGGTCTGCCGCAGTCTGCTCACGGGACCGACTCGGGGCGAGCGGAGGGAGCGCAATGACCACCACGGTGCCAGGCGGTGAACCGCGGCGATTCCTCATCGTGTCACACACGCACCGAGAAGAGGCGGTCGCGGCGACCCTCGCGGCCGTGTCCGCGCTGCAGGGGGCCGGCGTGGTGCCGGTGTTCGACAGCGATGATTGCGACGAGTTTGCGCCGCACCTCGACGTGTCGCGTGTCGCGCGCCTCGGCGTCGACGTGGCGGTCACCCAGCTTGAGGTCGCGATCGTGCTCGGCGGCGACGGCACGATCCTGCGCGCGGCCGAGCTGCTGCGCGGCTCGCAGTGTCCCATCGTCGGGGTCAACCTCGGCCACGTCGGGTTCCTTGCCGAGATGGAGAGCTTCGACCTCGCGTCCACGATCGAGCGCGTGCTGTGGCGCGACTACACGGTCGAGGAACGCCTCACGCTCGAGGTCACCGCGAGCCTTGACGGCGAAGTGATCGCCGACACGTGGGCGCTCAACGAGGCGAGCGTCGAGAAGCGTCGCCGCATGCTGGAGGTCGAGATCGGGGTAGACGGCCTGCCCGTCTCTTCGTTCGCGTGCGACGGGATGGTCGTGGCCACCCCCACCGGGTCGACCGCGTACGCGTTCTCGGCGGGCGGCCCCGTCGTGTGGCCGGGCGTGCAGGCGATGCTGATGGTGCCGATCGCGGCGCACGCGCTGTTCAGCCGGCCGCTCGTTACGGGCACCGACTCCGAGCTCAGCGTGCGGATCCTGCCCGAGAACGTGGGTCCCGGCGTGCTGTGGTGCGACGGCCGGCGGCGCACCGAACTGCCCGCCGGGTCGATCGTGCGCGTGCGTCGCTCGCCGCACTCGGTGCGGCTCGCGCGGCTCACGGAGGCGCCGTTCTCAGACCGCCTCGTGCGGAAGTTCCACCTCCCGGTATCCGGGTGGCGCGGCAACGGGCGCGAGGGGCGCGCATGATCGACGAGCTGCGGATCCGCGACCTCGGCGTGATCGCCGACGCGACCCTCCCGCTCGGGCCCGGGTTCACGGCGATCACGGGCGAGACCGGCGCGGGCAAGACGATGGTGGTGAGCGCGCTCGGTCTGCTCATGGGCGAGCGCAGCGACGCGGGTGCCGTGCGCGCGGGCGCCGCGCAGGCGCGCGTCAACGGCCTCATCCACACGGCGGATCCGGCGGTCGCCGAACTGGTCGACGAGCTCGGCGGCGACGTCGAGGACGGCGAGCTGGTGCTCAGCCGCACGGTCTCCGCCGAGGGGCGCAGCCGCGCGAGCGTGGGCGGCGCGAGCACCCCGGTGGGGAGCCTCGCGAAGCTCGCCGAACGGCTCTTTGCCGTGCACGGCCAGTCGGAGCAGCTGCGACTGCGCTCGGCCGCGGCGCAGCGCGACACCCTCGACCGCTTCGGCGGGGCCGAGCTCGGCGGGGTGCTCGCCGAGTATCGCGCCGCGCACCGCGCCCGGCGCGAGCTCGCGGAGCGGGTCGCCGAGCTGACGGCCGCCCGCGACGAGCGGGCCGCGGAGGCCGCCCGGCTGAAAGCCGAGCTCGACGAGATCGCCGCCGTGGACCCCCAGCCGGGGGAGGACGCAGAGCTCACCGCGCGGATCGACCTGCTGAGCAACGTCGAGGCCCTGCGCTCCGCCACCGCGGAGGCGCACGAGGCGCTTGCGACCGAGTCGGACGACCCGATGAGCCGCGACGCCGGCAGCCTGATCGACGCCGCCGTGCGCGAGCTTGAGCGCGTCGCCGCGCACGACGAGCGCCTGGGCACGGTGCTCGAAGCGCTGCGCAGCGTGAGCTTTCAGGTGGCCGACGCCGCCCGCGAGCTCGCCGCGTACGTGGACGACCTCGACGTGGAGGGGCCGGGCGAGCTCGCCCGCGCCAACCAGCGGCTCGCGGCGCTCAACGGCCTGTTCCGGCTGTACGGCGTCGACGCGGCCGCGGTGATCGAGTACTCGGCCCACGGCGCGGTCCGCCTCACCGAGCTTGAGGGCGACGACGAGCTGATTGGCGAGCTCGCCCGGCAGCTCGACGACGTCACCGCTCAGGAGCGGAGCCTCGCGAATCGCCTCACCGAGCTGCGCACGGCCGCCGCGGCGCGACTCTCCGAGCTCGTGACCGTCGAGCTGCGCCAGCTCGCGCTCCCCGACGCGGCGTTCACCGTGCTCGTGACCCCGCTCGACGCGCTCGGCGGCGCCGGCGCGGATGAGGTGCAGTTGCTGCTGAGCCCGCACCCCGGCGCCACGCCGCGGCCAATTGCCAAGAGCGCATCGGGCGGCGAGCTGTCGCGCGTGATGCTCGCGCTCGAAGTGGTGGTCGCCGGCGTCGATCCGGTGCCGACATTCGTGTTTGACGAAGTCGACGCGGGGGTGGGCGGTGCCGCCGCGATCGAGATTGGCCGGCGCCTCGCGCGCCTGGCCCGCTCGTCGCAGGTGATCGTGGTCACCCACCTCGCGCAGGTCGCCGCGTTCGCGGGCAACCACCTGCAGGTGGTCAAGGACTCGGCCGGCGGCTTCACGGAGTCGAGCTGCCGCCGCCTCGACGGCGACGAGCGGCTCGCCGAGATGGCGCGCCTGCTCTCGGGGCTGAGCGACTCGGAGAGCGCGCTTGAGCACGCCGCCGAGCTGCTGGCCCTGCGCGAGGAGTAGCCTCGCCGCCGAGCCGGACGGGGCGACCCGCCGGGACGAGCCCGCCGGGATCGCCGCGTGATCCGCCGGCCCACCTGATGGCCGGCCGAGCCCGCGGACTGGCCGGTCCGGCCGCGCATTCCGCCGCGAGTTCTGCCGCGCGGGGCGCGCGGGCTGCTACGCTCCACACATGGTGAAGTTGTTCGGCCGACGACGGCAACAGGGGGCCCCGTCCACTCCGACTCCGGGGGCGGATGAAGCCGCGAAAGCGGCGTATCTCGACTCGCATCCGGACGTGGTGCACGCGGATATCGAGCAGATGGACGCTGACACGCGTGAGATGTACCGCGACGCCCGCGAGGCGGCGCAGGACGCGCACGAGGAGCGTTCGAAGGTGCCGACCCGCGAGTTCGTGATCCGCGGGCCGTTCCAGCTCGGCTTCACGGTGACGCTGGGCGTGCTCGTCGCGATGCTCTTCGGGGGGATGGTCGACCAGCTCACCACGATCATCATGTACGTGGTCGCCGCACTGTTCGTGGCGCTCGGCCTCGACCCGGTGGTGCGCTGGCTTGAGCGCAAGGGTCTCGGGCGCGGGCTCGGCATCGGCGTGGTGTTCGGCGGCTTCGTGGTGATCATCGCGGCGCTGCTCGCGGTCATCATCCCCATGATCGCCAACCAGGTCACGCTCCTGATCCGGAGCGCGCCGACGCTGTTCCGCGACATCACGCACCAGCAGTGGTTCGTTGAAATGAACCAGAACTTCGGCAAGTTCATCGACTTCGACGGGCTCCTCAAGACCGGGCAGGACCTGGTCAGTAAGCCCGAGAACTGGGCGCAGGTTGCGGGCGGCGTGTGGCAGGCCGGCGTCGGCGTGGCAAACGGCCTCACCGCGGGCCTGATCGTGCTGATCCTCACCCTGTACTTCCTCGCCTCGCTGCGCACCATCAAGCGCGCGTTCTACTCGCTCGTGGCGCGCTCCGGGCGCGCGAAGGTGATGGACATCACCGAGCAGGTCACCAAGTCGGTGGGCGGCTACCTGAGCGGCATGGTGGTGCTCGCGTTTATCAACTCGGTGCTGGGCTTCGTGATGATGACGATCGTGGGGGTCCCGTTCGCGGGCCTGGTCGCTGTTGGCGTGTTCCTGCTCGCGATGATCCCCCTCATCGGCTCGGTCGTCGCGACCGTGCTCGTCGCCACCGTCGCACTGTTCGACTCGCCGATGACCGCGATTATCGCCGCCGCGTACTACCTGGTCTACATGCAGATCGAGTCCTACGTGCTGACCCCGCGCATCATGAACCGCGTGGTGTCGGTCCCCGGCTCGCTCGTGGTGATCGGCGCGCTCGCCGGCGGCACGCTGCTCGGCCTGCTCGGCGCCCTGATTTCGATCCCCGTCACCGCGATGGTGCTCATGGTGATCAAGCAGGTGTGGGTGCCGCGACAAGAGCTGCGGTAACCCGCAGCCGAACTCGCACGCCACACCCGGACACAACTGATAGGATCGAAGCCCGTGGGAACAGAGCAGAGCACGGACCAGGCCCGTACAACCAAACACATCTTCGTGACCGGGGGTGTCGTCTCCTCGCTCGGCAAGGGATTGACGGCCGCGAGCCTCGGCAATCTCCTGACAGCGCGCGGACTGCACGTCGTCATGCAGAAGCTGGATCCCTATCTGAACGTGGATCCGGGCACGATGAATCCGTTCGAGCACGGCGAGGTCTTCGTGACCGACGACGGCGCGGAGACGGATCTCGATATCGGCCACTACGAGCGCTTCCTCGACATCAACCTGTCGCAGGCGGCCAACGTGACAACCGGACAGATCTACCAGCAGGTCATCGCCAAGGAGCGCCGCGGCGAGTACCTCGGCCAGACCGTGCAGGTGATCCCGCACATCACCGACGAGATCAAGCGCCGCATGCGCCTGCAGTCGGCTGAGGTGCCCCAGCCAGACGTGATCATCACCGAGGTCGGCGGCACGGTGGGCGACATCGAGTCGCAGCCGTTCCTCGAGGCCGCACGTCAGGTGCGCCACGAGCTCGGCCGCGGCAACGTGTTCTTCGTGCACGTCTCGCTCGTGCCGTTCATGGGCGCGTCGGGTGAACAGAAGACGAAGCCGACCCAGCACTCGGTCGCCGCCCTGCGCTCGATCGGGATCCAGCCCGACGCGCTCGTGCTGCGCTCGGATCGCCCCGTCACCGAGTCGAACAAGCGCAAGATCGCGCTCATGTGCGACGTCGAAGAGCGTGCGGTGATCAACGCGGTCGACGTGCCCAGCATCTACGACCTCCCCACGCTGCTCAACGACCAGGGGCTCGACTCGATCATCGTCGAGAACTTCGGCCTGCAGCAGCGCGCCGCCGAGGTCGACTGGGCTGCCTGGCAGCCCGTGCTCGACGCGGTGCACAACCCGAAGGGCGAGGTCACCCTCGCGCTCGTCGGCAAGTACATCGACCTGCCCGACGCGTACCTCTCGGTCACCGAGGCGCTGCGCGCCGGCGGCTTTGCGCACTCCACCAAGGTGAACCTGCGCTGGGTGCCGTCCGACAGCTGCGAGACGCACGACGGGGCCCGCGAGGCGCTCGGCGACGTCGACGGGATCTGCGTGCCCGGCGGCTTCGGCATCCGCGGCATCGAGGGCAAGCTCGGCGCGCTGCGGTTCGCCCGCGAGAACGGGATCCCCACCCTGGGCCTGTGCCTCGGCCTGCAGTGCATGGTGATCGAGTACGCGCGCAACGTCGCCGGCCTGGAGGGCGCATCGTCCTCAGAGTTCGACCCGGACACCGCGGTGCCCGTGATCGCGACCATGGCCGAGCAGGTGGACATCATCGACGGCGGCGACCTGGGCGGCACCATGCGCCTCGGCCTGTACGAGGCGGCGCTCGCCGAGGGCTCCCTCGCCGCGCAGCTCTACGGGGCGCCCACCGCGAGTGAGCGGCACCGCCACCGCTACGAGGTGAACAACCGCTACCGCGAGCAGATCGCGGCCGCCGGGCTCTCCTTCTCGGGCACCAGCCCCGATGGCGAGCTCGTCGAGTACGTCGAGCTGCCCACGGACCAGCACCCGTTCTACATCGCCACGCAGGCGCACCCCGAGTTGCGCTCGCGGCCCGGCACCCCGCACCCGCTGTTCGCGGGCCTCGTGGGGGCGGCAATTGATCGCCGCGACGCCGCGCGCCTCTTCGACGGCGACGCCGAGGCAGCGGTCAGTGCGTAACGAGCCCCCTGCGGGCAGCGAGCAGCTCGCCGACGAGCCGGCCGACGTGGTCGTGCTCGACAGCGAGCTGCTCGTGCGCGGGCACGTCTGGGACGTGCGCCGCGACACGTTCGAGTTCGGCGACGCCGAGCTGGTGCGCGACTACCTCGACCATCCCGGCGCGGTCGCGGTGCTCGCGCTCGACGCCGAGGACCGCGTGCTGCTGATCCAGCAGTACCGGCACGCGATCGGCCACCGCGACTGGGAGATCCCCGCCGGCCTCATGGACATGCCGGGGGAGTCCGGGCTCGTGGGTGCGCAGCGGGAACTCGCCGAGGAGGCGGACCTGCGCGCCGAGAGCTGGGGGATCCTGCTTGACCTCTTTCTGTCGCCCGGCGGCACGAGCGAGGCAATGCGGATCTTCATCGCGCGCGACGTGCACGAGGCGACTCACGACTACGTCCGCTCGGAGGAAGAAGCCGAGCTGGTGCCGCACTGGGTGCCGCTCGACGACGCCGTTGCGGCGGCCCTCGACGGCCGGATTCAGAACGCCGTGACCGTCAGCGCCGTGCTCGCCGCGGCCGCGGCCCGCGCCGCCAGCTGGCGCACCGTGCGCGACGCTGATCTGCCGTGGACGGCGCGCGCGGCCGCCCGGGGAGAGCGCTCCTCCTGATGGGTGTGAGCGCGGCACAGGGCGCGCAGCGCTTCCTGCGCCACGTCGCCCTCGAACTGGGCCTCTCCGTGAACAGCCAGGCGGCCTACCGGCGCGACCTCACCGCGTACACCGCGTGGCTCGCCGAGCAGGGGATCACCGACCTTGGCCAGGTGACGCCCGAGACGCTGTCAGCCTACGTCGTGGCGCTCGGCGACCCGGCGCAGCCCCTCGCCCCGGCGTCGATCACGCGTCGGCTCTCGACTGTGCGCGGCATGCACCGCTTCCTGTTCGAAGAGGGGCTGCTCGACACCCACGCCGGGAGCGGGGTGCGCACCCCGAAGCGCGCGCAGCGCCTCCCCAAGGCCCTCGCGATTGAGGACGTTGAGGCGCTGCTCGCCGCGGCCGGCGGTGGAGCTGGTGCTGGCGGTGGAGCTGGTGCTGGCGGTGGCGGATCCGACGAGCCGGTCGCGCTGCGCGACCGGGCCCTGCTCGAGCTGCTCTACGCGAGCGGCGCTCGTATCAGCGAGGTCACGGCGCTCGACCTCGACGACCTGCTCACGGGCACAGGCACGGGGGAGACCTGGCTGGACCCGGAGGGCGCGCTCACCGACGGCGGCTTCATCCAGGTGACCGGCAAGGGCTCGAAGCAGCGGATCGTGCCCTACGGCAGCTACGCGGGGCGCGCGCTCGCCGCGTACCTCGTGCGGGCCCGCCCGCAGATGGCCGCTGCCGGATCCGGCACCCCAGCCCTGTTCGTTGGCCCCCGTGGCGGGCGGCTCTCGCGACAGAGCGCGTGGCTGGTGATCCGCGCCGCCGCCGAGCGCGCCGGGATCACTGCCGAGGTGTCGCCGCACACGCTCCGGCACTCGTTCGCCACGCACCTGCTCGCGGGCGGGGCCGACGTGCGTACCGTGCAGGAGCTGCTCGGCCACGCCTCCGTGACCACCACGCAGATCTACACCCAGGTGACGGCCGACACCCTGCGCGAGCACTACCTGCTCGCGCACCCCCGCGCCCGGTAGCGGCCTGCCGCGCTGCTGCCCATTCGCCACCGCGCACGCGCCCAGCTCCGCCGCACTCGCATTCCGCCGGGCTCGCGGTCCGTTGCGCGCCGGCGCTCCGCCGAACTCACGCAGGAGATCCGAACTCAGGCGGACGGATTCGCCCGATTCTCCCCGCCTGAGTTCGGATCTCCTGCGTGAGCTCGGATCTCCTGCGTGAGCTCGGGCGGGAACACAGCGGGGCCCCGGAAGCGTGTGCTCCGGGGCCCCGCGGGTGCCGAACGGTGGACTTTTAGTGCCCGAAAACTCCGGTCAGCCGAGCGCGGCCAAGCGTGTGACCGAACATCTGGAAACCGAGCAACCCCGGGGAGGCGAGCTCGTCGAGGTCGATCGACGCAACGTCGAGTGCGTGCACCACGAACATGTAGCGGTGGTCGCCGTGCCCGGGGGGCGGAGCGGAGCCCACGAACCCGCGCACGCCGCCGTCATTTCGGAGCAGCGTGAGCGAGGACTCGTACTCGGGGAGTACCTGATCGAGGGTGATGGCGCCCTCGGCGAGCGAGCTCAGCTCTGGGGAGAGGTTGTACGCGGCGAGGTGCCAGAAGCCACTCGCTGTGGGGGCATCGGGGTCGTAGCACGTCAACGCGTAGCTGCGCGTGCCCTCGGGCGCGCCGCTCCAGCTCAGCTGCGGCGAACGGTCGCCCCCGCCGGTGCCGATCATGCCGGCGACCTGCGCGAGCGGCATGCGGCCGCCGTCCTGCAGGGACTCCGAGGTCAGGGTGAACTCTGCGACCGCGGGCAGCGCGGCGTATGGATCGTAGGTCAAAGCAGTCCTTTCGTTGGGGTGAGTGGCGGTCTAGCTGGTCCAGCCGCCGTCGACGGTCAAGATCGTGCCGGTGGTGTACGCGCTTGCATCGCTGAGCAGGAACGCCGCGGCCGCTGCGATGTCGGCGGCCGTGCCCGCGCGTCCGAGTGGAATCTCGGTGCGCATGCGTTCGGCGTGCGCGGCGTCGTCCCACCCCGCGGCGGTCATGGGGGTGAGGATCGATCCGGGGGCGATGGCGTTCACTCTGGTGCCGAGGGGAGCGAGTTCACGCGCCGCGGATCGTGTGAGCGCGGCCACCGCGGCCTTGGACGCGTTGTAGCCCGGCTGGTGCTCGACGCGGCGGTCGATGACCGCGGACGAAATCGTGACGACCGAGAGCGCTGCGTGAGCGTTGCGTGCTGCCCAGCGAAGCGCGAGAAACGTGCCCGTGGTGTTCACGTCGAGGACGCGTCGAAAGTCGGCGAGCGAGGTCTCGGCGAGGGGCGCGCGGGAGCGGATCCCCGCGGCATGTACGAGTCCGGTGACCCCGACCGCGCTGAGCGCCGCCCAGCTCGGCTCATCGGTCACGTCAAACTCGGTGCTTCCGGACTCCCCGCTGCGGTCGAGCCGGACGACCTCGGTGCCCGTCGCTTCGAGCAGCTCCGCGACGGCGAGCCCGATCCCGGATCCGGCTCCCGTGACGACAACGCGGCGGCTAGGCAACGACATGCTCGTCCGTCCGCGCCAGGGCGCCACTCCCCGCGTTCGTCTCGCGGGCGAGGAACGCCGCGAGCACATACGTGGCAAGGGACACCGCGACCGCGACCACGATGGTCGGCACGCCGCCGATCACGATCACCCCGGTGAGTCCGAGCAGGCCCGTGATCGCGCCAGTCACCATTGAGCTGAGCGCCGCCCAGCGGCCGCCAAAGCGAGTGAACAGGCCGAACATGAACGCCACAAACACTCCAGATCCGTACATGGTAAACGCCATGGTGAGTACCTGGATGATACCCGGCACGATGAGCGAGATGCCGAGTGCGATCACTCCGAGCGCGACCGTGAGGATCCGGGACCAGCGCAGTTGCGCGGCGGGGTTCTCGCGCAGGCTCTTGACTCGGAGCAAGAAGTCGTTGGAGATGTTGCTCACCGCGGCGAGCAGGAGCGCATCGGCCGTGGAGACCACCGCGGAGATAATCGCCGCAACCAAGATGCCCGCCGCCCACACGGGAAGCACGGAACTGATGAGCGCCGGCATCACGCCGACCGTCGGGTCGAGATCCGGGAAGATGACGCGGGCGGCCATGCCAGCGATTGCCGGGACCACCGCGAAGAGCGCGGTGAGCACGCCGGCGACGCCGGCCCCCATGGCGGCGGCGCGCGCCGACTTCGCCGAGAACACTCGCTGCATCACGTCCTGGCCCACGAGTTTGTGGACCACCACGGGGAGCGCCGCGCCGAGCAGGAACGACCACCCCTGGTTGAGCGGGTTGAACGGTTCTCCCACACCCGCGGCAGCGAACGTGGCGGTGATCTCTCCGAGGCCCCCGGCGGCCTGTACCGCGATGACCATGACGATGAGCAGACCGACGACGATTACCACGAACTGGATCGCGTCGGTGACTGCAACGCCCCACATGCCCGAAAGCACGGTAAACGCGATGATGAGCACGACTCCCACCACGGCGCCCCAGGTGTGATTGAGGCCGAGCGCGGTGAGGGACGAGGCGGCGGCTCCCACCTGACCGGCGAGAATGCCGGTGAGCGCCAGCACCGAGAGCGTCGACGCCAGCAGTCGGACGGGCTGGCTATTGAAGCGAGAGTCGAGGAAATCTGGCACCGTGACGTAGTTGCCGGCGCGCACGCGCTTTGCCACGAACAGCGCGAGGAACAGCAGCCCGACAAAGATGCCGATTGCGAACGAGATGGCCGCGAAGCCAACCGAGTAGGCGTCCTGGCTCGTTCCCAGAACGAACGCGCCGCCGAAGTTCGTGGCGAGGAGCATAATGGCGATCAGCCCTGCGCCCATCTTGCGGCCGGCGAGTAGGTAGTCAGTGTCGTCTTTCACTCGCTTGCGCAACCACGCGGCCACGAGGAACATCACCGCCAGGTAGGCGATGATCATCAGGGTGATTCCGAGATTCACGAACTCTCCAAAAGGTTTAGTTGATCGCCTCACTGCGTTCAATCTGATAATCAAATTACATATCTACTTTTAAAAATGCAAGTGAAGATCGGTTTCGGGTGCATAAAAGGCGCACGAATGCCGCTCGCGCACTAGGATGGTTGCGGCGTGACCGTGGGCTTCTGCGGCTGGGCCGGAGGAAAGGGCAGAGGATGAACCGGAGAGCTGATCAGGCAATCGATGACCTTGATCGACGTGTGCTGCGCGCGCTCCGCGACGAGCCCCGCGCCACGCTCGGTGAGCTCGCAGAGAGCGTCGGGGTGTCTCGGACTACGTTTAAGGCGCGACTCGACCGGCTCTGGGACAGCGGCACCATCATCGGTCACGAAACTCAGCTCGATCTCGCCTCAATGGGATTTGAGGTGCAGGCGTGGGTGCAGCTCAACGTGCAGCAGGAGGGCCTCGAAGAGGTTCGGGCACACCTGGCGGCGATGCCGCATGTCATTGAAGCGTTCTCGACCACCGGGAGCGCCGATGTGCAGTGCCGCGTCGTGGCGCGCGACACCACGCACCTGCAGGAGGTGCTTCTCGCAATCTCCGCGTGCTCGGTCGTCACGCGCACCAAGAGCTCCGTCATTCTGGGCAGCCTCGTCTCCCACCGGAAGGTCCAGGCGCTCGACCTGCTCGATCTGTAGCGCCCGGCTCCGCGGCGCTCGCGCAGGAGATCCGAACTCAGGCGGACGGATTCGCCCGATTCTCCCTGCGTGAGTTCGGATCTCCTGCGTGAGTTCGAGTGAGGCGTGGCCCCCTCGGGAGCAGCTCGCTCGATGGGCTCCGCCGCGCCCCACGGCGATCACGAATCAGCGCTTCAGGAATTCGGGCGGGGCCGCGTAGGGGTGGCGCTCGCCGCCGCCCGCGGCCACGATAGGATGGAGCGTTAGCGAGGCACGCGAGAGGAAGGTCAGGGAATGGCGCAAAAAAAGGTCGAGCTGGGCCCGACCGGCCGACCCGAGCGCATCATCCCTGCGCCCGCAAAGCTTGAACGGCACGGACCCGCGCGCATCATCGCGATGTGCAACCAGAAGGGCGGGGTCGGCAAGACCACCAGCACGATCAACCTGGCTGCCGCGCTCGCGCGGTACGGGCGCCGCGTGCTCGCCGTCGACTTCGATCCGCAGGGCGCGCTGTCCGCGGGTCTCGGCGTGCCCGCGCACGACGTGGTGACGATCTACGACCTGATGCTCGGCAAGGTGAAGGATCCGCACGAGGCGATCCAGCACACCGGCACTCCCGGGCTCGACGTGATCCCCGCGAACATCGACCTGTCCGCCGCGGAGGTGCACCTCGTCTCCGAGGTGGCCCGCGAGCAGATCCTCGGCGGCGTGCTGCGCAAGGTCGTTGACGACTACGACGTGATCCTCGTCGACTGCCAGCCGTCACTCGGCCTGCTCACCGTGAACGCCCTCACGGCGAGCCACGGCGTGCTGATCCCGCTCGCGTGCGAGTACTTCGCGCTGCGCGGCGTCGCCCTGCTCGTGGAGACGGTCGACAAGGTGCGGGATCGCCTCAACCCGGCGCTTGAGCTCGACGGCATTCTCGCCACCATGTACGACCCGCGCACGCTCCACGCCCGCGAGGTGCTTGAGCGCGTGGTCGACACCTTCGGCGACAGCGTGTTCGACACGGTGATCGGCCGCACAGTCAAGCTTCCGGACGCGCAGATCGCGGCGAAGTCGGTGCTCGACTACGCACCGGCCAACGCCGCCTCCGAGGCGTATCTCAAGCTCGCTCGCGAGCTCGTGCAGCGGGGTGTGGTCGCGTAACCACGGTCATGGCAGCGCTCGACACGAACCAGGAGCCGGGCGTGCGCGATGCGCCCGGTTCGTCGAGCGCGCCCGAAGCCCACGCCGAGCCCGCCGCCGGCGATGAGTTTCGCGTCTCGCTCGAGGTGTTCGACGGCCCGTTTGACCTGCTGCTCAACCTGATCGGCAAGCACGAGCTCGACATCACCGAGGTCTCGCTGAGCCTCGTCACCGACGAGTTCATCTCGTACCTCGCCACCCTGGAGGGGCAGGGGATCGTGGAGCTCGATCGCGCCTCCGAGTTCCTCGTGGTCGCGGCCACGCTGCTCGACCTCAAGATCGCGAGCCTGCTGCCGCAGGGGGAAGCGGTCGACGCCGAGGACATCGCCCTGCTCGAGGCCCGCGACCTGCTCTTCGCCCGCCTGCTGCAGTACCGCGCGTTCAAGCAGGCGACGGCGTGGTTCCGGGAGCGCCTCGCCGCGGAGGAGGCCCGCCACCCGCGGCTCGTGCCGCTCGATGCGAAGTACCGCGAGCGCGGGCCCGAGCTCGTGTGGACCCTCTCGGCCGCCGACTTCTCCGCCATCGCGACGCTCGCGTTCGCGCCGCGCGAGATCCCCATCGTGGGGCTCGACCACCTGCACGCCCCGCTCGTTTCGATCCGGGAGCAGGCCGCCGTGGTGGTCTCGCATCTCCGCTCGGGCGGCGCCCGCAGCTTCCGCGAGCTCATCGCCGGGGTGTCCGAGCGCGGCGTGATCGTGGCCCGCTTCCTCGCGATCCTTGAGCTCTACCGCCGCGCCGCCGTCACCTTCGAGCAGGCCGAGCCGCTCGGGGAGCTGCTGGTGCAGTGGACCGGGGAGAGCTGGTCCGACGACGAACTCGCGACACTGGGGAACGACTATGACTGAGCCCACCGCCGAAAACGCCGATTCGATCGTCGCCGCGCCCAGCGCCGACATCGCCGCCGCGGAAGCGACTGCCGCCTATCCGGCCGCGTCGGATGCCGCCGCGATCGCCGCGGAGCGCGCGGTCGGTGCGCCGGCCGCGTCCGATTCCGCCGCGTCCGATTCCGCCGCGCCCGGTGCTGCGCCCGCCGACCTCGCGGCGGTGCGCGCCGCCCACACGCTCGCGCAGCAGCTCGAAGCGCTGCTGATCGTCGCCGACGAGCCGCTGAGCGCGGTGGCCCTCGCGACGGCCACCGACCGGCCCGTGCGCGAGGTGCGGGCGGCGCTCGTGGCGCTCGCCGCTGACTTCGACGGCACCGCGGACGGTAGCCAGCGCGGCTTCGAGCTGCGCGAGGTGGCTGGCGGCTACCGCTTCTACGTGCGCGAGAGTCTCGACCCAATTGTGGCCGACTTCGTGCACCAGCAGAGCCCGGCGCGGCTCTCGCAGGCGGCGCTCGAGACGCTCGCCGTGATCGCGTATCGTCAGCCGATCGCGCGCGGCGCCATCGCCTCGATCCGCGCCGTCAACGTCGACTCGGTGGTGCGCACGCTGCTGGCGCGCGGCCTCATCACCGAGGTCGGCCACGATCCGGAGACCACCGCGACGCTGTACGGCACCTCCGACGCGCTGCTTGGACATCTCGGCATCGGAGACATCTCCGAGCTGCCACCGATCGCCCCGCTACTGGACGATCCTTCAGAAGGGTTTGCACATGAGTCGCTCTGATTCGGGCCTCGGCGGGTCGTTCTCCGTCGACGGCTCCGACGTTGAGGTTGACCTCGCCGAGTTCGGCTGGCCGGGTGACCGCGCAGGCTCCGACGGTGGCCGGGACGGCGCGGACGGTGCGGACGGAGCACCCGAGGACGACGGCCGGATCCGCCTGCAGAAGGCCCTCGCGCACGCCGGCATCGCCTCGCGGCGCGCCTGCGAGACCCTGATCACGAGCGGGCGGGTCACCGTGAACGGTGAGACGCAGCGCGAACTCGGCTCCCGAATCGACCCGAGCGCCGACGAGGTGCGCGTCGACGGCGTCGTGGTGCAGCTCGACGCGACCAAGCGCTACTTCGTGCTCAACAAGCCGCGCGGCGTGGTCTCCACCATGAGCGACGAGGACGGCCGCCCCGACCTGCGCGAGTTCACCGATCAGATCGACGACCGGCTCTACAACGTGGGCCGGCTCGACACCGACACGAGCGGCCTGCTGATCCTCACGAACGACGGCGAGCTGGCGCACCGCCTCTCGCACCCGAGTTTCGGCGTGCAGAAGACCTACGTGGCGAAGGTGCGCGGCAAGGTGACGCCCGCCGTGATCCAGCGCCTCAAGGACGGTATCGAGCTGTCGGACGGCCCGATCCACGCGGACCGGGCGAAGCTGCTCCCGGACGGATCCGGCAGCGCGCACTCGCTCGTGGAGCTCACGCTGCACTCCGGCCGCAACCGCATCGTGCGGCGCATGCTCGCCGACGTGGGACACCCCGTGGTGGAGCTGGTGCGCCGCCAGTTTGGGCCGCTGCACCTCGGCACGCTGCGGATCGGTGAGATGCGTGAGCTCGCGCCCGCCGAGCGCGGAGCGCTGCTGTCTGCGACCTCCGTGGACGACGCAGACGACACCTCGGGCGGCAAGCGCGGCGCGCGGCGCCCGGTCACCTCGGGGCGCCCGGGCGACGGCAAGGGAGCGCAGGGGATGCGCGGGATCGCGGCGAAGGGCAACCCGCACGGTCGACGCGGCCCCGGGAGCGACACCGGCACCAAGCCCGGCGGCGGCAGGTCCGGCGGCACCAAGCCCGGCGGCCAGGGCGGTCGCGGCCCCGCGGGGCAGGGCGGCAAGCCCGGCGGTGGCAAGCCCGGCGGCGGCAGGTCCGGCGGCGGGCAGTTCGGCGGCAACCGCTCCGGTGGTCAGGGCGGCTCCGGCCGCGGTCCGCAGCGGGGGCAGCGATGAGCGGGGCAGGAGCGCGCACCGGGAGCCGCGCCCCCCGTACCACGGGCCCTGTCCATGTGATCGGCGCCGGGCTGCTCGGTTCGAGCGTCGGCCTCGGCCTGCGCGAGCGCGGGATCGACGTGACCCTCGAAGACCTCTCTCCGACCACCGTGGCGCTCGCAGCCGACTACGGCGCGGGCCGGGTGCGCACGGCGGACGATCCGGCACCCGCCCTCGTGATCGTGGCCACCCCGCCCGACGTGGCCGCTGACGCCGTTGAGCGCGCGCTCACCACGTTCCCCGGCGCCGTGGTCACCGACGTGACGAGCATCAAGCTCGCCCCGCTCCTCGAACTGACCCGCCGCGGTGTCGACCTCACCAACTACGTCGGCTCGCACCCGATGGCGGGCCGCGAGCGCGGCGGCGCGATCATGGCGCGCGCCGACCTGTTCGTGGCGCGCCCCTGGGTGATCTGCCGCGACGAGGAGACGCCGGCGGCGGCGCTCGCGCTCGTCGAGGGCGTGGCGCTCGATCTCGGCGGCGTGCTCATCGAGATGACCCCCGAGGAGCACGACAGCTCCGTGGGGCTCGTCTCGCACCTGCCGCAGGTCGTGTCGAGCCTGCTCGCCGCCCGGCTCGTCCCGGCGACGGAGCAGGCGATCGGCCTGGCCGGCGCGGGCCTGCGCGACACGACGCGGATCGCGGCGAGCGACCCGGAGCTGTGGATGCAGATCCTCGGCGCGAACCGGGAGCCCGTGGTTGAGCTGCTCGACGCGTTCGGCGCCGACATCGCCGCGTTCGCCGACGCGCTCCGCGATCCGGCGCAGCAGGGCGCCAAGCGGCGGATCGCCGACCTGCTGCAGGCAGGCAACAGCGGGGTGAGCCGGATCCCCGGCAAGCACGGCTCGTCCGAGCGATTTACCACGATTACGGTGCTGATCGACGATCGACCGGGCCAACTTGCACTCTTGCTCACCGAACTCGGAGAACTGGGCATTAACATGGAAGACTTGCGCCTTGAGCACTCGCCGGGCGCGCAGATCGGTTTTGCGGAGATCGCGGTGCTGCCCGAGGTGGCAGACCGGGCGGTCGCCGACCTGGTCGAACGCGGATGGAGGACGCTGTGACTGACGCTGGAAATGGGGGCACCCCAGGAACCGACGCGCACCCGCCGATCCTCGTCGCGATCGACGGCCCGGCCGGGAGCGGCAAGTCGAGCGTGTCTCGCACCGCGGCCGAGCGCCTCGACTTCGGGATCCTCGATACGGGCGCCGCGTACCGCGCGCTCGCGTGGACGGCTCGGCGCATCGGTCTCGACCTCGACGACGCCGCGGCGATGGAGACCCTGCTCGACGCGTGGAGCTACCGCATCACGCTCCGCGGCGAGCAGCGCGTCACAGTCGCCGTTACCGGCGGGCTCAGTGCGGCGGCTCCCACGCTGGCCGAGCCCGTGGACATCACCACCGAGATCCGCGATCACGCGGTGAGCGGCCAGGTCAGCCGTGTCTCGAAGCACCCCGCGGTGCGCGAGCGGCTCAACGCGATGTTCCGGCGCACGGTTGCCGGATCCGGGCTGCCCGGCGTGGTCATCGAGGGGCGCGACATCACCACCGTGGTCGCCCCAGACGCCCCCGTGCGGATCCTGCTGACCGCGTCGCCCGAGGTGCGGGCCGCGCGGCGGGCCGGCGAGCTCCCGGGGCTCAGCCCCGAGCAGGTGCTCGCCGACCTTGAGGCGCGCGACGCGAAGGACGCCCTCGTGGTCGACTTCTTCACCCCGGCGCCCGGCGTCACGCTCGTTGATACGAGCACCCTGAATTTCGAGCAGTCCGTACAGGCTGTGGTCGATATCGTACGAGCGGCGCAGAACGCTGCAGAGGAAAAGAGCAGGCTATGAGCACTGAACAGACCGGCGCGCACGGCGCCGAAATGAACGAACCGGAGGTGTTCGACGCCGCCGCGATCGACGCCGACGAGATCATCGTGGGGGAGGGCTTCACGCCCGAGCTCCTCGACGACGGGGTGACCGACGAGGAGCGCCTGCGCGCAATGCGCTCGAACCTCGACGGCTTCGACCTCGAAGAGGACGACATCGCCCTCATGAACGAGGACGGCGAGTTCATCGGCTTCGCCGAGCCCGCCGCCGAGGCGCTGCCGGTCGTCGCGATCGTGGGCCGCCCGAACGTGGGCAAGTCCGCGCTCGTGAACCGCATCCTCGGCCGCCGCGAGGCGGTCGTGGAGGACGTCCCCGGGGTGACCCGCGACCGCGTCACCTACCAGGCCGAGTGGAACGGGACGCGCTACTCGCTCGTCGACACGGGCGGGTGGGAGCCCGACGCGAAGGGCATCGACGCGTCCGTCGCGCTGCAGGCTGAGGTCGCCATCGAGCTCTGCGACGCCGTGATGTTCGTGGTCGACTCCCGCGTGGGGCCCACCGCCACCGACGAGCGCGTCGTGCAGTTGCTGCGCCGCACCAACAAGCCGGTCTTCCTCGTCGCGAACAAGGTGGACGACGCGGTGCTGGAGCCCGAGGCCGCGCAGCTGTGGTCGCTCGGACTCGGCGAGCCGCACGCGGTCTCCGCGCTGCACGGCCGCGGCGTCGCCGACCTGCTCGACCAGGTCATCGCCGGCCTCCCCGAGGAGTCCGCGGTGGCGCAGCCGAAGCTCACCGGCCCCCGTCGCGTCGCGCTGCTCGGCCGCCCCAACGTGGGCAAGTCGAGCCTCCTGAACAAGGCGGCCGGCGAGGAGCGCGCGGTGGTCTCTGACGTCGCCGGCACCACGCGTGACCCAGTGGACGAGCAGGTCGAGATCGCCGGCCGCGTGTGGACCTTTGTGGACACCGCCGGCATCCGCCGCCGCGTGCACCTGCAGAAGGGCGCAGACTTCTACGCCTCGCTGCGCACCGCCGCGGCGCTCGAAAAGGCCGAGGTCGCCGTGGTGCTCATCGACGTGACGCAGGAGATCAGCGACCAGGATCTGCGCATCATCGACCTGGTGCTCGAGTCGGGCCGCGCGCTCGTGCTCGCGTTCAACAAGTGGGACCTCCTCGACGAGGATCGCCGCCGCTACCTTGAGCGCGAGATCGAGCAGGACCTCGCGCACGTTGACTGGGCGCCCCGCGTCAACATCTCGGCGCGCACCGGCCGCCACCTGGAGAAGCTCGTCCCCGCGCTTGAGCGCGCGCTCGAGTCCTGGGACACCCGTATCCCCACCGCAAAGTTCAACGCGTTCGTTGCGGAGCTGGTGCAGGAGCACCCGCACCCGCTGCGCGGTGGCAAGCAGCCGAAGATCCTGTTCGGCACGCAGGTGCAGAACCGGCCGCCCACATTCGTGCTCTTCACCTCGGGCTTCCTCGATCCGGGCTACCGCCGCTTCATCCAGCGCCGCCTGCGCGAGCGCTACAACTTCGAGGGCAGCCCGATCGTGATCAACATGCGCATCAGGGAGAAGCGCCAGCGCGCCTAGCGCTGCGGCCGGCCGCGCCCGGGGGCTGAGTCGCCGGGTGCTGGCTGCCACTGGGTGGCGGCCGCCCTGGGCGCTGGCCGCCCTGGGCGCTCGGCGCTGGCCGCCCCCGCGAGAGCGCCGGTGTGCACCGTTCCCACTGGGAACCGGTGCGCACCGGCGCTCTCGTTTGCGTTTCCGGGCCCGGCCTTGCCCGACTCCCTCCCGCCGCCCCGTCGCACGCGGCCCCCAGGACCGCTGGCATAGGGTGAGTGAATGGATTCACCGGGCGCCGAGCGCAGCATGACCCCGCTCGAGCGCACGATCGATCGGGCCGCGCAGCGCGTGCTCGCGGGCGCACCCCACCGCGGCGCGCGTGCGGTGCTGGTCGAGTGCGCGGTGTTCCTGCTCAAGCAGGCGTGGGCGTGCATCTTCGGCGCGCTGCTGCTCGTGGTGATCGTGGCGGCACGCCTCTGGTACCCGGACGAGGCGGCGCTCGCCCGCAACGACGCCCTCACGATCGCGGCGATCCTGATCCAGATCGGCATGCTCGTGTTCAAGCTCGAGAGCGGGCGCGAGCTCTGGGTGATCCTCATGTTCCACGTCGCGGGCACCGCCATGGAGGTGTTCAAGACGGACGCCGGGTCCTGGGCGTACGAGGCCGAGGGCGTGCTGCACATTGGGGCCGTGCCGCTGTTCAGCGGGTTCATGTACGCGGCGGTGGGCTCGTACATGGTGCGCGTGTACCGGCTGCACCACCTGCGATTCACGCGGTACCCGCCGGTGTGGGCCACCACGATCGTGGCCGCGGCGATCTACGTGAACTTCTTCTCGCACCACTTCATCGTCGACGTGCGCTGGGTGCTGATCGCGGTGGTTGCGCTGCTGTGGTGGCGCACGGTGATGCACTTCCGCGTGTGGCGGGTGACGCTGCGGGTTCCGCTGCTGCTGGTGTTCGGCGGCGTTGCCGTGTTCATCTGGATCGCGGAGAACATCGCGACCTGGGCGGGCGCGTGGCTCTATCCGCACCAGGAGGGCGGCTGGGAGCTCGTGTCTCCGCAGAAGCTCGTCGCCTGGTTCTTGCTCATGATCATCTCGGTGGTCATGGTGACATGGGTGTACCCGCCGCGCGATATCGCTGCGGCGGGTACCGATCCGGAACCGCTATCCGACGAGCCCGAAGAACGGGATCGCGAAGAGGCCGAAGCCGAGCGCGACCGCGCCGATGAGCAGGCCGAGCGCGGTGAGCGCGAGCATCACGCCGTTCAGCCAGACGCCCCACAGGGTGAGGGTGCGGTCGGGGGCGCCGCGGCGCAGCGCGAGGATGCCGAACACGAGGCCGGCGGCGGGGACGAAGAACGTCCAGCCGCTGACCACTGAAAGGATGCCGAGCACGAAGCTGACGATCCCGAAGGTGCGGGTGGTCTCGGGGTTGACCGGCGCCGCCGCGGGCTGGGGCAGCGGCTCGGCCGGGTGCCCCGGAGTCTGCGCCTGGGGCTGCGCCTGGGTCTGTGCCTGAGTCTGCTCGAAGTCCGGGCCGCTCTGCGAGGGCGTGGTCTCGGGGAAGATGGTGGTATTCATGGTGCGCTCCTTTCGAGCGATTCGCGGGCCTGCATTTCGCTCCCGTCCTGATACTTCAAAGGTACGGTGGCACCCCGGTGCAGCGCGTCCCACCGCGGTATCGAGGGGGTCATACCCGGGTACCGAGGGGATCGCGGCGGGGTGAGACCAGGGGCTGCCCGGGGGCCTGCGCCCCGCTGCTGGCGCTCTGCTGCCTGCGTTCTGCTGCTGGCGCCCTACCGCCCGCGCTCTGCCGCCCGCGCTCACGCAGGAGATCCGAACTCAGGCGGGTGGATTCCGCCGAATCTCTCCGCCTGAGTTCGGATCTCCTGCGTGAGTTCGGATCGGGTGCGGGGTCGAGCCTGGGCGAGCACGGTTGCGGCAGGCCGCGCGGCTGCGGGTGCGGGGCGGCGGCTGGGCGTGCGCGAGCCCCGCCACCCCGCACCCGCAGCGCCCGCTAGTGTGATGCGGCGGAGACGTCCGTGCCCTTCGGGGTGATGAAGAACACGGCGGCGGCAACGCCGAGCATCAGGAGGCCGCCGGCGAGCCCGGTCCACTGGAACGCGTGGGTGAACGCGACCCCGGCCTCGGTGGCGAGTTCCGGGAGCCGCAGCTGCTCGGCGATCGACACGGCGGCGCCGAGCGACTCCTCCGCCTGGCCGGCCAGCGCGGGATCGATACTCGACACGGCGGGTGATCCGGCGAACTCCGCGCGGTACAGGAGCGCCGCGACGCTGCCGAGGATCGCGACGCCGAGTACCGCGCCGAGCTCGTAGGAGGTCTCCTCGATTGCGCCAGCGCTGCCCGCCTTCTCCTCGGGGGAGCCGTGCATGATCATCGCGGAGCCGATCGCGAGCGAGCCGCTGCCCACACCCACGAGCGCGAGCGCGATGATCACGGTCGCGATCGTGAGGGTGCCCGGCAGGAGGCCGACGAGCAGCATGCCGATCCCCGCGGAGGCGATGCCGCCCGCGAGCACGGCGCGCGCGCCGATGACCCGGGCCAGCGGCGGCGCGAGCAGCGAGGCGAGCGCGCCCGTGATCGCGATCGGGAACAGGCGAATCCCGGCCTCGACGGGCGAGGCGCCGTCGACCAGCTGCATCCACTGGGCCACGAGCAGCAGGGCTGCGACCATCGCAAACGTAGAGCCGAGCGCGGCGAGCACGCCGGCCGAGAATGCACGGTTGCGGAACAACTTGAGCTCAAGCAGCGGCGACGGGCTGCGCATGCACCGCAGCACGAACCAGATGAGCAGTGCCGCGCCGGCGAAGAACCCGACGAGCGCCTCGGGCACGAGGAAGCTTGCCTCCTTGCCGAACGTCTTGATCGACCACACGAGCAGCGTCATGCCGACGAGCGAGAGCACCGCAGCGAACGCGTCCCAGCGGCCGGGGTGCGCCACGCGCGACTCGGGCAGGATCAGGATGCCCGCGATCACGCCGGCGATCATGAGCGGCACGTTGATGAGGAACGCCGCGTGCCACGAGAAGTGCTCGAGCAGCAGGCCGCCCACGAGCGGGCCGACCGCCGCGCCGAGGCCCGAGACTGCGGCCCAGATACTCAGCGCGGTGGCGCGCTCCTTCGCGTCGGTGAAGATGACGCGGATCAGTGAGAGCGTGATGGGCATGATCATGGCGCCGCCCACGCCGAGCAGCGCGCGGATGCCGATCACCGACTCGGCGCTGTTCGCGAACAGGATCAGGAGCGACGCCCCGCCGAAGATCGTGTAGCCGAGCATGAGCATGCGCTTGCGGCCCCAGCGGTCGGCGATCGCCGCGAACGACACGAGCAGGCCCGCGAGCACGAGCGAGTAGACGTCGATGATCCAGAGCTGCTGGTCAGACGTGGGGTGCAGCTCGGCGGCCATCTCCGGGAGCGCGATATTGAGGATCGTCATGTCCATGGTGATCACGAGCAGGCTCGCCGTGAGCACCGCGACGGCCGCCCAGCGCCGGGCGCGGCTGAGCTGCTGCGCGGGGGTCTGGGTTGCTGGAGGGGAGGACATGTGTGGCCTTTCGGTTGTTCCGGGTGTGGTGGGGCTGGTGGGTGCCCCGAGAAGAGTTGAGCCGGTGCTGCGGGGCCGGATCCGGGTGCTGCGGGATCCCGCCTGAGGTGGTGCCGGATCCGGGTGGTTCGGGTGCTCCGGGTGGTGCGGGTGTGGGAGCGGACCCTGATCCTGATCCTGATGTGGCGCGTGCTCCGGGTGCTGCCGGTGCCCGATTCGGATCCTGATCTGAGCCCCGGCCGGGGTGCTGGTGGTGCGCGGCGGCCCCGGACCGGCTAGTGCGTGGGTTCCGAGGTGCGCCGCGGTCCAGGATCCGGGAGGTCATCCCGATCCGGATCGCCCGCGGGCCCCGACCGTACCGGCACCTCCGGCCGAGCCGGCACCTCCCGTGCCGCCGGGAGTCGGCTCAGCGCGGTGAACACGCGGGTGAGGTGCTCGGCGCTCAGCGGCTCCTCGTGGAGGCTCGCGTGGACGGTGGCCCCGTCGAGGTAGACCGAGAGCGCGAGCGCCTGGTCGTGCCCGAGCGTGGGAGTGAGGATCTCGACGAGGCGCTCGTTCCAGCGCAGGGCGAGGGCCCGGAGCCGCTGGTCGGTGCTGCCGCTCGCGATGAGCGCGATGTCCGATTGCACCGCACGCCGATCCCGCAGGAACACGAGGATCTCGGCGACGGCGTGGCTCGGGTCCTCGACGATGTCGGCCACCAGCGGGCCGATGCTCTCGAGTGACTCGTCGATCTCATCGGCGAGCTGTTGCAGGGCGGCCTCGCGCAGCTCGTCGATCGAGGCGAAGTGCTGGGTGGTGGAGCCGAGCGGCACGCCCGCCCGCGCGGCGATGGCGCGGTGCGTGAGCGCGGCGGGGCCGTGCTCGGCGGCGAGCTCGGCGGCGGCGGCGAGGATCTCGCGGCGGCGCGCCTCCGGGTCGCGGCGGCGCGGGGCAGTGTCCTGTGGGACGACCGGCTCCGACATCACGCGCTCCTCAGCTTCTGTACTTTTGTACATGTACTTTTGTACATTAATTCGACGTGTGACGCAAGGTGTCGCGTTCGCTGTGAAGCTTCCCCGTTTGTCCGAGGATCCCGGTAGCGTGGATCGTGTTCAGGGCAGCCGTCCGGCTGCTCGGCGCAAGGAGGAAACGCACCATGGCTCAAATCAGCACTGCCGATTTGTATGACGAGCGTGGCGATCAGCTGCAGTCGGTTGCACTGCAGTTCCAAGACATTGGCGGGATGACGGGCTTCACTGGCGTGGTCCGCACCGTCCGCTGCTTCCAGGACAACGCGCTGCTCAAGCAGGTGCTGTCCACGCCCGGCGACGGCGCCGTGCTCGTGATCGACGGCGCGGGCTCACTCGCCACCGCGCTCGTCGGCGACATGATCGCCGGCCTCGCGGTCGACAACGGCTGGTGCGGGCTGATCGTCAACGGCGCGATCCGCGACCGCGTTGCGATCGGCACCCTCCCGTTCGGGGTCAAGGCGCTCGGGTCAAACCCCGCCAAGTCAACCAAGACCGGCGCGGGCGAGGTGGACGTCGAGGTGGAGTTCGGCGGCGTCGTGTTCCGCCCGGGTGCGACCGTGTGGTGCGACGAGGACGGGATCCTCGTCGAGGCATAATCCGCGCGCCCGGGGCCAGTAAGATCACACTGTGACCTCACGGACCCGGGCGCTGCTGCCCTTCACCCCCTACATTGTGGTGTCGATCGTGCACGTCGCTGCGCGCTTCGCAGACCACCCCATCGAGGGCCCCACGAAGCTGCTGCTCATGCCGGCGCTCGCGCTGGCCGTGATCTGGGCCTCGGCGACGATCCGGCCCTGGCCCGCGGGCGTGATCGCGCTGCTCGTCGCCTCGGTGCTGTTCTCGTGGCTGGGCGACGGCGCGGCCACGTTCTTCCCGATGTTCGAGGACGAGCTGCCGATGATGCTGCTCTGCTTCGGCCTCGCGCACGTGGGCTACCTGCTGCTCATGTGGCGGGCGCGCGGCGTCGCCGTGCGGCGCATCCCCGCATGGGCGCTCGTCTACGTGGCCGCGTACCTGGCGCTGATCGCGATCCTGATCCCGCCCACCGGGGCGCTCACCGTTCCAGTGATCGCGTACGGGCTGCTGCTCGTGGGCACCGCGGCGATGGCGTCGCGCTGCGGCCCGGTGGTGGCGTGGGGCGGCGCGTGGTTCCTGGTGTCGGACGCGGTGCTGTCGCTGCGGATCTTTCTGCCCGACGTGATGCCGGGCTGGACGAGCGGCGTGGTGATGCTCACCTACACGCTCGGGCAGGGGCTGATCGCCGCCGGGATTATTGCTGCGCTGCGCCGCCGGGCACCTCGGGAAGCCGCTTCAGCAGCTTCGTAGCGCCGCGCGTGGTGGCCGCGCCGGCCGCGAGGACGCGCGCCTTGAGCTCGGCGTCGCTCGTCACGACCGTGATCGCGGCGTTCGCGGCCGCGAGCCGCTCCACCTCGGCGACGATCTCGTCGTCGCCAAGGCCCTCGGCATCGACCACGGTGACGCGCTCGGTGTCGCCGATGCCGCGCGCCACGCCCTCCACCACCATGATCCACTCGGGAAACGCGTCGACGAGGCCTGGCACCACGGTGTCGGGCAGGCCGAAGAAGCCGGCCCGGATCCCGCTGCCGGTCGCCACGAACGCGTCGATCCGATCCCGCAGCCGGATCGCGGCCGCGTGGCGATCCCGCCACCAGCCGTCCGGGACGGAGCCCACCACGTTCGCCGAGTCGACCACCACCACCGGCGTGCGGCCGAGCAGCGGGCGCAGCAGCGTCCAGCTGTGCGCGAACGCGGGGTGCAGCGGCAGCCGGTCCACCTCGTCGAGCGGCACCCACGCGAGGGCGTGGCTCTCCGGATCGGTGATCTCGGGCTCGAACTGGGTGGCCACGTCGGCGACCAGCGTGGTGTAGGTCCAGCCGCCGCGGTCGAGCACGTGGGTGAGTCGCGGGGTGACCGCGTCGTCGGGGACGCCGGCCTCCTCCTGCGACTCGCGGATCGCCGCGTCGATGGCCGACTCGCGCTCGTGGCGGGCGCCGCCCGGGATGCCCCAGGTGTCGCCGTGATCGCTCCAGGTGACCCGGTGCTGCAGCAGGATCGCGTCGCGATCCCGGTCGTAGGCGAGCAGGCCCGCCGCGCCGAAGCGGCCCCAGTACCGGCCGCCGTCTTCGGCCGTGACCCACGCATCGCCGGCATCTCGAAGGTCACTCATACTGCCAGCGTACCCGGGGGAGCGATCCGCGCGGCTGGGTGTTCCGCCGGATGACGCGGGATCGGTGGGGTGCAGTGGGGCGCTGTGGGGCTCTGTGCGGTGGGCTGTCGGGTGCTGCGGGGTGGTCTGCCGCCCAGCCGTGCTGCGATTCTCAGGGAAACGGGGGAGGATGGCGGCATGGAACGCAGCGAAGAACCAGTGGTCGTGCTGAGCGCGGCAGCGTGCTGGGAACTCGTCGCGGGGGTGACGCTGGGGCGGCTGGTAACCAGGGTGGGCGAGATCATCGAGATCGCGCCCGTCAACTATGTGGTCGACGGGGAGTCCCTCGTCTTCCGCACCGGCTCGGGCAGCAAGCTGTCCGCGCTGACAATAAATAGGGCGGTCACCTTCCAGGTGGACGCGATCGGGGAGGACGAGGGCTGGAGTGTGGTGCTGCACGGCACTGCGCACGCGCTCGAGACCGCCGCCGAGCTTGAGGCGGTGGCGGATCTGCCGCTGCGCCCGCTCGTGCCCACGCTCAAGCCCACGTTTGTGCGGATCGACGTTCACGCCGTGAACGGGCGCGGCTACCGGTTCGGGGAGGAGCCACAGCCAGAGGACGTCCAGGAGGGGTGACCGCGCCGCTGCGCGGTGGGCGTGCCGATGCGCGGTGGGCGGAGTGTGCTGCGGCGTCGAGTGCTGCTGGCGTTTTCGGCGTTCGTCGTGCGGTTCTGCGCAGGAATCCGGCGCCCGGTGGGCCCGGCGTGACGCGCCCGGGTTTCGCGAGAACCCCCGGATGGTCACGGAGTGCCCCAGAGTGTGGGTAAGATAGAGGGGTTGCCTCGACGTCGGGATCCCTCACCGGAAACCGTCGTCATGGAGACAGCGGGCTGTGGCGCAGCTTGGTAGCGCACTTGACTGGGGGTTACAGGCAATAGCCTCCCCAGTGGCCCGAAACAACAGAACAACGGGATGTGGCGCAGCTTGGTAGCGCACCTGACTGGGGGTCAGGGGGTCGCAGGTTCAAATCCTGTCATCCCGACGAAAAAGCCCTGATGAGAAGCCAATTCTTGTCAGGGCTTCTCTCGTTTTTGGTGATCTTCGCCGAGGCTCTGGCCGGGTCCGAAACCGGGTCCGCGATCTGCGTCTTACTCCGGTCGCTGGCCGGTCGGATTTTGCTCTAGTGGGCCAAAAAGTGGAAATCTAGTGGGCCAATTTTCTGGCTCGGCAAGTCCCGGTCCCTCTCGGAGCCGGGGTCGGTGGGCTGTCCATCAGAGCTGCGGTCCTGTGCGTCGGGTTGGCTCCTTCCTGCGCTGCGTGGTCTTCGGACGTGCGAGGAATTGGTTCGCGAGTTGGGCTGCCTCGTTCAGCTGCCGGTGATCGGGATGCAGGTAGCCCTTGGTCGTCTCGATCGAAGCGTGACCGAGGATGCGTTGCAGCACGTGGAGCGGCACCCCGGCATCTGCGAGCCAGGTCGCGCCGGTGTGACGGAGGCCATGCCGGGTGAGATTCGGCAGGCCGAGGTCGAGCACGATCTGGTCCCAGTTCGTCGCATCTCGGACGGTCGCGGTCGTGAGCACGCCGCCTCGTGGCCCGCGGAGGAAAGGATCGCTGGGCTTCTTTCCTGCGGAGAGGCGTACGAGCACTGGTTCGAGCTCATCGAGGATCGGCACGAATCGGGTCTTGCGGCCCTTGGTCTGCTTGCGAACGAGACCTCCCTTGCCGGGGTAGATTTGCCGTTCGATCTTGACGATGCGGTTCTTCCAGTCGATGTCTCCGACCTCGAGCCCGGAGACCTCAGAACCGCGGGCGGAGAGCAACGCGCAGAGCATGACGTGATCCGAATAGCTCTGGTGCACCTCCGCGCATTTCGCTGCGAGGGCGTTCAGCGTCTCTACATCGTGGATCGCGAACGCGCGCATGGAACCCGGTTCGAGCGCCGGGACGTGGTTGAACGCTCGTCGCGCCCGGTTCTTCGCGGGGTTCGACGGGATCACTTCGTCGCGCACGGCAACGTCCAGGACGCGGACCAGCACGCCAATGGAGGTTTTGATCGTGGATGGCTTGTACTCGTTCTCCCACTGGTCGATGGTGCGATCTATTAGGCCGGTGCTGATCTTGCTGACCTTGAAATGACCGAACGCTGGCACCACACGAAGCCGGAGGCTGGCGCCGTATCCCGCAACGGTGGACGTCACGTCGAGGCCGCGTTCCCAGCGGTCGCCGATCGACTCGACGTAATCTGCGAACGTGACGAGCAGATCGGCGCCCGTCTCGGTCGCCTGCTGCATCGTCGCGAAGAACGCCTCCGCCTCTTCCGGGGTCGCGACAAACTCGGAGCGGCTGGGCCGTTTCTTCGTCTGCGGGTCGGTCCAGCGCACGCGTGCGAGATATCCGCTGCCGCGGTTTTCGATGCTGGTGGAGAGCTTCACGCCGATCGGTGGCATCTTGTGCTGGCGCGGGTCAGCCATGCTCGCGCTCGCGTTCCAGTACCCAGGCGCGTACGCTCGGCGGGTTGTAGCGGGCGATACCGCCGACGCTCACGAACGGTGGCCCGTCGTGCCGTCTTCGCCACCGCGACAGGGTCGCTTGCGAGACGCTCAGGAACTCGGATGCTTCACGCGAGTTCCACAGCGGCTCAACTTCGCTCGTCGTTGCGGGCACGATCAGCCGCTCGCTTCGCACGAATGAACTCATCCTCGATGCCCTGGCGCACCTGCACGTCGGCGGCCACGAACGCGATAAAGTCCTCCATCCGGTTCGCGATCACCTCATCCTCGATAGGCGGCTGCGGCGTTTCTCCCGGCCAGGTGGTCTGCCGGGTGGGGCGGTCGCGGTCGAGGCGGGTGCCGCAGGTCGCCACCCACTCGCGGAGCCGTTCGCGTGCGAGCGCGAAATCGGTGTGCCAGGCAATCGGACCCGAAGCGTCCTGCTCCGGGTCGTAGCTCGCGATCCAGTGCAGATGCAGTGCGGAGAGCTCCCACACGAGTTCGGGGTGCCGGTACCAGAAGGGTGGGATCACCGAAGCGGGCAGCCCGTAGGTGCGGCGGATCTGGTCGACCCACTGGTTCAGTGCCAGCCATTCTGCCTCTGCGTCACCGGACGAGAGCAGATTCCAGTTGATCGGGCGGGGCGGTTCCGGCAGCGTCGTGCTGGCCATGACCAGGTCGTACATGTCCTCGTCTTCGAGTTCGGCATCAATGTCGTCGCCGAGCTCATCCTCAGCGTGAGGAACGTCGGGAGCACTATTCATCTCGCTTACCGCCCCAGTGCTTGAGCAGAGGCGGGCTGAGCTGCCCGGGACTCGACCGCGGCCGATATTGGCAGTTGTTCGCGCGCGACCTCCATGCGGCGCCGGGGCTTCCGTTCGACCTGGTAGCGAGCGCGCGTGGTGTCGAAGAGGAGCTTGACGGCCTGGAACTCGCGTTCCTCGACCTTCTGCGCGCGGTGCTCGTAGCTGCGCGTCTTGAAACCGCCGATGGCCACCACGTCGTCGCCCTCAACGAAGTCGGCGAAGGCTTCCTCGGCGTTCTCGCCGAGCAGGACGAGTTTGATGTAGTTGGTGCCGAGGAGCGTCAGACTGCCGTCTGCCTCGTCTCGGTACTGCTTCTGGCCGAGCTGGCCAATGAACAAACCAAGTCCATCGGGAAGACGCTTGAGCTGCGGGGTGCGGGAGAGGTAGCCCGTGAGAGCCGTCTTGGTGCGCAGTTCCATTGCCTTGTCCTTCTCATTCACGGTCGCGCGCTCTGCACGACATCCCTACGAGTCAGGTGCTCCCTCAGTGCCTCACGAGCCCTCGGCACCCCGCTCACCTGGGCCGGTCGTGCCCTGCCGGTAGTGGAGTTGTGCTTCGACCTCGCGCCGGTCTGCGATGAGTTGTTTCCCGTCGGGGCGTTGGGTCCAGCGGCGCAGGCGGGTCACGATCGGGGGTGCCGCGCGCAGGAGCACAAGACCCGTACCGAACGGGAAGCGGCGGATCGCGTCGGGCGGCATGATCGGCACGCGGCGTATGGAGCGTTGCGCGCTGCGGGAGCCGTGGTCGCCGACGGAGGTGGAGTCGGTGATTTCGTCGCGTTCCCCGATGAGGGTGGAGAGGTCTTGGAGATCCTTGCTGTTGGAAGCTCCGCCGAGGATGATCTTCACGATCGCGGCATCCCAGATCGCAGACGCGGCGTTCTCCGACCATTGCTCGCGGGCCTGCGCGAGGGATTGCAGCACGGGCATGGTGGTGATGCCGGTGCCACCGCCTTCGGCCATGAGCGTCGGCAACGACGGCAACGGCGAAAGGTTCGCCACCTCATCCAGCGCGAGCAGCAGCGGCGGATCAAGCCTGGCCCCCGCGGACCGGGCCGCAAGGCGGCGTGCGGCCTCGACCACATCTTCGATGAGCGCCGCGACCAGCGGAGCACTGTTGTTCGCTCCCGCCGCAGTCGCCAGCAGATACAGAGTGCCGCGCTGTGCGAGGAACGCTTCGGGATCGAACACCTCATCCGGCCCCGGCGTGACCGCATCGAGCACCCGCGGATCGGCGAGCGCAGCGAGAGCGAGCGAGACGCCCTGCCAGATGGAATCTCTGGTGCGGGGGTCGGCTTCGATCATCGCCTGCATCGCTTCTGCCCAGCCTCCTGCAGCGTGTGGGTGCGTGGCGAGGATGGATACGGCGTCGCCGGCGGCGGACGGGTCGAGCGTCCACCGGAACAGATCGGCTGGTTGTCGCTGGTCGAGGGCGGCCGCGTGCAACAAGCATTGGAGCGCGACCCGTGTTTTTGCTTCCCAGAAGTCGCCGCCTTCGACGCCGCCTTTCCCGAGCCCGGTCGCGGAGGCGAGCCCCGCAGCGCGGATCATGGCGGTGAGGGGGTCGGTGCAGCCGCGGACGGGCGACCAACGGAGCCCTGCGGGGATGCCGTCGGCGAGGTGCTGCGGATCGAACACCGCAACCGGGCCCACCTGCTCCCTCGCGCGGATCGTCGCCGTCACGTTGTCAGGGCGCGTGCTGGTCGTCACGACCGCGCCGGGGGCGTCGAGGATCGAGTTGATGACGACATGCACGCCCTTCCCGGACCGGGGTGGCCCGATGAGGAGGATCGAGTCTTCGACCGACGCCCACACCTCGACCCCGCGCGACGCCCCAACCCGGTAGCCGACATCCACTGGGGCGGGGTTCTCGAGCGAGGGGCGCAGGTTCCCCGCCCGACCGAGCAACGCACGCGGGGAACCTGCCTTTGCGACTTCGGCGCGGCTGGCGATCCCGGCGATCCGGTATGGGTCCATCGCGTGCCGTCGCCCGTGATGTCGAAGCCTCGACCACACCCACCACGCGCCAATCGCCGCGCCGAGGAGCAGGAAGCCGGCGACGAACCAGTACACGACCACGTTCAGCCCCGGAGCGTCCAGCGCAGCTCCCGGGTCGCCGGGATGAAGGAGCACACCGGCACCGGCACCGAGGCCAGCCCCGGGCTCGGGGAGGCTGGTGAGGAACGCGGCGATACTGCCCGCGGCGCGGAGTAGCACGGCGACCACCGCGAGGGCGGCGATGCCGACGAGTGCGGCGTTGGTGAGTTCGTCGCCAAGGCTCCTCGTCGGGCGGAGTTCGCCGCTCATTGCGGTCTCCCGATGCAGACGGTGGCCGAGATGCGGCCGAGGAGGATCGCTTCTCCCGTGGGCGCATGGTCGAGGTAGCGGGAATCGATCAGGGCGCGGGCGATGCCGTCTGGCCCGGTCTCGGTGTGGGCGATGACGATTGCGACCGCGACATCCTCACCCGGCACCATCCCCGATCCGGCGAACTGCACCAGCCGCGGCGGCGGTGTGACCGGGGCAGCCGCGACCGCCGGCGCGTGCTGAGCGTGCTGCGCCGCCATCTCCGCCGACGGTTCGGCTCGGCGGCGGGGTAGGCGCGAGGTGTAGAAGTCGGTCATGACACGGCCGTCGGTCTCGATGACATCGACGCGGAGGGTGCAGCCAGTGTGCTGACTGATCGCGTCCACGATCGCTGGGAACGATCCCCGCTGCCACGGCGGAGAAAACTCCGGCGGCAGATACGGTGCCCCGTCGACAGTGACGGCCAGACTGCCGTCATCCCGGACCGTGATCCTCACCATCACCACGGACAGATCGGCGGGTTTCGAACGATCACGCTTCGACATACGACAGGTCTCCAATCACTAGCAGCCAGGGAACAGCCCCGAACTGTGGCCTGGGGTGAGACGAGGCCCGCTCGAAACGAGCACGCCGGAAAGGTGCACCCGGCGGGGCGGCGTTCAGAGCGCGGGCCGGCCGGTGACGCGGCCGGGGGCGGCGCGGCGGGCGGCCTGTTCGTAGGCGGGGCCGAGGCGGAACGGGCGGGGATTGAGCATCTCGGTGACGTCCCCGGTGCTCGTGACGAGTTCGGCCATTCCTTCCCGGATGAGCCGGTGGCATCCAGACGATGCCGCACTCGTGAGCGGACCCGGGACCACGCCGACGGGCCGGCCGAGTTCGTTCGCGCGGGCGGCCGTGAGGAGCGACCCGGAACGGTACCCGGCCTCAGGAATCACGGTTGCCCCGCCGAGGGCTGCGAGCAGGCGGGCGCGGGCGATGAACCGCCACTTCGTTGGCATGACCTCCGGAGCGGTCTCGCTGACGAGCACACTCCCGGCTGCAGTGATCTGCCGGAACAGCTCGGCGTGCCCTGATGGGTAGGGGCGATCCAGCCCGCTTGCGAGGACCGCGATCGTTGACTCGGGGCGGGTGCCAAATGCCGCACGATGCGCGGCGGCGTCGATGCCGTAGGCACCACCGGAGACAATGATCAGCGGCTCAGCGGCGAGGTCCGTGACGATCGACAGGGTGACTTCCTCCCCGTAGGCGGTCGCCGCGCGCGCCCCGGTGACGGAGACCCGTGAGGAAACCGAGGAGGTGAGAAGTTCGGGGTCTCCTAAGGCCCAGAGCGCGACCGGTGCACGGTCGCCGAGGTCCTGAAGCGAGACCGGCCAGCCTGCCCGCCCCGGAGTGAGGAGCCGCAGCCCGTACTGCTCAGTGCGCGCACGCAACTGATCGGCGAAACCAGCACTGAGATCGGCGCTGAGTCCTGCGGTCCACCTGGCGGTCGGGCCCTCCCGCCAGTGCTCCCCGTCGAGCGGGTCGACCTGGACCGGGAACGGGCGTCCGGGGTCACGGATCAGCTCCACGGTCTCTGCCGCACCGATCAGGCGGACAAGCTGCCCCGTCAGAGCGTGCCCTGGTTCCACGAGCGCGGCCAGCAGCATCCTGGCGGTCTCGTCCTCCGTGTACCTCATGCCCGGCCTCCTCCGAATCGAACCGTCAGAGAACAGGTGCACCCGCCCAGACACAAGGACGGGCGGGGCCGGCAGACCTGGGGATGGTCCGCCGGCCCCGCCCTGAGGGGTGCGCTACTCGTTCATGAGTTCTTCGATACCTTCGTCCTCCTCTCTGACGTCGCCGACGCGCTCCCGAAGCCGCGTGAGCCTGCGCCCGAACCACAGCGTGATCCCGGCCACGAGGAGCGCCGCCGCGCCCCCGGCGCCGATCAGCCACGGGAACCCGGAACCACCCGTGACAGCGAGTTCGGTGGGCTTTTTCGGCAGCTCCGGCACCTCGGGCGTCGGGGGCGTCTTCGGCGGCGTATCCGTCACAACAGTCGTCTCACCGGGTGTCCCGCACTTCCCTTCGGCGATGATCTTGCCGTCCTGGTTGTAGAGGGTTTCGACCCAGTACACGTTTCCGGCCCGGTCAACGCTGGTGGTGCCGGAGCGGTAGATGCCAGTCTGGGTGACCGGGATCTTCTCCGACGTGAAGAACGGCGTCTCGCACACTGGCGCAGCGTCGGGATCGTGGGGACCGTAGGCGCGGAACACGAGGTACGCGCCGTCCGGGATTTTCGACCCTTGCACGAGCGCCGCATCGTCGAACTCCTCACCGACACCTGCAGCCGGGGTGGCCTGCGTGATCATCGACACCGGCTGCCCGTCTTGCGGGACGTAGAACCGCTCCCAAATGTCTGCGGCCGAGCTCTGGAACGGCTGCACCCGGTCATCGCCCGTGAAGGTGGTCACGACGACGTAGTAGCCGGGGTCTTCGGGCTGGATGCGGTCCTCGTCGGTGTAGCCGATGTCGTAGACCCCGTTCTTCGCCGGCGTCGTGATCGTCGTCAGCACCGGCGCGGTGTCGAGGTCGAGATCCTCGGTGAGTATCGTGTCGGTTTTGAACGGTCCGTAGATGGTGTGGGTGAGCTCCTGTTCGTCTGCTCCCCAGTACCCGTCGCCTGCGAAGTCGGGGTGGTTGCCTGGGAACCCGGCCACGGTGATGCGGTCGAACGCGCGACCGCCTGGGTGCACGTTGTACTCGCGCACCTCCGACATGATCGTGAGCGGCCACCGGACGGAGTGCGATTCGATGTTGATGCCGTAGTCGTCCTCCCAGTCGTCGGCGATGTAGGGTCGCACCCACTCGGGCTGCGACGCCTTCTTCACTTCCCACACCCAGGTCACAAACCCCGCATCCGGGAGGGGCACTTCGGGAGATTCGTACTCGCCAGGCCCCGTCGCGGTGACCTGCACGGTCCCGACCGGCACCGCGCCTGCTGGCACCGATTCGCTCTGTGCAGGTGGGAGGGCGCCGGGCACCTGGTAGGCGGTGCCCTCGAAGACCACAGGGATCGGCTCGCCATTGTGTTTCAGCCAGGCCCCGTTGGTCGAGGACACCGTGATCGTGTCCGTCACCGCATCCCCCGGCCTCACGAGACGGCCGTTCGCCTTCGACACGGCTCCGGGCTGAAACGGCGAGACCGAGGTCTCAGTGACCCGGCCGAACTTGTCCGTGAAGCTATCGGTGAGGTACTTCGCGTTCCCACCCTGCGCGTCCCTGTCGATCTTCCACACCCACGTGTAGAACCCCGACTCCGGTGCCGTGAGGGTTCCCGGCGACGTGTAGCTGCCGGGGCGGGTGAGCGCCAGGGATTCGGTTCCAAGCACCGGGGCGCCTTGCGGGGGTGCGTTCGCTTCGGCGGGTTGCGCATCGAACGGCCCGTACAGGGTGCCCTCGGCTACGACCTCGACCGGGGCGCCGTTCACGCTAATCCAGGAATGCTTCGTCACCGACACGTTCAGGTCATCCAGGAACGGGTCACCGGCCTGCACGAACTTCGCCGACACCGCCGTTTCGATCACGGGCTGGAAATCCAGCGGGATCACCGGAGACTTCGCGATCGCCGACAACGGTTCGAACGATGCACTGCCGAGGATGCGCTGCTCGCCCGGCGTGTAGAACAAATCCACACCGGCCCCGTACCCGACCGCGGGAGCCTGCATCGTCGCGGTGATCTGGTAGTCCGGGGTTGTCGCCGGCGGGGTACCGACGATTTCTTGCGTCCCCGCCCCGAGCGTTGCCGACGCGGACCCGTCGGGGAAGGTCGCGTTCGTGAGGGTCACGGTGCCCGTCGCAGAGGCCGGGTTCGTGCCGACGGTGAGCGTGCCTTGATACTGGTCGCCCATCGCGATCGACAGGGAGACCGACGGGTCCGTGACCGCGTTCGCGACTGCCGAGTCGCGCATCCCGGCCAGATTTGAAAGTACAGTGCTCTGTGCGTCAGCCGGGACGCGGGTCACGAGTTGGGCATCCCCGCCACGGTCGACGTAGGTGTCGTGGTCAGCGACATCCCACACGTATAGCTGCACTGCGGCGGTCACATTCGGGTCCCGCGATTCGCCCCATCGGCCCATGACATAGTTCAGCCGAGCGAGTTCGCTCGCGGTGAGATCGTCAAGTGTCGTGGTCAGAGCGGGGTGCTGCGTGGTTCCCCACGGTGCGAGCGCTCCGAGGTCCATGCAGTACGCCTGCCGGCCATGCGAGGAGAACGATCCGAGCCATAGGTCTTCGTTGCCGTACCCGACGCCGAGGGTCGCGGCCTGCGCTGGCAGAGTGGTGAAGAAGAGGCCGCTGATGAGCATGAGCAGGATCGTGAGCAGTGCGGCGGCACGATCGGTGAACCGGCCGGGCGGTCTCGCCGCTCGGCCGGGTTCGAGCGCTGTGGACATAGGAACTCCTGACTAGTGAAACGCCGACGCCAGGATCGACGGCGGCCACTAGTCAGGTGCGTCCCCCGTCACCACCATTCGTGGGCTTGGCGGACTCAAGCGCTCCTATCTCATCAAGCGAGGCTAAGGAAGAGTTTCTCCAGCTCATCCTGATCGGACGGCTCCCCATCCGGGGCGGTGAGGCACTCCTTGAGCGCACTGGAGATAACAAGAAAGCCCGCGCGATCGAGTGCTTTCGTGACGGCCGCGAGCTGGTGGACGACATCTCGGCAGTGGGCGTCGTCTTCGACTGCGCTGATCACAGCGGCGAGTTGTCCGTGTGCACGACGGAGACGGTTCACTACCTTGCGTTTGGCTTCCTCGTCACGGGAAGCAGTGCTGAGGAGGGTTGCGGGCATGTCTGACATCGCTGCCTGCTTTCAAGTGTCGAACCGGGTAGGACTTGACAATCAGGATACCCCATGGGGTATAGTTTTGACTATTGAAGAATACCCCCAGGGGTATCTGAGTTTGGTTTGAAAGTTGAGGAGCACGGTATGTGTCGAGCGACGAAGTGCCGCACCTGTGGGAAGACGACCTGGGCGGGCTGTGGCCAGCACGTAGCGATGGTGAAGACGAGCGTGCCGGCTTCCGATTGGTGCAACGGTAAGCACTCGCGGGCCGAGGTCGACGCGGCGAAGGCCGAACGTGGCGGGTTCTTCTCCCGTCTCTTCGGGCGCTGAACCGCTGAAGGACAGGAGCAGGATTATGGCGACGAAGAACCTGACTCACACCGACTTCGCTGAGACGGTCCGTGAAGGGATCGTGTTCGTGGATTTCTGGGCGGCGTGGTGTGGGCCGTGCCGGGCGTTCGCGCCCGTGTTCGAGCAGGCTGCTGCGCAGCATCCGGACATCGTGTTCGGCAAAGTCGATACCGAGGTCGAGCAGCAGCTTGCGGCCGAGTTCCGCATCACGTCGATTCCGACACTGGTGGTGTTCCGCGACGGGATCATGGTCTACTCGCAACCGGGCGCGCTTCGCGCACCGCAGCTCGATCAGCTGATCCAAGGCGCCCGCGATCTCGACATGGAAGACGTGCGCAGGCAGCTCGCCGACCGCGACGCGCAGCCTGCATCCTGACCACCCACCCCACCGGCACATCGTTTGAGAGGACCCCATCATGTGCGCTCGAATCACCTGCTCGACCTGCGGAAAGCCCACCTGGACCGGTTGCGGCCAGCACATCGAGGAAGCTCTCTACGGGGTTCCCAAGGCCGACCGCTGCACCTGCCGCTGACGTACTCCACCCGTTTACGACATAGGAGGATCTGATCATGCTGCTGGAACGCATCTACGACGAAGATCTCGCGCAGGCGAGCTACTTCATCGGCTGCCAGGCGAAGGGCGAGGCGATCGTCGTCGATCCGCGCCGAGACCTCGATATTTACCTCGATCTCGCCGAGAAACACACCATGAGGATTGTCGCCGTCACCGAGACCCACATCCACGCCGACTACCTTTCGGGCACGCGCGAGCTCGCCGCGAGGGTCGGGGCGCGGATGTACATCTCTGACGAAGGCGGCCCGGACTGGACGTACGGCACCGACTTTGACGGCGCAGTGCGGATGAAGCACGGCCAAAGGATCCGGCTCGGCAACATCGCGGTCGAGGCGGTGCATACTCCCGGCCACACCCCCGAGCATCTGTCATTCCTCGTCACCGACGGTGCACAGTCGGCGGAGCCCGGGTTCATGCTCACCGGCGACTTCGTGTTCGTCGGCGATCTCGGCCGACCAGACCTGCTCGACGAGGCCGCGGGCTTCGTCGATACCCGCTTCCAGGGTGCGAAGGATCTTTTCGCGAGTCTCAAGCACCGCTTCCTCACGCTGCCCGACTACGTGCAGGTGCTCCCCGCCCACGGCTCCGGCAGCGCCTGCGGCAAAGCGCTCGGCGCGATCCCCTCCTCGACCGTCGGCTACGAACGCAATTTCTCCTGGTGGAGCCAGTACCTGAGGAACGACGACGAACAGGGCTTCGTCGACGAGCTCCTCAGCGGTCAGCCCGATGCGCACGCCTATTTCGGGCGCATGAAGATGGAGAACAAGGTCGGGCCCGCGGTGATCGGCGAGGCGCCCGCGCTCGTCGAGTACACGACCGAGCAGCTGTCGACGGAACTTGCCGCCGATACGGCCATTCTCATCGATACTCGGCACAACAGCGAAGTGCACCTGGGCACCGTGAAGCGTTCGCTCAACATTCCAGGGGTCGACAAGGCCGCGAGCTACGGTGCCTGGGTGGTGGATCCGTTGGTCGAGCAGCGCCCCCTAGTGCTGCTCGCCGCCGACCTCGAAGAGGCCGAGGCGATGCGGGATCACCTGATCCGCGTCGGGATCGACACCGTGCGGGGGTACATCACCTCGTTCGACGGTCTCGAATTGGTGACTCCGAGGCTCGTGCAGCCGGAAGAGCTTGACAGCATCGAGCGGGTCATGCTGCTCGATGTGCGCAACAAGACTGAGTATTCGGAGGGGCACCTGCCCGGTGCGCGTCAGGTCTCGGGCGGGAGGGTGATGTGGAATCTCGATCTGCTTCCCGATCCCGGAGCCGGGACGATCGTGTCGTACTGCCAGAGTGGAGTCCGCAACAGCGTTGCGGCCAGCGCGCTGCGCCGGGCGGGCTACGACATCGCCGAGCTCAACGGCAGCTACGCCGCCTGGACCGCGGCAGGCAACACCCCCGAGACCAGCACGCCGGTCCCGGTCTGACCCGTCTCATAGGCTGCAGCCTTTCCTCACTAGGAGTCCGTGCATGGAACTGACGCTCGTCATCGCGCTGCTGCTCGCGGTACTCGTCGGTCTCTCGCTCGGGCTCCTCGGCGGGGGCGGATCCATCCTCACTGTCCCGATCCTCACCTATGTGCTGGGGATGGAGCCGCGCGCCGCGATCGCTTCCTCCCTGTTCGTCGTCGGTGTCACCAGCGCTGTCGGTCTGATGACGCATGCACAGGCAGGGCGCGTGCAATGGAGAGCCGGAGCCTTGTTCGGCGTCGCGGGCATGGTCGGGGCACTCGCGGGCGGCTTCATCGGTGACTGGATCCCCGGGCCTGTGCTGATGATCTTGTTCGCAGTCATGATGATCGCGACTGCCACCGCGATGATCCGCGGACGCAGAGCACCCGCAAACGACGAGCAGACGCAGAACGACGGGGTCGGACCGCCACTCACCCGGATCCTGCCCGTCGGATTCCTCGTGGGCCTCGCGACCGGGCTCGTGGGGGCCGGCGGAGGGTTCCTGATCGTGCCCGCTCTGAACCTCCTCGGCGGGCTGCCGATGGCCGCTGCGGTCGCGACTTCCCTGCTCGTGATCGTCATGAACACCACCTCCGGGCTCACTGGGGCGCTCATGTCTGTGCCGCTCGACTGGCCGATCGTGCTCGCCTTCACCGGTGTCGCGGTCGCCGGTTCTCTCCTTGGTGCCCGGCTCACAGGCCGTATTCCCGAACGGCCCCTCCGCCGCAGTTTCGGCATCTTTGTACTCGCCATGGGCGTACTCGTCCTCGCCCAGGAAGCTCCGAATCTGATGGCAGGCCTCACGTGACCCGCGCACCCGGAAGCGCGCCGGCAACTCCGTGGCCGCGCATCGGCCGGATCGTCCCCGGCTACGCCGTCCCGGTGATCAACGAACGCGAAGCCAGAGCCGCCGCAGGTCTCCTCTTCCTCCCCGGAATCGTGCTCTACCTCACCGCCATACACGCAGGTACTGCCCAACCGCTGAAGCCCTTCGGCGCCGTGTTCGTGCTCGACATGCTGATCCGCGTCCTTGTCGGCGACAGATACGCGCCCTCCCTCGCGCTCGCACGCATCATCGTCTCCCGGCAACAGCCCGAATGGGTCGGGGCGCCCCAAAAGCTGTTCGCCTGGTGGCTCGGCTACGGCATGGGACTCTTGGCCTGTCTCGCGACCGGCCTCCTGCAGGCCCCGCTCTGGGTGACGCTCGTCCTCTGCGGTATCTGCCTCACCATGCTCTTCCTTGAAACCGCGTTCGGCATCTGCGTCGGTTGCAGACTCCAATCTCTCCTCACCAAAACCCCACCGAAGTATTGCGCAGGCGGTACCTGCGAAATCCCGGACGACATCGCACCCGCATCAACACTCACCACGCTCCCTCAACATCCAACCGCACGATGAAAGGACCGCTCATGCGCCATACACTCTCGAAAATCGCCCTTCCCCTGGCCGCTGGAGCGCTCGCGCTCGGCCTAGCCGCCTGCACCAGCGCACCCACCCCCACGGAAGCCGCCGATATCCCGGCGGACGCCATCATTCTCGATGTGCGCACCCCGGAGGAATACGCGGCAGGGCACCTCGACGGAGCGAAACTGCTCGACTTCACCGCTGGCGAGGTCGCTGAAGCCATTCCGAACCTCGACCCCGACGCGGACTATCTCATTTACTGCCGCTCCGGGAACCGTGCAGGCCAAGCCATCTCTCTCATGGAACAGGCCGGGTTCACCAGTCTCACGAACCTCGGCTCACTCGAACAAGCCGCGGAGGTCACTGGAACCAGCATCGTGCGGTAGGCACTATTTTCAGGTGCCTACAAGCTAGCGACATCTCTCCGACCTCCTGCCTCAACTGCCGTGAGTTCGGACATGCGCGTCACGCTCTGAGTTCTTCAGGTTCGTGAGGTGCGCTGGGCTTCCACCGCCCGTGAGTTCCCGCTGCTTCAGGGTTCACGATTCGTGAGCCTACGGGGTTTTGTCTCTAGACCCGCATCTAGCTGAGCCGGTTCTCGGCGCTTCTGGCCCGCCGGGCCTGCGGAGGTCTCCACGACAACACAGATCGAGAATCGTGAAGATTGTTCAGGAATTCCGAAGATTTCAGCGTATTCTCGAAATATGATCGCGATTGCTGAAGACGCGGGACGATGAAGCTCGCCGCGGTTCGGAGCATCGGGACTGCCCGCGGGTGGCAGACCGAGGCCGACGCCGCGGATTTCGAGCAAGAAATCATCGACCAGTTCGCGCTCGCGATGGCCGCTGCCGGGCTGAGCGATGGGTACATCTCGCAGTGCCGTTCGGTGGTGTTCGAGTTCCGCCACCACTTCGGGTTGCCGCTGTGGCAGGCGAAGCCAGCCGATGCGGATGCCTACCTCGCGGGCCTGCGCCGGGCGGGACTCGCCGCCTCGACGCGGGCGAATCGGGCTGGTGCAATCGCGCAGTTCTACGACTTCACGATCGCCCGCTACCAGGCCGACATCAATGCACTGACGGAGTTCGTGATCGAACAGCCCGTCGACGAGTTCAACCGGCAGTCTGGGGCGTCGCTGGGCAAGGTCCGGGTTCCGCCATCTGACGTAGAAGTCGAGAAGCTGTTCACGTCCTGGGGTGCCTCGTTGGAGAGCGAGCGTCGCTACCTGCCGGCGGCCCGGAACTACTTCGCCGCGTCACTGTGGCGCAGGGTCGGGATCCGCATTACCGAGAGCACGATGCTCGACTTGCGTGACTGGCGTCCGGACCTCGGTTCGTTGGGAAAGTTGCATGTCCGTTTCGGGAAAGGATCGCGGGGGCGCGGTTCCAAGCAGCGCCTCGTGCCGGCGATCAACGGGACTGATCGCTTGATCGATTGGTGGCTGGGTGACGTGCGGCATCGATTTGGCGATGACTGGGAGAACCCGGATGCACCGATGATTCCGTCCGAGCGCTTCGATCCCGAACTCGCACGGTGCTGCCGCGCGAGCGACGATGTCCTGCGCCGCGGGCTGCGGCAGGCAACGATCCGCTTCCTTCCGGCCTGGGACGGCCGAATGACCCCACATGTGCTCCGTCACTACTGCGCATCGTCGCTGTATCTCGCGGGCATGGATCTGAAAGCGTTGCAAGAACTTCTCGGGCACCAATGGCTCTCGACCACAACGCAGTACATACACGTCTCGGATGGGCACGTGGAGGAGTCATGGATGAACGCGAACCAGAGACTTGAAGACCGATTTGAGGGGATGAGCTGAAGCAATGAAATGGAATCTCCGAGTGCAGGCCGCTGAACGCGGGATCTGGAAGTCCGCCGAGCTACGACGGATGCTCGCGGACGCGGGACTCGAGATCAGTCTGGGAAAGATGTCGGCCCTCTGGACCGGCACCCCGACCACGATCCGGCTGGACGACCTCGATGTCATCTGCCACGTCCTCGGCTGCCAACCCACCGACCTCCTCGTCCCCGAACCCGACAAAGTCGCTTCGCAGAAACAGCAGCCCGCAGACAAGGGCGCGGTGAACGACGCACCGGGCGTGGTGAAGCCCCGGTTCGGACCGACCGACCGACCAGCACCACCGGTATGAGTCCCGCCCGCGGCCGGGACGGGCCGCTCAGCCCACCCTTGGCCTGCACCGCGTGCGGGGTCAATCCGGCCGCGTGGCTCACGCCCCGAGTCGACTACTGCTACGACTGCCTCCCGGGCGGCCCCTTCACGCCACCGCCCTGCCGGAAGTGCGGGTCAGCGAGCTACTACAGCCAGGGGCTCTGCGCGCACTGCCATCCCGGCAGCCCGGGTTTCGTCGGCTCCTGCCGAGACTGCCTCGCCTACGGCGTCTATCGGCAGCACAACTGGCGTTGCTGGAAGTGCCGATGGTGGTTCCAGCACTACCCCCTAGGCGAGTGCTCCTCCTGTCACCGCACGGTCACGACCGGCGAGCAAGGCTACTGCCGGCTCTGCCTGGAGACCGCCCGCTACCACCAACAGCCCGGCGAACCACTCGATCTCGGCGCCGCACAGAAGTGGGGACAGCAACTCTTCTTCGCGTCGATGAACGACCCTCGCCGACCTGCCGCGCTCCGAACGCGGCCAGCGATGGGCATCGCCGAGGCGCTACTCCTCATCAACGCGCCGCCACCGCCCGAGAGCACCCAGCAGGTCCTCTTCCACGTCGACCCCGACCCCGAGTTGCTGCGGCAGCGAGCGAACGAGGTCGCCCATCGCGACATCACCTCCCGAACCGAGCACTTCCTCACCGCCCGCGCCAGCGAGTACGCCTGGAGCAAACGGCAGACGAATCAGGTTCGGCGCACCCTCAAGGTCCTGCAACTCGTGTTCCCCGGCGCGAACCTCCAGTTCCGGGCATCCGACATTCTCGCGCTACGCAGCTACAACGACCACAACGTCCGCTCCACGATCGAAGTCCTCGAAGACGCCGGCCTCCTCATCGATGACCGGGCCCCCAGCTTCGACCTGCTCTTCGCGCGCAAGACGGTGGATATCCCGGACCCGATGCGCACCCAACTCGAGCTCTGGCGAACCATCATGGTGAACGGGTCATCGAAGCCACCGCGCAGGCAGCCCCGCGAAGCATCGACAGTCAAGGCCCAGATGTACGGCATCCTCCCGGCCGTGACCACCTGGGCCGAGAATGGGCACACGAGCTTCGCCGAGATCAGCACCGACGACATCCGTGCCGTGCTGCCCGACGAGCCATCAGCACGGCACCTCATGCTGCTCGGCCTACGCACGTTGTTCAGCATCCTGCACGGGCAGAAGCAGATCTTCCACGACCCCACGAAGCGAATCCCGCTACGTCCAGCGAAGCGCAACGCACCGCTCCCGATGCACCCGAACTCGATCCGCGACGCCCTCACGAGTCCCGACCCAGCAGTCGCGTTCGCCGTCTCCCTCGTCGCGTTCCACGCGCTCACGACCCGGCAAGTCCAGCATCTGCTCCTGACCGACGTCGCCGACGGACGCCTCACCATGCCAGACGGCCGCATCATCCCGCTCGCGAAACCCGTGCTCGTGCGGCTCACGGCGTGGCTCGACCACCGCACCCGAAGATGGCCCGAGACGCGGAACCCGTATCTGCTCGTGACTCAGCAGACCGGACCCAGGCTCACCCCGCCCGGCCGCAACTTCCCCTGGAAGAAGGCCGGAATCTCCGCTCAGTCGCTCCGCACCGACCGCATCCTCTACGAGATCGAGCAGACCGGTGGAGACGTTCGTCGGGTCTGCGACCTCTTCGGCATCACCATCGCCACCGCCCTCCACTACGCCCGCACCGTCGCGGACCCGCCCAACACCACGGTCGACAGCGCATAGCCGCCGCTGAAGGTGAACCTTCGGCAAACACTGGCCCTCAAGCGGCTCCTCGACTTGCCGACTAATTCGATACACGTCAATATAGAAGTATGTCGAATCAAGAAGTCGAACTGATCATTGTCGGATCCGGCCCCGCCGGGTACACCGCGGCGGTCTATGCCGCGCGTGCGGGTCTCGCGCCGGTCGTGATCGCGGGCTCAGTGACCGCGGGCGGTGCGTTGATGACGACGACCGAGGTCGAGAACTTCCCAGGCTTCGTCGATGGCGTGCAGGGCCCGGAGCTGATGGAGGCGATGCGGGCGCAAGCGGAGCGGTTCGGCGCCGAGATCGTCTACGACGACGCGACCCGCCTCGATCTCGACGGCGACGTGAAGACCATCGAGACCGGCGCCGACGCGACGTACCGCGCGCGGGCGGTGGTACTGACGATGGGATCCGCCTACCGCAAGCTCGGCCTCCCCGAGGAAGAGCGCCTGTCGGGGCACGGAGTGTCCTGGTGCGCGACCTGCGACGGGTTCTTCTTCCGCGAGCAGGAGATCGTCGTGGTCGGCGGCGGGGACTCCGCGATGGAGGAGGCCCTGTTCCTCACCCGGTTCGCATCGAAAGTCACCGTCGTGCACCGCCGGGACGAGTTCCGGGCGTCGAGAATCATGGCACAGCGCGTGCTGGACGACCCGAAGATCGAGGTCGCCTGGAACAGCGAGGTCGCCGCGATCCTCGGCGACGAGCAGGTCACCGGGCTCACGCTGCGCGACACGATCACCGGGGCTGAGCGCACGCTCGACGCGACGGGGGTGTTCGTCGCGATCGGTCACGACCCGCGCTCCGAGCTCGTGACCGGGCAGGTCGACACCGACGCGGACGGGTACGTGCGAGTCGCGCACCCGTCAACGCGGACAAACCTGGCCGGGGTGTTCGCAGCCGGGGACCTCGTCGACCACACATACCGGCAGGCGATCACGGCCGCAGGCACCGGTTGCGCGGCCGCGCAGGACGCCCAGCACTACCTGTCGAACCTCGCACCCGCCACCCCTTCCGAGCCCGTTCGGGAGGTCTCCGCATGAGCACCGTCACTCCCGTCACCGACACCACCTTCCAGGCGGAGGTGCTCGAGTCCGAGCTGCCCGTCGTGGTCGACATTTGGGCGACCTGGTGCGGCCCGTGCAAGGCGATCGCCCCGATCCTGGACCAGCTCGCCAGCGAGTACGCGGGCCGGGTGAAGATCGTGAAGGTCGACGCCGACCAGAACCCCCAGACCGTAACCGCGGCCGGCGTGACCTCGATCCCGACCCTCGGCTTCTACCGGAACGGGGAACGTGTCGACGTGCTGATCGGCGCGCACCCGAAACCCGTCTACATCGCGAAGATCGAGGAGCTGCTCGCATGACCGGCGCCCTGACCCGTACCGCCCCGAAGCGGCTCTCCACCCTCGACAAGTGGCTGCCGCTGTGGATCGGCCTCGCGATGGTCGCAGGCCTCCTGCTCGGCCGTTTCGTGCCCGCACTTTCAGATGCGCTCTCGGCGATGGAGGTCGGCGGGATCTCGATTCCCATCGGGCTGGGCCTGCTGGTGATGATGTATCCGGTGCTCGCGAAGGTCCGCTACGACAAGGTCGCCGCCGTCACCGGAGACAAGAAGCTTCTCGTCTCCTCGCTCGTGCTGAACTGGCTCGTCGGCCCCGCGGTCATGTTCGCTCTTGCGTGGATCTTCCTGCCCGATCTGCCGGAGTACCGGACCGGGCTGATCATCGTGGGTCTCGCCCGCTGCATCGCGATGGTGGTCATCTGGAACGACCTCGCGTGCGGTGACCGTGAGGCGACTGCGGTGCTGGTCGCGATCAACTCGGTCTTCCAAGTCGTCATGTTCGCAGTGCTGGGCTGGTTCTACCTGACCTTGCTGCCGGGCTGGCTGGGGCTGGATACACAAGGGCTGGAGATTTCGGTCTGGCAGATCGCATTGAACGTGCTCGTGTTCCTCGGCATCCCGCTCATCGCGGGCTTCGCCTCCCGCTTCATCGGTGAGAAGCGCAAGGGGCGCGACTGGTACGAGGAGAAGTTCCTCCCGAAGATCGGACCGTGGGCGCTGTACGGTCTGCTGTTCACCATCGTGCTGCTGTTCGCACTGCAAGGTGAGCAAGTCACCTCCCACCCGATGGACGTCGCCCGTATCGCGCTGCCGCTGCTGGTCTACTTCGCGCTGATGTGGTTCGCGGGCATCCTCCTCGGGAAGGCCCTCGGCCTGGGCTATGCCCGGTCGACAACGCTCGCGTTCACTGCCGCTGGCAACAACTTCGAGCTCGCGATCGCTGTCGCGATCGGAACCTTCGGCGCCACGTCCGGGCAAGCGCTGGCCGGTGTCGTCGGCCCGCTCATCGAGGTGCCAGTGCTCGTGGCCCTGGTCTACGTCTCGCTCTGGGCTGCGCGAGCCTGGTTTCACACCAACCCTTACGCTACCGAATCGAGGACGTCATGACCGACACTACCGTCATCGCCGACGCCGACGCATGCGCTCCTTCCGCATCGCACGCGATCGGCGCCGAGACCGCGACCACCGTGGCCGGGGCACTGAAGGCGCTCGCTGACCCGCTGCGGTTGCGGATGCTGTCGGCGATCGCGAACGGGCCGCGCGGCGAGTCCTGCGTGTGCGACCTCGCGGAGCTGGCCGAGGTGTCTCAGCCCACCGTCTCCCACCATCTAAAGGTGCTGAAGGAGACCGGGATGCTGCTGTCGGAGCGGCGCGGCACCTGGGTTTGGTACCGGATCGCCCCAGGCAAACAGCGCGCCGTCGCCGCCCTCCTCGATGCCTTCGCACCGGCTGCAGTTTCCGGTGAGCCTGAGAGCCCCTCCGAACGAGCCGAAGCGCTGCAGCAGATGGACGCCCGGGTCACCCGCCTCGCCGACGAGCTCGCGGATGAACTGACCGGACTGAGCAGGGATCTCGTGATCGCGATCGTGCGCGAGTCCTACGCGGGGCTCGTGCGGTCGGCAAAGCTGACGCAGCACATGATCCCGCTGACCGAACGGTTCGCTCGGCAGCGTCTCACCGACCTGGCCAAGGATCGCTCCTCTGGGGTGCCGCAAGTGCTGTTCGTCTGCGTACAGAACGCAGGACGATCCCAGCTCGCCGCCGCCATCGTCAACCAGCTCGCTGACGGTACCGTCATCGCACGGTCGGCGGGCTCCACCCCTGCGTCGGAGGTGCACCCGCACGTGCGCTCTCTGCTCACCGAGATCGAGGGCGAGCAGGAGGCTGAGACGGCGTTCCCGAAGCCGCTCACCGATGACGCCGTGCGCGCGGCCGACGTGGTGATCACGATGGGCTGCGGCGACGTATGCCCGATCATCCCCGGTGTCCGCTACGAGGACTGGGCCGTGGGCGACCCGGCTCTTGCCTCCCCCGAAGGGATCGAAGCAATCCGCGACGATATCGAGGCCCGGGTTCGTGGCCTCCTCACTACTCTCACCAGCCAAGCATGAAGGAAACAAGAATGACCGAAACCCAGAAGCCCTCCGTCTTGTTCGTCTGCGTGCACAACGCGGGCCGCTCGCAGATGGCCGCCGGCTACCTCCGCCACCTCGCGGGCGACCGCGTCGAGGTCCGCTCGGCCGGGTCCATGCCCGCTGAACAGATCAACCCGGTCGCGGTCGAGGCGATGCGCGAAGAGGGCATCGACATCACCGCCGAGGCGCCGAAGGTCCTCACCACTGAGGCCGTGCAGGACTCGGATGTCGTGATCACGATGGGATGCGGGGACGCCTGCCCGTTCTTCCCGGGCAAGCGCTACGAGGACTGGAAGCTCGACGACCCAGCCGGGCAAGGCATCGAGTCGGTGCGCCCGATCCGAGACGACATCAGGGGCCGCATCGAGACCCTTCTCGCAGAACTGCTCGTCTGAGAAGCTACGAGCACCGGAGGGGCAGAAGCCAATGGCCCTGCCCCTCCACTGTGTTTCTGGGTTCTCGATCTCTGCGGCGAACACCGTTGTGCCGTGGTGTGACCCAGTGATCGCGTCACCGATCATTCCCTCTCTATCGAGATGCGCCCCGCAGCGCTGCTTCGATTTGCTCCGGTGTGGGCGCTCCGGCAAACCCGCTCTCGGTCGCGTAGACCCGGCATGCGAGCGAGCGAACCGGGGCCGTCGGGAACAAGTCGACGCCATCGACGAGGATCGTGGGCGACCCTCCGAACTGAGTGCTCGCCGCCTCTGCCTCCGTCCGGATCGTCACCACCTCGACAGGAACGCCCCCAAGCCCGAGAGCGTCCAGCGCCGCGCGTGCGTTGGCTTCGGCGATGTCCGTGTTCGGGCAGTCGACGATGTGCAGCAATTCGACCTTCATGAAGCGGGCTCCGTACGTTCGCTGTCCGCTTCCGCGCGAGGGGTAGATCCGAGGAGGTTCAGGCAGACCAGTCCGACCCCGATCACGACGAATACGTCGGCCACGTTCCCGACGAAAAGGTCGCCATAGGCGAGGAAGTCGGTCACGTACCCGCGCCCGAACGCTGGCTGGTTCAGCATCCGGTCGATGAGGTTGCCGACCGCGCCGCCGAGGACCAACCCCAGCGCGAGACCCCAACGGACACCACGCAGCCGCACGGCGAACACGATCACAGTGACGGAGGCGAAGAAGCCGATGAGGGTGATGATCCAGGTGGTCCCGGAGCCGAGTGAGAACGCGGCTCCGGGGTTGTAGACCAAGGACAGGCCGAACAGGTCGCCGACCAGCGGGACCCGTTCGCCCGGCGTCAGCTGCGCTACGGCGAGGGCCTTTGAACCCTGGTCGAGCACCACAGCGAGCACGGCCACAACGAGGGCGATGCCAAGGGCTTTCCTCTCCCGCGGCCGTGTCCGCTGGTCCGCGTACTCTTCATTGACCGTCCCAGCGACGTCCTGGGCGGTCACGCGCTGACCTTGCGTGTGCGGGCGGCTCGCAGGCCATTGAGGATCACGATCACCTCGGCGATCTCGTGCACGAGCACCACCGCGGCAAGTCCCAGGACGCCGAAGAGCGCGAGCGGGAGCAGGGCGGTGATGATCAGCAGCGACAGGATGATGTTCTGGTTGATGATGTGGCGTCCACGACGGGCGTGGTTGAACGCGCGCGGCAGCAGGCGCAGGTCGTGGCCGGTGAACGCGACATCGGCCGACTCGATCGCCGCATCCGACCCGGTCGCGCCCATCGCGATCCCGATGTCCGCGGCGGCCAGCGCAGGGGCGTCGTTGATGCCGTCCCCGATCATCGCGACCGACCCCTTCGCACTGAGCTCTGCGATCGCGGCGGCCTTGTCCTCCGGGCGTAGCTCGGCGCGCACGTCCTCGATGCCGGCTTGGGAGGCGAGGGCGCGGGCGGTGCGGGCGTTGTCGCCGGTGAGCATCGTGACCCCGACGCCCTGCGCGGCGAGCGTGCGCACGACCTCGGGGACCTCGGGGCGCAGCTCGTCGCGGACGCCGATCGCCGCGACAGACTCGCCGTCGCGGTGCACGATCACGACCGTCATGCCCTGCTCCTCGAGCCCGGCGACCCGGTCGCCGAGGAGTCCGGCGTCGAGCCAGCGGGGGCTGCCGACCGTGATCCGGGCCCCGTCGAGTTCGCCTTCGATGCCGTGCCCGGCCTGCTCGGTCACGCCCTCGGCCGCGGGGTCTCCCGGTGCGGCGGCGGTGATCGCGGCGGCGAGGGGGTGGGTGCTGTGCTGTTCGAGCGCGGCCGCCCAGGCCAGCGCCTGCACCTCGGTGACGCCGTCGGCGGTCAGCACGGCGGTGACGGCGGGCTCGTTGCGGGTGAGGGTGCCGGTCTTGTCGACCGCGACGTGGCGGATCACGCCGAACCGTTCGAACACGGCCCCGGACTTGATGATCACGCCGAACTTACTCGCCGACCCGATCGCGGCCACCACGGTCAGTGGCACGGAGATCGCCAGCGCGCACGGAGACGCGGCGACCAGCACGACGAGGGCGCGGGTGATCCACAGCTCCGGGTCGCCGAACAGCGACCCGATGATCGCGACCAGGGCGGCGAGGATAAGCACGCCCGGAACGAGGGGTCGGGCGATGCGGTCGGCGAGCCGGGCGCGGTCGCCCTTCTCCGCCTGCGCCTTCTCCACCAGGTCGACGATCGTGGTCAGCGAGTTGTCCGTGCCGGCCGCGGTCGTCTCGACCTCCAGCGCACCCGCGGTGTTGATCGCGCCGGCCGAGACCGTGTCGCCGGGTTCGACTTCGACCGGGATCGATTCCCCGGTGATCGCGGAGGTGTCCAGGCTGGAACGTCCTGTACGGACGATGCCGTCGGTCGCGATCCTCTCACCCGGCCGCACCAGCATCAGCTGGCCGACGGCGAGGTCCTTCGCGGCGACCTCGACCGATACGCCGTCTCGGCGGATGGTCGCGGTCTCGGGGACGAGCTTGAGCAGCGCCCGGAGCCCGCCGCGGGCGCGGTCCATGGCCTTGTCTTCCAGTGCCTCGGCGATCGAGTACAGGAACGCCAGGGCGGCGGCCTCCTCGACGTAGCCGAGGATCACCGCGCCGACTGCGCTGATCGTCATCAGCAGGCTGATGCTCAGCTTGCCCTTGAACAGCTTCCGGATCGCGCCGGGGGTGAAGGTCGACGCGCCGAGCAGTAGGCCGATCCAGAACAGCGCCAAGGCCGGGATCTCCATCCCGGACCACTCCAGGGCCAGGCCGGTGAGGAATGCGATGCCGGAGAAGACCGGGACCATGATCCCGCGGTCCCGCCACCAGGGGCGCTCCGCCGCCTCAGTTTCCTCGCCGACTGTGGTCTCGGGCTCGTCGTGCTCGCAGCCGCACGCCGCGCTCACTCGCCCGCTCCGGTGCCGCAGCAGCCCGGTACCGTGCACGAAGCGTCCACGCAGGGCGCGTGCTCGTCGACCGCGAGCGTTACGTCCACCAACGCGGTCAGTGCCGCCGCGAGGTGTGGGTCGGCGATCTCGTAGCGCGTCTGCCGCCCTTCGGGCTCGGCGACCACGATCCCGCAGTCGCGCAGACAGGTCAGGTGGTTCGAAACGTTTGAACGCGTCAGCTCCAGCTCGCGCGAGAGCACGGCGGGGTAGCTCGGGCCGCCGAGCAGGGTCATCAGGATCCGGGAGCGCGTCGGGTCCGCCATCGCCCGGCCGAGCCGGTTCATGACGTCAAGACGAGAAGCAATAGTCAGCACACACTGACTATACAGCCAGGACTGACGCAAAGCGAGCGAGCGGTGACCCTACGACACTGGTTCCACGCCGAGCTGGATGAGTTGCGGGACAGGCGCGCAGCACGATCCCGCACTGGCAGCCTCGTCCGGCGCGTCGAAGAGTCCCGACCCGCCACACACGCCGGTATCGGGGAGCACGAGGTCCACCCGCTCGGCGGCTTCGCGGTCGCCTGCGATCGCGGCGACGACGCTGCGGACCTGCTCGAACCCGGTCAGGGCCAGGAACGTCGGCGCGCGCCCGTACGACTTCGCCCCGACGATGTAGAACCCTGGCTCCGGATGCTCCAGGTCGGCGGCCCCGGTCGCGCGGATCGAGCCGCAGGAGTGCAGGTTCGGGTCCACCTCGACCGCGACCTTTACCGGCGCCTGCAATCGCATGTCGAGCTCGAGACGGATCTCGGATAGGAACGACAGGTCAGGGCGGAACCCGGTCGAAACGAACACCCGGGACGCCGGAGCAAGCCGGCGTCCATCTTCCGCGACGAGAACCGCCTGCCCGCCCTCAATGACCACCTGGTCGGTGCGGAACCCGGTGACGAGGTCCACGAGCCCGTCTTCGACTGCCTTCTTGGCCCGCTGGCCCAGCGCCCCGCGTTCGGGCAGTTCGTCGGCGGTCCCGCCGCCGAAGGTGTTGCCGACCGTGCCGCGGCGCAGCACCCAGCTGATCTGCGTCCCCGGCTCTCGCTTCGCAACCCTGGACAGGATCCCTATCGTCGTCGCGGCAGAGTGCCCGTTGCCGACCACGACCATATGCTGTCCGGCGAGACCTGTGGCGTCTTCGATCGTGGGCATCCGGTGTTCAACGAGTCCCGCCTCGGCGGCGGCTCGTTCCCCGAGCGCGGGGAGACCGTCCGCGCCGACCGGGCTCGGGGTGTGCCAAGTGCCCGAGGCGTCGATCACCGCGCGTGCTTCGATCCGCTCCTCGCTACCGTCCGCACGCTCAACGTGCACGATGAAGGGCTGCTCGGCACGCCCGGCATCGACCGAGAGATCCCGGCCCTTGCGACCGACGCCGACGACCCTGGCCCCGCACTGGACGCGGTCGCCGAGCGTCTTCGCGAGCGGGGCGAGATATCCCTCGATCCACTGCGCCCCGGCCGGGTATCCCTGGGACGGTGCCGCCCATCCGGTGGGCTCCAGCAAACGACGCGACGCCGCATCGGTGAGTTCCGTCCACGGCGAGAACAGACGCACATGCCCCCATTCGGCCACCGCCGCAGCTGGACCAGGACCGGCTTCCAGAACCAGCGGGTTCAGGCCGCGCTCGAGCAGGTGCGCAGCTGCCGCGAGTCCCTGCGGGCCCGCACCGATGACGACGACGGAATCCATACCAACCTCCACACATTGACGTTCTTCGATATGAAGAGTCTGCTCGTCGTATCGACATCTGTCAATATGTGAGGCAGAATGGGGGGCATGACCACTCTTCCCGTGACGATCGACGCGGCACCCGCGGAGGCGTCGTGCTGCGCCCCTGCGACCGACGCGGTGGTCGATGACGCGACCGCGCATCAACTCGCGAAGGTGTTCAAAGCGCTCGGCGACCCGAACCGAGTGAAGCTGTTCTCGCTGATCACCGCGAGTGCGAGCGGGGAGATGTGCGTGTGTGATCTCACCGAACCCGTCGGGTTGTCGCAGCCGACGGTGTCACACCACATGAAGCTCCTTGTCGAGGCCGGGCTCGCCACCCGTGAGCAGCGCGGCAAGTGGGCGTACTACCAGCCCACGACCGGCACCCTCGCCGACGCGGCACGGGCGTTCACAGCCTGATGGGACCGATCCTGTTCCGGCCGATGGCCGAGTCCGACTGGGCCGAGGTCGAGAGCATCTATCGGGCGGGGATCGCCACCGGGCACGCCACCTTCGAAACCGCCCCACCCGCGACCTGGGCCGCATTCACTGCAGGCAAGCGCCCGGAGCTCAGCCTTGTCGCCATCGACTCCACCGGCCGGGTCCTCGGGTGGGTCGCCGCGTCTCCCGTGTCGACACGAGCCGTGTACGCGGGCGTTGTCGAGCACTCGATCTACATCCACCCCGACGCGGCCGGTCACGGAGTCGGGCGCCGCCTTCTCGCAGCGTTCTTGGATCTCACCGACCAGCACGGGATCTGGACTGTGCAGTCATCGATCTTTCCGGAGAACACCGCGAGCTTGCGCCTGCACGAGCGGGCAGGGTTCCGCGCTGTTGGACAACGAGAGCGGATCGCCTGCATGGCCTACGGGCCGCACGCCGGCCAATGGCGCGACACGATCCTCGTCGAACGCCGCACAGATGGAGAACGAAGTGAGGGTGCATCTTCTGCGAATACGCACCCTCACACCCAGTCCAGCGCCCCGTCGACCCGCAACTTCACGCCGAATCGTCTTCAGGAATCCTGAACTTGCGGGTTTCCTATAGCATTCGTGCGCGGGTGTCGAAGAGCTCGAGTTCGGCGGGATGGAGTTGGTGCTGCACGACGAAGCTGCGGTCCTTGATCTTCCAGAGGCCCTGCCCGATGCCGAGGCCCGGGAGCAAGGATCTCTCAGTGCCCGTGAGGCCGAGGGTCTGTGCCGTGACGCCGAGCTGGTCGGACTCTTGCCGGTAGACGATCCGAGTCTCAGCGTTCGCGAGGAGCGACGAAGCGAGGCCTCGCATCCGCGATCCCTGATCACCGACGTTCTCAAGGTCCGAGAGCTTGTGGAAGACCAGCAGGTTTGCCAGCCCGTAGTGCCTGGCGAGCCGCCACTGCGCATCCATGCGAGCGAGAAGGCTCGGGTAGGACATGAGACGCCACGCCTCGTCGTAGACGACGAAGCGTTGCCCGCCGGCCGGGTCTTGGAGCGCCGCTTCCATCCACGCGGCCGCGCAAGTCATCAGGACCGCAAGCAGTGCCGAGTTCTCGGCCACTCTTGAGAGATCGAGCGAGAGCATCGGCAGGCTGGGATCGAACTTCTCGGTGCTGGGACCGTCGAACATCCCGGAGAGGTCGCCGGCGACGAGCCTGCGGAGTGCGTGTCCGACCATGCGACCGTCTTCCGCGAGCCGGCCATCGGGATCGTCGGTTTTCGCGGGTGCGAGGATGCGGTTGACGACCATTGGCAGGATTGGCACTTCTGCGCAGCGCACCGCATCGGCGAGGGCAACGTCGATCGCGGTGTGCTCCACGGGCGTGAGGCGGCGGTCGAGCATGGTCTCCGCGAGCGCCCCGATGAGATCCCGACGACGGGCTGCGACCTGTGCCGCCAAGTCCTCATCCGGGATGCCGCCCGCCCGGTAGCCCTCGTCCAAGGGGTTCAGCCGGGTTGGGAGCGACGGGCCGAGCACGATGGCGCGGCCGCCGACGGCCCGGGCGACGGAAGTATGCTCGCCCTTTGGATCTCCCGGGATATAGACGCGGCGCCCGAACGGGAGTGCCCTGGTGTAGAGCGCTTTCGCGAGTGAGGACTTCCCGCTCCCGACGATGCCGGCGAGGATCATGTTCGGGGCGGTGATGACCCCTTGCTTGTAGAGCTGCCAGGGATCGTAGACGAAGGAACCGCCCGAGTAGAGGTCTTGCCCGACGAAGGTTCCGGCAGAGCCGAGCCCGCCTTCCGCGAGGAACGGGTAGTGCCCCGACAGGGTGGCAGAGGTGTCCTGGTGGCGCGGGAGTCGGAACCGGCCAGGCGTGCGCAACGCTGCGGGCCCGTCTTCGCCAGCCCGCGGCAGGTAGTGGATCGCGCGGCGAGCTTCGCGTTCCTCGTCTGATTGGGCTCGGGCGGCGACGATCGCGGCGGTTCTCGCTTCGGCTTGGATGCGGGCTGCGGCTTGCGCACGGGCTCGGCGATGCCTGCGCAGTTCCCCTTCCGGGCCGACGAGCACGGAGGTATGGAGCCGCCCGGGCTCGGCCTCGCCTGATTCGTGGCTCATCGTCCGAGGCCTCGCAGTGTGGGGTGGTTCACGTAGTTTTGTCGGTTGATCGTCGGGGTGCCGAGACGTTCCCGCCGCGCTCTCCGCGAATCCGCCGCAGCACCGTCGCGTTCCAGGGTGCCGGCTGGTGCGGCATGGCGGGGGTCAGCGATGCCGAGCAGCACTGAGCTGGGCAGGCTGTCTTCGGCCCGGTAGAGGGCCATGTGCCGATGGTCATGGTTGTAGACCAGGGTGTAAGCGTCGAGCGTTGCCACACGGTTGAGCGAAGCAACGGGAACCTTGTCGTAGACATACCCATTCTCGAGCGCAGCATCGGCGGTCTCGTCGCCGAAGTCGTAGCCTGCGAGCTCCTGTACCGCAGCATCTGTGCCCCCGGCTTCGATCAGGTCGAGCGCGTGGCCGGCTTCGTCGCCCTGCAGGAACACCACGTTGATGAGCCGCGAAGGGGCTTCGCTCGTCTGAAGCGTGGGCTGCCAGGCGATCCGGCCGGCCGCAGCCTTACCCGCGTCGAGCCGCCGCTCCGCTTCGCCGATGAGGGAGGCGGCCTGGCGAAGCTCGGCCGCTGCGGTGAGCGCCTCCTGGGTGCCAGCGGCACGATCACCGGCGTCATTCGCTGCGCGCCCGCGGGCGTCGGTGTGGCCTTTCGCGAACTGGCTGAGCACCTGTTCGAGGGATCGCACCGCGCCGAGCAGGTCGCCGAGCATCCCGTACATGCGCTCGGGCTGGTCGAGCACGATGCTTGCGTGGGCGAGGCCGCGCATCGCCTCGTACATCTCGGCCGCGTCGGCGGCAGGATCGGTGAAGGCCGGCATGATCGGGACTCCAATTGAGAGAAAATGGCGGCGGTCAGATGGATCGGCACAGCGGCAGTGCCGCTGCGGTGAAGGCCTGGGCTTGCTGCCCGACGAGCCTCCTCGTTTCGCAGGAGGCCTGGATCGCGGCCTGTTCGATCTGCGACGCGGCAGCATCGAGCTCGCTCGCGGTCGGCGCCGAGACGGATACGAGGCCGACGACGCGCAGGACGCCGTGACCTGCGGTGAGCTCCGATTCCTGTTGCAGGACATCGCTGTACTCGGCGGAGGCTTGCGTGTCTTCGACCTGGCCGATCTTCCGACGTTGCGCGGCGTCGGCGATCATCTCGGTCTTCTTCTTCCGCAGATCGCGCGCTGCCTGGTCAGCCCGGACCGGGAGGTAGTGCAGCGAGAGCGAGCGGAGCACGCCGCCGGTGAGGACGAGCGGGGCGAGGAACCCGGGGAAGGTCTGCGCTCGGGGCCATTCGCTGATCCACAGCACCGCATGGTGTGCGCTGTCGGAACGGAGCCGATCCCATGATTCGTTCACCGCGACCGGGCCGGCGATGGCGAGAACCCGGCCCAGCTTGCCGTGCCGTTCCAGGGCGGGACCCGCAGCGGGATCGTAGGCGGTACGGAGGATGAGGGCGACATCGCCCGGGGTGAGCCAGCCGGTCATGTGCAGCTCGGCGCTGCGGAGCGCGGTCTGGAACGACTGCATCTCCTGACGCAGTACCGCTGCCGTGCCCTTCATCCCGCCGCCTGCCGAACGGATCTGCCTGGCGGCGGCGCGCATGTCGATCGACAGCGACACCGTGGTGGCGTGGCGCTCGCCTGCGGGGCCAGCCCGCTCGATGAGTTCCCGGTAGGTGGTCGCCGCCCAGGAGCCGTCGTCGGTGCCATGCTGCCGCCACCATTCGGTGAGCCCGGATCCGGAATCTGGGAGGGTGCGCTCCATGACCTGAATGCGGGCGATGCGACCTGAGCGGCAGGCGGCGGCGAGCACTCGGCCCCAGCCGGTGACGCGGCGCTGCTGCTCGGCGGGGTCGAGGAGCACGAACGCGGGATGCTGCACCCCGCACACCGCGGTGAGGGTCTGCGCGTGGGGGTCGTGGATCATCGCCGCTCCCGTTTCGGGGTCTACCCATTCCCGGAGTGCCGCCATGTCGCCGGGGAGCGCGAGCGTGCCGGCGGGGCGGGGCTTCACGACGCGCCTGCGGTAGCGGGTCTGCTTCGCCCGGGTGCGGAGTATCCAGCGGGTGACGATGGGCGCCCACTCGATGACCTTCCGCCCGCCGACGGGCACCCAGGCGATCGCGACGAGCGACGCCCACGCGGGCGACGCCCAGGCGAGGCCCGCACCTCCGTTCGTGTAGAGGCCCGCGACGACGATGAGCAACGCGACCGCGAGCACGATGAGCTGCGGAAGGGAGAGGCCGAGGAGGATGCCGCGGCGCGTGAGGCGGGAGAACTGCACCGGCCGTAGCTCGAACCTCTCCGCTGCAGCGGTGGTGGACGCGTGCGAGGTCATGGGTTCATTCCTTCCCGCTTGGTGCGGGCGGGGTCTGCGGCGTTGCTTGTGGGAGCGTTGCGGGCGGCTGCTGCACCGGCGAGCTTGCCGGTGGCGGGGTCGCCTGCTCGGACGCGTTGCCGACGTGGGAGTCTGCGGCATTCCCGATCGCTCCGCCGAGCTTCGGCCCGGCGGTCGCGGTCTCCTTCACGACGATCGCCCCGGCCACGACCGCGGCAGCGGGTCCTGCTGCGGCGGCCCCGCCCGCGGCACCGCCGCCTGCGGCCGCACCACCGGCAGCACCGCCACCACTGGCAGCCCCACCGCTGCTTGCGGCGGCGCTGCCGCCTGTCGCAGGAGCCGCATGAGCCGGTGCTGAGGCTGATGCTGATGCGGGGGCGGTCTTCGGTGCGGCCGTGCCTGGGTCTGCGCCGTCGAGGACTTGCTTGAGTGCGGGACCGGATGGTTTCGACGGGAGCGGGATCGGCCGGTTGAGGGCGTTCTTCGCTTCCTGCTCCATTGACGCGGCCTGGTACATGTCGAAGCCGACGAAGCTCAGGAACTTGTACGCCATGTACGGTGCGAAGGCTGCGACGAACAGCAGCACGATTCCGGCGATGGGTTCGGAGAGGGATTTCAAGTCGAGGCTGATGGGGGCGGCGACCTGGGTGGTGGCGATGAGGAAGATCACCACGATCACGAGCTTCGACGCGATGAGCGCTATGACAAAGGTCGCCCATTTCCCGAACCAGCCGCGCGAGGCCTCCCAGGTGAGGCCGGCGAGTGCGATCGGCCCGAACACGATGGCGACGAGGAGAAGGGCTTTGCGGATGAGGAGGGAGAACCAGAGGATGAAGATCGCGGCGATCATGAGGCCGGCGAGGAAGATCGTGAGCAGCGCCCCCGCCCCGCCCGCCACGGTGGTGATGGTGACGGCGGTGATGAGGAGGGCGAGCCGGTCGCCCATACTCTCGATCGTCTGCCCCGTGGCTTGAATCACACCGACGCAGAGCTGGTCGGTGATTTCAAGCAGCAGACCGGTGCAGGTGATGAGCACGAACGATCCCAGCACTGATTTGGCGACGCCGGTGGCGGCGCGGGCGAGGGCGGAGGGGTCGCGGCGGGCGAGGCCAGCGATGAGTTGGAAGCAGAAGAACAGCACGGTGATGAACACGGCGATGCCGAACAGGATGTTGTAGACCTTGACATACCCGTCGGAAGTGACATCGACCGAGGTGGTGGTGGAGAACACCTCCCACATGCCCTGGAACAGGGTGGACACGGCGAGGCCCATCGCGGACGCGATCCATCCGAAGAAGAGCCCGGCGGGGCCTTCACCGATCATGGTGCAGACGGTGGAGATGCCGGGGATGTCGCAGATACTCACCCTGGATCACCGCCGACTAGTTGACGGCCTGGCCAACGGTCCAGAAGAAGTTGATCAGGGTGACTGCCGCCCCGCACAGCACGGCGGCACCGCAGGAGACGAGCACGCCAGTCTTCCCGCGCGAGGCGAGGTGGGGGTTCGAGGAGTTCGCGCCGAGACCCCAGACGATTGCTGAGACGATCAGCGCGAGGACGCTGAGAATCAATCCCACGGTCATCACGGCGCCCACGATGTCGCGCAGTTGCGCGATCCCCGGAAGCCCGTCGCTGTTCGGGTCGATATCGATCATGGTGAAAGTGCTCCTGCCAGTCAAAGGGGGTGGACGCGAACCGTCCAACAAGCAGGTGCACCACAGCCCACGGGCGGCCGATTCCCGTCGGGGTCGGCCGCAACCGCTCGTTCCAGCGCAGGAACCGGGCACCGGCGAGCAAACGGCCCGCCCCGGGCCTCAGATGTGGTCGCCGATGGTGAGGAGGAAGTTGGTCCAGGCGATGCCGGCACCGGCGAATGCTGCGGTACCGAGGGCGACGAACACACCTATGCAGGCTTTCTGCGCTGTGTACGGGTTCCCCGTCGAAGACGACATCGCCCATACGATCGCGGAGACGACGAGGGTGAGTACGGCGCCGATGAGGACGATCGTGAGGAGCGCGCCAATCACGGACGCGAACTCATCGGATGCGCCGACGGCTCCGAAATCGGGAAACACGTTCATCACAGGCCTCCCACGTTCGCGCGGCATCCGACTGCGGTGCTCGTGCCGTCGCTCGGCACTGCCCCGTGCTGGGCGAGCCACTCGATCGCGTTCACGGGCGGCTGCGCTTGCCCGCCGGGGCGGATCTCGACGTGCAGGTGCGGGCCGGTCGAACGACCCGACGACCCGACATCTCCGATGTGCTGCCCGGCCGTCACGGTCTCGCCGGCCGTGACGTAGATCCCGTGCTGCCACATATGCGCGTAGTAGGAGGCGACGCGGGCACCCTGCACGGTGTGCTCGATCACGATCAGGCCGCCCCACCCGGCACTGAACTCCGCGACCGTGACGCGGCCGTCTGCGATAGCGAAGATCGGGGTGCCGTCTCCTGCGGCGAGATCGGAGCCGGAGTGGAACTCGCTCTCCCCGGTGAAGGGGTCGCTGCGCCACCCGAAGCTGTCGGTGCTCGTGTAGCTGCCCTCCGGGAGCGGGAACACGATCCGCGAGGTCTCGGGCACCGGCCCGCCGCCCCCGTTGCCGCTGTTGCTGTCGGGGGCGGGGGTGGTGAGGGCGGTGAGGATCGCATCGGCGACGGGCTGCCAGTTCCGGTACCGGTCGGGAAAGGCACTGACTTCGACCGCCTGCGCCGCAGCGCCCGGGTCCATGGACTGCCAGCCGGGGATGTCGAGCAGGCCGCGCGGCGAGGGATAGTTCGGTCCGTCCTTCCCGCCATAGAACGCCTGGGCCTGATACACGGGGTTCATGAGCTCGGCGACGGTGCCCCAGCCGACGGCGGGACGCATCTGGAACAGGCCCAGCGAGTCGTGATCTGAAGCGTCACCGTCGTTCGGATAGTTCCCGGACTCGGGGTAGGCGCCAGTGTTGGCGAGCATCCGCAGCCGCGATTCGGTGAGCGCGGCCATCAGCGCAACACGAACCCCGGCCTGCCCGACGCCGGGGATGCCTGCCCCGGTGGTGATGATCGTCGCCGCGTGGGTCAGTTGCCGCTTGTCGAGCGTGACCGAGGTGCCGTCAGCGGTGATGGCGGTGAGGCTGTCGGGGATCGGGCCGACCACGAGTGAGCCGGTGAGGCAGAATCCTGCCGGCCCCATGAACGCGCCCAGGCCCACGAGCGCGGTCGACGGGCCGATGCAGAACAGCACCAGCAGGAGGACGAGCAGCTTCTTCGCCATAAGCTACGGCATGGGGGTATCGGCGGCCGAGAGCCGCAGCAGCCGACAGGAATCCCCGGTCGGGCAGGCGGCGAAGATCGTGAACGACACCGGCCTGGCATCCGAAACGTCTCGGTCTTCCCAGGAGCCTACGCGGTGCCGGGTACCAGTGATCGTGTAGGCGGCCGCACCAGGTGGAAGCGTGCCGGGCCGAGCGTTGGCGACGACCCCCGGCCATGTCCCGGGGACGGTGATCGTGTCGATGATGAGCCATTGCCGGGTCTCGTAGTTCCGCAGCTCACCCCAGGCCGCATCGTCTGGGAAATAGGCGCGGAGGTCCTCGGCAAGGCCAGGCGCTTCCTCGCGATCAGCGACATCGACGATCGCTTGCATGTACTCGTGCGCACCGTAGCCAAGGCCCGTATCCCACGCGAACAGCCCCTCCGCCACCGAGCGGACGAACCGCTCCGGACCGGTGCTCGTCGGCAGTTCGCGCGGCGCGAGACTCTGGCCTGGCTGTGGCTCCGTCGTCACGGCGGGCGACGCTGGCGTGCGCGGAGCAGGCGCAGGGCCACGCAGCAGCCCGTAGACGCCGACACCGACGAAGAGCGTGAGGGTGAGACCTCCGCTGAGCAGGGCAAAGCGAAGGCGGCGCGATCGCTGATCCGGTGCGGTGGTCTGACGCATGGAGTTCCTTCCGAGGACCGGGTGGATTCGGTACTCGGAAGGTGCACCCGCACACCCGCGGCGGAGAGAGCAGATGTCGCGGCTGCCGTCGTCAGATCGCGTGCGCAGACGGGGGGACAGTGTCGGCGGTCTGGGCGCGTGCGGTGCGGATGAGGGCGAAGAAGGCGACGGTCTCGGCGAGCACCGCTTCGGCGCGCTCCCACTCCGCCGCCGTGAGTTCGGATGCGAGGACGACGGGATCGTGCTTCTTCGTCCATCCGTCCATGTCGGCCCAGAGCGCCACGAAGGCGCGCGGCGGCAGCACGACGAGCGTCAGCCTCGGACGCTCCACCGTTCCCGCCCGCTTCTTCCCCTTGCCGCGACCTTCGGCGGTGACACGGGCGATCGCCGCCGAAGCGAGTGCGGCGAGCTCCGCCGTGCGCGCCTCCTGGCTGGCCGCCGCCCGCACTTCAGCCGCCGAGGAGACGGCTTGTGCTCGCACGGTCTCTGGTTGGGCGGGGTCGGCGGCGATCCGGTCGAGCTCGTCGAGGGAGAGGGCGGTGTTCATGCGGAGGTGCGCGCCGTGCACTTTCCCGCCCGCCTCGATCCGGGCGACCTCTTCTGCGGCCTGGGCGCGGATGTGCGCGGGGCGGCGCTCGTCGTGGGCGAGGTCTTTGAGCCTGCCGAGCTGTTCGAGCATGTTCTGGGACTTCTTGCCGGTGACCATCAGCGCGGCCTGTTCTCGGGTACGGCCTTCACCGTTCCACGGTGGAGTCGAATCGACTCCACCGTAAGCTTCCGCAGAATCCTGCGACATCCCGCCGTCGGCGCCGAACCTCGTGGCGGCTTGCCGACGGGCGGCGTCCTCTGCGAGGACGACTTTGAGTTCCCGGTACAGGGATTCCGCTTCGATCAGGGAGAGGGGCTTGTGCAGGGCGTTGTCGTTCTGCTCGGCGAGGAGCTGGGAGAGCCGGTCGGAGAGGTTCGACCGCACCCACACGTTCGTGGAACGGTATCCGAGCAGGCGCAGCGCTTCGAGCCTTCGGCGCCCGCAGACGAGCGTCCCGTCCGGGGTGATTGTGATCGGTTGCAGCAGGCCTTCGTTGCGGATGGAATCGGCGAGCTCTGGAATGTCGCCGAGGTCGGTGCGGTGGCGCACCCCGATGCCGATGGAATCAAGGGAGCGTTCCAGCTCGATGTGCCCCGGACTACTCGCAGCCACGACACCCACCCCCGTCCGGAGCCGACAGCACCACCTCCGACAACACCACGTCATCGACGAGGAGCGCGCGGAGCGGTTCACCTGTGACGAGGCGGTGTAGCACGCCCCGCGCGGCGCTCGTGTGCGCCTGGTTCGGGTCCGGGCTGCCGAGCACCACCCTGAGCATCGCGAGCCACGAGGCGGCTGGGATGTCGAGGAGGGCGCGGGCATGGTAGTCGCGGCGGAGCGACTCGAACGCCTGAGCGCGGGACGCCGACTCTGCGAGCCTCGTCACGAGGTACTCCATCCCGCCCCGTGCGGCCTCGACCGGCCAGCCGAGCAGATGAAACAAGGCGACGGCGTCCTCGACCGCCTGCCCGACCCGCGCCGACGCCTCACTGGCCTCGGGCTCTGCAAAGTAGTCCGGGGCCGGGATCGCGAAGCTTTCGTGGTAGTCGGTGAGCGGGTTCTCCCGGTCGCTGAAGCGTTCCGCGTCGTGATGCGCGGAGAACTTCGGCCTGCGCGCCTGATGCACGGAACAGAGCAGCCCGTTCGCGCGCTCCTCGGCGATGCAGGTAACCTTCACGGCGCGGGTGACGACCGCCCACGGGTCGTCGGCGCGGCGGACGGCGCCGGTCCGCATCGCGTCGAACGCCGCGGCCGCTGCCTCCCACGGGTCGAGCCCGTGGCGGCGCGCGAGCGCGGCGTACTTGTCGGCTGCATACTGCATGAGCGTGGCGACTTCGGGGTCGTGCCGCCACGCCCACCGGCCCTCCTCGTGCAGGCGGATCAGCAGGGCGCGGAGCCCTTCGGAATGCTCAAACCCCCACCGGGAGCCTCTTTCGGGCTGCGCGGCAGGGGTTGTCGTGTTCTGGTTCATGGTCGTGGCACCTCCTGGCAAGCAGGTGCACCCGGGGTGCATCGGCCCTGGGAGGTCCTGCGCGAACCGGCAAGTCGCTGCGTGCATGGCGGATCACCTCAGACCCATCCCCGAACGCGCCAGCTCCTGCCGCCGCGCATTCCGGCGGCGGCCAGCGATCGACAGGTCCGGTAGCCGTGATGCCCGTTCACTCCGTTCCGCACGGCGCTCGGTGCGGTCCTGCGGGCGCTCCGTGCGGGCGTCGCGGAGCCGCTGGGCGAGGTCGGCCCGCAGATCGAGCCCCCAGCCCGTTGCCCGGGCCCCGCCCTGCATCGCCAGCTCGGTCGGACGCACCCACCGGACCTGCGTCCGACGCTTTGCCTCCGTTGCTGCTTCGGCTGCGGGCGTCTCCGGCTCCGCAGCGTCGGCCTCCGGAGTGTCGTGCTCGGCCTGGTCGCGTGCGATCAGAGAGGGGTCACGGTGCACGGCGAGCATCGACCGCTCCACCTCCGGAACCGTCGCCTCCGGTGCGGGCGTGCGTTCGGTGTTCATCGCCGCCGCGAGCGCGGAATGCAGACGCGCCCGCGCTGCCTCCGTGCCCTCGGGCAGGTGTGCTTCGGTGTTCATGAGGGTTCCTCCTCGTTCTCGGGTACTGCCGCCGTCGGTACCGCTGGCGCAGCTTCGGGATCTTTGCCAGCCTCCTCTGGCAGTTTGGCGTCGGGCTCAGTCGTTGGCTTGGGGGCCTGTGGGAGCCAGCGGCCGATGGTCGAAGGGTGCACGTCGAGGTAGCGGGCGATCTTCTTGTTTGACCAGCCGCCCGCTCGCAGCACCTCCGCGACCTCACGTCCCGACCAGGTGCCCCGCCCCGTCGCCTCGCCTGGTGCGGGCATCGCCAGATCGTCCCGCTCGGGCTCTGGTGGGGCTGCGAGTATCGGCACCCCGAGCACTGGTCTCGGAGACATCGCTGCCACCGGCACTGCGGCTGCCTCGGCGTGCACCACCTCAGTATCCGCACTCGCGCCTTCCGTGGCTGCCGCATTTTCTTGGGGTTGGTGGCGGGTGAGGATCACGGTGAGGTGCGTGATTGCGAGCAGCACCAGAGGCGGCACCGCCGCAACTGATGCGGCGAGCACCGCGGGTACGTCGGCGTCGGCGGCGACGATCGCATGGATAGAGTTCGCGGCGACCGACAGCCCGGCCCCGCAGATCAGCAGCAGCCACGGATACCAGGCGGCCCGGTTCCCCGCGAGGGCGACGACGGCGACGGTTGAGACGACGATGATGCCGTCCACGATCAGCGGCCACGCCCACGCCTGCCCGGCCTCGATCCCAGACCTGCGGGCGAGATCGGCCAGTGCGGTGAAGCTGAGCCAGAACGCACCGGCCGCAATCAGCACCGTGCCGGCGACCGCGGTCATCACGGCCAGCCTGCCACCCCGGCGTGTTCTCGTGTCGTTCATGCGAGCACCCGCCCTCGATCCACCGGGACGCGCTGCGCGATCGACCGCGACCTCTCCGCCGTCGATGCCGACGGCGAGGGGGCGGGGTCGCGGTAGGCGGAGCGGATCGTGCGTGCGATTTCCGGAGGTGCGAGCCCGATCTGCTCGGCGACCGGGCCGAGCGCCGAGAACGCCTCGCCGAGGGTGGCGCCGTTCTCGGCAAGACGGCAGGAGGCCCAGTAGAGGCCCTGATTCCGTTCGCTCTGCTCCCGCCCGCCAAGCCACGCCGCAATGCGCTGGGTGCGCTCTTCCAGGGTGCCCCGGAACGGCTGCCCCTGCCACGTCGGCCGCACCGGGCGAGGATCGAGGAACTCCCGCAACGCTGTCGCATCCACCGGCTGCACTTCGCCGGTGGCGAGATCGAGGAGCTGATACGCGACCACCTGCCCGTCGATGAGGGTGCGCGATGGCGGGGCGACGATGTAGCCGGCGGTGCCCCGGAAGTCGAGCTGCGCATTCCCCGACGCCCACGAGCGCTGCTCGATGTCCGCCGCCGGATAGTAGGCGTGCAGGCCGCCCGACGGGGTGACGATGTGCGCCGCCCAGCCGTCAAGGAAGCCGGCCTGCGTGGCACGCTGCCACGAGACGGGCCCGCGCGGCTCATCGCCCTTCACATCAACATCGACGACTTCGATCCCGGAGGCAGGGCCGGTCGGGATGCCGATGTTCGCCTCCGGCCAGCGCCGCCACCACGCACCCACCTGGGCCGGGTCAGCGGTCGCGTCCTTGAAGCCGTGCGCCACGAGCGGCCGCTTCTCACCCGGCACGCACGGGAACACCGGCACCCCGAGACTCGCATAGTGCTGCGCGGCATCCGCCAGCGACAGGCCGGCCACTGGGGCGAGGAGCTGTTCGGCATCCATCACAACCCCCGAACCGCGGCCAGGGGCCGCGCCACCTGTGCTGGTTTCCGTGCAGCGGGGCGTGCCGGGGTTTTCCGTTCGGCCTGCTTCGCAGTCGCGCGCTCGGGGTCGTTTCGGGTGAGACCGGGCGGGGTGCCGTCGCTGATCTGCACGGTGTCGAGCTGGTCCAGGATCTCGAGCGCGACTTTCCGCACGCGCTCGGCCGTGGCCTGCACGATCTGGACCGGGTTCTTCCCGTCGGCGGCCATCGCCCACCCCGACACATACGGGATCGTGTAGACGCTCGTATCCATGCCGTGCGCGGCACCAACCATGAGCGCGACCGACTCGGCCTCCACCTCACCAATCCCGCGATGCTGCCGCGCCTCCACCTGGTCGGGGCCGTGCATCTTCACATGCGCGAGCTCGTGCACGAGCGTCTTCACCTGAGCCGCATCGTCCATGTTCGTCCGCACCGCAACCTGACGATCATCGAACTTGGTGATGCCGTTCGCGCCGTGGATCATGCCCTCGTGCGGCACCGGCAGAAACTGGAACCCGGCCTCCTCGACCTGCCGGATCAGACCCTCGCGAAGCCTGGCCGGCGCCTCGCCTGCGAGGAGCTGCGGTGACGGCGGGAGGGGTACCTCGGGGCCGGTGGCCTGGGAGATGTCGAAGACGTAGGCGACTTTCGCGCCGACCATCTCCGACTTCACCTTCTCACCCGGCAGCGGTGCCTCACGCGGGGCGAGCCTGCGCCACGACATCGGATTGGCCGGGGTCCTCGACGCGAACTTCCCGATCACAGGGGCGAGGATCGCATACCCCTTCTGGCCCTTCTCGACGTGGCGGCCGAGCTGTTCCCACTGCCGGAACCCCGCCACATACGTGGGCATCGGCTCGGGCACCCGGCCCGCCTCCCACGCGGCCTGGTGCTGTGCGAAGATCAGCCACGAGTTGTTCACTGAACGTGAGCGGAACTTCGCCGCGAACGACAGCGCACACTTCCAGTCCTCGCCCGTGACAAGCTTCTCGACCTGCGCGTTCAACGCTTCGCGCACCTCATCGAGCTTGGCCTCGCGTGCCGTACGTGCTCCGCTGTCTTGTACGTTGCCAGTCATGCAGTCATCTCCTCCCGTCATGCGGGGGGTGCGCGCAGCAGGAAGCCCCCGTTCACCTGTGAGGTGCGCCGGGAGACGCCGAACCAGTATCGTGAGGCGGGCGCGCGTGTCGCGAGTCCGTCAGGCTCGACGCTGAACCCGATCAGATACCTCCCGGCCTACCACCCTCCCTGCCAGGATCGCGAGTGTCATCGGTGGAATAGGGTGTCTGCCAGACGCATGATGCGCGAACACCAGACTGATACCAGACCCGAAGTCGCACCCGTCTCTCCCGAACCGCTCGGCATGCGGGGTCCCGAACTGCCCCCGGGGAGCGTTCCCTCCACAAAAGTCAAAGATGCGCGTTTACCAGACATTCGGCGTGTGGCCCCGCGTGTTTGTCCTGAATGTCGCGGATTTCTGGATCTCGGAGGGTGCTGGGCGTGCGTATCTTCACCCGGTCGTTCACCCTGGGAATTCTCAGGTTCGAGTTATCATCAGAGCAGAAACGGCGGGATTCCGGGGGTTGTTGACGGAGTGCTGAGCGGTAGGGGTGTGTCGCAGAGTCGGGGAGGTGTAGGCGTTATGAGTGATGCTGCGTTGCGCCCTTCAGAGCCGCACCCCTTGCCTCGGGTTGAGGTGCAGGCTTTGGATGACCGTTCGTTGTGTGATCTGGTACGTGCCGGTGCCGACACGGCTACTGGGCGTGCGGCGTTTAGTGAGTTGTATGCCCGGCATCAGGATGCGGCGTTCTCGCAGGCACTCGTGATGGTGCGTGACCGTGGCAAGGCCGAGGATCTCGTGTCGGAGACCTTTACCCGGGTGTTTCGGGCGTTATCCAACGGGAAAGGGCCTACGGATTCGATGCTGGGGTATGTGCTGATCTCGTTGAGGAGCGAAGCGATCCGCACCAGCCAAGTGGACGCGGGGACGGTGACGGTCGCCCCGGACGTGTTTGCCGAGTTGTTCGACGAGGCCGCCGAGTCCGGGGTCGAGACGCTTGGGGAGCGAGATCAGATCGGCCGCGCTTACCGGACGCTCGCCGGCGATGCCCGCCGGGTGCTGTGGCTGCTGGAAGTCGAGGGGGTCACGGCGGAGTCCGCGTCCGAGTATCTGGGCATGCAGGCCGGTGCGGTGCGGGTGATCGCGCACCGGGCCCGGAAGAAACTTGCCGCAGCATACCTGCAGCAGTACGTCGACTCCCGCGATCCCGGGTGCGCGGAAACCGCCGGCCTCCTCGGTGAGCATGTGCGGGGCGAACTCGGCAGACGCGATACCGGCAGGGTGGAAGGGCACCTGCCCGGCTGCCCGGATTGCAGGGTCCAGGTGTCGCGGTTGCGAGACCTCGGACAGCAGCTGCGTGCCTGGGCAGGACCCCTCATCGCCGGCACTGGTATCGCCGGCGCCGTCACCCTCGCGGGCGGTGAAGCGCCAGCCGCGTCGGCGGCAACCCATGCGCAGCGGTCGGCGGAAGCGGGGCCGACGGCGGGGACGGTGAGCGGCAGCAAGATCGCAGGCTGGGTGGGACTTGCCGCAGGCATCGCCCTTTTGATCGCCGGCGCGTTCACTCTGTTCCCGATGGACGCCACCGGCACCCCCACTACCCCGACCACGGGCACCGAAACGGCCGATGCTCCGGCCATTGACCCCGGAGAGCAGGAAACGACGCCGTCTTCCGTCCCGGAACCCGACGAGCGTCCCCCCGGCACCAGTACTACTTCGGATGATGACGCTCCGGAAGAGGGAGGTCCAGAACTTCCCGAGGGTGAACCCGTCGTGTCGCCCGACGATACGACACCGAACTGGATACTCAGGGACTAGGGCCAGGGAATCTCGATGGCGAGCCTTCCGCGCGTGACGACGTGCGTCCCGCGCGGGCAAAGATTTCCGGTGAATATTCCAGAACCCTGTAACACTGCGCACCCGATGGGGGTCTTTACGTGTGAAGGGATACCCGTCTGCGTGCGCTCTGGTGTGTGCAGATTCCGTGGAGAGCAGGCCCCTGGCGGGGGATCCGCTTCCTACACGCCCTGTCGTTGTATGGAGAGAACGAGGAGACACAGTGCACATCAGTAACCAGTCGCCGGGTCCACGCCCCGCGAGACGACCCCTCATTTTCGGGGGGGGGGGGGTAAAGTCCTTGCTTCCGTGCTAACGGTCGCGTTGGCGTTCACCCTGACTCCCGCGACGGTGTCGTGGGCAGAAGACCCCGACACCGCGACCGAGGCGCCCACGACCAACGCCCCGCAGACCGACTCCCCGGCAGGAGATGCACCCAGCCTGGACGTTCCTGAGGGTGACGCTCCCGTGCAAGGGGACACAGGGGACGCGCCTGCCAGTGATGATGCCGGCGATGATGTCCCGGTCGTGCCGCTCGATATCGACGACCCCGACCCGACGCTGCCGACGCTCGCACTCGATGTGCGCATCAAGTCCGACGGCACCCCGGGCTGGGATGCCGATAGCAACGCGGGTAACGACTCGGGCCCGAACAACGGGGTCGTGCGCGTGAACGATACCGTCACCTACGAGGTCGAGTACGCCGTCCCTTCGAGCATGGCGGAGAACACGACGTTCACGATCACGTTCCCCAAAGGCATGGAGATCACCGAACTCCCCGGCTTCTGCCAGGCCGACGGGTCATCGATCACCCCGGCGACTGCGGGTGAGCCTACGATCCCGCTGACCGCGGACTCGATCGATGAACTCGAAGAGCAGACCCTGGTCTGCAACCGTGGCACGATCGTGTCCGGCACCGACATCGTCGACGTGACCGTGAAGGTCCTGAACCTCGCCCACCAGGGCGAGGACCTCCCCATCACCGCGGCACAGATCGTCGCCGACGGGTACAACGGTGTCGCGATCGACACAGCTGACCTTCCCAACGTGAAGGCATCGGCGCGGTTAATGTGGGACATCTCGAAGAATGGTGTCGCGCTGCAGGAGAACACCGGATACCACTATGTTCCGATCAATACTCAGTGCCCCTGGGACACGGCTCGTACGTGCAAGCAGACCACTTACCACGTGTTGTTCTCCGCTCCTGCAGGTGGCAAGGGGGCCATGCCGGCGATCGGCGATATCACCTTCACCGATGATCTCTCGCCCGCGGCGATGTATCCGTCGCTCTCCGGGACCGACATCGATGCGATCGAGGCCGACCTCGAAAAGTACGGCTCTCGTGCGTACAACGGGGGGACCGGTTACGGCGTTCCCGGCGCCAATGCCACTGGAGTGCAAGAAGGGACGTCTCGTAATGAGACGAACTCGGTACGTGATTCCGGCACGATGAGTATCTTGCAGGCAGGCCCAGGAACACCTGTCGCGCTCACCATCAAGGCTCCCGACATGAGCCTGCGTACCTATCCCAGCGAGGCTCTACGCCCGGTCGGTACCGCTCTGCCTGGAGACGCAGCCTACGCTATTGCGCAGGCAATTAACGTGTACACCCCGGTGGATGTCATCCGCGACTTCGGTACCGAATCCTCGACACATACCTCTTGGACACTCCCGACATTCAACTCATACACCGACCTCGACATCAGAGGCTTCGATCCGGTCAGTGACGTGCAGACCTCGGTCGATCAGCCCGGCGAAAACGCGACGAGCCTGCCAACTGGGGTCACTGGCCCCGTGCATTGGAACGATTACCGCACGACGACGCCCATCGTCGAGCTCACGGGGGGATTCAGAAAGCGGTTCGCTGGGCTCCCCGGCGCCGAGGGCAACATGACCTCGACGGAGTTCTCGCCAAGCAACAATATCCATGGTGAAGGACCTCCTGGGGGAGCCACGATCAACAGTGGTGGTATCACCGTGGCGCCGACGCAGACTGTGACTTCGCAGCTGTTCTTCCGAGGAACCAGGCCGGATGCGCCTGCGCCGGTGAGCGCGATTGGATGTGATGCGTGGGACAATACGAAACTCAACCTGCACGCGGTGGATGCTCCCGCGGCTGTGGGCGCTGGATACGTCTCTGCAATGCAGCGAGTGCCTTCAGAAGGCGAAGCGGTCTGGGTCTCCGGCTACAACAATGTGCCCGGAACATACTTCGCGACGCAGAAGAGCCAGGTGCCGAACGTGACGTTCCAGTACTCGGCTGCTCCCGGCGCTGAAGGCGCGGCTACCGAGTGCGGCGATGCGCAGGGGCCCTGGTACGACGACCCTTCGGAGGTTCCCGGCAACGATACTGCACTTGCCGCAGACGGGATCTATACCGCTGTGGCTCGGGTCCGCGCCTTCGTGAACCTGCCTGAACCGGTCTCCAACAACGCGATCCTGGGCGACGGGGTCTACCTTGTGATCTCGATCGCGCTTCGCGCAGCTGACAACGGCATGCCCACGGGAACGACCCTGCCGAATTACGGCGGTGTGAAAATGGTCATCGGCGAAGAACTGACGTCTGAGGAACTCCTCGCGCATGCCAATAACTGGTCGCAGGCGACTTACAATCCTGAGTCGCATGCGGGTTCGGGCGGTGACCGTCTCATCCTTGCCCATGCGCAGGCCCGTATCGATAAGCAGGTGCGCAAGGGTGACAGTGGCCAGTTCTCGGATACTCCTCCCCAGACTACGGGCGGTGATCTGGTGCAGTACCGTTTGCAGCCGTCTTTGACCTCGGGTGCCGCCACTCCAGGCATCTTGAAGGATGTCTGGGTCGAGGATTGCCTCCCCGGATCTCAGAACTACGCCTCGGCGTCGCTCACACCGGTACTCGTGCAGTCCAGCACGCCGGCGGACGCGAAGCGCCCCGCCTGCGCGACCGGTGAAACATACATTCGCTGGGTGATTCCGCAGCACGAGGTCAACAAGGCGATGGATCCGATCATCATGTCGGTGACCGTCGACCCGACCGCCGAGGACGGCGTCTACGAGAACACGGTCGTAGTGTGGGCGCAGGACGACGCGTCGACGCTCGCGCAGCGTTCGGACGAGGCGCAGATCCAGATCTCGAACATCCGCGGTGTGCGCATCACGAAGCAGCCGCTGACGCCCGTGGTGCAGGTGAACCGCGCCGGGCAGACGAACAACGAGCTGAACGAGTGGTCGGTGAGGTTCTCGAACCGCCTGCCGGGCAATGCTCCGGTGCCGAACGATCCGGACATCATCGACGTGCTCCCGAAGCAGGGGGTGCTAGGGTCTGATTTCCATGGTTCATTCACGTTCCACTCTGCCGAGGTGACCGATGGCAGTATTCAGGGCCAGCAGGTGCGTATCCTCTACACAAAGAACGCGAACCCGTCGGAAGACCCGAGGAACGCGCGGAACGGTGCGACGGGGAACATCACCTGGTGTGATGCCGATGCTGGCGGTGCTGTGGCATCCGGCAGCGGGACAGTGGCTGATTGCCCGGCGTCTGCATCTGAGGTGACTGCAGTGCGTGTGCAGCGTCCTGGCCCATTCTCCACGGGCTCCGCGATCGAGTTCACGATCCGTATGGTCGGTGTCGATAACCGCGGCGGGGACGTGTACGTGAACCGGGCGACCGGGTACGCGGACGGCCTGGAGAACGCGGTGCGTTCGGCGGAGTCCCCGGAGGTCGCGATCGAGTCCTCGATCGGTGACACCACGTGGTGGGACTTCAACCGTGATGGTGTGCAGAACCAGTGGCAGGGATCACCCGAGCAGCCCGCGACCGGCATTCCCGTGCGCGTCACGGGCACCGACGATCTCGGGAACTTGGTCGATATCTCCACCACTACCGGCGATGACGGGAAGTACGTCTTCGAGCAGTTGCGTTCCTCGAACGCGGACGGCTACACGGTGACGTTCACGAGGCCCGACGGGACGGAGTTCACGGTGAAGGCCGCGGGCGACGACCGGGCGGCCGACTCGAACGCCGACCCCGCAACGGGCACGGCAGACGCGCTCGTCCTGGGCCGTGACACGCACGATCTCACGATCGACGCGGGCCTGCTGCCCTATGGCGGGGTGCAGATCAACAAGGCGCTGACGGGGGCCGGGGCGGGCGAGTTCGCAGCCACCGACGTCCTGAAGTTCCAGGTCGTGTGCACCTTCGACCCGCAGCTCGACGGGGTCGCAGCTGTCGAGGTGCTGAATCAAGAGGTCACGCTGCCGGTGAACGGTGCGAACGCGGTCACCAGTGACGTGATGGCCGGCCTGCCGGCGTTCTCGTCGTGCACGATCACCGAAACCGACCACGGTTCCGCTGACGCGCCCGCCGCGCCGGTCACGGTGACCGTGCCGTGGGATGCGGTCGAGGAGCAGTCTGGGACCGTGACCGGTTCCATGACGAACTTCGTCTCCGCAGGCTCCGTGCAGGTGTCGAAGACCCTCGCGGGCGACGACATCGCGGTTGCGGCCGCGGCGGATCGCATGTTCGAGATCCTCACCACCTGCCAGATCGAGGAAGAGAACGACCTCGGCGAAACGATCCTCACGGACGTGTACTCAGGTGTCGTGAAGATCAAGGGCGGGCAGACGAAGTACCTCGTCGACGACAACGAGCAGCCGCGGCTGCTGCCGCTTGACGCTCGCTGCTTCGGCGAAGAAGTCAACACCGGTGGTGCTGCAGAGTCCACTGTCGACTTCGACTCGTGGGAGAACTCGGTGCCCGTCACTTCCGGGACCCCGGACGAGTTGCAGGTCCTCACGATCTCGGCCGTCAACACCTTCGAGAACGCGGAACTCACCGTCTCCAAGAAGGTCGAAGGCCCCGGCACCGGCGGCTTCTACGACTTCACCCTCGCCTGCACCATTCCAGGTGTTGGCGAGAACGGTGAGGTCGCAGACGGCGAGTACGTGCTCCCTGCGGCAGACGCCAAGTTCCGTCTGAAGGATGGTGAGTCGCGTACGATCCAGGTGCCTGCCGGGGTGTCGTGCCAGGTGAAGGAGACCAACGTCCCGGACGGGGCGAAGGTCACCATCACCGACAGTGACGAGTCGACCGAAGGCGGGGCAAGCGACGGCATTCTCGTGAACCTCACCGGTTCGGACAACACGGCGAAGGTCACAAACACCTTCCCGCCGAAGCCGCCGCTCGCGATCACTGGCGGGCAGATGCTCGGTGCCGCAGGCCTCCTGGGCGCGGGTCTCCTGCTGGTGGGCGGGGCACTGTTCCTGCTCCGCAACCGACGCAAGGAAGACGACCCCACGGCAACCCCCGCACACGGGTAACCCAACACGCGGCCCCACCCCGTCTCCGGCGTTGAAAAGCGCCGGAGACGGGTACAAGGACCCCTGGAACTCGTGGACGACTGAACGTGGCGCTGCGGGTTCTGGCCACCCCCGGAACACTGTCTCGCATGCGGGGCGAGCCGCCAGAACCCACCCCATCCCAGCCGCCCGCACCACATGCGAAAGGACAGCTTTCCTCAAGAGCACGCATTCTTCGCACCGCTCCCACTTTCCTTAGATTCCCTGGACCCCGGTTCCCCCCGATCCGGCGTTCAAGACCAGACCGCCCGCACCAGAGATGGTGCAGGCGACCGGCCCGTCACCCCCTTTCCCGGGTCTCCCTCCCGCCCCGCACCCCAGGAACCTTCCGCGCCACCCTCTCCCTCCCCCTTCTGGGAGGCGCGTTTTCTCCGAGGTTCCGGTGGTCGCGGGGAGGGGTGACGGCCGCCGTCGAGACTCCCACCGATGCCCTACAGGGTCATGACAACCACACACGGCATCGCCTCGGCGGCACCCCACGGTGCGGCTCTGGACCCCGATGACTCCCCTCACGGAGACGAGAACCCAGCCCCTTATCGGGGAGGAGAGGTCTCTGACTCCGTCCCAGGGAGACGCCGGGCTTCCAGAGCCGCACCACCCCCAACCCCAGAACGCCCCGAAACGCCTCCCCGCGCAGACACACGCCAGGACAGCGTTCTCCCCGGTGGCACCGACATACGAAGACCGGAGAGATGCACCAAGACCCCTCCCAACGGCAGGACGAGACCGCTCTCGCCCCCGGGATGGACGGAGCCTTGCCGCACCGTTTCCTCGCCACCGGTGGCGATGTCCTTCCAGCAGTCCGGGGAGTGCCGCTCACGATCGTCACCACCGTGATGGATGCGCCCGCGCGCCTGCAGGACCCGAGGATCGTGTACAAGTTCGTTCGGGCCGGGAGGGCGCAGTTCGCGTCCCCGGCCGGGAAGCTGCCGCTTTCCGCGGGAGACGTGCTCGCTATCGACGCGGGCGTGAGCTACCAGATCACCCCAGGCCCCGGGTACGAGGTGACCCGGGTCGGGTTCGACCGCCGCTATATCATCGACGAGCTCTACTGGCTCTACACCGGCCTCCTCCCAGACCGTGCCGCAGCGAAGCGCATGCTCGACGCCATCTACCGCGCCCCGATCCACGAGACCCGCCTCACCGAGCCGGTCCTTCGCCGGGTCTGCGACGTCCTCGACCGCCTCGACGACGCCCTCTCGCTCCCTCTCGGCCTGGAACACCATGCGCAGGCGATGAGCTTGTCCTGGACTCTCATCACCGAACTCGGGAGTCTCCACGCCACCCCGCCCGCGGATCCCGGCATCCCGGCCACCGCACACGCTCTCGATCTCGGGGCACGCCGTGCCGGGCCGAGACCCGAGGCTCGCATGGTTGCGGAACTCCTCGCTGCAGAGCCCGACGCCCGCTGGACGACCGTAGGGCTCGCCGCCCGCGTGCATCTGTCCCCGTCGCAACTGCGGCGCGTGTTCACTGCCACCTACGGGATACCTCCCGCTACCTATCTCGCCCGCGCCCGCGCCTACCGCATGGCCGCCCTCCTTAGCGAACACCCAGGCGTCAGCATCGCAGAAGCCGCGAGGCTTGCCGGATGGCACAGCCGCACCCACGCCACCGCCGCATTCACCAGGCACCACGGCATCACCCCCACCCAGTACCGGGCCCGCCACCGCGACGCTTCCTGAAGTCACGAACGGCAGGCGGCGCGCACAGGCGAGAGCCTGCGCCATGCCGCTGGCGAGGCGTCGCAGACGACTCATTGCTCGAATTCGGCACCCCGAAGTTGCGTAAAACAGACTTTACATGTCAAGCTGTTGATGTAAAATACACTTTACGGAATGGAGCAATGTGGGCACGGACGAGTACCGCGAGAACCAGGCCAATGGGAGCGATCGGAGCCGCTGGGGCCGCGTAAAGTTCGGCGGCAGGAGACTTCCCGCACTGTGGGCCGCCGCACCGTTTGGCGCAGCGGGCGCGGTCGCCCTGGCGCTGATCGCCGTCGCGACAGAGAGCGCGAGTTCCCGGCCAGTCCTGGGCGGGATCGCTATCGGGCTGGTGTCGCTGTGGCCTCTCACTGGCATCGTATGGGGGCTGATCGTCGACCGCAGCACCCTGCGGGGCGCGACCGCGAATCCGGAGCAGTCCGTCGAATCGCGCTGGCACGAACGCGCAGCCAGCGGCGCGTTCACCGATACCCTCCTCATCGGCGGGCTGGGCACCGTGGCGATCACGCTGAGCGGGAGCGAGCTCTCCGCCGTGTACGCGGTCGCCGCCGTGGTGCTGCTCTCGATGGCGTCCTTCGGGATCCGCTACCTCGCTCAGCGCAGGCACGGCTGAGTCGTGAAGAACAAGCTCCCTCACCTGCGCGCGGAACGAGAATGGTCACAGCAGCGCCTCGCTGAGGAACTCGGCGTCTCCCGTCAAACCATCATCTCGATCGAGCGCGGACGGTTCGACCCCTCGCTCCCGCTCGCGTTTCGCCTGGCCCGACTCTTCCACCTCCCGATCGAGGAGATATTCGAGGACGAACAATAAGAACCACAGCCCCACATACCTCGCGCGGCGAAGCACCCAGGAACCCTTCGCTCGGGTCGCTTCGGCCAGGCATCGTGGAAGCGGCCGTCGCCGGCAGGCTTCGCTCCGTCAGCGCTTCTGCCCTGAACCGCAGAGCGGGCGCCACGATTCGGTGGCTACGGGAAAGATGCGGGTGAGTGTGGTGAGCGCGGCGACGGCTTGGAGAGAAAGCACCCCGTTGCCGAGCGCGGTGAGCTGCTGATTCGCCGTCAACCCGATCCCGGGGCCGGTCACCCACCCCGGCGGGAGGCCCATGAGCCATTCCACGAACCCCGGCGAGGGACGTAACCCCTGCCCTGCCCGGTGAATGGCGGGGACTGGAGCCGTCATTCCGGTGACGTGCTCCCACCTGGCGATGGCGGTAGCGTATCGTCCCCAAGCTCGAAGATGTGCCCGACCAGGGACCACAGCATCTCCGATTCGTCCATACGCCGATTCGAGGTATCGGGCCCGTTCAGTACGAGGTCGATGACCTGATGGGAGAGCGCGATCGTTCCCCGCCTCGCCCGCACCTGATCGAGGCTTTCCCCGCCGCGAGACGAATCCGACGCCAGCGGCGTCCGGAGCAGCGGCACGGGCGAGGATGAACACACGGAACCTGGGATGCGGGGCACCGACACTGGAAGCGGGAAGGCCGAGCCATGCCGCGTCGTACCCGAGGTCGGCCAGGTCGCCAAGAACGGCGCCAAGCGCCCGGAAAGGTCGACCTGACTCGTCTCCCACACCCCACATGCCGGGTTCCAGATCGCGAAGGGTTGCAGCGGCAGGGCTTGCATGATCGTCTCCTCCAAGGGTTGCAGCAGGCGGGGTTGCATCAGCAGGGTCCGGGACGCTGCGGACTGCGGGGGCGGAGAGCAGACCGCGCACGTTCTCAATGACGACGAACCCGGGGCGGAGCTGGTCGATCGCTTCGGCCATGTGCGCCCAGAGACCGGAACGAGTGCCCGGTGCGAGGCCAGCCATCTTCCCGACGGTCGAGACATCCTGACAGGGGAACCCGCCGCAGAGAATATCCACCGGCGACACGGTGCTCCAGTCAACGGCGGTGATATCGCCGAGGTTCGGGGCATCCTGCCAATGGTGGGCGAAGACACGCTGCACGGGGCTGATCTCGGAGAACCACATCGTGCGGGCATGGAATACGTGCTCGACGGCGAGATCGAGGCCCCCATAGCCGGAGAACAGCGACCCGACACGCAGCGGCTTGAGGTCGGCGGGCGTGGCGGGGTCTTCTCGCATCGGGGCTCCCGGTGATGGGTGATCCCGGCACGCGGTGCTGCCGGATGGTCACCTCTCAGGTGCACCCGGCCCACACCCGAGAACCCACCCAGCGCCCGCGGTCAGCACCACCTATGCCCGCCACGGCAGCCCAGTCAATCCACCGCCGGCCGCCTCGTCGTCGGCCTTGCTCCCGAGCTACCACGCGTCTTGCATCTGCGGTTTACCGTAAGCGTGAATCGACCCAAGAGGCGCAGACTGCAGCGGCTTTTCGATTCGTCCCGCCATAGCCAACTGTGAGCACCTTCTTCCTGCAAGAGAGAACATGAAGGAAGGGAACGTGTGATGAGCGGTTGGCCATCTGGGTGCTCTCTTTCCAAATCGTGACCTCGGTTTGAGAGCCCCACACGCTGGCGTGCAAGGTGCCGCTCGTGAGCTCAAGATTGCGGTTCACAGCGCACTTGGATTTCGACGGCCTTGGCGAAACTCAGCCCTCCTCTCCGCAACAAGGCACCAGATTCTCAGAGCTATGCGCCGAGAGCGCGGTCTTAGTGAACGAGTCACCAGCGAGGTCTGTATCGTGGCATGAAGCAAATGTGTACTGAATGCTTGCCTCCGCATAGAACACAAGCGCAACCGGTCCGGCAGAGGACGCCGAAGCGCCTGACGCTCTTGTCAGCCTGGCCCGAGTTGCACGCAGACACGAGTGCAACCCTGTGCGCAACCCCAACTGTGTGGGCGCGCATTGCCGCAACTGCATCCATCCTTTGTGATGGTCCCGAGCAGTCGGGGCTTGATGATGGCATGCCAGCAATCGTGACTCAAAACTGACCTGTTATCTTCTGGCGTGACGGGCGCTTGGGATGAAGCTCAGTGATCCGCGACTCGTACCCGGGTTCCTGCAGCTTGCGATCCCGCCCCGAACTCCGGATCGAGCAGGAAAGCGGTTGGGGCTACATTTGCTCATTTCGTTTCAGCGGCAAGGAGACGGAGGAACTCGTCCGCCATCTTGAGTTGCTCTACGAGCTTTTCGCGTCGCTCCATCGCGTCTTGCCGGAAATCCACTAGCGTGCGGCGCGCGTCCTCTTGGTCGGCGCCAGAAGGTGAAGCGCTTTCGATAGCGTGCAGGAGATCGCCCATCTGGTCGAGAGAGTAGCCGAGGGGCTTCATTCGGCGGATGAGCATCAGTCGGTCGTAGTCGCCCTCGGTATACAGTCGGAAACCTCCCTCAGAACGTCCCGAAGGTGCGAGGAGGCCGATCTCGTCATAATGACGAATGGTGCGCAGGGACAATTCTGTGCGTTCGGCGAGGTCTCCAATATGCATCATTCCCGTATCGCTCATCCCGAAGTTGTCCTCAATTCTTCTTCGCACCAACTCTCACGTTACGTTAGGGTTGATGGGTGTGACCACTAGCACCACTGTAGAAGACCGCAACCGGTATCGCCCTGAACCTTCCGTGCGCACGGCGCTTAAGACCCCGCGCCTCCTCACCCGCGAAGCGCTCGCGGGGCTGGTGGTCGCGCTCGCGCTGATCCCGGAGGCGATTTCGTTCTCGATCATTGCTGGCGTTGACCCGAAGGTCGGGTTGTTCTCGTCGTTCATCATGGCGATCACGATCGCGTTCGTTGGCGGTCGCCCCGCGATGATCACCGCAGCCACCGGGGCGATCGCACTCGTGATCGCCCCGGTGGCCCGCGAGTACGGGATGGACTACTTCATCGCGACCGTCCTCCTCGCGGGCGTGTTGCAGATCGTGCTTGCGGCGTTCGGTGTGGCGAAGCTGATGCGGTTCATCCCGCGGAGCGTCATGGTGGGGTTCGTCAACGCGCTCGCGATCCTGATCTTCACTGCGCAACTCCCACACCTGATCGATGTGCCATGGGTCGTGTACCCGCTGGTCGCGCTCGGTCTGCTGGTGATGGTGTTCATGCCGAAACTCACGAAGGTCATCCCCGCCCCGCTGGTGTCGATCGTTCTGGTCACCGCGATCGTGGTGGTGTTCGCCCTCCAAGTGCCGACGGTCGGCGATCAGGGCGAGCTCCCGAGGAGCCTGCCGGAGTTGTTCATTCCGAACGTGCCGTTGACCTGGGAGACGCTCACTATCATCGCGCCCTACGCACTCGCGATGGCGCTGGTGGGGTTGATGGAGTCGCTGATGACGGCGAAGCTCGTCGATGACGTGACTGACACGCATTCGAACAAGACGCGCGAGTCCTGGGGGCAGGGCGTCGCGAACCTCGTCTCCGGCTTCTTCGGTGGCATGGGCGGGTGCGCAATGATCGGGCAGACCATGATCAACGTCAAGGTCTCCGGGGCGCGCACCCGCATCTCTACTTTCCTCGCGGGCGTATTCCTTCTTATCCTGATCGTCGTGCTCGGCGATGTGGTCGCCGTGATCCCAATGGCGGCGCTCGTCGCGGTGATGATCATGGTGTCGGTCGGCACCTTTGACTGGCATTCCATCAAGCTTTCCACGCTGAAGCGGATGCCGAAGAGCGAGACCACGGTCATGGTTGTGACCGTTGCGGTCGTCGTCGCGACCCATAACCTCGCGATTGGGGTCGTGGTCGGGGTGTTCGTCGCGTCGGTGATGTTCGTGCGCCGTGTTGCGCACTTCGTGACCGTCAATCGGGAAGTGATGGAGCACTTCGGTGAAGAGCGCGCCTATTACACAGTCGTCGGTGAGTTGTTCTTCGCCTCGAGCAATGACCTCACCACCCAGTTCGAGTACGCCCAGGATCCCGGCCACGTCGTGGTCGATATGACGCAGTCGCATATCTGGGATGCCTCGACTGTGGCCGCGCTCGATGCGATCGTGACAAAGTACGAGCAGCATGGCAAGGCGGTCGAGCTGATCGGGATGAATGACTATACGACCGCGTTCCACACGAGGCTTACCGGCGGACTCGGCGCCGGACACTGACCTCTATCTGGCTACCCGATGATAGGCCGCTCGTCAGGGAGCCGGAAGAGTTCTCTGCGCTGTCGCACGGCGAGCGCCGACGCGAGTGCGATCGGGCCGACGCGACCCACGAGCATGAGCGCAGAGAGCACATATTTTCCGAACGGTCCGACTTCCGCAGAGATCCCGACGGACAGACCGCAGGTCGCGAAGGCAGAGACGGTCTCAAACAAGAGACGATCGAGCGTGGCGTTGCTCACGGTAGTGAGCAGGGCGGTGGCGGTGAGCACGAGCGTGGCCCCGAGGAATACGACGCTGATCGCGAGCCTGAGGGTGCTGTTCGGGATCCTGCGGCCTGCGGCATTGGTGTGCTGGGTGCCTTTCGCTTCGGCCCAGATCGCGAGGAATAGCACGGCGAGGGTGGTGACCTTGATGCCGCCTGCGGTGGAGCCGGATCCACCACCGACGAACATGAGCGCGTCGCTGAGCAGCATCGTCGTCGCTGTCATAGATTCCGTGTCGATGACAGCGAAACCACCGGAGCGCAGCATCGCCGATGCGAAGAACGCGTTTCCGATCTTCGCCCACCAGGTCTCGCCGCCGATCGTGGCCGGGTTCGCCCACTCGAACCCCGCCCAGGCGATCGTGCCGAGTACGAACAACACGATGGTGGTGATGATCGTGAGCTTCGTGTGGAGCGTCCAACGCTTCCGCGTCCACTTTGCACGGATCAGGTTCAGGAACACGGGGAACCCGAAGCTCCCGACGAACACGCCGATCGCAAGTGAGGACAAGATCCAGGGGTTGTTAGCGAACTGGCCGATGCCGCCGACATGCGGCGTGAAGCCCGCGTTCGCGAATGCCGAGATCGCATAGAACACTCCGTACCAAAGTCCCCAACCGAAGGACCCTTCGACGACGATGAATGCAGGGACGAGGACTAGCATCAGGACGAATTCGATCGTGAATGTCGTGACGACTACGACCCGGAGGAGGCGCTTCACGTCCCCGAGCCCGGTGGTGCCAATGCTCGACTGCGCGAACACCCGGCCGCTGACCCCGAGTCTGCGGGTCACCATCCGTGCAAGAAGCAGCGCGATCGTAACGACCCCGAGCGCGCCGGTCTGGATCGCGGCCAAGATCACGACCTGCCCGAACATCGACCAATGCTCGCCCGTGTCGACCGTCGTGAGCCCGGTAACGGTCACCGCCGACACCGCCGTGAACAATGCATCGGGGAGCGCGGTTATTGTGCCGGTGCGCGATGCGATCGGCAACATGAGCAGCGCCGTGAACAGCAGCACCGCGGCGGCGAACACCAGAATCGCGATGCGGGCTGGCGAATGGCCGGCGAGATACCGGGTGCGGGCAATGACGCGGTGGGCAAGGTCGCGCACACGTGCTAACGCGATGCTCCCGGTGCGCGTATCCATAGGGGTGTCCTCAACATTCATGAACACCACCCGGACAGGCGGTGTGCCGACCAGACTTCCCGGCGCACCGCACTCGACTCTACTCCGCAACACCAGAAACATTGAAGTCTCTTTCCACGGCAGGTCTTGCGCGTGGAGAGCAGCGAGAGCGTAGAGTGGGAGACCGCTGCGCGGCACTGCCGCATCCAGCGGATGGTGTGCCGGGAAGTCTGGTCGGCGAAACAGTACTGACCCGACCCTCTGAGGAGACTTGCGTGCCCATCTCGTTCCTGGTTCGTGGCGACCCCTTGCCGCACGCACCACACACCGATGCTGATCTGGAACATGTTCCGTCACGCGGAATGCTCTGGGGTGCAGATCTTCGGGGCTGTACGACGCGGAAAACTGCGCGTGCCCGCTGGCACGACACCATCCAAGATCTGAAACACGAACTCGATACGCATCCCGCCGTCCGCAGGGTCTGTATCGCTTGCCTTCTACCGACAGGGTTCCCGCAATCACTGCTCGTGAACCTGCCGACGGGCCTCGCCTCGCGGTTGCATAACGACGTGGAACGCGACCGTGCCCGATACCTGCAAGTGCTCGTGCTCGACCTCACGGACTGCGCTGATCCTGCAGTGCTGCATGATCGTCTCGAGGAAGCCCTCGGGCCGGGACACGGGTCATGGACTGACGTCACTCTCACCTGGAGCGATATCGAGGAGTGTGGATTCACCGAAGCCTGGGCAAGAGGCGCACTGTGACCCAACAGGGGGCGCTGATACCCTTGACAGTGATGACGCAACATCGGTTCCACGCGGCTTTCATGCCGGCGGGCTGGGTGCTGCCGCATCCCGGCACGAACGGGTACATCTCCTCCTGGGGTGCGATGCTCTCTGGCACCACACCCACGACGCCTGCAGCCTGATCCAGAATCGATCTCCTCGTCCCGACGCGGCGCAGGGGTCTGGTTCTAGCTGATCTCTCTCAGCCTGCAAGCCCACTCCAGGAGATGACTTGAACGCCACCCAAACACCACCCGATCGAACCTTCCCTCGCTACGGCACATTCGCCGAGGCGACGCGCATCGGCGCGCTGCTGCGCAAAGAAGCCGTCGGCGGCATGCTGCTCGTCGCCGCCGCACTCATCGCGATCATCTGGGCGAACACTCCCGCCGCTGACGCGTACTTCGCACTGCGGGATCTCAAGATCGGCTACGAGCCCTGGCACCTGAACCTCAGCCTCGGGGCATGGGCCGCTGACGGGCTCCTCGCGATCTTCTTCTTCCTCGTCGGCCTCGAACTCAAACGAGAGTTCGTCGCCGGCGACCTCAGGAAGTTCCGCACCGCGATCGTCCCGATCGCGGCCGCCGCAGGCGGCGTGGCCGTGCCCGCACTCATCTACGCGGCGATCGTCTGGCAGCAGCCCGAGCTCCGGGCGGGGTGGGCGATCCCGACCGCCACGGATATCGCGTTCGCCGTCGCTGTCCTCGCGATCATCGGCTCCCACCTGCCCCCGGCATTGCGGATCTTCCTCCTCACCCTCGCCGTCGTCGACGATCTGCTCGCGATCAGCATCATCGCCGTGTTCTACACCGACCACATCGAGATCCTCCCGCTGCTTCTCGCGTTCGCGGTCATCGCGGTCTACGGGTTCATCGCGCAACGCTACCGAGCCTTCTTCGGGATCCACCCATTCGCGGCCTGGCTGATCCTGCTCCCCATCGGAGTCGTCGCGTGGGCGCTGATGCACGCCTCCGGCGTGCACGCCACCATCGCGGGCGTGCTGCTCGGATTCACGATCCCGGTGCTCCACCGCCGCGCAGACGGGGAGGCGGCCTCGGGCCGTCCGGGGCTCGCGGAGGAGTTCGAGCACCGTTTCCGCCCGCTGTCGGCCGGGATCGCGGTGCCGGTTTTCGCGTTCTTCGCCGCCGGGGTCTCGGTCGGCGGGCCTGCGGGGATCCGTGACGCGATGACGAATCCCATTACCTTCGCGATTGTGGCCGCCCTCGTCCTAGGCAAGCCGCTCGGCATCGTGACGACGACGTGGCTCACCACGAAGGCGCTCCGCACGAAGCTCGACCCGGAGTTGCGGTGGATCGACATGATCGGAGTCGGGCTCCTCGCCGGCATCGGGTTCACCGTGTCGCTGCTCGTCGCCGAACTCAGCTTCCCCGCCGGCGCAGTGGAGCACGACTACGCGAAAGTCGCGATTCTCACGGCCTCCGTGATCGCCGCAGCGGGCGCGGCGATCCTGCTCGGCACCCGCAACCGCCGGTACCGGCGCATCGCGCTGCGCGATGCGGTTGATGCGGACGCAGATGGCATCCCTGACGTCTACCAGCAGGGACAGGAACCTGATTGGTTCAAGCCCAGGCCAGGCCCACGCCGGTAGCGGTCACGGTCACCCCTGCCGCTGCCCCCAGGAGGACGGCGATCCATGCGGGAAGCTTCCACACGGTGAGGAGCAGGAAGCATGCTGCGGCGATGCCGAGGGATGGGATCCCGGTGATCGCGGAAGTGATCACCGGGGTCCAGAGCGCCGCGGCAAGGATTCCGACGACGGCCGCGTTCGCGCCCGCGAGCGTCGCTCGGATGTTCGGGTTCTGGCGCACACGATCCCAGAACGGCAGAGCCGCGACCAGCAGGAGAAGGCCGGGCACGAAGACGGCGATCAGCGCGAGCAGCGCTGCGACGGGGGCGAGCGCGCCAGGCACCATGTCAAAGCCGAGGTAGGCGGCGAAGGTGAAGAGCGGGCCGGGAACGGCTTGGGCTGCCCCGTAGCCGGCGAGGAACTGTTCGGGAGCAATCGAACTGGCAACGGCGGGTTCGGCCTGCAGCAACGGCAGCACGACATGCCCGCCGCCGAACACGAGCGCCCCGGCGCGGGTGAATGCGTCAGCGATCTGGACCCAGGTGTTCTGGGTGAGCGCGGCGAGCACCGGTAGGCCCACCAGCAGGCAGCCGAAGACGACCAGCGCCGCGATCCCCGTCTTACGGGAGACGCGCAACGTGAGTGCCTCCGCGCGAGACACGGCCGCACCGCGGCACCACAGCACCCCGGCGACGAGACCGGTGAGGATCGCCGCGATCTGCCCGAGGCTGCCGGGGAGCAGGAGCGCCAAGCCTACGGCGGCAAGACCGATCAGGATGCGCCGCAGATCCGGTGTCAGCGTGCGCGCCATGCCGATCACTGCGTGCGCGACGACCGCGACCGCGACCGCCTTCAACCCCACGATCAGGCCCTGCCCGATTATGCCCTCGAGCCTGACGGCGCCGATGGCGAAGAGCACGAGCAGCAGCGCTGAGGGCAGTGTGAACGCTACCCACGCGGCTACCGCGCCGCGGAAGCCGGCGCGGATCAGGCCGAGCGCGAACCCGACCTGGCTCGACGCCGGGCCCGGGAGGAACTGGCACAGCGCAACCAACTCGGCGTACTGGCCCTCGCTCACCCACTTGCGGCGGGCGACGAGTTCCTCGCGGAAGTAGCCGAGGTGTGCGATCGGCCCCCCGAACGACGTGACACCGAGCTTCAGAAACGCGCGGAACACCTCCGCGGCGCTCCCGGACGGCCGCGCGGGTGCTGCGGGCGCGTCATGGGTCACGGTTCGAGCAGTTCTGAAATCAGCGTCTCGACCCGCGTCTTGATCTCGTCGCGGATCGGCCGCACCGCGTCGATGCCCTGGCCGGCGGGGTCGTCGAGTTTCCAGTCCTCGTAGCGTTTGCCGGGAAAGAACGGGCAGGCGTCGCCGCAGCCCATGGTGATCACCACGTCCGAAGCTTGCACTGCCTCGGTGCTCAGCACCTTGGGCTGCTCGGCGGTGATATCGATGCCCGCCTCTCGCATGGCCTCGACCGCGATGGAGTTGATCTTGTCGGCGGGCATCGACCCGGCAGAGCGCACCTCGATGCGGCCTGCCGCGAGGTGGCGGAGAAAGCCGGCGGCCATCTGGGATCGTCCGGCGTTGTGCACGCACACGAACAACACGGAAGGTTTCTGATCGGTCATATTCAGTTCGCTGCTTTCAACTAGGTGAGGGTGGCGAGGAGGGTGCGCACGCGGCGTTCGATGTCGTCGCGGATCGCGTCGATGCCTTCCGGGGAGGCGAGTGCGGGGTCTCCGACGGCCCAGTCCTCGTAGCGGACGCCGGGAATGATCGGGCAGACGTCGCCGCATCCCATCGTCACGACGACGTCGGCGGCACGCACGGCGTCGTCGGTGAGCGGCTTCGGGAACGCAGCGACTGCGTCGTGCTCATCCTCGATCTGGGTGAGCAGCGACCGGACGCGCGGGTGCACGTCCGTGGCCGGGGTGGAGCCCGCGGAACGGGCGATCACGCGACCGCGCGCGAGCTGGTTCACGATTGCGGCGGCGAGCTGCGACCGCCCCGCGTTCTGCACGCACACGAACAGCACCTGTGGCACCCCGGACGACCTGTCGCGGGCGAGATCGGTGAGGCGTTGACGGACGAAGCGCTCGGTCAGCGGGATCAGATGACGGGTGACCTTCGCGGATCGCACGAGGCTCGCATAGGACTCGCGGACGATCGCGATCACCAGATCCCGGCTCAGCCCGGTCAGTTCGTCCGCGAGTTCTTCGCCTAGGCGCGTCACTCGTCCATCCATGTCGCGCAGGGTTTCCGCACGAAGCAGAGCATCCTCTGAGTCTTCGGGATCCCCGAGGTTACCTGTGATCGCGGCGGGGGCGAAAGCGTCGAGGAGCGCTGCGACTGCCTGCTGCTTGCCGGCCGCGATCCGGTACCACACCCAGGTGCCGCGCCGTTCGGACTGCAGCATCCCCGTGTCTTTGAGGACCTTCAGATGGTGGGAGACGGTCGGCTGGGACACGTCGGAGAGCTCCGCGAGGTCGCACACGCAGGACTCGCCCCGCGGGTCGGCCGCGATCGCCGACAGCATCCGCAGTCGCAGCGGATCCGCGAGCGCCTTCAGCGCGCCCGCCACGGTGACGGCCGCATCTGTGCCGATCGCGTGCGTCACCGACGGTGCGCAGGAGTCAGCTGCCGGAAGGGAGGTTGTGTCGGTCATGAAACCCTCGATTCAAGTGATCGGGTGGTGTAAGGGTCGATATGGAACCAGGCTCGCGCCGCCCACAGGGAGACGTAGACGAGGGCGACGAGCACGGGCACCTCGATGAGCGGTCCGACCACACCTGCGAGTGCCTGCCCGGACGTGGCGCCGAAGGTGCCGATAGCGACCGCGATCGCCAGCTCGAAGTTGTTGCCGGCGGCGGTGAACGCCAGGGTCGTCGACTTGGCGTAGCCCAGGCTGAGCACCTTGCCCAGGAGGAGCCCGGCGAACCACATGAGGGCGAAGTAGACCAGCAGCGGCACAGCGATGCGGGCTACCGCGAGCGGGTTCGACGTGACCGCTTCTCCTTGCAGTGCGAACAGCAGCACGATCGTGAACAGCAACCCGTACAGCGCCCACGGCCCGACAGCGGGGAGGAACTTTTCCTCGTACCAGGCCCGGCCGCGGCGCCGCTCGCCGATCCAGCGGGACGCGAAACCCGCGAGGAGGGGGATGCCAAGAAACACCAGCACGTTCACCGCGATCTGCCACACCGAGATATCGAGGCCTTGGGTGTCGAGGCCAAGCCAAGCCGGGAGCGCGGTGAGGTAGAACCATCCGAGCACGGAGAACATTACGACCTGGAAGACGGAGTTGATCGCGACGAGCACTGCGGTGGCCTCACGGTCTCCGCAGGCGAGATCGTTCCAGATCACCACCATCGCGATGCACCGCGCCAGCCCCACAATGATCAAGCCGGTCCGGTACTCGGGAAGATCCGGCAGGAAGACCCAGGCGAGCGCAAACATCACCGCGGGCCCGACGACCCAGTTCAGCACCAGGGAGGAGACGAGGAGCTTCGTATCGCCGGTGACGGCGGCGACCCTGTCGTAGCGCACCTTGGCAAGCACCGGGTACATCATCACCAGCAACCCGATCCCGATCGGCACGGAGATGCCAGCGACCTCCAGCCGAGCCAGCAGACCCGACAACGCAGGTATGAAACGGCCCAGCGCCAGCCCCGAGATCATCGCGAGCCCGATCCACAACGGCAGCCACTTGTCGAGCGTGGATAGCCGCTTCGGAGCGACGCGCGGCGTCACGGCGGTCATGCGGACACCTTGAGGGTCGGATCTGCGACCGCGATTACCGGCGCGACCGGGGCAAGGTTCGAGAGGTAGTGCTGCGCGTCCTGGGCCGCGGCGCAACCTGTGCCTGCAGCGGTGATCGCTTGCCGATAGGTGTGATCGACCAGGTCTCCAGCGGCAAATACGCCCGGAAGATTCGTTCGAGTTGAGGGATGAGCAACGGTCACATACCCATCCCTGTCAGTCGTGACCTGTCCGACCACGAGCTCCGACCGCGGGTCATGACCGATCGCCTCGAACACTCCCGCCACGTCCAAGACCCGCTCCGCACCCGTCGTCGTGTTGCGCAGACGTAGCCCGGTCACCTGATCGTCGCCGAGAATCTCGGCGACTTCGCTATTCCATGCGACCTCGATCTTGGGGTGGTCGAGCACCCGCTGCGCCATGATCTTCGAGGCCCGGAACTCATCTCGCCGGTGCACGATCGTCACTTTCGACACGAACCTCGTCAAGAACAACGCCTCCTCCATCGCGGAGTCTCCACCGCCGACCACCGCGATCTCGCGGTCCCGGAAGAAGAACCCATCGCATGTCGCACACCACGACACCCCATGACCAGACAAGCGATCCTCCTCAGGGAGGCCGAGCTTCCGATACGCCGACCCCATCGCCAGGACCACCGCCCTGGCCCGATAGGTGCTGCCGCCACCGGTCACGATGGTCTTCCACTCGCTCGCGAGATCCAACCAGGTCGCGTCGTCGTACACGATCTGTGCTCCGAATCGTTCGGCTTGCACGCGCATCGACTCCATCAGCTCCGGGCCCTGCACACCGGCGAGAAAGCCCGGAAAGTTCTCAACCTCAGTCGTCGTCATCAGCGCACCTCCCGCCGACACCGACCCCGCAACCACCATCGGGGCGAGCCCCGCACGAGCGGCGTACAGCGCCGCAGTGTATCCGGCAGGACCCGAACCGACAATGACCAGCTCTAGCTCTTGAATCGACATGTTTCTATATTGATGAATATCGAAACATGTCGCAAGTCATGATGACGCAGTTCGCCAAGAGTTCATCTCTCGACTATCTATTTTCCCTCTCGCCCGTCAACGAGGGGCTATCTCCCCACAGGGGACGGAGCCCTACCTGACAAGTGATGACGGTATCGATGCGGGTGATGAGTGCCGGGGATGGCTACAAGTACCTCCTGCGCTCCGTCGTCACCGGCGATGGCGATCGATCCCTGTCCACCCCGCTCACGCGGTACTATGTCGAAGTCGGCAACCCGCCCGGCAGTTGGCTCGGCGCCGGTGTCGCGCATCTCGTCAATGGCCAGATCGCGACCGGGGATGAGGTGTCGGATGAGCAACTGCAGTTGCTCATCGGCATGGGCCGCGATCCGGTGACGGGTGATCCGCTCGGGCACGCCTACCCGGTCTACTCGACCCCATCCGAGCGTATTGAAGCCAGAGTTGAAGCCCTCGACCCCGAGCTCGGCCCGGCCTCCCGTGCGGAGGCCGTCGCGCTGATCGAGGACGACGAACGACGCCGGGGCACGCGGAAGGCCGTCGCGGGGTACGACTATACGTTCTCGTTACCGAAGTCGGCGTCGGTGCTCTGGGCGGTCGCCGACGCGGGCACACAGGCCATGATCGCTGACGCGCATCATGCGGCGATCACGGAGGTGATCGAGTTCATGGAACGCGAGGTCGCCGCCACCCGCATCGGATCGACCGGCGCCGACGGCGGCGCGGTCGCCCAGGTCGATACTTTCGGGATCGCGGCGACCGCCTACGACCACTACGACTCCCGAGCCTCCGACCCGCACCTGCACACGCACGTCGTCGTCTCGAACAAAGTGAAGACCGTGCTCGACGGGCGGTGGCGGTCGCTCGACGGCCGCCCCATGCACGCCGCAACCGTCGCGCTCTCCGAATTGCACGAGGCGATCATCGCCGACCACCTCACCCGCCTCCTCGGCGTCGAATGGGAAGCACGGGAGCGCGGCCGGGACCGGAACCCGGCCTGGGCGATCACCACGGTGCCCGAAGAACTGGTGCTCGAGTTCTCCACTCGCGCCCATCAGATCGACGCTGCGAAGGATCGCCTCATCGCCGACTACGTGCAGTGGCACGGCCGTCAGCCGTCGGCGGCGACGGTCATCAAGCTCCGCGCGCAAGCGACCCTCGAAACCCGACCCGAGAAAACGGTTCGTTCCCTTGCGGACCTCACGGCTGAATGGCGTAGGCGTGCTTCGAGGAAGCTGGGGCGTGACGCCGGCGCGTGGGCGCGTGACGCGATCCCTGCCGGTGAGGTGCGGGTGCTGCGGGCGGATGATGTGCCGCTCGACCTGATCGAAGCGATCGCGCACTCCGTGGTCGAGGCCGTGGTCGCGAAACGGTCGACGTGGCACAGGTGGAACCTGACCGCGGAGGCGGCGCGGCAGACGATGGAGTATCGGTTCGCGACGACCCGGGATCGGGAGGCCGTGACCGGCCTGGTGGTCGATGCTGCCGAGCGTGCCTCGCTTCGCCTCACGCCGCCGGAGCTGGCCTCGACGCCAGCCAGGTTCCAGCGGGCTGACGGGACGAGCGCGTTCCGGCCCCGCCACTCAGCCCTGTTCTCCTCGACCGAGCTGCTGGAAGCCGAAGCCCGGCTCTTAGAGCGCTCCCGCACGATGACCGGCCCAACCGTGCCGCTCTCGGTGATCGAACGAGTGACGGGTGCACCGGATCGAGAAGGGCGGATGCTAGGCCCCGACCAAGCCTCCGCCCTCACCAAGATCGCAGTCTCGGGTAGGATGCTCGATCTACTGGTCGGCCCCGCCGGGACCGGGAAGACCACCGCGATGAACGCCCTACGCCACGCCTGGGAACAGCAGCACGGGAAGAGCTCGGTGGTGGGGCTCGCACCGTCCGTGGTCGCTGCGGAAGTCCTCGCCGACGACCTCGGTATCCAGACAGAGAACACCGCGAGATGGTGGACGCTACACCAGATAGGGCGTGCCGAGTTCCGTGCGGGGCAGTTGGTCATCATTGATGAAGCGAGCCTCGCCGGTACTCTCTCGCTTGACCGTATCACGCGCCTCGCCGCCGACGCGGGTGCGAAGGTGTTGCTGGTCGGCGACTACTCCCAGTTGCAGGCCGTGGAAGCCGCCGGAGCGTTCGGCCTCCTCGCCGCCGATCGCGACGATACCCCGGAGCTCTTCACGATCCACCGCTTCACGCACGAGTGGGAGAAGCGAGCGTCACTCGGGCTCCGCCTCGGCCACACCGACGTGATCGACACCTACCAGGATGCCGGCCGCATCACCAGCGGCGAAACCGAGGACATGACCGCACGAGCGTATGAGGCGTGGCGAGCCGACCGGGAGACCGGTGTTGCGTCGATCCTCGTCACCGACGCCTCAGAATCCATGACCGCCCTGAACCTCCGCGCCCGCACCGAGCTCATCCTCGCCGGCATCGTCAAGCCCATCCGCGGCGAAGTCACTCTCGACGGCGGGGCGACCGCCGCAGTCGGCGATGTCGTCATCACTCGGAAGAACCGGCGGGATCTTCGCTCAGGCTCGGCATGGGTGCAGAACGGGAACCGGTGGATCATCACGAAGGTTCGGTCCGACGGCTCCTTGACGATCCGGCCCGCCAACCGGGATCGCGGCGGGTCGATCGTGCTGCCCGCCGACTACGTCGCCGAAAACCTCGACCTCGGCTACGCCGTAACCGCTTACCGCGCCCAAGGCGTCACCGTCGATACGGCACATGTGCTGGTCGATCCCTCGATGACCAGGGAGAACCTGTACGTCGCGTTCACCCGCGGCCGCGACGGGAACCACGCCTACGTCGCCGTCGACGCACCCGACGACGCGCACCAGCACCCGCACGAAGTCGAAGACCCAGAAGAAGCAGCACGGCGCGTCCTGTTCGGTGTGCTGAACCACTCTGGGGCGGAGTTGTCGGTGCACGAGACGATCGAGCAGGAGCAAGAACGGTGGGGGTCGATCCGGCAACTCGCCGCCGAGTACGAGACCATCGCCACCGAAGCCCAACACGACCGCTGGGCCACCCTCATCCGGGCATCCGGCCTCACCACCACCCAGGCGGATGCCGTGCTCGACTCCGACGCCTTCGGCGCCCTCGCCGCGGAGCTCCGCCGCGCCGAAGCGAACCACCACGACGTTGACCGGCTCTTCCCACGCCTGGCCAAAGCCCGCGGCTTCGATGACGCCGACGACATCGCCTCCGTACTGCACTGGCGAATCGCGACCGCCACCGAGCACCCCGCCAGCGGCGGGCATGCGGCGCAGGCGCCCCGGTTGATCGCGGGCCTGATCCCGGTCGCCGGCGGGATCACCGAACTGGACATGCGGCAGGCGCTCGCGGAACGACACCAACTCATCGAACAACGCGCCACCGCCCTCGCCGAACAAGCAGCCGCTGAAGGCGCGCCGTGGGTGCGAACGCTTGGGGCGCGGCCCGGTGATCCGCGGAAGCAGGAAGCCTGGGCGCGGTATGCGCGCACGGTCGCCGCGTACCGCGACCGCTACGACATCGCCAGTGGCGACGCCCTCGGCCCGGAGGCGGATGGGATCGCGCAGAAGATCGACCAAGCCCGCGCCGCACAAGCGATCCAACGCGCACGAGCCCTCACAACCCAGCGGGCACGACCGAAGGCCGCCGCGAACGCACTCACCCGCCGGGGCGGACGGTCGTTGTAAGCGACCCGAGGGTTCCGCTTCTCAAAGGCTCGACGTACAGTGGAAGGGCAGCGGCAGAAACCTGCATGACACATTTCGCCTCCGGGCCGGACCTTCGGGCCACCTCAATAGCGCCGCTACCTACAGCAGTGCGCTATTGAGAGGAATCATCATGTTGGGTTTCATCGTCTCGGGAGTCGCGAGCGTGGTCGCCACGCTGAACCGCTACGTTCCCAGCCTCCGGCTCATTCAGCGGATCATCCACCGTCGCGACAGCCACAAGTGGGGCGTCCCCGCGATGCTGATCGCGGTGCCCTACTTCCTCGTCGCGAACCTCTTCAAAGGCATTCTCGAGGACGGAGGGCATGCCTTGTTCAGCGTCCCGTTCCTGTGGTGCCTCGTCATGGGGATCGCGTTCCTCGCGCTCGGACCGATCAGCCTGCTGCTCCTCGCAAGATGTCATGCCCAGGAAGCGTGGGCGCGATGGAAAGGTCGTCGACGCGTCGATATGCGTCGTCGTTGAGACGACGTAGCCCTACTGAGCAGGGCGCTGCCGCACCCTCTTGCTTCGTCAGCGTGTGGGGCGGGTGATAGCTAGCATCCCGGGAGAAGGCTGTAATTGATCGCGGTGGAGTCAAACGTATTGTGACCAGGAGTTTTCCTAGACGCCCCTGGGGGCCAGTAGAGTGTTCTTGGGGTCGTGTCGGCTCGGCGCGTCGCGCGCCCTAGGCGACATCGGTCGTGTTCTCCTGGAGGTGAACGCCAAAGTCTGGAAGGGATGCCCGCGCGTGGTGAAGTACGCAGTGAAGCTTGAACGCTCAGCACCGCTCACCCTTCCTCGGCATCCTGATGCCCCCGAAGATGAGAATTTCACCGAATGGTGCGCGGCTGAGAAGAAATCTGGTCGTCCCCTTGCGGTCGATCTGTTCTCAGGAGCGGGAGGCCTTGGGGCGGGCGTCGAAGCAGCTGGCTGGACAGTGGTTGCTGCTGTCGATCACGACAAGGCCGCCCTGGAGACGCACCGTGCAAACTTCCGCGGACAAGCCATAGACGTTGACATGTCAGATCAGGATCAGGTCAACACCTTGATCGAGAAGCTGCGGCCACTCGGCATCGACCTCGTCGCAGGCGGACCGCCTTGCCAGCCGTTTAGTCGCGCCGGTCGGGCGAAGATCCGAAGCCTTGTCGAAGAAGGCAATCGTGACGCAGTCGACGTTCGCAAGGAGTTGTGGCGTTCTTTCATCGACGTTGTGATCGCCTTGCAGCCTCGCGCTGTCCTCATGGAGAACGTTCCTGATATGGCCATCGGTGACGACCTCATTGTGATTCGAGAGATCGCAGAGACTCTTGAGCAAGCCGGCTACATCGTGGATTACAGGCTGCTTGACGCATGGCGGCACGGTGTCCCGCAGCATCGCAAACGGTTCATCCTTCAGGCACGTCGCGATGGCGCCGTGCCAGTTTGGCCTTCGCTCAGTACGAGCGGTCCAACCGTCCGCGATGCAATCGCAGATCTGCCCTCCTTGAACGACACGACTGGAGCCCGAGAACTGCCTTACCTGGGCGAACCGACGAGCGAGCTAGCGAAGCGCTTGCGCCCTCCAGGTGTATCGAAGGTCATTCATGACCACATGACGCGTCCGGTGCGCGCTGACGATAGAGAAGCATTCGAGTTGATGACGTCTTCGACGCTCTACTCCGACTTGCCAGACCGCCTCAAACGATATCGCTCTGACACTTTCAACGATAAGTACAAGCGGCTGCCGTGGGACGACCTCAGCAGGACTATCACGGCCCATATTGCGAAGGATGGCTACTGGTATATCCATCCATCTGAGCACCGGACGCTGACAGTCAGGGAAGCCGCACGCATCCAGACGTTCCCTGACACCTTCCGGTTTGCGGGAACACGTAGCGATGCGTTCCGACAGATCGGGAACGCGGTTCCGCCGATCCTGGGCCTGGCGGTCGCTGAATCTGTCCGTGCCAACGAGACGACTGACGAGACGTGTCGTCCTCAAGCCTCAGAGATTAGACGTCGGCTTGCGGAATGGGCGGAAGAACGCAGGAAGGATGCATGGTGGCTCTTTCCTGGCCCGGAGATGACGACACTCGCGGCCGCGTTCTCTGCGCTACTCGAGGTTCACCAGCTCCAACCTGCTCAGGCTGCGGCGACGATGGCGCCGTTTCGCGGTGTGACGCAGATCACCGAGGATGTCGTTGACAGTATCAACGCGACCAAGTTCACCCAGGCGAGGCGGAACGCGGTTGATAAAGCGCTCGCCAGCTTCCAAAATTCCTCCGACATGGAGGAAGTAATTGCTGTGGATGGTTTGCTCCGACCGTTGCAGCAGAGTGCGTTCCGAATGCTCCGGGGAAGCAATCAACTAATTATCAACGCACGAATTGCCGGGGTCGTTGGTATTCTGCTCGCGCTACCCGAAGCACAAAGAGGGCAGGGAACTGACATTAAGGTCGCCCTAGCGCAACTGGTTGGTGCGGGGGAGGATGCCGCATTGCGCATGGCCGCGATCCGGGCGCTGACGGAGGAAGAGGCTAGAGAGATCATCAATACCGAGCTCGCTCCGTCCGATGAAAAGGTAGCGTAGACACATGACTAGGCGGAACATCGGCTCGACTTTCCGTTCTGCCGGACCGAGGGAGCACATATGACTGAGGAAGACATCCCTCGTTTCCGTCCTCGGGCAAGGCTGCTTCAGCTCCTGGGAGACCAACTCATCGGTAGTCCCCGTCTTGCGATCTTCGAGTTAGTGAAGAACGCATACGACGCTGATGCGACGCGAGCAGAAGTCACTATGTCGCATCTGGACACACCGGACGCGACAATTGAGGTCGTCGATGACGGTGACGGGATGTCATACGACACGCTACGAAACATCTGGCTTGTGCCCGGGCATGATCACAAGGCCAAAGATCGTGCAAAGGGTACTCGGACAACCAGAGGGCGGCTACCACTCGGCGAGAAAGGCGTGGGCCGGTTCGCTGTCCATAAGCTTGGCCGTGCGGTTGAAGTCGTGACACGCCAGGCTGATGGCCCAGAGCTGGTCTTGAAGATCGACTGGGAAGAGATCGCCAACTCAGAGTTCTTGGATGAGGCGCGCGTGGAGATCGTTGAACGCGAACCCGCGCTGTTTATCGGCAAGCAGGGAACGTCGGTAGCCGTTACCGGGCTCCGCGGCGAGCCTTGGACTCGGGGAGAAGTTCGTCGCCTCTTCCGCCAGATTACTTCGATCTCATCTCCCTTCGCGGCTCGTTCCGACGACTTCGCGGCCACGCTCATCCTCCCTCAGCAGAAGAAGTGGCTTGACGACGTTCCGGACACCGAGACCTTGCTCGAAAGTGCGCCGTGGAGATTCACCTTCTCACTCGAAGGCAACCAGTTCAGTTGGCGCTATGAGTTCCGAGGGTTTAACGGGATCGCTTTGAGTCCACGTACCGTCGAGGGGACGGAGTATGGTGTCCTGCTGGACCCTAAGGATCTCCCCGAACGCGACCAAGATTTGATTAAGGCTGAGAAGAAGCCCCCTCGTGCGGTCAGGAGCAGCCTTGCTCATCAGGAAGGTATCGGTCCGCTCTCAGGCACGTTGATGGTCTATGACCGCGACAAAGATGTGATCGAGAAGATCGGGCACAGCGCCTCACTACAGGAGTTCCTGAACGAAAGTGGCGGCATCCGCGTCTATCGCGATGGGATCAGAGTCTACAACTACGGAGAGCCAGGCGACGATTGGCTTGGTCTCGACATCCGACGAGTGAACTCTCCAACGAAAAGGATCAGCAACAACATCGTCGTCGGCGCGGTCGACCTTTCGCTGGAAGAAAGCAGGAGCCTGGAAGAAAAGACGAACCGTGAAGGGTTTGTCGAAGGTATCGCGCTTGGGCGGATGCGAGCTTTGATTCGCGGAGCGATTGCCGTTTTCGAGTCTGAGCGCAACAAGGACAAGCAGAACCTTCGGAAGCTACTGTCCAAGAAGCGTGACTCGCTGAGTGGTGGAATTGAGAAGCCACTCCAGCAGATAAAGACTCTTGCAAAGAAGAACAATCTCTCTAACGAGGTCGACCCGCTCATCGACAAAGCTCAGAAGGCATATGACGACATGCGGGAGATTATGCTCCGTGCGGGAATTTCCAGCATGTCGCTCGTGATCGTCTACCACGAGATTGATCATGGGGTCAGACTGCTGCATACCGCGCTTCGCGGAGGGGCTGACGCAACGCGTGCAGTCCAGCAGGCGCGAGACCTTGTGGCGGTGCTCGATAGCTTCGGTGATCTTCTGCGCAAAGGTCAAGCATCGGATCACGATGTTCGCGACCTTGCTGAACGTGCCGCAGAGCTGAACTCTGTTCGTCTCTCGAACCACGACATCGATCTCGAAATACGCGTAGATCGAAGCCCGAACGCCCTCTTCGCGTTATCGAGATTCCCTCTCGGACTTGTCCTCGGCGCTGTAACCAACCTCATCGACAACAGTGTCTATTGGCTGTCCTCACGATGGCCGGAGAACGAGGGTGACTCGAATCGCAAACTGCTGATCGCCGTCGACACCGAGTCCTACAGCGGTCCCGCATTGATAATTGCGGATAACGGGCCTGGCTTTGCTGATGGGCTCGAAGACTCAACGGAACCCTTCTTTACACGCCGTCCCGACGGTATCGGAGTCGGCCTGTATTACGTCAACCTCATCATGCACACGATTGGCGGTTCGCTCCGCATGGTGGACACTGACCTTGTTCCGCTCGGCCCAGATTATGATGGTGCCGCGCTCGCCCTTGTCTTCCCGAGAGGTTGAATGTTTACACCGCCGCGATTCATCGTCATCGACGACGACCTGAACCATCTTGAAGCGATCGCTACAACTATCCAGGCGCTCGGTTCTGTCTGTGCTCGCGTCCATTACACCCCCGAGAAGGACGCGCCCAAGGAATTGTTTGCTGCTGCAAGGGCGATTTTCATCGACTTGCAGCTCCAGGACCGCTCGGCGAGCAGCGACTTCAACCGTCATTTCGCGGAGATCCAGCGGATACTTGGCAAGTTTATCCAGCCGACCAACGGGCCGTACATACTTGTCCTATGGACAGATGAAGCCGGTCGAGTGGCGGAACTGCAGTCCTATCTTGAGACCAATCTCTTTGCCTCAACCCCTCATACGAAGCCGATCGCGATTGTTCCATTGTCGAAGACGGACTACATCGATATAGGAACCGGTGAACAAACAGCCGGTGATCTGGTCGAAGATATTCGCAAACACTTGAGCGCTCAACCGGCGATGAACGCGCTCGTGCAGTGGGAGGCCGAAGTGCTCAGCGCAGCAACAAGGGTCTTATCCGACATCACCACACTCACGACTGAGCTTGATGGAGACGCCCCTCTTCCGACGCTTCTTAAGCGCCTCGCAGTAGAGGCTGTTGGGCACGCGAACGCGGCCGACGATCCTCGCGCTTCTGTACATGCCGCGTTCCTTCCTCTGCTGCAAGACCACCTTCAGAACGCGTCTGAGGTGAATGACGAATGGAGTCGCGCCTTCGAATCGGCTACTGAGCCTGCACCGGCGCTCTCGAAGGCGCAGGTGAGCATGCTGAATACCAAGCTGCATATCACCCAGCCAGATAAAGTTCGAGAGATTTCACCAGTCGCGTGGGGTGCAGTCTGCGAACCTGAGGCCAACTTCGACTGGAACGAGTTCGGGCTTGACGATGAGACCGCCTACATGGAGCAAATTCTTGCGAAGGGTGTGAGGATCGATCTTGCGAAGTACAAGGCCTCTGTCGCGCAGATCCGTATCGGCGCTGCTTGCGACTACGCTCAGAAGGCTGTGGGGCCGATACCGTACGCGTTGGCAGCGCTACTACCCGTGAAAGAGGGAGAGAAATCCCACGAGCTAAATCCGAAGTCGACTGGTTGGGTTTCCCCAGAGTTGGACCTCGGAAAAGGAATTGTCCAGATCTTCGTCGATCCCCGGTTCGTGCGAGTACGTGGTGCAAAGACTGCGGCTAGCTTTAATGCCCTCGGACGCATCAAAGAGCAACTACTTCTTGAACTTGTCTCGGTGGTCAGCCATCACAGTTCCAGGCCAGGAATCGTGCGGTTCAAAGCCACCGCGAGGTAGCTCTCGAACTAGGTCGCGTGTTCAGACTAGCGACACGCACGCCGCATGACGTTGCTATTCCCGCGCGACTGCGCTCAGCCTGTGCGAGATGGATACGTAGTGTTGTCGGGCTGAAAACATCAGGGCAAACCGGGCAGGCTGGTCGAATGCAAATAGTTCAACAGGCGCCTGACTCAAGCTCTCCTCAGATCGTTCAGACTGTATGTTCCTGCGGGGATCCGCGTGGCTAGGCCCCGCACGCCAATTGGCACCTTCGGGAAGATCAGCCACCGCAAGATCAGCAAAGGCCACTGCGAGGCACGTGCTCGATACCGCGACTGGGATGGGAAGCTCCGGGCTGTCCAATGCACCGGTGCGACCCAAGCCGCCGCGGAACTCGCCCTGAAACGCAAGCTCGCGGAACGCTCTCTCTTCCAACCTGGCTTCGTCAGCCTCAGCGCCGACAGCAAGTTCTCCGCACTCGTGGACTATTGGCTCGAAGACATGGAGGTAGAAGACCGACTCTCCCGCACCACGCGACTGCTCTATGAGCGCAACATGCGCACCCTCGTCGCTCCCGCATTCTCCGAACTCACCCTCCGGGAAATCGGCGTCGCACGGTGCGACTACTTCTTGAAGCAACTCGCGAAGCAGAGCTACAACCGGGCCAGACAAGCGAGGGTCGTTCTCCGGCTCGCGCTCGGCCTGGCCGTTCGGCACGAGGCGATCACACGGAACCCGATGGATCACGTCTCTCGCCTGCGCCGACCGGCCCGAACGCCGGATGCGTTCGAAGATTCCGACATCGCGCTCATCCGCGAGGCCGTGCGTGCGTGGGAAGGGCGACCGATCGTCGCCGGCCCCCGACCAGATGGGCAGCTAGGGCAAGTCGTCGAAGTGCTCCTCGGCACCTCGGTGCGCATTGGGGAAGTGCTTGCGATCCGCATTCGAGACCTCGACCTGCGCAGCACGATCCCAACGGTGAAGATCGCCGGCACCATCATCAGCAGGAAGGGAGAACCAACCCATAGGCAGGACCATCCGAAGACCTCCCGCTCAGTGCGGAAGATCGCACTGCCGGCGTTCGCGGTAAGAGCGATCAAGGCGAGGCTGAGGAAGCGGCTCTCGATCGACCCCGATGCGCTGCTCTTCTGCAACCGTGGCGGAGGTGCGCTGACGACCAACAACGTCCGCCGTCGCCTGCGCGACGTGATGGAGAAGGCCGGACTGACCGGTGTCACACCGCACCGTTTCCGCCGCACCGGGGCAACCGCGATCAACAACGCTGGAGGTATCGACCTCGCCGCCGAACTCCTTGGGCACACCGACCCCCGGATCACGGCACAGCACTACATCGTGCGCGACGACCTCGTGAACCCTGCCACTGCCCGGATGCTTGAAGAACGATACGGAGGAACGGCGTAGTCACAGGTGGCGAACCGGTCGGAACGGAACGTAGACAGTGACCGCTATCTGTATACGTTTCGTTCTGACGCGTTCGGCGGCCGAACTCAGGCTAAGCGCACGAGCGGCGCGGAGCAGCGAGCCGTGGATCGCGTCGGATACGGTTGCCATAAACTCGCCATAAACTAGGTTCTAAAGCGGCTCGGCAGCTAGGAAGTTGGTGGGCCAATCTAGTGGCCAACATCCTGCAAAGCGTGCAAAACGTGACGCGTTGTGCAACGCATGGAACACCAAAACCCCGGTCAAGTGGGGGAAAGTGGCCAATCCGTCTGCCTGGGGGTCAAAGGGCTGCAGGTTCAAATCCTCTCAGGCCGACCAGAAAGTCTTGATCAGAGACATGTCTGATCGGGACTTTTCGCTGCAGCGCCGGACGCTTTGCTTGGCGCCCGCCTGATCGGCAAGTCGCCGCGCGACCGAGCGGTGCTGCGCCAAGCTTCATCATCGCAGTCGTTTGGTGGTCGGGCCGTTGCCACGAGTGGAGGATTCGAGCGCGAGCGTGCGGCTTCCCTGTGGCGTGAAAGCCGCACACTCGTGACGGAGCCGCACGCTCGTGGCGGGGGTGTTCCGCGAGGTCCGGCGCTCGGAGGGTAGCTCTGCACCTGTCTTGGCGGCGAGGAGCTGGGTGAGCGGGGCGATTCGCTCGCTGGCCTCGAGCCTGCTCGCCAGTGTCGAGGGGGAGGGGCCGGGGCGCGTAGCCGCGATCAGTACGCGTGGCTCGGGCGGGCCGTTGCGCCCGATCGGCTCCGCTCGCAGGATCACCCCGCGCATCACCCTGCGCCCCGGCCCACACGGCCCCACAAAAATATGAACATGGTGTAATTTCAACTTGTGAGTAAGTTTGATCTAGATTCCCGAATCGCGCCCGCGCGCCGCCGCGCCGGCGCCGAGCCCCAGTCCACCCACCGTCGCGGACCGCGCGCGGTCGTCAGCGCACTCGGCCTCTTCGCCGCCGCGACGCTGGTGATCAGCGGCGTCGGGCTCGCCTCGGCGCACCCGGCGCAGGCAGCGCCGCGTGTGCACACGGTGCCCGACGTGGCCACGCCAGCGGGGTCGCCGTCTGGCCCGCAGGCAGGCCGGGGCGAGGATGCACTGGCAGGCCAGGCCGACGAAGCGCCGGCGACCGCGCTCGAGGATGTGCAGCCGGCCAGGCTCGCCGACGCGCCGGTCACCATGCAGGACGGGCAGGCCACGGACGAGGAGCCAACCCAGTCCGTGGACCCCCAGACAGCCTCCGCCGCCGATCCGCAAGCAGCGCCGGCAGCCGACGCCCCGGCCGCAGCCGACGCACCAACCCCGGCCGACGCTCCGGCAGCCGCAGCCGACGCCCCGGCCGCATTCCGCGCCGCCGCCCCGCAGGCCACCCCGGCCGTCGCGGCCGTCGAGGACTTCGCGACCACCACGACGTTCGCGGCTCTGACGCGCCCCACTCAATACGGCGACGTGCTGTTCGCGCTTGCGAGCGTGGCGCTCGACGGGCCGGCAAACCTGAGTGGCCAGCCGATCGTGCTTGAGGCAAACGGCGTGGTGGTGGCCGAGAGCGTGCTGATCTACACGGGCGGCGGGACCTTCTCCACACTGATCCCGTTCGTGCACCAGTTCCCCGCGGGCACCCACAGCCTCGTCGCGCGCTTCGGCGGCATGCCGAACTCCGATCCGACGCAGCCGGGAGCGGCGCCCTCAGCGAGCATCCCGTTTGAGCTGATCATCGCCCAGATCCCCACCACCACCAAGATCACGAGCGCCCCGGCCTCGACCCGCGCGTTCTCGGGCGTCGACGTCACCGCTCAGGTGACCGCGACCCCGGGCGGCTACGACGGGAACGCGGTGCTGCTGGCCGACGGCTCGCCGATCATGTACGCCGACCTTGCCGCCGACGGATCGGTGCGCTTCGAAGACGCGGTCGTGCCCTTCGGCACGACCGAGCTCACGGTCGCGTACCTTGGCGACACCGCCGGAAACTACGCCGTCTCCACCTCTGCCGTGTCCCCGTTCGCGGTCGACGATGTTGCGACGACCACCGAGCTCGCGCTCTCCGCGACGGAGCTTCGCGCAGACGAGGAGGTCACGTTCACAGCCACGGTGACCTCCGACTCACCTGTCACGATGACCGCGACGGCCGACAGCCAGAGCGCGGGCACCGGTGCCGGATCGAGTGGCGCGGTCGAGTTCTTGGTCGACGGCGAAGCGCTCGAATCCGGCGCAGCGCCGATCGACCTTGACCCGGCGACCGGCGTGGGCGCGGCGAGCGCGACCCTCGTGGCTGGCGAGCTGCTGCTCGGAGATCACGAGGTCACTGCCCGGTTCGTTCCGGAACCCGGCCTCCGCACCTCCGCGAGCGAGGCGGCGCAGCTGCGCGTGCTCGGGGTGGAGACCACCCTGACCGTCGCCGATGCGGAGCTGGCGGGAACGCCGTCGAAGCCCGCAACCGTCGAGGTGACGGCGAGCACGGTTCCCACGCAGCCGAGCGCCGCGGCTGTGCAGTCACGCGCTGCCGGATCGGCCGCTGCCGGATCGGCCGCCGCACCTGCCGCGGGCGTCGACGGCTACGTCCAGGCGTTCGTGGATGACGAGCCGCTGGGGGAGCCGTTCGCGGTCGCGGCGGGGCAGGGTGCCGGCACGCTGGCAGGGCTGCCCGTGGGGAGCCACGAGGTTGAGCTGCGGCTCACGCCGGCCGCGCAGTCGCTCCTGCCCAGCGCCACCACGGTGAGCGTGCGGGTGACCGCGGACGCCCGGCCCGACGTGCTCCCCGACGGGGACACGGATGGCGGATCGGGCGATGACGCCACCCCGGGTGACGGGGCCACCCCGCGCGGTGCGACGCCGCAGGCGCCCGCAGCGCTGAGCACCACGGGCGGATCCGGCCCCGCCGCGCTCCTGCTGGGCGGCATCGCGCTGCTCGCCGGCGCGGCAGGGGTACTGTTCGCCGCACGCCGCCGCGCACGGCACTAGCCCAACCGGGCGGCTGCGAGTCGCAGCCGCCCACGCCGGCGTACCGGCTCACCGGCGCACCGGCGCACCGCCCGCGCTGGCGCCCCGGCGCACCGGCGCGCCAGCCCGCACGCCCACCCAGCTTGCGCCGCGCGCCGCCGCTATCCTTGATCGGTGACAAGTTCTCGTTCGGAAACCGCGTATCAGCGCGCGGTCGCAGCCTTCAAGAACCCCACACTCGACCTGCTGCACCGCAGGTACGCCCCGTTCGTGGTGTCGGTGCTGTCGGTGATGTTCACCGCTGAGCGCCCCACCGTCCCCATCTCTGACGCGCACGTGGAGGTGGGCACCTTCGTCGAGGAGCTGCGCGCGGCCGGCTACGACCTCGACGAGCGGACGCTGCCCAACGGCACGGGCCGCGACATCTGCCGCTCTTGGGCGCGCGTGGGCTGGCTCGTGCCGCAGATCACCGACGGTGTGGAGCTGTACCGGCTCTCCGCCCAGGCGGTCGGCGCGCTCGAGGTCGCCGGCCGGGCGGGCGGCGGACGTGCGAAGGTGTCGCGCTCGCGAGTGCGCACCCTGCTTGAATCCGTGGAGCAGCTCACGCAGAGCGCCGAGACCGATCCGGCGCTCAGGCTCGCCCGCCTCCGCGATGAGCGCGCCGCGCTCGACGCCGAGATCGCACTGATCGAGGCGGCCGGCGACGAGCTCGACCCGATCGACGACGACCAGCTGCTCGAAGACACCGAGAACGTGCTGCACCTGTCGCGGGAGCTCCCGGCCGACTTCGTGCGCGTGGCCGAGTCGATCAACGCGATGCAGCGCGACGTGATCGCCGAGCTGCGCCGCGACGAGCGCCCCGCCGGCGAGGTGCTGCGCGAGTACCTGCACCGCGGCGAGCACGTGATGGAGGCTACGCCCGAGGGCCGCGCCTTCGCTGGCGCGCTGAAGCTGATCGGCGATCCCGAGCACATTGACCACCTCACCGACCAGCTGCAGGCGCTGCTCGGCAAATCGTTTGCGCACCTCATGACCCCCGAGCAGCGCGGCGAGCTGCGCGCCATCGCGAAGCGCGTGGAGCAGGGCGTGCAGGAGGTGCTGCAGGCGCAGCGCCGCGCCTCGCACGTGATTACCACGCAGGTGCGCACGCACGATCCGATCCGCGACCGCGAGGTCGACGAGCTGCTGCGCAGCGTGATGTCCGGGCTGCAGGCCTGGGTGCCCGATTCGAGGGCGGGGGATCGGATCGACCCGCTGCGCAGCCTCCCCACGGCCGGCGTGCGGCACCTGCGTCAGACCGTGAGCGACCCGCGCCCGCCCACCGCCCCAGCGCCGCTGCGCGACCCGGGGGAGCAGGCAGAGTTCGTCGACGCCGACACCCGGGCCTGGGGCGGACCAAACTACGCCGAGCTTGAGGCGTACCTGGCGGGGCTTGAAGCCGAGAGCTTCGACCTCGCCGCCGCGTTCGCGGGCATCGGCGACGCCGAGACGCGCCGCCCGGCAGACCTGCTCGGGCTCCTTGAAATCGCCCACCGGAACGGGCTCGTCGAGAGCGCGGAGGTCTCCGTGGTGGAGGCGCTCCGCCCCGACGGCACGGCCCGCCGCTTCGCCTTTGGCGCGGTCACCGCGCGCACACTGAAAGTTGAATCGCATGACTGAACAGCCACTCGCCGCGGACCCGCGGGGCGCCGCGGCGCCCGCGTCGGACGCAGCCGCGATGCCCGCTCCCGACGCAGCCGCGCCGGACGCCTCACTCGCCGCAGCCGCACCCCCCGCGCCCGCTGCGGAGCCGCCCGCCGCCGAGACCTCGTTCGTCGCAGCGGTGGCGATGGAGAACGACCCCGAGGAGTTCTTCCCGGGCGACCGCGGCGTGCTCGATCCGGCCGTGCGCCGGGTGCTCGTGCGCCTGCTGCAGCGCCGGGTGATCTTCGCCGACAAGCACGCTGACGAGTGGGCAGTGCTGCTCGAAAACCAGCAGGTGATCGAGTCGCGCCTGCACGACCTGTTCGTGCGGCTGGTCGTCGATCCCGCCCGCGGCGTGGCGTACAAGCAGCAGGTGCGCTCCGAAGAGCTCGAGGTGCCGGTGCTGCTGCGCGACGAGTCGTACAACCGCGCCGAGACCCTCGTGCTCGTGTACCTGCGCACCGTGTATCAGCGCGAGTCGACGGCGGGGGAGCCGTCGGTGCGGATCGACGTCGAGGAGATCGAGCAGACCGTGCTCAGCTACTTCAGCGAGCGCGAGGGCAGCACCGCTGCCCGCCAGAAGACGATCCGCAGCGCCCTCGGGCGACTGCGCCAGGAGGGCATCGTCGAGGAGGAATCGGAGGGCCGCTACCGGGTGACCCCGCTGGTCGAGATCGTGCTCAGCGCGGACCGGCTGCGCGAGTTGCAGGGCTGGCTGCGCGAGCAGCTGGCCGCCTCGGCCGCCCCTGCGGAGACGACCGCCGCCGCCGAAGACGCCGCCGACTCCGTCGCCGAAGACACCGCGGCGGCGGCGCAGGACCGCACAGACGCCGCTGCGCAGGGCCGGGAGGGCGACGCCGCATGACCATGATCGACACCCTTTTCGGGCTCATCCCCGCGAACTCGCGCGGGCAGCAGTGGATCGCCGACGAGCTGCAGCTCGTGAACTGGGGCGGCTACGACGGCGCGCACCGCGTCAAGTTCTCGCCGCGGGCGACGCTGCTGTGCGGCGGATCCGGATCCGGCAAGTCCACGCTCATGGACGCGTACATCGCGCTCATGATGCCGCACACCACCCCGTTCAACGGTGCCTCAAACGGCGGCGTGACCGGGCGCTCCCGCGGCGACGAGCAGCGCAACATCCTCTCCTACGGCCGCGGCAAGCTCGACGAGTCGCGCACCGACGAGGGCACCCGCGTGCGCGTGCTGCGCGGCGACGGCGAAGACACGTGGACGGCGATCTCGATGACGTGGACCGACCACGACGGCTCGCAGTTCACGGCCGTGCGCGCCTGGTACATCCCCGCGGCCGCGCGCATCATCGAGGACACCGTCCGGGTGCGGGCCACGGTGGACGGCCCGCTGAGCCTCGACGCGCTCGAGGTCGCGGCGGCGCAGCGCCTCACCGACGCGTCGGTGCGGGCGGCCGGGCTCGAGACCTTTGCAACCGACCGAGAGTTCTCGGCCAAGATCCATGCCGTGCTGGGGATCGGGGCCGCCGGCGCCGGCGCGAAGGCGATGAGCCTGCTCGCGCGGATCCAGGCGGGCCAGCAGATCACCACGGTGGACGAGCTGTACAAGCGCATGGTCCTTGAAGAACCGGAGACGCTCGCCACGGCGGACGCGGTTGTGGGCCACTTCGACGAGCTTGAGGGCACGCGCATGCGCATGGTCACGGCGCAGCGCCAGGTGCGCGCGCTGCGGCCAATCCGCGACATGCGGGGCCGCATCGAGGCCGCCGCCGAGCAGCTGCGCCTCATCGACGAGATCGGGCGCTTCAGCGATCCCGAGTCGCTCGCGGCGCTGTGGGGTGCGGACCGTCGCCTGGCGCTGCTGCGCGAGGTCGAGGCCGAGCTGCAGCAGGAGAAGGCCGCGGCAGACGCGGAGTCGCGCACCCAGCAGGCGCTCGCCTCGGCCGCGGAGGCCGAGCGCGACGGGCTCGTGGAGGTGCTTCGCAACTCCGGCGGGGACCGCATCGAGCGCGCCGAGCGCGACCTGTCGATCGTGGAGAAGCGGCTTGAGACGGTCACCGAGGCGCGTCGCCGCTTCGACGCAGCGATCGGGCAGCTCGACGAGGACGCCGCGACCGAGAAAGCGTTTACCGCGCTCGCGGCCCGCGCCCGTGACGCGCTCGCGGATCCGGGCGCCAAGGTGGCGGCGCGCGACGCATACGCCGACGCCCGCGGCGCCACGAACGCGCTCCGCGCGAGCCTCGCCGAGCTCGCCGACGAGCGCGGCCGCACCGAGGGGCTGCGCGGCAACATTCCGAGCGCCCTGCACGAGGCGCGGGCGCTGCTCGCGGACGCGGCCGGACTGCCCGTCTCGGAGCTCCCGTTCGTGGGCGAGCTGATCGAGGTGCGCACTGAGTTCGAGCCCTGGCGCGAGGCGTTCAACCTGGCGCTCGGCGGTTTCGCCACCACGCTGCTCATCGACGCGGCCCAGCTGCCGCAGTTCCGTGCCGCGATCAACGAGCTCCGGGTGCCCACCCGGCTCCGCTACGAGGGCGTGCACACAGGCCAGGCCCGATCCGGCAGGCTCGACCCGCAGCGGCTGCCCGGTCGGCTTGACTACCGCGAGAGCCCGTTCACAGGGTGGCTCGAAGCGCGGCTGGAGGAACGCTTCGGCTTTGTGTGCGTCGACGGCGCCGAGGCGCTGGGCCAGCACTCGATGGCGCTGAGCCTCACCGGCCAGATGTCGCAGGGCGCCCGCGGCGCGCACGGCGGCCACGGCCGGGCGAACGTGCTCGGGTTTTCAAACCAGCGCCGGCTCACGGACCTCGCGGATCGGCTTGGCGAGCTCGAGCGGCGCGTCGTCGCCGCTGAGGCGACCGAGCAGGCCGCGGCGGCCGCGCTCGACGCGCTTGACGCCCGGCACGCGGCGTTCGCGAAGATCAGCGAGTTGACCTGGGACCAGATCGACGTCGCCACGCTTGAGAGCGAGCGGGCGAACTGGGAGCGCGTGGTCGCAGAGCTGATTGCCGGCAGCCCGGAGATCGAGGCGCTTTCCGCGCAGATCGCCGCCCTCAAGAAGAAGATTGAGGGGCTGCAGAAGCTCGTCGGCCGCGCCGAGGAGCAGCAGGATCGCATCGCCACCCGCTGGGCCGAGGTGACCGACGAGGTCGATGCCGCGCAGCGCGCGCTCGACGACGCCGAAGACGCGGGGCGCGCGCTCGCGCCGCAGCACACCGAGTACCTCGACGATCGCTTCAGCGCCCCGCCCGAGGGCCGCGACCGCAGCCGGGCCGACCGGCTCGTGCGCTTCGACGCGGCGCTGCAGTCGGCCTCGAAGCAGCTGCTCGACGACCAGGCGACCGCCCAGGACACGCTTGAGGAGCAGCGGGCGCACCTGCGGCGCGCGCTTGAAGGCTTCCTTGAGAGCTGGCCAAACCCGAACCTGCGCGCGGATCCGGACTCCTCGCTGCGAGACTTCGAGCGCATCCTCCGGGAGCTTGAGACGAGCGGCCTGCACGAGCTGGAGACCGAGTGGAAGCACAGCCTGCTCAAGCTCTCGGGCAACGACCTCACCAACCTCGACTCCACGCTCAGCCGCTCGATCCGCGAGATCAAGGAGCGCATCGAGCCCATCAACCGGATCATGCAAGATTTGCCGTTCTACGACGACGATCACCGGCTGCAGATCACGCCGCGCGAGAACCAATCGGAGGCGCGGCGGCGCTTCCGCAGTGAGCTGCGCGAGGTGCGCGGCCTCATCGGGGCGGCGACGACCGACGCGGATCGCGAGCAGGCGTACGAGCGGATGAAGAAGTTCATCAACCGGATCCGCCGCACCGCCCCGGACTTCGCCAGCCTCGTGGACGTGCGCAACCACGTGCGCGTGAGCGCCGAGAAGGTGCACGCCGACACGAAGCAGCACGCGGCGCTCTACGACCACATCGGCGAGAAGTCGGGTGGCGAGTCGCAGGAGCTGATCGCCTTCATCGTGGGCGCCGCCCTCCGCTACCAGCTGGGGGACGCCGACGCCGAGCGCCCGCGCTACGCGCCGGTGTTCCTCGACGAGGCGCTCATTAAGGCTGACGCGCACTTCACGAAGCGGGCGATCGGCGCCTGGCGGGGGCTCGGGTTCCAGCTGGTGATCGGCGCCCCGAACGACAAGTACAGCGCGATCGAGCCGCACGTCGACGTGGAGTACGACATCCTGAAGGACACGAGCGGCCGCTCCTGGGCAAAGCCGAAGGTGGGCCTACCGGCCGACGCGGGCTAGGCGGGCGGGGCCGCGCGGGGCCGGGCGGCATGCCCGCCGCCCGCGCGGCCTGCCCGCCGCCCGCCGCCCGCCGCCCGCGCGGCCTTCAGGGCGCCGGTCTACTCCTTGCCGTGGAGAAAATCGAGGTCTGCCCCCTCGGAAGCCTGCACCACGCTAGTCGCGTACAGCCGCCGCCATCCCCGCTTCGGAGGTTCTGGCAACACGAGGTCCGCGCGCCGAAGCTCGAGCTCGGCCTCGTCCACCAGGAGATCGACCGTGCGATTGGGGACGTCGAGTTTGATGCGGTCCCCGGTACGCACAAGCGCCAGCGGCCCGCCGAGCGCCGCCTCCGGGGAGACGTGCAGCACGATCGTGCCGTACGCGGTCCCAGACATGCGGCCATCCGAGATCCGGACCATGTCACGAATGCCCTGCTGCGCGAGGTACTTCGGAATCGGGATCGACCCGGCCTCGGGCATGCCGGCAGCAACCGGGCCAATGTTTCGCATGACGAGCACGTGCTCGGGGGTGAGCCCGAGTGCTGGGTCGTCGAGCGTGTCCTCCACCTCTTCGAGCGAGTCGAACACGTGAGCGATCCCCTCGTGCACCATGAGATGCGGGGAAGCCGCGGCCGCCTTAATGACGGCGCCGTCCGGGGCGAGCGAACCGCGGAGCGTCACGAGCGCTCCGGGGCCCTTCAACGGCTTGCCGGTGCGGCGGATGGTGTCCTGCCACTCCTGGGGACCTTCCGCGTCAGCGAGCTGCTCGCCCAGCGTCTTGCCCGTGACGGTGAGCGCGTCAAGATGCAACACGCTTTCGAGCTCCTTGAGGAGTGCGGGCATGCCGCCGTCGCGGTGCATATCCGGGAGATAGTTTGAGCCGGCGGGCTTGCAGTTGACCAGCACGGGGATCTGCTGCGCAATGTCATGGAAATCATCGAGGTTGATGTTCAGTCCGAGACGACGAGCGATCGCGGTGAGGTGGATGATCGCGTTCGTGGAACCAGCGATCGCGGCGAGCACCATGATTGCGTTCTTGAACGCATCCTCGGTCATGATCTCCGACGGCTTGCGCCCGGACCGGGCAAGCTCAACCGCCTGTCGCCCCGTCTTCACCGAGATGCGGAGCCGTTCCGATGACACCGATGGTGCGGTGCCAGAGAATGGGAGGGACATCCCCAGCGCCTCGACGACACACGCCATGGTCGACGCTGTTCCCATCACCATGCAGGTGCCGGCTGAGGGCGCGAGCTCGGCGTTGATCTCCCAGATTTGCTTCTCGCTGACGCTGCCGCCTCGGAACTCGGTCCACATGCGTCGGCAATCAGTGCACGCGCCCAGCCGCTCACCCTTGTAGTTTCCGACGGTCATCGGTCCGACCACGAGCTGGATTGCGGGGATATCCGCGGACGCAGCCGCCATGAGCTCGGCGGGAACTGTTTTGTCGCAACCGCCGAGCAGCACTACTGCGTCCATCGGCTGGGACTTGATTTGCTCCTCGACCTCCATGGCCATCAGGTTGCGGAAGAGCATGGTGGTGGGGTTCGTGAGGATCTCTCCGAGTGACATCACCGGGAACACGAACGGGATGCCGCCGGCCTCGAGCACACCGCGCTTGACTGCGTCGATCATCTGCGGCATCTCGCGGTGACAGGTGGTGTAATCGGACGTCGTGTTCACGATGCCAATGACGGGACGATCAATGTCGTCTGGGTCGAGCCCGGCCGAGTTGAGGAACGCGCGTCGAATGAACTTGCTGAACCCCACATCGCCGTAGTTGGTGAGGTTCCCGTCCACGCCTTGGATGCGTGACCCCTCGGGCGTGGTGATGTCTTCGTTGCTCATCGTCGATCCTTACAGAGTGAGAATGGTCGCCTTCGCGACCGTGTAATCGAGTATTCCCTCGGAGCCGCCCTCGCGGCCAAACCCGGATTCCTTGACGCCACCGAACGGGGCCTCCGCGGTGGCCACCGCCATTGTGTTGACACCGACCATGCCGGCTTCGATCCGCTCCGAAGCGAGAAACGCGGTGCTGAGATTGGTGGTCCAGACGTAGCTCGCGAGGCCGAAGACCGTGGAGTTTGCGATCTCGATTGCCTGCTCAAACGAGTCGAACGTCACGATTGGCGCCACCGGAGCGAACGGCTCGTCGCTGAGGATCTTGCTGTGGGGTGGGACATTCACGAGAACGGTCGGTTCAAAGAAATACCCGTGCTCGAAGCGTGGGTCGCGCTGACCCCCGAGCGCGACCGTCGCCCCGGCGGAGACCGCGTCGGCGACCAGCGCCTCGGTCTGCGCGATCTGACGACGATTGCTCAGCGGGCCGACCGTGGTCTCGGGGTCGTGCCCGTCGCCCAGCTGCAGCTCGCGCGTGGCCGCGATGAACGCTTCGGTGAACCTCTGGGCCACGGTGTCCTGGACGATGAAGCGTGATGGTGACGCGCACACCTGCCCGGTGTTTCTGAACTTCGAGGCAACGCACGCGCGGGCCGCGGCTTCGACATCTGCATCCTCAAACACGAGCACTGGCGCGTGGCCGCCAAGCTCCATTGACACCGCCACCAGATTGTCGGCTGCCAGGTGCAGCAGCGTGCGGCCCACGGCTCCTGAGCCGGTGAGCGAGAGCTTGCGCACGATCCCCGAATTGATGAGCTGCTCACTGATCCGAGAGGCTGGACCGGTGAGGGCCGTGATGACTCCGGCCGGGACCCCGGCGAGCTCGCACGCCCGAACAATCAGGAGCGACGAGAAGGGCGCCTCCTCCGTGGGCCGCAGGATCACTGAACAGCCCGCGGCAAGCGCCGGCGCGATCTTGCGCGCCGGCAGGAGCGCCGGAAAGTTCCACGCGGCAAAGGCTGCGACGACGCCGACGGGTTCGCGCCGCACGATGATGCGATTCGCCGTCGAGTGACCGTCGACGGTGCGACCGTAAATGCGTCGTGCCTCGTCCGCGTACCAATCGAACTGATCCGCGGTTGCAAGCCACTCTGCTTCGGCCTCGCGCACCGGCTTGCCCTGTTCGTCGGTCATCAGTCGGGACGCCTCGGGGGCCCACTCTCGCAGAATGTCTGCGACCCGTCGGATGGTTGCGGATCGGGTCCAGGCGTCCGTGTTTCGCCACACAGCGAGCCCGCGTTCGGCCGCGGCAAAGCCATCCGCCACGTCCTCCGGTGACGCCTGCTCAATGGTGCCGATTGCGATCTCCGTGGCGGGGTTGAAGACCTCCGTGGTCGCGCCGGTCGCTCCGGTGCGCCACTCGCCGTCGATGAAGAGCCGGCCGGGGATGATCGTGGGGAATGCGTGCATGGGTTAGATCTCCAGTTCGTGTCGGAGGGCTTCGGTCTTGGCGACCCACGGACCCACGTTCCAACGTCCAAACGATCCAAACCCGCCGAGCGGGTCGGAGCCGAAGTACACGGGAACATGGATGAGTGAGAGGCCGTCGTAGTCGTACGCCGCGTCGAGGGCGGCGGTGAATTCCGCGGTGCTCGTGCCGCCGTGGAGCGCCTGAACGCCGCCAACGGCGGCGGCCCATGCGCGGTAGTCGACCTCGACCTGATCGTTGGTCGCATAGTCGATGCCGTATTGATCGAGCTGGAGCGAGGAGATCGCGCCCTGCCGGCGATTGTCGAACACAACGATGACGCCGCGCGCGCCGTGCTGCACGCCGTCGATGAGTGCTTGGGGGTTCATCGTGAAGCTGCCGTCCCCGGTGAGCGAGACGCCGAAGAACGGGGAGCTCGCGATTCCGGTTGCGACAATCGCGCTGGTTGAGAAACCCATGTAGCTCGCCCCGGTCTCGGTGATGGTGCGCCCCACGCGATCGTCCTCGGCGACCTGAAAGCCGTTCGCCTGCACGTCGCCCGCGTCGTAGAAGAGTACGGCGTCGTCGTGCGAGCGGGCCCAATCGTTGACGGCCTTGAGTGCGGCCGGCTGGGTGAGGACTGGCCGTTGCCACACCTCATCCTCGAGCACTGGGGTGCGGTAGCGTGCCTCCTTGAATGCGACCCACTGCTCCCAAGCATCCATGCACGCGACTGCCCACGGGCTTGAGAGGTCGTGCGGGGCAGCCCCGAGCTGCTTCACCGCGTCGATGAGGCCGCGGAGCGTGGCTCGCGCGTCGCCCAACAGCGGGATCGCGTGATTGTAATGGACCGCGTCTGCCGGGTCCGTGTTCACGTTGACCACTCGAGTCACTCTCGGATACCCCGTTCGTGACATGTCCGATTGGCAGACACCGCGAGTTCCAATCGCGAGGAGAACATCACCCTGTTCCATCGCGAAATTGCCGCTGATTGAGCCCTTTGACCCGCCCACCGTGAGATTACGCGGGTGCTCGTATGGAAGCGTTCCTGAGGCGATGGGCGAAGTCACCGCGAAGCCGTCCACGAGGTCGAGGATTTCCTGGATCTCGGGCCCGGCCCCGCGGGCTCCTCCGCCCACGCGCACGACGACCCGCTCGGCGTCGATCAACGCGCGTGCGGCCTGCTCGTACGCGCCGTTGTCCGCCGCGGCCCCCAGCGCCGGGGGCGGGCCGGAGGGGAGCGCTCCGAGCGTCATGGTGAGCAGCTGTGGTTGCGTGTTGATCGGCAGGAGGAGGAAGAACGGCCTGGCGCGGTGTGGGTGGTCCACCGCGTTCATTCCGCGTCGGAGTGCTTCGGGGAGCGCCCATGGGGTGTGCAGCGTGTAGGCAGGCCCCATTGCGGACGCGAGCCGGAGGAACGCCTCTTGCCCCGCGTCTGGGATTTGCTGCATGTTTGGCCCCTCGGCCTCGGTGGTTTCGTCAGCGTAGATATGCCACACGCCAACGCCGTCACTGCTCGCCGCGAGGCTGCCCGCCAACGCTTGCACTGCGCCGGGGCCGATCGAGGTAAAGACCGCGGCCTTCTCCCCGGTGCTCCAGCGCAACGCTGTTGCAATGTGAGCGGCCTCGACCTCGTTCCGAACCGCGTGCGTACGGAGCGCGCCCTCGCGCTCGTATACCCGCATGACCTCACCCAGATCGGTGGAGCCGTGGCCAAAGATCCCGACGAATATTTTGACGTCCTGCTTGAGCAGACCGATCACCACGGCCTCTGCGAGGGTCACGCTGACCGTGTTCGGGAGAGTGCCACTGGCGAGCGCCTGCTCGACAGATCCCGCCTTGACTATTGCTCGTGCGCGAATCGCGCGCTCTTCAATCACCATGTGATGAGATTACAACGACGTTGTTCAAATGGCAACGATTCTCGGAGGTGAGGGTGTTTTCGCGTCGCCTCTCGGGCCGGTGGCGCCACTAGGTGGCGAGTTTTCGCAAATTTGACAATCTCTTTGACAAATGAACAACGCGCGATTACGTTAGGTTTCATGAACGACTCACGGACCCGCAGCGGTGCCCTCGAATCCGGTCTTGACGTCCTTGAGGCGTTGGCGTCGAGCAGCACTGGTCTCGGCGTTAGCGACCTCGCGGCGGCCCTGTCGATGGACAAGGGCAACGCTCACCGGCTTCTCCGGGTACTCATGCAGCGCGGATATGTGCAGCAGAGCGAGCTGACCAAGCGCTATCGTCCCTCTGCGAAGCTGGTCTCTGTGGCGGGATCCGTGCTGCGGCGCCTGGACCTGCGTGCGGCGTCCGAGGACGCGTGCGACGAGCTGCTTGAGCAGACGGGGGAGTCGGTGCATGTTTCGCAGATGACCACCGGCGGACCGGTCTACGTGCTGCAGCGGAAGGCCCCGTTCCGAGTGTCGGTCGACACCGAGGTCGGGGCGCGGCCGCCGATGCACGCAACCGCGACCGGGAAGGCAGTGCTCGCATACGTCCCCGAAGCCGACCGTGAGTCGTGGCTGACCCTGCCGCTTGAGCGGTTCACCATTCGCACCATCACTTCGATGGACGAGCTCAACCGTGACCTGACGACGGTCGCGGCCCAGGGCTACGCCCTTGACGACGAAGAGTACAACCCAGGGGTGCGGTGCATCGCAGCCCCGGTCTTCGGAATCGACGGCACCGTTGTCGGGTGCATCGGTGTCTCCAGTCCGATCCACCGGATGGGGCTGGAGCGAATCCCCGTCGCCGCTGAGCAATTGCTCGCGGCGGCACGCAGTGTTACCGAGCGCTTGGGCGGTCCGCTCGAGCGCCACGACACCATCAATCTTGCCGAGCCGGAGGGTTCAACCGCGGCGAGGTAACCCCCAGAAGATCGCAACCGCGTTCGCATAGTTCCCTCGGCGGGACTTCGCATCGTCCACCCGGGCGAGGCTCAGTCCTGCCTGCAATCAAAGGAGATCGCAGATCATGAAACGAATTCGCACATTTGGAGCTGCCGCGGCAGCGCTCGGCCTCGCCGCCGCGCTCACCGCGTGCAGTGGCGGCGGACTGCTCGACGCGCCGAAGGACGACTCAGCTGAGGGTGCGGGTGAGAGCTACACCGTTGGTGTCTCGTACCCCACGTCGAACAGTCCGTTCTGGGCTGCCTACATGGACTTTGTGGAGGAGGGCGCGGAACAGCTCGGTGTCGAGCTCAACACCGTTGCCGCCAACGGAGACGAGCAGAAGCAGCTCGCGGACGTCCAGAACCTGATCAGCCAGGGCGTCGACGGCTTGATTATCACGCCGACCTCGACCGCGGTGGCGAGCCAGCTGCTCCAGACTGCCGCCGACGCGGATGTTGAGGTGGTAGTGACGGATCGATACCCAGACTTCGAGCCGGGTACGGAAGGGAAGCCGCCGTACACCGCGTTCATCGGACCGAACGACGAGCTCGCGGGCGAGAACATTGCTCGCGCACTGATCGATGCCGGATCTGACAAGATCCTCGCGCTGGGCGGCGTTCCGGGCTCCTCAGTCACTGAGGGGCGCAAAGCGGGCCTTGAGAAAGCCATCGAAAACGGTGGGACGCTGGTGCAGTACCAGGCCGGCGACGGTGAGGCGCAGGAGAACGGACTGTCGGCCTTCGAGAGCCTGCTGCAGGCGCACCCGAGCGGCACTGCGAATGGCGTCTGGTGCTACAACGACAACCTCTGCCAGGGCGCGATTAAGGCGGCGCAGAACGCGGATCGCGCAGACGAGTACCGCTTTGGCGGGATGGATCTGACGCCCGAGGCGATCACCGCCATCGAGAAGGGCGACTACTACGTCAGCTTTGGTGGGCACTGGCTCCAGGGCGGTTTCGGCCTGGTGATGCTCTACGACAAGCTCGGCGGCAAGGACCCGAAGACACCGATCGTGAAGCTTGATCTGCTCGAGGTCAACGCGGACAACGTCGCGGAGTTCAAAGAACAGTACATCGACAACCCGCCGGAGTACGACTTCACCGAGCTGAGTCAGATCACGAACCCTGACGCCACCGGCTCGTTCGAGATCACGCTGCGCTAAGCGGCGCACTGCGGGAAGGAAGCAAGACGGTGTCGTCGAAGCTCTTTGAACTCGAGGGACTCTGCAAGTCCTACGGCAGCGTGCGAGCGCTGCGCTGGGACGCAGACTCCGCTATTCGCTTGGAGGCCGGAGACGTCCTCGGGCTCGCCGGAGAAAACGGGGCGGGCAAGTCCACGCTGTTGGGGGCGATCAGCGGATCGTTGAAGCTCGACAGCGGTCACATGCGCTTCGACGGCGCCGCCTTCGCACCTACTGGGCCGTTTGACGCTTTGAACCAGGGCGTCGCACTGATTCCGCAGGAGACGCTCCTTTCTCCGACGCTCACCATTGCCGAGAACGTGCTGCTCGGGCGAGAGGGAGAGTACACGGTCGCCGGTGCGATCTTCCCTGGCCGGCGTGACCGGCTCGCCAGGGAGGCGCTGCACGCGATCGGGGTCGACTATCCGCTGCACAGCGTTGTATCGGGCCTCCCCATCGAACACCGCAAGATGATTGAGCTCGCGCGAGCGCTCGCGGCGAACCCCAAGGTCCTGCTCGTCGACGAGACGTCGAATGTTTTGTCACGTGACGGCGCGATTGTGCTGTTCGACGAGATACGACGCTTTGCGGCCGCCGGCGGTGCAGTGATCTTCGTCACGCACAGACTCGACGAGATTATCGAGCACTGCAACAAGATCGCGATTCTCAAAGACGGGGCGTTTGTGACTGAAACGATGGTCTCGGACACCGACGAGGCCGAGATCTCGCGGTCGATGGTGGGGCGCGATCTCGGGGTCCTTGCCGTGCGGGAGGCCGATCCGGATCGTGGCGACCGCGGTCTCCCGGTGCTCGACGTCGTCGAACTCACCGCGGACGGCTGCTCCCCGATGAGCTTCAGCGTGTGCCCGGGCGAGGTCCTCGGAATCGGTGGCCTCGTCGGCTGCGGTGCTGACAAGGTGATTCGTGCACTCGCGGGGGCTGACCGCGCGAGCTACGAGGCGATCTCGGTGTCGGGCGCACCGGTGCGCGGGGACACCGTTCGCGCGCGCATTGCGTCCGGACTTGCCTACGTGCCGAAGGACCGAGACGAGGAAGGGCTGCTGCTCTTCTCGTCGGTGCACGAGAACATCGTGCTCGGCAGCCTCGACCGCTACAGCGCCGCGGGCACTATCGCGCCGCAGGCGGGAATCGCCTCGGTGCGCGGCCTCATCGATCGCCTGAACATCAAGACACCCGCGGCGAGCACGCAGGTGCGCAACCTCTCGGGAGGCAACCGGCAAAAGGTGTTGCTTGCTCGCTGGCTACAGCGGGATGTGCCGGTCCTGCTACTGAATAACCCCACTCGGGGCGTAGACGTCGGTGCCAAGGGGGAGATATATGACCTGCTCGATCAGGCACGAGCCGAGGGGAAGGCCGTGGTTGTGGTCTCCGATGAGCTCCCTGAACTCCGCCGACTTGCCGACCGCGTACTGATCATGAGAACCGGCCAGGTGACCGCTGACTACACCGCTCCCGTACCCGAGGAGCACGACTTGATTAGGGCAATGATATGACCTCTCCCAACCCGTACACAGCCCCCGTGGTGACCTCTCCCGCCGCGCGCCGGCAGCGGTCTCTGCGGGGCACCGTCCAGATGCTGGTGCCATATGCGGCGCTGATCGTCCTATTTCTACTGTTCACTGTTCTGAAGGGCCAGACCTTCATCGCGCCATCGAATCTGCTTGTTGTGCTGCAGCAGTCGGTCGTGCTCGCAATCGTCGCCTATGGAATGACCTTTGTGATCACCTCCGGGTCGATTGACCTTTCAGTGGGCTCGGTGGTGGGGCTCTCCGGCGTGGTCACTGCACTGGTCGGTTTTGAGCACGGCGCGCTCGGACTCGTGGTGGGTGCGGCGGTGGGGGCGCTTGCCGGCCTCATCAATGGCGTAGTCTTCGCGTTCGCCCGCATCCCCTCGTTCATCGTCACCCTCGGGATGCTGCAGGTTGCGCGCGGGCTGACCATCTTGATCAGTGGTGGATCGTCGAAGCCGATGCCGACGGAGGGGCTCCTGCCGTGGCTCGGTGTGATGCCGGGAATCATCATCGCGGGAATTGTGATCACCCTGATCGCCGGGTTCCTGTTCCAGTTCACGGTGTTCGGCCGGCGCGTACGCGCGATCGGTGGCAATGAACGTGTGGCGGCACTCGCCGGTGTCCCCACACGCCAGGTGAAAGTCTGGGTGTTCGTCCTCTCGGGGCTCCTCGCGGGAATCGGCGGGTCGATCTTGGCTGCGCGGCTGGGCACGGGCTCACCGATCGCCGGGCAGTCGTTCGAGCTCGATGTGATCGCTGCGGTGGTGATTGGCGGTACGCCGCTCACCGGGGGACTCGGGCGCATCAGCGGCACCGTGGTCGGTGCGCTCATCATTTCAATGCTCTCGAACGGGTTGGTCCTCATCGGTGTCGGGGACGCGGAGCAGACGATCGTGAAGGGGATCGTGCTCGCGATCGCGGTGTTCATCTCCCTTGACCGGTCAAAGATCGGCATCATCAAGTAACTGTGCGTCGGCATTTCGCCGGCGCGAATCGGCTCCATCCACTAGCGAACAGGAAAGACTCGAAATGACTGCATCCACCACAGCTGCGCGACCCCTCAGGGTCGGCGCCGTCGGCGCCGGAGCAATCGCCCGGCTCTCGCACTTGCCGTCGATCGCGGCGGTCGATGGACTCGAAATCGCCGGGGTCGCAGACCCGAACCTTGAGCGTGCGCAGGAGCTCGCCCACGAGTACGGTGCCCAGGGATACTCGGACTACCGAGACATGTTCTCTCAGGCCGATCTCGACGTGGTGCTGGTTGCGATCCCGAACCACCTGCACCGCCAGGTCATTGAGGACGCGGCCGCCGCGAAAATCCACGTATTCTGCGAGAAGCCCGTCGCCCACAACCTGGTTGATGCGATCGCAATTCAGGAGGCGTGCGAACGGGCTGGAGTTCGCCTGCAGGTCGGTTTTAATCAGCGGTTCTGGGAACCGACGCAGATCGCGAAGCGATCGCTCGAAGCCGGGGTGATTGGCGATGTACAGGGGTTCCGGTCGGTGTACTCCGAGGCGTGGGACGTCTATCCAGCCGCAACCGGGTACCGCTACAACCTCCAGCAGTCGGGCGGCGCCGCAATTCTCGATCTCGGTGTGCACCGCATCGACATCGCCCGCTATCTGCTGGGCGAGATCATTGAGGTGTGCGCCACGATGGACCACCGGGTCATTCCCCACCCCGCGGACGACAACGTGTTCTTGCTTGTGCGTTTCGCGAGCGGCGCGACCGGCGTCATTAACTCAGATCGATTCTCCCCCCAGGTCGCTGGTTCAACTGACCTGTACGGGCCCGACGGCACGATTCACCTGTCAACGGAGACGATCAATCCGTTCGCCAGCGTGCCACTCGCAATCTCAAGCAAGCTGCCGCGTGAGGAGCTGCCGCGCGAGATTACCGAAGCCTACTGGCCAACAGCCTGGTGGAATGAGTATCAGCCCGGAACCTGGCTTGAGTTCACCCCGCCGCGCACCAACCCGTATGTGTCCGAGTGGCGCGCATTTGAAGCGTCGATTCGCACGGGGGTCGATGACGCGATCGCTCCGACGGGGATCGACGGGGTGAAGGCGCAGGAAGTGGTCACCGCCGCCTACCGCTCCGTGCGCACTCACGGCTGGGTGAGCCTGCCGCTCGCCGACCCTGAAGAGCCGATCCCTTCCTACGAATAACCACCCCGAGGAGAGAAGCAGGATCATGCGCACCAGTTTTCACACCGGATTTCTCACCGGAGTTCCGGTCATCGAAGCGGTCCAGCGGATTCGGGACGCCGGGTTCGACGGCGTCGAGTTGAACGCCGAGCGGCTTCCCTGGGCAGAACCGCATCTGACCCCGGACACCCCGCATTCAGTGATTGAACGCCTCGCCGCAACCGAGTCGATCACCTCCATTGCCGCGCACCGCGAGGGTCTTGCACACCCGGACCCCGCCCGGCGAGCAGCTGCGGTGGCGTGGACGCTCGACCTTGCGCGGATCTCCGTAGACCTGGGCGCCCCCCTGATCCACGTGATTCCGGGGGACGAGCCCGGTGACTCCCTGCTCGGGGTCGCGGGTACCCCCGGCGAGCTGCCGGCATTCATCGACTCGCTGCGTCGCGTGGTCGAGGGAGCTGAAGCGCTCGGCGTCGCGGTGGGGCTCGAACCGATCGTGCGGCAGCTCGTTGCCACGACGGACGCTGCGCTCGGGGTGCTCAGCGAGGTGCCGGGCCTGGGCATCAGTCTCGATCCGTCGCATCTTGAGGTCACCACACACGATGTGAGTGACGCGTCGCGTCGACTTGGCGACCGGACGATCCTGTTTGCGCTGAAAGACGCGCAGGGCACCCCAGAGAACTTCACATTCCCGGGGCTTGGCAGTGGGAACGTTGACTTCGTAGGAGCGCTCCGAATTCTTCGCGGGCTGGGGTTCGACGGTCCGGTTGTGGTGGAACACGAGGCGCACGTCTTCGGTGATGCCCGGGGGATCGATGAGGTGCTCGCGCAGAGTGCCGCATTCACGGCGCAGGTGCTGGCTCAGATCGAGGCCTAGCCCGAGCGCGTGAATGCCGGAGGCCCGGACCCAGCTGGGTCCGGGCCTCCGGCATGTTCATGGCCGCGCTTAGGCGGCGCTGAGCACGCGCCCCTTCAGCGCCGCGAACTCCTCGGCAGTGATCGCGCCGGAGTCGAGCAGCGCCTTCGCCTTTGCGATCTCGTCGGCCGGGCTCGCGCCCGCGACCTCGCGGATGTACGCGTCGGTCGCGTCCTTGCTCTCCTTAGCGTCCTCGTCCACGCGCTCGGCCATGCCCTGGCCGCGGGCGATGAGGTAGACCAGCGAGGTGAGCAGGGGCACCAGCACGAGGAACAGGATCCACGCCGCCTTGGCCCAGCCGTTCAGCTTCCGATCGCGGAACAGGTCAACGATCACCATCACGACCGCGATCAGTGCCGAGATGAACACGAATGCCCAGAACAGCAGTACGAGGACATCCCAGATTGATTCGAACAGGCTCACAGTGGTTCCTTTGCTTGCGTCGGGCGGGGCACAGCGCCACCGCACAGTCAGATTGCCGCCCCCGGTCGGCGCGGCAGGGCCGCGACCCAGACGGCGTTGCGGGCGGGCGGGTGCCCGGGGGGGGCGTGGGCACCCGTGGTACCCGGGCACCCGTGGCGCCCGGGCGCCGCGGCGCTAGCCGCAGTTGAGGCCGGACTCCGCGGTCTCGCGGGCGCCGGCGAGGGCGCGAGCGTCCTCGACGAGCGAGTCGCGCGCGTCCGCCAGCGAGGCGTCGTCGTCGACCGACTGCAGCTGCTCGGAGAACGTCGACCAGGCGCCCTGCAGCGCCTCGGCCCGGTCGTCGGCGACCGCGCCCAGCGCCTCGTCGGCGGCCTCGTGCGCCGCGGCCACGGTCTCCCGGATGTCGCGCAGCTCGCCCACGGTGGTGGCCTCCGAGAGGTCCGCGGCGGCGGCGGTGAGCGTCGCGTCGTAGTCGGCGAGCGCGGTGCACGCGGCGGCCGCGTTCTCCTGCTCCGACGGGCCGGACGCGGCGCACCCCGTGAGGCCCGCCAGGCTGAGCGCGCCAACGAGCGCAGCGGCGGCGAGGCCGCGATGAGTCGTGTTCATGTTTCCCCCTGGATTGCGCCGACTCGGCCCAGCCGGTCCGGCGATCTGTTCGTGCACCTCACTACCCTGCCCGGATCGGCTCGCGCGGAGGCGCGGATCCGGCGAAAATCATCCGTAGCGGATTATGCGGTGGGCGGCGACTCAGCCTGCGCCGCGCGCCACTCCGCCGCGAACTCCCGCGCCCGGGTGACCGAGTCGCCGAGCCGCTCGTACTCGGGGAAGACGTGTGCGGCGCCGAGCCGGTCGAGCGCCCCCGTGGCGCGGAGCTGGCCGTTGACGGAGTCGCTCACGCCGGCCAAGATGAGCGTGCCGCCGGCGGCGCGGAGCGCGGTCGAGTAAGTCTCCAGCACGCGCAGGAAGGTGCTGCCGATCTGGTCCTTGCCGCGCAGCCGGAACACCACGGCCGTGCCGTGCGCGGCGGCGGGCACCCCGGGGAGCTGACGCTCGATCACGGGGGCGGCCGCGAAGAACAGGCTGCCGTATGGCACGAGCACGACGGTCTCGCCCACGGGCAGCGTCTCGGGGGCGGGCACCTCCCGCGGCAGCGGGCGCTCGTCGTCGAACACCCAGTGCTTCAGCACCACCCGGTTCGACTGCCGCACCACGAACAGGATCACGGCGAGACCCACCCCGGTGAGGGCCGCGTACTGGAGCGGGATCAGGAGCGTGAGCACGAAGGTGACCGCGAGCACCGTGGCCTGGATCGGCCCGGTCTTCCACACCAGCAGCACCTGGTGCAGCTTGAAGGTGCGCACCCCGATCAGGATCAGCAGGGCCGCGAGCGCGGGCATCGCGACGAGCCCAATCAGCGGTGCCGCCAGCAGGATCGTGAGGGCCATGACCACGGCGGCGCTGAGGTTCGCCAGCGCCGATTTTGCTCCGGCCGCTCGCACGAGCGCGGTCGCCGACATCGAGCCGCCGACGGGCATCCCCTGGAGGAACCCACTGGCGATGTTCGCGATGCCCTGGCCTCGGAAATCGGCGGACGCATCGCCGTAGCGACCGTTTGGGTTTGGCACGGAGCCGCTGATGGCAGCGCCCTGCACGAGCCCCACGAGCGCGAGCGAGCAGGCGGGGACGATCAGGCTCCACAGCTGGGTGAGATCCGGCGCGACGAAGCCGGGGAGCGCACTGGGCACACTCGTGAGGTCTGAGATCTTGGCGACCGGATCGAGGCCCGGGAACAGCCCGAGCGCCACGGCGAGCGCGGAACCGACCGCCACGGCGGCCACCATCGCGAGGGCGCCGAGCCGGGTGCGCTCGAGGAGCAGGATCAGCGCGAGCGTCACGGCTGAGACCAGCACGGTGGGCAGGCTCCAGTGCGCGATGTTGAGGAACGAGTCGACCGCGCGCAGCACGCGATTGGCGCCCTCAGCCTGGCTCCCCGTGGCGTTGTCGAGCTGGCCGAGCACGATGTTGATGGCGACCGCGTTGACGAAGCCGACGAGCACCGCGGTGGGGATGAACCGCACGAGCGAGCCGAGCCGGGCGAGGCCCAGCGCGAGCATGATGAGGCCGGCCATGATGCCGAGCATCGCGAGTCCCGCGGGGGTGAGGCCGCCGGGCGTGCTGCCGGAGACGTCCGCGACCACGACCGCCATTGCCCCGGTCGCCTGCACCGACATGAACACCGAGCCGGTGGCGAGCGAGCCGCCGAGCGTTCCCACGAGGTAGGCGTAGAGCCCGTGCAGGGGATTGAGCCCGGCGAGCATGCCGGCGGCGAGCCCGTCTGGCACGCTCTCGACGCCGAGCACGAGCCCGGCGCGGAGATCGGGGAGCACGGTGCGCCGCGAACCGAACCGAGCGAGGTAGTTGCGAAGCCCCGCGGGGAGCGCCTTCATCTCACGTCCATTTCTCGACCGGCCGCGGGGCGACGCCGCCGCGGGACCGGGCGGCGCGCACACGGCGCGGCCCCCAGAGTGCCTGATCAGAAGCCGCAGCGGAAGCACTTCGTCATGAAGTCATCAAGAAGTGATGACGGGGCTGGCCACGCTGATACTCTGTGGCAATGGAAACCAGGGGGCCCGAGTCCTGGCTGCGCTCATCCTGGTTTTTGACCACGCCGCCGCAGCCGATCCCCGGTATCGCCGCGCGGCCGCGGCTCTCCGCGCGGCTCGGCGAGAGCCTTGAGAGCTCGGCGCTCGTGGTGGTCTCGGCCCCCTCCGGGTACGGCAAGACCGTGCTGCTGAGCGCGTTCGCGCAGGACAGCGCGGCGCCGGTCGCCTGGCTCACCCTCACCCGGCACGAGCTGAACGACGAGCGGCTGATCCTGCTCGGCCTCGTCTCCGCGATCGAGCGGCTCAGCGGTTCTCTGACGTCGCGGGCCACCCAGGTCGAGGTGCGCGCCGCCGCGCCGATCCACCAGGCCGTTGACGCGCGCGAACTGTACGGGCGGATCGCGGCGGCGGTCGCGGCGCTGCCAGTGCCGCCCACCATCGTGATCGACGATGCCCATCACGCCGGGCCGGTGCTCGGGGAGATTGTCGAGCTGCTGCTCGGGCTCGCGGCGAGCGGGACGCGCTTCGCGGTCGCCGGGCGCCCAGAACTGCTGCCGTGGTTCGCGAAGCGGATCGTGGCGCGGCCTGGATCGCTCGTCACCTCGGTGGAGCTCTCGCTCTCAACGGCCGAGGTGATGCAGGACGCGGTGCTGCGTGGCGAGGAGCTCGATCCAGCGGCGGCCGAGGCACGACGCGCGGCAACGGACGGCTGGCCGATCGCCTTCCAGATGCGCCAGCTCAGCGCGCTCAACGGCGCCCCGGAGGCCGCGTGGCGCGACGGCCTGTTCGTCGACTTCATCGACACAAACGTGCTGCCGGCGCTGGCGCCGCGCACTCGCGAGTTCGTGCTCGCCGCGACCACCTGCAACCGCCTCGACCGCGGCCTCGCCGCGGCGCTGAGCGGCATGGACGGCGCTGCCGCGCTGCTCGAAGAGTGCGTTTCGTCCGGGCTGTTCCTCGAGCGGATCACCGACGGCGCCGGCGGCACGGAGCGCACCGTGTACCGCTGGCACGACGCGTTCGCCGACGCCTGCCGCCGCATCGTTGCGCGCACCGGTGCGGAGCGCGCCGCCGCGCTCAACGCGATCGCGGCGCGGGCGCTCGCCGCCCGCTTTCCCGCCGAGGCGCTGCTCCACGCCGCGCTCGTCGACGACGCCGAACTGACCCTCTCGATCGTGCGCTCCTCGTGGATCCGCCTGATGCTCGAATCAGGCGCGCACGCGCTGCAACAGAGCTGCCTGTCGCTGCCCGCCGAATTCGCGGAGAGCCCCGAGGTGCTGGCGATCCGCGCCTGCTGCCTCAACCTCGTGGGCGACCGGCCGGGCGCGCGCATGCTCGCAGCGCGCGCGGTCGCGCTGGGGGAGGGCGACCCCGAGTTTGCGGCGACCTACGCCTTCGCGCGCCTCTTCCTGCTCGACGATCACGAGAGCCTCGCCCGCGCCACCGAGGACGCCGAACGGCTCCTCGCGGCCGGGGAGTCAGAGACGACGATGCACGCCTACCGGGTGTTCCTCGTCGGTTGGACCCTGCTGCGGCTGCGGCGCAACCCGGTGGGGGCCACGCGCCTGCTGCAGACCGCGATGAACGAGGCGCGGCTACTGCGCCGGCCGATCCTGGAGAAGCGGGCGGCCTCAAACCTGCTGTTCGCGCTCAGCTTCGCCGGCCGGCTCACCGACGCGGACCAGCTGCTCGGCTCCACGCTCGCTCACGACGACCCCGCCGACGACTGGGCGCACTACGACGGGGGGATCGGCCTGTTCGCGGTCGGGTTCTGCGCGTTCTGGCGCGGGCGCTACGACGAGTCGGCCGCCGCGTTCCGCGAGCTGATCGGCCACGGCGGGCACGACGTGTCCTATGCCGCGCTGGGGCGCGTGTTCCTCGCGGTCATCGCGGCGGCGCGCAAGAACCCGCGCGACATCCTCGACGCGGAGGCGCAGCTTGGCGGGATCGGACGCACCGAGACGCACGGCATGCCGTGGCCGGTGTACGGGGCCATCGCGCGCGCGTCGTTGCTTGCCGCGCAGGACCAGCCGGCGCGGGTCATCGAGACGCTCGCACCGCTGCGCGGTGAGGCAAACGTGCCGATCGTGCGGATTATCGCCGCGGAACTCGCGCGGGCCGCGGGCGACACGGCGCTCGCAATGGACTTCCTCGCCGGGCTCACCCCGGGTGAGCGCTCGGTTTCCTACGTGGCCGTGGCCGCCGAGACCTGCGCCGCGCTGATCGCGCACCGGGCGGGCGACGCGAACCGCGCACACCGGCGGATCGAGCGTGCCCTCGGGATCGCCGCGCGGGAAGAGGTGCTGCAGCCGTTCGTGTCGGCCGACCCGAGGTTGCGCGAGCTGCTCGCCGCGCACGCGGTGTCCGGGTCGCAGCACGCCGAGTTCATCGCGGCGCGCCTCGCGGAGCTTGAGCACGGCTCGGAGGGCGCCTTCGGCGCAGCGCTGTCGGAGCGCGAGCGCGAAGTGCTCGGCTACCTGCGCACCCCGATGACGGCCGGCGAGATCGCGGCCGCCCTGTTCGTGTCGGTCAACACCGTGCGCACACACCAGCGGGCGATCTACCGCAAGCTCGGGGTCACCAACCGGCGCGACGCGGTCAAGCTGCGGCACTAGCGCGACGGGGCCCGGCGGGGTCGCGGCCCGCGCTGACCCGCCGCATACCGGCGCCGCGTGCGCGGCGTCTTGCGTCCGCCGCGCCGCACACCCGCGGAGATCACCAATCGTGGATGATGCGCCGGCCGCCGCCGCGGGCCATGATGGCGGCATGCACACTTCTCCCGTCACGGTGACGTTCGAAAACTTCGCGCGATTCGAGAGCGAGCGCATGTTCGCCGGGATCGCCGCGGCTGCCGGATCGTCAAACGTGTGGAACCACTACCGCGTTCCCACCCCGATCGATCAGCAGACCGTGATCCGCATGAACCGCGACACGCTGTACAGTGCCGCGATTGTGGACGTGAGCCAGGGGGCCACGATCACGATTCCGGAGGCGGGCGGCCGCTACATCTCGATCATGCTCGTTAATCAGGACCACTACATCAACCGGGTGCTCCACGAGGCAGGCACGTACGAGCTGACCGCCGAAGAGCTCGGCAGCGACTTCGTGTGCGCCGCGGCGCGCATCCTCGTGAACCCCGAGGACCCGGCCGATGTGGCCGAGGTGAACCGGCTGCAGGATCAGCTCGGCCTCAGCTCCGGAGCCGGGGGCCAGTTCGCGCCCGCGCCCGTCGACGAGGCCTCGTTCACCGAGACCCGCGACGCGGTGCTCGTGCTCGCCCGCGGACTGAGCGGCATGGAGCGGTGCTTTGGGCGCCGCGAGGACGTCGACCCGGTGCGCCACCTGCTCGGCGCAGCCGTGGGCTGGGGCGGACTTCCCGAGTCTGAGGCGTCGTACATCAAGGTCGAGCCGCGCCTGCCGGTCGGCGAGTACACCCTCACCGTCGGCGACGTCCCGGTCGATGGCTTCTGGTCAATTTCGCTCTACAACGCTGACGGCTTCTTCGAGCCAAACGAGCTGGGCGCCTACAGCGTGAACAGCGTGACGGGGGTGCGCGACGCCGACGGGTCGATCACCGTGCGCTTCGGCGGCGACCCCGCGGCGCCCAACCACCTGCCACTCCCCGAGGGGTGGAACTACCTCGTGCGGCTGTACCGCCCCCGCCCAGAGATCCTTGACGGATCCTGGACCTTCCCCGCGATCGACGCCGCGTGACCGCCGTGACTCCCGCACCGTTCGCGCTCGGCCCCATCGAGCTCTTCATCGTCGAGTTCGACGGCACCGAGGCGGACCCGAGCGTGCTCGCCGCTCTCAACTCCCTCGACGCCGGTGGCCAGGTGCGCCTCGTCGACCTGGTCGTCGTCGGCCGGCTCGCCGACGGTGGGCTCCGGGTGACCGAGCTCACCGACCTTGCGGCACTCGACGCGCGGCTCGGGGCGAGCTCCGGGCTCGTCGCCGAGGGGCTCATCGGTCAGGACGATATCGAGGACGCGGCAGCGGGCCTCGCGCCGGGGCAGGGCGTCGCGCTCGCCGCGCTCGAGATGCGGTGGGCCACCGCGCTCTCCGCCGCACTCGCGCAGGCCGGCGGCCGCGTAGCCCACGTCGCGCTGATCCCGGCCCCGGCCGTGAACGATCTCGTTGCTGCGGCGCTCGCCGCAGCTCCCGCCGGGTCACCGGCACACGCGCCCGAGGGCGCAGACCCGAAGGAGCGTGCGTAGTGGCATTCATTGGTCGTGTCGGACGCCCCGGACTCCTCGGGATGGCGGCCCGCACCGCGGTGGTCGCCGGAACCGCCACCGCAGTGAGCGGAGCCGTCGCGCGCCGGCAGCACGAGCGTGCCGTCGCCGCGCAGGCGCAGGCGGCCCCGGTCCCCGCCCCGGCCCCCGCCCCCGCGCCAGCCGCCGCGGCCCCCGCGCCGGCCGTCGCCCCAGCGCCCGCCGGCACCGACCTCGTCGCCCAGCTGCAGCAGCTCGCAGCGCTCCAGCAGCAGGGTCTGCTCTCGGCCGCGGAGTTCGAGCAGGCAAAGCAGCAGCTTCTCGGGTCCTGAGCGACCCACCACCGCGTTACGATCACAAAGGATCGATCCCCGTGCTTGAAATTATCGGCGCCACTCTCACCAACGCGACGGCTATCGCCGTCAGTCCGATCCCGATCATCGCCGTGATCCTCATGCTGATGTCCCCGCGCTCGACGCGCATGGGGTTGGCGTTCCTCGTCGGCTGGTTTGTGGGGATCGTGGTGGCCACGACCGTGTTTACCCTGCTCGCCGGCGTCATCCCCGCTGGCGGATCCGGCGACTCGCGGCCCATCCTCGGCACCATCCAGATCGTGCTCGGCCTCGGCCTGCTGCTCCTTGGCTGGCGCCAGTGGCGCTCCCGCCCCGCCCCGGGCGAGACCCCGGAGCTGCCGGCGTGGATGTCGAAGATCGACCAGATGCGGGCGCTCCCCGCCGCGGGCCTCGCGTTCGCACTGGCGGCGGTGAACCCGAAGAACCTGCTGGTCGCAGCCGCGGCCGGCACCGAGATCGGGCACGGTGGCCTCGACGCCGGCGCGCTGATCGCCACGATCCTCGTGTTCAGCGTCATCGCCGCGCTCAGCGTGCTCGTCCCCGTGCTCTTCGCGCTGTTCGCGCCCCAGACCGCGGCGAAGGCGCTCGCCGGGATCCGCGCCTGGCTCACCGTCAACAACTCCGTCATCATGACCGTGCTCCTCGCGATTCTCGGGGCAAACGTCATCGGCAAGGGTCTCGGCGCGTTCTAGCCGCCCACTCGCTGCGTCCGCAACCATCACTTCAAGGAGTCACATGTCCGCCGCACCGCAGGATCTCACCACCGCCTACCTGTACGGGTTCCCGCTGGTGTTCAACCTCGATCAGGTCGCCCGCTACGTCTCGACCGGTGTGGGGAAGAACCCGGCCGCGCCGTGGAACGCGTTCAGCCACGCGCGCACCCTCGCGGGCCCCGAAGACAAGTTCGTCACCATCAACAACGACACGGTCTACTCGATGGCGCAGCTCGACATGAGCGTCGGCCCGATCCTGCTCAGGGTGCCGGCCACGCACGGCCGCTACTTCGTGCTGCAGTTCGTGAACGCCTGGACCGACAACTTCGCCTACATCGGGCACCGCGCCACCGGCAGCGATGCGGGGGAGTACCTGCTCGTGCCGAGCGACTGGGGCGGGGCCGCGCCCGCGGGAGCGACCGTCGTTCGCGTGCCGACCCGCGTCGCGTCGATCGTGGGGCGCTGGGCCGTCGACGGCGACGCCGACCTCGCGGCCGTGCACGCGCTGCAGGACGCGACCACGCTGACCCCGCAGGATCCGGGTGCCGCGCCGCTCGGGTTGCCCGCGGCCGAGTCCGCGTCCGGGGCGACTGCGACCGAGGCCGGTGAGTTCTGGGCCAAGTACCGGCTGTGGAGCCGGGAGTTCCCGCCGGCGCCGCGCGACGAGGCACTGCTCGCGGGCACGCTCGCCGCGCTCGACGCGAGCGACGAGGCCGGCCGCGACTCAGGGTACGCCGCGGGGAAGGCCGCGCTCGAGCACATCCTCACCTCGGGTGCCGGCAACGCGCTCGTGAACGGCTGGAACCTGGCCTACCACTCGTTCGACTACAACCTCGACTACTTCGAGGTGGGCTCGATCGACGATCCCGCGTTTAAGATCACGGACCCGCAGCGCCGCATCGTGCAGCGCGCCGGGGCCGCGCTCGGTGGGCTGTGGGGCAACCAAGCGTTCGAGGCCGCGTACATCGCGACCTACGTTGACGACCAGGGCGAGCCGCTCGACGGCCGCAACAGCTACACGCTGCACCTGGCACCCACACCGCCCGTCGGCGCGTTCTGGTCGCTGACCATGTACGACGTGCCCGATTACTACCTCGTGCCCAACCCGGCCGGACGGTTCTCGATCGGCGACCGCACGCCCGGGCTCGAATACGAGGCGGACGGATCGCTCGTGATCACGATGAGTCACGCGGAGCCCGCGGATCCCCGCGCCCGCGCAAACTGGCTGCCAGCACCCGCCGGGGCGTTCAGGCCGGTGCTGCGCATGTACGAGCCGGCGCCCGAGGTGCTCGACCAGAGCTACACGGTCGCCGCGATCACGCGCCAGCGCTGATCCGGCGGCGGCTCCGTGCACAGGCACCGCGTCGCACTCTCCTAGAATTATGAGCATGAATCCACAGGCGTCCCTCACCCGCGCTCTCGCAACCGAGGAGGGCGTCTACGGGCTCATCCTGGTCTCCGGCCTCATCGCCGCGTCGGGCAGCGCCGGGGCGCCGGCCTGGAAGTCGCTGCTGTTCACCGGGGTCACGGTCGTGGTGTTCTGGCTCGCGCACGTCTACGCCGGTGCGGTCGCGACGCACGGCACGGCCACGCCCGCGGGCGGCCCGGCGACCGTGCGCGAGTCGATCTCGGAGGCGATGCACAAGTCGCACGGGCTGATCGTCTCCACCCTGCCCCCGGCCGCCGCGCTGCTGCTCGGGGCGCTCGGCGTGATCGGCGACGTTGCGGCCACCTGGGCGGCCCTGTGGGTGTGCGTGTCGGTGCTCGCGCTGCTCGGCTACCGCGCTTACGCGCGCAAGGGTGCAGTGCTCTGGGTGCGCCTCGCGGGCGCGGTTGCCACGGCATCGTTCGGCATGGTGATCATCGCGGCGAAGGCGATCGTGACCCACTAGGCCGCGGTGGGTGGGCTACGGCGCGAGGGACGGGTTGAGTGCCAGCACCGCGTCGAGCGCTGATTGGGAATAGTCAGATTTTCCCGTCTCGAAGATTGAGATCCAGACGCCGTCGAAGAACATGTGCTGAATCGTGGTGGATCCAGTCATCCGGTACCTCTGAGGGTCGTCAACGACGTGCGTGAACACCTTCGTGCGCCCGATCGCGGACTCAACATAGTCCGAATCGCGGAGACTCCCCACGAAGGCCTCTTCTGCAGCGGACGGCAAGTGGGACGTGTACTGCTCGACGCGATGGCCCGCCAGATACAGTGGCCAACCACAACCGCGGAGGTTGGTCGCCTGTTCCATAGCGAGTTGCGCGGCGGGCCCCGTGAGGCGCTGGAACGTCTCGAGGTCCGTGGAGCCGGTGAGATGGGACACGTCGGTGTCGATTGATTCGTAGAACTCCGTGCTCTCTGCGGCTGCGAGTGGGTTCGCTGAATCACACTCGGGGAACACGATCGGAGCGTTGACCGGTTCGGCGCCGGCGTCTTGCCGCGCAGATTCCACCTCTCTTGCGGTGTTCTCCTCAGACGTAGCTTCTTGCTCACCGGACGCTGAAACAGCGTCGGTGGGGTTTGTTGGCTCGGCCGCGCAACCACCCAGTCCGGCTGAGAGCGCCACCGCCGCGGCCATCACTAAGACCCGACCTGAATACCCCATGCTGACATCCTGTTCTACGTATCCATAGCCACTCAACCGCCACGCCGGGGCCGGACCGCGCCGCGGGGTAGGCTCGTCGGGTGCCTCCCCGTTCCCCGCTGCCGCCGCGCCACGGACTCGACGCCGCCTGGCTGTGCACGGAGGACAAAGACAAGGGGGCGCCCCGGCCCTGGGCGTTGATGCGCGACTGGCTGATCACCCGCGTGGGAGCGCACGTCGACGTCGACGCGTTTCTTGCCGCCGGGCGCTTCGTCACGGAGTCGGGGGCGCCGGTGCTCGCCACCGATCCGTACCGGCCGCACACCTTCGTGTGGTTCCACCGAGAGCTGCGCGAGGAGCCCCCGGTGCCCGGCGCGGTGCGCGTGGTGCACCGTGACGAGCGGATCGTGGTGATCGACAAGCCCCCGTTCCTGTCTTCGATCCCGCGCGGCAAGCACGTGCGCGAGAGCGTGGTGGTGCGCATGCGCGACGAGCTCGGGCTGCCCGAGCTCACCCCGATGCATCGGCTCGACCGGATCACCTCCGGCCTGCTGATCATGGCGACGGAGCGGCGCTGGCGGGGCGCGTACCAGTCGATGTTCATGCACGGCGAGGTGACCAAGACGTACCGCGCGGTCGCGGCGCTCCGGGCTGATCTGGACCTGCCGACGATCGTGCGCAACCACCTCACCAAGACGCGCGGCGTGCTGCAAGCGGCGGTCGATTCGGCCGCCGAGCCGAACGCCGAATCGCTCGTCGAGCTCGAACGGCCGCTGAGCGCGGCCGAGGAGCGCGCGCTGGGCGACGGGCCGCCGCGCGGAATCTACCGGCTCACCCCGCGCACGGGCAAGACCCATCAGCTGCGCATGCACCTGTGGGGGCTCGGGATCCCGATCGTGGGCGATCCGCTCTACCCCGTGGTGCAGGACGTGGCCATCGACGACTTCAGCACCCCGCTCCAGCTCCTCGCGAGCGAGCTGCGCTTCGCCGACCCGGTCGACGGCAGCGCTCGCGCGTTCGTGAGCGATCGGGCGCTGCCGCTCGCGGCGGAGGAGTAGCGGCGGCCGCGCGGCCGGGCGCGCGAGCGGCCGGGTCCGCGGCTGCCCGCCCCGCGGTGCCCGCCCGCCCGGGCGGATTCCGCATCCACTACTCTGGGGGCGTGACAGCGAATCTCGTGGCGGCAGGCCCGTCGTGCGCGCCCGCTGGTCGCCGACGCGGAGCGGTGGCGCCGTGAGCGGGCCCGAGCGGCGCGCTCCGGGACGGCCGCGCGCCGACCGCCCCGTCACCGACCGCGCCATGATCGGGGCCGCGGCCATCGAAATTCTGCGGGAGTCGGACGCGCACAAGCTGACGATCACGAACGTCGCGGCGCGGCTGGACGTCCGCTCGCAGACGCTGTACCACCACGTTCGGGGGGTCTCGGACATTGTCGATGCCGCCCGCGCGGTGTGCATCTCGCGGATCAACCTCGACTGTTTGGCCCCGGATGTGCCGTTCGTCGCGGGCGTCACCGCGTTTGCGATCCGCTACGCGGAGGTGTTTACCCCGCTCGCGAAGAACATCTGGGAGTTCTTCCAGCACCCGATCAACGACCCGGCGACGATCGCCATGTACGAGACGTTTCTGCGGCGGGCGATCGCCGAGGATCTGCCGGATCAGCGCGCGCTCACGCTGATGCTCGACGTTGAGTACGCGATCTTCATGGCGGTGTTCGAGTACTCGTCGCTGCAGTCGATCCTCGACCCGGCGGTGCTTGAAGAGCACGGCGCGACGGCGCTCGCGCGCGCGATCGCGGGGAGCACGAGTGCGACGCCGGAGGGGCTGCGGGCTCGCCTCAGCGAGCGGGTCGGCGAGCTGATCCAGCACGCGTGTGACCCGTCTGCCTGACCGCCGGGCGCTGTTCGGCACCAGAAAATCTTCGCGTGACCTTGATTATCTACAGATTGAAGATATATTGATCAGGCCGGGATCCGGCAGCCGCACAACGGGGTCGAGCACGCGAGGGAGCATGCAATGCAGCAGCAGCCAACCGATCACACGGACGTCTTGATCATTGGGGCGGGGCTCGCGGGGCTCGCCGCCGCGGACCGGATGCGGGACTCCGGCCGCGCGGTGACGGTGCTCGACGGCGCGGATCGCGTGGGCGGCCGCAGCTACGGGATGCAGTGGCCCGCCGCCGGCCGCGCGATCGATATGGGCGGCACCTGGCTGCTCCCGAGCTTCGAGCGCAGCTTCGCCCTGCTCACCGAACTGGGGATCGCCACCACCGAGTCCCCGAAGGTGGCGGCCCCGGTCACGCACCTTGCGGAGGGCGTCGTGGCCCGCGACCGCGCAGCCGGGGCGGAGGCGGCCCAGCTTCGCGCGGCCATCGCGGCGCTGCGCGACGCGATCGAGCGGAGCCCACGGGCGCTCACCGCGGCAGAGGCCCTCGCCGCGGTGCCGGCATCGCCGTTCGCCCGCGATTGGCATGCCGCCACGCAGCGCTACCTCGCCGGGGCCCCGCTCGACGCGATCGACGCGACGCACCTGCTCATCGACGAGGACGACCTCAACAACCCGGACCACTACGCCACGCAGATCGCCGGGACCACGCGCGCGCTCGTCACCGCCCTCGCCGAGCGGTCCGGGGCCCGGATCCTGCTGGGACACGCGGCCACCGAGGTGTGGGCGGCCCCAGCGGACCACCCCGATTCCGAGGCCCGCCTCCGGGTGCGCACCGCGAGCGGCTCGATCTGGGAGGCCGCCGACGTGATCCTCGCCGTGCCGCGCAACACGCTCGGCGGGATCCGGATCGACCTCCCGCTGCCGGCCGCGTTCACCGAGCTCGCCGCCGCGCCGCACCCCGGTGCGTCGCGAAAGGACTGGTTCGTGCTCGACGGCGTCGCCGAGCATTTCCGCGTCTTCGCGTCGGAGGGGAGCTTCGGCTACTTCCGCTCGGAGGCTCGCCTTCCCGACGGCGGAATGCTCGCCGTCGCCCTCGCGCCGAGCGCCAAGGGGCTCCCCACGCCGGCCGAACTGCACGATGCAGTCCAGGCGTACCTCCCGGGCGCGACCGTGCGCGAGCACGTGCGCCACGACTGGATTGCCGAACCGTGGGCGCGGGGCACCTGGTTCGTTCCCCGCCCGGGGGACCCAGCCCGCAACGCGGCGCTGCCCGCCGCGCTCGCCGCGGCCACCCCCGCGCTGCAGATCGTCGGGGGAGACGTCAGCGTCGACTTCCCCGGGACGCTCGAGGGGGCGATCCGCACCGGCACCGACGCCGCGGATCGAATCCTGCGGGCCCCGCGAGTCTGATCCCCGCTCCCGCAACACACCCACCACCGCCACCGACTCACCGAGGAGTATCGATGACCACCCCGAAATTCAGGCCCGCCGCGGGCACAAAGCCGCTCTCGAGCATCATCATCGTCTGGGTCTATGCATTTCTCCCCGCCAACCTGATCCCCGGCGTGATCGGGCGCCTGGTCAACGACTTCGGCATGGACGTCACCCTCGCCGGGCTGCTCGCAACCGGGATGACGCTCCTCAACTCGGCAACCGTGCTCGCGGTTCGCCCGTTCGTGCGGCGCGGCTTCCGCGTGCCGCTCGCGATGCTCGGGGCGATCCTCCTGATCGTCGTGTGCGGGATCGGGATCGCGTTCCCCACGCCCGCCGTGATCGGGGCGCTGCTGCTCGTCGCCGGCGTCGGCTCGGGCCTGGCGCTCGCCGCGGCGTCCGCGTCGATCTCCGCCACCCCGCAGCCCGAGCGCTCCACCAACATCGCCATGATCTTCAACCGGCTCATCGTGGCCGTCGCCTACTTCCTCGTGCCCATCATCGGCACCTCGATCGAGACGATCCTGCTGCTGATCGGCCTCCCGGGCGTCGTCGTGCTCCTCACCGCACGGTGGCTCCCCAGCGCGCCGCGCGTGGCCGACACGGACGGTCAGCCAGTGAGCGCCGCCCGTGCCGGCCGCCAGGCGTGGCTGCTCGCCGCGGGCATGGGCATCCTCGCGGTCACCGACGACGGGGTGATCGGGATCTCTGAGGTGATCGGCATCGGCTTCTTCGGCGAGTCCGGATCCGCACTCGTGCTCAACCTGTACGCGATCGCGATCCTCGCCGGGCTCGTCGGCGCGCTCGTGGCCCCCGCCGTGTCTCGCTGGCTCGGTCGCGTTGGCGCGCTCACCCTCGCGCTGGCGCTCAGCCTGCTCGGGAAGATCCTGATCCTGGTGCTGCCAAACGTTGCAGCGTTCTCCGGCGGCTACATCGTGTGGGGCTTCGCCTTCGGGCTCTGTCTGCCGGTCATCTTCGGGATTGCGGCGGCGATGCGCGCGGACGGGTCCGCAAGCGTGGCCGTCAACGCCGTCTACGTGCTCGGCGTCGCGCTCGGCCCCACCGTCGCCGCGCAGGTCTTCGACCTCGGCGGCACACCCGCGCTCGCCGCCGTGATGGGGGTGCTCGGCGTGCTCGCGAGCGCGCTGATGATTGCGGTCACCGCGCGCATCCCGCGGGCGGCAATGCCGCAGCGCGAGCCCGTCGCCGTCTGAGCGGGACCGCGCGGGCGGCAGGGCTGCCGGGCTGCCGTGTGCACGGGCGGCCGTGTGCACGGGCAACCGCTCGGCCTGGCGCGCGAGTGGCCGGGCGGACGCTCGGCCCGGCCGCGGTGCTCACCCGCCCGTCTCACCCGTCCCGCCCCCACCCGTCCACCCCGCCGTCCCGGAGCGCCCCGACTGTGGGAGGCTTGTCGCATGGATCTGGAGGTGAGCCGCGCGCTGACCATCCCCGCCGCGGAGCTGGGGTGGCGGTTCTCGCGTTCCTCCGGCCCCGGCGGGCAGCACGTCAACACCTCAGACAGCCGGGTCGAACTCAGCTGGAACCTCGCCGACTCCGCCGTGCTCAGCGACGCGCAGCGCGCGCGACTCACCGAGCGCCTCGCCGGGCGACTGGTGGGCGGTTCGGTGGTGGTGTCCGCCTCCGAGATGCGCTCGCAGCTGCGCAACCGCGAGATCGCGCTTGAGAAGCTCGGCAACGTGCTGCGCTCGGCGCTCGCCCCAGACGGCCCGCGCCGCCGCGCGACGAAGCCCACGCGCGGTTCGAACCAGCGGCGCCTCGCCGCGAAGGGGCAGCGCTCGCAGACTAAGCAGCAGCGCCGCCGCCCACCGGCGGAGTAGCGGCGCGCTACGGTAGGCCCAGGAACCGTTCCCCACCGAAGGATACGCAGCGATGGCACACACTCACACGGCGATCATCACGGGCGCGGGGAGCGCGACCGGGATCGGCTTCGCGACCGCGCGACTGCTCGGCGGGCGCGGCCTGCGCATCGTGGTTTCAGCCACGAGCGACCGCATCCACGACCGGGTGCGCGAGCTCGCCGAGCTGGGGGTTGAGGCCCGCGGCGTGGTCGCCGATCTCACACTCGACTCCGGGGCCGAGGAGATCTTCGCCGTGGCCGAGCGTGAGTTTGGCGCGGTCGGGGTGCTCGTCAACAACGCGGGCATGACCTCGGTGAGCGATCCCGAGCAGCCGGCGCCGATCGACGAGATCACCGCGTCGCAGTGGGCCGACGCGCTCGACCGCAATCTCACGAGCGCCTTCCGCATGGTGCAGCGCGCGATTCCCGGGATGCGCGAGCTCGGCGGCGGGCGGATCGTCACCGTCGCGTCACTGTCCGGGCCGGTGCAGGCGTACCGCGGCGATGTGGGGTACCACGCGGCGAAGGCCGGCCTCGTGGGGCTCACGCGGGCGGTCGCGGTGGAGACCGCCGGGCACGGGATCACCGTCAACGCGGTCGCGCCGGGGTGGATCGCCACCGGCTCCGCCACAGCGCACGAGAACGCGATGGGGCAGGCCACGCCGGCGGGCCGCTCGGGGACCGCGGCCGAGGTGGCCGAAGCGGTCGCGTTCCTCGCGAGCCCGGGCGCCTCGTACGTGACCGGGCAGCTGCTGGTGGTCGATGGCGGCAACTCGATCGCGGAGGAGCGCGGGGTCTGAGGTGCGCGGCGGCTGGGCCTCGCGTGCGCGGCGGCTGGGCCTCGCGTGCGCGGCGGCGCCCCGCGCGCCCTACGCTTAAGGCATGACTGCAACCCTCGTCGCCCAGGCGATCGCGGGCGGGTACGCGCACCGCACGCTCTTCGAAGACCTCGATCTCACCGTCGCGCCCGGCGATGTGGTGGGCGTGGTGGGCGTGAACGGAGCGGGAAAATCCACGTTCCTGCGCATCCTCGCCGGCGAGCTCCAGCCCCAGGCGGGCGCGATCCATCTCGCGCCCAGTGACGCGTTCGTCGGCTGGCTGCCCCAGGAGCACGAGCGGATCGAGGGCGAGACGGTCGCCGGGTACGTCGCCCGGCGCACCGGCTGCGCGCGGGCCACGGCCGAGATGGACGCCGCGGCCGCGGCGCTCGGCGATCCGGCGGCGGCCGGGCCGGGGGATCCGGATCCCGCCGACGTGTACTCCGCCGCACTCGACCGCTGGCTCGCGAGCGGCGCGGCCGACCTCGAGGAGCGCCTCCCCGCGGTGCTCGCCGAGCTGGGCCTGGGAACGGCCGCCGCGACCGACGCCGTCGGCCCCGCGGCGGCCGGCGCAGCGCGCGGCGCTGGAGCGACCCCGGAGGCCGCCGCCGGTGTCACCGAGGATTCGCTGATGACCGCCCTGTCTGGCGGGCAGGCCGCTCGCGTCGGCCTCGCCGCCCTGCTGCTCTCGCGCTTCGACACGGTGCTGCTCGACGAGCCGACCAACGACCTCGATCTCGACGGCCTTGAGCGTCTCGAGCGCTTCGTTCAGGGGCTGCGCGGCGGCGTGGTCCTCGTGAGTCACGACCGCGAGTTCCTCGCCCGCTGCGTCACCCGCGTGCTCGAGCTCGACCTGGCTCAGCACAGCAACCGTGTCTTCGGTGGCGGCTACGACGCGTACCTGGAGGAGCGCGCGATCGTGCGCCAGCACAAGCGCGACGACTACGAGGAGTTCGCGAGCAAGAAGGCCGATCTGGTGGCCCGTGCCCGCACGCAGCGCGAGTGGTCGAGCCAGGGGACGCGCAACGCGCTCAAGAAGGCCCCGGACAACGACAAGATCCGTCGCCGGGCCGCCTCCGAGTCGAGCGAAAAGCAGGCGCAGAAGGTGCGGCAGATGGAGAGCCGGATCAAGCGGCTCGACGAGGTTGACGAGCCGCGCAAGGAGTGGCAGCTCGAGTTCACGATCGGGGCGGCGCCGCGGTCGAGCGCCGTCGTTGCGACGCTCAACGCCGCGGTGGTGCGGCAGGGCGACTTCACGCTCGGGCCGGTCTCCCTGCAGCTGAACGCCGGTGAGCGAGTGGGGATCACCGGGCCCAACGGGGCCGGGAAGTCGACGTTGCTGCGCACGCTGCTGGGGCGTCAGGCGCCGGATTCCGGATCCGCCGCGCTCGGCTCCTCGGTGTCGATCGGCGAGATCGACCAGGCGCGTTCCCTGTTCGGGGGCTCGGAGCCGCTCGCCGCCGCGTTCGAGGTGCTCGTGCCCGAGCTCGCGTCGGGCGAGGTGCGCACGCTGCTCGCAAAGTTTGGGCTCAGGGCGGATCACGTGCTGCGCCCGTGCGGCGAGCTGTCGCCGGGGGAGCGCACCCGCGCGGGCCTCGCCCTGCTGCAGGCCCGCGGCGTCAACGTGCTCGTGCTCGACGAGCCCACCAACCACCTCGACCTGCCCGCGATCGAGCAGCTTGAGCAGGCCCTCGAAAGCTACGAGGGCGCGCTGCTGCTCGTCACCCACGATCGCCGCATGCTGAGCACCGTGCGGCTCGACCGCCGCTGGCACGTGGCGGGCGGCGTGGTCACCGAACTGTAGGGGCCGCGGGCACCGCGACTGGGTCCGCCGCGCAGGCCGCGGCGGGGGAGGTCCCGGGCACCGCTTTGGGGGTAGGGGCGGGGTCCGCCGCGCAGGCCGCGGGTGCGGGATCGGCGGCGCAGGCCCCCTGGCCGGTGCCCGCCGCTGCGCCCGCATCCGCCGCCGCGCGCTCGTCGAGGCTGGTGAGGATCGCGTAGCTGGTGGTTGCCAGCTGCGCGACGCCGTCGCCGGGAAGCCCGGTGAGGCCGGTGAGGACCAGCTCGCGCACCGCCGCCGCGTACGCGTCGCGCGAGCGGGCCAGCGTCTCGCCGCCGCGCGCGGTAAGGATCGCGTTGGTGGCCCGGCCGTCGAGCTCGCACGGAGCGCGCTCAATGAGGCCGCGTCGCTCAAGCGACGCCGCGACCCGAGACAGGCGCGGCCGGGTGGCGTTGGTGCGCCGCGCGAGCAGGCTCATGCGGGCGCGCTGCTCCGGGCTTTCAGCGAGCGTCTCGAGCACGGTGTGCTCGAACGAGGTGACTCCGAGCGGGGCGAGCCGCTGGTCGAGTGCGGTGGGGAGGAGCTCAAGGAGCGCGTGCAGGCGCGCCACCGCCACGCGCTCGGGGTGGGTCAGCGGAGTGGTCATGCGGCAATTCTAGCAAATTAGTTGCAGCTACAACCAAAGTGGGTCTATGATTTAGTTAACGCTACAACCAATGCCCCAACGCTGGGCGAGAATGGAGATCAGGATCATGGCTACGTACACGATTTTCGGGACCGGCAACATGGCGAACGCGATCGGCGGCGTACTCGCCGCGGGTGGTGCCGCGGTCGATCACATCTCCCACGAGCAGGGCGCCGGCGCCACAATCACCGGCGACGTCGTGGTGCTCGCGGTGCCGTACCCCGCGGTCGCCGAGATCCTCGGCGCGTACGCCGACCAGCTCGCCGGCAAGACCGTCGTCGACATCACGAACCCGCTCAACTTTGAGACCTTCGACTCGCTCGTGGTCCCCGAGGGGAGCTCCGCGGCGTACGAGATCCAGCGCGCGCTGCCGGACTCGATCGTGCTGAAGGCATTCAACACCAACTTTGCGGCGACCCTCGCGTCCGGCACGGTCGGCGGCTCGGGCACCACCGTGCTCATTGCCGGCGACGACGGCGATGCGAAGGCCGCGCTGGCCGCCGCGGTGATCGCGGGCGGGCTGCGCGCGATCGATGCCGGCTCGCTGAAGCGGGCTCACGAGCTCGAGGCGCTCGGCTTCCTGCAGCTTACGCTCGCCGCGGCCGAGAAGATCTCCTGGACGGGTGGCTTCGCCGTCGCCAACTAGGGCCCCGTGCGAGCCCGGCGCCGATCCGGCAGCGCGGGCATCGCAGTACACCAGGTGGCGGCCGCACCGTGCGGCCGCCACCTACACACACTCTAAGAAAGGCCCGGTGGCGGGATGGACACACAGCAGCAAACGGGGACGGTCGACGATCGCGTGCTCTCCGCAGATCTTGCGATGGACGCGGTGACGCTCCGGGTTGGCGATCTCGATCAGATGAGCAGCTACTACGAGAACGCGCTCGCGCTCGTCCCCATCGCCGAGCGCGCCGATCGCACCGAGGTGCACCGCGTGCTCGGCCGCGGTGACACCCCGATGGTGCGCCTCATCCACACCCCGGGGCTCCCCGAGGTGAACCCGCGCGACGCGGGCCTCTTCCACACCGCCTTCCTGTTTGACGATGCCGCGAGCCTCGCCGCCACCGTGTACCGCACGGCGCAGGATCAGCGCAGCCGCTTCGCCGGGTCGAGCGATCACCTGGTCAGCGAGGCGTTCTACTTCACCGATCCCGAGGGCAACGGTATCGAGCTCTACACGGACCGGCCCCGCGACACTTGGCGCTACGAGAACGGGCAGATCCTCATGGATACCCTCTATCTCGATCCAAATGGCTACCTCTCGGAGCACCTCGACGAGGGTGTGCTCGCGGCGGTGGAGCGGCAGTCGGGCGGGATCGGTCACGTGCACCTGCAGGTGGGCGACGTGGCCCGCGCGCGCGACTTCTACGTCGATGCGCTCGGCTTCGAGGCCACCGCGAGCGCTCACCCGGGCGCCCTCTTCGCCTCGGCGGGCGGGTACCACCACCACGTCGCGATGAACACCTGGAACAGCCGGGGCGCCGGCCCGCGCGCGGCGGGGCTGGGGCTCGGCAATGTGGCGATCACGCTGCCGGGCCGCGAGGACCTCGACGCGGTCGCCGCGCGGCTGCGGGGGCGGGGGATCGCCTTCGCCGACGACGGGAACACGATCGCCGTCGACGATCCGTGGGGCACTTCCGTGTCGCTCTCGCTCCCGGCCGCCAGCGGTGAGGAGCTCCTGGCGCGCTAGTCGGGTGGCGCGTGGGCGGGCTGCGGGCCAGGGTTGGGCTGCGGAGAGGGTGCCGCGGCCGCGGGCCACCCGCCCGCGGCTTCCGGGCGGGTGGCCGGCGCCCCGCCCGCTCCCGGGCGTCGCGCATGCTCGCGTTTCCCGGCAAAGGTGATGAAATGGGGGAATGACATACACCGCTCCGCGAATGACCGAGCAGGAGTCGCAGGCCTGGCTTGGCCTGGTGACGGTCTCGCAGTTGCTCCCGCACGTGCTCGACGCGCAGCTGCTGCGCGATTCGCAGCTCACGCACTTTGAGTTCACGGTGCTGTCCTCGCTGTACGTCGCCCCGGACTCGACGCTGCGGATGTCGCAGCTCGCCGAGCAGACCGCGGCGACGCTGCCGCGCCTCTCGCACGTGTGCACCCGGATGGAGAAGCGCGGGCTGATCGAGCGGCTGCCCTGCGCCGAGGATCGACGGGCGACGAACGCCCACCTCACCTCGCTGGGGCGGCGGCAGTTTATTCGCGCGATCCCGAAGCACATCGAGCTGGTGCGCAGCCTCGTGATCGACGCGCTCACCCCGGACGAGCTCGATGCGCTGGGCGCGATCTCGGCGAAAATCGGCGAGCGGCTCTCCGAGCGCCAGGCCTGATTCCGCGCGCCGGTGTGCGCCGGCCCGCGCTCGGGGCCGCCGCGTGCGCTCGTGCGCCCGCGCTCGCGGCTGCCGCCCGCGCCCGCGCCTCTGCCTGCCCCGGTGTGCCCCCGGCGCGTCCGCTCGCGCTGCCGCCCCCGCGTCCCGCGAGCCGCATGCTGCTCGGCTCGAACGGGCCTCTGACCCGGGGCCGGGTCAAGAAACTCCCAGGGACGTCCGAAATGATTGTCGCAACAATCAATTCTAGGGCGGGGACGTATCGTGGTGGAACCCACTGGGCGAAAGACAGTCAAGCAGGAGCGCGCAGACCGGCGCGCGGAGAAGGTCCAGGCGTACCAGCGCGAGCAAGCCGCGAAGCAGCGCCGGCGCCGGATCGGGATCATTAGCGGCGCGGTCGGCGGGGCGGCGGTGCTCGCGCTCGTCATCACGTTCGTGGCGACGACGGCGACCCCGCAGGAGCGCCCGCAAGATATCGCGATCGCCGATCTGCAGGAGTACCCGAACCTGCCGGCCACCCACGTGGGCCCGGCCCCGGTCGACTACGAGGCCGAGTACGACATGAACCCGCCCGCGGGCGGCAACCACTTCCAGGCCTGGCTCAACTGCGGCGTCTACTCCGAGCCGCAGCCGAACGAGAACGCCGTGCACTCGCTTGAGCACGGCGCGGTCTGGGTGACCTACAACCCGGAGACCGCCTCCGAGGAGGACATCGCCGAGCTGCGCCGCAGCATCCCGGAGCTCTACACGATCGTCTCCCCGTACCCCGACCTGCCGGCGCCGTTCGTCGCCTCCGCGTGGGGTGCGCAGATCGAGCTCGACTCGCCGAGCGATCCGCGCCTGGGCCAGTTCATCGACCGCTACTGGAAGTCGGCCGACGCCCCCGAGCCCGGCGCCTCGTGCTCCGGCGCGGTCGAGGGCATCGGCAGAGTCGCCTAGTGGCTGAGGCGCGCGGCGGGCGTGGCATCGGCCTCACCGTCTTCGTCGCGACGATGCTCGCGCTCGTGCTCGTGGCGGGATCGCTCATGATCGGTCGCGTCACCGCGACGCCCGAGACCGTGCCGAGCACCCGGAGCGCCGAGGCCGGCTTCGCGCGCGACATGCAGACGCACCACGACCAGGCGGTCGAGATGTCCCTGATCGTGCGAGATCAGACCGACGATCCGGCGATCCGGCTGCTCGCGTACGACATCCTGACCTCGCAGGCGCGGCAGTCCGGCCAGATGTTTGGCTGGCTCGCCGTGTGGGGCCTGCCGCAGGCGTCACCCGAGCCGGCGATGACCTGGATGCACCGGCCAGTGCCGGGCGAAGGCGGCACGCACGCCGCCCACGAGGCCGATGTTGATCCGGCCGAGGTTCCGACCACGATGCCGGGGATGGCGACGCGCGAGCAGCTTGAGGAGCTGCGCTCGCTCACCGGGGAGGCGGCCGAGCGCCGGTTCCTTGAACTGATGATCGCCCACCACGAGGGCGGCGTCGAGATGGCCGAGGCGGTCGTCGCGCGCAGTGACCTGCGGGTCGTCACCGATCTCGCCAGCAGCATGATTGCCGCCCAGCGCAGCGAGATTCAGCTGATGCAGGATCTCCTCGCCGAACGCGGCGGCGAGACGCCCGAGCGCGATGCGCTCGCGGGCCGAGTGCCCTAACCCGGGCATCCCCGCCGCGGGCCTCATGTGGCCCGCGCTGGCCGCTCGCACGCACGAACGCACCCACCCACGTCACCCACGAAGGAACCAGCAGAATGCCATCAGGAACTCAGACAACCCGGCGCCGCTCGCGCATGCGCGCGGCGATCATCGGCGGGGCGGTTATCGTCGTCCTCGCGGTCGGTGCGATCTGGTGGTTCGCCAGCCGCGCAAACTCCACGGAGGCGGCGAGCGGGGCGGTCGCGGGGGAGATCCGCGGCCCCGAGGGCGCACCCACCGAGCGCGCCGACGGGCTCCCCGCGGAAACCACCATGGGCGTGAACGAGCTGCGGGTGCGCGATCTACCGGGTGTGCGGGGGTTCTACGAGGACGGCGTCGGCATGTCGGTGCTCGACGAAAGCGACGGCGAGGTGCTGCTCGGGTTCGGTGACGAAGCCCTGATCCGCCTCGTGCGCTCCGAGGAGCCGCTGCCGCAGCCGGAAGACGCCGGGCTGTACCACACGGCGATCCTGTTCCCCGATGAAGCCACGCTCGCTCAGACTCTGCTGCGCGTCGCCCAGTCGGCGCCCAACAGCTATCAGGATGCGGCGGATCACGCGGTGAGCCAGGCCTTCTACTTCGGTGACCCGGAGAACAACGGCGTCGAGCTGTATGTCGACCGACCGAGCTCGGAGTGGGTGTGGGTCGACGGCAAGGTGACCATGGGGAGCGAGGCGCTCGACCCGAATCAGTTCATCGACGACCACCTGGGCGACGAGGCGCGCGGCACCGCGACCGTGGGGCACGTGCACTTGAAGGTGGGCGACCTCGACGAGGCGCGCGAGTTCTACGCGGACACCCTGGGCTTCGGCGTGGTGTCGGAGGCCGACGGCGCGCTGTTCTACTCGGCGGGCGGCTACCACCACCACCTCGCCACGAACACCTGGATGAGCGCCGGCGCGGGGCCCCGGAGTACCGAGGTGGGGCTCGGCTCGGTAACGATCTCGCTCCCGGACGAGGCGAGTGTCGCGGCTGTGGCGGATCGCCTCGCCGCAGCGGGCGTCACCACGGAGACGGTGGCGCAGGGGATCGTCGCCGCCGACCCGTGGGGCAACCGGATCCGGCTGGTCGCCCCCGGCGCGTAGCGCGGCCACACGTGGCGTGCTCGGGGCAGCCCCGAGCGGTGGCGCGCTGGGCCGGCTCCGGATCGGTGCGATCCGGAGCCGCGCCGGATCAGTACGCGACGGTGAAGCGCTGGCGCCGGTGCGCCGGCCGCTCGATTTCGTCGACGATCGCGTGCGCCAGGTCGGCGCCCGAGATCTCGGAGTTGCCCGCCTCGTCGGTGAGGAGCACGTCGCCGCCGATGCGGAACGTGCCGGTGTGCTCGCCCGGGGCCCACGCGCCGAATCCGCCCGCGGGGCTCACGTAGAACCAGTCGAGCTCGGCGTCGGCTGCGCGCAGCTCCGCCAGTACCTCCGCCATCTCGGCCGCCTCGGCCTTGAACGCGTCCGGGAACTCGGCGGTCGACGCGACGGTGGGGCCGTCGGGCGAGACGCGCAGCGATCCGGCACCGCCGACCACGCCGATCCGCGCCCCGGCACGCTGCGCTGCGGCGGCGAGCGTCCGCATCACGCCGATCACGTTGCCCTCGAGCGCGCCGCGCGGGGAGAGCGCGCCCACCACGACCTCGGCGTCCCCGGTCAGCCCGGCCAGCGCCGCAGCATCGAGCACGTCGGCGGCCACGTAGGTCACTCCGTCGACGGGCGCCTCCGGCACCGAGCGGGCCACAGCAGTGACCTGGTGTCCGCGGGCGGCCGCCTCGCGCACGATGTTCTCGCCGGCGTATCCGGTGCCGCCAACGACGGTGATGCGTGCCATGTGTTCTGTCCTCTCATCTGCGGGGCTTCCGTTTGGCGCCCCCAATACTTACGATAGGAGAGTAAGTATGTTTCCGAAAGTAGGCACTTTTCGGTAACTAACGTTCGCCGAGGTGCCGAGGAGGGTGCGCCGCATGACCGAGCCGCACTGGGATCCGTTCAACCGCGACTGCCCCACGCGGCGGCTGCTCGACCGAATCGGGGATCGCTGGACGGTGCTCGTGATCGGGGCGCTCGCCGAGGGGCCGCTGCGCTTCGGCGAGCTCGCGCGCCGCGTTGACGGGGTGTCGCAGAAGATGCTCACGCAGACGCTGCGCGGGCTCGAGCGCGACGGCCTCGTTGACCGCACGCTGTATCCGCAGGTCCCGCCGCGGGTCGAGTACGAGCTCACGCACGCGGGCCGCACGCTTCGCGAGCCGCTGGGCGCGCTCGACGCCTGGGCGCGCACGCACATGTCGGGCGTGATCGCCGCGCGCGAGGAGTACGACCGCGCCGTGTGAGGCCCCGCGCGGGCGCGCGGGCGCGCGGGCGCGCTGCGCGTGCGCCCGTGCCCGTGTCGCGCGTGCTGCGCGCACCGCAGGCGCTGCCTGCGCCGTGCCTCGCGCCCACTCACTCCCGCCCCTGCGCCCCGCCGAGTGTTCACAAAAGCCCCCTTCGCGGGGGCTGAAGTGGGTGTTTGGCTCCACTCGGCGTGCCTGGGGTGGCGCCGCCCACGCGGCGCCCGGTGCCTCGCGCGACTGCGCCTTGCCCGCCCTGCCCCTGCCCTGCCCCTGCGTTGCCTTGCTTTGCCCCGCACCAACCCCTGCCGAATGTAGAGAAAACTCCCCTTCGCCTGGCCTGAAGGGGACATTTGGCTCCACTCGGGGGAGGTGAGGTGCGGCGGGGCGAAGGCGGGCGGGGCGAGGCGACGCAGGAGCGAGGCCGGGCGGGGGGGGGGCGTGGCGCCCGGCCTCCCGCGGTGTAGCCGCTGCGGCCCGCCCGCACCCGCCCCTTGCTCGTCCCTGCGTCGGTCCTGTCCTGTCCTGTCCTGTCCTGTCCTGCCCTGCCCTGCGTCGGCCTCGCCCGTTGCCCCGCACCAGCCCCAGCCGAGTGTAGGAAAACCTCCTTCTCGCGTGGTCCGAAGGGGACTTTTGGCTCCACTCGGGGCGGGGCGGGGCGGGGCGGGGAGGTGAGGCGAGGGGAAGACTGGCGGGCGGGGCGGGGCGTGGCGGGGAGGTGAGGCGAGGGGAAGACTGGCGGGGCGGGGCGGGGCGGGGCAGGGGCGAGACCGGGCAGGCGGGGCGAAGCAGGGGCGAGACCGGGCGGGGCACCCCGCACGGTGCGGCCGCCGCGGGTACGATGGTCGTGCCTCGAGCGTAAGGAGTTCGTCATGACCAACGCACTGGCCCAGCCCCTGAGCGGGGACGAATTGCGGTTGCTGCGCCGCGCGATTGAGATCGGGCACGAGGCTCGTCAGGCCGGCAGGCATCCCTTTGGGGCGCTGGTGACGGACGCCGCGGGGAACATCGTCGCGGAGCGCGGCAACAACTCCGTCCCGCCGGAGGGGGATCCCACCCAGCACGCGGAGCTCGCAGCGGCTGCGGCGGCCTTCCGAGAGCTCGGTGCTGAGGGGATGATCGGCTCCACCCTGTTCACGAGCGCAGAGCCGTGCGCCATGTGCACCGGGGCCGCGTACTGGACGGGGATCGACAAGATCGTCTACGCGCTCAGCGAGGAGCGGCTGCTGTCCCTCACCGGCGACGACCCGGAAAACCCGACGTTCGCGCTGCCGTGCCGCGAGGTGGTCGCACGCGGACAACGAGAGATTCAGGTGGTGGGCCCCCTCATCGAAGACGAAGCCGCGATCGACCACGAGGGCTTCTGGAACCACTGAGCTCTGAGCTCTGAACCCCTGGGCCTGAGCCCTTCGAGTGGAGGCAAGAGCCCCCTTCGCGGTCAGGGAAGGGGGCTTTTACCTCCACTCGGCGAGGGGGAGCAGGGCGCACCACGCCCGCGCGACGAACCCGCGCGCCAAGCCCGCGCACCAAACCCGCCCCAACCCTCACGGGGCGTCAGCGAGGCGCAGCTGCAGCCAAAGGGCGAGGCGGCGGTCCGGGTCGTCGAGGTCGAGTCCGAGCCGGCTCGTGGCCTGCCGCACCCGGTAGCGCACGGTCTGCTCGTGCACGTTCAGGCGCTCGGCGACGCGGGGCGCACTACCGCGCTCCTCCAGCCAGGCGAGCAGCGTGACCCGGGTCTCCTCCTCGCCCTCGGCGAGCAGGCTCGCCGCCTCGGGAAGCTGGAGGTCGCTGCCGCGGAGCGCGTCGGCGCACTCCCGGAGGATGAGCTGCGGCTGCACCGCGTCGGGCGTCGCGACCGCGATCCGCATCTCGCGCGCGCACTCGGCGACGCGCACCGCGCGCTCGTAGTCCTCCGAGAGCGACGGGCTGGGCCGGCGCGGCGCGCTCAGCCCACAGTTGCACGCGCTGCCGGTGAGGCGCACGAGCTCGGGGAGGAGCCGCTCCAGCGAGCGCGCCACTGGCTCGGTCGCAGCGCTGGGGACGAGCGCGACGACCTTTCCCTCCATGACGCTGCACACGCTGCCCGGGAAGTAGACGGACAGGTGTCGTGAGGCGGCGGTGCGGATCTCGCTGAGGTCGCCCTCGAGCACCGCGCCGCTGTCGATCGCCAGCACCAGGTAGTTCTTGTCGGGGCGCATGCCCAGCACGGTGGCGTCGTTCTCGTGCGGGGTGCCAGAGAACAGGCGCCGCAGCGCGGTCTCCTTCGAGCGCTCGTCGCCGTGGTCGAAGCGCCACGCGTCCACGATGTAGCCGGATGCGAGCTCCGCCGCGCTCTGCAGCACCTCCCGCTTCTCGGGGGAAAGTGGGGTGTCGAGGTCGTCGCCGTTCGGGTCGATCACCCAGATGGATCCGAGCGGGATGCTGCCGGCGCGCAGGGGGAGGGCGGCGCGCGGCGCGAACTGGTTCTCGGTGGGGAAGCGCGAGATCCCGTCGGCGGCGAACACCTGCCGGTAGCGCACCTCGTTGAGCGGCCCGTCGGGGGTGCGGCGGGTGAGGATCCCGTTTGCGCGCAGGCTGTCGATCGCCTGCCCGGGCAGCGCCGAGTACGCGAGGATGTTGCGGCGGTGATCCTCGATCGCGACGGATCCGCCGAACGCCTGCGCCACCGAGTTCGCGAGCGAGAACAGTCGGTCGCCGGAGTTGGTGCCGAGCTGCAACCCGGCGCCGTGCTCGCCGAGGAGCCGGCTCACGAGCGCGTCGAACTCGCGCCACCCCACCGCGGAGGTAAGCCCGAGGAGCTGCAGATCGTGCTGCGCGCACGCGGCGACGAGGCCTGCGCCCTCGGGGCCCTGCGCCGCCCGCGCCACGATCCCGCTTGCCTGCGCCGTCCGCAGCTGTGCGCACAGCGCGTCGAGCCGGTCGGGTCCCAGCTCGGCGTGCGCGGTGAGCATCACGAGTTGCCCCGCGAGCTGCTGTTCGCCGATGTCGGTGTCGTAGTAGGTCACCCCGAGCAGCGACGTCGGCCGCGGCGCGGCGTGGAGCACGGTGAGCACTCCCCGCCCCATCTGCTCGATGAGGTTCTGGATCGGGAGCCCGTTTGAGATGGGGAGCAACGCACCCGTGCGCGGAATCGATGATGACACCACTAAAGATTAGCGAGTTCGACAAGTGATCGGGGTCGTTCGCTTTCTACAGTCGGTAGGGACAACAACGAAGGAGTTACGACGTGGCAGCAAGCGGGTTCTACGATCCCCGGTTTGAGCGGATCTTCCCACCGAACGCGGCGGTGCGCGCTGACGGCGTCCTCGAGGTCGGCGGCTGCTCGCTCCCGGCCCTCACGGAGGAATTCGGCACCCCGCTGTACGTCGTCGACGAGCAGGGTCTGCGCGATCGGATGCGCGCCTACCGCGAGGGCCTCGCCGCGCGCTGGCCCAACAGCCAGGTCGCGTTCGCCTCAAAGTCGTTCCCCGTGCTCGCCGCCTACGCGATCGCCGCCTCCGAGGGACTCGCGATCGACGTCGCCGGCGCAGGCGAACTGCTGCTCGCGCTCGAGTCGGGCGCACCGCCCGAGCTCATCCACCTGCACGGCAACGCGAAGAGCCACGAGGAGCTCGTGCTCGCGGTCGACGCGGGGATCGGAGCGATCGTGCTCGACGGCGAGGCCGACGTTGAGCGCCTCGACGCGCTGCTCACCCGCCCGCAGGACGTGCTGATCCGGATCATCCCGGGCGTGGACCCGCGCGTTCCGAAGGCGATCTCCACCGGCGGGGCCACGTCAAAGTTTGGGCTGCCGATCCCGCAGGCGAAGGCGCTGATCGCGCGGCTGGCCGAGCACCCGTTCATCAATGTGGTGGGGCTCCACCTCCACATCGGCTCGCAGGTGCTCGAGGTTGAGCCGTTCGAGCGGGCGGTCGAGGCGGTGCGCGAGCTCGGCGAGTTCCCCGTCTACAACATCGGCGGCGGACTCGGCGTCAACTACAACGTGCGGCACAACGCGCCCACCCTCGACGAGTACCTCGACGGCATCACCGCGGCCGCGAAGCGCGTGCTCCCCGCGGGCAGCCGCCTCATCATCGAGCCGGGCCGCTCGCTGGTCGCCCGAGCGGGCATGACCGCGTACCGCGTCAACAACGTGAAGCGCACGGGCGCCACGTTCGTCGCCGTCGACGGCGGCCTCGCCGACCAGCTCAACGTGGCGCTCATGAACATGGAGTTCACGCCCATCGTGGCGGACCGCGCGAGCGCGCAGCCAGACACCGTGGCCCAGCTCGTGGGGCGCCAGTGCGAGTCAGGCGACCTGCTCGTTGACCGGGCGGAGCTCGCCGCGCCCGCCACGGGCGATACCATCGTCCTCGCCGCCACCGGAGCCTACGGCTACACGCTCTCGAACAACTACAACGGAGCGCTCAAGCCCGCGGTGGTGTTCTGCCGCAACGGCGAGAGTCGCCTCGCCGTGCGCCGCCAGACCTACGCCGAGTTCCTCGGGCACCACGTCGGCCCGAGCGAGGAATCGTGGTCGTCGTGATCCGACGCCGCTGACCCATCAGTTCACCCACACCACCACTCACTATTCCCCAAGGAAGAGGAACCACCATGAAGAAGCTCGTGCAGATCTCGACCGCGGCGGCGCTCGCCGCAATGCTCGGCCTCACCGCCTGCTCCAGCGGCGGCGGCGAGACCGAAGCGAAGACCGATGACGCGCCCGCCGCGGCGGTCACCTCCGGCGTCGACGAGGCCGCGGCCGCCGCGCTCCCCGAGGCGATCCGCGACTCCGGCGTGATCCGCGCCGCCGCCGGCATCCCGTACCCGCCGTTCATCCTCCTCGAGGGCGAGAAGCAGACCGGGCTCGATCCCGATCTGGCGCAGGCCCTGGGGGAGAAGCTCGGCGTCGACATCGAGATCTCCCACCAGGCGTTCGAGACCGTGATCCCGTCGCTGCAGGCGAAGAAATTCGACATCATCATGTCGGGCATGAACGACACCGTGGAGCGCGAGGAGACCCTCAACTTCATCGAGGAGATCTACGCGGGCTTCACGATCGTGGTCAAGGCCGGCAACCCCGAGGGCATCACCGGCCTGGACGATCTCTGCGGCCACCCCGTCGCCGTGCAGAAGGCGAGCGCGCAGCTCGGCCTGCTCGAGGATCTCGCCAAGACCTGCGAGGCGGACGGCAAGGGTGAGCTGACGATCCAGCAGCTCCCCACCGCGCAGGATCCCCAGACCGCGCTGAAGGCCGGCCGCGTGGTCGCGTATCCAGTTGACGCCCCGGTCGCCGCGTACACGGTCGCCACGGCGGGCGACGGCAAGGACTTCGAGGTCGTGAACGATCCCGAGTTCCCCGCCGGCATCAACCCCGTCTACACGGGGATCGGCACGCTCAAGGAGAACACTGAGCTCACCGAGGCGCTGCGCCTCGCGCTGCAGGCACTCATCGAAGAGGGCGTCTACCAGGACATCCTCGATACCCATAACCTCGGCAACTACGCCACCGACGAGGCAATCGTCAACGGCGCGTCGACGGAAGGCTAAGCCACACTCATGACTCACTCAACTGTGACGGCGCCGGAGCAGGATCGGAGCTTCGACATCGAGGCTCTTCCGCTCCGGCGGCCGGGGCGGTGGATCTGGGCGATCGCCCTGCTCCTCTTCGCCGCCTGGTTCGTGCAGGCGCTCTGGACGAACAAGAACATCGACTACGCGGTCGTGGGCGAGTACCTGTTCAACCCCGAGATCGTGTCGGGTGTGGGCACCACGCTGTTGATCACCGCGATCGCGATGATCATCTCCACGGTGCTCGCGGTGATCCTCGCGGCGATGCGCCTCTCCGGAAACCCCGTCGCAGTGGTGTTCGCGTCGTTCTACGTCTGGCTGTTCCGCGGCACGCCGCTGCTCGTGCAGATCGTGATCTGGGGCTACTTCGGCCTCATCTTCGAGAAGATCACGCTCGGGATCCCGTTCACCGACGTGGTGTTCTGGGAGGTCGACACGAACGTGCTGCTCACGGCGTTCGTGGCCGGCATCATCGCGCTGACGCTCAACGAGGCCGCATACTCCGCCGAGATCGTCCGCTCGGGCATGCTCTCGGTCGACTCCGGTCAGAAGGAGGCGGCCGCGTCGCTCGGCATGAGCCCGCTCGCCACGTTCGTGCGGATCCTGCTGCCGCAGGCGATGCGCGTCATCATCCCGCCGCTCGGCAACGAGCTGATCTCGATGATCAAGAACACCTCGCTGCTCTCGCTCATCGCTGTGATGGAGGTGTACACGCGCGCCACGCAGATCTCCGCGCAGAACCTCAAGCAGGTCGAACTGCTGATCGTGGTGAGCATCTGGTACCTCGTGATCGTGTCGCTGCTCTCAATCCCGCAGTACTACCTTGAGCGGTACTTCGGCCGCGGCGTCGAGCGCAACGCGCCCGTCTCCCCGCTGCAGAAGGCGCGCGAGATGACCGGGACGATCGCCGTCCAGTTCCAGGGCAAGAACAAGAAGGGATCGCGCAATGACTGAGCTCAGCGATACCGCGCTCGTGCAGCTCCGCGGGGTGCGCAAGCACTTCGGCAGCCTTGAGGTGCTCAAGGGAATCTCGATGGACGTGCACGCCGGCCAGGTGTCGGTGCTGCTCGGCCCGTCCGGATCCGGCAAGTCGACCCTGCTGCGCTGCATCAACCACCTTGAGACGATCGACGGTGGCCGGATCACGGTCGACGGTGAGGTCGTCGGCTACCGGGACCACGGCGATCGGCTGCGCGAGATGCACCCGCGCGAGGTCGCGAAGCAGCGCCGCTCGATCGGCATGGTGTTCCAGCGCTTCAACCTGTTCCCGCACAAGACCGCGATCGAGAACATCATCGAGGCGCCCATGGTCGTGTCGCGGCGCAGTAAGGCCGACGCGATCGCCGAGGCGCACACCCTGCTGCGTCGGGTGGGGCTCGACGCCTGGGCCGATCACTACCCGTCGCAGCTCTCGGGCGGCCAGCAGCAGCGCATCGCGATTGCCCGCGCGCTCGCGATGAAGCCGAAGCTCATGCTGTTCGACGAGCCGACCTCGGCGCTCGACCCGGAGCTCGTGGGTGAGGTGCTCGACGTGATGAAGGAGCTCGCCAACGAGGGGATGACGATGATCGTGGTGACCCACGAGATCGGCTTCGCCCGCGAGGTGGCGGATCAGGTCGTGTTCATGGACGGCGGGGTCGTGGTCGAGAGCGGGCCGCCCGCCGAGCTCATCGACAACCCGCAGCACGAGCGCACGCAAGGCTTCCTCCACAGCGTGCTCTGAGGCGCCCGCGCGTGGCCCGCGCGTGCCCCGCGCCGCGCGGGGCGTGCCCCGAGCCGCGTGGCCCGCGCCCCGCGCCGCGCGGGGCGTGCCCCGAGCCGCGTGGCCCGCGCCCCGCGCCGCGCAGGGCGTGCCCCGCGCCGAGTGTGCACAAAAGTCCCCTTCCGCCTCGCGGAAGGGGACTTTTGCCTACGCTCGAAGGAGAGAGTCAGCGCGCAGCGCGCAGGGAGCCTCGGCGCAGCGCGCAGGGGAGACCCGGGCGCAGCGCGCGGGGAGACCCGGGCGCAGCGCGCGGGAGCGAGCCAGCGCGCAGCACGGGGGAGGCCCGGCGCGCAGCGCACCGTGGCGGAGCACGCCCCGATCAGGGGAGAAGGAAGGGGGGCGGCGTGGGGGCACACCGATCCTCGTGGGCTGCGCGCGCCGCCTGGCTTGAGCGCCACCAGCTCGGCCTCTCGCTCGCCGGGATCGCGCTGGGTGCAGTGACCGGGCTCGGCGCCCCGCAGCTCGCTCCCGTCCTCACCGCGAGCATCACGCCCGTGCTGGCGCTGCTGCTGTTCGCCACGTTCTTGGGGGTGCCGCTCGCCCGGCTGGGGCGCGCGATCCGCGACACCCGGTTCATGGCCGCCGTGCTCGGCGTCAACTTCGTGGCGGCCCCGCTCGTCGCGTTCGCGCTCTCTCGGTTCGTCGCCGAGGATGCGGCGCTGCTGCTCGGGGTGCTGCTGGTGCTGCTCACGCCCTGCGTTGACTACGTGATCGCCTTCACCGGCCTGGCTGGCGGCTCGCGCGACCGTCTGCTCGCCGCCACCCCGCTCCTCATGCTGTTGCAGCTCGCGCTCCTGCCCGGCTTCCTGTGGCTGTTCGCCGGGCCCGAGGCCACCGGGCGGATCGAGGTGTGGCCGTTCGCCGAGGCGTTCATCTGGCTGATCCTGGTCCCGCTGTGCGCCGCGGCGCTCGTGCAGTGGTGGAGCCGGGCGTCGCCGATCGGGCAGGGTGTTGAGCGAGCGACGGCCGGCGCGATGGTGCCGCTCATGGTGGTCACGCTGGCGGTGGTGGTCGGCTCGCAGATCGACGCCGTCGGTGGTCACCTGGCGCGCCTGCTCCCGCTGGTCCCGCTCTACATCGCGTTCGCTGCCGTGATGGTGGGTGTCGGGGTGCTCGCGGCTCGCGCGGCGCGGCTTGATGTGCCCGGGGCGCGGGCCATCGTGTTCTCTGGCGTGACCCGCAACTCGCTGGTGGTGCTGCCGCTCGCGCTGGCGCTGCCGCCGGCGTTCGCGCTCGCGCCGCTCGCGGTGGTCACGCAGACGCTCGTCGAGCTGGTGACGCTCGTGGCGCTGGTGCGACTGGTACCCCGGGTGCTCCCCGCGCGCGGGCCCGGCACGGGGACACCGCACCCGGCGCTCGACTAGGCCGGGCCGGGATCAGGATCAGGATCAGAGCCAGGATGAGGCTCCGGACCAGGCTCCGGACCAGGCTCTGGGGCCCAAGCCGGATCCGAACTCGGCGGCGGGGACGCCGCGGGCTCTGGCGGCCCGGGGCTCACGCGGATCGCCGCGGCCGCTGCGAGGCTGAGCTCGATCCGGCGCGCTCCGAAGCTCAGCTCGATCATCTCGGCGGGCAGGTTGACCGCCCGCACCTCGACCGTGGCGCCCACGGTCACCCCGCGCTCGGTGAGTAACCGCAGCACCTCGGGGGAGCGGTCGGAGACCCGCGTGACGGTGCACGACGCCCCCACCGGGAGCTCGGTGATCGCGCGGCTCAGGTCGGGCGGCATCGTGCCGTCGGCTGCCGGGATCGGGTCTCCGTGCGGGTCGACCGTTGGCGCGCCAATCGCGTCGTTCATGCGGTCGAGTACCAGATCCGACACCGCGTGCTCGAGCCGATCCGCCTCGTCGTGCACCAGGTCCCAGCTCAGTCCGAGCTGCTGTGCGAGAAACGTCTCGATGATTCGGTGCCGCCGCACGGTCGCCACCGCGATCCGGTGCCCCTCATCGGTGAGCACGATGCTGCCGTAGGGCTCGTACTCGATGAACCCGTCGCGGGCGAGTTTCTTGAGGTTCGCGGACACGGTGGAGGGGGTCACGCGGAGTCTGGCGGCGAGCTCGGTGGTGGACGGCTCGCCGCCCGGCCACTCGTACGCCTTCCAAATGAGCATCAGGTGGTCCTCGACCATTCGGGTCACGGCGGGGCTGCGCATCTGCCCCATGCTAGCCGCGCGAGCCGCGGGCCGGCTCAGGTACCGGCGTCCCGACCGCCTGCGTGCGCCTGAACGGGGCGCTCAGCGTCGCGCGGAGCTCGCGGCGGTGGGCCACGATGAACGCGATTGCGAGCGCCGCCTGGATCGCGCTCAGCACGTAGCGCCCGGAGGTGTCGGTCACCACGAACTGCACCGCGAACAGGGCCGCCAGCCCGATCGCGGAGGACCAGCTGAAGCGCAGGGCCAGGATCATAGCGACGCCGAGCAGCGTCTGCGTGGCGGTGAGCGTGAACTCCTCGATCTGCCGGGCGTCGAGCGCGAGCGCGGTGGGGCCGCCGCCGATCGAGTGCGCCACGGGGAGCGAGCCGACGAGCAGGCTCCACTGATTCACCTTCGACGCGATGAGCGTGCCGATGGCGGCGGGGCCCATGCCGCGCAGCGCGAACATCACGGCAATGATGAACTCGGGGGACTCGGACGCGAGCGGCGCGAGCCACTGCACAAGGAAGTAGCTGTCGATCCCGAGGCTCGCCCCGGACGCCACGAGCGCCTCCGCGAACGGCTCCGCCGACATCAGGATGATGGTGGCCGACACGACGAACAGGGCCACAATGGTGGCGCGGCGGGGGCGCCGATCCATCCCCGCGATGAGCGCGGCCGGACCCACGAAATCTGGCTCCTCGTCGCCGTGGGTGAGCCCGGCGCGCCAGAGGTAGAGCCCGAACACGAGGATCAGGATCGCGCCGAACCAGAGGGGAATGCTCCCGATGAGCGGGATCGCGAATGCGAGCAGTGCGAGGATCGCGAGGAACCCGATGTCGAGCCGGTGCTCCTTGGGGAGGCGCAGCGCGCGGGGTGCGCGCGGGGTGCCCGAGCCCGTGGCCCCGGCAGACGGTTTCGTGGGGCCCGTGGCGCCTGTTGCTGCCGCTGCGCTTGCGCTGGCACCGCGGCGAAGTGCGCGGCGCGCGACCACGAGCGAAACGAGCACCACGAGCGGCCAGCCGAAGCCGAGCAGCAGCCGGTTTGAGCCCGTCATGTTGGCGGCCGCGTAGTGCAGGTACTCCGGATCCGAGCCCGACCTGAACGCGTAGTACAGGTCCACGGCGTACTCGGGCAGGATTGCGATGAGCGCCAGCAACGCGATCGCGAGCGCCCCCGAGATATCTTTCTGCGCGGCCTCTGCGGCCCAGGCGAGCAGGAACGCGGCGGCGACCACGGCCGCGCCGTAGACGAGCATCTCGGCGACCGGGTGCAGCTCGACGCCGGTGATCCTGAGCACGATGCCGGGGGCGGCCACGAGCAGGCTCGTGGACACGCGTCGGAGTAGTGCGGCTTGCATGTGATCTCCTCGCGCGGGCAGTGCTGAGTGGATCTCGCGCCCGCATCCATCACCTTCCCGTCCGATCAGCGGGTGTGTCTACGCACACCTCAGAGTGAGACGCGCCACACATTCGGGTGTGGTGCTGCGCAGCGTCGCTGCGGGGTGGCTGCCGGGCGGGCCGCCCCCACGCGGGCTAGCGCGTGCCGGCGGTGAGGAGGGGGAGCAGCACAGTGTCAATGAGCTCTGTCAGCGTGCGGCTGTCGAGTCCGCCGGAGAACAGGAGCTCGTGCCGCACGAGTACGACGGGGAGAGACACCACGTGCGGGGGCAGCGGGTCCTGCGCGATGTCGCCGCGCTCGCGGGCGGCGTCGAGGATCGCGGTCACCGAATCAATGACCCACGACTGTGTTTCGGTGGCGAGTCTGTGCACCTGGTCGCCGGGGATCTCGCCGAGGAGGCCGCGCAGCGTGTCAACGCCCGCCCGCTCGAACTGGTCGGAGAACGAGCGGCCGAGCCGGAGTAGATCGGTGCGGAGATCACCGCTGCTCGTGGCGGGTGAGTCTGCGGCGGGCGGGCGTTGGATCCACGCGTCAATGACCATGTGCGCCCGCGACGGATAGCGGCGGTAAATCACATGCTTTGAGGTCTTTGCGCGCTTTGCGACCCCCTCGAACGTCACGCCCGCGTAGTTGCCGGCCGCGAGTTCGTCGCGCACGGCCGCACGGATCGCCTCGTCAAGCTCGGCCCCGTACCGGCGCGCGGGTCTGTGCGCAGCACCTCCCGCGCCCGCGGTACCGCCGGTGCTCGCCGTGCTCGCCACTCGACTCCTCTCGCGAATCCTCGCCTCGTTCACAGCCGAGCCTACACTCATCATCATATAAGATACGGAACGTGCCGTACCTTCTTGGGTGGTGACCGATCACTCGCCCGACTCACCGGTCGCGGACACCCCCGCCCCGCCCACAGCCCGACACTCACCCTCAGGGAGCCCCGCATGAGCGACACCGCGCCACCCATCAGCCCACCCAGAGCTCGCGCGCGCTGGCTCACCCCGTTCATCGCTATCGCCGCCGCGCTCGCCGCCGGCGCGCTCCTCATGGCCCCCATGATCGGCATGGAACCGCGGGATATCCCGGTCGCGATCGTCAACCTCGATCAGGCCGTCGATACGCCAGCCGGCGCAATTGCGGCGGGGACCGCGGTTGCCGAGGCCGTGCAGTCAGCCGACGCCGAGGGACTGCTCGCGTGGCGCACCCTCGACACACAGCACCAGCTCGACGAGGCGATGGACGCCACGGAGCTCTACGCGGCGCTCGTGATCCCCGAGCAGTTCTCGGCCGAAACGGTGGCGGGGACCCCGCCGCCACTGCAACTCATCATCAACGAGGGCAAGAACCCGATGGTGGCCGCACAGCTCGGGAGCTCGGTGGCAGCTCTGACGAGCGGCGCAGAGTTTGAGATCGAAACCACGGTGGTCAATGAGATCCCCACCGCGCTTGGCACCGTCGCCACGTTCCTGCCGATGGTGATGATGATCCTCGTGTACATCGCGAGCTATGCCGGCGGAATCGTGATCCGCTCGACCTTCTCACTGGGTCGGCAGGGTCGTGGGCGAACGGTCGCCACTCAGCTCGTGGTCGCCGCCATCGCGGCCGCGCTCACGGGCTTCGGTGCGGCGCTGATCCTCGCCGGGTTCGTCCCGGAGCTGTCGTTCTCCGTGGCTGGGGCAGGCGCCTTCCTCACGATCGCCTCCTTCGCGTTGATGACCGTGGTGATCGGCGCAATCAACTGGGTCGGCATGATCGGGATGGCGGTGCCAGTGCTCACCCTGCTGCTCGGGCTGGGGCCCGCCGACCTGCCGTACGAGTTCCTCCCCGCGTTCTGGCAGGACTGGGTCTATCCGTGGAATCCGCTGCAGTTCCTGGCCACCGGCGCCCGCGCACTTCTGTTCCAGGGGGCCGGCTGGCTCAACGCTGGCACGCTGGGCCTTGCCATCACCGCCGCGGTGGGTACCGTGCTCGTGGTGAGCTCGACGCGTACGCCGAGAGGCAACGCGGCGGCGGATCGCCCGGGCGAGGTGAACCCGCAGGGCGCTCCCGCGCCGACCGGAGTCTGAGGGCCGGCCGGCCCCGGTGCACGTCGAGGCCTGAACCGGCAGCGGCCCCGGTGTCGCCCGGCCGTCGAACGGCTCATCAGACTCACAACAGACCGACACTCATCGAACAAAGGACACCGTCATGAAGATCGTCATCGTGGGAGCCGCGGGCAACGTTGGCTCGCACACCGTCACGGAAGCGCTGCGCGCCGGGCACGAGGTGACCGCCTACGTGCGGCGGCCGGAACGCGTGGCACCCCGCCCGGGCCTCACCGTCGTCGCGGGAGACGCGACAGACACGGTGGCGCTCACGGCCGCCGCCACGGGGGCCGATGCGGTCGTCGTCTCAATCACCGGGTCCACGAAGGACGCCACGTTCATGCAGCGCACCCTGCCGTCCGTGATCGATGCCGCGCGCGCCGCGGGGGCCGGGCGGCTCGTGCTGGTCTCAGTGTTTGGTGCGGGGGACACCGCAGCGAAGGCGTCCGGGTTCGCCCGCCTGGTGTACCGCCTGGCGCTGCGCCGATTCCTCGCGGATAAAGCTGCCGCGGACGCGCAGCTCATCGCCTCCGGGTTGAACTATGCGATCGCGTACCCGGTCAATCTGAAGCAGGCGGAGCCGCTCCCCGAGACCGGGATCGCGCTGCTGCGCGACGTGGACCGGGTGCCCGGCCTGCCCACGCTGCCGTACGGAAACGCCGCGGCGGCCCTGGTCGAGATCGCCACCCAGCCCGGGTATGCCGGGGAGCGGGTGCTCGTCACGACACCGACCGGGTGGCGGGCCGTCTAGCGCGGGCAACGCGGCCCACTCCCGCGTGAGCGCGGGAGTGGGCTGCGCCACGCAGGTGCCGCTGCGCCTAGTAGAGCACGACGGGCTTGATCGTGGCCCCGGACTCGCTGTCGGCGAATGCCTGGTTGATGTCGGCGAACTCGTACGTCTTCACGAGCTTGTCGAACGGGAAAAGCCCGCGCTCGTGCAGCGAGATGAGCTTGGGGATGAACTCGCGCGGCACGGCGTCGCCCTCGACGACCATGGAGATCGTGATGCCGCTGGTGAGCAGCGTGCCGATGTCGAAGGGGGCCTCCGTGCCGAGCTTCGCAGCGCCCACGAGCACGCCGTGGCCGCGCAGCGCGAGCGACTTGGTCATCTGGCTGAACACGGCGGGCACCCCGGTCGTGTCGAGCGCGTAGTTGACGCCGGCGCCGCCCGTGATCTCGCGGATCGCCTCGACCGCGTCGACCTCCTTCGAGTTGACCACGTGGGTAGCGCCGAGCTCCTTCGCGAACTCGAGGCGCGACGGCACGATGTCGACCATGATGATGGTGGTCGCCCCGCTCGCGACCGCGCCGAGCATGCCGGCGAGGCCCACCGCACCGGTGCCGAACACGGCGATTGACTCGCCGGGGCTCGGCTTGAGCACGTTGAGCACGGAGCCGGAGCCGGTCATGATCCCGCAGCCGAGCGGCCCGAGCAGCTCGAGGGGTGCGTCGTCGGAGACCTTCACCGCGTTGCGGGCTCGCACGTTCGTGGCGGACGCGAACGACGACTGGCCGAAGAAGTTCGACGAGATCGGGGCGCCGTTGTCGTCGAACATCTTGCTACCGTCGGCGCGGCTGCCGCCGAAGTTGAGCGCGTAAAAGTCGGTGCAGTACTGCGGGTGGCCGCTGATGCAGTTCTCGCAGACCCCGCAGGACGCGGGAGCGAGGACGACCTTGTCGCCCACCTTGAGGTCGGTGACGTCGGCGCCCACCGCCTCAACGATGCCGGATCCCTCGTGCCCGAGCACCGCGGGGAGCGGGGTGGGGTACCACTGGTCGCGCACGATGGCGTCGGTGTGGCACACGCCCGACGCGACCATGCGGACGGTGACCTCGTCCGCGCGGGGCGCATCGAGCGTGAGCTCGCGAATGTCGAGATCGGTCTGCGGGGCGGTCGCCACGGCTGCGTTGATCTTCACGGTGTCTCCCTGATTCTTGTGGATTGAAGCACTGCTCGACCGTGGGGCGGCTGCATGAATCGTGGAGGCGACTTGTGATCGTGACCAGAGTGCGGGCGGCCGTACCCAATGTCACCCCCGAGCCTACTCCTGAAGTTGGCCGGTGAACGGGGAGAATCCCAGGGAGCGGGGATGGGGTGGGAACCGCGGCGGGGACCGGCGGTTCCGGGCCCCGCCGCGCGCTACTCGGGGTGCGCCGCCGCCTCGCCCGCGGCGGTAGCCACGTCGATGGTGCGGGTGCCCTGGCCGATCCCGGCGTAGACCTCCGGCCGCCGGCGGCGCAGCCACACCGCCCAGACCACGCCCGCAATACCGAGCAGCAGCACGGGAGCCACGAGCGCCGCGTTCGCCCAGCCCTGCAGATCGGTGAGCAGATCGAAGTTGCTGAGCATGAGCCACAGCCCGAGAGTGAGGCCGATCGCGCCGAGCCCCGGCGCGATCACCACGCGGAAGGCACCGTGGCCCCGTCGGTCCCGCCAGAAGTAGCGCAGCACCGCGATCATGCACAGCAGTTGGAGGAACACGATGCCCACGATGCCCACGCCGTTCGTCCACAGCAGCAAATGCAGGTACGGGTCGCCCGAGAGCGTCACCGTCACGAGGATCGGCACGATCGCCGCGAGGCTCACCGCGATGCTCGCCCGGAACGGGGACGCGAAGCGCGGGTGCGTGGCCCCGAAGCGCCGCGACACGATCCCGTCGCGGCCGAGCGCGAAGAGGTAGCGCGAGGTCGCGTTGTGGAACGCGAGCGTTGCCGCGAACAGGCTTGTCACCATGAGCACGTCCATGGCGATCTTCGCCCACGGGCCCAGATACGAATCCGCGAGCATGAAGTACATGCCCTGGAACGTGTCTGACAGCGATGTTTCGACGAGTCCGTCGAGGCCGAGCGCGGCGACCGCGATCCAAGTGATGAACCCGTAGAACACGGCGAGGAACCCCACCGCGAGATAGGTGGCGCGCGGGATCGTGCGCTTCGGGTTCTTCGCCTCCTCCGAGTAGATCGCGGTGCTCTCGAAGCCGAGGAAGGCGCCGAGCGCGAGCACGAACATGCTGCCGCTGCCCGCGTCGAATACCCGGCTCGGCGCGAACGGTTCGAGCGTGAAATTGCTGGTGCCCTCTGTGGCGAGCACGGCGACTGCGATGACCACGAGGATCGCGACCTCCGCGGCCATGAGCACGCCGAGGATCCGCGCTCCCACGGTGATCTGGCGGTAGCCGAGCACCGCGATCACGGCGAGCGCCAGGGCGGCGTAGATCGACCAGTGCAGCTCGATCCCGAAGAGGTCTCGCATCGAAGATGCCGCGTAGAACCCGAAGAAGCCGTAGAACCCGAAGCAGATCAGTGCGTACGACAGGAGCGCCACGACCGCCGTGCCCGCGGCGGCCGGGCGGCCGAGGCCGTGCCCCACGAACGCGTAGAACGCGCCAGCGTTGCGCACGTGACTCGCGAACGCGGTGAGGCCGGCGGCGCACAGGATATAGACGAGCCCTGAGAACAGGTACGCGCCCGGTGCGCCGACCCCGCCGAGGCGGAACGCGAGTGGCGCGGCGCCGGCGACCACGGCGAGCGGGGCCGCCGCCGCGACCACGAAAAACACGATGTCGAGGGTGCCGAGCGAGCCGCGCTGCAGGCCCGCGGCGGGGGAGTCTGCGGTGGCGTCGGAGTCGCTGCCCCCGCCCGCACTCGCTGATCCGGCCGACCGCGCTGCGGGGCCCCGCGAAGAACCCCCGCTCACAGTGCGGGCCACCACTCGGGCGAGGTCCACAGCGCGAGCTCCGCCTCGAGCGCGGCGCCCACGCGGAACACGGTTGCGTCGTCGTACGTGCGCCCCACGATCTGCACGCCGGTGGGCACGCCGTTGGGGGCGCGCCCCGACGGGACCGCGAGCACGGGCACCCGGCCCACCACGTTAAAAGGCAGCGTCATGAGCTCGGAGAACACGGCGGCGCTGTCGGTGCAGGCGGCGTCGGCGGGCATTCCGGTGTTGGCGATCGTGGGGCACAGGAGCGCGTCGTATCGTTCGAGGAGCTCGCCCAGCGGTTGGTAAAAGGCGGCCTCCGCCTCGAGTCCCTCGACGTAGCCCCCCGCGCCAGCGGCACTCGCGATGAACGCCTGCGTGTAGGGCATGAGCTTGTCGGTGAGTGCCGGATCACCGCTGCCGACGCTCTCGATGAACGGCCCCATGACCTGCCCGAAGTGCGCCCAGGCGATGCTGAGCACCTCGTCCGGGGTCCAGGGGAGATCGACCTCGTCGACGGTGGCGCCCGCCGCGCGCAGCGCGTCCGCTGCGGCGCGCGTGTTCGCGACGACGGCGGGGTCTGGGGCGTAGCCGCCGAGGGTGACGCTCAGCGCGATCCTGGTCCCAGTGAGCGGGGCGGCCGCCCCCGAGACGCGCAGGGCCGGGCGCAGCGAGGCCGGGTCGCCGGCCCAGGGACCCACGATGACGTTCTGCAGTGCGGCAACGTCGGCGACGCTGCGTCCCATCGGGCCGTCTGCGCAGTACGTGTCGCTGTTGAATGGCGCGAGCCCCGGGACGCGGCCGAACGGGGGCTTGAAGCCCACGACGCCGCAGTACGAGGACGGGATTCGGATCGAGCCGCCGATGTCTGAGCCGGTGGCGAGGATCGTGGAGCCGGCCGCGAGCACAGCGCCGGCGCCGCCGGACGAGCCGCCGGGGGTCATGTCGAGGTTATGCGGGTTGCGCGTGACGCCCCACAGCGTGGAATGTGTCACGGGCGCGCAGCAGAACTCGGGGGTGGTGGTGCGGCCGTGGATCACGGCGCCGGAGTCGCGGATGCGGTCGACGATCGGGTGCGTCACGGTGGCGATCGCCCCTTGTTCGAGCAGCGAGCCGTCTTCGGCGGTCATCCCGGCGATTGGCTGCTCCTCTTTCAGCATGATGGGGACGCCCTCGAGCGGGCGCGCGGTGCCGTCGCGGTAGCGGGCCTCTGAATCCCGGGCGGCCGCGCGAGCGATCTCGAGCATCTCCTCGGTCACGGCGCCGACGCGCGGCTCGGTGTGGGCGGTGCGCGACACGACCGCGTCGAGCAGCTCGACGGGGGAGAGTTCGCGGGTGGTAAAGCGACGGATCGCTTCGCTTGCGGTGAGGTAGTGGAGGTCCACGGTGCTCCTATCGGATCGGCTTCATTGCGGATCGTGCGCCGTACGGCGTACGGTACGTTGTACGGTACGTTACCCTACTCGGTATGGACGCTCGAAACCACCCCGACGCAGGGAGCGCGAAACCGCGCGGCGCGCTGCGGCGCGAAACCATCGCCGAAGCGGCGATCGAGCTCATTGAGGCGCGCGGAATCGAGCAGCTCACGATGCGCGCGCTCGCCGCCGAGCTCGGCAGCGGCACGATGACGCTCTACACGCACGTGCGCAGTCGAGATGACCTGCTCGCGGCCGTGGTGCAGCGGCTCATCGCCGAGATGGACATCGCCGGCGCCGTCGCGCGCGCGGCGGGGAGCTGGCAGGCCGTGGTGCGCGCGACGCTCGACGGGTACCGGCAGCTTGCCACGCGCTTCCCGCGCTCGTTCGAGCTGCTCGCCCTCGCGCCCTACGACGAAGACCCGGTGGCCTCGCACCTCGCGCACGTGGTGGCCGAGGTTGAACGGGCCGGGCTCCCCGCCGCGGACGCGCGCTTCGCGCTCGGCACCGCCGACGCGTTCGCGACCGGCTTCCTCGTGGTCTGGGCGCGCACCGCCACGCGGGCTGAAGACCGCGCAGGCACCGCCACGCGGGCGGACGATCGCGCGCGCGGCGGTGACGCCGCGGCGGTGGAGGAGCTGCGCGCACCCGGGATGTTCGACCGCGGGGTCGACGCGGTAATCCGGGGGATCGAGGCCGCCCTGTGACTCCGCTGCCGCCGCGCTCGCGAGCCTGACGACTGCGGCAGGCCCGTCGGCAGCGGCGGGGCGCCCCATCGGCGGCCCCGCCGGCCCGGCCTAGCTGAGCGGCACCTCGGCGTTGAGCCGGTGCACGTACTCTGACAGGGCTGCGCGGTTGGGGATACCGGTCTTGCGGATGATGCGCCGCATGTGGCTCTCCACGGTGCGGACGCTGAGCACGAGCCGGCCCGCGATCTCCTTGTTTGGAAGGCCCTCGGAGACCAACTGCGCGATCTCGAGCTCGCGGTCGGTGAGCGTGATCGCGGCCGCAAGGAACCGCGTCGTGTCCATGCTGTCGGCCCCGATTTCCTCGACCAGCTCCTGCCGGCGCTCGTCGACCTCGTCGGCGCGGCCGGCTTCGCCGGCGGCGCGCAGGTGCTCGATTGCCTGCTCGTAGGCGCTCAGCGCGAGCCCGGGGCGGCCGGTCTCCATGAGCGACTCGGTGGCGTCGAGGAGCGGTTCTGCGCTCTCCTGCGCGCGGGCCTCGAGGTACTCGAGGTGCGGGGCGAGGTAGCCGCTGTCGAGCTCCTCCACCCGCTGTCGAACCAGACTGAGTTGGTCCTGGTCTCCAGAAATCTCGGTGCTGGTGAGCCCCGCAAGCGCCGCGGTGAAGCGCGCCCCGCGCTTCCACAGCCGGTCGCCCTCGTCCCAGAGCTCGGCCGCGGCGTGGAGCGCCTGCCCGTTAAAGGCGGTCAGCTGGGTCGCTGGCCAGACGCGGGATTGCACGGGGAGCGGGCCGTCGACGAGGTCGAGCGCGAGCACCTCGGCGTAGTAGCGCTCGCCGAGCTGGAGCTGGCCGCGGCGCACCGCGACGACGGTTGCGATGCTGAGCAGCGCGAGATGCGTGTGCACCAGCAGCGGGGAGGGCTCGCCCACGGCGAAGAGCGTGTCGAGCAGGTGCTCCGTGCCGGGATAGTCGCCGGAGATGGTGAACCCCAGCGCTGCGAGCGTGCCGTGGGCGAGCGTCGCGTCCGGATCGAGGAGGCCGTGCGCCTCGTCCAGTCCGCGGTGTGCCCAGCGCATCGCAGCGTCGTACTTTCCCTCGCCCAGCAGCAGGTAGCCGTTGAGCTGATTCGCGACGGACCCCGAGTTGTTTCGGTTCACGGAATCGATCGCCTCGAACACGCGCCGCGCCGCTGAGAACCGCCCGAGCGAGATCAGGATGAGGAGTTGCGCCTCCCGTAGGGTGGTGGCCACCGACGCCGGAAGCACCTCCGTGACCTCGAGCCGGGCAGCGAAATCCTCGGGCACCGCCCGCATCAGCGTCTCGATGCGCACCGCCGTGGCGTCGAGCACCCGTGCGAAATCGCCCAGGCCCGTGGTCGATCGGGTGAGCTCCGCGAGCGCGCCGTCGAGGTCGCGGTCCACGATCGCGCGCCACTCGGCGCGGAGCGAAATGAAGCGCGCCTGCCCCTCTTGGCCGCCGAGCCGCCCGTCGGTCGTGGCGAACACCTTGCGGATCTCCTCGCCGGTGTCGCGTAACTGCAGCAGCGCCTCGATGTACTGCACCGCGGTGCTGGGCTTCGGGTTATCGAGCCACTCGGTCTGGGTCACGATCCGGCGCGTGCGCGCACGCTCCTGCAACAGCCGCACAAACAGTGCGTCGTCGTCGCTCACGTCGCGACTGAGCGCAGATGTGTTCGCAATGAGGACGTTGACGGGGTTGGTGGCGCCAAGCCGCTCAATGATGAGCTCGGTGAGGCGGATCCGGCGGGTCGCGAGCGGCTGGTTGCGGAAGAACTCAACCAGCAGGGGCGGCACGACCGTGACGAGCTGCCGGCTCGCGCTCGCAATTAGCTTCACCATCGCGCGCTCCTCGAGCAGCTCGAGAGTCTCCCAGCTGATCAGCTTGCGCACGGTCTCCACGTCGGCGACCCCCACGAGCGCGATGATCTCGAGCGCGTCGCGGGCATCGTCGCCGAGGTTCTCAAGGTGGGCTTCGAGGATGCCCCGGAGCCCCGGGCTCCACAGATCGCGGGTGGCCGACCAGCCGGTCGGTGCTTGGACCAGGCGGCCCTCGCGGACGCCCGCGTCGACGACGCTGCGAGCGAGGCCCACGATGCCGCCGGACTTCGCGTAGAGGCGGCTCATTGTGCCGGTCTCGATTGGCCCACCGAGATGATCTGCGAGCGCTTGCTCGAGCTCCTCGAACCGCAGCGGCGCGAGCTCGATCACGTAGGAGGGTTCAAGCGTTGACGCGTTGAGGCCGCTCGGCGTGTGCCGGGCACGGAGCCCCTGGAGTCGCGAGATGACGATCGGGAGTCCAGTGCGGCGGCGTACGGCTTCTGCAACGCCCCACGACGACTCATCGAGGTCGTCCCAGTCGTCGAGGAAAAGCACCGACCTATCCGGTCGGGTCATCTCGGTGAGCGCGTCCGTGGTCGACTGGATTGTCGACGAGATGCGTGGATCTGATGGGCCGCCGATTCCCGCGAGGTGCATGGCGGCAAGCGGGTGCTGTCGCAGCGAAGCGACCCCCCGCACCGAGATCACACGCCAGTCGTTGCCCTCGAGCTTCGTGCGGAGCGCCGCGAGGAACGCGGTGCGCCCGCTGCCGCGGCTGCCCACGACGTCGATGCTCCCGCCGTTCTGCAGCATCCCCAACGCCGTGGCGAGATCTGTCGTGCGCCCAATTACCATCGGCACTCTCTTTCTGACGGAAGGTCCGCTCAGCATAAAAGTACTCCACACCGTTACCGCGGGGATAGGCCCCGCGCATCCTGCCCACGCCGAGTCCCGGTTCGGGGCAGCGCTGGCCGTGCCCGCTCCGGGCGCGTGAGGCTCCAGTCAACGACCGTTGACGGAGCCTCAGCCCCGATTGCGGGTGGGTACCGTGCTGGTCTGGCCCGAAAACGCAGGTGGTGCAGTGCTCCGCGCATGAGTGTGCGTGCGGAATCCTCGCGCAGCCCCGCGCTCGATGCCCCGGGCTGCCGTGCGTCCCGCACCAGCGCGCCAAAACACTGCGGTCTCTGCGCGTGAACTCGGCCGGATTAGGGCCGTAGCACACGCCGCACGTGATCGCGGGATCTACGCAACGCGGTTCTCGGGGGCACGCAAGCTGCGGAAACCCCCCTGCCGTGACGGTGTCTCGGCCGCAGACTTTCAAGGTCATCACGCGCGTGTCTCCCGAGTAAGCACCATCGGGAACACCAACCAAACCAAGGGGAACGAATCCATGAGCATGTCAACCATTCAGCGCACTCAGTCTCAGCTGCGCCGCCGTGGCGGCGGCCGAGTGGCGGCGGCGCTGTCGGGTGTGCTGCTCATTGCCGCGCTCGCAGGCTGCTCGGCCACGGGCGATGCCGCAGCCGAGCTGCCTGGCGACTTCCCGAAGGCCGTGCAGATGGCTGATGGCACCGTGACCGCCGCCGCGAAGGCTGACGGGGCCTGGACCGCGAGCGTGAAGCTCGATCAGGACGCGACTCGCCAGCAGGCAATCGAAGAGCTCACCAGCAACGGCTTCGCGATCGTTGGCGAGAGCGGCACGCACGGGAACGACCGCGTGTACTCGCTTGCAAGCGACACCTACTCGGTGCGCGTGGGCGTCACCACCGTTGATGGCAACGACGTACTGAATTACACCGTCGCGAAACGACAGACCGCAGCCGAATAGTTGGCGCAGGAGCGAGAGCTCCCCAATACTCCGGAGGCGACCAGCCTCCGGTCTCTTGCAGTAATACGAAGGAGAGTGGCACGCAAGTGGAAAACTTGAGACAGGGGAATTTGTCCCCTGACCCCGCGGTGGAGAGGCAGCAAGCCCCGCCGCGCAGGAGACTCGTGGCCGCTGCCGCGAAGAGTCTCTCGGTCGGCCTGGTCGGCCTGCTGACGATCGGTGCCGCCGTGGTGGGCACCCCCGCAGCCGCCCAGGCCGCAACACCCTGGGGGGGTGGTGTCGCAGGGCAAGATCACGGTGTTCAATGCCCCGATCGATCTGGTCATGAACAACACCCTTCTGCAGAGCCAGATTGGGTCACCGGACTTCACGTCTCGCGCCTACTACAAGGGCGAGAGCGGGCTGAACGCGATCGGTTCAACCCCGATTCTTGTGGATTCGAAAAGTGTCTCGCTGCTCTCGGGCGGCACGTACGCGCAGGGCTACGGGGGCGCCGGCTCAGCGAAGAATCCGTTCTGGCTCAGCGGGACTCGGGATATGGGGACCACGAAGCTCGTGAAGAAGGACTCGTACGTCCTTGGGTCCGGCATGGTGCGCTCGGACATGACCTACACGAACAATTCCAGTGCCGCGGTTTCCGCGCAGATGGGCTACTGGGTCGACAGCTACTTCGCCGGCAATGACAGCGGGACGACCCTGATGTCGGGCTCGGCAGTTTCGAGCCTGAACAGCGGCACGACAGCCGCATCCTCGTTTGTCTCGGCGTCCCCCGGCGCAAAATTCGTCGGTGGGTACTACAACAGCGCCAAAGCTGCCGCGCAGCGGTACAACGGCATGAATGGTCAGTGCTACAACAGCGGCGGTGTGCAGCAGGCATGCAGCAACGAAGTTGATAACGGCATGGCCATTGGCTGGGTGGTAAACGTGCCCGCCGGTGAATCCGTCACACGCACCTTCTTCGCGACGTTCTCGCCCGAGCTGAAGTTTGCCGACATTAGCGCGGACGCAGCGGTGTCGAAGAACACGGTGAGCGTTGGCGAAAGCTTCGACTACACGCTCTCCGTTGCCAACAACGGTGGCCCCGCAACCGCCGACGGCGTGACCGTCGACTTCCCGCTGCCCGCTGGCGTGACCCTGAAGTCGCAGAGCGGCACCGGGAGCTACGACGCGGCAACTGGCGCGTGGAGCGTTGGCGACGTGCCCTTCGGGCAAGACGCCAAGATCACGCTGACCGTTGACGCGCAGAGCGTGGGACTGAAGCAGGCGCAGATCTTGCGCGCTGAGCCGCTGGTTGCGCTCGACATCACCCCGTTTGATCCCGCAACCGCGCAGGTCCTCGACGTTACGGTTGCCGACGCGATTGACGCGAGCAACTCGACCATTGCCGCGGTTCCGACCTCGGTCGAAGCCGACGGTGTTGCCGCATCGACGGTGACCGTAACGACGTTTGGCAAGACCGGCGATCAGATGAGCATCGGCGGAGCAGACGTGAAAGTCTTGAGCACGCTCGGGACCGTCAGTGAAGTCGTGGACAACAATGATGGCACCTACACCGCAACGGTCACCTCCACGAAGACGGGTCCCGCGGTGATTTCCGCGACCGTCGACGGAGAGAACCTGACCGGGCCCACCGTGACATTTACCCCCGGCGCCCCCACCACTTCGGGTGAGGACTCCTCGACGGTATCGGTGTCCTCCGACGAACGCCTCGCAGACGGCGCTACCGCGCACACGGTAACCGTCACGCTGAAGGACGCGAACGGGAACTTCATCCCGAAGGCGGCGACGCGGCTGACGGCCACGGCTGACCCCGATGCGGGCGTCGCGATTGGCACGTTCACCGAGGAGTCGACCGGCGTCTACACGGCACCGATCACGTCCACCTCGTCTGGCGAGAAGACGATCACCGCGTTTGCGGATGCCACAGTGAACCTTGGCTCTGGCACGGCGATGTTTATCGCTGGCGAGGCCGTGGTCGAGAACTCTGCGCTCACCCTCTCAACCGGTGACAAAGTTGCCGACGGCACCGACGCGCACAGCGCACAGGTCCTCGTCAAGGATGCTTATGGCAACCCGGTGCCCGGCACCGCGGTCACATTCACCGTTGACGGAGACGCGACAGGATCCGGCATTGTTGAAACCGACGCAAACGGCACAGCGCCGATTGCGATCCGTTCGACGCTCGCTGGCCTGAAGGCTGTTTCGGCGACGATCGGCGGTTCAGCGGTGTCCGGAGCGGGCGACGTGAACTTCATCGCGGGCGCGGTGGAATCGATCAATTCAGTGTTCTCGGTGAGCCCCGGCCCGGTGCTCGCTGATGGCACCGCTACGCACACCGCGACGGTTATTGCGAAGGATGCCAAGGGCAACCCGGTCAAAAACGTTGCGGTTGAGTTCGTTGTGCCGGCCGATGTGACGGCAACTTCCCCCGCCGTGACCGACAGCAGCGGCGCAACCACCGTGAAGCTGACTTCGGTGAAGTCTGGTACGTACGAGATTGGCGCAACCATCGACAGCGATGCTGTCGCAAACTCGCCGCAGAACGTGACGTTCTCGGCGGGTGCGCCGGTTGCCACTGAATCGTCGTGGACGCTGACCCCGGCTGGCCCGGTTGCAGCTGACGGCAGTAGCGCGTACACCGCGGTGCTTACCGCTCGCGACACGAACGGCAACGCGGTGCCCAACGCCGAATTCTCAGTCGATGTTTCTGGCGCGGTCACGCCGAGCCGTGTTGACTGGGTGACGGGCGCCGATGGCACGGTGACAGGAACCTTCACCTCGGTGAAGGCTGGCACCTACCCGGCAACTGTGAGCCTCGGTGGCGACACCGCTGGCGGGTCGAAAGACCTGGTCTTCAACGCCGGTACGGTGAGCTCGACGGTCTCGTCGATCGCAGCGGATCCGGATCGCATCAAGGCCAACGGCTCCACTGAGTCCACCGTTACGGTGACGCTCAAGGACGCGAACGGCAACGTGCTTGATTGGGTACCGAGCCCCGCAGTGGTCATCTCGACCGATGAGGGGCAGGTCTCCGACACTGTGGACAACGGCGACGGAACATACACCGCCACGCTGACCGCATCTGCGGCCGGCACGGCGACGCTCTCGTTCACGATCGACGGCAAGCCTGCAAACGACACGACCCAGGTCACCCTGGTGAACGCGATTGCTCCCGTTGCGCCGCTGGTGAATGCCACCAACGGTACGAGCGTCACCGGTTCGGCACAGCCGAACTCGACGGTCACGGTAAAGAACGCGAACGGTGTCACGATCGGTACCGGCCTCGCCGGAACCGATGGCTCGTTCGACTTCGCCCTGGCGCCCCGCCCGGCTGAGGGAACCGTTATTTCGGTGACCGCAACGGACGCAGACGACAACGTATCCGCTCCGACGTTGATCACGATCGATTCGATCGCGCCGGATGCTCCTACGGTTGATGCCACGAATGGTACGAAGGTGTCGGGTCAGGCTGAAGCTGACTCGAAGGTGATCGTTCGTGACAAGAACGGGACGATCCTGGGTTCTGGCACGGCT
>NZ_SHKI01000002.1:176999-772129 GCF_004217175.1 Leucobacter luti
TCGAGTTCGCTCTGAGTACTCCTGCTGGCGAGGGCGCTGAGCTCTCGGTGACCGCGACTGATGCGGCTGGCAACGAATCGGATCCGACGATCGTGATCGTTGACTCCGCTGCGCCGGATGCTCCGACGGTTGATCCCACGAATGGTACGAAGGTGTCGGGTCAGGCTGAAGCTGACTCGAAGGTGATCGTTCGTGACAAGAACGGGACGATCCTGGGTTCTGGCACGGCTGATGCTGAGGGCAACTTCGAGTTCGCTCTGAGTACTCCTGCTGGCGAGGGCGCTGAGCTCTCGGTGACCGCGACTGATGCGGCTGGCAACGAATCGGATCCGACGATCGTGACCGTTGACTCGATCGCTCCGGACGAGCCCTTCGTGAACCCGTCGAATGGTCAGGTGGTTATTGGTTCGGCTGAGCCGAACTCGACGGTCAACATCATGGATGCCCTTGGCACCGTGATTGGTACCGGCGTTGCTGGCACCGATGGTTCGTTCAACATCGCTCTGGATCCGTTTGCGAAGACCGGTGACGTTGTCACCGCGACCGCAACGGATGCGGCCGGGAACGTATCGATTCCGGCGACGGTCTCGGTGAACTCGGATATTCCGCAGTCGCCGACGGTTGCCCCGTCGAACGGCACCGTGGTGTCGGGTACTGCCGAGCCGAACATGAAGATCACGGTGCTAGATGCTGCCGGTGATGTGATTGGTTCCGGTGTTGCGGACAAGGATGGCGCGTTCAGCGTCAAGCTGGACTCTGCTCCCGGACACGGTGACGAGATCGCTGTGGTCGCGACGAACGAGGCTGACGTTTCGTCTGCTCCGTCCGTGGTGGTTATTGATGCTCTCGCACCGGATGCGCCAGAGGTGAACCCGACTGACGGTCAGAATGTCACCGGTTCTGCTGAGGCTGGCTCAACTGTGACTGTGAAGAACCAGGCCGGTGACGTACTCGGAACTGCGGTTGCGCAGCCTGATGGTTCGTTCCTGGTGAGTCTGGATCCCGCGGCGAAGGACGGCGACAAGCTGTCGATCACCGCGACTGATCCTGCTGGGAACACGTCTGAGCCGAACGTGGTGACCGTTGACGCGGTTGCTCCGATCGCGCCGGATGTGGATCCCACGAACGGTTCTGAGGTGACGGGCCAGACTGAGCCCGGCGCGCAGGTCGTTGTGCGGGATAAGGATGGCAACATCATTGGTGAGGGCACTGCGGATAAGGACGGCAACTTCGTTCTTCCGTTGGATCCCACGCCGGGTGATGGTGACAAGATCACCGTTGAGGTGACTGATCCGGCTGGGAACACGTCTGAGCCGACTGAGGTTGTGGTGGATTCCGCTGCTCCAGCTGCTCCGACCGTTGACCCGACAAACGGAACCGTGGTCACCGGCAAGGCCGAACCAGGGTCTGTTGTGACGGTCACAGACAAGGGCGGCATCGTCATTGGTGAGGGCACTGCGGATAAGGACGGCAACTTCGTTCTCCCGCTGACCCCGGCAGCCGCGCACGACATGGAGCTGTCGGTCACCGCGACTGATGCTGCTGGCAACGTGTCGGATCCGACGGTGGTGACCGTTGACTCGGTTCCTCCGACGACGCCGATCGTTGACCCGACCGATGGTTCTGAGGTGACGGGCCAGACTGAGCCCGGCGCGCAGGTCGTCGTGAAGGACAAGGAAGGCAACATCATTGGCGAGGGCGAAGCTGATAAGGATGGCAACTTTGTTATCCCGATCAGTCCGATCCCGGACGACGGTGACAAGATCACCGTTGAGGTCACTGATCCTGCTGGGAACACGTCGGAGCCGACTGAGGTGGTTGTTGATTCGACCGCTCCTGACGCGCCCGTGGTGAACCCGACCAATGGCACGCAGGTGTCGGGTCAGGCTGAGGCCGGTTCGGTTGTGACCGTGAAGGACACGACCGGCAAGGTGCTCGGTTCTGGCACGGCTGATGCTGAGGGGAACTTCGAGTTCTCACTGAGCCCGGCTGCTGATCACGGTGCAACGCTCTCCGTGACGGCAACTGATCCTGCTGGCAACGTGTCGGATCCGACGGTGGTGACCGTTGACTCGGTTCCTCCGACGACGCCGATCGTTGACCCGACCGATGGTTCTGAGGTGACGGGCCAGACTGAGCCCGGCGCGCAGGTCGTCGTGAAGGACAAGGAAGGCAACATCATTGGCGAGGGCGAAGCTGATAAGGATGGCAACTTTGTTATCCCGATCAGTCCGATCCCGGACGACGGTGACAAGATCACCGTTGAGGTCACTGATCCTGCTGGGAACACGTCGGAGCCGACTGAGGTGGTTGTTGATTCGACCGCTCCTGACGCGCCCGTGGTGAACCCGACCAATGGCACGCAGGTGTCGGGTCAGGCTGAGGCCGGTTCGGTTGTGACCGTGAAGGACACGACCGGCAAGGTGCTCGGTTCTGGCACGGCTGATGCTGAGGGGAACTTCGAGTTCTCACTGAGCCCGGCTGCGCCCGAGGGTGCTGAGCTGACGGTCACCGCGACCGATCCTGCCGGCAACGTCTCGGACCCGACCGTGGTGACCGTTGACGCGGTTGCTCCTGACGCGCCCGTGGTGAACCCGTCGAACGGTCAGCAGGTCACTGGTTCTGCTGAGCCCGGTGCGACGATCATGATCAAGAACAAGGACGGGAAGGTCATCGGGTCCGGCGTTGCTGGCACCGATGGTGCATTCAACGTTGCGCTGAAGCCGGCCGCGAAGACCGGTGACATCGTCACCGCGACCGCGACCGATGCCGCAGGCAACGAGTCCGCTGCCACGAAGGTGGAAGTGAACTCGGGAATCCCGACCTCGCCGAAGGTGAACCCGACCGATGGTGTGACCGTGTCTGGTTCTGCTGAGCCGAACATGAAGATCACCGTGACTGACGCTGACGGCAACGTCATCGGCAGCGGTGTGGCAGGCAAGAACGGTAAGTTCAGCATCACCCTGGATCGTGTGGCCGCTGAGGGCGAGAAGCTCTCGGTGGTTGCCACGAACGAGGCTGGTACGAACTCGGCTCCGACAGTAGTGACGGTTGATTCAATCGCTCCTGACGCGCCGACCGTTGATCCGACAGACGGCAAGACCGTCACGGGTCACGCCGAGCCCGGTTCGACGGTGACGGTGACGGACGCTGACGGCAACGTCATCGGCACCGGCACCGCTGGCACCGACGGTTCGTTCAGCATCACGCTGACGACGCCGCAGAAGCCGGGAGCGAAGCTCTCGGTGACCGCGACGGACGCCGCCGGCAATGTGTCGGATCCGACCGTGGTGACGGTGCAGGCGGCGAAGGCTGTCGTCCCGCCGACCGAGAAGCCGAAGGCGACCCCGACGCCTGTTGAGCAGGTGCTCGCCGTAACCGGTGCTGCGCTCACTCAGCCGGCGGTCCTTGCGGGGCTGTTGCTCCTGCTCGGCGCTGGGGTGTTCCTGGTGGCGCGGAAGCGTCGCCGGCACACCGAGGAAGAGGAAGCCGCCACTGCGGCGCACTAACCCCTCGAATGCGTGAAGCAGCGGGGCCCGGGATCTGATCTCGGGCCCCGCTGTGGCGTTTCACGGCTGGGTGCATCGTGCGCGACACCGTTGGCAGCCCGGGTGCCGCTGCAGTGTGGTGCGCGGTGCGGGCGGAGCCTCCCCGGCGATCTCCGTGATCGGTCGTGTGACCGCCCTGGGGGCCGTCAAGCGGCCGCCTGAGGATGGCCCCAACGCCCCTGCTACGCTATTCATCTGATGAACTTGTATCGGAGTGCGGACTGGGACGTGAGCGGGGAGCAACCCGCGGCCGTCGTGGCTCCGTACCTGATGGGTACCGGTGTGGTGTCGGGGGAGGCGGCCGCGTTGCGGCCGATCTCGCCGCCGCACAGCCACCCCGAGGCGATGCTCGCCTGGTGCTACCGCGGCACCGTGACCGTGCAGCTGCAAGACGCGCTCTGGAGCCTCGCTCCGGGGCAGGGCGTGTGGATCCCGGCCGGCACGCCGCACACGGCGCGGCACGACCGCGATTCGACCGGCTGCTACACCTACGTCTCTGACGCTGCGCTGCGCGAGCCGATCGCTGAGGTGGCGCGGGTGCTCGTACCGCGAGCCGTGCAGGAGATGCTGCTGCACCTCGGGGTGAACGACATGGATCCGGGGCTGCGCGTGCGGATCCAGGAGGTGCTGATCGAGCTGCTGCAGCTGCCGTCGCAGGAGGCCGACACCCGCCGGGAGGATCGGTGGACCGAGCTTCCGGTTCCCAGTGACGAGCGGGTGCGCGCGCTCGTGGAGACCGTGCTCACCGAGCCCGGCGCAGCGCGCACGGCGCGCGAGCTGTTCGCGGCGCACGGCCTGCACGAGCGCACGGTGCTGCGCGTGTTCACCACCGAGATCGGCATGAGTTTTCGGCAGTGGCGTACCGGGGTGCGCATGAGTCTCGGGGCGCGGCTCATCGCAGAGGGGACGCCGGTGGGCTCCGCGGCGCTCCGCTGCGGATACGCGACCACGAGCGCGTTCTCCGCGGCGTTCAGGGAGCGCTTCGGGGTGACGCCGCGCGAGCACGTGTCGCGGGTGCGCGCCGACTCGGCCCGGCAGAGCTACTGGCGGTAGGGACTCCGGCGGAGTGCCCGTGGCGGGCCGGTGTCGAGTTTGGAACACAAGTCGTCGGGTTCGCGACACCGCGGGCGGCGATCTCCGCCTAGCATCGTTTCGTTAGGTGAGGCTTTCCTACGTCGGATGATTGCCGCTCTGGCTCTCCGACCGCCGCACTGACACCCAGAGCCGTACTGCCGCGGCCACCGTCCCACCTCTCGTAAGGAGAACCATGCCGCACACTCACGCGCGCCCCCGAGCGCGGCGACTCTCGTCGCTCGCCGCGGTCGCCCTCGCCGCCGTCCTCACCGTCACCGGGTGCTCCGCGGGTGGCGGAGCCACGGCTGCGCCCGCGTCAAGCGACGGCGTCGTGATCGAGCACGCGCACGGCTCGACCACGATTCCCGAGAAGCCGAAGCGGATCGTGGCCCTCGGCTGGATGTCGCCCGACGTGGTGGCCGCGCTCGGCACCAACCCGGTCGGGATCGAGGAGGTGTGGGGTGCCGGGGAGAGCGGCTACCAGCCGTGGTTCGAGGACTTCGTCACCGCCGAGTACGGTGAGACGCCCGAGGTGATCCCCTACGCGGAAGAGGGGCCCAACTACGAGGCGATCATGGCGCTTAAGCCCGACCTGATCCTGGGCCTGTACTCGGGGATCACCGATGTGGAGTACGAGCGGCTCAGCGAGATCGCGCCCACGGTGCCCTACATCACCGGGCCGTGGAACCCGGGGACGTGGGAGGAAATGACCACCACGATCGGCAAGGCGATGTGGGCTGACGAGCGCGCGACCGAGCTGGTGACCGAGACCGAGGAACTCATCGAGTCGTACGCGTCGGAGCACCCCGAGTTTAAGGACAAGTCATTTGTCTGGGGCCTCACGCTGAACGAGGGCGGCACCGACCTCGGCGTCTACCTCGACTACGACCCCCGCGTGCGCATCACCGAGGCGCTCGGTTTCACCTCGACGTCTGCGATGGACACGTTCCTCTCCACCGCCGAGGGTGACAACTGGTACACGGGCGTGAGCCTCGAGCAGCTGCCAGACGTCGACGCGGATCTCTTCGCGGCGTGGGGCGGAAGCGCCGCCGAGGGCGAGTACACGGTGGCCAACAAGGTCGTCGCCGCGTGGAACCCGATCGCCAAGAACTCGTACGTGATCTACGCCGACGAGGCGAAGGCCTCCGCCATCAGCGCGCCGACCGTGCTCTCACTGAAGTACATCCTGCCCGAGTACGTCGAGGATCTCGCCGGCGCACTGCAGGGTGAGCCGACGATCAACGGCAAGTGATCAGGCCGATGCCCGAAGCGACCGCGGGGCCGGCTCGCCTGGCCCCGCGCGTCGTGCGGAGCGCCGCCGGTACCGCGCCAGCGGCACCCCGCGCAGCGGCGGCCCCGCCCGCCTCCGCCTCCGCCTCCGCCTCCGCCTCCGCCTCCGCCTCCGCCTCCGCCTCCGCCGCCCCGGCCGCGCCGCGGGCGGACGCGGACGCACCAGCGGCAACGACCGCGACCGCGACCGCGCCGTCCGGTGCGCCCGCGCCGCGCCGCGCCCGCACCGGGCTGCTCGCCCGCAACGGCGCGCGCGTCGCGGGGCTCGCGGTCGCGCTCGTCGCCCTCGCGCTCGCGACGGTGCTGTCCCTCGGGGTGGGGCACCGCGCCATCGACCCGGCCACCGTCATCGCCGCCCTCACCGCGCACGACGCGTCGGACCCGCTGCACGTGATGGTCATGGAGCTGCGCGTGCCGCGCACGGTCTTCGCGATCCTGGTGGGGGCCGCGCTCGCGGTCTGCGGTGCGCTGATCCAGGCGTTCACTCGCAACCCGCTCGCCGATCCCGGCATTCTCGGCGTCAACGCCGGCGCATCGTTCGCCGTCACCTTCGCCGTCGGCGTGCTCGGCCTCACCGCGCCCGGCGCCTACGTGCCGTTCGCGCTGTTCGGTGCGCTCGTGCTCACCCTCCTCGTGTATGGCCTCGGCTCGTTCGGCCCATCCGGGGCGACACCGATGAAGCTCACGCTCGCCGGCGTGGCCCTCGGCGCCGCGTTCACCGGCTTCACCACCGCGATCGTGCTCCAGAACCACAGCACCCTGCAGGTCATGCGCTTCTGGGGCGTCGGATCGGTGGGGGGTCGCGAGCTCGACCAGCTCGCCTGGGCGCTCCCGCTCATCCTCGCAGGCCTCATTATCGGGCTCGTCTGCGCGCGCTCGCTCAACGCACTCGCCCTCGGCGACGACCTCGCGCAGGCGCTCGGGGCACGCGTGGCGGTCACCCGCCTCCTCGTCATCATCGCGGTCACCCTGCTCGCCGGCACGAGCGTGGCCGCGGCCGGCCCCATCGCGTTCGTCGGCATCATGATCCCGCACGTGGTGCGCTGGTTCACCGGGCCGGATCAGCGCTGGGTGCTCAGCTACTCGATGGTGGTCGGCCCCACCTTCCTGCTCCTCGCGGACGTGCTCGGCCGCATCGCGCTGCCCAACGGTGAGCTGCGCGTCGGCATCGTCACGGGGCTGCTCGGCGCCCCCGTGCTCATCGCGCTCGTGCGCCGCACCCGGGCGAGTGGCCTGTGACCGCGCAGCAGCCCGCCGGGGGCGCGGCGATCCCGCAGCGGCCCGCCGTCGACTTCGGGCGCCGCTACATCACGTTCGAGACGCCACGCTTCGCTGGCCGCACGCCGCGGCGCACCATGATCGTCTGCGCGGCGCTCGCCCTCGTCATCCTCGGCGCGGGCCTCGCCTCGCTCACCCTCGGCGCGTACGAGGTGAGCTTTGGGGCTGTGATCCGAGCGATCTTCGATCCTGCGAGCGACCCCGACGCCCGGCAGGTCGTGTTTGAGTGGCGCCTCCCGCGCGTCCTCTTCGCGGTGCTCTGCGGCGCGGCCCTCGCGCTCTCGGGCGGCATCTTCCAGTCGCTGACCCGCAACCCGCTCGGCTCACCGGACATCATCGGCTTCGGCGTGGGCGCGCAGTTCGGCGTGACCCTCGTGATGATCGTGCTTGAGCTCAACACGTACCTGTGGAAGGCCTCGGGCGCGCTCGTCGGCGGCCTCCTCACCGCGCTGCTGGTGTACGCGCTCGCGTCGAAGGGCGGCACCTCGGCCTTTCGGCTCATCATCGTGGGCATCGGCGTCTCGGCCGGCCTGGGCGCGCTGACCTCGTGGATCCTCATCACCGTGAGCGTGGAGAAGGCGATGATGGCGGCGACCTGGGGTGCCGGATCGATCGCCTCGCTCGGCTTCGACCAGCTCGCCCCGGCCGCGCTCGTCTTCGCGGTGATCCTCGTGCTCACCCTGCCGCTCACGCGGCGCCTCCCCGTGCTCGAAATGGGGGACGACGCGGCGGCCGCGCTCGGGATCGACGCCGGCCGCACCCGGTTCGCGGCGGTGGTGCTCGGTGTCGCCCTGATCGCACTCGTCACCGCGGCCGCCGGTCCGATCTCGTTCATTGCGCTCGCGGCGCCGCAGATCAGCCAGCGCCTCACCCGCTCGAACAGCCCGATGGGCACGCTCCCCGTCATGCTCACCGGCGCCGCCCTCGTGGTGGTCTCCGACGCCGTCGCCCAGCTCGCCACGGTCCCCGTGGGGGTCGTGACTGTGTCGGTCGGTGGCATCTACCTCGCCTGGCTGCTCGCGGCCCAGTACGCGCGCCGCGCCTGAAAGGAACACTCGTGACCGCTTCGCTGCTCGCCCGCGACATCACCCTCGGCTACGGGGATACGCCAATCGTCTCCGGTCTCTCACTCGAGGTCCCCGACCACTCGTTCACGATCATCATCGGCCCGAACGCGTGTGGTAAGTCAACGCTGCTGCGCGGGTTCGCACGGCTGCTGCGCGCCTCGACCGGTTCGGTGCTGCTGCACGGGGCTGAACTGCGCTCCCGCAAGCCGAAGGACGTGGCGCGCGAGCTGGGATTGCTGCCGCAGTCGTCGCTCGCGCCAGACGGCATTACGGTCGCCGATCTCGTGGGCCGCGGCCGCTTCCCGCACCAGAACGCGCTGCGCACCTGGAGTCGAGCCGACGAGGCCGCCGTCGCCGAGGCGATGGCGGCGACCGGGATCACCGAACTGTCGAAGCGGCTCGTCGAGGAGCTCTCGGGCGGCCAGCGCCAGCGCGTCTGGGTGGCCATGGCGCTGGCGCAGCAGACCGGCCACCTGCTGCTCGACGAGCCCACCACCTTCCTCGATATCGCCCACCAGATCGACCTCCTTGAGCTGTTCGCCGAGCTGCACCGCGATGGCACCACGCTCGTGGCGGTGCTCCACGACCTCAACCACGCGGCGCGCTACGCCACGCACCTCGTGGCGATGCGCGACGGTGAGATCGTGGCGCAGGGCGATCCGCGCGAGATCATCACCGCCGAGCTTGTCGAGCGGGTGTACGACCTCCCGTGCACCGTGATCACCGATCCCGTCTCGGGCACCCCGCTTGTGCTTCCGCTCGGGCGGCGGCGGCCGTGACCGAAGCGTACACCCCGGGTCGGCTCTTCGGGATCGCGCTCGCCGGCGACGGCCGCGGCGTGGCGCTCGCCGGGGCGACCGCGCTGCTCATGCTGCACGCGCTCGCCGAGGCGGCCGTTCCCGTGCTCATTGGCATCACGATCGACCGCGCCGTGCTCCCCGTCGATGGTGGGGCGCTCGCGCTGTGGCTCGGCGCGCTGCTCGGCGTCTTCGTGGTCCTCACCGTGAGCTACCAGGCCGCCTCACGGCTCATGGTGACCGTGTACGGCGTGGGCGAGCAGGCGCTGCGGCACCTCGCGCTCACGCGCCTCCTCAGGCCGCGGCTGTCGGCCACCCGGCTCACGCCGGGGGAGGCGCTCACCTTCGTCACCTCGGACACCTACCGCGTCGCCGGCGTCGCGTGGTCTGTCGCCCAGCAGAGCGCCACGCTCGCCTCGCTCGCTGGTGCGGCCCTCGCAATGCTCGTCATCTCGCCGATCGCGACGGCCGCGGTGCTGCTCTCGGCGGTCGCAATGATGCTCGCGATGCGCGGGGTCTCGCGGCCGCTTGAGCGGCGCGGGCGGGCGGAGCAGAGCGCGGCCACCGAGGCCGGCGCGGTCGCGGCCGACTTTATGAGCGGGTACCGCGTGCTCGTGGGGATCGGTGCGCGCGCCGAGGCTGCGCGGCGCTATGAGCGCGCGAGCGACCGCTCCCGCGTGGCCGCCACCGCGGCCGGGCGCTCCCTCGCCGGGTATGAGGCGGTCAGCGGCGTCCTCGCCGCACTCGTGACAAGCAGCTTTGTTGGCGCCTCGGCCTGGTTCGCCTCGGGCGGCCAGATCAGCATCGGCGAGCTGATCACCGTGCTCGGCCTCGCGCAGTTCATCAGCGGTGCCCTCGCATACGCCGGATCGTTCCCGTCGAACTGGATCCACAAGCTCGCCTCGGCGCGGCGGCTCGCCGAGGTGATCAACGCCGATGACCTCCTCGGGGTGCCCGCCGCCGGTGCGGCCGGACCCGCGGATCTGGACGCCGCGGGTGCCCCTGGCTCCGCCGACGCCACCGGCGCGGTGCTCACCTTCAGCCTCGGCTCCGACCGCGTCGCCGTGCGCAGCGGCGAGCTGCTCGGCGTCCGCCCGGCCAGTAGCGAGTCGGCCCGGGAGCTCTCCCGGCGGCTTGGGCTGCGGGCCGCGGGGGCCACCGGCGCGGTGACGCTCGCCGTCGCCGGGGAGCACCACGACGCGCGGGAGCTCGATCCCGTGGCGTATCGGCGCCGCGTCGTCTCGCTGCCGCACCGGCACGTCATCGCGAGCGGCACACTGCGCGAGTCGGTGCGCGGGCGGGGCGGGCACCCCGAAGCGGTGCCGCACGCGGGCGCGGTGGCGGCTGCCGCGCTGCACGACACCGTGCACCAGGCCGGCGGCTGGGACGCGCAGGTGGGCGAGGCCGGGCGCCGGCTGTCCGGCGGCCAGCGGCAGCGCATCAGCATCGCGCGCGGCCTCCACTCGGATGCGCAGGTGCTCGTGCTCGATGAGCCGACCTCCGCCGTTGACGCGGTCACGGAGGCGCTGATCGCCGAGGGACTCGCGCGCCACAGCGGCACCGTGATCGCGATCACCACCTCGCCCGTGCTGCTCGCCGCCTGCGATCGCGTGGTGTTCGAGGCGAGCGCCGCGGCGGGCGGCGACGGTGGTGAGCGACGTGGCTGAAGCACCGCACCCCGGCGACGGCCCCGGCCTGCCGATCGCCAGCGGGGCCGAGGTGTGGGGCGCGCTGCGCGGGCACCTGCGACGCGAGCGGGGCCGGCTCGCCGGCGTCGCGGTCCTATTCCTCGTCGCGGCGGCGCTCGGGCTCGTGATGCCCGCCTGCCTGGGCCGGATCGTTGACGCGGTCACCGCCGGGGCCGCCTGGCCGGTCGTCGCGGTGTGGGTGGCCGGGGTTGCCGCGGGCGCCATCGGGGCCGCGCTCGTCGCCCTGTGGGGGGCGCGGATCCTGGTCGGCCTGGTGCAGGACCTCCTGGCCCGGCTGCGGGAGGATGTCTTCACCGCGGCGATGCGGCTCCCGGCGCGGCGCGTCGACGACGCCGAAAGCGCCGACCTGCTCTCGCGCGTCACCGGCGACGTCGATGCCGTCTCCGAGGCCGGGGGAAACGTGGTCCCGGCGCTGCTCTCGGCGGGCTTCGCCATTGTGGTCTCGCTCGCCGCACTCACCGTGCTCAACCCGTGGCTGGCGTTCGCCGGGCTCGCGTGCGTGCCGTTCTACGTGCTGGGCACGCGGGCGTTCCTGCGCCGCTCGCGCGTCGTGTTCCGCGAGGTGCGCGCCCGCGAGGCCGCGCGCAGCCAGGCCGTACTTGAGGCGATCGACGGTCACGAGACGCTGACGGCGCTCAACGAGCAGGGGCACGCGCTCGACCTCGTCGCGGAGCGCGCCCGCGCGTCGATCCGCGTGCAGATCGTCGGCGTGGGCCTGCGCAACCGCCTCTTCCGATCCATCAACGGGGGCGAGGCCGCAGGGCTCATCGGGATCCTCGCCGCCGGCTGGCTGTTGCACGCACAGGGCGCGCTCACCGTCGGCGCCGTCACCACCGCCGCGCTCGTGTTCCACCGCCTCTTCGACCCGATCGGCCAGCTCATTTTTGGCCTCGACGACGTGCAGCGCGCGGCGATCGGGCTCGCGCGGCTCGTCGGCGTCATCGGGCTCGCCGCCGATGCGCCGCTGCCGCACCCGGCCACCCCGGCGGCGGCCACCGCCCGGACCGCGATCGAGCTGCGCGAGGTGAGTTTCGCCTACCCCGGCACCGCGCGCGGGGTGCGGGGCGTCAGCATGCGGGGAGCGCCCGGCACCACGACCGCGATCGTGGGGGCCTCGGGGTCCGGTAAGAGCACGCTCGCCAGGCTCATCGCCGGGCACGACGCCCCGGCCGCCGGCACCCTGCGGCTCACGCCGCCGGCGATCCCGTTCGCGCTGTCGCAGGAGCTGCACCTGTTCCGCGGCGGGGTCGCGGCGAACCTGCGGCTCGCGGCGCCCGGGGCGAGCGATGCTGAGCTGGGAGCCGCGCTCACCGCGGCCGGCGCCGACTGGGCCAAACCGCTTGTCGCGGCGGCTCCCGGGAGCGACCTCGACCTCGACCCGGACCTCGACGGGGGCCGGATCCAGCAGCTCGCCGTCGCGCGCGCAATCCTCGCCGATCCGGCGCTCGTGATCCTCGACGAGGCGACCGCCGACGTCGGTCTGCAGCACCGCGCCGAAGTTGACCGCGCCATCGCCGCACTGCGTCGCGGTCGCACCGCCGTGCTCATCGCCCACCAGCTGCAGCACGCCGCCACGGCCGACCAGATTCTCGTGTGCGCCGACGGCGCCGTGATCGAGCGCGGCACGCACGAAGAACTCATCGCCGCGGGCGGGGCCTACCGGCGATTCTGGCTCGCCCAGACCGGCCCCCGCGGTGTCATGCCGCCCCACGCCTCCCCGAACGACCCACCCACCACCCCACCAGAAACGGAGACCCCGTGAGCATCCACCGCGGTATCGTCACGCAGACCGCCGAACTCAGCCCATCGCTCGTCCGCATTACGCTCGGCGGCGCCGGCATCTCGGAGTTTCTGAGCACAGGCATCGGCGACGAGTACGTGCGCGTGTTCTTCCCGCACGGCGCCGACCCCACCGACGTGTCGCTGCCGATTCCCGACGGCGACTGGTGGGTGACTCCCGAGGGTGCCCCGGACGCCCCCATGCGCACGTACACGATCAGCGGGGTGCGGCCCGAGCGGGGCGAGCTCGACATCGACTTTGTGGTGCACGCCGCGGGGGTGGCCGGCCCGTGGGCGGCAGGTGCGGCCCCCGGCCACGTGCTCGGCCTCAACTCGCCGACGGGGCTCTACGCCCCGCCGCCCGGGATCAGCTGGCAGGTGCTCGCCGCCGACCAGACCGGCATCCCGGCGGTGGCGCGCATCCTCGCGGAGGCGCCGCCCGAGGTGCGCACCCGCGTGGTGATCGAGATTGCCGACGAGAACGAGCGCATCGAACTCCCCGTGGGGCCGCACGTTGAGGTGTCCTGGGTGGTCGGGGGCAACGGGCACGGGCCGAGTGCGCTCGGCCAGATCGTGCGCAGCGTGGTCGACGCGCGGCTCCCGCTCACCGAGGGCTACGTCTGGGTGGCCGGGGAGACCGTGGCGCTGCGCGACGCGCGCAAGTATCTGCGCCGCGAGCTCGAGCTGCCCACCGCCAACTTCAAGGTTGTGGGGTACTGGACGCCGATCGCGAACTGGAGCCGCAAGTACGAGGCGCTCCCGGCCGAGGTGCAGGGCGAGCTCGACGCGATCTGGGCGGACGGGGCCGATGCCGACCCGGAGGACGTGCAGCTCCGCTTCGAAACGCGGCTCGACGAGCTGGGCCTCTAACCGGACGCCCAGCCCGCCGGACTCACCCCGGCCCAAGCCGCGCCTAGCGGCGGGGGCCGGGGCGGAGCGTCAGCGCGAAGCACGCTCCCACGATGCTCACCACGGCGCCGAGCACGAAGAGCGCCGTGAACGAGGCGGCCGAGGGCGCGCCGCCCACCGCCCAGGCACCGCTCGCGAGCACGGCGGTCGCCACGGGCGCGCCGAGCGCGGAGCCGACCGTGCGGAGCACGCCGTTGACGCCGAGCGCGGCGGCGACCTCGTCGCGCGGGGCGAGGCCGGCAACCAGCTCGGCGACCACGGCGAAGCCGATCCCGTTGCCGAGGCCCACCAGGGCGAAGAACACCACGATCACCGCGAGGCTGCCCGGCGCGACCGCGATGCCGGCGCCGCCGACCCCCATCGCCGCGAGCGCCACGAACGCGGTGGCGCGCGGGCCGACCCGGCTGATCAGCCACGGCGCGAAGCGGCCGCCGAGGAACACGAGGATCGCCCCGGGGAGGAGCGCGATGCCGGTCTGGGTGACGCTGAAGCCCTGACCGAACCCCGGTTCGCCCGGCCCCTGCAGCAGCACGGGGAGGCCGATGTAGCAGAGGTAGGGGACGAAGCCGAGGAACAAAGTGATCCCGTTCGTGATGGCGAGCGCTGGGCGCGCGAGCGTGCGCACGTCCAGGAGCGGGGCGGCCGTGCGGCGCTCGACGATCACGAGCGCCCAGAGCGCCGCGACGGCGAGCGCCGCGAGGCCGAGCACCTGCACGGACGTCCAGCCCCAGCGCCCGCCCTGGGAAATGGCGAGCAGCAGCGCGAGCAGGCCGACCGTGAGCAGGATCGTTCCCGGCCAGTCGGTGCGCGTGGCCTGGCCGCGGGCCGATGCCGGGGCGAACGCTGCCACGAGCACCAGCGCGAGCGCGCCCATGACGGCGCCGGTGACAAACAGCCAGTGCCACGAGAGGGATTCGACGATCACGCCGCCGACCACGAGCGCGGCCCCGGCCCCGAGACCCATGGTGCCGCTGAGCCAGCCGATCGCTGCTGACTGCGCGGGGCCGGTCGTGTGCCGGCGCACGATCGCGAGCGCGAGCGGGAACGTGGCGGTGCTGGCCCCCTGCAGCACCCGCCCCGCGAGCAGCACGGGGAACGACGGGGCGACCGCGGCGAGCACCCCGCCCGCGATGAAGAGCCCCAGGGTGACGAACAGGATCTTGCGGTGCCCGTGCCGATCGCCGAGCGCGCCGAGGATCGGGGCGGCGATCGCGCCGCACAGGAGGTAGCTCGTGAGGATCCAGCCGGCCAGCGCGGCGTCGATCCCGAACTCGCGAGTGAGTGTGGGGAGCGCCGGGACGAGCAGCGTTTGCATCATCGAGAACGCGAGCACGGCGAGCGCGAGGGCGAAGACGAGTCCGCGGGAGCGGGGGACTGGGGGGACCACCCGGGACGGGGCGGTGTCGGATGATGCGGCGGGCAAAGCGACTCAAATCTGTGACGTGACGTGGTGTGCGGGTGGGGCCGCGCGCGGCGGGGCACCGGAGGCCGCGCGGCGCGAGGCCGATCGGAACGGAATCATTCGTTCCGATAGAATCGTATTGGATCGAGCGCTATTGTGAAAGGGTGAATTCGACCGAGCCGGTGCCCCCGCCGCTGCGCGGTCGCGCCCGCGAAGCCCAGGGCAACGACGCGTCGATCCTGCAGGCTGCCCGCGAGGTCTTCAGCGAGTACGGCTGGGGCGCGCCGATGGCCGAGATCGCCGCCCGCGCGCAGACCGGGGTGGCGAGCATCTACCGGCGCTACCCGAGCAAAACGGAGCTGGTCAACGCGATCCGGGTGCTGTCCCTTGAGCAGATCTGCGAGCTCGTTGAGTCGTGCGCCGTGCCCGACCCGGAGGCGCCCGCACCGGCCTCACGAGTCGAGCGCTTCCTTCGCCGCCACATCGTCGCGGCGTCAACGCCGCTGCTCACCACGTTCGGCCGCTACGTGGAGACCACCGGGGAGATCGACGCGCTCGCGGAGCGGCTGCGGCTCGGGCTTGAGGCGCTCGTCGGCGCGGACCGTGAGCGCGGCCTCGTGCCCGCGCACTACGGCCCGGCCGACCTGATGCTCACGATCACGCACCTCCGGCCGCCCCTCGCGGTCGACCGGCAGCGCGCGAACGAGATCCACCTGCGCCAGCTCGACTACGTGCTCCTCGGGCTTCGCGCGGCGGCGGCGGCCGAGGCCGCCGGTGACACCGTGCTCTCCGGCGCGCCCTCGTCGTGGGACGAGTGGCTGCGCCTCAACTCGACCGACGCCGGGCGGTAGCCTTGCAGCCGGCGCGCCGCACTGCGACTAGTAGAAGGAGCGGAGGAGCGCCTCGTTCGACTCGGCGAGGTGGTGCGCCATCGCGGCGGAGGCCCGATCCGGATCCTGCGCGGCGATCGCATCGAGGATTTCCTGGTGCGCGGTGAGCTCCTCCTCGGAGGTGACGTGCGCCGTGGCCTCTGGGAACAGGTAGTGCATCCGGGTGGTCTCGTCGAAGTAGGTGCGGAGGAGTCGGTTGACGCGATCGTTGCGCGAGACGTCGGCGATGAGCCCGTGGAACTCGGGTGCCACCGCGAGCCGCGACGCGTGGTCGAGGCTCTCGTCGCGCTGCAGGTCGAGCAGGGCGCCGAGCCGGTCGAGCAGCTTGGGCGTGCGCCGCGTCGCCGCGACCGCAGACAGCGGCGGCTCGATGTACATGCGCAGGGCCATGATGTTCTTGATGTCGCTGATGCCGACCTGCCGTACCATGTAGCCGCGCCTGGGGAACACCATCACGAAGTCCTCGGCGAGGAGCCGCTGGAGCGCCTCGCGGACCGGGGTCTTCGAGACGCGGAAGCGCGCGGCGATGTCCGCCTCGCGGATCACGCTGCCGGGAGCGAGCCGTGCGGTGACGATTTCGGTGCGCAACTCAGCGAGTACGCGCTGGGTCACCGAGAGGTCTTCGGCGGGCGCGGCCGAGCCGCTCCAGCTCTGCTCCATGTGTAGGTCCATCCTGTGTGATATTACTCTCAGAGCCGCCGCGAACTGCCAGTTCTGCCCAAAAGCGGCCGGCTGTGCGGCGGGATCGCTCCCGCCGCACAGCCGGCCGCGGGCCGGGCTATCGCCCGTTGACGTAGAGCTCGGCGGCTTCCTCCCCGATCTCGTTCTCCTCGAGCACGCGGGCAACGGTGCCGTCTGCCTTCGCGCGCTCGTAGTAGTCGTCGATCGCGGCGGTCATCGCGGAGTTCCCCTTCGTGTGGGGCCAGTTGTTTTCGAGGAGCACGGTGAGCTCCGGATACTTCTGGTCGTCGTCGAGGATCTTCGTGACGTAGTCGTCGTCGCGGTCGGTGAAGTTGAAACCCTGGATGCTCTGCCACGCCACCGCGTCGATGCGGCCGGCCTTGAGATCCTCGAACGCGTTCGCGTCGCTCTGGTACTCCTCGACGTTGTTCGCGCCGTACGCGGCCTTGAGGGGCTCGACGTAGTACGACCCCGAGAGGGTGCCCACACGCTTGCCCTGCAGCGAGTCGACCGTGTCGTACGCGGCGTCCTTCGCCGACGTGATCCCGAGCGTCTCATACAGGATGCTCCCCTCGGTCTGCGCGAACACCTCGGCCCGTTCGGGCGTCTTGAGGATGAGGCCGCCGAACATGTCCGACTTGCCCTCGCGGAGATCGAGCTGGGCCGCGGCCCCCGTCATTGGCTTGAACTTCACCTCGAGGCAGTTCTCCGCGGCGAACTCGGGGATCAGCGTGGCATCGATCCCGGTGAACGGGCCGCTGTCCGAGAGCGCGTGGAACTTCGGCGCCGCGTTCATCGCGGCGACGGTGAGGACGCCCGGTTCGATCGTGGTGAACTCGTGCAGCGGGGTGCAGTCTTCGGCGACTGCGGCCCCGGCCTCCTGCGCCGGTTCGCCTGAGCCGGCGCAGGAGGTGAGCAGCAGGAGTGCGGCGGCGGTGCCGGCGATGGCAACGCCGGAGCGTTGGGCGGTGATGCGGAATCCGGTGAGTGATCGCATTGCGTGGTGCTCCTATTCGGTTGGGTGTGCTGTGGTGAAACGCGGAGAAGAAACGGGTGGTGCCGCGGCGGCGATGTTGACGGCTCGGGTGCTCAGCGCCACGCGCTCGCCGCGGCCACGGCCGCGTTTGCGCGGCGGCCTGCGGTGCGCGATGCTGCCGGTGATGCGCTCCGCCCGGCGGTCCGCGATCACCTCCATCCACGCGAGCAGCGACGTCACCACGAGGTACAGGAACCCCGCCACCAGGAGCGGCTCAAGCACCCGCAGGTTCGTCATACCGATCGAGTACGCGGACCCGAGGAGCTCCTTGCCGCCGATCGCGTATGCGAGCGCGGTGCCCTGGAAGGTGATGATTGCGATGCCGATCAGCGGTGGCACGGCAATGTTGAGCACGTGCGGCACAATGATGCGCAGGGTCACGTCTGAGCGCGACAGGGCAAGCGCCTCGGCCGCCTCGATCTGCCCGCGCGGCACACTCGCGATCGACGCGCGGAAGATTTCGGCGGTGTACGCGGCGGTGGTGAGCCCGAACGCCACCATGATCGACGTGAAGCGGTCGAGGGTGACCACGCTGGCGAGCCCGAAGTACACGAGGTAGAGGGTGAGCAGCGCGGGAAAGCCGCGGAACGTTTCGACGAGCACGATGGCGAGGACGCGCAGCCACTTGCGCTTCCCGTTGAGCGCGAGCCCGGCCAGGAAACCGAGCGGGATCCCGACGGCGATGCTCGCTGCGGCCATCGCGATGCTGACCCCGAGCCCGGGGAGCAGGGCGACCACGAGGGTGAAGAACTCTTGCATCAGCCGGTCACCCCCGCAGCGCTGCGCGTGCCGAGGTGGCGGGCGAGGATTCCGATGGGCACCGTGATCACGAGGTAGACGGCGCCAATGGTGAGGAACGACAGGACCGGATCAGCGCCGATCTGTACGGCGTTGTACGCGTAGAAGACCAATTCGTTGGCTCCAATGATCGAGGCGATCGCGGTGTTCTTGAGCAGCGTGATCGAGTACGCCGCGACCGAGGCGAGCATCACGGGGACGGCCTGCGGAAGTACCACGCGGGTGAGCGTGTCCCAGCGGCCGAGCCCCACCGACGCGGCGCCCTCCCACTGACCGAGCGGGACCGCGTCGAGGCCAGCGCGAATGCTGTCTCCGATGTAGGCCGAGTTGATGATCCCCAGCCCAACGATCGCGGCGAGCACTGGCACCTCCGAGATGATGCCGAGCGAGAGGCCGAAGTAGATGATGATGAGCCACGCGACGGGCGGGATCCCGCGCGCGATCCAGGCCCAGAACGCCCCGACCGCCTTCGCGACCGGGTTGGCTGAGCGCCGCAGCATCGCGACGGGAATGCCGAGCACGAGCGAGAGCACGAGCGCGCCGCCCCAAATTTGGAGGGTGACGAGCAGCCCCTCGGCAATGTAGCGGGGATCAAGCATCAGACGACCCCGCTCAGGGCGTTCACGAACCGCCGAACGCGCTCGTGCGCGGGGTCGACGAGCATCGCCTCGGGGGTATCGAGGCCGATGACCTCGCCGTCGGCGATAAACATGACTCGGTCGGCGGCCTCCCGCGCGAACTGGATCTCGTGGGTCACCATGAGCATCGTCATACCGCCCTCGGCAAGCTCCTTCATCACCTTGAGCACCTCGACCCGCATTTCGGGGTCGATCGCGCTGGTGGGCTCGTCGAACAGGATCACCTCTGGGTCGAGCGCGAGGGAGCGGGCGATCGCCACGCGCTGCTGCTGGCCGCCCGAGAGCTGGCGCGGCAGCTTGTGCGTGTGCTCGCGCAGGCCGACCCGCTCCAGCAGCTCCTCGGAGCGCTGCGCGGCCTCCTCCTTGCTGCGGCCGAGCACCCGTCGCTGCGCGAGGCTCACGTTTTCGAGGGCGGTCTGCGTGGCGAAGAGGTTGAACGACTGAAACACCATGCCCACGCGCTTGCGCAGCTCGCGCACCGACGCCACGGGGGTGCGGCGCTCGGCGTCGAATACGCGTTCACCGCGCAGATCGATGGTGCCGGCGTCGGGCACTTCGAGCGCGTTCAGGCAGCGGATGAACGTGCTCTTGCCGGACCCGCTCGGCCCGATGATGGCGATGTGCTCGCCCTTGCGCACATCGACACTGATGCCGCGCAGGATTTCTTTCTCGCCGTAGCTCTTGTGGATGTTGCGCGCGGAGAGCGCGAGGGGCGGGGTATCTGTGGTCATGGTGTGGGTACTCCTGAATCGTGGTGGCGGATCGGTGCGGCGCCGGGCGCCGCAGGGTCGCGGAGGAAGTCGAAGTCGCAGCCGAACTCTGCCTGCAGCACGTGCGCGGCGTGCAGGCTGGCGAAGCCGCGCGTGGGGGGCGGGGCTGGGCGGTAGGGCGTACGCGCCGCGAACTCTGCCGGGTCGACGAAGTGTTCGAGGCGTCCGGCCTCGGCGTCGAGCAGTACCTCGTCGCCGTCGCGCAGGTACGCGAGCGGGCCGCCGACGGCTGCCTCGGGGGAGACGTGGAGCGCGACCACGCCGGTCGAGGTGCCACTCATGCGCGCGTCGGAGATGCGCACCATCTCGGTGACGCCGCGCCGGTGAAGCTTTGCGGGGATCGGGATGTGCCCCACCTCCGGCATGCCGGGCGCGCCCACGGGGCCGAGGCCGCGCAGCACGAGGATGCTCTGGGCGTCAACGTCGAGATCAGGGTCGTCGATGCGCGCGTTCAAATCGTCGAGGCCGTCGAACACCACGACCCTGCCGCGGTGCGTGAACAGCGCCGGGTCGCCGGCCCCGGCCGTCTTGAGTACCGCCCCGCCAGGCGCGAGGTTGCCGCGGAGCATCACGAGCGCGCCGCGCGGGGCGCGCGGAGCGGCGCGGTCCGCGATCGCGGGGCTCGCCGGTGGAGTGACCGCGGCGAGCTCGTCGCCCCAGCTCGTGCCGAGGGCGGTCAGCGCATCGAGGTGCAGCAAGTCCGGGATCTGGGCGAGCACGCTCGGGACGCCGCCGGCGGCCTCGATCTCGGGGAGTGTCTCGCTCCCGCCGGGGCGCACGTTCGTGAGGTAGGGGGTGCTCTGCGACCACGCCGCGAAATTGTCGATCCCGATCATCACACCGGCCCGGCCGGCGATCGCCTCCAAATGGATCACCGCGTTCGTCGAGCCGCCGAGCGCGGTGACCGCGCGGAACGCGTTCTCGAGCGACGCCATGGTGACGAGATCGCGCGGGCTCGTCCCGCGCCGCACCGCGGCCACCGCCTCGACCCCAGTGCGGTACGCGATCTCGCGCCGCCGCGCGCTCACCGACTCCGCGAACGCACTGCCCGGGAGTGCAAAGCCGAGCAGTTCGGCGATCGCGGCCATGGTGCTCGCGGTGCCCAGCACGTTGCAGGTGCCAACGTCCGTGTTGAGGTTCCCCTCGAACTCGAGCCACTCCGCGTCGTCAACCTCGCCAACGCGGCGGCGGTCGCACATGGGCCAGGCGTCGTCCACGGTGACCGAGGAGTTGCCGCGGTGGCACGACACCGGCCGCGGCCCCGCGACCACCATCGTGGCCGGTTTGCCCGCGCTCACGGCGCCCATGAGCTGCGCGGGCACCGTCTTGTCGCAGCCGCCCATGAGTACGACGCCGTCGATGGGGGAGACGGTGATCATCTCCTCGACGTCGATCGACATGAGGTTGCGCAGGTACAGGCTTGTCGGGCGGGTGAACGGCTCGGAGATCGAGATGGTGGGGAATTCGAGCGGGAGCCCGCCGGCGTCGCGCACCCCGCGCTTGACCTCGCGCACCAGCAGCGCGAGCCCCTTGTTGCACGGGTTGAGGTCTGACGCGCTGTTCGCGATCCCGATCACGGGGGTGCGTCGCACGTCCTCGGCACTCGCGCCGCCGCCGCGCAGAAACGCGCGGTGCATGAGACCGTCCTGACCCGGATCGCTGAAGAGCGCCCCGCCGGTGCCGGTGATGCCTCGCTGTGACATTGTTCTCCTTCGGTGCCCAACCACTCTGTCGGGCACATAGGAATCTACCGAAGAAAGAAATCTCTTACTCCATATGAGAGATATATTTGTGATATATCTTGTGGTTTCGTACGCTGAGGTGAGCCCGGCGGCGTCGCCGGGCCGCGACCGAGGGGAAGTCACACATGAGCGACACCGCACTCCGAATCAGGGTGATCGGGGACCTCTTCCCGGAGCTCGCCGAGCAGCTCGCGGCCACCGGGGCCGAGGCGGTGCAGGACGCGGCCGACGCGCAGGGAATTGTCTGCAGCTACGGTGGCACGCCCGCGGAGCTGCACGACACGCTCGCTGCGCACCCGGGCATCCCCTGGGTGCAGCTGCCGAGCGCCGGGATCGAGGCGTTTGCCGCGTCACTGCGCGATCACCCCGGGCTGATCTGGACGAGCGCGAAGGGGGCGTTCGCGCTCCCCGTCGCCGAGCACGCCCTCGCGCTCACGCTCGCCCTGCTGCGCGAGCTCCCCGAGCGGGTGCGCGCGCGGTCGTGGGCCCCGGCGAGCGGGACCTCGCTCCACGGGCTCCACGTGGTGGTCGTGGGAGCCGGCGGGGTGGGGCTTGAGATCGTGCGCCTGATGAAGTGCTTCGACACGCGGGTCACGGTGGTGCGCCGCCGCGGTGAGCCGGTCGCCGCGGCCGATCGCACGGTGACGGACGCGGAGCTCATGGCGGTGCTGCCCACGGCCGATGTCGTCGTGCTCGCGGCCGCGGCCACCCCCGACACACGCCAGCTGATCGACGCTGCGGCGCTCGCGGCGCTGCCCGCGCACGCGGTCCTCATCAACATTGCGCGCGGGGCGCTCGTCGACACCGACGCGCTCGTCGCGGCGCTCGGGGCCGGCCGGATCGCCGGCGCCGCACTCGACGTCACCGATCCTGAGCCGCTCCCCGACGGGCACCCGCTCTGGGAGGAGCCGCGGGCGCTCATCACGCCGCACGCCGCCGACACGCTCGAGATGATCAGGCCGCTCTACGCCGCGCGGGTGGGCGAAAACGTGGCGCGCCGCCGCGCCGGCCGCGAGCTCGTCGGGCTCGTGGATCCGGCCGCGGGGTACTGAGCGGGGGTCGGCTCCGCCCCAGCGTCTTGCCCCGGGTGCGCACTCTGTCGCGGGACCGCATCCCGCCGCGGGACCGCGTTCGGACCCGCCCCAGCGTTTTGCCGCGCCCTAGCGTCGGGTGAGCGCCGCGAGCGCGGCGAGATCCCGACCGCCCCAGCCCAGCGCGCGCGCCGCCGCGAAGCGCTCGGCAGCGCTCGCGAACACCGGCAGCGGCGTGGCGGTGGTTGCCGAGAGCTCGGCGAGCAGCCGCTGCGCCTCGGCGAGCCCCCCGATTGTCGCGTCTGAGGGCGCCTCGAAGTCTGCCGCGAGCGCGAGCGGAAGGCAGCGTTCGAGCATCGCGCTCTGCGCCCACCCGCCCGAGAGCGCGCGGGTGGCCGCGGCCGGGTCGATGCCGAGCGCGTCAATGAGGTTCGCGGCCTCGGCCGCGATCGCGACGTGCGTGCTCACGAGCATCTGGTTCACCAGTTTGAGCGCGAGCCCGCTGCCCACCGGCCCCAGCCACTCGATCACACCGGCGTACGCGGCGGCCACCTCCAGCAGGGGCTGGCGGGCCTCGGGGTGGCCGCCGGCCATCACGGCGAGCGTCCCGGCCGCCGCCGCGACCGCGCCGCCGCTCACGGGGGCGTCTGCAAAGAAGACGCCGCGCGCGGCCGCGGCCGCACCAAGCTCGCTCGCGAGCCCCGGGTCGAAGGTGCCGTGCTCGACGAGCACGAGGCCGGGCCTCGCCGCCGAGACGAGTCCGCCCTCGCACAGGTACACCTCGCGCACGGCCGCGGAGCCGAGCACGCAGCCGAGCACGATGTCGCAGGACTCCGCCAGCTCTGCCGGCCCGTCGGCCACTCGCGCGCCGCGCGCCGCGAATGGCGCCGCGCGCTCGGGGCTGCGATTCCACACGTGTAGCTCGTGTCCGGCGTCGAGGAGTCGGTGCGCCATTGGCGCACCCATCGCGCCGAGCCCGATGAACCCCACGCGGGCCGGGGAACTGGTGCCGGTCATGTGTGCCTCCTTTAGATCAGTCGCTGCCCGCCGTCGACGGGGAGTATCGCCCCGGTGACATAGTCGGTGTCGAGCAGGGCCAGGCACGCCGCGGCGATGTCCTCCGGCGTGCCCGAGCGCCGCAGCGGACTCGTCTCGATGACACGGTCCCGGATCTGGTCCCAGCCAAGGGTGCGCTCGGTGTCGACAAGTCCCGGCGCGATCGCATTGACCCGCACCTCGGGCCCCAGCGCCACCGCGAGGAGCCGTGTGAGGTGCTCAAGCCCGGCCTTGCTGACCGCGTACGGGATCGAACTCCCGCTCACCGTGCTCGCCGCGAGGGATGTCATGTTGATCACGCTGCCGCGCGCGGCGGCGAGATCTGACGCGCAGGCCTGCACGAGATACCAGGGTCCGGCGAGATTCACCGAGAGCATTCGCGTGAAGAAGTCTGGCGTGACCGCGGCGAGATCGGCGTGCGGCACCGGGATCCCGATCCCCGCGTTGTTGATCACCACGTCGATGCGCCCGAACGCGGCGCGCGCGGCCTCGGCGAGCTCGGCCGCCTGCGCCGGATCGGACAGATCCGCCTCAACGTACCGGGCGTCGCCCAGCTCGGCGCAGAGCGCGTCCCCGGCCTCCTGCGTGCCGCAGCCGTGCGCGACGATCCTGAAGCCGCGCGCCGCGAGGCGCCGCGCGATTGCCCGGCCGATGCCCCCGGTGGCCCCGGTGACGATCGCGACGGGTGCGGGATCAGGCTGAGCGTGGGGCATGCGGGACCTCGTTCTGCGTGGGGATCGGAGTCCCGGCGGGAGCTCCCGCGCACCGACGTCCCACGTGGGCGCATCGGTGCGCTCCCCAGCCACGATAGCGAATATGTTTCAGCCGCTCGAAGATATGTCATCCATATATCTCAGCGCGGTGTGGCGTCGCCGCACGGGGCTGCTCGGCGCGGCTGCACGGGGCTGCTCGGCGGCCCTCAGCGTCGCTGAGGGCCGCCCGGTTCCGCCTCCTCCGTGAGCCCGCGGCGCTGGGTGAGCCTCCCGTCCGCGTCGAGTGCGAGCACCGTGTCGATCCCGATCCGCTCGAGGAACGCGAAGTCGTGACTCACGACGAGCAGCGCCCCCCGGTACGCATCGAGCGCTTCGGCGAGCTGCTCAACGCTGGCGAGATCGAGGTTGTTGGTCGGCTCGTCGAGGATGAGGAGCTGCGCCGGCGGATCGGCGAGCAGCAGACGAGCCAGCGACACCCGGAAGCGCTCGCCGCCGGAGAGCGTGCGCACCGGCCGATCCGCGGCGTCGCCGCGCAGCAGCATCCGGGCGAGCTGGTTGCGGATCACGCCGTCGGTCGCCTCGGGCGTCACCGCGCGCACGTTGTGCAGCGCACTCGCGTCCTCGTCGAGCCCGTCGAGTCGCTGCGGCAGGTAGCCCACGCGGTCGGTGAGGAGCTGTCCGGACGCGCGCCCCGGCACCGCAGCTCCGCCGCTGCGGAGCTGCTCGATCAGGGTCGACTTGCCGGATCCGTTCGGGCCGATCAGCGCCACCCGCTCCGGGCCCTGCACCACGATCGACTGGCTGCTGCTGCTGCTGCTGTTGCCGCCTGCCCGGTCGTCCCGGGACCCCGCGTGCAGCTCGGCGATCCGCCGGCCGCGCGCGACCCCGGGATCCGGGAGCGTCAGGTTGATGCGGCTGGTGCTGCGCACGCGCGCGTCCGCGGCGTCGACGGCGGCCTGCGCCGATACGACCTTGTCGTCGAGCGTGGTGCGCAGCGCTCCGGCCGAGGCCTGCGCGCGGTTCGCCCGGGTGCCGGCGATGATCTTGGGGATCCCGCCGTCGCGCTGCGTCTTCGCCGCCGTGCGTGCCCGGCGCGCGAGCTTGGTTTCCGCCTCGACCCGCTGCCGCTTCTCCACCTTCAGGGCCTGCTGCGCCGCCCGCGCCGCCTGCTCGGCAGCCGCCTGCTCCTGCTCGCGGTGCTGCTCCCACGCGCTGTATGGCCCGCCGAAGGTTTCGAGGCGGCCCGCAAACAGCTCGGCGGTGTGGTCCATGCGCTCGAGCAGCTCCCGGTCATGGCTCACGACCACGAGGGTGCCCGGCCACGCATCGACGAACTCGCCGAGCTGCGCTCGGGTGGCGCGATCCAGATTGTTCGTGGGCTCGTCGAGCAGCGTGATCGGGGTGCGCCGCAGCCGCAGGCCGGTGAGCGCCACGAGCATCGCCTCTCCGCCCGAAAGCTCGGCGACCCGGCGGTCGAGCGAGGCGGTGCCGAGCCCGATCTGGTCGAGCGCCTCCGCGGCGCGCGATTCGACGTCCCAGTCGTCGCCCACCGCGTCGAAGTGGCGCTGGTCGACGTCGCCGGACTCGATGGCTCGGAGCGCCGCGAGCGTCGCTCCGATGCCGAGCAGCTCGGACACGGGGGCGTCTCCGCGCAGCGTGAGCTGCTGGGGGAGATAGCCGACCTCGCCGTCCGTGGTGATGCGCCCGGACGTGGGCGCGAGCTCGCCGGCGATGAGCCGCAGCAGCGTCGATTTTCCGGCGCCGTTGCTGCCCGTGAGCCCGGTGCGGCCGGCCGAAAATGTGCCGGTGACGCGCGTGAGCGCGGCGGTACCGTCTGGCCACACGAGGGTGAGCTCGTGCAGCGAAATGGGGGAGTGGTGAGACATGATGGTGTGCTTTCAGCGTGTGTGAGACGCGCGGCGCTGCGACCGGGAGCGCGGGGCCTGGCCGTCCGTGCGGCACCGGCCGGCCACGGCCTGCCCCCGCGGGGTGCCTGCGGCGGGCCGCGGCGGGTCGCCGGGCGTCCGGAAGGCGAGCGGTGCCCGAGGGTGCGCTTGCGTCGGATGAGTAGAACGGTGGTGAGAGGTGGGTGGCGGCTCGCCCGTGGATCAACGCCCGGTGCGGGCGGATCCGTGCGGAAACGTGAGCTCAGGCTCGCGCGCAGCTCGTGCTGCGTGCGTGCGCCACCGGCGTGCGGTGGCTAGCGGCCATCCACCTCAATCAGTCCCATGCAGAACAGCTTAGCCGCTCCGGCTTCCCGTTGCGAGTGGGGACGCACGGGCCGGCCACTGCTCCCGCACCAGAAGCTCTTCCGCTGCTCCGCGATCGATGCGAAAATACCGGGGACAGCGGGGCGCGGTCGCCCCGCTGCGGACGGGGGATGATCCAGATGAGCAAGATCACCGAGGCCCAGCGGCCACGCAGCGGGCGCGCACGCGCGGGAGCGCTCGCGGTCCTCGCGGTGGGCGGCCTGCTACTGAGCGGCTGCGCCGCCGCCCCTGGGGAGGCAGGCCAGCCGACCGCGGCCGCCGACGCGGGTGCCGTTGAGCGGCCGGAAGCCCCGGCCGGCGAGCTGCCAGCGGAGCTGCAGCAGCGGCTGCAGGACGCGCTCGACCGCACGCTCGCCGAGTACGACGTTCCGGGGGCCGCAGCTGGGGTCTGGGTTCCCGGATCCGGGTCGTGGACCACCGCGACCGGCGTCGCCGACGTCGCAGAAGACGCGCCGGTCACCACCGAGATGAGCTGGCCAATCCGCAGCATCACGAAGTCGTACACGGTCACGATGGTGCTGCAGCTCGCCGACGAGGGCGAGCTCAGGCTTGACGACACGATCGACCGGTACGTCGACGGGGTCACGAACGGTGACGAGATCACGCTGCTGCAGCTTGCGAACATGTCGAGCGGCGTCGCCGACTATGTCACCGACGAGTTCTTTGCCGAGTACGTCAAGGACCAGACCCACGTCTACACCCTCGAAGAGCTCAACAGCGGCGTGCTCGGGGCACCCGCGCAGTTCGCCCCGGGAACCGAGTACGTCTATACGAACGCCAACACCAACCTGCTCGCCGCGGTGATCGAGCGGGTGACGGGCGACGACTACGCGACCGCGCTGCAGGCCCGGATCCTCGACCCGCTCGGCCAGACCGGCACGAGCTACACCCCCGATGTCGCCGACTGGACCGCGCCGCACGCGATCGGGTACATGCCGGACCCCGACGGGGCAGCGCCGCTGCCGCAGGATCAGAACCCGTCGATTCTCGGCGCGGCGGGCGCCATGTTCTCGACCCTCGACGACGGGCGCGTGTGGGCGGATACGCTCGGGTCCGGCGCGCTGCTGCGGCCCGAGACGCAGGCGCTCCGCGAAGTTGGGCACAGGATCGAGAAGCCGCCCTACGACATCTACGCGGTGGGGATGGGCGAGACCGACGGCTGGCTGGGGCACAACGGCGAGGGGCTCGGGTTTACGGCGGCAACGTTCAACAACCCGGCGACCGGAGCCAGCATCGTGGTGTACGCGAACCTCTCGAACCTGCCCGACGGCGCACACCCGGCAGATCAGGCCTTCCGTGCGCTCGCCGGGGTGCTCGCGGACGCGGGGTAGCCGCGCCGCCGCGCGGTGCGGGGTCCGCCCTGGTGGGGCGGACCCCGACGCGGGCGGGGGTGTGGTCCCGCACCGCTGCCGGGCTCAGCTCGGGCCGGGCATGTCCTTGATGAGGTTCGTGATCCGCATCGTGCAGCAGCGCCGCCCGCCCTCGTCGGTCACCACGATCTCATGCACCGTGATGGTGCGGCCCAGGTGCACCGGCGTGCACACCCCGGTGACGTAGCCGGCGGTGGCGGATCCGGTGTGCGTTGCGTTGATGTCCACGCCCACGGCGAGGCGGCCGGGCCCCGCGTGGAGGTTCGCCGCCATCGACCCGAGCGACTCCCCGAGCACCACGTACGCGCCGCCGTGCATGAAGCCGACGGTCTGCCGGTTTCCGGCCACGGGCATGCGCCCAACCGTGCGCTCGGCGGTGTACTCCGTGAACTCGATCCCCATCGCCTCGGCAAGCTCGCCCGCGCCGTTCGCGGCCACCCAGTTGTGCGCGTCGGGTGCGGCGGTCGCTGACGGAGCGGCGGCGGTCGCAGTGTCGGCGGCGACGGCTCCGGGAACCGTAGCCGCCGCGTCGGCCGTGAGCGGTGCGCCGCTCACAGCCCGGCCTCCTGCGCGCGCGGCTCGCCCGTGAATACGGGGGTGCGTTTCTCCTGGAACGCGGCGAAGCCCTCGCGGTAGTCGGGGGTGTCGCGGAGCGATGCCTGCACGCGGTTCTCCGCCCACATCGAGGTCCACATGCCGATCCGGCCGTCGCGCAGCTCATGCACGAGCGTCTTCGAGGCGAGGAACGCCTGGGTGGCGCCCACCGCGGCCGCGCGTGCGGCGGCGCGGGTGCGCTCAAGCACCTCGTCGTCGGGGAACGCCTGCGAGAACAGCCCGGCACGCACCGCCTCGGCACCGGTCATGAGCCGCCCGCTGTACACGAGATCGAGCGTGCGGTGGGCGCCGAGCCGCTCGAAGAACAGCGCGTGGCCGCCCGAGTCGAGCGTGGCGCCCAGGTTTGCGAACGGGCTGCCGATCTTCGCCGAATCTGCCACGTACACCACGTCCGAGGCGATGAGCAGCCCGAGTCCCACACCGAGACACGCGCCGTGGGCCACCGCGTACGTCGGCGCGGGGAACGCCGTCATCTGCTCCATGAGCGGCTGGAGGCGGCCCTCAAGGTAGCCGAGCACGTCGTCGGTTGCCGGATCGACGCCCGAGATATCGCGCCCGGCGCAGAACGCGCGCCCCTCACCGCGCAGCACCACGGCGCGCACGCCGGCCCGTTCTGCCTCGGCGTACGCGTCCGAGAGCGCGAGGAGGCCATCGGGCCCGAGCGAGTTCAGCCGCTGGGGTGCGTTCAGCGTGATTTCCGCGACGCCGTCGGTGATGGTGAGGTCGATTTCTGCGCTGGAGGAGGTCGCGGTGCTCATGGGGAGGGCCTCGTTTCGGGGGTGGGGCGGGTCACGCGTCGTAGTTGACGACGAGCCGCTCGGACTGTGGGTGTGACTGGCAGGTGAGCACGTAGCCACGCTCGATCTCGTCGGCTTCGAGCGCGTAGTTCTCGGTCATTGACACCGACCCCTCGGTGACGAGTGCGCGGCAGGTGCCGCAGACGCCGCCCGCGCAGGCGAACGGCACGTCGGGGCGCACGCGGAGCGCCGCGTTGAGCACGGTCTCGTTCGCGGCGACGGGGCTCTCGACCGACGCCGAGGTGCCGTCGAGGGTGAAATCGATCGTGACCGTCTTCTCGCCGCTGCGCACCTCGACGGGCCGAGCGCGGGTGGGCGCTGGCTCGCCCGTAGTGAACAGCTCAAAGCGGATGCGCGATGCGGGCACGCCGTGCTCGGTGAGCAGATCGCGGCACAGCTGCACGAGCTCGAACGGGCCGCAGAGCACCCACTCATCAGCAATATCCACGGGGATCACGTCGCGCAGGATCGTGCGCAGCCGCTCCTCGTCGAGCCGTCCGGACAGGATCGGTGCCGAGCGCTGTTCGCGCGAGAGCACGTGATGCAGGGCGAGCCGCTGCGGGTAGCGGTCCTTGAGATCGGCGAGCTCCTCGACGAACATCACCTCGGTGGAGGAGCGGTTGGTGAAGAGGAGGTCGAAGCGGGAAGTGTCGCTCTGCGCGAGCACGCGGTGCGCCATCGTGATGATCGGGGTGATGCCCGATCCGGCGGCGATGCCGACCACGTGCTGGCCCGCGAGCTCGTCGAGGTTTGAGGTGAACGCCCCCTGTGGGGTCATCACCTGGAGCGTGTCGCCGACGCGCAACGAATCGTTCACCCAGGTGGAGAACACCCCGCCGAGGTCGCGCTTCACCGCGACCGAGATCTTGCCGTCCGCCGGGGGGCGGCAGATCGAGTACGAGCGGCGCAGGTCCTCGCCGTCGATCGTGGTGCGCAGCGCGAGGTGCTGCCCCGCGAGGTAGTGGTAGTCGTCGGCGAGGTGATCCGGCACCTCGAAGGTCACCTCCACGCTCGACTCGGTCAGCGGGCGCACCTCTGCGACGCGGAGTTCGTTGAACGTCGCGCGCTTCTTTGCGCCGAGGTTGATGGCAGCCATTGCTGCTCCCTTCGCGGCCGTGCCGGCCGGGTGAACGCGGGGGAGGCCCCCGAAGCTAGTGGGTCTTGAAGTAGTCGAACGGTTCGAGGCAGGCGAGGCACTCGTAGTGCGCCTTGCACGCGGTGGAGCCAAAGCGCGAAACCTCGCGGGTCCGCGGCGAGTGGCAGCGGGGGCACTTGACCGACAGCTGGAGCATCACCGGGCCGTCGCCGAGCGCCGAGCGCACGTGCGGCGGCGCGATCCCGTATTCCTCGAGCTTCTGCTTGCCGGCGGCGCTCATCCAGTCGGTGGTCCACGCGGGTGACAGCGTGGTGGTCACGTCTACGCGCTCGTACCCAGCCTCGCGGAGCCGCGCCGTGACATCGTCGCGCATCTGGTCGATCGCGGGGCACCCCGAGTACGTGGGGGTGAGCACCACGTGCGCGCCGTCGGGGGTGACCGCGGCGTCGCGCAGCACCCCGAGGTCCTCGATCGTGAGCACCGGCACCTCCGGATCTGGCACCTGCGCGGCGATGTCCCAGATGCGGGCGGCCGCCGGGTTGCTCGGTCGCAGCTCGGCTACCATGATGCACCCGGGTGGCGGCGGGCGAGCCACTGCATCTCGGCCACAATGTAGCCCATGCGCGTGCTGTGGACGCCGGATCGGCCGCGCGCCCGCGCGGCTGGGAGATCGGGAACCGCAAGCTCGGCCTCCGTGAAGACCGTGTCGACGGCCCGGTCGAAGCCCGCGCGCAGCTCGGACGGGCGCGGCGCGATCCCGGCGAGGCGACCGTTCAGCGGCTCGTCAGTGAAGAGCTCAGCGACGAAGGGCCAGGCGCGCTCGAAGCCGGTGACGATCCGCTCGCGCGAGAGCTCGGTGCCGCCGGCCAGGCGCAGCACCCACTGGGCGGCGTGGTCGAGGTGGTAGCTGACCTCGCGCTCCGCCTTCGCAGCGATCGCCTGGAGGGTCGCGTCGCTGCTCGTGAGCAGCGCCCGGTACAGCTGCACCTGGTACACGGAGAACAGGAACAGGCGGGCGATCGTGTCGCCGAAGCCGCCGTTCGGCTGCTCGACGAGCCAGCTGCTGCGGAACTCGGGCTCGTCGCGCCAGTACGCGAGATCGTCCTCGGAGCGGCCCGAGGCCGTGCCGGCGTAGTGCAGCAGTGCGCGGGCGTGGCCGAGCAGATCGAGCGTGATGTTCGAGAGCGCGAGATCCTCTTCGAGCTCCGGGGCCCGCGAGATCCACCAGGCGAGCTGCTGGGACAGGATCAGCGAGTCATCGCCGAGCCAGAGTGCGTACTCCGCGACGTCAGCGCTCGCGGTCTCACCCGAGCCCGGCAGCTCGTCGACGAGGCGAAGCTCGTCGACCGTCACGTCGACGGCGTGCGCCTCGGCGGTCTGCGTATCGAGATCGTGGCTCACAGGTGCTTCACCCCCTCAGCGCGCGCGTAGTACACGGCGTGACGGTAGTTCTTGCCCGCCGGCGACTCGAAGTACGCGCCCTTTGAATCTGGATCGCTCGTGGTGATCGCGGCGGCCGGGACCACCCAGATCGACACACCCTCGTTGCGCCGGGTGTAGAGGTCGCGCGCGTTGCGCAGCGCCATCGCCTCGTCTGGCGCGTGAAGCGATCCTGCGTGGACGTGGCTCAGGCCGCGGTTCGCGCGGATGAACACCTCCCACAGGGGCCAGGCTTCGGTCCCCAGTTCTCCGGGTGTCGACATCTTCGTCTCCTCTTTCGTGCGGGTGTAGCGGGTGTGGGTGGGGATCAGGCGGCGAAGCGGGCGCGGTCGCGCTGCTTCTGCGCGTACACGGCGGCGGCCTCGCGGACCCACGCGCCGTCCTCGTGGGCGGTGCGGCGGTGGTCGATGCGCTCGCCGTTGGCGGGCCCCTCGCCGTTGAGCACCGCCATGAACTCGTCCCAGTCGATCGGGCCCGAGATCCACTTGCCGGTCTCCTCATCGAAGCGGAGATCCTTGTCGGGGCACTCAAGTCCGAGCGCCTCGAACTGGGGCACGCACATGCCGACGAAGCGCTGGCGCAGCTCGTCGTTCGAGAACCGCTTGATCTTCCACGCCATCGACTGCGCCGAGTTGGGTGAGGCGTCATCGCTCGGGCCAAACATCATGAGTGAGGGCCAGTACCAGCGGTTCACCGCGTCCTGCGCCATCTGCTTCTGCTCGGGGGTGCCGTGCGAGAGCTCGTACAGGATCTCGAAACCCTGCCGCTGGTGGAACGACTCTTCCTTGCAGATGCGCACCATCGCCCGGCCGTAGGGCCCGTAGGAGGCGCGGCAGAGCGGGACCTGGTTGCAGATCGCGGCGCCGTCGACCAGCCAGCCGATCGCGCCCATGTCTGCCCAGGTGGGGGTGTGGTAGTTAAAAATCGAGGAGTAGCGGGCCTTGCCGTCGATGAGCTTCTGCGTCATCTCCTCGCGCGTGACGCCGAGCGTCTGCGCCGCCGAGTAGAGGTAGAGTCCGTGACCCGCCTCGTCCTGCACCTTCGCGATGAGGATCGCCTTGCGCTTGAGGCTGGGCGCGCGGGAGATCCAGTTCGCCTCGGGCTGCATCCCGATGATCTCGGAGTGCGCGTGCTGCGAGATCTGCCGCACGAGCGTGCTCCGGTACTTCTCTGGCATCCAGTCGCGCGGCTCAATGCGCTGGTCAGCCTCGATGATCTCGTCGAAGCGGGCCTGCTGTTCCTGCTCGTCGAGCTCGCGCTGCGCGGTGTGCCCTGGTGCGGCCGTGTGTGCCATCTGCTGCCTCCTTGCGTCAGAGCCCGGGCGGACTCCCACCCGAATATGAGTGGTGAAGTGGTAGTGTTTCGGTTGAGATAATTACTTACCGAATGTTCAGTGAGTATACTCGTTCCGGGAACCAACCGCAAAGACCCCCGCGGTTCGGATCCACCACCTCGAGGCAGCACGCAATGGAGCGCACATGAGTTCAGTGACGAACCCGCAACACATCGACCTCACCGAATCCTCGGTCGAGCTGGATCCCACCTGGTCGGCCACCGCGATGCTGCGCACGGACACCGCCAAGCGCGCATTCGGCATCAGGATCGCCGAGCTCGAACGCGGCCGCGCCGTGCTCAGCATGGAGGTCCGCGACGACATGGTCAACGGCTTCGGGATCACGCACGGCGGCATGGTGTTCACCCTCGCCGACACCGCTTTCGCTTACGCGTGCAACGAGGGCGCCAACGCCGTCGTTGCCTCGGGCGTCGACATCACGTTTACGCGCGCCAGCGGCGTGGGGGACACGCTCTTCGCCACCGCCGAGCGACGCTGGCTCCGCGGCCGCAACGGACTCTACGACATCACGGTGACCGATCAGACCGGCGAGGTCGTCGCCGAGTTCCGCGGCAGATCGTTCGCAACCGACCGACCGCTCCCGCAGCCCGCATAAGTCTTCCCCCCGCATCCCCCCCCCATCACACCGCGCGCCCCCACGCGCATCCCCCGTGTTCACCGCCGCACACCTGAAAGAGGCCCCCATGTCCGCCACTTCCCCCCTCACCGCCGCCCGGGGACTTCACGACGCAGAACGATTCACTCGCCCCGAACTCGAAGCGCTGCAGCTCGAACGCCTCCAGTGGACCGTGCGCCACGCGTACGAAAACGTCCCCTTCTACCGCAACCGCTTCGACGAGATGGGCGTTCACCCCAGCGACATCCGTCAGCTCAGCGACATCGAGCGACTTCCGTTCACCACGAAGGACGACCTGCGAGCCAATTACCCGTTCGGGCTCTTCGCCGTGCCGATGGAAGACGTGCGCAGGGTGCACGCCTCCTCGGGCACCACCGGTCGCCTCACCGTGGTGGGGTACACCGACCGCGACCTCGAAAACTGGGCCGACCTCATCGCGCGCTCGCTCTACGCCTCGGGCGTGCGGCCGGGCTGGAAGGTGCACAACGCGTACGGCTACGGCCTCTTCACCGGAGGGCTCGGGGCCCACGCCGGGATCGAGCGCCTCGGCTGCACCGTGATCCCCATGTCGGGTGGGCAGACCGAGAAACAGGTGCAGCTCATCAACGACTTCAAGCCCGACGCGATCATGTGCACCCCGAGCTACCTGCTCACCATCGCCGACGCGTTCGAGAAGGCGGGCCTCGACCCCCGGGAGTCGAGCCTCAAAGTGGCGATCTGCGGTGCCGAGCCCTGGACCGACTCGATGCGGCGCGAGCTCGAGGAGCGCCTCAACATTAAGGCCGTCGACATCTACGGCCTGTCCGAGATGATGGGCCCCGGCGTCGGCAACGAGTGCGTCGAAACGCAGGACGGTCCGCACATCTGGGAGGACCACTTCCTCCCGGAGATCATCGACGAGGATCTGCGGCAGGTCGTGGACGGGGTGCAGGGCGAGCTCGTCTTCACCACGCTCACCAAAGAGGCGTTCCCCATGATCCGCTACCGCACCCGCGACCTCACCTCGCTCAACCCGGGCACCGCGCGCCCCGCCCACCGCCGCATCGCGAAGATCACCGGGCGCAACGACGACATGATCATCCTGCGCGGCGTCAACCTGTTCCCCACCCAGATCGAGGAGATCGCGCTCGAAGTGGAGCATCTCACCTCCCACTTCATCCTCGAACTCTCGAAGCGCGGCACGATGGACCACCTCGTGGTGAAGATCGAGCCCGAGGTCGCCGCCACGGGAGCGGAGGCCGACGCCGCGGCGAAGGTGCTGCAGAAGCGGATCAAGGATCGCGCGGGGACCACCCTCGGCGTTGAGCTCGTGGCGCCCGGCACGCTGCCCCGCTCCGAAGGAAAGCTGAAGCGGCTCTACGACCTGCGGTAGCTTTGGTGCGGGCGGGTGTTTCCCGCCCGCACCAGTACGCCGGGCGCTGGGGAAGGCTCCGGGTGAAGGGAGACACCGTTGGGGACTGTCGACGCACCGCAGACCGCCCGCCGCGGCCGGCCGGGCCACGACCAGAACAGCATGCTCGAGGTGATCGTGCAGCTGTTCATGGACCGCGGCTACGACGCCTCATCGCTCGACATGATTGCCAAGCGGCTCGGCCTCTCGAAATCGGCGGTGTACCACCACTTCTCCTCAAAGGCAGAGATGCTCGAGATCGCCCTCGAACGCGCCCTCGGCGAGCTTGAGCGCGTGTTCGACGAGGCGGAGGCCGAAGAGACCGAAGCCGTGGTGCGGATCCGCCGCATCGTGCGCGAGGCGGTGCTCGTTGCGTGCGAGCGCCAGCAGTACCTCGTGCTCCTGCTGCGCCTGCACGGCAACTCGGAGGTCGAGCTGCGCGCGATGGCGCGCCGCCGCGAGCTCACCGCGCGCCTAAGCAAGACGTTCGCTGAGGCCCGCGCCGCGGGCGACCTGCGCGACGATATGGACCCGGCGCTCGCCGCCCGCCTCACGTTCGGCCTGGTCAACTCGCTGGTCGAGTGGTACCGCCCCGACGGCCCGGACGAGCCGGAGGCCCTCGCGGAGGGCGTGCTCTCGTACGTGCGCTCCGGCCTGCGGGTCAACGAGGAGCGCGACTTCCGCTAGCGCGTGGCGGGCGCGCTGCGCGGTCTTGTGCCGCGGCTCCGCAGATCCGACCCGTGAGCGCGTTTCCGACCCTATTCGTGGTGCGTGCGCGCCCGCGAACAGGGTCGGATCTGAAGGAGCGGGTCGGATCTGCGCGGGGGCCGGGGCGGGCGCGGCCGGGGCGGGGCCGGAGCGGGGCCGGAGCGGGGGAGCCGCCGGAGCGGCCCCGCCCCGCCCGTGGCCCTACGCGGCGGCGGGCTCCGGCGTCTTCGACACGAGCGTGAGCACGTCGTACGTGGCGACGGTCTCGTCGTTCTGGTTGGTGAGCACCGCGTCCCAGTGCACCTCGCCGTACTCATCGGTCTCGCGCGGCACGATCTGCTTGGCCGTGAGCGCCACCCGCACGGCGTCGCCGGGGGAGACCGGCGTGATGAAGCGCAGGCTTTCGAGCCCGTAGTTCGCGAGCACCGGCCCGGGCTCCGGGGACACAAAGAGCCCCGCGGCGAACGAGAGCAGCAGGTAGCCGTGCGCCACGCGGCCGGGGAAGAACGGGTTCGCCGCGGCCGCCTCCTCGTCGGTGTGCGCGTAGAACGTGTCGCCCGTGAAGTTCGCGAAGTGGGTGATGTCGTCGAGGGTGATCACGCGCGGCTCGGACACCACGCGGTCGCCCACGCGGAGGTCCTGCAGCGACTTGCGGAACGGGTGCGTGTCGTCGCGCGTCGCGGCGCCAGCGTGCCACACGCCGGTGATCGCCGTGAGCATTTCGGGGCTGCCCTGGATCGCGGTGCGCTGCATGTAGTGGAACACGCTGCGCACCCCGCCGAGCTCCTCCCCGCCGCCGGCGCGGCCGGGGCCGCCGTGCACGAGGTTCGGCAGCGGGGAGCCGTGGCCGGTCGAGGCGCGCGCGCTCGTGCGGTCGAGGGTGAGCACGCGGCCGTTGCCGGACGCGATGCGGCGCGTGAGCTGCGCCACGAACTCGGGGTTGGCCGAGGCGACGCTGGTGACGAGCGAGCCGCCGCCCAGCGCCACGAGCGCGGCTGCTCGTGCCGGGGTGTCGTAGCCGATCAGCGACGACACCGGGCCAAACGCCTCGGTGTCGTGCACGCGCGGCGCCTCGGCGTCGTCGAAGCTGAGCAGGATCGGGTCGAGGAACGCGCCCGCGTCGGGTGCCGTTGCGGCCTGGCCGTCGCCGAGCAGCACGCGCCCGCCGCCGTCGGTCAGTTTCTGCACCTGCCGCAGTACCTCGTCGCGCTGCTCGAGCGACGCGAGGGCTCCCATCGTGGTGGCCTCATCGCGGGGATCGCCCACGACCACCTTCGCGGCGATGCGATCGCGGACCGCGTCGGCGACGGCGTCAACGAGCGGGGCCGGCACGATCGCGCGGCGGATCGCGGTGCACTTCTGGCCGGCCTTGGTGGTCATCTCAGTGACGAGCTGCCGCACGTAGCCGTCGAACTCCGGGGTGCCGGGTTCCGCGTCGGGGCCGAGCACGGAGGCGTTGATCGAGTCGGTCTCTGCCCCGAAGATTACGCCGCCGGTCTGCACGGCCGGGTGCAGGCGGAGCGACTCCGCGGTGCTGGCCGAGCCGGTGAACGAGACGACGTCGCCGAGCTGCGCGTGGTCGAAGACGGTGCGGATCGAGCCGGAGACGAGCTGCACGGAGCCGGCGGGGAGCAGACCTGATTCGACCATGATCCGCACCATGTGCTCGGCGAGGTAGGCGCCGGGGGTTGCTGGCTTGATGATCGTCGGCATGCCGGCGAGGAACGCGGGGGCGAGCTTTTCGAGTGCGCCCCACACGGGGAAGTTGAACGCGTTGATCTGCACGGCGACGCCGGGGAGCGTGGTGCGGATGTGGCGGCCGATGAACGAGCCGTCCTTCGAGAGCGGCTCGACCGGGCCGTCGAGCTGCACGCGCGCGTTGGGGAGCTCGCGGCGGCCCTTGCCCGAGTAGGTGAACAGCACGCCGATACCGCCGTCGATGTCGACCCAGGAGTCGGTCTTCGTGGCCCCCGTGCGCGTGGAGAGCTCGTAGAGCTCGGCCTTGCGCTCGGTGAGCGCGAGCGCAAGCTGCTTCAGGATCACGGCCCGCTGGTGGAACGTGAGGGCGCCGAGGGTGGCCTGGCCGGTGTCGCGGGCGAACGCCATCGCCCCGGCGAGGTCGAGGCCGGCACTCGACACGAGCGTGACGAGGTCTCCGGTCACGGCATCGCGGACCTCCGCCGCGGGTGCGTCCGCGAGGTCTTCGGCGGCGGGCTGCCACCAGGCGTCAGCGACGTAGCTGCTCAGGATGCCCGACATGTGTGCTCCGTTCATGAGGTGGGGGTGTGTGAATCTGGCCAGGCGTAGAAGCCCTGGCCGCTCTTGCGGCCGAGCTTGCCGGCGGCGACCATGTCGCGCAGCAGCTGCGGCGGGGCAAAGTGATCGCCGAGGTCGCGCTGCAGCTGCTCGGCGATGCCGAGGCGCACGTCGAGCCCCACGATGTCGGTGGTGCGCAGCGGCCCGGTCGGGTGGCGGTAGCCGAGCTCGAGCGCGAGGTCGATGTCCTCGGGAGCGGCGACCCCCTGCTCCACCATGCGGATCGCCTCGAGCGCGAGGGCGACGCCGAGCCGGCTCGACGCGAAGCCCGGGGCGTCTGCCACGGTGATGGGGGTCTTGCCGAGCGCGCGAACCCACGAGCGTGCGGTCTCGGGCAGATCCGGATCGGTCTGGGCGCACACGACGACCTCGATGAGGGAGGACGCCGGGACCGGGTTGAAGAAGTGGAGCCCGATGAAGCGCGCGGGGTGGGCGAGCGCTCCCGCGAGCTGGCCGAGCGGGATTGACGACGTATTCGACGCGATCGTCGCGGTGCTCGCGACCTGCCCCTCGATGAGTCGCAGTGCGTCGAGCTTGAGGTCGAGGGCCTCGGGGACCGCCTCGATGACGAGCGCGGCGTCCGTGAACACGGTCGGGTCGGCGGTGACCGTGAGCGCGGCTCGCAGCGCCGCACCGTCGCCGTCGTGCCCGCGCGCGAGCGAGGCGTCGATGCTGCGCTCGATGCGCTCCCGCGCTGCCGCCGCGGCCGGCTCATCACGCTCGACCACGGTGACGCGCGCGCCCGCGAGCAGGAACGCGTGGGCGATCCCGCCGCCCATGCGGCCGCCGCCGAGCACGCCGACGCGGTCTGGGACCGTTGCCTCTGGCTGGGTCATCGCTGCGCCTTTCGCTCAAGAAACTCGGTCATGCGGCGCATCTTCTCGGGGCTTTCGAAGAGGATCGCCTGCTCGGCGAGGTCGATCGCCGGGTGCGCGCTCGGCGGTGCGGCGAACACGCGCTTCGTGGCGCGCGTTGCCTCGGGGTCGAGCTTCGCGACGCGGGCGGCGATCGCCTCGGCCGCCGCGAGCGCCTCGTCGCCCGTGTCGTGCAGGTGGGTGACGAGGCCGGCCGCGAGGGCCTCCGCCCCGGTGAGGACTCGCCCGGCGAGCAGGATCTCGGCTGCCAGCGGTGCGCCCACGAGCTCGCGGAGCCGCCAGGAAGCGCCGGCCGCGGCGAGGATGCCGAGGCCCGTCTCCGGGTTGCCGATGCGCAGGGCCGGCGTGCCGACGCGGATGTCGGCGGCGTACGCGAGCTCTGCGCCGCCGCCGAGCGCGTACCCGTCGAGGGCGGCGATGACGGGCATCGGCAGCTCCGCGACGCGGGTAAACGCGTGCGTGTTGATCCCGGCGCGCGCGTCGGCGGCGCGGCGCTCGCGCAGCTGCGCGATGTCGGCGCCGGCCGCGAAGCTGCCGCCAGCGCCGTGCACGACGAGGGTGCGCGGCGCGCGCTCAAGCTCGGCGCAGAGCTCGTGCAGCGCGTCGATCAGGTCTTGGTCGATCGCGTTGCGCTTCTCCGGGCGGTCGAGGGTGGCGAGCACGTGCGTGCCGCGATCCTCCACCCGGAGCGCGCCAGCCGCGGCGCTCACGCGTCGATCCGCTCGATGATGGTGGCGGTGCCCTGGCCCACGCCGACGCACATGGTGGCGAGCCCGTACCGGGAGTTCTCGCGCTCCATGCGCCCGAGCAGCGTGACGAGCAGCCGTGAGCCGGAGGACCCGAGCGGGTGGCCGAGCGCAATCGCACCACCGTCGGCGTTGACCCGCGCGGGGTCGAGACCGAGTCGGCGGATGCACGCGAGCGACTGTGACGCGAACGCCTCGTTCAGCTCGATCGAGCCGATGTCGTCGATCGTGAGGCCGGCGCGCGCGAGCGCCTTTTCGGTCGCCGGGACCGGGCCGAGGCCCATGATCTCGGGGGCGAGTGCCGCCGAAACGCTCGTCACGATCCTGGCGCGCGGGGTGAGGCCGTAGCGCGCCACGGCCTCGGCGCTCGCGACGACGAGCGCGGAGGCACCGTCGTTGAGGGAGGACGCGTTGCCCGCGGTGACCACGCTGCCCCCGGCGACCACCGGGCGCAGCCCGGCGAGCACCTCGGCGCTCGTCTCCGGGCGGGGCCCCTCGTCGGTGTCGACCGTGCGGGTCTGGCGGCCGTGTGGCGCCTCAACGGGCACGATCTCTGCGGCGAAGTGGCCGGCGGCGATGGCCGCGACGGCGCGGCGGTGGCTCTCCACGGCGAACGCGTCGGCGTCCTCGCGGCTGATGCCGTCGACGCGCGCGACCTCCTCGGCCGTCTCGGGCATCGAGAACGTTGCCTTGTCGCGCGCCGCGAGCTTCGGGTTGGTGAAGCGCCAGCCGATCGAAGTGTCAAACTGCGCGCCCGGCTTGGCCCACGCGCGGCCCGGCTTCTCCTGCACCCACGGGGCGCGTGTCATTGATTCGACGCCGCCGGCAACGATGAGGTCGGCGTCGCCGGCGCGGATCGCCTGCGCGGCGTTCGCGACCGCGGTCATGCCGGAGGCGCAGAGCCGATTCACGGTGTACCCGGGGACGTCGTCGGGCAGGCCGGCGAGCAGCACGGCCATGCGGGCCACGTTGCGGTTGTCTTCGCCGGCCTGGTTTGCGGCGCCGAACACGACCTCGTCGATGGCGCCGGCGGTGAGTGCCTCGGTGCTCAGGCCGGAGCGGTCAACCGCGGCGCGAAGCACGAGCGCCGCCAGGTCGTCTGGGCGAACGCCCGCGAGTGCGCCGCCGTAGCGACCGACCGGGGTGCGAACCCCTCCCACGAGATATGCGTCTGGCATGGGCGATGACCTCCTCGTCTGCGCCGTCCGCCCGCCACTTGAATTAGTGACTGATCGGTCGGTAATGAAATCAAGAATACGGTGCCGAGGCGGCTCCACGCAAACGCCGGGCCCGTCCGGGCCCGGCGTGCGGGGCGCGTCACACCCGAGGGTACGCGGTGAGCGGCTGCTCCAACAGGTCCACGACCGCGCGCAGGAATCCGGCCGCGTAGCCGCCGTCGCACACGCGGTGATCGAATACGAGGGAGAGCTGCGCGATCCGCCGGGGCACGATCTCGCCGTCGACGACCCACGGTCGCTGGAGGATCCGCCCGATGCCGAGGATCGCGACGTTTGGCGTGTTGATGATCGCCGCCGAGCCGTCGACCCCGAAGCCGCCGTAGTTGTTCACGGTGAACGTCGAGTCGCGCATCCGCTCCGGCGGCATGCGGCCGGAGCGCGCGGTCTCGGCCAGTTCGCGCAGAGCCCCGTCCAGCCCGGCAACGTCGAGGGTGTCGGCGCGGGGGATCACCGGCACCATGAGGCCGCGCTCGGTGTCGACGGCGACGCCGAGATTCACCCCGTCGTAGCGCTCAAGCTCGTCGCCGTCGCCGACGATCCGGGACGCCAGCAGCGGGAAGCGCTGCAGCGCGAGGAGCACGTACCTCGCGAAGAGCGCGGTGACGGAGGGCGCTTTTGCCCCCGGCGCCGCCATCTCCGGGCGCAGCTCCCACAGCCGCGTGACATCGACGTCCACCCACACGGTGGCCTCGGGGATCTCGCTGCGGCTGCGGCTCAGCGTCGCACTCACGGCCTTGCGCAGCGGCGAGAACCGCTCGGTCTCGACCACCCGGAGCGGAGCGGCGGCGGTCGTGGGCGCAGCGGCTCCGGCGAGCGCCGCCCCCGTGTCGAGCGTCGGTCGCTCGGCCTCGGCCGCGCGCAGCACGTCGCCGCGGGTCACCGCCCCGTCGGAGCCGGTCGCCGCGATGCCCGCGGGATCGACGCCGAGCTCGCGCGCCAGGCGGCGGACGATGGGCGAGCGGACCGCGACTGGGCGCCGCGCGCCCGAGCCGACGCCGGGTGCGGCGCCCGGTGCGGCGCCGGCAAGCGCGCTCGGACCCGCCGGGACGGTCACGGGGACCGCCGCCGGGCTCGGGGCGCCGGCCGGGCGCTCCGGGGGCCGGCCCGCGGCGCCGACACGGCGGCGGCGGCCCTTCACGGGGCCCGCCCCGGTGCCGTAGCCGATCAGCACGTTGCCGGATCCGGCCTGCTCCTCGGCGCGATACGCCTCGTGTTCGGCGGAGCCGGAGCCGGTGCCCGACGCCGCGCCGGAGCCCGCGCCGGACGGCCCCGCAGCCGACCCCGAACCTGGTGCCGCGGCCCCGTCATCGACCTCGATCACGGGCGCGCCCGTGAGGATCAGCCCGCCCTCCTCGCCGTGGAGTGCCAGCACGGTGCCGGCGTAGGGGGAGGGGAGTTCGACGATGCTCTTCGCGGTCTCCACCTCGGCGATCGGCTCGTCGGTGGCGATGGTGTCGCCCACGGCGACGATCCAGCGCACGAGCACGGCCTCGGTGAGGCCCTCACCGAGATCCGGCAGCATGAATGTCTGCGTGGTCATCGTTCGTCCTCCCAGTGCAGCGAGTCAATTGCGTCGAGTACCCGGTCGACATCGGGCAGGTGCCAGTGCTCGAACTTGGGGGACGGGAACGGGATGTCGAAGCCGGCGACGCGGCGGACGGGCGCCTCGAGGTACTCGAAGCACTGCTCAAACACGCGCGCCTGGATCTCGGACGCGACGCTCGCGAAGCCGGGCGCTTCGGCGATCACCACCGCGCGCCCGGTGCTGCGCACGGCGGCGGCGACGGTCTCGTCGTCGAACGGGGTGAGCGTGCGCACGTCGACGACCTGCACGCTGCGCCCCTCCGCCGCCGCGGCCTCCGCGGCGGCGAGGGCGATCGGCATCGACGGACCGTAGCTGATGAGGGTGACGTCACTGCCCTCGCGCACCACCTCGGCGCGCCGCAGCTCGGCGGTGAGCGAGGTGTCGACCGGCCCCTTTGACCAGTAGAGCTTCTTCGGCTCCATGAACACGACGGGGTCGGGGGATGAGATGGCCGCCCGCAGCAGCGAGTAGGCGTCCTGTGGGGTTGCCGGGGACACCACCGTGAGGCCGGGGGTGTGCGCGTAGTACGCCTCGGACGAGTCGCAGTGGTGCTCCACGCCGCCGATCCCCCCGCCGTAGGGGATCCGGATCACGATGGGCAGCCGCGTGGCGCCCCGGGTGCGGTTGCCGAGCTTGGCGACGTGGCTCACCACCTGCTCGAACGCCGGCAGCGCGAACGCGTCAAACTGCATCTCGACGACGGGGACGAGCCCGTTCATCGCCATCCCAACCGCGGTGCCCATGATGCCGGACTCAGCGAGCGGGGTGTCGAAGCAGCGGTCCTCACCGAAGCGGGCGGTGAGCCCGTCGGTGATGCGGAACACGCCGCCGAGCGCGCCGACGTCCTCGCCAAAGATGAGAACGCGGTCGTCCTCGGCGAGTGCGTCCGCGAGGGCGCGGTTGAGCGCGCCCGCCATGGTCATGGTCTCGACCGCCGGCGCCGGGGTCGCCTCCGGGGTGGTGCTCGACGCGCTCGCGTCGCGCGTGCCGGGGCGCTGCGCGGTTTGCTGCTCGGTGCGCTGTGCTGGGGAGAGCGTTGCCGTGCTCATGCGCCGGCCTCCGTTCGGTCGAGTTCGTCCTGTAGGAATCGCCACTGGGCGTCGAGCATGGCGGGGCGCTCGGCGTACACGTGGGCGAAGAGGTCTTCGGGGTCGACCTGCGGCTCCGCGTGCATCGTCTCGCGCAGCTCGGCCGCCGTGCGCTCGGCGGTCTCGGCGAACGCCGCCTCCGCGTCGTCAGTGAGCGCGCCGCGCTCGCGCAGCAGGGCCCGCACGCGGTCGAGCGGATCGCGCGCCACCCACTCCTGCACCGCCTCGTGCTCGCGGTACCGGGTGTCGTCGTCGGCGTTCGTGTGCGCGAGCATCCGGTACGTGTGTGCCTCGACGAGGCTCGGGCCGTCCCCGCGGCGCGCGCGGTCGACGGCCTCGCCGAGCACCGCGAGCAGTGCGGCGACGTCGTTGCCATCCACGCGCTGGCCGGGCATGCCGTAGCCGATCGCCTTGTGCGCGAGCGAGGGGGCGGCAGTCTGGCGCGACAGGGGCACCGAGATCGCGAACTCGTTGTTCTGCACGAAGAACACGACGGCGAGGTTGAACACCGCCGCGAAGTTCATTGCCTCGTGGAAGTCGCCCTCGCTCGTGGCCCCGTCACCGCACATCGCGAGCACTACGGTGTCCTCGCCGCGCAGCTTCGCCGCGTGCGCGAACCCCACCGCGTGCAGCAGCTGAGTGGCGAGCGGCGTCGCCTGCGGCGCGACCCGGAACTGGTGGGGATCGTAGCCCGAGTGCCAGTCGCCCCGCAGCAGCACCATCGCCTCGGCCGGGGCAACTCCGCGGGTGATGATTGCGACCGAGTCGCGGTAGGTGGGGAACAGCCAGTCGGTGTCGCGCAGGGCGTGCGCCGCGGCGATCTGGCAGGCCTCCTGGCCGTTTGACGACGGGTAGACCGCGAGGCGCCCCTGGCGCACGAGGGCGTTGCACTGATCGTTGATCCGGCGCCCTGACACGAGGCCCGCGTACGCGCTGAGCAGCGCCGCGTCGTCCGGGGCGGGGTAGTCGGCGTCCGGCGTGTGTTCCCCGGTCGCCGAAACGAGCTGCACCGGGGTGTCCCGGGGGAGCAGCGTCGTGGCTGACTGCGGCGAGATGTGCCTGGGCATTGGCTCCTCCTTGAGCTGGCGCGCGCCGAGGAGACGCTTCGACGCGCTGGTATGGCCCCAACGCTAATGATCGTCTTGTCATTTGGCTTGCTTGGTGAACAATCTGAATCAAAACTCAAAAAAGTGTGTACGATTGCGAGTCACAACGGAGTGCGGTGACGGTGGGAGTGACGTGGAACTGGACGAGACAGATCGGGCGATCATCGAGGTGCTGCGGCGGGATGCGCGGGCATCGATGACCACCATCGCCGAGGCCGTGCACATTTCGCGCGCTGGGGCGCACGCGCGCGTCAAACGCATGCGCGAGCGCGGGGTGATCACGGGCTTCACGGTGCGCACCGATCCGGTCAGTTTTGGGCAGCACGCCTCCGCCTACGTGACGCTCTCGGTTGAACAGCCGGCCTGGCAGGAAGCGCGGGCGCGGCTGATGCGGATCCCCGAGGTGGAGCACATTGCGCTCGTGGGCGGTGAGTTCGACGTGCTGCTGCTCGTGCGTGCGCGCGACAATCGTGACCTGCGTCGGGTGGTGCTTGAGGAGGTGCAGGCGATCCCCGCGGTGCGCACGTCGCGGACGCTGCTCATCTTTGAGGACTTCCCAAACATTCCGGCCGCCTAGATTGGCGAGTTGCGCGCCGGTGGCGGGGGCCATGTACACTCGGTGACTGTCCGACCGTTCGGTTAGGATGTCCCGGGGGATGCACAGGAACAACGGAGTTCACATGACTGAAACGACCCAGGCGAGCGTGCGCTCGCGCCGCACCGAAGAGCGACGGGTGCTGGCCGGCACCGTCGTGGGGACCACGATCGAGTGGTACGACTTCTTCATCTACGCGCAGGCGGCCGGGGCCGTCTTCGCCACCCTCTACTTCGCACCCGCAGGCGAGACGGTCGGGCAGATCGTCTCGTGGGCCTCGCTCGGCATCTCGTTCCTCTTCCGGCCGCTCGGCGCGATCGTCGCCGGTCACCTGGGGGATCGCCTGGGCCGCAAGCGGATGCTCGTGCTCACGCTCATCATGATGGGCATCGCCACCGCCCTCATCGGCGTGCTCCCCACCTATGCGCAGATCGGCATCGCCGCACCGGTGCTCCTCATCCTCCTGCGCATCCTGCAGGGCTTCTCAGCCGGCGGCGAGTGGGGCGGTGCCGCCCTCATGTCGGTGGAGCACGCGCCCAAGGGCAAGCGCGGCTTCTTCGGCGCGTACCCGCAGATCGGCGTCCCGCTCGGGATGATCCTCGCGACCTCGAGCATGTGGGTCATCACCACCGTGCTCACCGAGGAGCAGTTCCTCACCTGGGGCTGGCGCATCCCCTTCCTGCTCTCGATCCTGCTCATCCTCGTCGGCTACTTCATCCGCCGCGCGGTTGAGGAGTCCCCGGTGTTCAAGGAGCTGCAGGAACGTAAGGGCGAGTCGGCCGCGCCGCTCAAGACGCTGTTCTCGAAGCACACGCGCGAGGTGATTCTCGCCGCGCTGATCTTCATCGCGAACAACGCCGCCGGGTACCTGCTGATCGCCTTCTTCGCGACGTACGCCACCCGCGACGTCGAGGCCGGCGGGCTCGGGCTTGAGCGCCCGCCCGTGCTGCTCGCGACCACCCTCGCGTCCTTCGGCTGGCTCATCTTCACCCTCTACGGCGGCATCCTCTCCGACCGCATCGGCCGCGTGCGCACCTTCCAGATCGGCTACGTGCTGCTCGGCCTCTGGGCGATCCCGATGTGGTTCATGATCGACACCGGCAACATCTTCATGTACTTCGGTGCGCTGTTCATCATGACGATCGGTCTCGGCCTCTCTTACGGCCCGCAGGCGTCGCTGTACGCGGAGATGTTCCCGGCAGACGTGCGCTACTCGGGCGTCTCGATCGGCTACGCGATCGGTGCGATCTTCGGCGGCGCGTTCGCCCCCATGATTGCCGACCTCGTGTTCGGTGCGACCGGGGCGTCGTGGACGATCGGCGCGTACATTCTCGGCGTCACGATCGTCTCGCTGATTGCGGTGTCGCTCGTGAAGGAGACCCGCGGGGTCAACCTGCACACCCGCTCCAACGAGGTCGTCGCCGCGAACGAGCGCCGGTGACCCAACGCCCGGGCGGGGAGACCTCGCCCGGGCGTTCCGCGTGTGGGCGAGGGGCGCTCGGCGCGGTGCCCCCCCCCGCAGTGCTCGGCGCGGCGCCGATCCCCGGCACCGTCCCCGGCACCGCGGCCGCCCCGGCAGGAGCTCGGCCGGCCCCGGGCCCGGCGACTAGTGTGGCTCGTATGAGTGAGACCGTGGGGCCACAGAACACGTACCCGAGCGAGGTCGAGCGGGCCGCGGCGGACGCCGCCGCGCGCGGCCTCGCCGTCGACTTCGTGGCGCGCGAGGGGAGCGGGCCGCCGGCCGACGGGATGGTCGGTGGGGCACCCATCGCGAAGACCGTGGTGGTGCAGCTGGGCGGCGAGTTTGCGTTGGTGCTCGCGCCGCTCGCGGCGCAGTTCTCGTGGCCCAAGCTGCGCGCGCTGCTCGGGGTGAACCGGGTGTCGCTGCCGGACGCCGCCGCCGCGTTCGAGGCCACCGGCTACGAGCGCGGCACGATCTCACCGGTCGGGGCGCGCAGCGCCTGGCCCGTATACCTGGACACCGCGCTCGCGGCGGGGCGGATCGCGCTCGGCTCCGGCTCACACGCCTTCGCGGCGCTCGTCGACGCGGCGGAGTTCGCGGCGGCCTACGACGCGGTCGTTGCCGACCTCTCGGTCGACCCGTCGGCGGCGGGGTCGACACCCGCGGCCGCCAAGTAGCCGAGCGCCGCCTCGCGCAGCGTCTCGCGCAGTCCGGCGTCCGCGTCGCCCACCATGCGCAAACCCGGCTCCCACCCGCCGGCTCGCATTGACCCGACGGTGCGCTGGGTGAGGTTGTAGACCCCGAATGCGGCCGGGCGTTCGAGGTTGCGCGCCACCACCTGCGCGCTGAGCGCCGCGTTCGCGAGCGCGCTCAGCCCAATGAGCGCTTCGCGCAGGCGCGGCGATTCGGCGGCCGCGACCAGCGTCGCAGTCCCGGTCGCGAGCTGCAGCGCGTACGCGGCGAGCCGCACCCCGCCGAAGAGCGAGTCGACGATCTCGCGCAGCGGCGCGAGCGCGGCGATGTCCGGGTACGTCTCCGGGAAGAGGAGCGCGTCGACGGCCGCGGTGACCGCCCCGCACTGCGAGTGGCCGATCACCGTAAACAGCTGCACGCGCGGCAGGTGGGCCGCGGCGTAGTGCAGGCTGCCGAGGCACTCCGCGCCGGGCACGTTGCCGGCGATCCGTACCACGAACAGGTCGTTCGCGCCGCGGCCGAGCGCCAGCTCGATCGGCACGCGGGCGTCCGAGCAGCTGAGCACCGCGGCGAACGGCTCCTGGTTGAGGATCCCGTCGTCGTCTGACGCGTTGACGAAGCCGAGCGCCTCGGGGTCGAGTCGCATCTCCACGTAGCCGCCCGTCGTGCCGAGCGCCCCGAAGCCGCGACTGCCGCGGTTCAGGAGATCGAGCGCCTCGGCCGGCGAGTGCGCCTCGATCGGCGCCGGCCGGTCCGAACGCGCGACCCAGCGGATCTGCAGGAGCCGGTCGCGCGGCTCCGACGGTGACAGCTCTGATTCCCCCATGCACAGCATCGTAAGGACTCTCGGCGCGGGTGGCTAGACTTGCGGCGTCTGGCGCGCACGCCGCGCGCGGCCCGGGTCTGCGCCGTGTGCGCGCCGGCGGCGACGACAGGGAGGCACGGCATGGCGGATCGAGAGACGCGGCACGCAGAACTCGCGGAGCGGTTCCTGCCCGATGCGCTGATCGAGCGCATCCGCGGGCGCGCGGCGGCGACCGATCGGGAGAACGCGTTCTTTGCGGATGATCTCGCCGAGCTGCGCGCGCAGGGCTACCTCACGCTGTTCGTCCCGGAGGAGTTCGGCGGCCCCGGTCTCACGCTGCACGAGGTATCGCGTCTGCAGCAGCGCCTCGCCGGAGCCGCACCGGGCACCGCGCTCGCGATCAATATGCACCTGATGTGCGTGGGGGTGGCGCGCGCAATGCGGGAGCGCGGCGACGACTCGCTCGCGCGCGTGTTCGACGAGGCCATGGCCGGGGAGATTTTTGCGTTCGGGATCAGCGAGCCCGGCAACGACTGGGTGCTCTCCGACTCGACAACGACGGCGCAGCCGCAACCGGACGGCGGCTACCTGCTGACGGGCACCAAGATCTTCACGTCGCTCTCCCCGGTCTGGACACGACTCATGACCCACGGCGTCGACGCGTCGGACCCGGATCAGCCGGAGCTCGTGTTCGGCTTCATTGAGCGATCGGCACCCGGCATCACCGTGTCCGACCACTGGGATGTGCTCGGGATGCGTGCCTCGCAGAGCCGCGCCACCCGGCTCGACGGCGTGCCGCTCACCGCGGAGCGCGTGATCCGGCGGCTGCCCGTTGGCCCTGGCCCGGACCTGTTGCCGTTCGCGATCGCCGCGAACTTCCAGCTGCTCATCGCGTCCGTGTATGCGGGGGTGGCGCGGCGCGCACTCGACGTCGCCGCGGCGGGCCTGCGCCGCCGCCGCTCGGCAAAGCACGGCACCACGCTCGACGCGGTGCCTGAATCGCGAGTGCGCCTCGCCGATGCCCACCTCGACTACCTGGTGGTCCCGGCGCTGCTCGACGCGACGACGCGCGACTTCGACGAGCTCGTGGACCACGGCGCCGGCTGGTCGCCCCGCCTGGTGGCCGCGCGCCTCCACGCGACGGCGCTCGCGCGCCGCACAGCGGAGGTCGCGCTGCAGTGCACCGGCGGCGCCGGGTTTGACAGCGAACACGAGGCCGGTCGCCTGTACCGCGACGCGGCGGCGGGGATGTTCCACCCGCCCGCCGCAGACGCGGCGCGCCCCCTGTTCGCCGCGGCGCTGCTCGACGAAGCGTAGGCGGCGCTACTCGCGGTCGCTGGGCGCGGCGCTACTCGCGGTCGGTGAGCGCGGGGATGATCCCGAACGCGATCCAGAGCCCGAGCGCGTCGACTCCGAGCCCGCCCGCGAAGAGCCAGATCTCGGCCCCGGGCACGCTGAACGCGAGACCCATGAGGTAGAAGCCGCCGAAGACGAGCACCGCCGAGATGATGAAGCCGATGATCGTGCTTGCTGAGATCGGCGGATTTGGGGTGGGGACGAACGGCGCGTGCTGCGTGGCGTGGCTTTCGTGCGCCGGCGCTGCCTGTTCGGCGGTGGGGCCGGAAGCCTGGTTCGTCATGCTCATCCTCCATCAGTCCATGCACCAATCATTAGGGCACGAATGAATGATACGCCACTCGTTCGAATCTGCGAAAATGGCAGTATGAGTTCGCCCGATCCCCTCACCCTGGAGCGGCAGGTGTGCTTCGCGCTCACCGTCGCCTCGCGCGGAATCGTCGCGGCGTACAAGCCGGTGCTCGACCCGCTGGGAATCACGCACCCCCAGTACCTCGTCATGCTCGCGCTCTGGGAACACCGCACGCTCGACCTCAGCACGCTTGCCCGGCTGTTGCACCAGGAGGCGTCGACGCTGTCGCCGCTCATCAAGCGGCTTGAGGCGCAGGGGCTGGCCCGCCGGGAGCGCAGCGCGGCAGACGAGCGGCGGCTCGAGATCACGCTCACCCCAGAGGGCGAAGCGCTGCGCGAGCGCGCGCGGCAGGTGCCGATCGAGATGGCTGCGCGGCTGCAGAAAACCCCCGAGGAGCTCGCCGAACTGCACCGCTCGATGCTCGAGCTGATCGAGGCGAGCCAGCGCTCGCTCGAAGAGCCGGGCTAGTGCCTCCGGCGTCTCGCGAACGCTGAATCTCCCCGCCGAATCGCGTCCTTTTCGGGGTGCCCTCGAACCCGACCCGATGCGGATGCTACCGTGAAGGTGGAATGTTCTGCCCGGTACCGCATTGCGGGTGCCCGGATTCGGAACTTGGAACTGGATGCGAGGCGAAATGCAGAAGCGGAAGAACGGCTGGGCGAGACGCGCGGTCGGCCTGGTCGGAGTGTGCGCGATCGCAGGCGGCATGCTCATCGGCGGACAGCTCACGAGCGCCCCGGCGCAGGCCCTCGACCTGCCCACCTGGGAGGACGTGCAGGCCGCCAAGCAGAACCAGTCGACCGCCGCGAAGAAGGTCACCGAGATTGAGAATCTGATCGCCGAGGGCGAGAAAGAGCTCGATCGGCTGCGCAATCTGCACTCGACCACCATCGAAGAGCTGAACCAGGCCGAGGCGAACCTCGCGGCCGCGGCGGAGAAGGCCGAGACGCTCAACGCGCAGGCGGAACAGAGCCGCAAGGAGGCCGAGGAGGCCGCCGACCGCGCCGGTGTGCTCGTGGCGCAGATGTACCGCTCCGGCGGCGTCGACCGCAGCATGGAACTCTTCCTCGATTCAGACGCCGAGACTGCCGACGCGCTGCTTGAGCGCCTGGCCTCGATGTCGAAGGCGACCGAGCGCAACACGAGCCTGTCGGAAGAGGCCGAGCAGGCCGCGAACACGGCGGACACGCTGGGCAAGCAGGCGAAGGCGGCAGAGCAGGAGCGCGAGGCGCTGCGCATTGAGAAGAAGGAAAAGGAAGACGCTGCCGCGGCGGCCGTGACCACCCAGGGCGAACAGGTGCAGGCGCAGGAGAAGCAGCAGACCGAGCTCGAAGCCCAGCTCGCGGCGCTCAAGGACACCACGACCAAGACGGTGTCCGGCTACCAGGAGCGGCTCCGGATCGAAGAGGAGCAGCGGAAGGCCGAGGAGGAGCGCCTGCGCAAGCTCGCCGAGGAGTACGCGCGCCAGCAGGCTGAGCTGCAGCGCCAGCAGGAGGAGGCCGCGAACAACGCCAATAACGGTGGCGGGGGCGGCAACTCCGGCGGCGGTGGCGGCGGCGGCAACTCCGGCGGCGGTGGCGGTGGCGGCGGCGGCAACTCCGGCGGTGGCGGGGGCGGCGGCGCCTCGAACGGCTGGATCATCCCGACCGCGTACAGCTACGTGTCCGAGAGCTTCGCGCCCCCCGGGCGCCCCAACCACACGGGCATCGACCTCGCGGCCGGCTGCTACACGCCGATCGTCGCGGCGGCGGCCGGCACGGTCGCGATGACCTACTGGGACGGCGGCGGCGGCGGCAACATGGTCACCGTGAACCACCCGAGCGGCTGGCAGACCCGCTACGCACACATGGCAGAGTGGGCATCCGTGTCGCCCGGCCAGTGGGTGGAGCCCGGCCAGTTCCTCGGCTACGTGGGCACCACGGGCGCGAGCTCGGGCTGCCATCTGCACTTCGAGATGCGGCCGAACCAGGACAACGGCTGGTACGGCTTCGTGAACCCGGCCTACTACATCAACTTCTACTAGGCCGCGGCTCACGCCTCACCGCGGGGCAACGCAAAAGGGCCCGGGATCATTCGATCCCGGGCCCTTTTGCGTGCTCTCAGGGTTAGTGGCCCTCGGCCGCGAGCCGCTCCTGCGCCTCCACGATGAGCTTCTCAGCGTCAGCCGCGGAGCCCCACGCGTCAACCTTGACCCACTTGTTCGGCTCAAGATCCTTGTAGTGCTCGAAGAAGTGCTCGATCTCCTTGCGGGTGTACTCCGGGATGTCGGCGACATCCTGGATGTGCGCCCAGCGCGGATCCTTGTGCTGCACAGCGATGACCTTGTCGTCCCCGCCGGCCTCGTCGCTCATCTTGAGCACGCCAACCGGGCGGACCTTGATGCCCACGCCGGGGAAGACCGGGTAGTCGAGCAGCACGAGCACGTCGAGCGGGTCCCCGTCCTCACCGAGGGTCTCCTCGAAGAAGCCGTAGTCGGTCGGGTACACGAAGCCGGTGTAGAGCACGCGGTCGAGGTACACCCGGCCGGTCTCGTGGTCGATCTCGTACTTGTTGCGGCTCCCCTTGGGGATCTCGATGACGGCGTCGAATGCTGCGGTCATGCGCGCTCCTTCGAATTAGTGGTTGCGGGTGGGCGGCGCCCGACCCAGCGAATTGGTGCAGCCCCCAGGGTACCCGACGCGGGCTGAACCTCGGGGCGCCGCCGGATACGCTGAACGCATGCACTCGGATCGACCGCTCCTCGACACGCGCCGCTCGGTCAGGCGCGCGCTCGCCGGGCTGCCACCGCGGGCAGACGACGCACCGCCCCTCGTCTTGGTCGCGCTCTCCGGGGGAGCTGACTCACTCGCCCTCGCCGCAGCGCTCGCGGAGGTCGCTGCCGGATCCGGGGTGCGCGCCGGTGCCGTGATCGTGGATCACGGCCTCCAGCGCGGATCCGACGACGTCGCGGCGCGGGCGGCGGCGCAAGCGGGTGAGCTCGGGCTCGATCCAGTGCTCGTGCGGCAGGTGCGTGTGGCGAGCGCGGGCGGCCCCGAACACGCGGCGCGTGCTGCGCGGTACGCCGCGTTCGCCGAGGTCGCCGTCGAGACCGCGGCAGCAGCGATCCTCACCGCGCACACTCGCAGCGACCAGGCCGAGCAGGTGCTGCTCGGGCTCGTTCGCGGCTCGGGGCTGCGCAGCCTCGCGGGAATCCCCCCGGTGCGGCAGCTCACCCCGGAGTGCGTGCTGCTGCGGCCGTTCGTCGTCGCGACCCCGGAGATTACCCGCGAGACGACGAGCAGGGCGTGCGCGCGGCTCGGGCTCACGGCCTGGCACGACCCGCACAACGCCGATCCAGCGTTCGCCCGCGTCCGTGCGCGGGAACGTGTGCTCCCGATCCTTGAAACTGAGCTGGGCCCCGGCGTCGCCGCCGCGCTCGCGCGCACCGCGGACCTCGCGGCGGAGGACGCGGCGGCGCTCGACGCCCTCGCGGCGGCCGCGCTCGACCGGGTGCGCGTGACGTCGTCCGGCGAGACCGTGCCCGGTGCGGCCCTGCCCGGCGAGACCGGGCCCGATGCGGCCGTGCCCGGTGAGTCCGCGCCCGGCGCCGCGACGGTGCGGCTCGATGCCGCCGCGCTCGCCGCGCTCGCGCCCGCGATCCGCAACCGCGTGATCCGGCGCGCGGCAGACGCGGGATTCGGTGCGCAGCTGAGCCGCGAACACACCGCGACGGTCGCCGCGCTCGTCAGCGACTGGCGCGGTCAGGGGCCGGTGTTCGTGCCCGGGATTCGTGTGACCCGAGCCGGGGGAGAGCTGCGGTTCAGCGCGCAGATCGGGTCGCCGCGTCGGGGTCGCACGGACGAGCCGGGCGTCGCTTCCCCCGGGGAGTGAGTGTTCGTCCAGTAGTCAGGTCTAAAATAGCTGCATGGACGCCACACACCTGGGGGATGACCTCACCGTTGTACTGCACACCGAAGCAGAACTGCTCGCCCGACTCGCGGAAATGGCCCGCGAGATCGAGGCCGACTACCCGACCGAGCCGCCGCTGCTTGTCGGTGTGCTCAAGGGTGCGGTGATGGTGATGGCCGATCTGGCCCGCGAGCTCCGCTTCCACGCGCAGATGGACTGGATGGCCGTGTCCTCGTACGGGGCAGGCACGAAGTCGAGCGGCGTGGTCAAGATCCTTAAGGACCTTGACGCCGACATCTCTGGCCGCGACGTGCTGATCGTCGAGGACATCATCGACTCCGGGCTCACCCTGTCGTGGCTGAAGGACAACCTCGAGACCCGCGGTGCGAAGTCGGTGCGGATCTGCACCATGCTTCGCAAGCCCGAGGCCCTCAAGGTCGAGGTCGACGTCGCGTACGTCGGATTCGATATCCCGGTGGAGTTCGTGGTCGGCTACGGGCTCGACTACGCGGAGAACTACCGCAACCTGCGCGACGTCGCGGTGCTCGCACCGCACGTGTACGGCGCGGGGGAGTAGCGCGCTCGGCCCGGGGCCACCCGGGCCGATTCTCGCCTGCGCCCTGAGCGGACAAGCGAGTGTGTACAGGGCGAAGTCAGAGGTATTGGCTACGCTTGCAACGGCCGGGGTTCCCTGGCACGCCTATCTCGAAAGGCCCTGACTTGGCAGAGAATTCACCGAAGAGCGCGTCGAAGAGCAAGAAGCTGTTCCGCGGCCCGCTTCTCTACTTGATCCTCGCTCCGCTGATCGTGCTCCTCGGCTGGTCGCTGCTCTCCGGCGGCAACGTGCGCGAGGTCACCACGCAGCAGGGCCTCGAGATGCTCGCCGACGGCAAGGTGAAGCAGGCTGAGATCATCGACGGCGATCAGCGCGTCAATCTCACGCTCACCAAGATGGACAAGAAGGCCGGGGCCGACGAGGTCTACTTCTACTACGTTTCGCAGCGCGGCGAATCAGTGGTCGAGGCGGTCACCGACGCGAAACTGAAGGACGGCTTTACCGACAAAGTGCCGCAGCCGAACCCGCTGTGGTCGCTGCTCGGCTTCCTGCTTCCGCTGCTCCTCATCGGCCTGCTGCTGTGGTGGATGCTCTCGTCCATGCAGGGCGGCGGCCGCGGGGTGATGCAGTTTGGCAAGTCGAAGGCGAAGCTCGTCTCGAAGGAGACCCCGCAGGTCACCTTCGCCGACGTGGCGGGCGCAGACGAGGCTGTCGAGGAACTGCACGAGATCAAGGACTTCCTACAGGACGCCACCCGCTTCCAGGCGGTGGGGGCCCGGATCCCCAAGGGCGTGCTGCTCTACGGCCCGCCCGGCACCGGCAAGACCCTGCTCGCGCGCGCTGTCGCGGGCGAGGCCGGCGTCCCGTTCTACACGATTTCGGGCTCTGACTTCGTGGAGATGTTCGTGGGTGTTGGCGCGAGCCGCGTCCGTGACCTCTTCAAGGAGGCGAAGGCGAACGCGCCCGCCATCATCTTCATCGACGAGATCGACGCGGTCGGTCAGCGCCGCGGTCAGGGCATGGGCGGCGGCCACGACGAGCGCGAGCAGACGCTCAACCAGCTGCTCGTCGAAATGGACGGCTTCGATCCGAAGACCAATGTGATCATGATCGCGGCGACCAACCGCGCCGACATGCTCGACCCGGCGCTGCTGCGCCCGGGCCGCTTCGACCGGCAGATCGGTGTCGACGCACCCGACATGCCGGGCCGACTCAAGATTCTCGAGGTGCACGCGAAGGGCAAGCCGCTCTCGAAAAACGTGGATCTCGCCGTGGTCGCGCGCAAGACCCCCGGGTTCTCGGGCGCCGATCTCGCGAACGTGCTGAACGAGGCCGCGCTGCTCACGGCCCGCTCGAACGCGCAGCTGATCGACAACCGCGCGCTCGACGAGGCGATCGACCGCGTGATCGCCGGTCCGCAACGCCGCACGCGCGTGATGAAGGACCACGAGAAGCTCATCACCGCCTACCACGAGGGCGGTCACGCGCTCGTCGCCGCGGCCCTCAACCACACGGATCCGGTCACCAAGATCACGATCCTGCCCCGCGGCCGCGCGCTCGGGTACACAATGGTGATCCCGCTCGAAGACAAGTACTCGGTGTCTCGCAACGAGCTGCTCGATCAGCTCGCCTACGCGCTCGGCGGCCGCGTTGCTGAGGAGCTCGTGTTCCACGACCCGACCACCGGCGCGGGGAACGACATCGAGAAGGCCACGAGCACGGCGCGCAAGATGGTCACCGAGTACGGCATGTCCGCCAAGGTGGGCCCCGTGAAGCTCGGTCAGGCGCAGCCCGGCGCGTTCATGGGCGAGTTCGGCCAGAGCCGCGACTACTCCGAGGGCGTCGCCGTGTCTGTCGACACCGAGGTGCGCGCGCTGCTCGAACAGGCGCACAACGAGGCCTATGACGCGCTCGTCAAGAACCGCGACGTCCTCGACCGGCTCGCCCGCGAACTGCTCGAAAAGGAGACGCTCGATCACAACCAGATCGCGGAGATCTTCCACGACGTGCAGAAGCTCCCTGAGCGGCCGATCTGGCTCTCGCACGGCGACCGGCCGGTCTCGAACCGGCCCCCGATCGACGTGCCTGCGGTGCTGCGCACCGACGGCGTGCTCGCCGTCGCCGACGCCGAGGTGCCCGCGGACAGCGATCCCGCTGCGCCCGCTGCGCCCGCCGACGCCGCCACCGCAGCCCCCGCACCGGATGCCGGCGAGCGCGCCGCGGACCCGTCGCCCTACGGCGACCAGACGCCCGCCGCGCCGGGGCAGCCCGTGCCGCCCCTCGGCGACACAGCGCCGACGTCGGCGCCCGCCGCACCCGACTCGACGGAGCCGCCGCGCAACCTTGGCGTGCGCCCCGCAGACGACGCCGACGACCGCGGCGACTCCCGGTAGACGAGATGGGTGAGACCGTCGATCGTGAGCGCATCGTTGCGGCGGTGCGGGAGCTGCTGAGCGCAATCGGCTCGGACCCGGACAGCGCGGAGCTCGCGAGCACACCGGGCCGGGTTGCCGACTCGTACGCGGAGTTCTTCGCTGGCGTGGGGCAGGATCCGGCGGCCCTTCTCAGCGACGCGGTCCCGGTGGGCGCAGACACGGGTGAGCTCGTGCTCGTGCGCGACATCTCCCTGCGCTCGGTGTGCGAGCACCACCTGCTGCCGTTCCGCGGCCGGGCGCACATCGCGTATCGGCCCGGTGAGCGGGTGGTTGGCCTCAGCGCGATCCCGCGCGTGGTCGACGTGCTCGCCGCGCGGCCGCAGGTCCAGGAGCGCCTGGGCGAGCAGATCGCCCAGACCCTCGCCGACGGGCTCGACCCGCTCGGCGTACTCGTGGTACTCGAAGCCAGTCACGGCTGCGTGGCCGACCGGGGCGTGCGACAGATCGACGCCACGGTCGCCACCGTCGCTTCGCGCGGCTCGCTCTCAGACCCGCGCGAGCAGGCCGCGGTGTTCGCGCTGCTTGGACGCGGGGCGGCAGGCGGAAGCGGCGCGGCGTGATGCCGGACCAGCTCGCTCCCACCCTCGTGATGGGGGTGCTCAACGTCACCCCTGACTCGTTCAGCGACGGCGGCGTCTACGACTCCACGGCGGCGGCGATCGACCGCGGCCGGCAGCTCGTCGCCCAGGGCGCCCACATCGTCGATGTTGGGGGCGAATCGACTCGCCCCGGGGCCACCCCGGTTCCCGTCGCGGCGGAACTTGCGCGCACGATTCCCGCTATCAAACAGCTCGCGTCCGAGGGCGTCACGATCTCGATCGACACAATCCATGCCGAGACCGCGGCTGCGGCAATCGCCGCGGGCGCGCGCCTCATTAACGACGTCTCCGGCGGCGCGCACGATCCGGACATGCTCCGCGTCGCGGCCGCCGCGAGCCGAGAGCACGCGGCACGCTTCATCATTGGCCACTGGCGGGGCATCCCCGACCCGGCGCAGGCGCGCTCAGACTACGGTGACGTGGTCGCGGAGGTGCGCGACGCGCTGGCCGTGCGCGCCGCCGCGGCGATCGTGGCCGGCGTGGCGGCCGAGCACATCGTGCTCGACCCGGGCCTCGGCTTCGACAAGACCGGCGCCGACGGCTGGCGGCTGCTCGCCCAGCTCGACACGCTCGCCGCGCTGGGCTACCCCGTGCTGGTGGGCGCCTCGCGCAAGCGCATGCTCACCGAGGTGCTCGCCGCGACCCCGGCAGCAGCGTCGACCGGCAGCGACCCGCGCGACCTGGCAACCGCGGTCGTGAGCGCGCTCTCCGCTCAGGCAGGCGCCTGGGGCGTGCGCGTCCACGATGTCCCCGGCACCGTGCAGGCGCTCGCCGTGACGGCGGCGTGGCGGGCCGGGCGACCCGCCCCCGCGGGCCCGGGCCTCGTGGCGGCTTCGGCCGCGCCGTCGGTCCCCGCGGGTTCCGCCTCGAACGACCGCATCACCCTCACCGGCCTCGAGGTGTTCGCGCACCACGGCGTGTTCGACTTCGAGCGCGACCGCGGCCAGCGCTTCATCATCGACGCAGAGGTGCGCGTCGACCTGCGCGCCGCCGCCGCGGGGGACGCCCTCGCCGAGACGGTCCACTACGGCGAGCTCGCCGAGGCGATCGTTGGCGCCGTTGAACGCGATCCGGTCGACCTCATCGAGACCGTGGCCGAGCGGGTGGCCGGGGTCGCGCTCGGCTTCGCCGGGGTGCGCGCGGCGCGGATCACCGTGCACAAGCCGGACGCCCCGATCGACGCCGTCTTCGCGGACGTCGCCGTCACCGTCGAGCGCGAGGCCAGCTCGTGATCGCGCAGCTCGTTCCCGTGCTCCTCGCGTTCGGGGCAAATCTCGGCGACCGCGGCGAGACGATCCAGGCGGCGCAGCGGGAGCTCGCGCGCGCCGCGGGGATCCGCAACCTGCGCGCGTCCCCGCTCCGCGAGACCATCGCGCTCACGAGCGCCGGGCCGGATCCGGACGCGCCGCGCTATCTCAACGGGGTTGCGACCGCGGAGACCACGCTCTCCCCGCACGCGCTCCTCGACGAGCTGCAGCGCATCGAGGCGGCGCACGGCCGCGTTCGCGACGTCCGCTGGGGGGCGCGCACGCTCGACATCGACATCATCCTCTACGGCGGCCGCGTCGTCCGCGACGACCGCCTCACCGTGCCGCACCCCCGCGCGCACGAGCGGGACTTCGTGCTCTCGCCGTGGCTCGCGCTCGATCCGAACGCCGTGCTCATGGGGCACGGCCGCGTGGCCGAGCTGCTCGCGCGCGTGGGCGACACCACCCTGCCGCTCAGCGACCCGGCTGCCGCGTCCGCCGCCGCCCACGCTGATCCCGCCGCCCATGCTGAGGAGCGCGATGCGCAGCGATGAGCCGATGCGGCCACTCGCCACGATCGCCGCGGCCGCAATGGGCATCGCGATCGGGCTCGTGGTGCAGTTCGCCCAGTCCGGCCGCGGCGCCGCCCCGTTCGTGCCGCCGCTCTCGCTCGCGGTGATGCTCACCCTCATCGCGGCGCTGCTGCTCACCCTCGGGATCCGGCTGCGTCGCGCGGTCGTGAAGGGCGCCCGGCCGGTCAACCCGTTCTCGGCGGTGCGCCTGCTCGCGACGGCACGCGCCGCGCAGCTCGTCGGCGGCCTCTTCGGCGGGTTCGGTGGGGGCCTCGCGCTCTCGCTGCTCGGCCGCACCGTGCCCGCCCCGATCTCGCTGTGGCTGCCCATGCTGCTCGTGCTGGGTTCGGGGATCGCGCTCGTGGTGTGCGCGGCAATCACCGAGCACCTCTGCCGGATCCCGCCCGGCGACGGCGACGGCACGGACTCCGGCGAGGCCGAGCCGGGGCCCACGGGGCAGGCGGCTTACCGCAAGCCCTAGGCCGCAGCCCCGATTCCGGGGGCGGAACCAAACGGCCCGCCAGGCTCTAGGCTGGGGAGCGTGACTACAGACGCCATGCCGCAGGACGAGACCGCCCCGAACCCCGCGTGGCCGCACGGCGATGCCGAGTGGCAGCGGGTATCGCCCTCCTACGCGTGGGCAGACCTCATCGTCAATCTCGCGCTCGTGATCGGCGCGGGACTGGTGATCGGGATCATCATCCTCACCAACGCGGGGGAGCAGCCGCTCGTGCCCCTCCTGATCCTCTCCGCCGTGGTGCTCCTCCTGCTCGTCAACGCGCTCTTCGCGTTCCGGCGGGTGCGCGCGATCGGGTACATCCTGCGCGAGGACGACCTGTTGTTCCGGCGCGGCATCATGTTCGAGCGGATCGTCGCGGTGCCCTACGGCCGGCTCCAGCTCGTTGACGTGACCCGCGGCCCGCTGCTGCGCGCGCTCGGGCTCGCCACGCTGAAGTTCGTGACCGCGTCCGCGGCCACGGGCGTGCAGCTCCCGGGCCTGCGCGTCGCCGAGGCGGAGGCGCTGCGCGACCGGCTCGTGGCGCTCGCAGAGACCCGGCGGTCCGGGCTGTGAGTACCCCGCACGATCTTCCGGGGGATCCGGAGTCGACCCAGGAATCCCAGCCGGTGCCCGTCGCCGCGGATCCCGCTGCTGCGGCCGCTCCGTCCGCGGACCCCGCCGGTGCGACCGCCCCGTCCGCGGATCTCGCTGCTGCGGCCGCTTCGGTGGCGGCCCCGCGCGGCAAGGCAGACGCCGACGGCTGGCGCCGCATGCACCCGCTGTCGCCGCTGCTGCGCGGCGGGCTCGCGCTGCTCGTGGTCGCCGGCATCGTGATCGCGAACTTCCGTGACCGGCTCGTCGAGTTCTTCTTCGCCGGACAGCTGGTGGAGGAGGGCGGCCAGTCCGAGATCATCAACGAGTCGGACATGATCGACTACGTGATCGAGCGCGGGCTGCTGCTGCTCGTGCTCGGCGGCGTGCTGCTCGTCATCGTGCTCATCGTTGCGTTCTCCTGGGTGTCGTGGCGCTTCACCACCTACCGGATTGCAGCGGAGGCTGTCGAGGCGCGCAACGGCGTGCTGTTCCGCAACCACCGTCGGGCGCCGCTCGAGCGGATCCAGAGCGTCAACCTGCAGCGGCCGCTGCTCGCGCGCGCCCTGGGCCTCACCAAGATTGAGGTGGTGACCGGCGGGCAGGGCGGCACCGTGGAGCTCGCCTACCTCGGCCACCAGGACGCGAAGACGGTGCGCGAGCAGATCCTGCGCCGCGCCGCCGAGAAACGCCGTGGCGACGAGGCCGCCGCCCAGCCGATCTCCGAGATCCAGGCGCCCGGGGCGGTCGGGTACGACGGCTACGTGTACGCGCCAGACGCCGCGGGCCTCGCGGCGCGCGCGCAGGACTTCGCGGACTCGGACGTGGACCCGGCGGCCCTCGCCCGCAACACGCTCGTGAAGGTGCCGGTCGGCCGGCTGCTCGGCAGCATCGCGCTGAGCTGGGAGGCCGTCTGGCTCGTCGGCATCCTGGTTGTGGTGATCGTGGGCGGTGCGCTGCTCTCGCCCGTGCTGATCCTCGGCATCATCCCGATGATCCTGGTCATGGCCGGCGTGATGTTCGGACAGTTCAACAAGGGCTTCAACTTCACGCTCTCGCGCGGTCGCGACACCGTGCGCACGGGCGCCGGCCTCACCTCAACGATGACCGAGTCGATCCCGTTTGGCCGCATCCACGCGGTGGAGGCGCGCCAGCCGCTGTTCTGGCGCCCGCTCGGCTGGTGGAAGGTGCGGATCACCACCGCGGGGCACTCCGCGGCGCAGGCCGGGCAAAACGCGTCGCAGAACGTGGTGCTCCCCGTCGGGACCGAGGCGGACGTGCTGCGCGTGCTCGACACGCTGCTGCCCGGCATCGGCGACGACGAAGCGGAGATCGCCGCGCTGCGCGACGCGCTCTCGGGGCCCGGCACCGGTTTCCTCGGCGCCGGACACAGCTCGGGCTGGGTGCTCTGGTGGGGGCGCTCGCGCGCGGGCCTCAAACTTGAGGGGCTCGGGAGCGAGGACGCGACGCTCAGGATTCGCCGCGGAGCACTGACCCGCTCGCTGTCGATCATGCCAATCGTGCGCGCGCAGTCAGTGCAGCTGCGCCGCCCGCTCGTGCACCGCATGCTCGGGCTCGCGTCCGTGCAGGCGCACACGCTGCTGGGGCCCGTGCGGATGGAGCTGCGCGGGCTTGCGCTGCCCGCGGCGCAGGGCGCGTTCGACGCGCTCGCGGCGGCGGTGCTGCGCATCCAGGGCGCGGAGGCCGAGCGCATCGCGCGGGCGCACGCCGGGGTGGCCGACGGCCCCGAGCCTGCCGCGCCCGAGCTGCCGCGAATGCCGGGAATGCCGGTTGCGCTCGCCGTGTCGGATCCGTCTGCCGCGCCGGAGCTGCCGAGCGACCCGGTGCTGCCGAGCGCGCCGGTGGCTCCGGCGGCGGACGGTGCGGCGGCTCCGGAGGCTCCGGCTGCGGACGGTGCGGCGGCCCCGGGGGCGGACGGTGCGGCGGCCCCGGAGGCTCCGGCGGCCGCGCACGGGAGCTCGGAGACGCCCGAGATGGGCGAGCGATGAGCGGGAGCGTGCAGGAGTCGCGCCTCGGCGTCGGGGTCGTCGGCGCCGGCCGGGTGGGCCCCGTGCTCGCGCGTGCGCTGGCCGGAGCCGGTCACGCGATCACCGGTATCTCGGCGGTCAGCGAGGAGAGCCGGGAGCGCGCCGAGGGGATGCTCCCGGGGGTGCCGATCCTCGAGGTGCCGGAGGTGGTGCGCCGGTCGGAACTCGTGCTGCTCGCGGTTCCCGGGTCTGAGCTTGCCGGTCTTGTCGCTGGCCTCGCCGCGACTGGGGCCTGGCAGCCGGGCCAGCTGGTGATCCACACCGCGCCAGAGTTTGGCACGGCGGTGCTCGCGCCCGCGCTCGCGATTGGTGTGATTCCGATCGCGCTGCACCCCGCGATCGTGTTCACCGGGACCAGCCTTGACCTCGCGCGGCTGTCCGGCGCGACGGTTGCCGTTACGGCGCCCGCGCCGGTGCTCCCGATCGGGCAGGCGCTCGCGGTGGAGATGGGGGCGGAGCCCGTGATCGTTCGCGAGCAGGACCGCGCGGCGTACGCGGACGCGATCGCCGCGGCGGGTGAGCTGTCCCGGGCCGTGGTGCGCCAGGCGACCGACGCGCTGCGCGAGCTCGGGATCGAGCGCCCGGACCAGCTCGCCGGCGGGGTGGTGCGGGCGGCGGTCGAAGAGGAGCTCCTTGCCGCGGCGGCCCGCGACGCCGGCGAGGACTTCCCGCCGGACCTGCCGAACCACTGACCCCGCTCCGCGGTTGCCCGCGGTTGCCCCGGCCCGCCGTGCTCGCGCCGGCCGCCCTGCCCCCGGCCGCCCCTGCCCCCGGCCGCCCTGCCCCGGCCGCACCCTGCCCGACGAGTGTGCGGCTTCGTGGCGAGTGTGCGGCTTCGCTGCGACAGCGGAGCCGCACACTCGTGCGCGGATCCTCCACTCGTGGGAGGTGAGGGCTTCCGGGGTGAGGGCGGTGCCGCACGCTCGTGGGAGGTGAGGGCCTCCGCGGTGGGAACAGAGTTCCCCGCTCGTGCGTGGAGCCGCACGCTCGTGGGCCGGGCCGGGCCGGGCCGGGCTGGGCTGAGCTGCGCCGGGCCGGCGTCGCGACAGCGGAGCCGCACGGTCGTGCACGGATCCGCCACTCGCAGGGGGAGACGAGAGTGAAGCCGCACACTCGTGGGGGGGGAGGTGACCGCAGCGAACTGCCCAGGGAGACATCGACCGTGCGCCCCGCGCCCCGCGCCGCGCGCCGCACCCGCTGCGATCGGCCCACGCCACGCCACGCCACGCGCAGCCCGGTCCGCCCTGACCCCGCCCCCGCCCCGGCCGCCCCCACCCCCGACGAGTGTGCGGCTTCGTGGCGAGTGTGCGGCTTCGCTGTCGCAGTGGAGCCGCACGCTCGTGCATGAAGCCTCCACTCGTGGGCGGCGCCTGCGCCTGCGCCTGCGCCTGCGCCTGAGCCCGCGCCTGCGCCTGCGCCTGCGCCTGAGCCCGCGCCTGCGCCCGCGCCTGCGCCTGCGCCGAGCCCACCGGCCCACCGCCCCGCCCACCGCCCAGACCACAGCCCACCGGCCCGCCAGCCCCGCGGCCTGGCGTAGGATGGGGCGGTACGTCAGACCCCACGGAGGATCCACCCCCAATGAGCGATCAGAGCGCCGCCAACGCACCCGCCGAGGCACCCCAGACCGACGCGACCCCGGCCGTCAGCGCCGAGGAAATCTTCGAGCAGAAGCGCGTGCGCCTGGAGAAGCGCGACAAACTCAATGCAGGCGCCGATCTCGCGGGCGGGGCCTACCCCGTCGCGGTCCCCGTCACCACCACGATCCCGGCCGTGCGCGCCGAGTGGGGCCACCTCGAGGAGACCCCGGACACGGCGTCTGGCGTGACCGTCGGCATCGCCGGCCGCGTCGTGTTCCAGCGCAACACGGGCAAGCTGTGCTTCGCCTCGCTGCAGGCCGGCGACGGCACCCGCATCCAGGCCATGGTGAGCCTCGCCGGCGTCGGCGAGGAGTCGCTCGCCGCCTACAAGGAGCTCGTCGATCTGGGCGACCACCTGTTCGTGAGCGGCGAGGTCATCTCGAGCCGTCGCGGCGAGCTCTCAATCATGGTGAGCGAGTGGCAGATCGCCGCGAAGGCGATCGCCCCGCTCCCCAACATGTACGCGGAGCTCAACGAGGAAACGCGGGTGCGCCAGCGCTACCTCGATCTGATCCAGCGCGAGCAGGCGCGCCGCAACGTGGTGACCCGGGCACGCACCATGGCGAGCCTGCGCCAGACGTTCGCCGAGCGCGACTTCATCGAGGCGGAGACGCCAATGCTGCAGACGATGCACGGCGGCGCCTCGGCCCGCCCGTTCGTCACGCACTCGAACGCGTTCGACACCGAGCTGTTCCTCCGGATCGCCCCGGAGCTCTACCTCAAGCGCGCCGTCGTCGGCGGACTTGAGCGGGTCTTCGAGATCAACCGCAACTTCCGCAACGAGGGTGCCGACGCGACGCACAGCCCCGAGTTCGCGATGCTCGAGGCGTACCAGGCCTACACCGACTACAACGGCATCGCCGACCTCACCCAGGATCTGGTGCAGAACGCGGCGCTCGCCGCAAACGTCGGCACCGACCGCGAGGGCACGCACGTGGTCGAGTGGGCCGACGGCACGCTCTTCGACCTCGGCGGGGACTGGGATCGGATCTCGATGTACGGCACGCTCTCAGCGGCCGCCGGGCGCGAGATCACGCCCGAGACCAGCGTTGCCGAGCTGCAGGCGATCGCCGATGCCGAGGGCGTCGAGGTCCCGCTGCCAAACCACGGCAAGCTGGTCGAGGAGCTGTGGGAGCACTTCGTGAAGGACGGCCTCACGAAGCCGACCTTCGTGATGGATTTCCCGGTGGAGACGAGCCCGCTGACGCGGCACCACCGCTCGATCCCCGGCGTGGTCGAGAAGTGGGATCTGTACGTGCGCGGTTTCGAGCTCGCGACGGGGTACTCGGAGCTCGTGGACCCGGTCGTGCAGCGCGAGCGCTTTGTGCAGCAGGCGGCCGAGGCGGCGCGGGGCGACGTCGAGGCGATGGGCGTCGACGAGGAGTTCCTGCGCGCGCTCGAGCACGCGATGCCGCCGTCCGGGGGCATGGGCATGGGGATGGACCGGCTGCTGATGGCGCTGACCGGGCTCGGGATCCGCGAAACGATCCTCTTTCCGCTGGTCAAATAGCGACCGATCGCGGCGACGCGCGGGCCGGGGGATCGCTCAGGATTCCCCGGCCCGCACCGGTTAGACTGCTCACATGGATAACTGGTGGACGAACGCGATCTGGTCGCTGACCCCGACCGTATTGATCGGGCTCTTCTTCTGGATGGTGCTGCGCCTCATTCTGCGCGCGGACCGTACGGAGCGGAAGGTGTTTCAGCGCGTCGAGGACGAAGAGCGCGCGAAGGCCGGCCTTCCGGTGCGTAAGGACACCTAAACTCCACTCGCCCGATACAGTACGCTCATAGGGTGCGCCTCGAGCGCGCATGACTCTCCGTCCGCGGCGCCGCCGCCGCGAGGAGTGTGGCGGAAAGGGCGCGTATGGATCTCAGCTGGCTTGGTGTGAACTGGCCGTTCGCGTGGACGCTGTCGCTGCTCGTCATCGACAACCTGATCCGCGTGATCGCACTGTTTGTGGTTCCCCGTAACCGCCGCCCAACCTCGGGCATGGCTTGGCTCATGGCGATCTTCCTGCTCCCCGTTCCCGGGCTGCTGCTCTTCCTCATCATCGGGAGTAAGCGGTTGCCGCGGGCGCGCGAGCAGAAGCAGGAGGCGATCAATCTGTTCGTCGCCGAGATCGCGGAGCGCGAGGAGCGCGGGCTCGTCACCGCGGAGCGGCACCTGCCGCCCGGGATCGACAGCGTGGCTCGGCTCGGCCGATCGCTCGGCGCGCAGCCGATGCTGCTCGGCAACTCGGCGACGCTGTGCATCGACTACGAGGCGTCCTTCGCCGAGATGGCCGCGGCGATCCGCGAGGCGCGCGACTACGTGCACATTGAGTTCTACATCATGGTGCACGACGACGCGACCGACGACATTTTCGTGGCAATGCGCGAGGCCGTCGCGCGCGGGGTGCAGGTGCGCGTGCTGCTCGACCACGTCTCCGCGGTGCGCAACCCGGGGACCCGGCGCACAGCCCAGAGCCTCGATGATCTCGGCGCCGAGTGGGCCTACATGCTCCCGGTGCGGCCCTGGCGCGGGGAGTACCAGCGGCCGGATCTCCGCAACCACCGCAAGCTCATCGTGGTGGACGGCCGGATCGGGTTCATGGGCTCGCAGAACCTCGTCGATTCGAGCTACAACAAGCCCTCGAATCAGCGCCGTGGCCTCCACTGGAAGGACCTGATGGTCCGAGTAGAGGGACCGATCGTGCTCGGGCTCGAAGCGGTGTTCCAGGGCGACTGGTACCTCGAGACCGGTCAGTACCTCACCCACCTCTCCGAGGTCTCGTTCGAGGCGGACAAGCCCGGCGAGCTCGACTGCCAGATCGTGCCGAGCGGACCGGGCTACGCGGGGGAGAACAACCTCCAGGTCTTCGTGGCCCTGCTCTACACCGCGCAGCGCCGGATCAGTATTACCAGCCCGTACTTCGTGCCCGACGGCTCGATCATGAACGCGCTCCGGGCGGCGACCGCCCGCGGCGTGGACGTCGAGCTGTTCGTCTCCGAGACGGGGGATCAGGCCGTCGTCTATCACGCGCAGCGCTCGTACTACGAGGAACTGCTGCGCGCCGGGGTACGGATCTGGATGTACCGGCCGCCGTACATCCTGCACTCGAAGCACTTCACGGTCGACGACTCGGTCGCCGTGGTTGGGTCATCAAACATGGATCAGCGCTCGTTCGGGCTGAACATGGAGATCTCGATGGTGGTGCACGGCGAGAGCTTCGTGCGCGACCTCGACGAGGTGAGCGACTACTACCGCGAGAACTCGCGCGAGCTCACGCTTGAGGAGTGGCTGAAGCAGCCGCTGCGCTCGCAGCTGCTCGACGGGCTCGCCCGGCTCACCTCCGCCCTGCAGTAGGCGGGGACGCCCGCGCGCTACGCGAGCGGCCGGTCAGTGGGGGCATCGAGCAGCCGCTCGGTGCGCGCGCCCGCCGCGGTGCGGTGCAGCAGCCACACCTCGCCGTTCATGATCCGCGGCATCTCCGTGCCGGTGATCCGCGAGATCCCCCAGCGCAGCATCGCACCGTGCGCGACGACGATCGTGTTGGGTGCCTCGGTGAGCACCCGGTCGAGTGCGTCTGAGGTGCGCTGCGCGAGCACGTCGAGCGGTTCGGCGTCCGGGATGTGTAGGCCGGGCCAGCGCTCCTGCGCGGTGGCGACGTCGACGCCCTCGGCGGCGCCGAAGTCGCGCTCCCAGAATCCGTCGTCGATGTGCGGACCCGCGAGCTCGAGGCCGGCGGCGATGATCCGCGCGGTCTCGATGGCGCGGCCGAGTGGCGAGGCGCGGATGCCGCGCCACCCGCCGGGGTCGGCGGTCGCCTCCGCGAGGGCGCGGGCCGTGGCCGCCGCCTGGGCGCGGCCCGTATCGTTGAGCGGCACCTCCGTGCGGCCCTGGATGCGGCCGGCGCGATTCCAGTCGGTTTCACCGTGTCTCACCAGCGCAATTGTGGCGAGCGCGGGGGCGGGATCTGTGGTGGGCATACCCCTACGCTAGCCCCCGCGTCACGCCGCTGGCGAACACACCCCCGCAATGAGGGATCACCACGTAATCTGGGTGCATCGGCAGATCTGGACCGCGATCCGCCTGGGAGGTTATAGATGTTCGAGAGATTCACCGACCGCGCTCGTCGCGTTGTCGTCCTCGCCCAAGAAGAGGCGAAGATGCTCAACCACAACTACATCGGGACTGAGCACATCCTGCTCGGCCTGATCCACGAGGGTGAGGGCGTCGCTGCCAAGGCGCTTGAGCAGCTCGAGATTTCGCTTGACGCAGTGCGTGCGCAGGTGACCGACATTATCGGCACCGGGCAGCAGCCCCCGGCCGGGCACATCCCCTTCACGCCGCGCGCGAAGAAGGTGCTCGAGCTGAGCCTGCGCGAGGCGCTGCAGCTGGGCCACAACTACATTGGCACCGAGCACATCCTGCTCGGCCTCATCCGCGAGGGCGAGGGCGTCGCCGCACAGGTGCTCGTCAAGCTCGGTGCGGATCTCAACCGCGTGCGCCAGACAGTGATCCAGCTCCTCTCCGGCTACCAGGCCGGCAAGGAGAACGCGACCGTCGGTGCCCCGGAGCAGTCCGGTGGCGATGCCAAGGGTTCGCAGGTGCTGGACCAGTTCGGCCGCAACCTGACGCAGGCCGCCCGCGAGGGCAAGCTCGACCCCGTGATCGGGCGCGAGAAAGAGGTCGAGCGGGTCATGCAGATCCTCTCGCGCCGCTCGAAGAACAACCCCGTGCTGATCGGCGAGCCCGGCGTGGGCAAGACCGCCGTCGTCGAGGGCCTCGCGCAGGCGATCGTCAAGAACGAGGTGCCCGAGACGCTGAAGGACAAGCAGGTCTACGTCCTCGATCTCGGCTCCATGATCGCGGGCAGCCGCTACCGCGGTGACTTCGAGGAGCGCCTGAAGAAGGTCACCAAGGAGATCCGCAACCGCGGCGACATCATCATCTTCATTGACGAGATCCACACGCTCGTCGGTGCCGGTGCCGCTGAGGGTGCGATCGACGCCGCGAACATCCTGAAGCCGATGCTCGCCCGCGGCGAGCTGCAGACCATTGGCGCGACCACGCTTGACGAGTACCGCAAGCACTTCGAGAAGGACGCGGCGCTTGAGCGGCGTTTCCAGCCGATTCAGGTCGCCGAGCCGTCGCTGCCGCACTCGATCAACATCCTCAAGGGGCTGCGCGATCGCTACGAGGCGCACCACAAGGTATCGATCACGGATGGCGCGATCGTCGCCGCGGTCAACCTCGCGGATCGCTACGTGCAGGATCGGTTCCTGCCGGACAAGGCGATCGACCTGATCGACGAGGCCGGTGCCCGTCTCCGCCTCTCGATCCTGTCGAGCCCGCCCGAGCTGCGCGAGTTCGATGAGAAGATCGCGGTCGTCCGTGCCGACAAGGAACAGGCGATCGAGAACCAGGACTTCGAGGCGGCCGCGAACAAGCGCGACGAAGAGAAGAAGCTAATTGCTGAGCGCCTGCGCCTTGAGAAGCAGTGGCGCTCCGGCGACGTTGCGACCAAGGCCGAGGTCGACGAGGGACTGATCGCTGAGGTGCTCGCCCAGGCGACGGGCATCCCCGTGTTCAAGCTGACCGAGGAGGAGACGAGCCGTCTCCGCTTCATGGAGGAGGCGCTGCACCAGCGCGTCATCGGCCAGAACGAGGCGATCTCGGCGCTCGCAAAGACGATCCGTCGTCAGCGTGCCGGGCTCAAGGACCCGAAGCGGCCGTCCGGCTCGTTCATCTTCGCTGGCCCCACGGGCGTCGGCAAGACCGAGCTCGCGAAGGCACTCGCGGAGTTCCTGTTCGACGACGAGAACGCGCTGATCTCCCTCGACATGTCCGAGTACGGCGAGAAGCACACGGTCTCGCGACTGTTCGGTGCACCTCCCGGGTTCGTCGGCTTCGAAGAGGGCGGCCAGCTCACCGAGAAGGTGCGCCGCAAGCCGTTCTCCGTGGTGCTGTTCGACGAGATCGAGAAGGCTCACCCGGACATCTTCAACTCGCTGCTGCAGATCCTTGAAGAGGGGCGCCTGACCGACGGTCAGGGTCGCGTCATCGACTTCAAGAACACGGTGATCATCATGACGACGAACCTCGGTTCGTCGGCGATCGCCGGCGGCCCCGTTGGCTTCCAGCTTGAGGGCGACAGCTCGGTTGGCTACGACATGATGAAGGGCAAGGTGAACGAGGAGCTCAAGAAGCACTTCAAGCCCGAGTTCCTGAACCGTGTCGACGACACGATCGTGTTCCCGCAGCTCACCAAACCGGAGCTGCTGCAGATCGTCGACCTGTTCGTGAAGCAGCTGAAGGATCGCCTCCTCGACCGCGACATGCACATCGAGATCTCGCAGTCGGCCCGCGAGCGGCTCTCCGAGATCGGCTACGACCCCACGCTCGGAGCACGGCCGCTGCGCCGCGCGATGCAGCGGGAGATCGAGGATCGCCTCTCCGAGAAGATCCTGAACGCCGAGCTGCTCGCCGGAGACCTGGTGAAGGTCGACCTGGTCGATGGCCAGTTCACCTTCGAGACCGAGCCCCGGTCCGAGCGGTCGCACGGTGCGGCTTCCGCGACCGCCGCCGCCGCGGTGGCGTCCACGGCGGCAACGCCGAACACCACGGAGTAACCGGTACCCGCTGGCCCCAACGGCCCCGCTGCGCGAGCAGCGGGGCCGTTGTCGTGTGTGGGGAGGCGGGTGGGACTTCCGCGTGGAGCGGGATACGTGTGGCGGGTGCGGTGCGTGCGCCGGGCGCCCGGCCGCGGTTCTGCCCGATCTGCGCGGTATCCGGCCCACGAGTGTGCAGCTCGGCGACGAGTGTGCGGCTCGGCACCGGGTGTGGAGCCGCACACTCGTGCTGAAGCCGCACACTCGTGGGGTCTGGGTCCCGCCTCGGGACCGGACATGGTCTAAACAGGGTCCGGTCCGCGAACCCGCAGCGGCCAAACGTGCGGCGCGGCCCGCGGCCGGGTAGAATGGGGGATCTGTCCGCGGCAGTTCCGCGGGGTGGTCGAGTGTCGACGCGCGTGATGCGCGCACGCTCGGTCCGAGGCTCGAAACCTCCAGCATCATCACACTGACGTCTGGAGAGTTTCATGACGCGCCTTGCTGCCCCCACCACGACGAACACCCCACCGGCCACGCGCCGCTGGTGGGCGCTCGCCGTGATCGCCCTCACCCAACTCGTGGTGGTGCTCGACGGCACGATCGTCAACATCGCCCTGCCGCAGGCGCAGCAGGAGCTCGGCATGAGCGACGCCCAGCGCGGCTGGGTGGTCACCGCCTACGCGCTCGTCTTTGGTGCCCTGCTGCTGCTCGGCGGGCGGATCGCCGACTTCTGGGGCCGCAAGCGCGCGTTCATGCTCGGCATGGTCGGGTTCGGCCTCGCCTCGCTCTACGGCGGCCTCGCGCAGAGCGGCTCTGACCTGATCATCGCGCGCGGGCTGCAGGGGCTCTTCGCCGCGCTGCTCGCGCCCGCCGCGCTCGCGCTGCTCACGGTGACCTTCCCGAGCGGCCGGGAGCGCAACACAGCCTTCGCCGTGTACGGCGCGGTCGCCGGCTCGGGTGCTGCCGTTGGCCTGCTGCTCGGCGGCTTCCTCACGGAGTTCACGAGCTGGCGCTGGTGCCTGCTCGTCAACCTCGTGTTCGTGGCGATCGGCGTGGCCATCGGCGCGGTCGTGCTCGGCGAGAGCCGGGCGCAGGGCCGGCCCAAGTTTGACATGTGGGGTGCGGTGACCGTGACGCTCGGCTTCGGCTTCCTTGTGTATGGGCTCACGCTCGCCGAGGGCGGCTGGCTGCGCGTCGACACGATCGGCTTCATCGCCGCCGGCGTGCTGCTGCTGGCGGCATTCGTGTGGATCGAGGCGCGCGTCGCCGAGCCGCTGCTGCCGCTCCGGATCCTGCGCAACCGGGTGCGCGCCGGCGCGTTCATCGTGCAGGCCACGCTCGGTGCCCTGCTGATCGGATCGACCATGTACCTGGCATTCCACCTGCAGCTGGTGCTCGGCCTCGCCCCGCTGGTCGCCGGCCTCGCCACGGTTGTGATGACGGCCGCCACCCTCGTCGTCGTGCCGCTCTTCACGCGCTTGCTGCCCGTCTGGGGGCCGCGCGCGATGCTGATCGCGGGTCCGCTCGCCGCAGCCTGCGGCATGTTCTGGCTCAGCGGCGTGACCGCGGACGGAAGCTACGCGCTGCAGGTGCTCCCCGGTCTGCTCCTCGTGGGCGCGGGCGTGGGCATCACGTTTGTGCCGCTGCAGAACCTCGCGCTCGTGGGGATCGCGCCGGCGGACGCCGGGGCCGCCTCCGCCGCGGTCAACGCGTCGATGCAGCTAGGCGGATCGATCGGGCTCTCGGTGTTCGCCCTCGCCGCTACCGGCGGCGCCACGCGCGCCGCTGCCGCCGGGGCAGCGCCCGCGGAGGTGCTCGCCGAGAGTTACGGCGCGGTGTTCCTCGCCGCGGCAATCGTGCTGCTGATCGGCGCTGCCGTCGCCGCGGTCTGCGTGCGCGGCACGAAGGAGGAGCTGCTGCCGAGCCACGGGTAGGTGGGGTCCCGCGGTCGGGCCGGAACGGGATCGCTCAGCTGCGCTGGGAACGCCTGCGCCCAGCGACTCCAGCAGCCCCGGCCCGCCCGACCAGCCCCAGCACCACCCGGGCAGCTCCAGCCTCGCCAGCCCCGAGCCCCGAGCCCCGCGCGCCAGCCCCGCGCGCCCCGGTCGCCCCGAGCACCGCGCGCCCTGGCCGCGCGGGGCTCTGGTCGGCTACGCTGGGGCCACGCCGCTGGGGCGCGGGAAAGGGAGCCGATGTCACTCGTCGACGTTGCCGTGTACCACGAGGGAAAGCGGCTGCCGGGGAACCCGAGCCCGCACGAGGCGCGCCGCATCGCGGCCGAGATCGGCGGCTTCGCCTGGGTGGGGCTGCTCCGGCCGGGGGCCGACGAGCTGCGCGAGCTGGCGACCGCGTACGAGCTGCACCCGCTCGCGATCGAGGACGTGCTACTGGGCAAGCAGCGGCCCAAGCTTGAGCAGTACAGCGACACCGTGTTCATGGTGCTGCGGCCGGCCCGCTACCTCGACGAGCCCGAGCTGGTCGAGTTTGGCGAGCTGCACCTGTTTGTGGGCGACAACTTCGTGATCACCGTGCGGCTTGCCGAGAACCCTGAGCTCTCGGAGGTGCGGACCCGGATCGAGGCTGAGCCGGAGCTGCTGCGCCTCGGCCCGGCCGCCGCACTGTACGCGATCCTCGACCGCGTGGTCGACGACTACGAGCCGGTGGTGCTCGGACTTGAGAACGACATCGCCGAGATCGAGGACGAGCTCTTCAACGGAGCGGGCGTGAGCCCCGAGCTGGCGAAGCGCATCTACCTGCTCTCGAGCGAGGTGATCGACTTTCAGCGCGCCACCCGGCCCCTGCTTGAGGCGACGCAGGCGCGCCACCGGGCGGCCGAGCGCGAGGCGGTGGACCCCGAGCTGCGGCGGTACCTGCGCGACGTGATCGACCACCTCATTGTGGTGACCGAGCGGGCAGACGGGTTTCGGCAGCTGCTGCGCGACCTGCTGAACGTGCACATGGGACTCGTGAGCCAGGATCGCAACGACCGCATGACCGAGATGACCGAGATCAGCGTGCGGCAGAGCGACCAGATGAAGAAGATCTCAAGCTGGGCGGCGATCATCTTCGCACCGACCCTCATCAGCGGGATCTACGGGATGAACTTCCGCCTGATGCCCGAGCTTGACTGGGCCGCCGGGTACCCGCTCGCGTTGCTGGCGATGGCGGGCTTCGCGGGTGCGCTCTACGCGGTGTTCAAGAAGAAGGACTGGCTCTAAGCGCGAACTGACGCACGGGGCGTTGCCTGGCAGGGGTCGGCGCGCACCGCACCGCACACCCGCCCCGCGCCCGGCGCACCACCCACATGCCCCGCGGCACATGCCCCGCGGCACATGCCCCGCGCACCCGGCGCCCGCGACTAGACTCGATCCATGAGTGCTTCCCCCGAGATCCGTATTCGTAACGCGCGTACGGGAGACGTACTCCGAATGGTCGAGCTTATGGAGCCCCTGGTGGCGCGCCGGATCCTGCTCGGCAAAGACCTCGTGGACCTCTACGCCGCGGTGCCGGAGTTCATCGTCGCGGTCGACGCGGAGGAGCACGTGATCGGCTACGGCGCCGTGCACGTGATGTGGGAGCAGCTGGGCGAAGTGCGCACGCTGGGGGTGTCGGAGCAGTGGCTTGGCCGGGGCGTGGGCCACCTGCTGCTCGACGCGCTTGAGGAGCGTGCGCGAGCGCTGGGTCTGTCGCAGCTGTTCTGCCTCACGTTCGAGACCGACTTCTTCGGGCGGCACGGATTCGCAGAGGTGGGCGAGAACGCCGAGCTCGTCGCGGCGGACGTGTATGCCGAGCTGCTGCGCTCAAACGACGAGGGCGTTGCGGAGTTCCTGGACCTTGCCCGGGTGAAGCCGAACACCCTCGGCAACACGCGGATGGTGAAGCAGCTCTCGTAGCGAATCCGGGCTACGCTGGCGCCATGTCGACCCTGCGAGATCCCGTCGGACCGAAGGACCGGAAGGTCTACATTCGCCGGCGGTTGCTCGTGCTCGCCGGGCTGCTCGCGGTGATCGCCGTGATCGTGCTCGTGATCGTCAAGCCGGGGCAGGGCGGGCCGCGCGACGCGCAGCAGGTCGAGGTGCCAAGTGACCTGAAGTCTGACACCGAGGCGACGGCCGACGAGGCCGCGACCGACGCAGATGGCGTGCCCGCCTGCGCGGCCGGGCAGCTGACCGTCACGCCCGTGAGCGACAAGACCGACTACGCGGCGGGCGAGCTGCCGCAGCTCGCGATGACGATTGAGAACACGGGGGCGGACCCCTGCTCGGCCGATCTCGGCACCGCGGGCATGCAGTTCGTGGTGTCGAGCGGCGACGACGAGGTGTGGCGCTCGGTCGACTGCCAGCAGGATCCAGAGGCGCTCGCCGTGATCCTCGATCCGGGGAAGGCGCTTGCCACCGAGTCGGTCGCGTGGGATCGCACCCGCTCAAGTCCGGAGACGTGCGACATCACGCGCGACCCGGTGAGCGCCGACGGCGCCTCCTACCACCTGCGGGTCACCGCTGCCGGGGTCGACGGCAGCGGCACCGCGCAGTTCATCCTCTACTGATCCGACGCTCCGGGCAGCACGATCACGCCGCGGTAGGCGGGATCGCCCCACCGGGTGACCAGGTCGACGGTCGCCGCGGGGAGCGGCAGCGCAAACGTGTCCACCCACGACTCCCCGGTGGGGGCATTGACCCACGGGTCCGAGATGAGCAGGGTGTCGCCCACGACCTCGGTGGCGAGCACCCAGTGCGGCGTCGGGTCTGCGATGAGCTCGGTGAGGTCGATGAGCAGCAGCACCTGCGAGCCGCCGCGCACGAACTCGAAGATCTCGGGCACGTCGACCCAGCGGCGCTCGATCGGCAGCCCGAGCGCCTCCGCCTGCCGCAGCGACTCGAGCTGCAGGTCGGTGCGGAGCGCGCGCTCGCCCTCGCTTGAGGAAAACTCCTCGATGAGCACCGGATCGGGGGTGCTGAGGAACACCCGGGGGAGAGCGGGCAACACCCCGGTTTCGGCGCCGAGCTTGGCGGTCTCGACGGCGAGCCCGATCGGCTCGCAGGCCGGGAGGTTGGTGGCCCGCCGCCAGAAGGCGATCTCCGCGGCCCGGTTGTCGACGAGGCTGTCGGGGCTGAACGCGTGGTTGCCGCGCTGCTCCAGCGCCATGAGCGACGCGACCGCGCCGCAGGTCACGTCGGTGGTCTGCCCATAGTAGGGGGCGCTGCGCGTCGGCGCCGCCCCGCGCCAGAACGACCACGCGGCCACGCCGGCCGGGTCGTCTGCGCGGGTGCTCGGGATGGACGGTACCGGAGCTGCGACCGCGGCGAACCCGGCGGCGCCGAGCGCTGCGCGGCGCGCGTCGCTCAGCGGAGCGAACGCGGGGTGCTCTTCGAAGTGCACGGCGATGGGGGCCGGGCGGGTGCCGTCGTCGGTCGCGGCGTCGTCGCGGGCCGCGGCGACGAGCGCCGCCCACACGGCGTCGTCCGCCGCGGCGACGTCAACGATCTTGCGGTAGGCGGAGTGCGGCCGCCCGGCGGTGAGCGCCGCGCCGACCGCCGCGCCGGCGGGGTCGTAGGCCGTGAGGGTGCGCGGCGCCCACAGCGCGCGCTCCGTCTCCCAGACCGCCAGGCGCTCGGGTGCCGCGTCGCGGGCGAGCGCCGCGGGCAGCGTGCCGCCCGCGCTCGCGTCGATGCGGACCTGCTGGGGTGCGCTGGTGTTGGTCATGCCGACTCCTCTCGGGACGTTGCTGGTGTTGCCGGTGTAGCTGGTGCGGCCGGTGTAGTTGGTGTAGCTGGTGCGGCCGGTGTTGCCGGTGCCGCGGGTTCGGCGGCGGTCGCGGCGGCCGCACCCACTGCCACGCTATCGCGCTCTGCTGCGGCCACGAGCAGCTGGGTGTACGGGTGCTGGGGCGTGCGGAGCACCTCTGCGGTGGTGCCGTGCTCCACGATCTCGCCGAGTCGCAGCACGGTGACCCGATCCGCGATCCGCGTCACGACACCGAGGTCGTGGGTGATGAAGAGCATTGCGAGCTGCAGCTCGTCGCGGAGCCTGGCGAGCAGGGCGAGGATCTGCGCCTGCACGGACACGTCGAGCGCTGAGACGCTCTCGTCGCAGATCAGCACGCGCGGGTTGGGGGCGAGCGCGCGCGCGATCGCCACGCGCTGCCGCTGGCCGCCGGACAGCTGGGCCGGGCGGCGGTCGCCGAGCGCCGGGTCGAGCTCAACGAGCCGCAGCAGCTCGTCCGCCGTGCGCGTGCGATCCGAGCCGGCGCGCAGCGCTTCCTCGAGTGAGTCACGGATCGTGAACACCGGGTTGAGCGTCGAGTACGGGTCCTGGAACACGACCTGGATCTCGCCGGGGCGGCGGCCTTTTCGGCCGCGGGGGAGCACGCGCCCGGCGAGCCGGATCTCCCCGGTGTCGGGGATCTCGAGCCCGGCGATCGCGCGGGCGAGCGTGGTCTTGCCCGAGCCGGACTCGCCGACGATCGCGAGCACCTCTCCCGCGCCCACGGCGACCGAGGCGTGCGCGAGCGCGGTGGTGGCGCCGAACGACTTCGAGACGTCCTCGGCTTCGAGCAGCGGAGGCGCGGCGGACTGCGCGGCGCGCGTCGCGTCGGCAACCGAGAGGTTCGCCGCGATCAGCTCCCGGGTGTACTCGTGTTCGGGGGCGCCGAGCACGCGCGCGGTCTCGCCACGCTCAACGGCGACGCCGGCGCGCATCACGATCACGCGGTCGGCGCGCCCGTCGATCACCCCGAGGTCGTGGCTGATGAGGATGAGGCTCATGCGGTGCGCGATCTGAAGCTCGCGGAGCAGATCAAGTACCTCGCCCTGCGTGCTCGCGTCGAGTGCGGTGGTCGGCTCGTCGGCGATGAGCAGGCGCGGCTCCGCGGCGAGGGCTGCGGCGATCGCGACGCGCTGCCGCATGCCGCCCGAGAGCTCCGACGGATACTGCCGTGCCACCCGGGCGGGGAGTCGCACCTCGGCGAGCCGCCGCTCAACCTCGGCCTGGATCTCGGCGCGGCTTGCGCGGGATCCGGCCGCGGCGAGCCGTGCCTCGATCGTGAGCGCGATCTGCGCGCCGCACCGGATGACGGGGCTGAGGCTGGTGAACGGATCCTGCAGCAGCAGTACCGCGAGCCGGCCGCGCACCGCCGCCCAGTTCGCGTCGCTCTCGTTGCCGAGCTCGGTCGCGTGGCCGTCGATGGTGGCGGTGCCCGCGGCGCGCACGCCGCGGGGGAGGAGGCCGGTGATCGCGCGCGCGGTCATCGACTTTCCGGAGCCGGACTCCCCGATGATCGCGAGCATCTCGCCGGGCGCCACCTCGAACGAGAGCGGCGCGACAATGCCGTGCTCGCCGGCGATAACTCGCAGCTCGGAGACGACGAGGCCCGGCTGTGTGGAAGAGGTGTGGGTCATTGCATTCCCCGTTCGCGGAGGCGTTCGCCCAGGTGGTCGCCGAGCACGTTGATCGCCATCGCCACGAGCACGATGAGGATCGCCGGGACGAGCAGCATCGCCGGATTGTCCCCGATGATGCCGCGGCCATCGGTGATCTGCCGGCCCCAGTCGGGCGTGCCCGGCGCGACCCCGATCCCCAGGAACGACAGCGACGAGAGTGTCACGAGCGCGACCGCGAGATTGAGCATGAAGTTGGTCATGATGAGCGGCCACACGTTCGGCACGATGTGCCGGTACATGATGCGCGCCGGAGAGAGCGAGAGCATCTGCGCGGCCTCGACGTACGGCCGCGGCGCCTGCTCGGTGACCCCGGCCCGCACGATCCTGATGTCGGACGGGCTGAACAGCAGCACGAGCATCACCACCGTGACCCAGTAGCCGGCACCGAATATCCCGGCGACGACGAGCGCGACGAGCATCACCGGCAGCGACAGCAGCACGTCGACCACGCGGCCGACCACCCAGTCGACCGAGCCGCGCAGGTACCCGGCGAGCGTGCCGATGGCGATCGCGAGCACCATCGAGCCGGCGGCGATCACGAGCGGACCCGCGACAGCGGACCCGGTCCCGGCGAGCGTCAGCAGCAGCACGTCGCGGCCGAGCTCGTCGGTGCCGAGCGGGTGCCCGGGGGAGCCCGGGGGGAGGAGCGAATCGAGGATGCTCTGCTTCGTTGCCGCGTCGGTGATGAACGGCGACGCGAGCGCCGCGAGCACCACGAGCGCGAGGAACACGGTCGCGATGACGACGACCCAGTCGCGCGAGCGCCCGGTACCAACCTGCACGCGGTTGAGCAGCGTAATCTGCCTGGTGCGCGGGGTCATGCGCTCAGCTCCCGCGCTCGGATCCGCGGGTCAAGCAGCACGTAGCTGAGATCGACGAGGATCGTGATGAGCGCGATCGCGGCGGCGACGAGCAGCGTGATTGCCTGCACCACCGGGAGATCCTTAAACATGACCGCCTCCTCAAGGAGTTGCCCGATGCCGGGCAGGGCGAACACCGTCTCGACGATGATGGTGCCGCCGATGACGAACGTGAGGATCAGCCCGGCGCTCGTGACGATGGGGATGAGTGCCGCGCGCAGCGCGATCCGGCGCACGCGGGACTCGGCGATGCCGCGGGCGCGCGCGAAGGTGATCGCGTCGCTCTCGAGCTCGCGCAGCACCGCGGCGCGGGTCATGCGCATGAGGATCGCACCAATCCCGGCGGCGAGCACCGCGGCGGGGAGCACGAGGTGCCAGAGCTGGTCGAAAAAGCCGTCGCCTGCCCCGTAGGCCGGGAAGACGGGGATCATGATCGCGAACACCGTGATGGCGAGGATCGCGAGCGCGAAGCTCGGTGCCGAGAGCCCGAACAGCGCGGTGGCGCTCGCGACCCGGTCGACGCGGGTGCCGGCCTTCGCGGCGCTCAGGATCCCGAGCGGGATCGCGGTAATCACCGCGAACACGAACGACAGCCCGATCAGCAGCGAGGTGACACCCATGCGGCTCGCGATCACCGTGGTCACGGGCTGCTGGAGCCGGATTGAGACACCGAAGTCGCCGCGCAGCGCCGCGAGGAGCCAGTCGACGTAGCGCACAAAGAAAGGGTCATCGAGGTGGTACTGCGCGCGAACCGCGGCGATCGCCTCCGGGGTGCTGGGGCGGTTGCCGAGCAGGTTCTTCACGAGGTCGCCCGGCGCGAGGTAGAGCAGGGTGAATGTGAGGAACGAGATGACGAGCAGGATCACCAGCACGCCCGCAATGCGGAGCGCGACGGTCCGGGCGAGCCGGCCCCCGGGACGGGGGCCGGCTGCGACGTCGGAGCGCATGCCCGCTACTTCGCTTCAGCGGCGAAGAGCTGCGCACCCCAGGGGCCGGTGAACGTGTAGGGGCCGTAGTCGGTGATCCCCACGGTGTTTGAGAACCCGGTGACTGACTTGCCCCACCAGATGGGTGCGTTGACGGCCTGCTCGGCGTTCAGCGTCTCGAGCTCGATGAGCTTCTCGGCGCGCGCCTTCGGCTCGGTGAGCGCGTTCGCCTCGGCGATGAGTGCCGCGGCCTCGTCGCTCTCGAAGCCGTTCGGGTTGCCGGGGCCGACGAGGTAGCTGTTGATCTCGGCGGGGTCGCCCGTGGTGGAGAAGTACCACATGAAGCCGAGCCCGTGCTCGCCGTCGCCGATCGTCGCGAGCCACTCCTCAATGGGCACCTCGCGCACGGCGAGCTCGATGCCGATCTCGCCGAGGCTCTCGGCGATCGCCTGTGCGGCGATCCCGAGCTGCGGCCCCGTGTTGGGGTAGGTGAGCTCGGTCTTGAGCCCCTCCGCGTCGGTGCCGGCGATGAGCTGCTTCGCCGCCTCGATGTCGTAGTCGTGCTGTGGCACCTCGGCGAGCGCGGCGCGTGCCTCGTCGCCGGTGTAGGCGCCCGAGAGCGATTCTGGCGTCATGATCGCCGTGGCCGCCTCACCGTAGCCGCGGAGCAGCTTCTCGGAGATGGCCGCCCGGTCGATGCTCTGCGCGATTGCGGTGCGCACGTCGACGTCGTCGAACGGGGCAACGTTCTGGTCGAAGAGGAGTCCGACGTACGAGAGGTCGTTCATCGACTCAACCCGCATCCCGTCGATCTTGCCCCACTCGGCCGCCTGATTGATGGGCACGTTGAACGCGATGTCGATGTCGCCCTTCTGCGCCGCAGCGAGTCGCGTGTTCGCGTCAGGGATGAAGTTCACGCGGATCGACTTCGCTTTGGGTGTGCCGCCCCACCAGGTGTCGACCCGCTCGAGGAGCACGTGCGAGTCCGGCTGGAACTCCGTGACCTGGTACGGGCCGGTGCCCATGATCAGCGAGTCGCTCGTGCCCACGTTGCCGGCGGCTTCCTCCCAGAACTTCTGCTGCGTCACCACGAGCGCCCCGGCGTTCGAGAGGCTCACCAGGAACGTGGCGTCGGGTGCCTTGCTGGTGATCGTCACCTCGCGGTCGCCCGTCTTCTTCGCAGAGTCGAGGTTCGTGAGGTAGTAGTAGATGCCGGGCGAGGCCTCGGGATCGTTGGCGCGCTCAAGGCTAAACACCACGTCCTCAGGGGTCACCGGGTCGCCGTTCTGGAACTTCGCGTCCTCGCGCAGCGTGAACACGTACGTCGTGTCGTCGGGGGTCTCCCACGACTCGGCCAGGGCGGGGACCACGGCGCCGCTCGGGTCTTGCGCGACGAGGCCCTCCTGCACGGTCGCAGCGAGGTTGTAGTTGAGGATCCCGCTCTCTTGCCCGATGTAGAGGTTTGCGAGCGAGCCGGGGAACGCGACGGTGACCTGGTCGAGCTCGGCGCCGGTGTCCACGAGTTCGACCTCGGGAGCTGCCGAATCGGTGCTGCCGCCGCTCGCGCAGCCGGTGAGGGTGAGTGCGGCGGCGACGAGTGCGGCGGCGCCGAAGCGCAGGCCGCGGCCCGCCGACAGGCGCGGCGCGGCGCGCAGTGTCCGGGACCTGCTGGGCAATAACTGCATGAGTGTCGCTCCTTCGCGTCTGACGCGGCCCCCAGGGCCTCGTTCCCCCGTGCTCGGCGGGTGGTGGGTCGATTCTAATAGTGAGCCGTGGTGCGGTGGGCCGTGCGAATTGCGGCCGGCTTAAGCGTATCCGCAGCCGCCGACGGGGCCGCTTCCGCCCCTGTCCCGCGCGTAACGCGGTGAAATATCGCGGCACCGCGCCGTACCCGGGTGCGGCGCGACACCGGCGCGGCGCACAGCCCGCCGGGGCACGGCACCGCCGGGAGCCCAAATCAAAACGGAGAGCACCCCAGCGGAATCGGGGGACTGGGGCACCAAGCACAGACCTAGCATGAGCAGAGAGGCGGAATGCCGGGCCCCGCGCAGCACGCCGGGTCGTCGGGCCGCAGAGCAGTCAGGAGCAGTGGTGCAGATCGCAGCCGAGGTCCCGCAGCAGGTCATCACCGGGGAGATCGGGCGCACGCTCGCCGAGATGGAGCTCGGGTGCCCACCCGCAGTGACCCGCGCACTCTACGGAGCGCTGGGCGGCGGCGAGCTCGGCTACCTGGCCGCCGCTGACGTCGCGCAGTTGCAGGACGCGGTGGGCGGCTGGCTCGCCGACGCCTACGGCTGGGAACCGCAGCGGGCGGCGATCCGGCCGGTCTCCGATCTCGTTGCCGGTTTCCGGGCGGTGCTCACCCACCTGCTCCCGGCCGGGCAGCCGATCATCGTGCCCACACCCGGCTACATGCCGTTCATCTCGATGCCGGGACAGATCGATCACCCCGTCATCGAAGTCCCCATGCTCCGCGACGCGGGCGGCTGGCACTACGACTTCGAGGCGCTGCGGGCCGCGTTTGCGGCCGGCGCGCGCCTGCTGGTGCTCTGCAACCCGCACAACCCGATCGGCAAGGTCGCGACCGCCGCGGAACTCGACCGCATCGAAGAACTCGTCGCCGAGTACGACGGGATCGTGTTCTCCGACGAGATCCACGCCCCGCTCGTGCTCGGCGAGCGTCAGCACACTGTCTACGCCGCCCGCAGTGCGCGCGCCGCCGCGCACACGATCACCGCGACATCCGCGACCAAGGCGTTCAACATTCCGGGCACCAAGTGCGGGCAGCTCGTCTTCACGAACCCGGACCACCTGGCGCGGTGGCTCGAAATCGGACACTGGCACGAGCACCAGACCTCGGTGCTCGGCGTGGTCGCCACGAGCGCGGCCTACGGCGGCGGGCGCGAGTGGCTCGCCGAGACCGTGGCCTACTTGCGCGGCACGATCGCCGAGGCCGTCGCGTTGCTCGATGCCGCCGCGGCGCGCACCGGCATCCGCGTGATCCGGCCAGACGCCACCTACCTCCTGTGGCTCGACCTCTCGGAGACGGCGCTGCTGCGCGACGATGTCTCCGCGGCGCAGGCGGTGCGCGAGGCCGCGGGCCTCGTGGTGACCGACGGGAGCGAGTGCGGCGCCGCCGGCCGCGGCGCCGTCAGATTCAACGCCGCGCTGCCCCGCCCGGTTACCCTAGAAGCGATGCGTCGCCTGATCGCGGCCGCAGAGAGCGCTGGCACGCAGCGCGCGCACACGAATCGGGGGTGACCATGGCCGCCGGCATTGACCCGCGCGCACTCATGTCGTTTCGCGCGGTCGCGCTGCACGGGTCCTTCGCCGCCGCAGCGCGCGAGCTCGGGTGGACGCAGCCGGCGCTGAGCAGCCAGGTCAGCCGACTCGAGGAGGGCCTCGGGGTGACCCTCGTGACCCGCACGGTCAAGGGAGTGCAGCTCACCGAGGCCGGGGAGCGGCTGCTCCACCACGCCGAAGCGATTGACGGGCACCTGGCGCGCGCGCTGCGCGAGGTGACTGGGCTCGCCGACGACACCGCCCGCACCGTGCGCGTCGTCGCGTTTCCGTCCGCGTGCACCAGCATCGTTGCGCCGGCGATGTCCGAGCTCAGTGCGCGCGCGGATGGGCGCGACAGCATCACGATCGAGCTCGAACAGCAGGAGCCGTTCGCCGTGCCCGAGCTGCTGCGCCGCGGCGACGCCGATATCGCGCTCGTCTTTCGCTACGACGGCGAACCGCCGCAGGAGCTCGACGCCGAGCTCGCCGTCACCCCGATCGGGTGGGATCCGCTCCAGCTCATCGTCTCGCAGCGGCGTGGGACCCCCGGCGTGCAGCGCCGTACCCTCCTCGAACACCGCCGGGACCGCTGGGTTGCCGGCTGCCCCGCCTGCCGGCAACACTTCCTGCGCATCTCCGAGCGCGAGGGCTTCGTGCCAGACATTCGGCACGCAACCGACGACTACATGGTGGTGCAGGAGCTGGTCGCGCGCGACATGAGCGTGTCGGTGGTCCCGCGCCTCAGCCTGCTCAGCTACCGCCACCCGGGTATCCGGGCCTACGGACTTGAGGAGGGCGACGGGCGACAGCTCATGATCGTGCACGCGCGCGACGAGGCGCGCGCCGAGGTGCGCGACGTCGCGGCAGCCCTGCAGCGCGCGGCCGCGCGCGTGCTCGACCCGATCGAGGGCCAGACCGCGGGGTAGCCGCGGGCGAGCTGTGGGTGAGCGGCGGCTAGCCCCGCGACCCGCCGCCCGAGAGGTCCTCGATCCGCAGCGCGAACCAGAGCTCCGCCCGGTCGTCGGCGTCCGCGAGCGAGCGCTCCGTGAGCCGCTCGATCCTGAGAATCCGGTCGCGCAGCGTGTTGCGGTGGATGCCCAGGGCGCTCGCCGCGGGCCCGCGCTGGCCGTCGGCGTCGTAGACGCAGCGCAGCGTGTCCCGCAGCAGCGCGCGCTCGGCCTCCGGGAGGCCGGTCCCGGTGCGCGAGAGCGGCCCGAGCACGCGCGCGCTCAGCGCACCCACCCCGTTCGCGGCGGCCCCGTTCCCGCCGGCCCCGACTGCTGTGGCGCCGTTCCCGCCGTTCCCGCCGGCCCCGTTCGCGGCGGGGCCGGCGGACGCGGGCTGGTCGAGGGCAAACAGGACTTCAAGCAGTGGGGTGTCGCGATCCGCCCAGATCACCTGCGGCACGCGCGGGGCGGCGTAGAGCGGTGCCGTGGGCGAGAGCCCGCGGAGGCGTGCGTGGGCTGAGCGGCGACTCAGCCCGGCCTCGGTGCTGGCGGCAGATCGCCCCACCACCGCGTCAAGCCCGTACTCCGCCGCAATTTCGAGCGCGCGCTCGGTCGCCGCGGGGGTATCGGCGCACAGCTGCCAGGCGAGAGCGAGCCCGGGGATGCCCGGCGGGGCAGCGCCCGGAGTGATGAGGCGTTCGAGTCCGGTGCGGGGCCGCCGCCGCCAGTCGGCAACGTCCTCCGCGGTGCCCTGGACGGCCACCGCCCGCACCCGCTCGGGGAGGCGCACGCGCGTCGACAGGATCTCCGTGGTGGACACGGGGGTGGTTTCGGTGAGGATCGCCCAGGTGAAGCGCTCCCAGCGCTCCCGCTCGCGCCGCTCCTCGGCCCCGGCGCCCCGGAGGCCCAGCCAGAGCACGATTGAGCCGGCCGCGAGCACGGAGCGGCCCTCGGGCGTGAGCGGCGTGCTCCCCGCGACCGCGAGACGGAGCGAGCCGTCCACGTCGAGGTCGATCGTCTCGCGCGCCGCGAGGCCGTTGCCACCGGTGGGGCCGTCGGCGTTCGCGAAGCCGGCGGTGCTCGCGAGCACCGCGCCGTCCGAGGCGAGGAGCGCGAGGTGCTTGCCCGTGGCCTGCGCGAGGCTCGCGAGCACATCGGCGGGATCCTGCTCGCCGCGCGCACCGTCGAGGATGCGCTGCTGCGCGAGCAGTGCGCCGCGTGCCGCGCGCAGTTCGTCGGCGCGGATCAGCTCGGCCATCGCCTTGCTCACCGCGATGAACGGAACGGGCAGCGGGACCTCGAACAGGGCAACACGGTACGCGCTCGCGGCGCTCAGGAGGGGCGGCGGAATCCGCTCGTGGTTGACGCCGACGCCGAAGCCGATCGCGGCCACCCGCGCGCGACTCAGGCTGGCGACGAAGTCGCGCCAGCGCGGATCGTCAGCCTCGAGCGAGAGGCCGGTGGTGAGGATGATCTCGCCGCCCTCAAGATACGCACCGAGATCGAGGAGCTCGGTGGTGGACACCCAGCTGATTTCGGGATCGCCCGGCCCCGACTGCACGAGTTGCAGGTTGAGCTGGGGGAGCGCGAGCATGTCTGAGAGAACCGCCATGGGGTCATTCTTGCACAGGGTGTGCGGTGAAGCCTATGCAATGAGGCGCAGGCGCGATCCCGCGGGAGGACGTAGGCTGGGCCCCACAGCAGCCCCGAAAAGGAGAACCGGTGACGGATCAGCACACGAACGCGGCGCACGGCGTCGGAGCCCTCGCGGGGATCCGGGTCGCCGACTTTTCCCGGGTGCTGGCGGGCCCGCACGCCACCATGATCCTCGCCGACCTGGGCGCCGACGTCATTAAGATCGAGAGCCCCGAGGGTGACGGAACGCGGCAGTGGCGCCCACCCGTCAACGCGATCGGGCAGAGCACGTACTTCGCGGGGGTCAACCGCGGCAAGCGTTCCGTCGTCTGCGACCTGCGCGACCCGGAGGGTCTCGCCCGGGCGCGCGAGCTGGCGCACACCGCCGACGTGGTGATCGAAAACTTCAAGCCGGGCACCATGGAAAAGTTTGGCCTCGGCTACGACGCGGTCGCCGCGGCGAACCCGGGCGTGGTCTTCTGCTCAATCTCAGGGTTCGGCGACACCGCGGGGGCCGATCTGCCCGGCTACGACCTGCTCGTGCAGGCCGTCGGGGGACTCATGAGCATCACGGGGCAGGAGGGCGGCGAACCCACGAAGGTCGGCGTCGCGCTGGTCGACATCCTCACCGGGCTCAACTCCGTGATCGGGATCCAGGCGGCGCTCCGGGCGCGCGACACGGCCGACAGCCCCACGAGCGGCCGCGGGCAGCACGTGAAGGTGACCCTGCTCGGCTCACTGCTCTCCGCGCTCGCGAACCAGACCTCGTCCACGCTGGAGACAGGCGTCTCGCCGACCCGCATGGGCAACGCGCACCCGTCGATCGCGCCCTACGAAACGCTCGACGCGGCAGACCAGTCGATCGCGCTCGCCGTGGGCACCGACGGCCAGTTCGCGCGGCTCTGCGAGGTGCTCGGCGTGCCCGAGCTCGCGACCGACGAGCGCTTTGTGCACAACCCGCAGCGCGTGGCGCACCGCGGCGAGCTGCGCGCCGCGCTCGAAGCGCCGCTGCGCACCCGGCCGGCCGCCGAGTGGATCGCCGAGTTCACGGCCGCCAACATCCCGGCGGGCCGAGTGAACACGATCGCGCAGGCGCTCGACCTCGCGGAGTCCCTCGACCTCGATCCCGTCGCCGAGACCCCGGCCGTGGCTGCCGACGGCAGTCGGCACACGCTGCGTTCGGTGGCGCTCCCGATCGGGCTCTCCGAAACCCCCGCGCGCTACTCCACGCCGCCGCCCGGTGTGGGCGAGCACCAGGACGCGACCTGGCGCGCGGCACGCTAACCCTTTCCGATTCTCTCCCCACCCCCACGCAAGGAGCATCATGACCACCACCATTGATCAGCTGTTCGACGTCGCCGACTTCGTCACCGAGGAGGAGCGCGAGTGGCAGCTGAAAGCCCGCGAGTTTGCGCAGACGCGGATCCGGCCAATCATTGACCAGGCGTTCGAAGATCGCCGCCTGCCCGTCGAGCTGCTTCCCGAGGTGGGCGAGTTCGGCGCGTTCGGCATGTACATGCAGGGCTACGGCCTCCGCGGCGCGTCCTCGGTGGCGTACGGCCTCGTCGCAATGGAGTTCGAGGCGGTCGACTCGGGCTTCCGCACCGCGCTTTCAGTCCAGGGCTCCCTCGCAATGGGCGCGATCTACAAGTTTGGCTCTGAGGAGCAGAAGCAGCAGTGGCTGCCCGCCATGGGGCGCGGCGAGGCCGTCGGATTCTTCGGTCTCACGGAGCCCCAGGGCGGCTCCGATCCAAACACGATGCTTACCACCGCGCGGCGCGACGGCGATTCCTGGGTACTCAACGGCAAGAAGCGCTGGATCGGTCTCGCGACCATCGCGAAGGTGGGTGTGATCTGGGCCAAGGACGAGGAGGGCGTGGTGCGCGGCTTCGTGGTTCCCACGGAGACCCCCGGGTTCGTCGCGACCGCGATCGAGAACAAGCTCTCAATGCGCGCATCGCTGCAGACCGAGATCGAGCTCACCGACGTGCGACTCCCCGCGGATGCGATCCTGCCGGGCGCCAAGGGGCTCTCCGCCCCGTTCAAGTGCCTCAACGAGGCGCGCTACGGCATCGCCTGGGGCGTCATGGGTGCCGCGCGCTCCTGCCTCGAGGTCGCCGTTGAACGGTCGCAGACCCGCCAGGTGTTCGGCGCCCCCATCGGAGGCAAGCAGATCATCCAGGCGCAGCTCGCCGACATGTTCCTGGAGTACCAGAAGGGGCTGCTGCTCGCGCTGCACCTCGGTCGCCTCAAGGACGCCGGGAACCTGAGCTACGGCCAGATCTCCGTGGGCAAGCTCAATAACGTGCGCGAGGCGATCAAGATCGCCGGCACCGCCCGCTCCATCCTCGGCGGCGATGGCATCACGAGCGACTTCCCGGTGATGCGCCACATGGCGAACCTTGAGTCCGTGCGCACCTACGAGGGCACCGATGAGGTGCACCAGCTGGTGATCGGGCGCGAGCTGACCGGCATCGCCGCGTTCTAGCCGCGGCCGCCCCGCGGGCTCGACCCGTACCCGCGCAAACGGGCTGGCCCCAGTGCACTTCGCACTGGGGCCAGCCCGTTTGCTATGTCTTCAATAGTGCACCCCAGAAATTTATGCACCATGTGTAGCGTAGGCAACAGGTGCGTGGCATACTCGGATCATCAACACCGGGGGGTGGTCACACTGATGTACGTGATGAGGCGGGGACGCAGCAGTTCTGGCCGGGTGAAATCTCGGAGGAATTGGGTGCAGCGCTGGGTGAGCGGCGCGCTCGCGATCCTCGTCGCGGTCTTCGGCCTCGCGGCAGTGCAGCTGGGGGCAGCGCCCGAGCCAGCCGCCGCCGCTGACGGCGACCCCCCGGTCGTCTACAAGATTCAGGCGTTCTGGGACCGGATCGACGGCGACGTCGACGAGCTCCGCGGCGACATCGTGATCCGGGTGCCGCACGGCTACGTCGACCCGGTGACGGGCAACCTGCAAACGGTCAACGGGCAGCAGCTCCGGGTGGGGCACGACTACAACACCAGTAGCGGCCTGAAGAGCCACCGGTACATCAATACGATCGCGGGCGGCCAGGCCGGTGCGACCAGCTGGGCCCAGAACCGGGACGAGTACTTCACGATCCACAAGGTGATCGTCTCTGGCGGCTTCGACTTCCTCGTGATGTCGATCGAGGGCGACATCGACATCACGAACGCCCCGGCCGAGACAAACGTTCCCGGCGGCCTCGAGTCAACGCTCAACTACTACTTCAGCTACGCGAGCGGGGCGCCGTCGACGGCCACGGGGTGGATCTCCTCGGCGCTCACCGTTTCACCCACAACCTTCTACTGGTACTACGGCAACCGCGTCTCGACCGCGATCACCGGGCCGCAGTACCGCATCCCCTGGGACAACATTCAGGGACTGTGGAGCGCCGGGCAGGCGAACTGGGGATCGGTGCTCGATTACGGGCTCAACGGGCAGCCCGCCGGTGTGCTGCCGCCCAACTCCGTGGGCCTCGACATGGTTAACAACGCCACGCGCAACGCGAACCCGGAGGCCGGGCCGAGCGGCACCATCACCGAGAGCATGTGGTACGCCTGGGTACACGAGGACGGCTCCCTCGTTGACGCGATCAACACGGCGCCGATCCGACTGACCGGCAACGTCTCGCGCGACAGCCGCTCGTCGACCGAGCGCTACATCATCAAGAACCTCGCGCAGGCGGATCGGCCCGACGCGCCCGCGATGGGGTGGACCGCCGAGCAGGCCGCGCAGGGCCTCACCGAGATGGTGGGCGTCGACGGGGCGATCGACTTCCGCGAGGCGGGCGGCACCGGCTACTACAAGCTCGTCGCGTGGCCAGAGGCCCGTGATCCGCTCACGCCCAACGCCTACAACGGCTCGCCGCTGATCTCGTACACAGCCGCGGACCTCTTCGACGCGAGCGGTCAGATGACTGCGCTGGGCGAGCTCGAGGGGTGGGACACGGCGACCGTGTACTACGGCTACGACATCCCGCTCCCGGACCCCCCGGTGGTCACCGTGCCGCCGGACGACTCGCACACCAACCAGAACGGGGAGATCACCATCTCGGGCACTGGCACGCCCGGCCACACGATCTCGCTCAAGCTGACGCCGGGCACCTCAATCACCGACTACAACGATCCCGCGCTCACGCTGATCCTCGACGGCGAGCACGAGGGTGTGCAGCCCGGGGACGTGGTGGTCGACGCTGAGGGGAACTGGACGTTCACCTATACCCCGTCGCCAGTGCTCGCCGACGGTCAGTACACGGTCGTGGCCGTGCAAACGGACCAGCAGCCCGGCAACTTCAACCTCACGAGCGACCCGTCAAACCCCGACGTGCCCGAGGCCCCCACTGAGTGGGGCGTCACGTTCACGGTCGACACGGTAGCGCCGGATCCGCTCACCATGACCTGCCCGGCAAGCCCCACCGAGAATCAGACCCCAACCCTCTCGGGCTCGGGCGCCGAAGAGGGCGCCACCGTGCAGGTGTACGAGGCGGGAGAGCTGATCGGCGAGGCGACGGTCACCGGGAGTGACTGGTCGTACACGGTTGACCCGGCGCTCGGGAACGGCAGCTACACGTTCACGGCGACGCAGACCGACCGCGCCGGCAACGTCTCCGAGCTCAGCGCGCCGCCGTGCGAGCTGCGGGTCGCCATCCCCATGAAGATCGAGGGGGCGAAGGCGGTCACGCCCGTCGTGTACCCGGCCGCCGGGATCGGCGAGGTCGACGCCGAGAACTGGGAAATCACCCTGTCGGACGGCACAGAGACCGTGGTGATGAGCGGCGGCGCCCAGGCGGAGCTGACCCGTGACGTGGCGTACACGGTCGCGGAGCGCCTGCGTGCGGATCCGGTAGCCCAAGCCGGGGCGGATCGCTACCTGCAGCTCGGCCAGATCTCGTGCGTGGACGCCGACGGGGTCCCGCTTCCCGCCAGTGTGTTTGATCCGGACGCCGGGACCATCACGGTCGCGGCCGACTCCGAACTCCCCGAACCGCTCAGCTGCATCGTGACCAACCAGGCCGCGCACACGAGCTTCGTCACCCACCGCATCGGCGGGCAGACCACAGCTCCGAGCGCCGGGTGGACGCTCGCGGGCGCCGGCGACACCCCCGGGTTTGACCTCGCGCTCGGCGACACGACCGCCCAGACGATCGCGCGGCCGGGCGACTACCAGCTGACCGGCACGGCGCCGGAGGGACTGTCGGTGCTCGGTTACGAAGCGCTCGACCTGAGTCGGACCGAGTGCGCGGCGCTGGCGCCGAACGCGGCGACGGCGCCCGACGACTGCTGGGTCGCGGTGGCCGGCGGCGCAGCCGCCGTGCCACAGGGCGCCCACCAGGTGTTCCGCGTGGTCGCTGCGGCGCCGGCGGACATGCCGAAGCTACCGCTCACCGGCGGACTCGGGTCGTGGGTGTTCATGCTCGGCGGGGGCGGAGTGCTCGCGGTCGCCGCGGCCGGCTACGCCCGCCGCCGCTTCCTGCTCGCCGCGGCCGGATCCGGCCCCGCGGGGCACGACCGGGAACGGGGGAACGCATGAGCATCCGTCGCGTCCTCGCTCGGGCCCGCTGGCCATCCGGCCGACCCCCGTCAGTGACTCCGCAGTCATTCATCCACACACTCATCGCACACTTTGCACGTCGAAAGGAACTGTTGTGAACACTTCGCTTTCTCGCCGAACATCAGCGATATCGATCCTGGGAGTAGCGGCCCTCGCACTCGGCTCAGTCTTGCTGCTCGCCGGCCCGGCCGCCGCCGTCCCGGGCGACGGGGGCACCGGCACCCTGACCGTCCACAAGCTCGAACAGCCAGAATCAGGGGACCTCGGCCCCAACGACGGCTCCGAGATTGAGACCACCGGGGCCACCCCCCTCGTCGCTGGCTTCACCGCCTGCACGATCGAGGAGATCGACCTCACGAATCCGGCCGACTGGGAGCGGCTCGCGAACATCACCGTGACGCTCGACAGCGGCGGTGACCCGGTCGCTGAGGAGGGCGGTACCCCGCTCACGCTCACGTGCCTCCCCGAGCAGACAACCGCGGCCGGTGACGGTGCGACGGAGTTCACGCTCCCTGCCGACAAGGCATACGTGGTCTACGAGAGCACGCCGGCCGAGAACGCGATCCCCGCGGCAACGCCGACCGTGATCACGATCCCGTACCCCGGCACGGGCGCCGCGGGCGACCCGGTGTGGAACTACGATCCGCACATCTACCCGAAGAACACGCTCGTCGGAGGCGGCGCCACCAAGGACGGTCAGGTGATCGGCGACCAGGTGAAGTTCGACATCGCCGTTCCGATCCCGCCGCTCGCGGACGAGGGGACCTACGACGAGGTGCGCATCAACGATCAGCTCGCCGCGTTCCTCACCTACACGGCCGGCAGCGTGGTGCTCGAAGACTCGGACGGTGCCGACGTGCCGCTCGTCGAGGGCGTCGACTACACCCTCACCGCGCCGAGCGGTTCGGGCGGCGACATGGTGGTGCTGGAGATGCTCCCCGCCGGCCTCGCGAAACTCGACGCGAACACGGGCGGCAAGCTCATCCTCACGATCGAAGCGACCGCCACCGGCAGCGGCTCGACCGCGAACGAGGCGCAGATCACGATCAACGGCACGAGCACCGGGCCCGGCACCGGTCCCTCGGTGGTCGATCCCGAGGAGTTCTTCGGCGGCGCACACATCCTGAAGGAAGCCCAGAACAAGGGCGCGGCCACGAACGTGCCGCTCGCCGGCGCGAAGTTCGACGTCTACACGGCCGCGGCGGGAGCAACCAGCTGCCCCGCGGAGCCCGATCCGGACGCAACGAAGGTCGTTGACGGCGACGTGTCCGCCGCAGACGGCATGACGCCCAACGAGGTGCTTGCCGAGGGCAAGTACTGCGTCTACGAGGTCGAGGTGCCCGCGGGCTACAAGGGCCTCGTGGGTGGCCAGCTGTTCGAGGTCACCGGTGAGGACGCCGAGCTGGTCGTGGTGAACACGCAGATCGGCGCAGACCCGGGCGACCTGCCCAGCCTGCCCATCACGGGTGCTGCCGGCAGCGTGCTGCTCGGTATCGGCGGGGCTGCGCTCCTCGCGGTTGCCGGCGTGCTGCTCAACGCGCGCCGCAAGCGGAACCAGCTGCAGGACTAGCTGAACCGCGCGTCTGCGAGGGGTGGGGAGCCGCGGTGCTCCCCGCCCCTCGCGGCACGCTGCAGGTGGGTGCCGCGCGCGTCTGCGTGTGTGTGACGTGACTGTGCCGCGAGTGCCGCGAGTGCCGCGAGTGCCGCGGGTGTGAGAATTGATGAACCACGGGGCTGGGGAGCTGCGATGAACGATGGGGCGACGGGCGCACGCGCTCGGCGGTGGCGGTTCGAGTGGCTGAACCTGCTCATCGCCCTGGCGCTGCTCGGCGGGCTCTCGCTCATCATGTACCCCACCGCCGCCGCGTGGGTGTCGCAGCGAAATCAGTCGAACATCGTGTTCGACCAGACGCGGGCCAACAGTGAGAAGGCCGAGCAGGAGATCGCGGACGCGATCGCAGAGGCCGACGAGTACAACCGGCTCCTCGAGTCTGGCGCGATCCTCGCCTCCGGCGCCAACGTTGCCGCGGGCATCGGGGCGTCGGATACGAAGCTCGACTACTGGGCGCTGCTCGACGCGGACCCGACCGGATCGATGGCGCGGCTGCGCGTCCCGTCCATCGAGCTGGACCTGCCCGTGTATCACGGGACGAGCGACGCGACCCTCCTGAAGGGGGTGGGGCACCTGCAGGGCACCTCGCTGCCGGTCGGTGGCGAGGGGACCCGCGCGGTGCTCACCGGGCACCGCGGGCTCGCGAACGCGACGATGTTCACCAACCTCGACCGCGTGGTGGAGGGGGACACGTTTAGCGTCGAGGTGCTGGGGCGCGTGTTCACGTACCGCGTCTTTGAGATCCAGGTGGTTGACCCGAACGCGACCGAGGAGATCCGCGCCGTGCCTGGGCGCGACCTGATGACTCTCATCACCTGCACCCCGCTCGGCGTGAACACGCACCGCATCCTGATCACGGGGGAGCGGGTCACCCCCACACCCAAAGCAGACCTCGACGCCGCGGGCAAGCGGCCGACGGTCCCGGGATTTCCGTGGTGGCTCGTGATCTACGCGGGCGTGACCGCCGGGGTTGGGGGCTGGTACTGGCGGGCGGGGTACGCGCGCCCGCGCGGGCGCGCCGCAGCCGATGTGGCGCCCGGGGCGCCTGGGGCGCCTGGGCCGCCTGCGCCGTCTGGTCTCATGGCGCCTGCGGCGCCTGCGGCGCCTGCGTCGCCCGTGGCCGCCGCCGCGGCTGCGTCGCCCGTTGCTGCCCCTGCGCCCGCACCCGTGGCTGGCCCTGCGGCTGACCCCGAGCCCGCGTCGCCTGCACCTGCGGCCGCACCGCCTGCTGCGGCTGCGGCTGCACCTGCGCCCGCGCTGCCTGCGCCCGCGCTGCCTGCGCCCGCGCTGCCTGCGCCCGCGCTGCCCGCGCCCGCGCTGCCCGCGCCCGCGCCGCCTGCGGCGGCCCCCTGAGCCGAGCCCCGCGGGTTCCCCCTTCCCCAACCCCGCCCGCGGGTGCTCTTTTTCCCCCCTTCCCCTGCGCTGCCCGCGCCACGCCCCTGCCCTTGCCCCCGAGTGGAGCCAAACACCCCCTTCGTTCCTCACGAAGGGGGTGTTTGGCTCCACTCGGGTGTGAGGGCGGGGTGGCGCGCCGCGCGGGATGGGGGACATGCGGGTACAAGGAGGGGCCCTTGCCCTTGCCCTTGCCCTTGCCCTACCTCTCCTCTCCTCTCCTCTCCTCTCCTCTCCTCTCCTCTCCTCTCCTCTCCTCTCCTCTCCTCTCCTCTCCTCTCCTCGAGTGGAGTCACATGCCCCCTTCCGCCGTGGCGAAGGGGGTGTTTGGCTCCACTCAGGTGGGTGAGCAGGGCGGGCGGCCCGGGGCGCGAGCGCGGGGTCGCACAGCCTTGCGGATAGTTTGCATTGGGCTAGAATTAACTCGAGTAAGGGAGGTCGCCGTGCTGGTGCGAGTTGACGAGGCAAGCGAGCTGCCGCTGTACGCGCAGATCGCGAATTCGGTGCGGGGCGACATCGCCGCCGGCCGGGTCGTCGCGGGGCAAGTGCTGCCGCCCGCGCGCGAGGTCGCGGCAGGGCTCGAGATCAACGTGCACACGGTGCTGCGCGCCTACCAGCTGCTCCGCGACGAGGGGCTCGTCGACCTGAAACGCCGCCGCGGCGCCGTCATCACCGACGCCGCGGGCGCGGTCGCCGAGCTCCGCGGCGACGTCAGCGCGTTGCTCGCGCGGGCCGCGCAGCTCGGGGTGTCCCCGGCGCTGCTCGCCGCGGTGGTCGCCGCGACGCCGCCGCCGACACCGCCGACGCCGCTGGGTCGAGCGGGCGACACCGCGGTCGACGCCGCAGGGGGCGCCGCGCACCGGGAGGCAGCGTGAACGAGCCGGTCCAGCTCCACCCGGAGCTCGTGCCCGCGCCCGGCGACAACGCATTGGGTCGCGCTGCGAGCGCGGCCGGCACAGACCGCACCGAGGCCCGAGCGCTGAGTGCGGCTGACGTCGAGGCGATCGTCCGCGCACGCCGAGCCGCGCGCCTCACCGGCTTGATCCTGCCCCTGGCGATCACGCTCGGCACCGCCGCGCTCATGCTCGCGTGGCTGCCCCGCATGCCCGACCCGTCGGCCACGCACTGGGGCCCAGCGGGCGAGCCGGACGGCTTCGGTCCGCCCTGGCTGAACCCGGTGTTGATCCCGGGCACCGCGCTACTCCTCACCGCGATGTACGGGATCTCTGCGGCCCAGCAGCGCGGTGCGAAACCCACGCGGTGGTCCTCGGGGCAGCGACTCATTCCCGCGGTGATCCTGAGCGGCGTGGTCTTGGTCGCGGGCATCGGCGTGAGCGCGAGTTGGTCGCAGCTCGACGCCAGCGACGCGCGCGCGACCGGGCCGATCCTGTGGGGTCTGATCTGGTCGGGCATCGCGGCGGTGGCTGCGGGGGTGATTGGGTTTTTCGCGCAGCCGAAGCTGCGGCTCGATGGTGCCGAGGGCATCGAGACCGCGGCTATGTCGCTCGCTCCGACCGAGCAGGCGGTGTGGGTGCGTGAGGTGCGCGCCTCGCGCGCGTTCCTGTGGGTCGGCGGCGCGTCGATCGTGCTCATCGCCGCCCTGGCCGTCCCGATCTTTTTCGCCGACCCGGCCGGCGGCTGGATCATGCTGGGTACGCTGCTGCTGCTCATCGCGGTGATCCTGCCGATGACGGTGTTCCGTGTGCGGGTGGACGGATCCGGAATCGTGGCTCGCTCGTTCGCGGGCTGGCCGCGCGTGCGCGTTCCCGCCGCCGACGTGGCCGAGGTGGCTGTGGCCGAGGTGCAACCGTTCAGTGAGTTCGGCGGGTGGGGGCTGCGCCTGGTGCCGGGCACCACCGCGCTCGTGATGCGCGCGGGCGAGGCGCTCGTGGTCACGCGGCGCAGCGGGCGCACGTTCGTCGCGACCGTCGACGACGCCGACACCGCCGCCGCGCTGCTGCGCGCCGCGGCCACCCGCGCAGTCAGCGCCTCACCCGACGATCCCGGCGCCGCGCCGCCGGCCCTCCGAGAGGACGACCAATGACATCGACCCCGCACCCCGCCGCCGCGGACGCCGCTGCGAACGCAGCCGCCGGGCGCACAGCCGCCGAGAATGGACACGCCGCAACCGCCGCTGCGGAGGCCGCCGCAGGGACCGCAACCGCGACCGCGGGCACGGCCCGCGCGGATCGGCCCGCGCGCGTCCCGTGGGGCGCCGTCGCGCTCTTCCTGGTGCTCGCGCTCGGCCTGGCCTGGCTGGTCGCCCTCCCGCTGTGGCAGCGCGACCCGGATTCCCCGGAATTCGCCGCGCTCTTCTCGCCGCTCGCCCAGGCGATGATGTTCACGCCCGCGCTGGCCGCCGTGGCCGCCCTGTTCGTCGCGCGCGTGCCGCGCGGGGAGCGGCTGCGCTTCCTCGGGATGTGGCCGCTACGGCCGGCGAAGCGGGTGGTCTGGTTCACGGTTGCGGCACTGTTCGCCCCCGTGGTGATCGTGCTCGCGAGCATTGGCGTCGCCGCGGCGTTCGGCTGGGCCGAGCTGGACCTGGTCGAGTTCTCGGGCTTCGCGGCCACGATCGCTGCCTCCCTGCCCGAGGGCATTGACTCGATGATGCCGCCCGTCGGCCTCCTGATCGCGCTGCAGTTCGTGGCGATTCCGTTTGGCGCGGTGTTCAACTGCATCTTCACGTTCGGCGAAGAGCTCGGCTGGCGCGGCTGGTTGCTGCCCGCGCTGCGCCCGCTCGGCACCTGGCCCGCGCTGGTGATCTCGGGCGTGATCTGGGGGCTGTGGCACTCGCCGCTCATCCTGCTCGGCTACAACTTCGGCCTCACCGACTGGCGCGGGGTCGCGCTGATGGTGGTCGGCTGCGTGGCCTGGGGGATCCTGCTCGGGTGGACGCGGCTGCGCACGGGCTCGGTGTGGCCGGCCGTGGTGGGACACGGGGCGCTGAACGCCTCGGGTTCGCTCCTGCTGCTCTTCATCGCGGCGGGGACCACGCCAGACCCGGCGCTCGTGCTGCCGATCGGTGTGGCCGGGTGGATCGCGATCGCGGCGGTGCTCGTGGTGCTCGTGCTCACCGGGCAGTTCGCGGAGGAGCGGCAGCCGGAGCTGGCGCCGCGCCGCGCACGTGCGGTGCCGACCGCGGCGGACGCGGCTGGTACGGTGCCGGCCGCGCCAGACGCCGGCACGCGCGCATCCGACGCCGTGTAGGCGGGCGCACCAGGGTCCGCCGCGCGCCAGACGCCGGCGCGCGCACCCGACAACGCCGTCGCACCCGACACCGGCGCGCGCACCCGGCGCCGCCGAGCCCGACGCCCGCTAGGCCGACGCGGCCAGCACGGCGTCGACACCCTCCTGCGGGGTGTGTGCGGCGGGGAACCACCAGTCGGGCACGAGCACGATCATCGACCGCAGAAACGCCTCGCGGTCCGGGTCGCCGCTCTGCAACCAGTGCAGGATCGCGGCGGCGAGGCCGTGCCCGTAGAAGGCAGACACCACGTCGTGGTCGATGTCGGGGAGCGCTGGCTCCCAGAGCGCACGCCGCTCCAGGTAGTGCTTGAACGTGCCGACGGTGAGCCTGGAGAGCACGTCGGCCGGGCCGCCGTCGCCGCCGCTCGCGGGGGAGCCAAGATAGATTGGGCGGTGCGCCTCGACGTGGTCGAGGATGTCGTTGACGCCGTGCTGGAACACCTCGAGCGGTTCGGCGGTGAGCGAGTCGGGATCTGCCACGAAGCGCTCGCGGATCACCTCGAGCTCGGGCTCGAGCGCCGCCGCAAGTGCGTCGGCGGGGGCAGCGTAGTGCTTATAGAACGTGACCCGGTTGATTCCGGCGCGGTCCGTGAACTCCGAGACAGTGATCTCGGCGAGCGGCTTCTCTGCCGCGAGTTCGAGGATTGCCCGGTGCAACGCGGCGCGAGTGCGAAGAATTCTTGCATCCACCATGGTGTAACTGTAACCGTCCCGCCTGCCTCACGGCTGAGCGCGACGATCCTCACCGGTGGAGAGCGCGTCCGTGGTGGCGGGCGCCGCCTCGTCCCCGGCCACCCGGGTCAGCTCCCGGATGCGCTCCGCCGCTGCCGGATACCGTTTCTGCAGGGCGGCGCGGTCGCCCAGCTCGAAGCCGTTCCAGTCGAACGGCGGCGACATCGTGGTGCCGATGAGCGACCACGCGCCGAGCGACGACGAACCCTGCATCACGCCCGCCGGCACCACGAGCTGCGGGAGCTGCCCCGGGTGCTCGGCGGAGTCCGGGTCCGGGCCGAGCAGGTGCTCCTCGGCCCGGCCGTCCGGGTGCAGCAGGAGCAGGCGCAGCGGGTCGCCCGCGTACCAGTGGTAGACCTCGACCGATCCGAGAGAGTGCAGCGCCGAGAAGTCAGGATCCGCGAGCAGGTAGTAGATCGCGCTCGAGTGCTCGGTGAGGTGCATCTGGCGGAACAGCCCGCCCTCGTGTTCGAGCGGTTCGAGGCCGAGTCGCTCCACCCAGGCGGCGGCCGCGGCGGGCAGCGCGGGCAGTGCGGAGGAGGAGGCCGGGTGCCCCGCGTCGATCTCGCTCACGCGACCGCCGCCTCGCGGGTCTTGCGGAAGCGTCCGCTCATCAGGATCAGCACGAGCAGCGTGAGCACGTACGGGCCGGCGTCGGTGAGCTGCTGGGGGAGCCCGAACGACTGGAGTCGGAAGCCGATCGCGTCGGCGAAGCCGAACAGCAGCGCCGCGGCGAGCACGCCGACGGGGTGCGCCCGGGCGAGCATCACGACCACCACGGCGATCCAGCCGCGCCCCGCCGACATGTTCTCGCCGAACTGGACCACGTTGCCGAGGGCGAGCTGCGCGCCGCCGAGGCCCGCGAGGGCGCCGGAGGCGATCACCGCGCCGAGTTGGTAGCGCTGCGGGTTGACCCCCATCGTCGCGGCGGCGAGCGGGCGCTCGCCGACGCCGCGCATGCGCAGGCCGAGTGGGGTGCGGAACAGCACGATCCAGAGCGTCGGAACGAGCAGCAGGGCGAGGTAGCCGAGCGGCGTGAGCGCGAAGAGCGCGCCGATCCAGGGGATGTCCGCGAGGATCGGGATCCGCCAGGTGGGGATGCCGTCGATGCCGGGATCCTGGAACACGCCCTGTACGTCGAAGATTGCGACGATGAGGAAGCTCGTCATGCCGACCGCGAGGATGTTCATCGCGATCGCGAGCACAATCGGGTCGCCCTTTCGATACACCGCCCCGTAGCCGAGAATCAGCGAGAACACGGCGCCGGAGAGCATCGCGACGATCACGCCCATGATCCAGTTGTGCGTGAAGTAGGAGGCGGCGACGCCGGCGAACGCGCCGACGAGGAGCATGCCCTCGAGGCCGATGTTGAAGATGCCCACGCGTTCGGCGAGCATCCCGCCGAGTGCGGCGAGCAGGATCGGGATCAGCGAGCGCAGGACCGAGGAGATGAGATCCTCGGAGAAGAGGTCGAGAATGTTCATCGGGCGTCCCCGTTCGGTGCGGTGGCGGGGACGGGTGCGAGCGTGGGGACCGCCGCCGGGTCAGCGGCGGGGCCGGGATCCGGATCGGGGTCCGGGGTGCCCGTGAGTGCCGGCTCGGCGCCCCCGGCTCGGCGCTTCCCGAAGCGGGGGAGCGCGACCCTGAACGCGAGCAGAATGATGACGAGCGCCTGGATGATCGCGGCGATCTGGGGGGAGAGCCCCAGCTCGCGGCCCATCGCGTCGCTGCCGACCATGATCGCGGCGAAGAAGAGACCAGCGATGACGATGCCGACCGGGCGGTACAGGGCGAGGAGCGTGACGAGCAGCGCGGTCCACGCGAAGTTCGTCTGCACGAAGTAGCCCTCGATGAGGCGAGTGCTCGGTGCGCCGATGATGAGCATGAGGCCGAAGAGGCCGGCGAGGCCGCCCGAGATCGCCATGGTGCGCAGCACCAGCGGGCCGGGCTTCACGCCGCTGTAGCGCACGAACTCGGCGTTCTGGCCGGCGAGGCCCGACTCGAAGCCGAAGCGAGTGCGTCGGTTCACGAAGATCGCGCCGAGCACGACGACGATGAGGATCACGATCGACCAGTTCACTCCCGTGAGCACCGCGGTGACGGGGTTGGTGGCGCCCAGCGTGTTGCGGAGCATCTCGGCGAAGCCGGAGTCGCGCGGCACGAGCATCGACAGCTGCACCTCGGGGCGCACCTGCTCGCTGGCCACGAGGTCGGAGGTGGGCTCGTCGAGCTTGTAGCGGATCAGCCAGGACGAGAAGTAGCGGGCCGGGTAGTTCAGCAGCAGGGTCGAGAGCAGGATCGGGACCCCGAGGAGGTTCTGGAGCACGGCCGTGATGAGGCCCCAGAGCGCGCCCGCGGCGATCGCGGTGACGAACGCGAGCGGGACGATGAGGGCAGCGGGGCCGGGCACGTAGATCGCCACGAGGCCGCCAGCGAGGGCGCCGAGACCGGCCTGACCCTCGGTCCCGAGGTTGAGCACGCCGGCGCGGAAAGCCACGGCGATCGCGATACCGATCCCGATGATGGGGACCGCGCGCTGCAGCGTACTCGCGAGACCGGCGCCGCTGCCGAAGGAGCCGTTCACCATGGCGATGTAGCCGCTGATCGGGTCGACGCCGGCGATCAGCATGAAGCAGGCGCCGATCACGAGCGCGAGCACCACCGAGACCGGGATCGGGCCGGCAAGCCAGCGTCCGACGCTATTCAGAGTCTTCACAGTGCGGTCTCCTTGTGCGGGGTGGCGGGAGCCGCCGTGCTGGGTCGTGGTCGGTGCTGCGCCTCCGGCTCGTGTCCGGCCATGTACAGTCCGAGCAGCGCCTCGGTCGCCTCCGCCTGCGGCAGCTCGGCAACGAGCCGGCCCTCGAACATCACGAGGATGCGCGAGGACAGCGACATGATCTCGCTGAGCTCCGCGGAGATGAGCAGCAGCGCGCCGCCCCCGTCGCGGTACTCGCAGAGCTCGCGGTGGATCGACTCGATCGCGCCGATGTCTACGCCGCGGGTGGGCTGCTCGGAGATGAGGATCGGCGCGCGGTAATCGAGCTCGCGCGCCACGACGATCTTCTGGAGGTTGCCACCCGACAGCGTGCCCACGGGCGTCGCGGGACTCGCGATCTTGACGCCGAAGCGAGAGATGAGCCGCTTCGCGTGCTCGACCATCGCGGCGCGGGAGAGCAGGCCGCCGCGCAAGATCGGGGCGGAGCGGTGGTGGCCGAGGGCGAGGTTGTCGACCGCGCTGGCGGAGCCGGCGGAGCCGACCGCGTGCCGATCCTCGGGGATGTAGGAGATACCACCGTCGCGCCGCTGGGCGATCGAGGCGCGGCTGAGGTCTGTCCCGCTCGCGAACACCTGGCCGCTGCTGGCGCGGCGCATCCCGATGATCGCCTCGGCGAGCTCGACCTGGCCGTTCCCGGCCACGCCGGCGATGCCGACGACCTCGCCGGCGCGCACCGTGAGGCTCGCGGCGCTCACGGCGTCGCGGCCGCCCGAGCCCGGCACGGTGAGCTCACGCACGTCGAGCACGGTGTCCCCGGGGGCGAGCGCCGGTGGCGGGGTGGTGAGGTCGACGTCGCGGCCGGTCATGTGCCGGGTGATCTCGGCGGGGGAGCTCTCCGCGGTGACGAGCTCGGCCACGTTGCGGCCGTCGCGGAGCACGGTGACGCGATCGGAGATCGCCATCACCTCGCCCAGCTTGTGCGTAATCAGGATGATGGTGCGGCCGTCGGCTTTGAGGGCGCGGAGCACATCGAAGAGGCGCTCGGTCTCCTGCGGGGTGAGCACGGCGGTGGGCTCATCGAGGATCAGGACGCGGGCGTCGCGGTACAGGGCCTTCACGATCTCGACGCGCTGCAGCACGCCGACCGGGACGGAATCGACGCGGGCGGTGGGATCGATCTGGAGGCCGTAGCGATCCGCGATCTCGGCGACGCGGCGGTTTGCAGCCTGCCGGTCGATGAGGCCGCGCTTCGTCGGCTCACTGCGGAACACCACGTTCTCGGCGATGGTGAGCGACGGGAATAGCTTGAACGACTGGAACACCATCCCGATGCCGGCGTCGATGGCGTCGAGTGGGGAGGCGAACGTCTTGCGCTCGCCGCGAATGATGATCTCGCCCTCGTCGGGCTGCATCACGCCGGCGAGCTGCGACATCAGGATCGACTTGCCCGCGCCGTTCTCGCCCATCAGGGCGTGGATCTCACCGGCCTCTACGGTGAAGTCGACGTTGTCGTCGGCGAGTACACCTGGAAAGCGCTTGGTGATGCCGCGCATGGAGACCTCGACGGTCATCCTGGCTCCTTCGTTCGGCCGGTGTGGCGGTGCGGGGAAGACACCCGTGCGGGGGACGGCGGCGCCGTCCCCCGCACGGGGATCAGGGGTTACGCGAGGGGGTCGGTGACCTTGACCTTGCCGCTCACGATGTCGTCGCGCACCTGCGTGACCTGATCGAGCACGTCAGCGTTCTCCATGACGGTGCACTGCGAGTCTGCGGCGTCCTCGGTGAGGCTGACAATCGTCATGCCCTCTTCCTTGAGGCCGAACGAGCTGGTCGCCTCGGAGGAGCTCTTGCCGTCCATGATCTCGCTGACGACGGTCTCGACGACCTTGTTGACCGACTTCACGGTGCCGTCGACCACGTTGCCCGGCGCCATCGGGCACTGGTTCGCGTCCACGCCGTACGCCGAGAAGCCCTGCTCAGCAGCGGCCTCCATGATACCGCCGTTTGCGGCAGCGCCGACGGCGAAGACCTGGTCAACGCCGGTGCCGGCGAACGCGATCGCCTGCTCCTTCGCGCGGGCGGTGTCAGCGAACGGGTTGTCGCCGCCGATCACCTGGGGTGCGACCGTGTCGACATCCTTGTTGACGCTCTTGGCGCCCTCGGCGAAGCCGTCAGAGTACTTCTTGAGCAGCGGGTTGTCGACCGAGATGACCGAGCCAACCTTGTTCGCGGTGGTGAGGAGGCCTGCCTCGACGCCGAGGAGGTACGAGGGCTCCTGCTCGCGGAACGTCGCCTGGTAGAGGTTCTCGGGTGCGCCGTCGACAGCGGTGTCGATGAGCAGGAACTTCTGCTGCGGGTTCTGCTCTGCGAGCTCCTTGGCGACGTCGCCGAACTGGAAGCCGAGCATCACGACGACCTCGGGGGCCTCAGCGATTGCTGCTTCGAGGTTTGAACGGCGCTGCGCGTCGTCCTTCGACTCGAAGGTCTTTGCCGAGCCCTCGAAGGTCTTCGCGACCGAGTCGATGCCGACCTTGCCCGACTTCAGGAACTCGTTCTGCCCGATCGGGTCGCTCGTGATGTAGATGAACGCGGGGCCCTCGGCGCTCGCGTCGGATCCTGCATCCGAGCTCCCGCCAGCGCAGGAGGTGAGGAGCAGCGCGCTCGCGGCTGCACCGGCAATGAGGGCCGCGCGGGCGCGGCGTTTGGTGAAGAACATTCGGGGTTCCTTTCGGAGGTGACGGCGGAGTTGAAATACGAAGATGAACTACAGACTAGGAGCGCAGCGGCTCGAGGGGAACCGTTGCGAGCGTCTCGCCCGTCCCCGGGCGGATCACGCGTCGCTCGGTGACGATCGCGGTGATGAGCTCGTACGGGGTCACATCGAACGCGGGGTTGACCGCCTCGATGCCCTCGGGGGCGGTGCGGACGCCGCCAAAACCGGCGACCTCGGCGACGCCGCGATCCTCGATCTCGATGTCCGAGCCGCTCGCGGTGGCCATGTCAACCGTCGACTCGGGGGCGACCACGATGAACGGAACGCCGGCGTGCTTCGCGGCGAGCGCGAGCGAGAACGAACCGATCTTGTTCGCCGAGTCGCCGTTTGCCGCGATCCGGTCGGCGCCGATGAACACCGCGTCCGCGATGCCGCGCGACAGCAGGAAGGGGCCGGCCGAGTCGATGAGGAGCCGGAAGGGGGCGCCCATGCGCTGGAGCTCCCACGCGGTGAGGCGGACGCCCTGCAGCAGCGGCCGGGTCTCGAGCGGGAACGCCTCGGCGAGCGAGCCCTGCTCGAGCAGGGTCTGGATCACGCCGAGCGCGGTGCCGCGCTCAACGGTCGCGAGCCCGCCCGTGTTGCAGATCGTCATGACCCGCACGGGGTCCTTGCCCGTGAGCTCGCGCGTGAGGTCGGCGCCGCGCAGCCCCATGGAGATGCAGGCGGCGATGTCCTCGTCGCGGATGGCGAGCGCCTCGTCGAGGATCGCCGCGGCGCCCTCGTCGAGTCGGGTGAGGGCGCGGTCGACGCCCCACGAGAGGTTGACCGCGGTGGGACGTGCCTCGCGCAGCAGGAGGGATTGTCTGACAACTTCGGCGCGCGCGGCGGCGGCGTCCCCGCTCGTGTCTGCCGCTGCCACGTTTGCCGCGATGAGCGCCACGCCCATCGCCCCGGCCACGCCGAGCGCGGGGGCCCCGCGCACCGCGAGCCGCTGAATATCCGAGATGAGATCCGTCAGCTCCGTCACCCGGCGCTGCTCCAGCCGGTGAGGGAGGAGCGTCTGATCGATGAGTTCAATGCCCCCATCGATCCAATCGATCGTGCGCAAGCGGTGCTCCTTCTGCTGTCACCGAGGGCTGCGAGCCATCCCCCGATAGTGGTATCGCAGCATTCAGAATACCCGAATCTTGTCAGACCACGTGACGGGGGCGCAGAGCGACGCGGAGGTCCCGGTCAGACGTGGGTACGACGCCGTTCTGACACGCGACTGTTCCCAAATGTTCACCAGCGTCCTTCGCGTGTCTCCGCCGCGACCTCGTGCCCCCGGCGTAGCGTGTGTGCCATCGGGCAGGGTGCCCGATCGAGGCGGCCCGCCACCTCGATTGGAGTGAACGGTCGTCGCGCTGATCCGGGGCCTGGACCCCGGGGCAGAGGAGCCATCGTGGCCGAGATGAATCACCCAGCAACGCACGCCCCCGCACGCGCCGCCGGCGCGGTTGAAGATCTCGCGAACACCCCCACACCCGTCAGTGGTGAGGGACGCGAGCGGATCGCCGGGCTCGACCAGGCGCTCCGCACCTACGTGCTTGACACGTCGGTGCTGCTCAGCGATCCGAGCGCCATGTTCAGGTTCGCCGAGCACTCGGTGGTGCTTCCGGTCTCGGTGGTCATCGAGCTCGAGCGCAAGCGGCACGATCCCGAGCTCGGGTACTTCGCCCGCCGCGCGCTTAGGATCCTCGACGAGCTGCGCGCCACGCACCTCCGCCTCGACTTCCCGGTGCCCGTGGGCGACGCGGGCGGTACGCTCCGCGTCGAGCTCAACCACACGAGCATGGACGCGCTCCCGTCCGGGATGCGGCTCGGCGACACCGACACTCGGATCCTCGCCGTCGCGCAGAACCTGTCGGCGGAGGGGGTCGCTGTGACCGTGGTCTCGAAGGACCTGCCCATGCGACTCAAGGCGTCGGCGCTGGGCCTCGGGTCCGAGGAGTACCGCGCGGAGCTCGCGAGCGACGACGCCTACACGGGAACCGCGACGCTTCAACTAGAGGAGGAGGAGATGCGGCTGCTGTGGGAGGACGAGCGGATCGACGGGGTTCCGGCCGCCGAGGGGCTGCCCCACGGCACCGGCCTCGTGCTGCATTCCCCCCGCGGATCAGCGCTCGGCCGGGTGGACGGCCCGGGTGGCGTGCACCTCGTTCGCGGCGACCGCGAGGTGTTCGGCGTCACGGGGCGCAGCGCCGAGCAGCGGCTCGCGATCGACCTCCTGCTCGACCCCCAGGTGGGGATCGTGTCGCTCGGGGGGAGCGCCGGCACGGGGAAGTCGGCGCTCGCGCTCGCCGCGGGGCTTGAGGCGGTGCTCGAACGGCGGCAGCACCGCAAGGTGATGGTGTTCCGGCCGCTGTACGCGGTGGGTGGCCAGGACCTCGGCTACCTGCCCGGCGACCACCAGGAGAAGATGAATCCGTGGGCGCAGGCGGTGTTCGACACCCTCGGCTCGATCGTGTCGCAGAACGTGCTCGACGAGGTGGTGGCGCGCGACCTGGTCGAGGTGCTGCCGCTCACGCACATTCGCGGGCGCTCGCTGCACGACGCGTTCGTGATCGTGGACGAGGCGCAGTCGCTTGAACGCGGGGTGCTGCTCACCATGCTGAGTCGCATCGGGCAGAACTCGCGCGTGGTGCTGACTCACGATGTCGCCCAGCGCGACAACCTGCGGGTGGGGCGCTACGACGGGATCGCCGCCGTGATCGAGAAGCTGAAGGGGCACGCGCTCTTCGGCCACGTCACGCTCACGCGCTCCGAGCGCAGCGACATCGCCGCCCTCGTCACCGAGCTGCTGGCGGACTAGGCGCGCGGGCTCGGGCCCGGGGCGCACGCGGGTGCGTCACCGGGCCCGGAGTTCGTCGGCCCGGCTGCGCCGGCCGTGTGGCCCGACCCCGCCGCCGATGCGTGCTCCGTGCCGCTCGGCTCCGCGCCGCCCGGCTCCGCGCCGCCCGGCTCCGCGCCGCTCGGCTCCGCGCCGGGCGGCTCCGTCATGACGCGCAGCAGGGCGCGCAGGCCCTGGGTGAGTGCGCGCAGGTCGTCGGTCGCGAGTCGCGCCACCGGGTGACCGTGAAACAGCGGCATGGCCGAAATAAGCTTCTGCACGCTGCGCCGCCCGGCCTCGGTGACCCAGATGCGGCGGACACGCAGGTCTCGGGGATCGGGGTTGCGGGTGATGAGCTGCTGCGCCTCGAGCCGATCAAGAATGCCCGAGATCGTCGCCATCGACACGTCGAGCGAGCGGGCCAGCTCGTGGCCGGTGCTCCCGTCGTCCGAGGTGACGATGATTGCCAGGATCTTCAGCTGCTGGATCGTGAGGTTGATGGTGAGCAGCGGTTTGACGAGCGCGGGGAACGCCGTGGTCTCAAGCGCCGATTGCAGCTCGATGACCTCCGCGGTCAGCGCCGCGCGCTCGGTGACTTCGTTGCTCTGCACGCACTCAGCGTATCCGGTCTCGGCGCTCACAGTGCCTGTCCAGGCTCAAGTCCTTAGCTCAAAGCTAAGCTTTGCGTGTAGCTAAGTAATCCGGCGTGGTTCGAGCGCCGGTGCCCACCGCACCACCCAGACGGAGAGCTCCCATGCATCAACCCACGCGGTTTAGTCTCGCGAACCGGGCGCTGATCGCGCTCGTCACCATCATGATCGCCGCGTTCGGCGTGTTCAGCATGACCCAGCTCAAGCAGGAGCTCATCCCCGCAATCGAGCTGCCCCAGGTGCAGGTGGTCACGGTGATCCCGGGCTCCAGCCCTGAGGTGATCGACGAGCAGGTCAGCGAGCCCCTGTCGCGGGCGCTGCGCGACCTCGAAGACGTCGAATCGGTGGTCGCGACGAGCAGCAGCGGGGTCTCCTCGCTCGCGGTGGCCTACGCGTACGGCACCGACGCGAAGGAGTTCACCGCGAGCCTCACCGGCGCCATCGACGGGCTCTCAGGGACCCTCCCCGCGGACGCGGATCCGAGCGTCACCTCGATCTCCTCGTCGTCGATGCCGGTGATGTTCCTCACCGCCGCGTCCTCGGGGCAGAGCCTCGCCGAGCTCTCCACGCATCTCGACGATGCGGTGGTGCCCAAGCTTGAGGCGATCTCAGGGGTGCGCGCGGCGACGGTCTCCGGTGCGGAGACGCAGCGCGTCACCATCACCCCCGACCCCGCGCAGCTCGCGGTGCACGGCCTGAGCGCGCAGCAGATCTCCCAGGTGCTTGAGGCGAACGGCATGACGCTCCCGCTCGGCAGCGTCTCCGGCGACGGCGTGCTCATGCCGATCCAGGGCGGCGAGGCAATCGAGAGCCTCGACGCGCTGCGCGCCCTCCCGCTCGCCTCGACCACGCAGCCGGGGACCATCGTGTCGCTCGGAGACGTCGCCGACGTGGCCGTCGTCACGGAGGAGCAGACCTCGATCACCCGCACGAACGGGGTCGAGGCGCTCTCGATCATGATCTCCGCGACCGCCGACGCCGACATCGTGAGCGTCTCGGCGGGGGTCACCGAGGCGCTCGCCGAGCTCGGGGACGAGTTCCCGAGCGTTGAGCTCACCGTGCTCTTCGACCAGGCCCCGTTTATCGAGGAGTCGATCTCCGCGCTCGCGACCGAGGGTATGCTCGGCCTGCTCTTCGCCGTGATCGTGATCCTGGTCTTCCTGCTCTCGGTGCGCTCCACGCTCGTCACCGCGATCTCGATCCCGCTGTCCGTGCTCGTGACGTTCATCGGGCTGAACCTCGGCGGGAGCTCGCTCAACATGCTCACGCTCGGCGCGCTCACGATCGCGATCGGGCGCGTGGTAGACGACTCAATCGTGGTGATCGAAAACATCAAGCGGCACCTCTCGTACGGGGAACCGAAGGAGCGGGCGATCCTCACCGGGGTGCGCGAGGTTGCCGGCGCGATCACCTCATCGACCCTCGCGACGGTCGCCGTCTTCGTGCCGATCGCGCTCGTCGGCGGCATGGTGGGCGAGCTCTTCTCGCCGTTCGCGCTCACCGTGACGATCGCCATGCTGTCGTCGCTGCTCGTGGCCCTCACAATCGTGCCGGTGCTGTCCTACTGGTTCCTGAAGCAGCCCACCACCCGGGTCGACCCCGAGCTGGTGCGCGCCGAAGCCGAGCAGCGCGAGCACGCCGGCTGGCTGCAGCGGATGTACAAGCCGGTGCTGCGCGGAACGCTCAAGAAACCGGTGACCACGCTCGTGGCGTCCGCGCTCCTGCTGGTGCTCACCGTTGGGATGCTGCCGCTACTGAAGGTCGACTTCCTCGGGAGCACGGGCCAGAATTCGCTGAGCGTGACGCAGACGTTCCCCGACGGCAGCGATCTTGAGACGGTGTCTGACGGCGCTGTCGCGGTCGAGCAGGCGCTCCTCGACATCGAGGGGATCGACGACGTGATGCTCACGGCCGGCTCCGGCGGCGGGCTGATGGCAATGCTCGGCGGATCGGGCGAGGCGAGCTACCTGATCACCACCGATCCGGACGCCGACCAGACGGAGCTGCAGAACACCGTGCGCGCCGCGGTCTCTGAGCTCGACGCGCCGGGGGAGATCGCGGTCACGGACAGCGCCGCGATGAGCGGCTTCGGCGGGGCCGTGGACGTGCTCGTCACCGCGCCCAGCGAGGCGGTGCTCGCAACCGCGGCGAGCGAGGTGCTCGAGGCGGTGCAGGGCACCCCGCTGGCGACTGAGATCGTCAGCGACCTCGCCCCCGCGCAGCCGATCGTGACCGTGGTGGTCGACCGGGCGGCGGCGCTGCAGCAGGGGCTCACCGAAATGCAGGTGCTCGGCCTCGTCGCGAACACCGTCTCGCCCCAGTCGATCGGCGAGATCGGGCTCGACGGCAAGGACCTCAAGATCTACCTGGCCGGGACCGACGCCCCGGCCACGGTCGCGGAGCTCGACGAGATCCTCCTCCCCGGCGCCGCGGGGTTCACCCCGCTCAGCGCGGTCGCGACGATCGCGGAGGTCACTGTGCCCGCCGCGATCACCCGCAACGACGGAGACCTCACCGCGACGATCTCGCTGACCCCCGCGGAGGGCGAGCTGGGCGCCGTGACCGCCTCGGTGCAGGACGCGCTTGACGGGCTCGCGCTGACCGACGGTGCGGCCGCCGAGCTGGGCGGCCTCGCCACCCAGCAGACCGAGTCGTTCGAGCAGCTGGGGCTGGCGATGCTGGTCGCGATCGCCATCGTGTTCGTGCTGCTCGTGATGACGTTCCGCTCGCTCATCCAACCACTGATCCTGCTGGTGTCGATCCCGTTCGCCGCCACGGGCGCGATCGCGCTGTTGCTCATCAGCGGTCGGCCGCTCGGGATCTCGGCGCTCATTGGGATGCTGATGCTGATCGGCATCGTGGTGACGAACGCGATCGTGCTGATCGACCTGATCAACCAGTACCGGCGCCAGGGGCAGAGCGTCGCCGACGCAGTGCACAACGGTGCCAGGCAGCGGCTGCGGCCCATCCTGATGACCGCGATCGCGACGATCTTTGCGCTCATCCCGATGGCGATTGGGGTCACCGGGTCGAGCGGCTTCATCTCGCAGGACCTCGCGATCGTGGTGATCGGCGGGCTGATCTCCTCGACCGTGCTCACCCTCGTCGTGGTGCCGGTGCTCTACTCACTCGTTGAGGGGCGGCGCGAGCGCCGCGCGGCGGGACGCGAGCAGCGCGCGGTCGCGGGGGTACCCGCGGGGGCCGAAGCCGAGTAGCACCGGGGCGATGGTGCTCGGCCGCGGAGGGCCCTCGGCTAGTCCGAGGCGCCCCCGTGGCCGAGCGCTGTGAGGATCTGCGCGGTGAGCACGTGGGTGCCCGCGGTCGCGAGGTCGAACGCGGTCGCCCCGGTGGCGTCGACGGCCGATCCGTCCGCCCCTGCCCGCAGCGCCGCCGCCGTCGCAGATGGATTTCCGGCCGCCGCGGCCGCGAGGAGCGCCGCGTCTGGATCGGCGGGCACGGGCTCGGCGAGCAGCGCGCGGATCACCTGCGCCTGCCCGTGAAAGCCGCGCTGATCGGCCATCTCAAGCGGGGTGAGCCCCTCGGAGAGCGAGCGCGTCTCGAAGTCAACACCGCCCGCGAAGAGCACGCGGGTGGTGGCGTGGTAGGTCGCGTCATCCCGGCCCATCCAGACGTCCTCGTGGATCGCCTGGTACCCCACTCGGTTCACGTGGTCGAGCGGCACCCCCGCCCGGATCAGCTCGCCCACCACGCCCCAGTGCCCGCGCTCGGCGGCGCGGATGAGGCCCGTGCCCACCCAGCTGTCGAGATCCTGCACGTTTGCCCCGCTCGCAAGGGTGAGCCTGAGGAATTCGAGGTGCCCCTCGCTCGTGGCGATCAGGTAGGGGGACTGCTGCGTGTCGTCCTTTGCGTTGACATCGCCACCCCACGCGATGAGCGCGGCGGCGGTGTCGAGGTCGTTCGCCCAGGCCGCCTGGCGCAGCAAGTCGTCGAGCGTTGCCTGGTCGAAACCGGGGTTCTCCGGGGGAGCCGGCGCGGACTTGGCCGCGTCCTCCGCGTCCTCCGCGTCCTCCGCGTCCTCCGCGTCGTCGCTCGGGCGGGGCGCCTCGCTCGTGTCATCGGCGCGCTCCGCGGGGGCGTCCGCCGCGGCCGCGGGCGGGCTCGGCGGAGCGGGCTCCGGGGCGCAGCCCGCCAGGGTCAGCGCCAGCAGCAGCGCGAGCGGGGCGGCGAGCCGGGAGCCGCCGCGGGGGAGAGGGGATCGGTGCATGCACCGGACTCTAACCCCGGACCGGCGGCGATGAATCAACCGATCGGTTGAGCCGCCGCGCTGTTCGCTGCGCCGCGCGCCGCGCTGCTCGCAGCACCCGCGCCAGTTACGCGCCCGGCCCCGACATCCTGATGAGCCCCCGATGGATCGCCGTCGCGATCGCCGCCTGCCGGTTCTCGGCGCCGAGCTTGGTAAACGCGTGGTGCAGGTGCGTCTTCACCGTGGCCTCGCTCACCAGCAGCTCCCGAGCCAGCTCGCGGTTTGACAGGCCGGCGGCGGCGAGCTCAAGCACCTCGAGCTCGCGCGCGGTGAGCGCCGCGTCGGGCCGCTGCAGGCGGTCGAGCAAGCGCTGGGCGATCGGATCCGCGATTGCCGGAGACCCCCCGGCCGCCCGCCGGATCGCGTTGAACAGCTCGGCCGGCCGGCTGTCTTTCACGAGGTACCCGGTGGCCCCGGCCTCGACCATGCGCACCACGTCGGCGTCCGAGTCGAACGCGGTGAACGCGATCACCCGCGTCGTGGGCGACGCCCCCAGGATCATGCGCGTCGCGGCGGCGCCGTCCGGCACCCCGGGCCCCAGATCGAGATCCACGAGGGCGACGTCCACGCGCTCGCGCCGCACGATCTCGACCGCGGTCTCGGCGTCCCCGGTCTCGGCCACCACGCTGAGGTCGCTCTGGCCGTCGAGCAGGCTGCGGATCCCGTGCCGCAGCACGGGGTGGTCATCGACCAGGAGGAGGTGAATCATCGGCGTGCTCCGTTCTCGGGTGCGGTCGCCGCGGTGCCGTCCGGGATCACCGCCGCGATGACCGTGCCGGATCCGGGAGCGGTCTCGAGCGTGAACGTGCCGCCGAGGCTCTCCACCCGCCAGGCCATAGCCCGCAGGCCGTAGCCGGCGAGCTCGGGGGAGTCGAGCCCCGTGTCAGAGGCGCCGGCCCGGGCAGCCGGGTCGAACCCGGCACCGTTGTCTGCGATGTCGACGCCGACGAGGCCGTCGAAGAAGGTGAGGGTCACCGCCGTGCGCGGTGCGTCGGCGTGCTTCGCCGCGTTCGTGAGGGCTTCCTGGCTCACCCGCAGCAGCGCGTGGGCCGTCGCCTCGGGCAGGGGGCGTTCCTCGCCGACCACCACGAACGCCGCGGCGTGCTCCGCCGAGAGATCCCGCAGCGCGGCCACAAGCGACCCCTCCGACACCAGCGCGCTCGTGAGCCCGTGCATCAGGTGGCGCGTCTCACTGAGCGAGGCCCGGAGGACGTCGCGGGCCTCGTCGATGCGGGCCGGCGTCTCCGTGGCCGCTTCGAGCAGCAGCAGCGCGGTCGCGGTCTGCTGCACCACGGTGTCGTGCAGCTCGCTCGCGACTCGGGTTCGCTCGGCGAGAGCGCCGCTCTCCCGCTCGGTGCGCGCGAGCTGCGAGCGGGTCTCGACGAGTGTGCGGATGAGGCGGCGCCGATTCTCCAGCGCCTGATCGAGCTGGGCGAACGAGACCGCGAGCACCAGGCCACCGAGCAGCGGGCCGAGCACCAGCCCGAGGTCCTGGCCGCGCGAGAGGATGTACATGCCCGCGCACACCGCGGCCACGATGGCGGCCGAGAGGAGCTGCGAGAGTCCGCGCGGTAGCACGCGGTGCACGGCAAAGAACAGCGCGAACGCCGTCCACCCAAACGAGGGCGCGAGCAGCACGAGCGGGAACCAGATCGCCGTGGCGATGAGCACCCCGGCCCGATTGCGCGCCGGACTCGATTTGCCCAGCGCGCCGAACGCGTACGCGACGCCGCACGCGATGACGAGCCCCAGCACGATCAAGCCGGTTCCGGCGAGCGGGTGGATCGAGTAGTAGCGCACGGCGCACACGACGAGCAGCGCCGCGAAGCCGAGATCGACGGTCCAGGCAAAGCGGGCGAGCGGCGAGCGCGACTCGTCGGGGAGCTGCGGCTCCTCGGTGCTCAGCCCCGGCTGCGCAGTGGCGCTCCGGGGGCCCGGTGACCGGTCGCCCGCATCAATTCCCGCACGTACCACGCGTTGATCCCTCTCAATCAATCGGTTGAGGTGCACCCCGCCAAAACGTTGATGCGTGGCGGGTGATGAGCAGCCAGAATGGTCCCGCACCGGGTCTCTCGCCCGGTCATGCTCCGCTGTTGATGCTCGAAAGGCTACCGCATGCGCCTGTTTCACGAACCCGCCGACCGCCGCCCACGGCGCGCGCTGATCGCTGCAGCCGCCCTCTCCGCGCTCGCGCTGCTCGCGGGGTGCGCGGCGCCGTCCGGGGCCAGCGCCCCGGCCCCACCGACCGCCCAGAAGGAACGAGTCCCCATGTCACGCGAACCCGCCACTCCCGACCCCGCAGCCGCGACCGACGCGCTCTTCGCGGCGGTCGCCGCGAACGACCGTGCCGCAGTTGACCGCGCCCTCGCGGCCGGCGCGGAGATCGACGCGCGCGGCGACCAGGGGCGCACACCGCTCGTCGCGGCGACGAAGGCGCACCGCACCGAGGTGGCGATCGCGCTGCTCGACGCGGGGGCCGATCCGAACCTTCAAGACGACATGCTCGACTCCGCCTTCCTGTACGCGGGCGCGGAGGGACTCGACGACATCTTGCGGGCCACCATCGCGCACGGCGCAGACACCACCGCGACGAACCGCTACGGCGGCACCGCCCTCATCCCCGCCAGCGAACACGGCCGGGTCACGACCGTGCAGATCCTCATCGAGGCGGGGGTGCACCTCGATCACGTGAACAGCCTGGGATGGACCGCGCTGCACGAGGCGATCGTGCTCGGATCCGGCAGCCCCGAGCAACTGCTCGTGGTGCGACAGTTGCTCGACGCGGGTGCGAGCCCCACGCTGCCAGACGGGAACGGGACGCCGCCCCGCGAGCTCGCGGCGGCGCGGGGGTACGACGACATCGTGGCCGAGCTCGACGCCCACCTCTAGCGCGGCGGCAGCTCCGCGTGCCAGGCCTCGGTGGCGCTGAGGTTTGCCGCGGCGCTCGCCGCAGCCGCCTCCGGGTCGCGCGCGTGGATGGCGGCGAGCACGTCGTCGTGACCCCGGCGCTCGTCGCGGCAGAACCCGTCGTGAGTCTGCGCCGCGCGCATCGACTCGTGCAGGAGCGGCAGCAGCGCGGTGTAGACCTCGAACAGGATCGGGCTGTGAGCGGCGCGAGCGATCGCCTCGTGCACGGCGACGTCCGCGGCCACCCACTCGTCGTCTGCGGCTGCGGCGCGGGCGCTCAGTGCGGCCGCGATGCGGTCGGTGTCTGCGGCGTCGGCGCGCTCCGCGGCGAACCGGGCGAGCTGCGGTTCGAGCGTGCTGCGGGCCTCGAGCACGTCGCGCAGGCTGCCGGCCGAGCGGGCGAGGGCCCCGGGGACCTCGCTCCGTGCGCGCACAAAGGTGCCGTCGCCGCGCCGAATCTCGAGCATGCCCGAGTACTGGAGCGCGCGGAGCGCCTCGCGCAGCGTGCCGCGCGCGACACCGAGGTCGGCCATGAGCTCGGGCTCGGGTGGGATCCGCTCGCCCACGCGCCAGCGCCCCTCGACGATCTCCGTGCGAAGTCGCTCGACGACCTGATCGCTCAGGGAACGCTGCTGTACCGGGTCGAGTGCCATGTGTGCAATGATAGTCCACGCCCGATGATTAGACGTTGGATGTTTGTGCGTCTGAATCGCCGGGGCAGGGGCCCGGCCGACCGCTCGCCGGGCGCCCGCCGCTTGTCGTGATGGTGTGGGCGGGGCGCGCAACGCGCCGCGCAGTTTGGATGGTTCGATGCCCCGGTGGTTCTCTGCCCGCGCGCTGCCGCTGTTCGGTGCGCTGCTGCTCGTCGCGCTGAATCTCCGACTCGGGGTCACGAGCGCGAGCGCGCTCCTCACCGCGCTCACCGAGTCGGGGGCACTGACCCCGGCGAGCGCGGTGCTCGTCCCCGCGATTCCCACGGCCGTGTTCGCCCTCGCCGGCGTGGGTACCGCGCGCCTCGCGGCCAGGCTCGGTGCCGAGCGGATGGTGCTCTTCGGCATGCTCACGCTCACGCTCGGCCTCGCGGTGCGTGCCATCCCGCAGCCGTGGGTGGTGATCGTCGGCACGATCCTCGCAACGGGCGGCCTCGCCGTGGTGAACATTCTGCTCCCGGCCGTGGTGCGCGCCCACTTCGGACAGCGGATCGGCCCGGTCACCACCGCGTACTCCACGGTCATGTCGCTCGGCGCAGCCACCGCGGCCGCGGCAGCCGTGCCGCTCGCCACAGCGGTCGGTTCGCCCACGCTCGGGCTCGCGCTCTGGGCCCTGCCCGCGCTGCTCGCCACCCTCGTCTGGGCCGTCGTTGCGCCCCGCGCTCCCCGGGTCCCCGGCCGCCGCGTCGCGCCGGCGCGTGCTGAGACATCGTCAGCGGGCACCGAAGCGGCGGGCACCGGTGCGGCGCGCACCGACCCCGCGACGCGAGTGCGGCGCCCGCTGCCCGCGGGCACCGGTCTGCTCGCCGCCTACTTCGCGCTCCAGGCGCTGCTGAGCTACGTCGCAATGGGGTGGCTCCCGTCGATCGCGATCGACGCCGGAATCTCGGCCCCGCGCGCCGGGATGCTGCTCGGAATCACGATGGCGGTGGGGGTTCCGGCGACGGTGATCGTCGTGCCGCTCGCGCGCAGCATCGTTGGCATGCGCGTGGGGTTCGTGCTCGTCGCAGTCGCGAGCGTCGCCGCGCTCAGCGGACTGCTGCTCGCCCCGGCCGCGCTGCCGGAGCTGTGGGCGGCGCTCGTCGGGGTGGGCATGTGCGCCTTCCCGCTCGTGCTCGCCCTGATCGCGGGCTTTGGCGCCGACGCGGGGGAGTCCGCGCGGGTGTCCGGGGTGGTGCAGTCCCTCGGCTACTCGCTCGCGACGCTCGGCCCGCTGGGTGCCGGCGCGCTGCGCCAGCTCACCGGCGGATGGGACGCCGTGCTGCTCGCGCTCGTGGTCGCGGTGATCGCGCAGGGCACGATTGGCGTGCTACTCACCCGGGTGATCAAGCGCCGCGGGCGCTAAGCGGGGAGGGTGCCCGGCCCCGGCCCCGACCCCGTGCCCGGCGACGGATGCCGCCCGGGCGCCGCACCGGCCGTCCGCAACGCGCTGGCGTAGCCGCGCAGTGAGCGCTGGTAGCGGGGGACCGTGGGGATGAGGGCCTCGAGCGCCACGGCGAGCGCCTCGTCTGAGCGACCGGCCGAGTGCAGCGCGAGCGCGAGAAACGCCTCGGGGGCTGCGCCGAGCGCGGGATCGCGCTCCGTGTCGCCGACGTGCCGCGCGAGCACCGCCACCGCCTCGTCGTGGCGGCCGAGGTTGCGCAGCGTGGAGCCGTACTGGATGTCGAGTTCGGCGCGGGCGCTCCCCGAGAGCCCGAGCTCGATCGCCCGCTCGTAGTGCAGTGCTGCCGCGGCCTCGTCGCCCGCCGAATCGTGCGCGCCCCCGAGCTCGAACGGGCCGCGCGGATCTGTGGGGCCGAGCTCGCTCGCGAGCACGGAGATTCGCGTGACGACCTCGCCGGGTGTGAGCGTCTCGTCCGCCCACACGGCCTCGATCCGTGGCTGCCAGTCGGTCGGGGTGGCGTGCGCGTCCATGTGCGCCACTCTACGCCTCCCGGGCGCCCGTCCGGCCCGGCCCCCGTCCGGCCCGGCCCTCGTGCGGCCGCGCGGCCCGGCCCCCACACTCTCCCGTGCGGCCCGGCCCCCGCACTCTCCCGTGCGGCCCGCCCCGTGGACGCCAACGGCCGGGCGGATCCGCGTGGATCCGCCCGGCCGTGTGTGAGCGCGCCGCGCTCGCGAACTCGTTCGCGCTACTTCGCGACGCCCGGGTGGGTCATCGAGAGCAGGTCGAGTGCCTTGTCGAGATCGGCCTCTGAGACCTCGCCGCGCTCAACGTAGCCGAGATCGACGACCGCCTCGCGCACCGTGATCCCCTTGGCGACCGAGTGCTTGGCGATCTTCGCCGCGGCCTCGTAGCCGATGAGGCGGTTGAGCGGGGTGACCGTCGAGGGGCTCATGCCGGCGAGCGCCGCGGCGCGGTCGAGGTTTGCCTCAAGGCCAGCGACGGTCTTGTCGGCGAGCACGAGCGACGCGTTCGAGAGCAGGCGGATCGACTCGAGCAGCGCGGTGCCCATGACGGGGATCTGCACGTTGAGCTCGAAGGAGCCCGACGCGCCGGCCCACGCGATGGTTGCGTCGTTGCCGATGACGCGGGCGCACACCATGAGCACTGCCTCGGGGATCACGGGGTTGACCTTGCCCGGCATGATCGAGGATCCCGGCTGCAGATCGGGGATGTGCAGTTCGCCGAGGCCCGTGTTGGGGCCCGAGGCCATCCAGCGCAGGTCGTTGTTGATCTTCGTCAGCGACACGGCGATGGTGCGCAGCGCGCCCGAGGCCTCCACCAGGCCGTCGCGGTTTGCCTGCGCCTCGAAGTGGTTGCGTGCCTCCGTAATCGGCAGGCCGCTCGACGCGGCGATCTCAGCGATGACCTTCTCGGGGAAGCCGAGCGGGGTGTTGATGCCGGTGCCCACGGCGGTGCCGCCCTGGGGCACCTCGGCGACGCGGGGGAGCGCGGCGTCGATGCGCTCGATGCCGTAGCGGATCTGCGCGGCGTACCCGCCGAACTCCTGCCCGAGCGTCACCGGGGTGGCATCCATCAGGTGGGTGCGCCCGGGCTTCACCGCGGTCTTCCACAGCTCGGCCTTGACCTCGAACGCCTCGGCGAGGTGCGCGAGGGCGGGCTTCAGCTGCTCGATGAGCGCGCCGGTCACGGCGATGTGCACCGAGGTGGGGAACACGTCGTTCGACGACTGCGAGGCGTTGACGTGATCGTTGGGGTGCACGGGGGCACCGAGGTGCTTCGTGGCGAGCGTGGCGAGCACCTCGTTGGTGTTCATGTTCGACGAGGTGCCGGATCCGGTCTGGTACGTGTCGACCGGGAACTGGTCGTGGTGCGCGCCGGCGATGACCTCGTCGGCGGCCGCGACGATGGCGTTGGCGATCGGGGCGTCAAGAATCCCGAGCTCCTGGTTCGCGATTGCGGCTGCGCGCTTGATGCGGGCGAGCGCAACGATCTGCGCTGACTCCAGGCCGGAGCCGGAGATGGGGAAGTTCTCGACGGCGCGCTGCGTCTGCGCGGCGTAGAGCGCGTTCTTCGGGACGCGAACCTCGCCCATCGTGTCGTGCTCGATGCGGTACTCGATCTCTTCGGTCACAGCAGTCCTTCGTCTCAGAATTACGGATTGGGGATGAGAAAAGCTAGTTCAGCGGGGCGAGGTCGACGGCAACGGGGCCGACGACCGTGTAGGGCACCGCGCGGCCCTCGGTGAGCCGATACTGGCAGCCGACGATCGCGAGCGTGCCCGCGTCGACGGCGTCGCTGATCGCGCGCGAGGTGCGCAGCAGCTCGTTCACCGTGGCGGAGAGGTGGATCCGGCCCACGGCGTTCGCGTCGATCTTCGCGGCGTCGGCGTACGGGGTGTCGGTGTTGTCGCGGAGCCACAGCTGCTGCACGGCCGGCTGGATCGGCGCGAGCGTGTGCCGCACGGAGCTCGTGGTGGACGACGGGGTGCGGCTCGACTGGTCGATCGCCGCGGCGACGGCCCCGCACGAGTCGTGCGCGAGCACCACGATGAGCGAGGCGCCGAGCTCGGTGACCGCGTACTCCATCGACGCCGTGATTGACTCCGCCACGACGTGCCCCATGTTGCGCGCGATGAACAGGTCGCCGAGGCCACAGTCGAAAATGATCTCGGCGGCGAGACGCGAGTCCGAACAACCAAACAGTGCGACGTCGGGCGTCTGCGAATTGACGAGCTCGCTGCGGCGCTCAACATTCTGGTTCGGGTGCGCGGACGCACCCGCGACGAAGCGCTCGTTGCCCGCCGAGAACGCGTCCCAGGCCTGCTGGGGGGTCACACGGGGGGTGGCGTGGGGGATGCTCATTCGCTCTCTTTCGGGGTCTGGGTGGCGGGGTCGCCGAGCGACTCGACCACCTGCGTGGCGAGGACCCGGATCGTCGCGGGCGAGTCAGTGCCGTAGACGAGGATCGTGTCGGTGCCCCAGGTGCCCTGGAGGCCGAACAGCATGTTCGATTCGTCCGGGTTGCGGTCGGTGTGGTCGTAGACGATCCACTCGACGCCGCCGAGCTCCTCGGTGCCGGTGGGCGCCTGCTGCTCGAGCTGCTCCGCGATCCAGGTGTCGTTGACGGGCGTGCCGTCGGCGGTGAACGCCTGCGTCACCGCCGCGTAGGCCTCGTCCGCGGTGGTGTAGTTGAGCTGCCACGAGGTGACGCCGCTGCCGCTGCCGCGCAGCTGGGCCTGCTTGGCGAGCCACCCGTCGCCAACGGCGGGCGCGGCGAGGGTGCGCCCGGCGCTCGGTGCGGCGTCGCTCGCGAGCTCGATCACGTCGACCGAGCGGTTCTCGAAATCGCCGACGCCGCGCGGCACGGCGAGGTACATCACCAGCACGAGTCCGAGGGTGACGATCAGGGAGAAGACGAGGTTGTTGACGGTCTTGCGCTGCCGGTACAGGCGGCTGTCTTTCGCCTTGCGCGCGGCGGTCTCCGAGGGCGTCTCGGGGCGGCCGAGCTCGGCCACGACCACGGGCGGGGTGTTCTTCTTCGCCATAATTACGCGCCAGCTCCAGACGTCTCGGGTTCGCTGCTAGTGGCACCCTGCCGCGCGGTTTCGAGCCGCTGCCTGGCGCCAATGAGCCACTCTTCGCAGCGGGCCGCGAGCGTCTCGCCGCGCTCCCAGAGCTGCAGCGACTCCTCGAGCGTGGCACCGCCCTGCTCAAGTCGGGAGACCACCTGAATGAGCTCGTCTCTGGCCTCTTCGTAACTGAGGGAGGCAGGATCCGGGGTCGCGGAAACAGACATGGGACCAGTCTAGTCCGCGCGGGTGTGCGGTGCCTGCGGGATCCCGGGCGTCGCCGCGGGGGTCCGCGCCGGGGGCCGGTGAACCAGGCCGCGCCGCTGACGGGCCCGCTCGGGCTCGCCAGCGGCGCGGCTGCGTGGTCACTCGGCGCGGGCGCTACCCGCCCGCCGGGGCCTCCGCGGCCACCGCCTTGCGTCCGAGTTTCGCCCACGAGCTGCGAATGATCCGCTGCACCGAGCTGTCGAGGGCAACGGCCACGATCAGCGTCGCGCCGATCAGGATCGTCTGCAGGAACGGGGACGCCTGCATGAACACGAGCCCCGCGCGGAGCACGCGGAAGAATAGGAGGCCGGCGACCACCCCGCTGATCCGGCCGACGCCGCCCTCGAACGCGACGCCACCGAGCAGCACGACCGTGAGCACCTCAAGCTCCAGCCCCGAGCCGATGTTCGGGTTCGCCGACTGCACCTTTGCCGAGAGGAACAGGCCCGCGAGCGCCGAGAACGCGCCCGTCGCGACGAAGAGCAGGAAGCGCGAGCGCTTCACATCCACGCCCATGAGGCGCGCGGCACGCTCGTTGCCGCCGATCGCCTTCACCTCCTTGCCGAACTTCGTGTGGTTGAGCACGTACCAGCCGAGGGCGATCACCAGCACGAGCGCGACGATCTGGATCGGCACCGGGCCGATCTTCAGCGTGCCGATCGCGCGGAACGCGTCGGGCAGATCGGCGCGCGGGATCGTGCGGCCGTCGGACATGAGGAGGGCGAACCCGCCCCACACGCTGAGCGCGCCGAGCGTGACCACGAACGAGTTGAGTCCCAGGTAGGAGATGAGGAAGCCGTTGAGCGCGCCGGCGACGATGCCGGTGATGATCGCCACGAGAAAGCCGAGGAGTGTTGAACCGGTGCTGCTCATGGTGAGGCCGCCCGTGATCGCCGCGGCCGACGCGATCGAGCCGACCGACAGGTCGATCGACCCGGACATGATGAGGAATGCCGCGGGGATCGCGATGAGGCCGAGCTCGGCGGCCTGGAGCAGGATGCTCTGGCCGTTCGCGAATGAAAAAAAGTTTGGCCGCATGATCGAGAAGACGGCGACGAGGACGATGAGAGCGAGGAAGATGCCGTTCTTCGCGGCGAAGATCTTCAGGCGTTCGGAGTTCATGTGAGGCTTTCGGTCAGGCTCGTGCCGGTTCGGCGGCGGAGAGGAGGGACGCGAGGAGATCCGCGTTGAAATTCTGGGAGCGTGGCACCGAGGTGAGGCGGTCGCCGAGCACGGTGACCGCGCGGTCGCACATGCTGGCGATCTCGTCCGACTCGCTCGACGCGACGAGGACCGCCGCGCCGGCGGCCGCCGCGTCGCGCACGGCCTCGACGATGTCGAGCTTCGCGCCGACATCGACACCCTGCGTGGGCTGGGCGAGGATGAGGAGCTTCGGCAACGCCGGGTAGAGCCACCTGGCGAGCAGGTGTTTCTGGCGATTGCCGCCGGAGAACTGCGACACCTCGGCGTCGGGCCCCGGGCCGCGGATGTCGAGTGCGGCCCGCGCCCGCTCGTACGTCGCGGCGCCGGACGCGGCCGACACCCACCACCCGCGTGCGCCCGTCTCCCCGTACCAGGGCAGCATGACGTTGTCGAGGGCGGTCTCCGAGCCCACGAGACCCTCGGTGTCGCGATCCGGCGGCACGAAGAATACGTCGCGGCGGATCGCCTGGCCGGGGGACGAGAACCTCACCTCGGCGCCGTCGAGGCGGTAGCTGCGCGGGTGCGCGGCCCCGGCCAGCCCAGCGGCGATCGCGAACTGCTCGCCGCCGGCCATGCCGAACAGGCCGACCACCTCGCCCGCGCGCACCACCAGCTCGTCGGCGAGCTCGTCGCCCGCGGGGAGTTCCATGATCGGGCGGCCCGGCTCGGTGTGCGTGAAATCGAGCGAGCGCAGGTCTGGCACGAGGGCCTCGGCGAGGCGCTCCGGGGTGAAATCGGTCGTGGGCCCGTCGACGACGAGGCCGCCACCGCGCAGCACGACGATCCGCGTGCACACCTCCAGAATGTCGGGGAGCCGGTGCGACACGTAGAGCACGGTCACGCCGCGCGCCGCGAACGAGCGGATCAGCGCGTGGAGCGCCTCGGTCTCCGCCTTGCCGAGCGCGGCGGTCGGCTCGTCGAGCAGCAGCACCTTCATCTCACCCGCGAGGAGGCCGCGCGCGAGGTCGACGAGCTGGCGCTCGCCGAGTCCGAGCGCCTCCACGGGCATCTCGAGCGGCAGTTGCGCCCCGACGGTCGCGAGCGCCTCGCTCGCGAGGCGGCGCCGATCCTTCGCCGGCGGCGCCTGGCGCGCGAGGAACAGGTTTTCGAGCACGGTCATGTTGGGGGCGAGCGCGGGCTCCTGATGGATCACGGTGATGCCGAGCTGCGCGGCCTCGCGCGGCGTGAGGCGCCGCGCCACCGGGACGCCGTCAACGCTGAACGCGCCGCTCGTTGCCTGGATCACCCCCGTGGTCACGTTGCACAGGGTGCTCTTGCCCGCTCCGTTGTGGCCGAGCAGGCCGATGATCTCGCCGGGGGCCGCGGCGAAGCTCACGTCGTCGAGCGCGCGCGTGGCGCCAAACTCGACGGTGACCCCCGAATACTCGAGCCGCGTGGCGTCCCGCGGCGGTGCCCCCGGAACCGCGGCCCCGGGGTCTGCTGCTGACTGGGTCATGCTGTTTCCTTCCACCGTGCGCCTGGCCCGGGCGGCGCTGCGCCGCCCGGGCCAGTGGGCTACTGGTTTGCGAGCAGGAACTGCTCGGCGTTCTCCGAGGTGACCTCGGTGGTGGGGACGGTCTGGTCGGTGACGGTCTTGCCCTCGGCGGCGTCGACCAGCATCTGCGCGTTCGCCTCGGCGAGCTGGCGCGCGGGAGCGATGTACGCGTAGCGCCAGAACGAATCGGGCTCGGCAATGATCTCGAGCTCGGCGTCGGTCGCGTCGAGGTTGAGCAGCAGCATGCTGTCGTCGGTGGGGGAGACACCCGAGTCGGTGAGCGCCTGGTACGCGCCGAGGGCCGGATCGTTCGCGATCGCGAGCCAGACCTTCGTGGTCGGCACCGCGTTGAGCTGGTTCTGCACCGCGGCGTAGCCGTCGTCGAGGCTCAGCACCTTGTGCTCGGTGATATTGAGGTTGAGCTTCGCGTCGTCGAGCGCGTCGAGCATGCCCTTGCCGCGGAGGCGGCCGAGGTCGGTGTCGGGCCAGCCCAGGAAGGCGACGTCGACCTTCTCATCACCGTACTTCTCGGCGATCCACTCGGCGGCGCGCTCGCCGGCGGCCCGGCCGTCGGCCTCGTGGTCGAGCACCACGGCTCCGGCGACACCCTCCCAGGTGCTGCCGTAGCCGAGCACCGGGATCCCGGCGTCGTTGGCCTGCGAGGTGACCGCGACCATCGCGTCGGACTGCACGGGGTAGCCCATGATCGCCTTGATGTCGCCCCGCACGATCCAGGACTCCCAGTCCTGCACCTGCGTCTGCGCGTTCCACTTGGGATCGTCGGTCACGAAGTCGTAGCCGGCATCGGTGACCACGGTCTCCATGAACGGCAGCATGTCGTTCCAGATCTGGATATCGAGCCCGGCGAAGCTCATGGCGACCGCGCCCTGGCTGCCGCCCGTGTCAGAGCCGGAGTCGCCGGCCGAGTCAGTGCCGCCTGACGAGCAGCCGGCGAGTGCGAGTGCCGCGGTGGCGGTGAGGGCGACCGCGGTGAGCGTGCGACGCATGCGTTTCATGTCTGTGACTCCCTTGTCGTTGACGTCGTGCCCCGCGGTGGTGCGGGATGACGGCGCAGCTGGGTGTCGATCCTGACCCCCGGCGTGAATAATATGACCACGTCACCCGCGGATAGTCAATACACATTTTGATCCGTTGCGGTTTCGTCACTGCAATGTAACTTTTGATTGTGAATTGTGAATCGCGGGGTCTAGGGTGGATCGCGCCGGACCTGGGCAGCGGAGCCAAGGAGCCGGCCAAGCCGAAAGGACACCGCGATGACGCGCAAAACTGGGTATGTGTGGCACGAGCAGTACGCCTGGCACGACACCGGCACTCACGCCGGGCTCGTGCCCTCGGGCGGACACGTGCAGCCCTACCGCAACTTCGAAAGCCCCGAATCGAAGACCCGGTTCGCCGGGCTCGTTGAGGTCTCCGGGTTGCTCAACAGCCTCACCCGGGTCCCCGCCCGCGAGGCGACCGACGAGGAGCTGCTGCGAGTGCACACCGCGGGCCATGTCGAGCGGATCCGTGCGCAGTCAGATGCCGGGGGCGGAGACGCCGGCGACGGCTTCTCGCCGTTCGGGCACGGCAGCTTTGAGATCGCGAAGCTCGCAGCTGGCGGCACGCTCGCCGCCGCGGAGGCGGTGCTCGACGGGGTCGTCGACAACGCGTACGCGCTCGTGCGCCCGCCCGGGCACCACGCCGAGCCAGACCAGGGGCGCGGGTACTGCCTGTTCGCGAACGTGCCGATCGCGATCGAGGCGCTCCGGGCCGCCGGCCGCGTGCGTCGCGTCGCCATCTTTGACTACGACGTGCACCACGGGAACGGCGCCCAGAAGATCTACTGGGACGATCCAGACGTGCTCACCATCTCGGTGCACCAGGACCGCCTGTTCCCCGTCGACAGTGGCCTCACCGACGAGCAGGGCGGCGGTCCGGGCGCTGGCACCAACATCAACGTGCCCCTGCCGGCCGGCTCCGGTGACGGCGCATACTGGTCGGCCGTTGACCGCGTCGCCGGACCGGCGATCCGGTCGTTCGCCCCGGACATCATCCTCGTGTCGAGCGGCTTCGACCCCTCCGCGCTCGACCCGCTGGGCCGCATGAGCGTCACCTCTGCCGGATTCCGCGGGATCGCCGAGCGGCTGCTCGACATCGCCGCCGACGCCTGCGACGGCAAGATCGTGTTCTCGCACGAGGGCGGCTACTCGGCCGTGCACGTTCCGTTCTGCGGGGTCGCCGTGCTTGAGGCGCTGAGCGGCATCACCACCGGCGTCGAAGACCCGTTCAACGTGTCGATCGGCGACTCGCCCACGCGCGAACTCACCGCCTGGCAGACTGACGTGATCGACCGCTCCGCGGAACTCGCGCGTGCGCTCGGCATGATCGTCTAGCGCTCCGGGCGAATGGCTCCGGGCCCACAGGCGGTCCGGAGTCGAGCGGCTCGTGAACGCTCCGTCCGGCGGCTCCTGGCTGGGCGAGCGGGTGCCGCCCGGCGGTGTCCGGCGGGGCGAGCGGGCGCTGCCCGGCGGTGTCGGGCGGGGCGAGCGGGTGGCGAAAAGCCGCCCGACTAGCGCCCGTTCGTCGTGGGAAACACCGGCCGGTGCGTGTGCACCGAGTCGTAGAGAAACGTCTCGATGCGCGACACCCCGTTCACCTCTCGGATCTGTCTGTTGATCAGCGAAAAGAGCTCACCAGGGGTCTGCGCGTACACCTCGACGAGCAGGCTGAAACTGCCCGAGCCGAGCACGATGTAGCGCACACCCGGAAACTCCGAGATGTCATCGGCGACCCGGTCGATGTCGCCGCGCACCTCGATCTGCAGGCTCGCGATGCTGCGCAGCCCGACCGCGTGCGGGTTGGTCACGCCCAGCACCCGCACCACGCCGCGCTCGCGCAGCCGCTTCACGCGGGCGCGTGCACCCCCGGGGGTGAGCCCCACCTCGGCGCCGAGGTCGGCGTAGCTCATCCGGCCGTCGCGCTCCAGGAGCCCGATCAGCTGCTCGTCCACCTGGTCCAGGAGCCCGGTCGACTCCTCGGCGGCATCCGCGCGCGGGCCTCCGCCATCTGGCCCCGCCGCGTGTGCCTTTCCCATGCCTGGCAGTATCCCACGCGAACGCCAAGCGCCGACAGCGGCGCGGCGGGCGCGATCGAATGAGTGCCCGAACGGTCGCCTGCGCCGCGCCCGTCCCGCGCGAGCGCCCCGGTCTGCGCGTCTGAGCGCGCGTGCTGGCTAGCCGGCCGCGTCGCCCTCGGACACCGCCGCGATCCGCCCGCTCGCCAACGACACCCGCAGCTGCGTGCCCGCGGGGGCCCCGGCCGCGTCGCGCAGCACCGCGCCGTCCGCGAGCTGCACGATGCCGTAGCCGCGCTCGAGCGTTGCGCGCGGGGAGAGCGCGGTGAGCCTGGCGCGCAGCTGCGAAAGCTCACGCCCGCGATCCACCACCGCCCGGTCTGCGAGCTCCGTGCCGCGCGCGATCCAGCGCACCAGCTCCTCCGCACGCTCGTCGACGATCCGCTCGGGGGAGCGCAGCACCGGACGGCCGCGCAGCTGCGACAGGCGATCCGTCTCGTGCGTGAGCAGCTGGCCCAGCCGGGACGTCATGCGAGCGCGCGCCTGATCGATCCCCGCGAGCTCCTCGCCCACGTCGGGAACCACGCGCTTCGCCGCATCGGTCGGTGTCGACGCGCGCAGATCCGCCACCTCGTCGAGGAGCGGCCGATCCGCCTCGTGGCCGATCGCGCTCACCACCGGGGTGGTTGCGTTCGCCGCCGCGCGCACCACGCGCTCGTCGCTGAACGGCAGCAAGTTCTGGAAATCGCCGCCGCCGCGGGCCACGATGATCACGTCGACTTCGGGGTCCGCGTCGAGCCGTTCGATCCCCGCCGTGACCTCGGCGGCCGCCCGGTCGCCCTGCACCGCCGCGTAGTGGATGCGAAACTGCACGCCGGGCCACCGCAGCGTCGCGTTGCGCACCACGTCCTTCTCCGCGTCGGAGTCGCGGCCGGTGACGAGTCCGATTCTGCCGGGAAGGAACGGCAGCCGGCGCTTGCGCGACGCGTCGAACAGCCCCTCGCCCTGCAGCTGCCGCCGCAGGCGCTCCAGGCGCTCGAGCAGCTCGCCGAGGCCCACGTGCGAGATGTCGAACACCTGCACCGTGAGCGAGCCGCCCTTCACCCAGAAATTGGGCTTCACCAGCGCGATCACGCGGTCGCCCTGGGCGAACTCGCTCGTGAGGCGCTGCGCCACCGAGCGCCACACCGTGAAGCTCACCGTCGCGTCCTGCCCCAGGTCCTTGAGCTTGCCGTAGACGTGGCCGCCGCGCAGCTGCCACTGCGTGATCTCGCCCTCCACCCACACCTGTCCGAGGCGATCCACCCAGGCGGCGATCTTCTCGCTCATCAGGCCCACCGGCCACGGGGTGTCGCGGGTCGCCGGGCTCGCTCCCGGCGCGGCTCCAGATCCTGATTCGGCCATGCACCCAGCCTAGCGGCGGGCGGGCGCGCATACCCCGGGAGCGTTGAGGGAAGGCGGGGTAGAATTGCCCGCATGAGTACCCCTGCCACGTTGCCTGATCAGCGCACCATTGGTGCGCCCGTCGTGAGCCTCGCGATGCCCCGGATGCGGCGCCAGGCCGGCCGCCTGAAAAACGTCCAGGTCGACGGCGCCAAACAGGTGCTGCTCGCCGCGCCGCGCGGCTACTGCGCCGGGGTCGACCGCGCGGTGGTCGCGGTCGAAAAGGCGCTCGATCGCTTCGGCGCCCCCGTCTACGTGCGCAAGCAGATCGTGCACAACGTACACGTGGTGAAGACGCTCGAAAAGATGGGCGCGATCTTCGTGGAGGAGGTCGACGAGGTCCCCGAGGGCGCCAACGTGGTGTTCTCCGCGCACGGAGTGTCGCCCGCCGTGGTGCAGGCCGCCGACGACCGCGGACTGCACGCGATCGACGCGACCTGCCCCCTCGTCACCAAGGTGCACCGGGAAGCCGTGCGCTTCGCGAAGCAGGACATGGAGATCCTGCTCATCGGCCACACCGGGCACGAGGAGGTCGAGGGCACCGCCGGCGAGGCCCCCGACCACATCACGATTGTTAACTCCCCGGACGACGTCGAGTCGCTCGTGGTGAAAGACCCCGAGAAGCTGATCTGGTTGTCGCAGACCACGCTCTCCGTCGACGAGACGATGGAGACGGTGCGCCGCCTCCGTGAGCGCTTCCCGAAGCTGCAGGATCCGCCGAGCGACGACATCTGCTACGCGACCCAGAACCGCCAGGTCGCCATCAAGAAGATCGCGCCCGAGGCGGACCTCGTGCTCGTGGTCGGCTCCACGAACTCCTCGAACTCGGTGCGCCTCGTCGAGGTCGCCCTCGAGTACGGGGCAAAGGCCGCCTACCTGGTCGACTTCGCTGAAGAGGTCAAGCAGGAGTGGCTTGAGGGCGTGCGCACGGTCGGCATCTCCAGCGGCGCCTCCGTGCCCGAGGTGCTCGTGCAGGAGCTCCTCGACGACCTCGGCGAGGCCGGCTACGCCGATGTGCGCGCCGTGGTCACCGCGGAGGAAGACCTCGTGTTCTCGCTCCCGAAGGAGCTGCGCCAGGACGCCGACGGCAAGCGCGACGCGCGCGCCCTCGGCGGCCACGTGCGGTAGCGTCCCGGGCGGCGCGCACCGCGCCGCCCGTCCCCGCACCACTGACTGAGCCGGCCACTCCCCAGGGGAGTGGCCGGCTCAGTCAGTGGTGTTGTGGCGCGGCGGTGCCGGGGTGCGGCTACGGCTGCTGCAGCTGCTCGATGTACTCGAACATCTTGTCGAGCGAGCCCGTGGGATCACTCTCAAGCTGCTGCATGATCTCGGGCGCCCCGCCCATCGCGATCATGGGGACCACGATCAGCACGATCGCGGCGACCACGCCGGCGACGAGCGGCACCCAGAACGCCAGCTTGTTTGCGCGCATGCGCTGGATCGAGAAGATCAGCGTGACCGCGAACAACAGCAGCACGACGAGCCCGCTGATCACGCCGAGCGGGCCAATCCAGGACGCGAGCTTCGGGTCCTCGATCCCGATCATCACGCCCGTGAACCTGATCTGCGATTCAAGGCCGAAGAACGAGGACGAGATGTTCAGTGCGCCAAACGCGCCGAGCACGAGCAGCATGATCGTGATCACGCGGTCGCCGATGCGCGGCCCGCGCGGGCCGGGAACGCGGTACGCGGGCGGCAGCTGCGACGGCTGACCCGGATCCTGCGCCGCGGGCGTCTGCGGGGCGGGCGCCTGCGGTGCGGCCGCGGCCGCGCGGTACGGGTCGCCCGCGGCGCGCTGCGGGGCCGCGTCCGGGCGCGCGGGGGCGCCGAGGTTGTGCGGCACGCCCGCCGGGGGTGCCGCCATCTGGGTTCCGGGTGCGGCCTCGTGCTGGCCCGCGGCCTGCGGCGCCGCGCCTGCGGAAGCTGCGGAGCCGGGCGCCGCCTCGGGGGCCGCGCTGTCGGGCGTGCCCTCCGGCTGCCACGACCAGCCCTCGGGCGCGTACTCACCGTAGGCGGGCTGCGCCGGGCGCTGCGGTGCCGCCGGGGACGCCGGGGCGTCCGCGGTGTGCTGCGGCTCGGCGGGAGCGCCCGATGCCGGGCGATCCTGCTCTGATCCGGTCGGCTGCTCAGGCACTAGGCACTCACCGACTTCCCGGCGGAGCCGAGCTGCTCGGCGGCGAGGGCGATGCGGGCCGCCATGCTGGTCTCCGCCGCCTTGCCGTACGCGCGCGGGTCGTACTGCTTCTTGTTGCCGACCTCGCCGTCGATCTTGAGCACGCCGTCGTAGTTCTTAAACATGTAGTCGGCGACCGGACGCGTGAACGCGTACTGCGTGTCAGTGTCGATGTTCATCTTGATCACGCCGTTGCGTACTGCCTCGGCGATCTCCTCGGCCGAGGACCCCGATCCGCCGTGGAAGACGAGATCGAGCGGCTTCTCGCCCGTGCCGTACTGTGCCTGCAGGCCCGACTGGATCTCCGCGAGCAGCTCGGGGCGCAGCTTCACGCCGCCCGGCTTGTAGACGCCGTGCACGTTACCGAAGGTGAGCGCGGTGAGGTACCGGCCCTGCTCGCCCAGGCCGAGCGCCTCCACCGTGGCGACCGCGTCTTCGAGCGTGGTGTAGAGCTGATCGTTGATCTCGTGGGCGATGCCGTCTTCCTCGCCGCCGACCACGCCGATCTCGACCTCGAGCAGCACGTTGATCGCCGCGAGCCGGGGCAGCAGCTCCTTTGCGATCTCGAGGTTCTCGGTGAGCGGCACAGCCGATCCGTCCCACATGTGCGACTGGAAGTAGGGGAGTCCGCCCTGCGCCACGCGCTCCTCGCTCGCCGCGACCAGCGGGAGCACGAAGCTCTCGAGGTGCTGCTTGGGGCAGTGATCCGTGTGGAGCGCGACCGTCACGTCGTAGGCCTTCGCGACCTCCTCCGCGTACTTGGCGAACGCGATCGCGCCGCCCGCGCGGTTCTGCACCGTGTGCCCGGCGAAGTAGTCGGCGCCGCCGAAGCTCACCTGGATGATCCCGTCCGAGCCAGCCTCCGCGAAGCCCTGCAGGGCGGCGTTGAGCGTCTGCGAGCTTGACACGTTCACGGCGGGGAAGGCGAAGCCCCCCGACTTCGCAGCGTCGAGCATTGCTGCGTACTGATCCGGGCTTGCGACGGGCATGTGTGCTCCTCGTGATTCGTGACGTGAATTCGTGACTGCGGTGCAGTGCGGTGGGCGCGCGCGTCAGTCGCGCTCCCGCCCGTAGTGAATTCAGTCTACGGGTTCGGGCTGAGCAGCGGGAGGAGACGCGGGGGAGACGCGGTAAGCTGGGTCTCATGACTGAACCTGTTTCGCTTGGCGAGTGGCAGCCCGACCGTAACCTCGCGATGGAACTCGTTCGCGCGACCGAGGCGGCAGCGATGCGCGCGACGCCCTGGATCGGGCGTGGCGACAAGAACGCCGCCGACGGCGCGGCCGTCGACGCGATGCGACGCTTCCTCTCCACCGTGAACATGAACGGCACCGTGGTGATCGGCGAGGGCGAGAAGGACGACGCGCCCTGGCTGTACAACGGCGAGGTGGTCGGCAACGGCCTGGGCGCCGACTGCGACGTGGCCGTTGACCCGATCGACGGCACCCGGCTCACCGCCGAGGGCCGCCCCGGCGCGCTCTCCGTGATCGCCGTGGCGGACCGCGGCAGCATGTACGACCCGTCCGCGGTGTTCTACATGGACAAGCTCGTGTGCGGACCCGAGGGTGTGGGCGTGGTCGACATTAACCGGCCCATCGGCGAGAACATCCGGGCGCTCGCCCGCGCCAAGAACGTTGACGTCTCCGACATCCGCGTCGCCGTGCTCGATCGGCCCCGCCATGAGCAGCTCATCACCGACATCCGGGAAGCCGGGGCGGGCACCCGCCTCATCATGGACGGCGACGTCGCCGGCGGCGTGAACGCGGCCCGCTGGGACTCGCGCATCGACCTCTGCGTCGGCATCGGCGGCACCCCCGAGGGCATCATCACCGCGTGCGCGGTGAAGGCGCTCGGCGGCGTGATCCAGGGCCGCCTGTGGCCCAAGGACGACGAGGAGCGCGAGCGCGCTCTCGCCGCCGGTCACGATCTCGACCGTGTGCTCGAGGCGAACGACCTCGTCGCGAGCGACAACTGCTACTTCGTGGCCACCGGCATCACGGACGCCGAATTCATCGACGGCGTGCAGCGCCGCGGCCCGTTCGTGCGCGCCGAGAGCATCGTGATGCGCTCGCACTCGGGCACCATCCGCCACATCATCAGCGACATGGACCCGAGCCGCTGGGACTGATCCCCGTGTAGCGTTCGCACCCACCGCGGTGCCGCCGAGGCCCCGAGCGTTCGCGCTCGGGGCCTCGCGCTGTCTGTGGGCGCCTGCGCTGCGGTGCGCCTGCGGCTGCGGAGGAGCGCGCTGGTGGTGGGCCGGCGTGCTGCGCCCGGTAGCTGCGCAGGGGCGTGCCGTGCCGCGCCCCGCTGCGCCGCGCTGCGCTCCGCTGCGCCCGGCCGCGCTGCGCCCCTCCCCGCCGCGCCCCGCCGCGCCCCGCCGCGCCCCGCCGCGCCGCGCCTCTCCCCGCCGCCCACCCGCCCGTGGCCGGCGCGGTGCTCACGGCTTCGCCCGCCCCTCCGCCACTCGCGCATTTCCGACCCGTTACCCCACATCCGACCCGCTGCGTGGGTGGTACTCGGTGTTGGAGCGGGTCGGATGTGGGATAACGGGGCGGATCTGGGGCACGCGGTGGGGCTGTGCGGCGGCGAGGCGATCGGCGTCGCAGGCTGCACCCGGCCGCAGCCGTGATGTGGCTGCTTCGCGCCCAACCGACCGACCGCCGCACCGCCCGCAGGACCGCCCATCGATTACCGCTCCACCGCCCGCACCGCCCGCAGGACCGCCCATCGGCTCAAAGGACACTGGGCCCGCCGCGCGGTGCGATAGGGGGCCGGGGGTCTCGGCGGCGGCCGGACCCACCCATCCCAGATCCGACCCATTGCCCCAAATCCGACCCGTCGCGTGGGTGGTACTCGGTGTTGGGGCGGGTCGGATCTGAGGTAGCGGGTCGGATTTGAGCGGTGAGGCGCGGCGCGATGGGGCGCGGCGAGGTGAGGTGTGGTCGGTGCCTGACGCCCTGTGAGCGGCAGTGCTGGGCCGGCCTGTGCCACCGCGACGGTTCGCGCAGAATGCCTGGCTCGCGGGGCAAGCCTGACCCGCGTCGGCTGGCTTGGGCAGCGCGGGCTGTATCGGGTCGCCACGGGCCGCTCACGCTTACCCAACACCGCCCACAACAGATCCGACCCGTTGCCCCACATCCGACCCGTTGAGTGGGTGGTATGCCGTGTTGGGACGGGTCGGATCTGAAGGATCGGGTCGGATCTGTGTGTGGCGGTTGGGGGGCGTCGCCGAGTGCATCGGTTGGTGCGGCGGCCCGCTCGGACTGTGATGCCGAGCCGAGGTTCGGACGCGGCACAGAGTCCGGGCCGGCGCAGCGGTCGGGCGGACGCGCGGCCGAGCCGGCGGACCCTCGCAGTCACGACCCGCTAGCCCATATCCGACCCGCTTCTGGGGCGATTGTTGGTGATGGGGCGGGGCGGATGTGGGGTAACGGGGCGGATGTGGGTGCGTTTGACGGGGGTCGCCGGGGCGATGCCGCGCCGCGACACGGCGGGCCGCGCGGTGCGGTGCCGCATCACCCTGTGGCGGGCCGGGAGAACCCGCCGGGGTGGGACGGTGCGCAGCGGGGGAGCGGGGCGCACGTTCCGCGCCGTTCGAGCAGCCCGAGCCGGGGCTGCGTTCGCCCCGAGGGGGCGGAGCGGCATGCGCACGCGCGGCGGCGGCATCCTGCAGCCGGTCCGGGATGAGCCGTGCGTGCTGCGGCCGGCGAGCCCTTGCGGTATGGCCGGGCCGCGGTGACAGCACAGCAGGGCGGTGTTCGCCCCGAGCGGACCGGGGCTGGAGGGGTACGCGCGGCGGAGACATCCTGCAGCCGGTCCGGGACGAGCTGTGCGTGCGGGGAGCGGCGGGCCCCTGCGGTGTGGCCGGTCCGCGGTGACAGCACAGTGGGGCGGCGTTGGCCCCGAGGGGGTCGGGGCGGGGCCGGGCCAGGCGTGACGCGCGGTGCGCGGCGAACTCACGCGGCTGGGCGGGTTCGCGCGACAAGCAGAGAAGCTGCGCGCAGCGCGCGCCGTGAATGCTGCCGGGCGGGGTGCGCCGTGCATGCGGACTGGCGGTGCTGGGGCGGGGCGGCGGAATACGGGTGGGGACGGTGGACGACGGGCGGAACCCCGCGCGACGCTAGGCCTCGGGCGCGGTCCCCGGCTCCGCGGGCCAGACTGAGGCGGGCAGCGCAGCCCCGGCGCGTACCTCGGCTGAGGCGGCTGACGCATCCGCTGCATCGGACGTCGCTGGTGTCGAAGCCGAAGCCGAAGCCGAGGCCGGAACCGAAGCCGAAGCCGACGGGGGAGCCCCGGCCGACGCCGCGGGCGCGGGGGCATCCGGCACCGGCCGCGCCGCGCGCTCAGACCCGGACCGCACGGCGGCCGCGGACCCGGTCGAGGAGGGCCGCGCGGCGGCGGCGGCCGAGGACGGAGCCGGCCCAGCCGCGGCCGACGCCGTGTGGGCCGACGGCGCCTCAGCTGGCACCGCCGTGTCGGCCGGCACCGGCGCTTCGGCCGGAACCGACGCCGACGCCGGCGGCGCTGTCGCTGGCGCCGCAGCCACCGGCGAAGCCGCGGCCCCCGGCCGCTCCTCCGGCTCGGGCCGGAGCTCGGGCGCGATGAGTGGGCGCACCGCCACGTCGAGCTGGGCCGGGTCGGGGCCGATCTGCTCGCCGTTGAGCGCGCTGATCTTGCGGGCGGTGGGCAGCACGTGCCGCTCGAATGAGCCGACGTACGCGTTGTAATCTTGCACCCCGCGCGAGAGCGTGCGCCCGAGCTTGTCGAGGTGGGTGGCGCTGCGCCCGATGCGGCTGTGCAGCTCGCGGCTGAGGTCGAACAGCGTGCGCGCCTCGGCCGTGAGCGAGTCTTGCCGCCAGCTGTGCGCCACGGACTTGAGGATTGCCCAGAGGCTCACGGGGGAGGCAAGCGCCACGCGCCGCTCGAACGCGTATTCGAGCAGCACCGGGTCGGTGTCGAGTGCGCTCGACAGCAGCGACTCGCTCGGCAGGAACGCGATGACAAACTCGGGCGAATCCGGCAGCGCGCCCGCGTAGTCGCGCTTGCTGAGCGCCACGATGTGCTCACGCAGGGCGCGCGCGTGCTGGGCCAGGAGCGCCGTGCGGCGCGCCTCCGCGGCGGCGGCGTGCTCACCGGAGCCGCCGGCCGTCGCCGCGAGGTGCTGCGCCTCGAGGTAGGCGTCGAACGGCACCTTCGCGTCGATCGCGATTGCCTTGCCGCCGGGGAGATGGATCACGACGTCTGGGCGGAGCGTGCCGCGGTCGGTGGCGAGTTGCTCTTGGAGCTCGAAGTCGACGTGCTCGATCATGCCGGCCGCCTCGATGATGCGGCGCAGCTGCGTCTCGCCCCAGAATCCGCGGGTGTTGTTTGAGCGCAGCGCGGCGGCGAGCCCCTCCGCGGTGCCACGCAGCTTGTCTTCCGCGAGCGCCGCCTGTCGCAGCTGCTGGCTGAGTTCGCCGTGCTGCGCGGCGCGCTGCTGCTCCATCGCGGCGACGGTGTGCTCCAGCTTGCCGAGGCTGTCGCGGAGCGGGGCGAGCTGCTGCAGCACGCGCTGCTCCTCGCGATCGAGGTCCGACCGTTCGCGCGCGTGGTGGTGCGCGTCGCGCAGCCGCTCCTCAAGGCCGAGCACGCGGGTCTCGGCTGCCGCGAGCTCCTCGCGCAGGATCCGTGCCCCGGCCTCGGCGTCGAGCTTGGCGCGCTGCGTGGCGAGTGCCACGTCGCGCTCGGTGTCGGCCGCGTACTCGGCGGCGGCGGCGGCCAGCTCGCGCGTCGCGGCGCGGCCGCGCACGGCGACGCCGACGGCGGCGCCAACACCTGCGGCGATGAGCGCGACGAGCGTGAGGAGGAGCGCGAGGGTGATCGGGGTCATGACGACAGGATGTCAGGTGCCACTGACATTGGTGGGCGGCGGGCCGGACGCGCCCCGGTCAGAGCTTGAGCGGGATCGCCTTCAGCTGCTGCACCTGCAGACCGGTGGCCCGGGCAAGCTGCCGGATGTCGCCGGCCCCGTGCCGCCGGGCGGCGTCGATGACGATCGCGGCGCACGCCTCGGAATCGGCGAGCGCGTTGTGGTGCGCGAACTCGCCGTAGCCTGCCGCCGCCGCCGCGAGGGGGAGCCGGTGCGACGGGATGTCGTACGTCTTGCGCGAGACCTGCACGCTGCACAGGTACTTGAGGCGCGGGGTGGGGGTGACGGTCTCGGCGCACGCGGCCCGGATCACGCCCATGTCGAAGCTCGCGTTGTGCGCCACCGCGACGTCGTCGCCGATGAAGTCACGTAGCTCGTCGAGCTGCCCGGCCCAGTCGCGGGCGGCGACGACCATGTCGGCTGTGATCCCGTGGATCTTGACGTTGAACGACAGGAATTGCGGGTGCGCGACGGGCGGGCGGATCAGCCACTCGGCCTGGTCCACGATCTTGCCGTCGCGGACTCTGACCATGCCGACGGCGCACGCCGACGACGGGTGGTTGTTCGCGGTCTCGAAATCGATCGCGGTGAAATCAACGGGCACCCCTCTAGCCTGACACACCCCGCTGACATCGCACGCTGCGCCGCCGCGGAGCCCGCGCGCTCACCAGCGACTAGACTTGACCCTCGTGGCTCTCTCAATTGGTATCGTCGGACTCCCGAATGTCGGCAAGTCGACCCTGTTCAACGCGCTGACACACAATGACGCGCTCGCAGCGAACTACCCGTTCGCAACCATCGAGCCGAATGTCGGCGTGGTGAATCTGCCCGACGCACGGCTCGACAAGCTCGCCGAGATCTTCGGCTCGGAGCGGATCTTGCCGGCACCGGTGTCGTTCGTCGACATCGCCGGCATCGTGCGCGGCGCGAGCGAGGGCGAGGGGCTCGGCAACCAGTTCCTCGCGAACATTCGCGAGTCTGACGCGATCGCGCAGGTGGTGCGCGGCTTCAGCGACCCGGACGTGATTCACGTCGAGGGCGGCGTGAACCCGGCCAGCGACATGGAGACGATCAACACCGAGCTGATCCTCGCGGATCTGCAGACCGTCGAGAAGGCGCTGCCGCGCTACGAGAAGGAACTGAAGTCGAAGAAGATCGACCCGGCCGTCGTGGAGACCGCGAAGGCCGCGGCCGAGGCGCTCAACGCGGGCACGCTGCTGTCGCTCAGCGGAATCGACATCGAGCCGATTCGCGAGCTCGGGCTGCTCACCGCGAAGCCGTTCCTCTACGTGTTTAACGTGGACGAGGGCGTGCTGCAGGATCAGGCGAAGCTCGACGAGCTCGCGGCTCTGGTCGCGCCCGCGAAGGCGATCTTCCTTGACGCGAAGCTCGAGAGCGAGCTCATCGAGCTTGACGACGAGGACGCGGCAGAGCTGCTCGCCTCGATCGGCCAGGAGGAGAGCGGGCTGGATCAGCTCGCGCGCGTGGGCTTCGACACCCTCGGCCTGCAGACCTACCTCACGGCGGGACCGAAGGAGGCGCGCGCCTGGACGATCAAGAAGGGCGCGACCGCCCCGCAGGCGGCCGGCGTGATCCACGGCGACTTCGAGAAGGGCTTCATCAAGGGCGAGATCATCTCGTTCGATGATCTCGTCGAGGCCGGTTCGGTAGCCGAGGCTCGCGCCAAGGGCAAAGCCCGCATGGAGGGCAAGGAATACGTGATGCAGGACGGCGACGTCTGCGAGTGGCGTTTTAACGTCTGAGTTGTATCCGGGAGCGATCCCGGCTGACGCTGAGGCGCCGGATCAGCACGCGTGGAAACGGCCCACAACTGATTGATCCGGCGCTTCGCTGCGTCGAAGCCTGAGCGAGTTCGCTCGCTCGGGGAAAGGCCTTCGGGGGAGGGCCGGCGCGCGATGCCGCGAGAGCGGGCCGCGCGGACACCGACCTTCACGGGTCACAAGGGGACATGGGGACACTGGGCCCCGGGGGATATTGCGGTGAAGAAATTCTTCTCAGGGGTGGCTGCGGCGACCCTCGTTCTGATGCTTGCGCTCGTCGACGTCGCGGGGGGTGTCGGATCACTCCCGGCCGCGGTTGCGGCTGATACGCCGAGCATCACCCTGAACGGCACGGTCGCCGAGGGGGATCCCGGCTACCTCAACTCGAAGTCGATCGTGCTCTCAACGGGCACGGAGACGAAGGTGAACTACCGGCTCGTCCCGGGCTACGCGTCCGGTGCGGCGACCGGGGTACGCGTCACCGTGTTCCTCCCCTCGCTGGAGTATGCGAACGGCGGCTACCAGGTGGTGGGCCGCGATCGGGCTCCCACCCCGCTCGGCGTGCAGGGCCGGGTGAGCGCGGGCGGCGGCTGGAACGTGATCTCTGACACGACGGTCCAGGGCGGCCCGATCGTGATGGAGTACGACGGCGACCTGCGCGCGGGCGTGAACCCGGCGTTCGACATCTTCCTGACCACGTACAACGACGGCACCGACGGCCCGTACGGCGGGGTGCCGGAGGGCACGCGCTTCGAGGTGAACGGCTCCGTCTCGTACGAGATGTTCAATCGCGTCGACGGCTCGTCGTGGACCACGCCGAACGGGCTCGACGACGAGTCGCGGGTGTCGGTGATCTCCTCGGACCTGCGCTGGGAGACCGAGATTGACTCCTACGTACCGGGCGGCGGGCCCGATCTGGTGCCCATCTGGGACCGCTACCAGTACGTCGACTACCAGTACTCGCTCTCGAACACCTCGGACAATATCGCCGCCAACATCGACGGCTACTCGGTGACGTTCGACATCGACTCGACCGACAGCGACGTCAACGGGATTATTCCCTTCGACATCAACCGCTGGAAGTACGCGGAGGGCGGGCCGGCGACCCCGAACGAGGATCGGAACGACACCTCCGGCCAGTTCGTCGGGGTGCCCGGCGAGGGCGGCGTGCTCATCTACGACGTGACCGACTGGGATGGGGCGAGCGAGCTCACCGACGAGATCCCGTACACGTATTCCGGAACCGGCATGTTGACGATCGATCGTGAGCACGGTGCGAACCGGCAGGAAATCACCCCGGCGGGCGCGGCCGGCGCTACGGAGCGCAAGTTCCTGATCTCGCTGCCGCTGAGCCGGCAGGGCTTCCCGAATCCGCCGACGAATTTCCGCGTGACCGCGATCACGAACATCCTGTTCGCGAAGACCGCGAACTGGTCGAAGACGCGGATCGCGGAGCGCGAGATTGTGCTCCCGGAATACGGTTTCTCGTTCACGCACGTGCCGGAGCAGCGCGAGGTGGTCTACGGATACGAGACCTTCACCGAGATCTCGGAGCTGCGCAGCGGGGCGAACGCGCCGACGTTCGACGCGCGTGTGCGGTACGAGGTCGACCCCGATTTCGCGCCGACGCGGGTGAGCTATGAGCTCCCCGAGGCCGAGCTTGAGCGCTTCGAGCGCGCCGGCGTGAGCTACTCGTTCGTCGACGAGCGGACAGGTGAGACCGTCTCACGCTCGGTTCAGGGCGCACCGCCCGAGGTGAACGCCGAAACCGGCATGGCCACGCTCACCTTCGACCTGTCTGAGCTCGCGGGGCTCGACTGGGATCGCACGCTGGCGTTCGGCCTGGCGGATCGGGTCGAGGCGTACGAGGCGCTGCCGGTCTCGATCCGCGTCTTTGGCGAGCCCTCCCGGGTCGGCGAGATGACCGGCACGGCGACGGCGGTGTTCGTCGAGAAGATCGCGAGCAACGACGACTTTGGCGACGACACCACGTACACGGAGGTGCCGCACGAGACCCCGCTCGACGCGACGTTCACGGTGATCTATCCGGAGGAGGTCGTGCCGAGCATCGCGGTCAGCATCGACGGCGCCGGAGACCGTGCCACCGTGGCGTACGGGGCCGAGACGCTCCTCGACTTCGTGTTCGGCGTCAACGGGACCACCGCGGCGACCTCGACCACCACGCTCACCCTGAACGCAAAGGCCGAGGCACTGAAGCGGGCCGAGCTCACGCTGCGCGCGGCCCTCTTTGCGCAGGCGGAAAACGTGCGGGTGCGGATCGTGACGCTCGACGGCGACGAGGAGACCGTTGACCTCGCCGCGTACAGCGGCAGCGGCGACTTCGTGGTGGCACTCCCCGAGCGCGCGGCGCAGATCGTGATCGACACCGACGCGCTCACGTCCGACGGGGCGGTGAACTTCGCGTCGGTCGCGGCGACGGTGGGGCACGGCCTCGACACGAAGCACCTCGTCACGGGCGAGATCCGCACGTACCAGCCGAAGCCGTACGATCGCGACACGACCCGCGAGACGACGGGGACGCTGGAGATTCGGCTGCCCAACGAGCTCGTGCCGGCCGTCGACGTGGTCGGCGTGTACGGCTCGACGAAGACGAAGACCACCACGAACGTGGGCTACGAGTCGACATTCGCGGCCGAGTACCAGCTCGACACTCGCGGGGTCACCTCCCCGTCGTCTGAGTACGTGATCGACATGCTCGCCCCGACCAAGTCGGGTGCGCTCGCCTTCTCGAAGCTGACGCTGCAGCAGGCGTATCTCGACGGCGCCACCGCTCCGTCGATCACGTTCGTCGACGCCGCCGGCGTCGAGCAGCGCTTCACCGAGACCGAGGTGACCGCCGCGGACGTGACGCTGCGGAACATCGACCGGATTGTGGTGGCCGGCACCGATCTCAGCCTCGCGGCGCTCAGCACGATCGCCATCGTCGAGTACCGTGCCGACATCGAGATCGGCTCGTCGCAGGCGCTGCGCGCCACCTTCACCGGCACGCAGGAGACGCCGTACGTTGACTCGAAGAGCGCGACGAAGCAGAACCAGATCCAGGTGCGCGAGACGAAGACCCAGGTGAAGGTCGAGGGCGTCAACCAGGTCACCCAGCCGCTCGGCGCGGGCAGCGCGTACTCGGTCGACATCTACCGCTGGTGGAACCGCGGCTCCACCTACAACACGCAGGACTACACCCTCGACCAGGGATACAAGTCGCTGGGCGGATTCACGTCCACGCTCACGCGCCCCACGGCGAGCTCCGAGAACAACGACCAGCGCGTCAGCGTCGACGTTGCGCTGCCGCACGAGCAGTTCGACCTCTACTACGTGAAGATCCGCGAGGACGTGCGGCCCTACCTCGACTCGGTCGACCTGTTCCGCATGGTCGACGGCAAGGAAGAGCTCTGGAAGACGATCCCCGGTGACGCCTGGGTGGAGAACTCGCAGGAGGGATCCGGCTACTGGCGGATCGGCACGGCCCGCCCGGGGACCCCGGACAGCGAGCTGTTCACCAGCTACGACTCGGTCGCCGGAGTCAGCGATCACCCGTACTACAAGGACGCGTGGGACGCCGACGTGCGCCCGGCGTCCCCGGTCTCGCGGGTGGCGGTCAACCTCGAGTTCACGCGCGAGAGCACCGACGCCGCGCCGCAGATGGCCGGAGTCCACGACGACGTGATCGAGTACATGGGGCGCTTCCACTCCTCGTCCGTGACGGGGAAGCGGGCGACCACGCTCACCGCGACCGACACGTTTGGGACGCGCACCGAGCTCACGCGCAGCGATAGCGCCAGGATCAACTCCCTGGTCGCCTACCCGTTCGCGCAGTCGCGCACGGGGGCGAACGACAGCACCTCGCTCGCCAACAAGGTGATCCCCATGGGAAGCACCGGCGAGTACCTCGCGAGCATCTTCAACGTCAACACGGCGAACTGGTCGTACTACTCGGGCCACGGGCCAGACGTGTACTCCCCGGCGGCGACGGAGTACGACGAGTGGCTGGGCATGTACGATCCGGCATCGTTCCACGACGCCCTCGTCTACGAGTTCGTCTATCCGGCGAGCCCCGACGACAGTGCGGTCTACAACCTCGACGCGACGCACGTGACGATCGCGCCGACGAGCACGCTGCAGTACCTCACGGCGGTGCGCGTCACGGGCCCGCGCGGCGACATCGTCTCGCTCGACCTCGCCGCGCCCCTCGGCGACACCGCGCGCTTCGACTACGACAACTCGGTTGCCCGCGGCATCCACGACGACGGCGACGGGAGCTTTACCGTCTCCTTCGGCGCCGGCGGCGGCCACCCCAAGCGGTTCGAGGCAGTGTTCGAGGAGATCGCGGGCTTCGGCGAGCGCACCGCCGAGATCGACGGGGTCGCTCCAGACACGCTGGGCGCCTCGCTCGCCGAGGTCGACGTGCGCGTGGGCGGCGTGGTCAACGGCAACACCGCGCTGCAGGGCACCACGAACCTGTACCGGGTGCCGGCCGATACCCAGCAGCGCACGCTGATGCACACGTCGAGCGCCACGCTCACGGGGTACACCCCGAAGCTCGGCGCGAAGCTCGACCTGAGCTTCGACCGGGTGAAGGTGTACGACTACCTCGCCGACGGCATAACGCCCAGTACGACGCAGGTGGCCGCGGGGATCGAAAACTCCTCCGAGGCGGACATCAAGGACGTGGTGGTCACGCTCACGCCGGATCCGGCGTTCAGGTCGCAGCTGATCGCGATCCCGGACGACATCTTCGCGGGGGACTGGTCCGTCGCCGAGGTGGCCGTCTCGCAGGGTGGGGCCAAGCACCTGATCCCGCTCGCAGACTTCACGCTCAACCGGGACACCGGCGCGCGGGAGTTTGACCTGCGCACGCTCTTCGACGATGGGACGCTGCGGTCGCAACCGTTCGACGTGGCCCTCGGCGGCGCGGCGACCCTGCACAAGCAGCACGTCGACGGCATCACGGTGTCGTTTGCGCCGCGAGACGAGACGATCGGCCTGTGGGGCTCGCTCACGCGCGCGAACTCCGACCTGCCGCTCCCGACGCGGATGCGCGACGGGGGAGACGTCTTCGTGACGGGCACCTGGGTCGATGAGGACGCCGACGGCTCGAACTGGAACTCGAAGCCGAGCTTCGTCACCGAGCGGAGCAAGGGCAGCACCGAGCAGATCATGTACCACAGCGCGTTCACGGCGAGCGCCGCGGTCACGTCGTACAACCCGATCTTCGTCTCGGCCGGCACCGGAAACGCCGGCGCGAAGCCGACGCTCACGCTCGCGAGCTCCGCCAGCAGCGACCGCGCCCCGCGCCTGTTTACCCGCGTGGCGCGGATGCAGGCCCTCGCCGTGCATATGCAGCACGACTCAACGCGCGCAGACGCGACGGTACTGTTCTACGACGCCGATACGGGCACGCAGATCAACTACACGAACATCGCGGTGGGCGATACGGCGAAGGTGCTCTACGAGCTGCGCAACGTCGGCGCGACGGGCAGCGACGACGCGGGTCCCGGATCGCTCCCCGTCTTCACCCCCGTGGCGCACATCGAGGCGCCCGCGAACCTTGAGGTCTCCGCAGTCACGGCGGCCTCGGCCGAACTGCTCGCCGACGGCAATCGGGCCGCGCTGATCGGGGAGAGCCCGAGCGCCGCGGTCGACGTGCCCGCGGATGCCGTGGAGATCACGCGCCTCAACGGCAAGCGCTCGGATGTGCGCTTCGACCTGACCCTCGGCGACGGCGAATCGGTGTTCTTCATGGTGGAGTACACGGCGACGAACGACGTCAGCGCCGATCCCGGCGCCACGCAGGGGAAGACGCTGCAGTGGAACGTGTACGCGCGCCCCGGCTACGCGCACCACTTCATGAGCTACAACAGCGACGGCGTGGCCGGGAACCGGGTGACCGGGGCCACCGCCGCGGTGAACCTCGACGGCGACGGCATCGTCGAGCAGCTCGGCAGGCTGAGCAACACCGCGTACCGCTACGCCGATCCGAATCAGCTGGTCATCGAGAGCCGCTTCGACTCGGAGAACGTCTCCGGGCAGGCGATGACACTCACCGTGAAGAACATCCGCAACGAGATCCTGCACGACAACACGGCGCTCGACCTCTTCGTGACCCTCGACGCCGGCGGCCTCGGCGGCTTCGAGCTCACCGGGTTCCCCGAGGTGCCCACCCCGACGTTGCCGGACGGGTCCACCGGACGGGCGACGCCGCCGCGCGTGCACTTCCAGGACGCGTCGGGCGCGTGGGTGGCCGCGGCAGACTTCGACCCCGAGCTGCACGCGCTGCGTGAGATCGGGAAGCTGTGGATCGAGTACGGCGTGGTGCCGGCGCTCGGTGCCGGCGGCGCCACCTTTGAGGCGCCCGCGTTTACCATTCCCGGCATTGGCCACTGGAAGACGGCCGGCGCGCAGACCACGAAGTCGTACCGGATCGCGTCGCAGGCGCAGACCCGACTCACGCACCGCGACGACTCCGACCGCGACGTTGCGACGTACAGCTTCCGCACGGAGGCCGCGCAGACCGCGTACAAGGCGATCCCGTCGGTGGAGTTCAACATCCAGTCGTTCGACACGCGCGCAGAGGCCGAAGCCCCCTACGACGGCGCGGCGCTCGGCAAGACCGGCTACCGGGCGGGCGACGAAGTGCACTACCGCCTCACGGCCAAGAACCACACCACTGCCCAGGGCACGAGCACCACGACCCCGAACGGGAAGGCGCCGCTGCGCACCCCCGTGGTGGTCGACAAGATCCCCGAGTACCTCAGCACGGAGCTGAACGGCTTCGTGCGCGGCGGGACGCTCGACGTCGCCGCCGCGATCGAGGCCGGGGCGCTTGAGCTGCGCGTGCTCGGCGCGGACGGGACGCCGCGCGACATTACCCTGCCGACCGTCACGGTTGAGACGGTCGCGGGCCTCGACGTCGCCGGCGCGCAGACATTCGCGAACGACCGCCGCAACGACGGCTGGGGCCGCCTGGCCACCGCCGAGCCGGTGAACACCACCGTCAACCCGGCCGATACGATCGCGTTCCAGGTGTTCACGTACACGTTCACTGGCGAGGACCTCGGACGCGGTGAGCAGCTCGAGATCATTTACTCCGCGCAGGCTCGCGAGCAGGGGCTTCCGGTCGCGCGCTACGCCGACGGCTCCGCGGTGTTCGCGCCGTTCTTCGGCTGGTATGGGAGCAACGTGCCCGTCGCGAGCACGGCGCAGCAGCACAGCATGGACATGGCCGCGCTGCTCCACGATGCCGGCATTACGGGCGACCGCGGGCACGAGATGACCGCGACCGAGTTCCTGTCCAACTCGTTCTCCTGGCAGCCCGGCGCGAACGACCGGCGCCGCGACGCGAGCAACTCGCCCGCCTCGTACACGCAGGCGACCTTCTACGACGCCTCGGCGAACACGCAGAAGTCGCACACCGCCTACCTGCGCGAGACCGCCACCAACGATCTCTACACCACGTTCGCCGCGACCGCGCTCGACGAGAACTTCGGCTACGCCGCGAAGGCGCGCGTCAACGACGGCGCGGTGCGGGCGGCCGAGCGCATCATGTGGGCCCAGGACGGGATGCAGCTGAACCGGGCGTGGCTCTACGGCGCGAGCGAAATGGTGCCCGACACCGAGCGGGCCGCGTGGGGAACCGATCCGGCAAACTTCATCGAGCACGACGGCTCGCTTAACTCGTACAACCGACACCGTCTCGGCTACACGCCGTACGTCGAGGACGACTACAGCTACGCGGTGCAGCTCCACGAGGAGTTCACTGTGCGGCTGCACGCCGCAAACCTCGGCGACCGGGCTATCGAGAGCGGACTCGAGTACACCGAGATTCTGCCGCCGGGGATCAGCCCCACGGCTGCGTCGGGCGAGCTGCTCGGGGTCACCGCGGTGAACGCGGCGGGCGCCGAGCTTGCGAGCACCACCGAGATCCTGCAGACGCCGGAGGACGACCGCGGCTACCGCGCCCCCGCGCAGTCGCAGGAGGCCGGCACCTTCGCGGAGAGCACCCGCGACGACATGATCCCGTACGTGATCCGCGTGCGGGTGGCCGGCGCAGTGACCGGCATGTTCGGCTCGGCCGCGGCGACGTCCGGGGCCGCCCCGGGCACGGCCGCCGCCGATGCGCAGGCGCAGACGGTACACGTGCGCGTGCGCGTGGCCGACGAGGTGCCGCCCGCCGCCGACGGCCTCTCCACCTGGCACGACGAGCTGACGCTCACGTCGATCGCAGCGGAGGAGTACCTGGAGATCTACGGCGCGCAGTACGGCGCGTTCTCTCGCGACATCGGGATCTACAACACCGCGCGCTTCCCCAACGACGGCATGCCGCAGGGCCTCGCCGTCACCGATCTCGCCTACGATTTCGGCTCGTACAGCTCGTACTTCGCGGTGGAGCCGTGGGGCACGTACATTCGCGGGCTCAACGCGCAGGCGACCGAGACGACCGCCGCCGACGGCCGGCCGGCGCTCGTGACGGGCGACCAGATCGCGATGCGCACCCCCACGCTCCGCGTCTGGAGCGCCGCCGCGAAGGACACCTACCCGGACGGGATTGACCCGACGATCGAGGACTTCAGCGTCGACCTGTACGAGGAGTTCACCCTGCGCTCCACGGTGGAGAACCAGCAGCTCGAGGTGCTCGGCGAGTACAACCGCGTCAACAGCGGCTACAACCGCTACTCCGGCGAGAACTTCAATGACGACATTTGGAAGAACGCGCCGCAGACGATCGGCGGTGCGCGCGGCACCTGGTTCGAGCCGACGGTCACGATCTCTCTGCCGTACGGCGTGGCGCCCGTGCTCGCCGACGGCAGCTTCGCGCGGTACACCGCCGACCTCGACGACGTGCAGCAGCTCGACTTCACCGCGACGGTCAACACGCTCGCGCTCGGCGCGGCAACGCCGGCGCGCGACGTCTCGGAGCTCTTTGACGCGCGGGTCGAGCTGCTTGAGGATCCGCTCGGGAAGCGCTTCGTGCTGCACTTCACCGCGCGCGACGATCGGGCCGCCGACATCGCGAGCGGCGAGTCGCTCGTGGTCGCCCCGCGGGTGGTGACCATCGACACCCCGCTCTACGGGGCCGACACCGACGACGCCCGCTACCAGGACGTGCTCACCTTCGCGAACACCTCGCGCCCCGTGTTCAACCCGGTCGTGTCCGAGCAGTACACCACCGGTTCGACCCCGTCGCTGAGCGCGCGCGACCAGGGCGTCTCCGCGGCACCGAACAACGTGAAATCCTCGAACGGGCTCGCGATCACCGCCAACGACCGCGTGCGCCGCGACTCCACGAGCACGTGGAGCGCGAACATGGGGGCGCTGAAGATTACTGAGCGGCTGATCGAGCCCACGCAGCGCTACACCGACGACACCGCGATCCGGCTCAACGCGGGCGTGGGCTGGACCGAGCCCGCCGCCGTGTTTACCCCGTCGGGCCTCCCAAGCCGGCACGAGAAGACCGGCGCGTACGGGAGCACGGCGCTCAACCTCAAGAAACCGTCGATCACGAACGAGACCACGGCGGCGAACACGGCGGAGGCAGCCGGATCCGAGCTGATCCAGGTCGACGCCGCCGGCAAGTACTGGTACGTCACCGAGGTGACGAACGAGCCGGTGCAGGAGGCGAACCCCTACGAGACGCTGAAGACGGCGGGCGACGTGCACAACGCGCGCTTCGTGGTGACCCAGTTCGTCACGAACTTCGCGGAGGCGACGGGCGAGGTGCGAATCCGGGTCGGCGACGAGGTGCTCGATCGCGCCGCGTTCGAGGCCCTCGGCTACTCCGTTGAGCGGCTCACCCCGAGCCTCACCGCCGCGGATGAGTCTCGCAGCCGCGTGCAGTGGCTCGTGACGACGCCGGCGGGGGAACGCGGCACGCGCGGCGAGCTGAAGTCCGGCGACAGCTTCACGATGCTCTACGAGGTGCAGCTCGTCGACGGCTACGAGGACAACGTGGTCTCCGACGAGACGGTGTGGACGGCCGACGAACTCATCGTCGACTCGTACGTCTCGCTCATCGCCGACGACACGAGCCTGATCCCGAGCGGCTCCGCCGACGCCCAGCGCGCCGAGGACTTCATCGTGCAGTCACTCGCCTCGATGAAATACCACACGCACGCGAGCGACGTCGGCTCGGGGATCGACATCGACGGCGACGGGGAGCTTGCGAGCCGCTACGCCGCCGATTCCGCCGAGATCGAGATCCTGAAGCCCCGCGGCGAGGTGCGCGTCAACACCACGCGGCCGCGCATCGCGTACTCGAACGGGCTCTCGGGCGACACGTACTTCAACTCGTCAGACACGATCGAGTACCTCGTGACGCACGCCCAGAACACCGGCTCAGCGCTCACCGAGCTCGTGATCGAGAACATCCTGCCCACCGACACCACGAACGAGAGCACTGTCTCCGTGAGCAACCAGCCGATCACCGCGAGCACGCGGTACGTGTCGTCTGGTGCGTGGGCGCTGCCGGCCGATACGACCGAGCGACTCGCGGCGAGCGGCACCGAGCTCGACGCGGCGTTCAAGACGTTCGTGTACGTCTCGGACGAGCGCGCGGAGGACGGCTACGAGGGCGGCGGCTGGCGCCTCCTCAACCCCGGCGGCACCTCGCTGCGCGACAACGAGCGCTTTGAGATTCCGCAGGCGGAGCAGCGCGGGATGCAGAAGATCCGGGTGATCGTGCGCGCGCTCATGCCCGAGCGGTTCCTGGTGCCCCAGGGCGCGCGGCTCGACATCGACGCGGATCCAGACACCGACGGCGCGCAGTCGGTGCTCGAGACCGATCCGAGCAACCGGAGCACCACGCCGTACCCGGCCGGGGTGACGGACAACGCCATCTCGATCGGCGTGCGGATCGCCTCGAACGCGAAGTCGACGCTGTTCGTGTACGACACCGCGCAGTTCTGGGGCAACTACGTGGCCGCGCGGGTGTCGAAGCTCGCGCAGAGCGAGACCCGCTCCTACCTCACCCCGTCGCGGCCAGTGGTCAACGTGAAGTACAACTCGCTGTACTACCGCAGCGACTCCACGAAGCCCGCGGATCAGCGCTTCGGCTGGTCCGACATCACCGCGATCGCGCCCAAGTCGTCGCCGCACCTCAAGTTCACCGGCGAGTTCATCAACGCCGACGAGAGCATGTGGTCGCGCGAGGAAGACAACACCTACGCGGAAGACACGCTGGTCAACCCGTTCGTCACGTTCCAGCTCCCGGCCGTGATGGAGAGCGGCGACTTCAGCTACGTGCCGCGCGACGAGATCGACGCCGCGCACCCGCTGGACAGCGCGCACCGCTCGCGGTACTCGCTCACGGCGGCCGACAGCAACCTGTGGACGTGGAAGCTGGTGCACGCCGACGGCAGCGAGGCGAGCCTCGACTCGGAGCTGAAGCACACGCGGATCTACTCGGGCCCCTGGTCCGGGTTTGATCGCAACGTCGTGTCGATCTGGTTTGAGGGGAGCGTCGCGCCCGGTGACAAGATCGTGGTCGAGTTCATCGGCTCGGTCGACGCGTACTCGCCCGGCGCCGATCCGGACGAGCTGAAATCGCGCGCCATGATCACGAACAACACCGGGCTGCTGCACCCGCTGAACTCGCAGCAGAACGCCGCGAACCGGCTGGGCTACGCCACCGACAGCAGTGACTTCAACGACAACCGCCTGCTGAACGACCGCCTGGTGTTCTCGGAGAAGTCGCTGTTTCAGTACGAGACCTACGACAATTTTGGCAAGCGCAAGGTCGCCTACTCCGACCTCAACCGCGCCGGAACGGTCGCCCCGGAACTCACCCCGGTGCGGCAGGGCGGGGACTTCTCGTTTGAGGTCTCGGTCGACAACTCGAAGGAGGCGGGGGAGCGCGCGTACCCGTACCCGATCCTCTACGACGTGCTCCCGTCGCTCGACGACACCTCGATCACGAACTCGAGCATCGCGCGCGGCTCGCAGTACTCCGCCTGGCTCAACCCGGACGGCATGAAGCTGGTGCGCGACGGGGCCGACAAGAAGACGTACGGCGCGAGCGAGTACACCGTGTTTGTGGGCCCGTTCACGAAGCAGGGCGGCGAGATCGTGGAGGCCGACATGGTGCCGCACGCCGAGGCCGCGAGCGAGTCGTTCTACGACTCCCTGGGGATTCCGGGGGCCGCGTCCGCGGTGCGAGATCGTCACTTCGTGCCACTCGCCGAGCTCCAGGGCAGCAACCCGGAACTGCTGCGGAAGGCGCGCAGCATCCTCGTCCTGTTCAACAGCGCGAGCGAGCAGCTGCCGGGGCAGAACAAGCTCACCTTCACCTACACGATGAAGTCCCCGCTGAACGCCCCCGCGTACCTCGAACAGTTCGATGCGCAGGAGCGCAAGGGCGAGTCGTCGCTGTGGAACTCGTTCATGGCGACGCAGCGGGTGAGCCGCTTCATCCCGCAGGAGTCGAACAACGCCGGCGTGTACGCGACCGAGAAGCGCGACCGCGTGTACCTCGGCAACTACGTGTGGAACGACGTGAACTACAACGGGGAGCAGGACGAGGGCGAGCCCGCGGTGGACGGCAACGGCCGCACGCACCTGCAGCCGTCGCGCGACCTCGACTTCGACGGCGAGATCGACGATCCGGGCATCAACGGGGTCACCGCCACGCTGCTCACGCCGCGCGGCTACAACGTCGACGCGCTCGGCAACCCGATCCACGAGGTGGGCGACGGCTGGGAGGTGGTCGACGAGGCGAGCGGCGAATCGGTGCTCGACGAGGTGTTCCTGCGGCCGATCGCGTCCGAGGGGCCGCTCGTCACCGTCACCGAGAGCGACATCGCCGGCAACGACGGCTACTACACGTTCTCGAACATCGCGCCGGGCGACTACCGGGTGCTGCTCGAGTTCCCGCGCGAGTACGACGCGTTCTCCACCACCACGGAGACCGTGTTCGAGGAGACCGGCGTGCGCAGCTACGGGCCGGGGGAGGTCCTCGACATTCCCGCGGCGGTTGACACCGCGGCGCTCGTGGCGATCACCGATCCGGCACGCGTCGACGCGCAGACGAGCGACGCGCAGCGCATGAGCTTTGACCTCGGCATCGCCCAGATGATCGAATTCGGCGGCACCGTTTTCAGCGAGGACATCGCGACGCTCGACGGCTACCAGGCCGGGCCGAACGAGCCGGGGATCCCCGGCTACCACGTCACCCTGAAGCGGCTGAACGGCGAGACCGTGCTCGACCCGAGCGGGGCGCCCATGGTCGCGGTCACCGACGCGCAGGGCAACTACTCGTTCACCCTGCTGCCCGTCGACCGCCAGTACACGGTCGAGGTGACCGACGAGACCGGCGGCTTCAACCCCGAGCGGCTCGTGTCCCCGTTCCTGCACCACACCGACCCGTTTGCCGAGGCGAGCGACAACGACGGCTTCACTGAGAAGGGCACGCGGATCGTCAAAACGAACCCGCTGAACTTCGACCTTGAGGGGCTTCACACCACGGCATTCGCGCCGCGGGACTCGGTGAGCATCGGCTTCTACGACCGCTCCACGCACGGCGTGATCGGCAACCGGGTCTGGGATGATCGCAACCGGAACGGGCTGCAGGACGCCGACGAGCCGGGAATCGCCGGGCAGCAGCTCGCCCTTGAGCAGTACCTCAGGGTCGACGGGGAATGGCAGCGCACCGACTATACGCAAACGGCGACCTCGAACGACGACGGGTACTACTACTTCACCCGGGTGCCCAGCACCGTCTACGACGGATCCGACGCGATCGAGACGCGGTACCAGGTCGTGGTCACCGAGCTCGTGACGGGCTACACCTTCGCACCGACCCACTCGCGCGGCCCGTCGCCCACCGGCTCCCAAGAGCTCGACTCCGACCTCTTCCCGAACGGGACGATGCACGAGTCTGACGCGGTGGGCGAGCACCTGATCAGCGTCGTCGAGATCGACGACGAGACCGGAGTCGCCTTCGGCGTGACCGACAACACGATCGACCTCGGGCTTCTGGCCCACGCCAGATCCGCGCTCGCCGGCGAGGTGTTCATCGACACCGACGGCGACGGGATCCGGAACGACGCTGAGACCGCCGAGCCTGTCTACACGGCGACGCTCGAGGTGCGCACCAGCGCCGGGTGGGTCGACGCGAAGCGGGACGCCGCCGGGCGCATGATCGAACCTGCGGCCGCCACGGCGGACGATGAGACGATTCAGCTCGCCGGGGTGAACTCCTACCGCTTCGAGGAGCTCCACATCATTGACAGCGCCGCACTCGTGCCCTACGAGTACCGGGTGCGCGTTGACGAGGTGCCGCTCTGGCAGGCCGTTACCGCGCTGGGCGCCGGGGACGACCCGACAGTCGACAGCGACTTCACCGCGGCCGCGCGGGGCGCCACGCTCACCGCGGTCTCGGAGAGCCGGATCCTCGGCGAGCTCCAGGAGCAGCTCCTGCCGATCGACACCGCAGCCGGGGTGCCGGCCGAGCACGTCGACCTCGGCCTCGTGCCGCTCCCGCGCACCGCCACGATCGGTGACCTCCTCTGGGACGACCGCGACCGCGACGGGGTGCAGGGGCCCGGTGAGCCGGGGCTCGCAGACGTGCGCGTGGTGCTCAACCGCGTTGTCGACGGCGAGCTCGTGCCAGTCGCTGAGACACACACCGACGCCGCGGGTGCCTACGAGTTCACGGCCGACGTCGCCGAGACCGATCCCGCGAGCGCCCGCTTCACGCGGCCGCACACGTACGTCGCAGAGTTCGAACTGAGCTCGCGGCAGTCGCTCGCGCCGTTCAGGGCCGGCGGCGGCGACGGGACTGACTCGCGCTTCGAACCGCTCGTCGCCGGGGGCGCGGCCAGGTACGCGCACGCGATCGCCGATCCGGCGCACACCGCGGTGTCCGAGGAGTTCGCGCTCGTCGCGGCGGACGCCACCGGCCGCGCCGACTACGCGAGCGCCGCGAACACCGCCGAGATCGACGGCGGCGTGGTCACTCACGACACCGTGCGCGTGCTTGGCGACACCCTCTACGACGACCGCGACGCCAACGGCGCGCAGGGCAGCGACGAGCCGGGGATCCCCGGCATCGAGGTGGCCCTGTACGCCCTCAACCGAGACACCGGCCTGTGGGAACCGCGCGCCGACACCGCTGGCAACGCAACCGTGGTCACTGGCGCGAGCGGCGACTACGAGTTCGCGGTGGAGGTCGCCGATCTGGATAAGCAGTCGCCGCACTACCGGCAGCCCATCGAGTACCGCGTGCTCGCACTGGCGCCCGCCAACCTGCGCCTGGTCGAGGTGGACAACGTGTTCTTCCACCGGAGTAAGGGGGACGTCGCCGGAATCAAGATCGATCGGCCCCTGAGCTCCGTGCTCACCGAGGCGATCACCCTCGTCGACGTGGACTCGGACGGGGTCGTGCTCGACTCCGCGCGCGACGTGCGCACGGCCGACGCCGGGTTCACCGTCTTCGACACCTCGGTCGCGATCGGCGGCCGGGTCTGGGAGGACGCGAACCTCGACGGAATCCAGGATTCGGGGGAGCCGGGGATCGCCGGCCGCACGGTCGAGCTGTGGGAGCGGATCGACGAGGCGTGGGTGCGCATCGACGACCTCACCGGCGTTGGCTCCGTGGAGACCACGGAGACGGGCGAGTACCGCTTCGAGGTCGCGCCAACGCACTACGAGGAGGGTGAGGCACGCTTCCTCGCGCCCCGCGAGTACCGGGTCACCGCAGTGCGCGAGGGCTACCAGGAGTGGTCGCCGCTCAACGTGGGCGACGACCGCACCCGCGACAGCGACATCAGCCCGCTCGCGGCTGCGGACGGCGGCGCCCCGCACACCGGGGCGACCCCCGTGTTTGCGATCGCCGACCACGACGGCGAGGTGGTCGACATGGCCACCGCGCGCGACGACCTGCACACCGACATCGGCCTCCGCACCTCGCCGCACCTCAGCGAGCTCGGCGGCACCGTCTGGGACGACGCGAACGAGGACGGCGCGCGGCAGGCGCGCGAGGGTGCGCTCGCGGACCGCGAGGTGACACTGTGGGAGCGCGTGGCCGGCGAGTGGCGGATCGCGGAGGACGCCACCGGGGCGGCCACGCAGCGCACCGCGGCCGACGGCAGCTACGCGTTCAGCGTGCTGCCCACCGAGTACGACGCGGCGGCGGCCGGCTACCTGCTGCCGCGCGAGTACCGCGTGACGATCGAGGTGCCGCGCGGCTACCGGCTCAGCGCCGGGAGCACCACCGCGACGCTCGCGGAGCGCCGCGCGGTGTCGCAGGAGGCGCAGCTCACCGAGCTCGACGAGGCCGGCCAGGTGGTCGTGTCCGCCGTGCGCGACGACCGCACGCTCGGGTTCCCGTTTGCGCGGGTGCCGGGCACCGTCGACCCGATCGCGGGGATCCCGATCATCGGCGACCTGGCGCTGACCGGGAGCGGGTTCACGCTCGGCTACGCGGGGCTCGTGGCCCTGCTGCTCGGGATCGGGGCCGCCGCGTTCGGCGTGCGGCGCCAGCGCGCGAAGACCGAAGGCGAAAGGAACTGAGCCGATGGATGAATCGACACAGCCCGCGGGCACGACGGACGCTTCGGCGGCACTGGCGGGCGTAGCGGACCTAGTGGGGGCTCCGGCGGGCGTTGCGGCGGCTGCCGGCGCTGGGGGCGGCGGCGCCGGTGATGGGGGCCCGGCAGCTGCTGGTGCCGGGGGCGCTGGTGCCGGGGCCGCCGGGCGGCGGGGGCGGCGAGCTCGCCGCCCGCGACGGCGGGCCGTGTGGCTCGGCGCGGGTGCGGCGGCGGCGATCGCCGCCGGGGCGCTGACCTGGTCGCTGTGGCCGGTGCAGGACCTGGACACCCACACCGTGCTCGGGGTCGAGGTGACCACGAACCTCGAAGTTGCTGCGCACGGCGGGTACATCTACGTGACCGTGCCCGTGAACGCCGACGCGAGCGAGGCGGTGCTCCACGTCCCCGATGAGGGCGACAACCTCCGGATCAGGGAGTTCCTCGACGGGCTCGACACGCTCGTGCCGGGCGAGCACGTGCTGGCGCTCAGCGAGGCGAACCTGCACTTCATCGTCGACGGCATCGAGGAGTAGCACCGCGCGGCCCACACCCCGCCGAGTGTGCGCAAAAGCCCCCTTCACGCCGCGCGAAGGGGGCTTTTGCGCACACTCGGCGGGGGTGGCGCGGCGCGGGGCGGGGCGGACCCCGCGGCGCCCCGGGGCGCGGCGCGGCGGGGAGGGGGTGGTGGGGCGTGGGTGACGCACAGTACGCCGAGTGTGTTCCGTGGGCCGAATGCGACCGGGAACACGCAAGTTGCGCCAGCGTCGCACGCAAAGGTGCGGTCAACCCATGGGGGCGCCTGTAATTTTCCAATCGATTAGATATCCATAGATCATGTTGATTGAACTTGGAACTGTTGCAGAATGGGTGGGTGGGCTTGGTGGATTCCTGGCTGCCGCCGCCGCGGTTGTCGCCTGGCGGGTAAACAAACGCATGCTCCTCGTAGAGGAGGCCCGGGATGCGAAACTCACCGGGCGCGAGCGCGAAGCACAGGAACGACGTCGACGCGAGCAGGCCGCGCTCGTATTCGCCCTTGGTGCGAAGCTTCCGCAGCGCGGATCCGACGAGACCTGGGCGATCTACCTGTTCAACGGATCGGATAAGCCCGTGTACAACGTCAGGGTCGAGAGCCAGCGACTCAGCGGGGGCGTGGCGAATCATGCTCTCGAACTGGGTGCGGTGCCCCCGGGGCGCTTCGTCGTCCCCAGCCACCCTACGTACCACTGGGGGAGCCTGATCGATCTGTCGCTCCTGCCAGAGCCCGTGGACCTGCTCGTCAAGGGGAAGGGGAAGGGCATGATTACCCAGGTTGGATTTGTCGATGCAGACGGGGCCTCGTGGGTGTTGCGCAGCGGGACGGAGCTCGCGGAGGGCGCGGGTGACTCCGGTGCGCGCGCGCCGGGCCACGCCCTTGAACCTCGAACGTAGCGAAACCTCCCCTTCACGCCGCGCGAAGGGGGCTTTTGCGCACACTCGGCGGGGGTGGCGGGGCGTGGCGTGGCGGGGCGGACCCCGCGGCGCCCCGGCGCGGCGCGGCGGGCTGAGGTGCGTGGCGCAGGCCGTGCACCCCACCCGGCGCCACCCCGCTACGCTTGGATCGCCCCGACCCCCCTCAAAGGAGCCCCAGCATGACCGAACACGACACCCCCGCGAGCACCCCCACCGAGCCCGCGAGCCTGCCGCCCTGCCCCGAGTGCGCGAGCGAGTACGCCTACGAGTCGGGGGCTCTGCTGGTGTGCCCCATGTGCGGGCACGAGTGGGCGCCCGCCGACCCGGCCGCTGCCGGGGACGGGTCCGCGGCCGGCGGCTCCGACGATGACGGCGTGATCCGGGACGCCGTGGGCAACGTGCTGGCCGACGGCGACACGGTCGCGCTCGTGAAGAGCGTGAAGGTCTCCGGCGGCGGGGGCGGCACGATCAAGGTCGGCACGAAGGTGCGCGGCATCCGTCTCACCGCCGACCAGGGCGACGGACACGACATCGACGCGAAACTCCCCGATTTCGGCAAGCTGAAGCTCAAATCGAGCGTCGTGAAGAAGGTGTCCTAGCCGGCAGAGCCCCGCCCCGGGCGCGCCGCGCACCGCGCCGTCTAGCATTGCAAGCATGTTGACTGCACAGCGGGCGAAGCAGGCGAAGCGGGCGAAGCCGGCACAGCGGGCGGGTTGGCCGCGGGCCGGCCGGCTCATCGGCGGGGCAATCGCCCTGGCCCTCACACTTTCGAGTTGTGCGTCGCTGCAACCGGGGATCCCGCGCAGCAGCGAGGCCCCGCACACCGAAAGCGTGCCCAAGTCGCTGGCCGCGGCGCACCAGAAGAGCGATTTCCCCGACGTGTACGCGCAGCAGATCGACTGGCGCGAGTGCACCGCCGCGGACGGTCTTGACGCGGGACTCGCCGGTGCCCTCGACGACGTTGGTGTGGACACCCCGGCGATCCGCTGCGGCACGGTGATGGCCCCGTTCGACTGGTCCGACAGGAAGGACGCCGATCGGATCGAGCTCGCGATCGTGCACATCCCCTCGACCGGTGCGTCTCCCCGCGGCACCCTGCTCGGCAACCCGGGCGGACCCGGCGCCACGGGCGTCGACTTCATGCTGGGGATGCCGCTCTCGCCCGACTTCGGGCCGGTGCTCGCGGACTACGACCTGCTCGGTTTCGACCCGCGCGGGATCGGCGGGAGCACTCCGCTCAACTGCGACGGCGCGGGCTCCGAGATCCCGGCGATCCAGCTGGGGGCCTGCGTCGCGGACAACCCGATCGCGCACACCATGGGCACCTCGCAGGTGGCCCGCGATATGGAGCTGCTGCGCTCCCTCATGGACGCGGAGCGGCTCGACTACATCGGCTACTCGTACGGGACGATGCTCGGGGCCACGTACGCGACGATCTTCCCGGATCAGGTGGGGCGGATGGTGCTCGATAGCGCCGAGAACGCCGAGTGGGCGAGCCCGATCCACCACTTCGATCAGGCCGTCGCGGTCGCAAACGCGACGGTGGCGCTCGCGACCTCGTGCCGCACCGAGTACCGCGACGAGGTCGAGGTGTGCCCGTTTGTGGACGAGGATTCGCTGCTGCGCGTGCTCGGCGAGCTCAACGAGGATCCCCTCGTTGCCAGCGACGGCACGCGGATCGACGGCGACGCGCTGCAGTCCTACCTCACGGACACTCTCTACCAGAGCCACTACGAGCGCGGGCGGGCCCTCGACCGGATCGCGCTCGCGCTGTTCGGCGACCAGGACGCGATCGACGAGATCGGGGAGATGTTCGCCGGCGAGGACGGGGCGATCGACCTGGCAATGGAGGTGGTGACCTGCCACTCGTTCCCCATTGAGCCAGACATCCCCGGCCTCCTCGAGCACATCCGAGCCACGGGAATCCCGCGGCTGCTCGGCGGGCCTGAGATCTCGGACGATACGCTCGCGCCGTTCGTCGACCTCTCCTGTTATGCGCTCCCCGAGAGCGGGCTCGATATTACCGAGAGCTTCGACGCGGCGGAGGCGGATCCGATTCTCGTGATCGGGATCACCGGCGACCACGCGACGCCCTACCAGTACGCGCAGGAGCTGGTGACAGAGCTCGGGAACGCGACGCTGCTCACTCTGGATGGCCAGGGGCACGCCGCATCGTACTCCGACCGATCCAGCTGTATTGACGATGCGGTGACGGCGTACCTGGTCGACGGGGACCTGCCGAAGGCCGGCACGATCTGCCGGGACGACTGACGCGCCCGGACCGCGCCCGGCGAGCGCCCGGCCCGGCCACTCCCGGCGCGCGTCGCGGGGCAGTAGAGTCGGGGGCACGACACACTCGACAGAACCGCATCAGGGGGCAGCGTGGCCGAACAGGTGAAGGGGCCGAAATCGTACTTTCCGTCGATCGAGGCGAAGTACGGTAGGTCGATCGACGAGTGGCTGGCAGAGTTGCGGCCGCTCGCGGGGCAGAAGCACATGGATCAGGTGGCGTTCCTCAAGGAGCGGGGGATGGGCCACGGGCACGCGAACGCGCTGGTGCACGTGTTCCGCGCCGAGCACGATGGGGCGTAGCCTCCCCTCATGAGTACTCTTCCCGTGCGCGCGCAGCTGCGGCTGCGCTGGGCCGTCGCGATCGTCGCGGGGATCGCCACGGGGGCCGCCGCGTCCCCGGCGCTCGGCCCCGCTGCCGGGGTGCTCGTCGGCTGGGGCGTGCTCGCGCTAGTGAGCACGGTGTGGGTGCTCGTGCAGGTGTGGTCGATGGACGCCGCCGCGACGCGCGCGCACGCAACCGCTGAGGATCCGGGCCACCGGCTGGCGCGCGTGATCGCGGTGGCCGGCAGCGTCGTGAGCCTCGCCGCGGTGGTCGTGGTGATCGTGCAGGCGCGCCACGCCTCCGGCGCGGCGGCGTTCGTACTCGCCGGCATCGCCGTGCTGAGCGTGGTCTCGTCGTGGGCGCTGATCCAGACCAACTATCTGCTGCACTACGCCCGCGTCTACTACGACGACGGCGGGGACGGGCACGGGGACGGCGACGGCGAGACCGGAAGCGGAAGCGAACGCGGCAGCGCTCCCGCCGGCGGGATCAACTTCAACCAGGACGCCGATCCCTGCTACGTCGACTTCGCCTACTTCTCGGTGGGGCTCGGCATGACATACCAGGTGTCAGACACCAACGTGAGTCGCACGGAGATCCGGCGCATCGTGATCGCGCAGTCGCTGCTCGCGTACCTCTTCGGCGCGGGGATCCTCGCCGCCGTGATCAATCTGATCGCGGGTCTCACTTAGGCCGGGCGCTAGGCGCGGATCGCGAGGAGCGCGTGATCGATGTCCGAAATCACGGACGACGGCGTGCGGAAACTCAGCGGCATGTTGCCGAGCCGCTCAAAGATCTCGTCGGCTTCCTCGGGCGTGGCGCCGCGGGCAAGTGCCAGTGCAGTGAATCCGAGAATGTTCATGCATCCAAGTATCTCGAGGCAAAGTTCACTGCGAGCTGGGAGGAGGCCCGGGCTGCCCTGGGTGCGGGCTGCGTGCCGAATAATCACAGCCGCTTCAAACGGATCGACGCTAACCTGGCGGCATGAACACTCCAGCATCGGACGCTGTCACACCCCGCCTTGAGGACACCGAAGCCGGTGACGAGATCACCATCTCGGCAAGCGCGCTCCGCACGCTGGGCGATCAGATGCAACGGTTCCTGCTCGAGTATCGCTTCGCGATGCAGGAGGTCGAGACGAAGCTCGCGATTCTGCGCGAAGAGTTTCTGCACATGCACGAGTACAACCCGATCGAGCACGTGTCGAGCCGGGTAAAGTCAGTCGACAGCCTCGTGGCGAAGCTCGAGCGGCGCGGGATCAGCAGCGACTTCGACGTGATCCGCACCGAGATCCAGGACATCGCCGGGGTGCGCATCACGTGCTCGTTTATTCACGACGTCTACCGCCTGTTTGAGCTGCTCACACAGCAGGACGACATCACGGTGCTCGAGGTCGAGGACTACATCGAGACGCCCAAGGACAACGGGTACCAGAGCCTGCACACGATCCTCTCGATCCCCGTGTACCTCTCGACCGGTCGTGTGGACGTGCCTGTCGAAGTGCAGTTTCGCACGATCGCGATGGATTTCTGGGCGAGCCTCGAGCACAAGATCTACTACAAGTACGCGCGCCAGGTCCCAGACACCCTCACCCGCGAACTGAAGCACGCCGCGGACACGGCCGCCGAGCTCGACACCCGCATGGAGCGGTTGCACGCGCAGCTCCACGGCGCGCCGCCGCCGCACACGGGCCCGATCGACCTCCTGCGTGTGCAGGAGGCGGCGCGGCAGCAGCGCATCGCGCGCATCCAGCAGTCCGCCCCGCCGCGCCGCACCATCAGACCGGTGTAATCCTGCCGCCGCGTGCGCTACGGTCGAAGCGTGGAGAGCGAACACCTGCCGGGAGGATCGGGCGGCGTCTGGCGCATCGCGGGCGCTGACGGAGTGACGCGCGTGCACCGCCCCACCGGGGCGTGGACGCCGGCCGTGCACGAGCTGCTCGGGTATCTGAACGCGCGCGGCCTCGACGGGATCCCTGCCGTGCGGGGCATCGACGTCGAGCACCGCGAGGTGCTCGACTACCTCCCCGGGGCCACGCTCGACCCCGAGACCGAGCAGGTGAGCGACACCGCGTTGGCCGCTGCCGCGGCCTGGCTGCGGCGCTTTCACGACGCGGTGCGCGAGTTTCGGCCGGGCCCGCGCGAGTGGCGCCAGGGCGTGCAAGACCTCGGCCCCGACGAGGTGATCTGCCACAACGATCCCGGCCTCTACAACTGGGTGGTGGTCGACGGCGAGTTCGCCGGCATGATCGACTGGGATCGCGCGGGCCCCGGGCGGCCGATCGACGACCTCGCCTTCATGTGCTGGTCTGGTGTGCCGCTGCTGCGCGAGATTCCGGCCCCGGACGCCGCGCGCCGCATCGCGCTGGCTGCGGCGGCCTACGGCGACACCGCGCCAGCTGCGCTGCTCGACGCGGTCGAGGCGCGCATGGCACTGATCGCGGCGCGGTGGCAGGCGGGGCTGGAGCGCCAGGATCCGGGCACGATCGCGCTGCGGGACGCCGGCGTGATGGCGCGGCACGAGAGCCGCGTCGCCGAGTTCGGTGCGCGCCGCGCGCAGATCCTCGCCGCACTCGAAACGATGCAACCGAACCGAGGGAGTGACGCATGACCACGCAGGCCCAAACGCACCACGACACCACCGAGACGGCTCCGGTCACGCTGACCGACGGCGGGATCGAGACCGCGCTCGGCGATCGGCTCGGGCAGGAGCTGCCTGAGTTTGCGGCGTTCGTGCTGCTCGACACCCCGGCGGGCCGCGACGCGCTGCGCGAGTACTATCGCCCATTCGTCGAGCTCGCCGCGGAGCGCGGGCTGCCCCTCGTGCTCGACACGCCGACCTGGCGCGCCAACCCCGACTGGGGTGCGCGGGTCGGTGCTGATGCCGCGGCGCTCGCCCGCGCGAACGCCGACGCGGTGGCGCTGGTGCGCGAGACCGGCGACGACCAGTTCCCCGATCTAGTGGTCAACGGGTGCGTGGGGCCGCGCTACGACGAGTACGTCGCGGCCGAGCGCATGACGGCCGCTGAGGCCGAGCAGTATCACGCGCCGCAGGTTGCCGCGCTCGCTGAGGCCGGAGCCGATCGGGTCACCGCCGTCACGATGCTCGACGCGGCCGAGGGGATCGGCGTGGTCCGCGCGGCCCAGGCCGCCCGAATTCCCGTTGCGGTCTCGTTCGCGGTGGGTGCCGACGGCCTGCTGGGCGACGGGTCAACCGTGGCCGCCGCCATTGCCGCGACAGACGCGGCCACCGACGGCGCGGCCGTGGGATTCCTCGTGAACTGCGCGCACCCGAGCGAGGTTGCGCGCGGCCTCGCCGCGGACGCCGGATCCGCCGAACTCACGCGCATTATTGGGTTCCGACTGAACGCCGCTGAACACGGAGACGAGGGCGCCGGCGACGCCCCGGGCGCCTTCGCCGCGGGGGAGCTTGCCTTGCGCTCGTACGCGCCCAACGCCGCCGCGTTCGGCGGCTGCTGCGGCACCGACGCGCCGCACATCGCGGCGCTCGCTGACGCCGCCGCGTAAGCCACTGGCGGGCGCCGAGTCGCGCGTTCACGGGCCCGGTGACACTGAAACCCCGGATTGAGTGGTTAGGGTGGGGGTGTGAATAAGGACCCACTGGAGGAACTCTTCGGCCCGAGCGAAGAGACACCCGAGCCCGTCCCTGCCCGCGAGCGACTCGCTTACGAGCAGGCGGACCGGGTGCGCACCGCACAGTTCCCTGCCGAGCGCGGCGCCGTCGGCGCTGCCCAAGACCGGGAGCGCCGCGCGGGCGGGCCGAACGCGAAGCCGTGGATCGTGGTCGGGATTGTCGCGGTGCTCGCGATCGTCGCGTCAATCGTGGTGCTCAACATCGCGCGCGGCCAGGGCGAGCCCGAGACCACTGCGCAACCGACCGCGACCTCGTCACCGACGCAGAGCCAGACCACGGCGCCGCAGCCCAGCACGCCCGCGCCGTCTGAGACCGAGTCGCCGGAGTCGGACGACGACGAGGTACCGTCGGTCGACGTGGGGGAGACCATCCCGTTCCCCATCGGGCCCTGGAACGCCACGTCGCAGTGGCCGCAGCGGCTCGGCGGCGCGAGCTTCAACATCGGCGCCGACGATGAGCTGCGCCTCACGGGCGACCTGTTCAACTCGTTCCCCGAGTCCTGCGCGGCGATGCGCACCGCGTGGGGCGCCACCAAGCTTCCCGACGGCACGTTCGAGGTCGCGAAGCCGGCCACGAAGTGCGAGGCCGCGCCCGAGCTCTACGACGAGGTGTGGGGGCTGCTCGACGCCTGGACGAAGACGATCAAGCCCGCCTAACCCGCGGACTCGCAGCGGCGGCGGCCCGCTCGGCGGCCCCGCCCTGCCGTCAGGGCTGTCCTGCCGGCGGGACCGTCCTGCCGGCGGGACCGTCCTGCCGGCGGGACCGTCCTGCCACGGGTTCAACCGCGCTACCCGGCGGCCGGGGCGCCGAACAGCGCCGGCCACAGGGCGAGCGCGAGCGGGTACCCGGCGAAGCTCAAGATGTCGAGGATCCAGTGGGTCACGATGAGGGGGAGCACGCGCCCGTAGCGGTGGTACGCCCACCCGAAGACGAGCCCCATGATCACGTTGCCGAGGAAGCCGCCAAACCCCTGGTACAGGTGGTAGCTGCCGCGGAGGAGGGCGCTCGTCACGATGATCGCGACGGCGCCGAAGCCGAGCCGCCGTAGGCGGTCGAAGAGGTACGCGACGACGATGAGCTCCTCGCTCAGCGCCGCGCGGAGCGCCTGCAGGATGAGCACCGGGACCGTCCACCAGAAGGCATCGAGCGCGGTCGGTACGACGGTCACGTTGATCCCGATGGCCTTGGCTGCGAGGTAGAACCCGATCCCGGGGATCCCGATCAACGCGGCGAGGCCGAATCCCCAACCGGTCTCGCCCAGCCACCAGCGTCCGCGCCGCGCGGTGCCGCTCCCGGGTCCCCCTGTTGCAACGGGCGCCCCGAACCCGAGGCGGCCGAGGTGCGGCGCGGTCGAGCGCCACAGCAAGAACACTACGAGCGCGGTGGGCGCAAGCCCAAAGCCGAACGCGAGCAGCTGATACACGAGGTCAAACAGCGGCCGCTCGGCGAGTGAGCGGTTGATCGTCGCGGTCTGCTCCGAGAGTGCCGTGTCGCGCGTGAGCCGCTCCACAATGTTGACGATCGCGTACACCGCGGAGGCACCGAACGAGAGCGCGAGCACGATGGCGATCTCCCAGCGCAGCCGGGAGCGGGAGGCGGGCGCAGTGTGCATGCGGCCAGCGTATCGCGCGGGGCCGTGGCACGCCGCGGGGTCTGGCTCTGCGGAATTGCACAGCCAACGCCGCTTGGTCCGCAGAATCGTTGCCGAGTTCCACAGTATCTCGTTACGAAGTCGTCACGGCGCCCCAAACGTGCATGAGCACCTTCATCTGACGGATAAGCTTGTTGGGTACACACAAGTCCGCGGGGGATGTGCGCTATGCACACGCGTACACTTACAGCACTCCTCCGATGGACATATCCGAAGGAGGAAATCAGTGATGCGATCACGGAAGGCTCTGAGCTTTATCGCTCTGGCCGCCGCAGGCGCGCTCGCTCTGTCCGGCTGCACGTCGGGTGGAGATTCGGCTAGCTCGGGTGGCGAATCAGGCGGGATCATTTCCGTCAACAGCACCGAGCCCCAGAAGGGCCTCATCCCGGCAGACACGACCGAGGTGGGCGGCGGCAAGGTCGTCGACGCACTCTGGGAAGGTCTCGTCTACTACGACGCAGAAGGCGCCACCCAGATGGGTGTTGCTGAGTCGATCGAGACCGACAACGGCACCACGTGGACGGTGAAGCTCCGCGACGACGCTGTGTTCTCCGACGGCACCCCGGTGCTCGCGAAGAACTTCGTCGACGCCTGGAACTACGCGGCAAACGTCGACAACGCGCTGGGCAACCAGTACTTCTTCAGCGCGATCAAGGGCTTCAGCGAGACCGAGCCGGTCGAGGCGCTCGAGGGCCTCAAGATCATTGACGATCAGACCTTCACGATCGAGGCGACTCCCGATTTCCGCGACCGCCTGGGCTACTCGGCGTACTACCCGCTGCCCGACGTCGCGTTCGAGGACATGGAAGCCTACGGCCAGGCGCCGATCGGCAACGGGCTCTACAAGCTCGCGAGCGACGACGCGTGGAAGCACGACGTCGAGATCAAGCTGGTGAAGAACGACACCTACGTTGGGCCCCGTGAGGTCTCGAACGACGGCATCGACTTCAAGATGTACGCCTCGCTCGACGCGGCATACACGGACCTGCTCGCGAACAATCTCGACGTGCTCGACCAGATCCCGGACACCTCGTTCGCGGTGTTCCAGGACGAGCTCGGCGACCGCGCCATCAACCAGGCCGGTGCGCTGCTCACCACGCTCACCGTCTCGATGAACCTCAACAACTTCGAGGGCGAAGAAGGCAAGCTGCGCCGCCAGGCGCTGTCGATGGCTGTTGACCGCGAGGAGATCATCGATGTGATCTTCGAGGGCACCAACATCCCCGCGCGCGACTTCACCTCGCCGATCGTTGACGGCTACACCGAGGACCTGAAGGGTGTCGAGAAGCTCGACTTCAACCCCGAAGAGGCGAAGAAGCTGTGGGCAGAGGCCGACGCGATCAAGCCGTTCGAGGGCACCCTTGAGGTGGCCACCAACTCCGACGGCCCGCACCAGGTGTGGATCGAGGCAGTTGCGAACCAGTGGTCAAACACGCTCGGCGTGACCGCGGCTCCGAAGCTCTACCCCACGTTCCAGGCGTTCCTGGACGATCGCGAGTCCGACGTCGTCGGCGGCCCGTTCCGTTCGGGCTGGCAGGCTGACTACCCGGGCGCGTACAACTACCTGCAGCCGCTGTACTACTCGGGTGCCAGCTCGAACCACGGGTTCTACGCGAACCCGGCGTTCGACACGCTCCTCGACGAGGCAGTGCAGGAAGCCGATCACGAGAAGTCGATCGACAAGCTGCACCAGGCTCAGGAGATCCTCCTCGAGGACATGCCGTCGATCCCGCTCTGGTACCAGGGCACGACCGGTGGCTTCAGCGAGAACGTTGACAACGTCACGTTCGGCTGGAACTCGGTCCCGATCTTCAACGAGATCACCAAGAAGTAATCCTTCTGCGGGAAGCCCCGGAGCATGCTCCGGGGCTTTCCCTGCGTCGTGACGACACCCGTGTCGCGGCGCAGCCAAAGACTTGCAGGCCGGGGACACCGAAGTCCTCAGGTTTGCGGCGCACCACAATTGCGAGAGAATACACATTATGCATAGCGCAATCGAGCGCGGGGGGACCGGCGAATGCTGAGATATATCCTCTTCCGCGTCCTACAAGTGATCCCGGTGCTTCTTGGCACCACCTTCCTGATCTACTTCATGGTCTTTGCCATGCCGGGAGACCCCGTCGCCGCGATGTTCGGCGAGAAGGTCCCGAGCGAGGCAATCCTTGAGCGGCTGCGCGAGCAGTACAACCTTGATCAGCCCTTCTTTATCCAGTACCTGCTCTACCTCAAGGGCATCCTGGTTGGCGACTTCGGGGTGAGTTTCTCGGGTGAGCCGGTGTCGGAGATCCTCGCTCGCACGTTCCCCGTGACGATCCAGCTCGCGATCATGGCGATCGTGATCTCGCTCGTTCTTGCCATTGTGATCGGCCTGTTCTCGGGGCTGCGCAAGGGCAAGTTCTTCGACAACATCAACCTGATCATCGGGCTCGTGTTTATGAGCATCCCGATCTTCGTCATCGCGTTCATCGCGCAGTACGGACTCGGACTGAAGCTCGGGTGGTTCAGCCCAACGGTGGGCACCGGCGCTCCGCTGAAGGACATGATCCTGCCGGCACTCGTGCTCGGCGTGAGCCTGTACGCGACGAGCATGCGCCTCACCCGCGCCTCGGTCATCGACACGCTCAACCAGGACTTTGTGCGCACCGCGTACGCGAAGGGCCTGAGTCGCGGCCGGGTGATCCCGGTCCACGTGCTTCGCAACTCGCTGATCCCCACGATCACGAACACCGCGACAGACTTTGGCATCCTGATGGTCGGCGCCACCGTGACCGAGGGCATCTTCAACGTCCCCGGCGTCGGCAACGTCCTCTTCAACGCGATCCTGAAGGGCGAGAACACGACGGTGGTCTCGTTCGTCACCGTGATGGTCCTCATCTACCTCGGTGTGAACCTGCTCGTTGACCTCATGTACGCCGTACTCGATCCGAGGATTCGTTATGCCTGAGCCGAAAACACCAGCCAATCGCGGCACTCGCCCGGTGGCAGAGCACTTCGTAGCGCCGGTCGACGAGACGCCGGTTGCCGCCGTTGACGCGGTGCGCATCGCCGAGAAGAAGTCGACGCTGTGGCTTGATGCCTGGCGCGATATGCGCCGCCGCCCGATGTTCTGGATCTCCGCGGCGATCCTGCTCGTCGTCGCTCTCGTCGCCCTGTTCCCCGGCCTGTTTACCCAGGTTGACCCGCGCGCGTGCGGGCTGCAGAACTCGAACGGCGCTCCCACGTCCGGGCACCCGCTCGGTTTCAACAAGCAGGGCTGCGACGTGTACTCGCGCATCGTCTACGGCACGGGTACCTCAGTGTCCGTGGGCCTCATGGTGATCGCACTCACGTTCGTGGTCGGCACCATCATGGGCGCGCTCGCCGGGTTCTTTGGTGGCGCGCTCGACTCCCTGCTCTCCCGCATCGGCGACATCTTCTTCTCGATCCCCTACATCCTCGCGGCCGTCGTGGTGATGAGCGTGCTTGCGAACCACCGCAACCCGCTCGTGATCGCGCTCGCGATCGGTGGGTTCTCGTGGCCGATCACCGCACGTATCGTGCGCAGTGAGATCCTGCGGGTGAAGAACGCCGACTTTGTGATGGCGGCCGAGTCACTCGGTCTGTCGCGGATCCGGACGCTCATCAAGCACGTGCTCCCGAACGCGATCGCACCCGCGATCGTGGTCACCACGATCTCGCTCTCGTCGGCGATCGTCGCCGAGTCGGTGCTCTCGTTCCTGGGCGTGGGGCTTCCCAGCGGTCAGTTCATCAGCTGGGGCAACGACATCAGCGCGGCACAGCTGTCGCTGCGCACGGACCCGATGCCGCTGATCTACCCGTCTCTCGCACTGACCATCACGGTGCTCGGCTTCATCCTGCTGGGTGAGGTCGTGCGCGACGCACTCGACCCGAAGGCGAGGGCACGCCGATGAGCGCCGCAACGACTGGAAACGAAGAACAGCAAATGAAGCCGGTGCTCAGCGTGCGCGATCTGCGCGTCGCGTTCAAGGTCGACAAGGCCCCCAAGGAAGTTCTGCACGGCGTCAGCTTCGACGTCTACCCGGGCGAGACCGTCGCGATCGTGGGGGAGTCCGGCTCGGGCAAGTCCACCACCATGCACGCGGTCATGAACCTGCTGCCCGGAACCGGGCACATCACGGCCGGGTCGATCGATTGGCAGGGGCGCGAGCTCGTGGGGATCGGGCGGCGTGAGATGGAGTCGATTCGCGGACGCGAGATCGGCCTCGTGCCGCAGGACCCGATGTCAAACCTCAACCCGGTGTGGTCGGTCGGGTTCCAGGTCGAGGAAGCCATCCGGGCGAACGGCCTGGCGAAGGGTCGCAAGGAGGTGCACGCTCGCGCCGTCGAGGTGCTCGAACAGGCCGGGCTCCAGAACGCCGAGCAGCGCATGAAGCAGTTCCCGCACCAGTTCTCTGGCGGGATGAAGCAGCGCGCGCTCATCGGAATCGGTCTCTCGGCCGAGCCTGAGCTGCTCATTGCTGACGAGCCCACCTCCGCGCTCGACGTAACCGTGCAGCGCGTGGTGCTCGACCACCTTGAGCACCTCACCTCGCAGCTCGGCACCGCGGTCGTCTTCATCACGCACGATCTCGGCCTTGCGGCTGAGCGCGCTGAGAAGCTGATCGTGATGTACCAGGGCAACATCGTGGAGTCGGGCCCGAGCCGCGAGATCCTCGAGCGGCCGCAGCACCCGTACACGAAGCGCCTCGTGGCGGCCGCCCCCAGCCTGGCCTCGCGCCGGATTGGCAGCGACGCGACGATCCCGGCGGCACCGACCGGTACGCTCGATGTCGCGGCGATCGCGGAGGGCCTCGGCAGCGAGGTGCGCCCGAACGATCCGGTGATCGAGGTCTCCGGCCTCGGCAAGGTCTACAAGATCCGCAAGGGAAGCTTCGGCTCGGAGGACTTCCACGCGGTCTCTGGGGCTACCTTCACCGTGAACCGCGGCGAGACCATGGCGCTCGTGGGCGAGTCTGGCTCGGGCAAGTCGACCATCGCGAAGATGGTGCTGCAGCTTGAGAAGCCGAGCTCCGGGACCATCCGGATCGCGGGGAAAGAGACGGCCGGGATGTCCCGTGCCGAGCTCTTCGATCTGCGCCGCACCCTGCAGCCAGTGTTCCAGGACCCGTACGGTTCGCTCGACCCGCTGCACAACATCGGCAACACGATCATGGAGCCGCTGCACATCCACAACGTGGGCGACGCCGCGAGCCGCAAGGCGCGCGTCAACGAGCTGCTCGATCAGGTCTCGCTGCCGCGTGAGCTCGCGACTCGGTACCCGAACGAGCTCTCGGGTGGGCAGCGGCAGCGCGTCGCGGTCGCCCGCGGTCTCGCGCTGAAGCCCGACATTCTCGTGCTCGACGAGGCGGTCTCCGCGCTCGACGTGCTCGTGCAGGCGCAGATCCTCGATCTGCTCGCGGAGCTGCAGCGCGAGCTGGGGCTCACGTACCTGTTCATCACGCACGACCTCGCGGTTGTGCGCCTGATCGCGGACCGGGTCTGCGTGATGCAGCAGGGCAAGATCGTGGAGCAGGCCACCACCGATGAGGTGTTCGAGAACCCGCAGCAGGAGTACACGAAGAACCTTCTCGCCGCGATTCCGGGGGCAAAAATCGAGCTCGGGGTGAGCTAGCACTCGCGCGCCTCGGTGAGGCGTGATTCAGCACCGCAGACACAGCGCGGGGCCGGGGACGGATCGGTTTCGATCCGCCCGGCCTCGTGCTGTCTGCGTGTGCGGGGGTCTACAACGCCGAGTGTTACAAATTGGTCGCGACGACCAAGTCGTGGCCGAACGTTCGGTAGGCTCGGAGCGTAGATTGGATGCGTGCAGCGCTGCACGACGCAGCGTGGCGCGCGTTCTCCTGGATGGAGGAAGCTCTTGAAAAAGACAATGATGTCTGGTGTCGCTCTGCTCGGCAGCGCGGTGCTGCTCACGGCGTGCGCCGGCGGCGGCACGGGCGGCTCGGGTGACTCGGGCAGCGCGGGCGGTTCCGGCGGCGCGATCACGATCGGCACGACCGAGGTGGTCACCTCGCTCGATCCCGCCGGTGCGTACGACAACGGCTCGTTCGCCGTGATGACGAACGTCTATCCGTTCCTGCTCAACAACCCGGTGGGCGAGTCGACCGTGGCGCCCGATATCGCTGAGTCGGCCGAGTTCACCGCGCCGACCGAGTACACCGTGAAGCTCAAGCCGGGCCTCACCTTCGCGAACGGCAACGAGCTCACCAGCTCCGACGTGAAGTTCACGTTTGATCGCCAGGTCGCGATCGCGGATCCGAACGGGCCGTCGAGCCTGCTCGCGAACCTCGACAGCGTTGCCGCGCCCGACGACACGACGGTCGTGTTCACGCTGAAGTCCGAGAACGACCAGACCTTCCCGCAGGTGCTCTCGAGCCCCGTCGGGCCGATCGTCGACGAGGATGTGTTCCCGGCCGACGCGGTGATGGACGACCAGGAGCTCGTGGCCGCAAACCCGTTCGCCGGCCCCTACGCGGTCACCAACTTCGACAAGGGCAACCTGATCGCCTACACCGCGTTCGCGGACTACGACGGCCTCTGGGGCGCACCCAAGACCGACTCGATCAACATGAAGTACTTCGCCAACGAGTCGAACCTCAGCCAGGCGATCGAGACGAAGGCCGTCGACGTGGCGTTCCGCAACGTCTCGGCCACCGACGTGCAGAAGTTCGAGGGCACCGACGGCCTCAACGTGGTCAAGGGACCTGGCGGCGAGATCCGCTACATCGTCTTCAACTTCAACACCATGCCCTACGGCGCGAGCGTTGAGGGTGCCGATCCCGCGAAGGCGCTCGCGGTGCGCCAGGCGGTCGCTGACTCGATCGATCGCGAGAAGATCTCGACCGACGTGTTCAAGGGCACCTACACCCCGCTCTATTCGTACATTCCCGAGGGGCTGCTCGGCGCGAACGAGGCCCTCAAGGGCCTGTACGGCGACGGCGAGGGTGGACCCGACGCGGATCGCGCGGCGAAGCGACTCTCCGACGCGGGCGTCGAGACGCCGGTCACGCTGCAGCTGCAGTACGCGGGCGAGCGCTATGGCGCGGCCTCGGCCGAGGAGTACGCACAGATCAAGGCGCAGCTTGAGGCCGACGGACTGTTCGCGGTTGACCTGCAGTCGACCGAGTGGGGCCAGTACACGGAGGATCGCGTCGCGGATCTCTACCCGGCGCACCAGCTCGGCTGGTTCCCCGACTACTCGGACCCCGACAACTACCTCACGCCGTTCTTCATGCCGGACAACTTCCTGGTGAACCACTACGACAACCCGGAGGTGGTGAAGCTGATCGACGAGCAGCGCGTCACCGCCGACGAGGACGCCCGCGCCAAGCTCCTGGAGCAGGTGCAGGATCTGCTCGCCGAGGACCTGTCGACGCTGCCGATGCAGCAGGGCGCTCAGGTGGCGGTCGCGGTCGATGGCGTGGACGGGGTGACGCTTGACGCGTCGTTCAAGTTCCGCTTCGGGACGCTAACCAAGTAGACGCCGTGTGCAGCGGGCGGGCGCGAGTGAGCGCCTGCCCGCTGTTCCCGTGTCATCGGATTCGATCATGACGATCACCGAAGCCGCCTCGACGGCGAGCGCGCAGATCAAGACCCGGAGCGGTGGGGGCGGTCTCGGCCGCTTCATCCTCTGGCGCGCGCTCCTCATCATCCCCACCGTCTTCATCCTCGTGACGATGGTGTTCCTCCTCATGCGCACCCTGGGCAACCCGATCACCGCCTCCGTCGGTGACCGGCTCCCTCCGGCAGAGCTCGCCAAGCGCGTTGCCGAGGCCGGGTACGATCGCCCCCTCATCGTGCAGTACTTCGAGTACCTGGGCCAGGTGTTCACCGGCAACTTCGGGGTCACCTTCAGCGACCGGCGCCCCGTCACCGAGGTGCTCGTCACCTACGGTGCGGCCACCCTCGAGCTCGCCGTGTACACGCTCATCGTCGCGCTCGTCGTGGGGATCCCGCTCGGCATGCTCGCCGCGTACTACCGCGACCGCGGCCCAGACGCCGTGCTGCGCGTGTTCGCGATCTTCACCTACGCGACGCCCGTGTTCTTCTCCGGCCTCATCATGAAGCTCATCTTCGGGGTGTGGCTCGGCTGGCTGCCGGTCTCGGGCAGAGCCTCGATCGCCACGGAGCTGCAACTGCAAATGCTCCCGGACCCGTCCGGGCTCTACCTCATCGACGCGATCCGCACGGGAAGCCTCGCGAACGTGGGTGACGTACTGCTGCACGCGATCCTGCCCGCGCTCACGCTCGGCATGATGACGGCGGGCATCTTCTTGCGCCTCGTGCGCACCAACATGATCGGCACGATCGGTCGTGAATACGTGGACTCGGCGCGCTCGCGCGGCGTTTCGGAGTTCCGGCTGGTCACCAAGCACGCGTACCGCCCCGCGCTGATCCCGATCATCACTGTGATCGGGCTGCAGATCGCCATGCTGCTCGGCGGTGCGGTGCTCACGGAGACCACCTTCGAGTGGAAGGGGCTGGGGTTCCAGCTCGCCCACTACTTGAGCGCCCGCGACTTCGTCGCCGTGCAGGGGATCGTCGCGCTGCTCGCGGTGATCGTCGCGCTCAGCAACTTCGTCGTCGACGTGGTCGCGGCGCTCATCGACCCGCGAGTGAGGTACTGAGATGTCGAGTGAACTCAACACTGTGGCGATCCTGACCGCGCCGCGGCGCGAGCGCGGCTGGCACGGCTGGCCGCTGATCAAGCAGCTGCGGCAGAGCGTTGGGCTGCAGCGCGGCATGCTGGTCGCCGGGCTCGTGCTCGTCGTGCTCTTCGCGCTCACCGCGCTCGCATCGCCCGTGCTCGCGCCATACTCGTTCTCCGCGCTCAGCGGGCCCGACGGCGACTTCGGTTCGCTCTCCGCGCCCTCCGCAGCGCATCCATTTGGCACCACGATCGCCGGCTACGACGTGCTCTCACGGGTGATCTGGGGCACGCGCACCGCGTTCCTCGTGATCCTGATCGCGGTGGTCAGCTCGATCTTCGCCGGTACGCTGCTCGGACTCGTCTCCGGGTACATCGGCGGGGCCCTCGACCGCGTGCTCGTGATGATCGCCGACGCGATCTACGCGTTCCCGTCGCTGCTGCTCGCGATCGTGCTGTCGATCGTGATCTCGGGCGGTCAGTCGAGCCTGTGGGGCGGCATCTGGGCTGCCTCACTGTCAATCACCGTCGTGTTCATCCCGCAGTACTTCCGCGTGGTGCGCTCCGAGGTGGTGCGGGTGAAGTCCGAGGCCTTCGTCGAGTCTGCCCGTGTCGTGGGAGCGAGCCGCAGCCGGATTATGTTCCGGCACGTGCTGCGTAACTCGACCCGGTCTCTGCCGCTCGTCTTCACGCTCAACGCGTCCGAGGCGATCCTCACGCTCGCGGGCCTCGGCTTCCTCGGTTTCGGTATCGAACCGAACTCCGCCGCCGAGTGGGGCTACGACCTCAACAAGGCAATCGCCGATGTGACGAACGGCGTGTGGTGGACGAGCCTCTGGCCGGGCCTGGCCATCGTGCTCGTGGTGACCGGACTCACCCTCACGGGGGAGAGCCTCAACGACCTCGCGGACCCGCGGCTGCGCAGTCGCCGCCGCGTGAAGGCCGGCAGCGGCACCGTCTCGGCAACCTCTGTCGGGACGCAGCGGGAAGGATCTGACGCATGAGCGAGACCGCACTGAACGGTCGGGGGAGCGCCGGCCACGTGCTCGAGATTCGCGACCTCGCGGTGACCTTTGCCACAGACCACGGCGCGGTGCGCGCGGTCGACGGGGTGTCGCTCGCCGTGGAGCCCGGGCGCGTGCTCGCGGTGGTGGGTGAATCCGGCTCCGGCAAGAGCGTCTCGGCGCGCACCGTGCTCGGCCTGCTGCCCGAGACCGCGATCGCCTCGGGGTCGGTGGTGCTGCGCACCCGTGACGGCGGCGAGGCGAACGACGTGCTGCACCTGTCGGGCGAGCAGCTGCGCCGCGTGCGCGGCCGGGACGTCGCAATGGTGTTCCAGGAGCCGTCGACCGCGCTGAACCCGGTATTTACGGTGGGCTGGCAGATCGCCGAGGGGCTGCGCGCCCACGGCGAGCTCTCGAAGCGGGAGGCGCGCGCACGCGCGATCGAAATGCTCGAGCGGGTGGGGATCCCCGAGCCGCACGAGCGCGTCGACTCATACCCGCACCAGCTCTCCGGCGGGCAGAAGCAGCGCGTCATGATCGCGATGGCGCTCGCCCTCAACCCCGGCCTCATCGTGGCCGACGAGCCCACCACCGCGCTCGATGTGACCGTGCAGGCCGAGATCCTCGACCTGCTGCGGCGACTGCGCGATGAGTTTGGTACCGCGATCCTGCTGATCACCCACAACATGGGGGTGGTGGCGGATCTCGCCGACGACGTGGCCGTGATGTACGAGGGCGTGGTCGTTGAGCGCGCGCCGGTGGCCGAGCTGTTCGCGAACCCGCGCGAGGACTACACGAAGCGGCTGCTCGGGTCCGTGCTGCGGCTCGGCGAGGGGCGGATCGTGGTGGCGGAGCGGCCGGGGGCTGCGGCTGGGCCCGTTGGCGCGGCCGGCGCCGTTGGCGCGGCCGAGGCCGTTGGCGTGGCCGGCGCCGTTGGCGTGGCCGAGGTCCCTGCGCCCGCGCCGATCGTCGCGGCGCGCGGCCTCGAAATCCGGTACCCGGGGCGCCTCGGCAAGCCCGGGTTCCTCGCGGTGCGCGGCATCGACTTCGAGATCGCCCCGGGCGAGATCTACGGTCTCGTGGGGGAGTCTGGCTCCGGGAAGTCGACGATCGGGCGCGCGATCGCGGGCCTCACCCCGGCGACGGGCGGTTCGCTGCAGGTGCTCGGGCACGAGATGGTCGGGTTCAGCGAGCGGCGCTTCCGATCCGCGAGGCGCGACCTCGGTTTCGTGTTCCAGGACCCGGCGTCGAGCTTCAATCCGCTGCTCACCATCGCCGAGAACGTGGCCGAGCCGCTCGTGGTGCAGCGGATTGCGCGCGATCCCGGCGCGGCCAGGGCGCGCGTCGACGAGCTGCTCGAGGCGGTGCAGCTGCCGCGCGCATACGGGGACCGATTCCCGCACGAGCTCTCGGGCGGGCAGCGGCAGCGCGCGGCGCTCGCCCGCGGGCTGGCGCTCGATCCGAAGCTGCTGATCGCCGACGAGCCGACCTCGGCGCTCGACGTGTCGGTGCAGGCGCGCGTGCTCGAACTGTTCACCGAGCTGCAGGCCGAGCTCGGCTTCGCCGCGGTGTTCATCACGCACGATCTCGCGGTGGTCGACGCCCTCGCCGATCGGGTTGGGGTGCTCACAAAGGGGGAGCTCGTGGAGAGCGGCACCGTCGATGAGGTGCTCCGCGACCCGCAGCAGCGCTACACGCAGCGGTTGCTCGCGTCGCTGCCGGTCCCGGATCCGGCGGAGCAGGCGATTCGCCGCGAGCGCGCCCGCGAGCTCCGCGAGGGGTAGCCGCCGGGCCCTGGCTGGGCGGCTGGCGCGGTCAGCGTGGCTGGCGTGGTCGGGCCCGTGTAGCGCGGCTGCCCGTCTGGCGCGGTCGGGCCCGTGTAGCGCGGCTGCGCCTAGCTGCGCCGGGTCGCCCCGGGCGGTGCCGGGCTGCGCTCAGATCCGACCCGTTGGCCCAGATCCGACCCGGTTCTTACTTGGTCTTCCGGGTCGGATCTGCGCCTGAGGGTCGGATCTGCGCTGGCGGGGTGTGGCTGCATCCCGGCCCGCCCGGCCATCCCACGCCCCGGCGCTGCCTGGGCACGGCTGTGCTCCCGGTCCGCGCCGTGTCGAGCTGCGCTCAGATCCGACCCCTTGCCACAGATCCGACCCGGTTCTCGTCGGACTGCCGAGTCGGATCTGCGCGCGAGGGGTCGGATTTGCGCGCGAGGGTCGGATCTGCGTGAAGGGGTCGGATCTGCGCCGGTGCAGCCGTGCCGCGCCGTGCCCTGCCGCGCCGCACCGAGCCCGGCCACACCTGCCCGCGCTCAGGTCCGACCCGTTAGCCCGGATCCGACCCGGTTCTCGCTGGACTGCCGGGTCGGGTCTGCGCCAACGGGTCGGATCTGCGCTAGAGGGTCGGATCTGCGCGGGGCGAGGAACCGGCCGCCCACCGCCCCGCGCCCCGCGAAGCGCTAGCGCGGGGTGGTGCGGTGCACGATCACCGCGCCCACGCAGGCGAGCACCGCGACGCCGAGCACGAACACCGCCATCGGTACGGCCGTGTGCTCGCCCCACGCACCCACGAGCGGCGAGGCGAGGCCGCCGACCGCGAACTGGCTCGCGCCGAGCAGCGCAGACCCGGATCCCTTCGCAGCCCCTGCGCGGGCAAGCGCGAGGGCGCTCGCGTTCGACATGATGAGCCCCGTGCCGCCGGTGAGCGTGAACGCGCAGGCGATGAACGAGGCGGGGGTGAGCGCCTCGCTCGTGGCGAGCACGGTGAGCCCGGTCCCGGCGAGCAGCGCGAACACCGTCCCGATGAACAGCATCCGCGTCGCCGGGACCTTGCCGGCGAGCCGCGCATTGATGAGGTTGGCGGTGATCATCGCCAGCGCGCCCGCGGCGAACGCGAGCGAGTAGACGAACGGCGACATCCCGAGGATGATCTGCCCCACGAACGGGGAGGCGGAGATGTAGGCCATCATGCCGCCGAAGCCGAGGCCGAAGACGCACATGAGCAGGAGGAAGCCGCGGTCACCGAGCAGCGCGGCAAAGTTGCGGAGGGCCGCGCGTAGTCCTGCGGCGTTGCGCCGCTCGCGGGGCAGCGACTCCGGCACGAGCACCGCGGCAAGCACGAGCATCGCTACGGCGAGCCCGGCGAGGGTGGCGAGCACCGCGCGCCAGTCGGCGACGGCGGCAATCGCGCCACCGACGGGCGGGGCGATGAGCGGGCCGAGCCCCACAAACATGGCGATGAGGCTGATCGCGCGGATCGCGGCCGCACCCTCCGTGAGATCCACGGCGATCGCGCGCGACACCACCACCCCGGCAGCGCCGGCGAAGCCCTGCAAGAAGCGCAGCCCGATGAGCACGCCGACGTTTGGCGAGAACACCATTGCCACGCTCGTCGCGGCGAAGACGCTAAGCGCGACGAGCAGGATCGGGCGGCGGCCCCACTGATCCGAGAGCGGGCCGAGGACGAGCTGCCCAGATCCGATCCCGAGCAGGAACGCGGTGAGGGTGAGCTGCACCGACGACGCGGGCGCCCCAAGGTCGGACGCGATCTGCGTGAACGACGACAAATACATGTCCGTGGCGAACGGGCCGGTCGCCGCGAGGAAGGAGAGGACTGCCAGCAGACCCGGTGTAAGCTTCGGGTGCACAGTCATTTATTGATCATATACGATTGCTGTGAGCGAATCTCCGCTGAATCCGCTAAAATAGTGCGTCGGCTTCTTCGGTGCCGCTGGGGGAGGCCCCGCGGCGCCCGGCACCCCGCCCTGTCGACGATCAGATCGTCACGTTAGGACACCACCCCTATGGCTCTCGCTACTCGCGAAGACCTCCGCAATGTTGCCATCGTCGCACACGTCGACCACGGCAAGACCACGCTCGTCGATGCCATGCTGCGTCAGACCAACTCATTCGACGCTCACGCAGACGTCGATGACCGCGTCATGGACTCGAACGATCTTGAGCGCGAAAAGGGCATCACGATCCTCGCCAAGAACACGGCGATCTCCTACGAGGGTGAGCACGCCACAAACGGCCCCATCGTCATCAACGTCGTTGATACCCCGGGCCACGCTGACTTCGGCGGCGAGGTTGAGCGTGCGCTCTCGATGGTCGACGGCGTCGTGCTGCTCGTTGACGCGTCAGAGGGTCCGCTTCCGCAGACCCGATTCGTGCTCCGCAAGGCGCTCGAAGCGAAGCACCCCGTGATCCTCGCGGTCAACAAGACTGACCGCCCCGACGCGCGTATCCCCGAGGTCGTGAGCGAAGCCCAGGACCTGCTCCTTGGGCTCGCATCGGACCTCGCTGAGGACCACCCGGATCTCGACGTCGACGCGGTGCTCGACGTTCCCGTCGTGTACCTCTCGGGTCGCGCCGGCGCGTCAAGCCTCACGGAGCCCGCAAACGGCACGCTGCCCGACGGCGACACCCTCGAGGCGCTCTTCGGTGCGATCCTCGAGCACGTCCCCGCCCCCACCTACGACGATGAGCACCCCCTGCAGGCGCACGTCACCAACCTTGACTCCTCGCCGTTCCTCGGTCGTATCGCGCTGCTGCGCGTGCACCACGGCGAGATCCGCAAGGGCGAGACGGTCGCCTGGGTGCGCCACGATGGCTCGGTCCAGAACGTGCGCATCACCGAGCTGATGCTCACCAAGGCGCTCTCGCGCTACAACGCCGAGAAGGCCGGCCCCGGCGACATCGTCGCGATCGCCGGTATCGAGGACATCACGATCGGCGAGACCATCGCCGACGCCGAGGATGTGCGCCCGCTGCCGATGATCGAGATCGACGAGCCGGCGATCTCCATGACGATCGGCGCGAACACGTCGCCGCTCGTGGGCAAGGTGAAGGGCCACAAGCTCACCGCCCGCATGATCAAGGATCGTCTTGACCGCGAGCTCGTCGGTAACGTTTCGCTCAAGGTCGTCGACGTGGGGCGTCCGGACGCGTGGGAGGTGCAGGGCCGAGGCGAGCTCGCCCTGTCGATCCTCGTCGAGAACATGCGCCGCGAGGGCTTCGAGCTCACCGTGGGCAAGCCCCAGGTGGTCACCAAGCAGGTCGACGGCAAGACGCACGAGCCCTACGAGCACCTCACGATCGACACCCCCGAGGAGCACCTCGGCGCGATCACGCAGCTCCTCGCGTCTCGCAAGGGCCGCATGGAGAACATGGTGAACAACGGCACCGGCTGGGTGCGCATGGAGTTCATCGTCCCGTCGCGCGGCCTGATCGGCTTCCGCTCGGAGTTCATGACCACCACCCGCGGCACCGGTATCGCCAACGCGATCTCGCACGGCTACGACGCGTGGGCCGGCCCGATCGTGACCCGCAACAACGGCTCGATCGTCGCGGACCGCACCGGCGTGGTCACCCCGTTCTCGATGATCAACCTGCAGGAGCGGATGACGTTCTTCGTCCAGCCCACGCAGGAGGTCTACGAGGGCATGGTCATCGGTGAGAACTCGCGCTCCGAGGACATGGACGTGAACATCACGAAGGAAAAGAAGCTCACGAACATGCGTGCCGCGAGCTCCGATTCGTTCGAGTCGATGACGCCGCCGCGCCAGCTCTCCCTCGAGGAGTCGCTTGAGTTCGCCCGCGAGGACGAGTGCGTCGAGGTGACCCCGGAGGCCGTGCGCATCCGCAAGGTCGTGCTCGAGGCAAACGCGCGCGCCCGCAGCGCATCGCGCGTGAAGAACCAGGGCAAGTAACCCCGGCCGCTTCCGCGGTACGCAGCGCCTCATCCCCGATTGGGGGTGGGGCGCTGCGTCGTTCGGGCGTAGGATCGCGACATGGCACTCATGTACGACACCACGATGTCCCCGTCAAAGCTCGAGCTGCTCGCCGCGTGGCTGCCCACGCGGCCGTGGTTTCGGGGCGACGCCAGCGCGCTGAGCAAGGTCGCCTCGTATCGGCTCGATGACCCGGAGGGCGAGGTGGGGATCGAGGGGCACCTCGTCACGGCCGGCGACGACACGATTTACCACGCCGTGCTCACGTACCGCGGCGCGGCGATCGCCGACGGCGAGGAGTTCCTCGTGGGCACCTCCGCGCACGGCGTGCTCGGCACGCGCTGGATCAGCGATGGCGCCGGCGACCCGGTGTGCCGCACCGTGCTCGCCGAGACCATGGCGCACGGCCGCACCGAGGCGGAGGAGTTCGTGCACTCAGACGCGGGGGAGCCTGTGCCGCTGCGGCCGCGCAGTCAGCTCCGCGGCTCCGGACAGCCGGATCGCCCGGTCCCGGAGATGTGGGCGGCCTCTGTGTCCGAGCTTGGCGGGGTGACGATCGCCGACACTGGATTCGCCACGCTGCGGATCCGGCACGTGCTCGACGCCGCGGCGCTCGCCGGCGGCGGCGCGGAAGCGCTCGCGGTCTCCGACGCCGAGATCGGGGACGGGCCCGACGCGTACGCGCTCCGCATCACCTGGCCCGGGCAGGAAATCCCGGTCACGATCGCCACGCTCACCACGGTCGCCCCCGACTAGGTGGATCCGACCCGCCCGGAATCTCGCGACGGGCGGCCCCGATTTCCAAGTTTGGCCCCCGACCCGGTACAGTAGTCCTTGCGTGAAAGCGCAAAATCGGGATGTGGCGCAGCTTGGTAGCGCACGTCGTTCGGGACGACGGGGTCGCAGGTTCAAATCCTGTCATCCCGACAAAATGACCCGGAACTCCCGCAGGAAACTGCGCGAGTTCCGGGTCTTTCTTGTTGGTGGTTGCGGCCGCCCGCGCGGGGTGCCGGAGGCGCGAGTCCCCGCGACTCCGCGCAGACCCGTTCCCTCGACTCCGCGCAGACCCGATCCGGCGGCGGGCGTGACCCGGTCCGCCTCGGTGGACAACTGGTGATTTTGCACGAAGGCCATTTATTGGTGCTATATTCGGGCGAGCTGCCCCGACTCGTAAAGGACCACGATGACCGCACCGCACCGCGCCGCACGCGCCCGGCCCGTCGGAGGGCTCGCGGTCACCGCGTTCCTGGCCGGCCTCGTGAGCGCGATCCTCATTGCGCTCGTGTTCTTTACGTTTGGCGGCGCGTGGCCCCTCGTGCTGAGCGCGTTGGTCGGCGCCGTGGGGCTTGCGGCGGGAGTCCTCGCATTCCGGCGCGGTCAGTCGCGCGTGCTCGCAATCATCGGCATCGTCGCCGGAAGCCTCTCGCTGCTGTTTTCGCTCGGGGTGCTCGCCTTCGCGTTCGTATTCGTCGGAGCGATGCAGTAGCTTCCCCCCGGAGCCCGGAGCCCGGAGCCCGGAGCCCGGAGCCCGGAGCCCGGAGCCCGGAGCCCGAAGCCCGAAGCCCGAAGCCCGACCCACGGCGTGCGGCCCGAGCGGGACGGTGCGACGCCCGACCCGCGGCGTGCGGATCAGACAGGCCACGCACCAGGGCCCCGGACCCGCAGTGAGCTGCGGGGCCGGGGCCCTGGTGCTGCGCGCTGCCGCACGGGAGCGCGGCGCGGCTACGGCGCGACCTCCGCGAGGGCCGGCTGCTGGGGCCGCTGGCGGCTCGGCGCCGCCGGGGCGGCGGAGCTCGCCCGCGACTTGAATGAGCGCAGCCGCAGGCTGTTCGACACGACGAACACGCTTGAGAGCGCCATGGCGGCGCCCGCGAGCATCGGGTTGAGGAGCCCGAACGCGGCGAGCGGGATCGCCGCCGTGTTGTAGGCGAATGCCCAAAACAGGTTCGTCTTGATCGTGCTGAGCGTGCGGCGGGAGAGCCGGATCGCGTCTGCCGCGGCGCGGAGGTCGCCGCGCACGAGCGTGATGTCGGCTGCGGCGATCGCGACGTCGGTGCCGGTGCCCATGGCGAGGCCCAGGTCCGCCTGCGCGAGCGCCGGGGCGTCGTTGACGCCGTCGCCGACCATTGCCACGACCTTGCCGTCGCGCTGCAGCGCGGCCACCACGTCGACCTTGTCCTGGGGGAGCACCTCCGCGTAGACCCGCGTGATCCCCACCTCGGCGGCGACATGCTCGGCAACGGTCCGGTTGTCTCCCGTGAGGAGCACCGGGGTGAGGCCGAGCTCGATGAACTGGCTGATCGCTTCCGCGCTCGTCGCCTTGATCTGGTCGGAGACCACCAGCACGCCGCGCGCCTCGCCGTCCCAGCCGACCGCGATCGCGGTCTTGCCTGCCGACTCGGCGGCGCGCTTTGCCTCGGCGAGGGCGTCGTCGAGCGTCAGCGACCACTCCGCGAGCAGCGAGTCCCGTCCGGCGAGCACCGCGTGGCCGTCGACTACGCCCTGCACGCCCTGTCCCGCAATGTTCGCGAACGACTCGGGCACGGGGAGGTCACCGACCTCGGCGGTGGCCCCCTTCGCGATCGCCTGCGCAATCGGGTGCTCGGAGGCGTCTTCGAGCCCGCCCGCCAGGCGCAGCAGTTGCGCGCGGTCGACGCCCGCCGCGGGGATCACGTCGGTGAGGGTCATCTTGCCCGTGGTGACCGTGCCGGTCTTGTCGAGCACGATTGTGTCGACCTTGCGCGTCGACTCGAGTACCTCAGGTCCCTTGATGAGCACGCCCATCTGAGCGCCGCGCCCGGTCCCGACGAGCAGGGCCGTGGGGGTGGCGAGTCCCAGTGCACAGGGGCACGCGATGATCAGCACCGCAACGGCGGCGGTGAACCCGGCGCTGAGCGGGAAGCCCGCGCCGATCCAGGCGCCGAGCGTTGCGACGGCGATCGCGATGGCGATCGGCACGAACACGCCGGAAACGCGATCGGCAAGTCGCTGCACGTCGGCTTTGCCCGACTGCGCGTCCTCGACCAGCTTCGCCATCTGCGCCAGCTGGGTGTCCGAGCCGATCCGCTCGGCGCGCACCACGATCCGGCCGCCGGCGTTCACCGTCGCTCCCGTGACCGCGTCGCCGACGGTGACCTCGACCGGCACCGACTCTCCGGTCAGCATCGACGCGTCGATCGCTGAGCTGCCGGAGACGATCACGCCGTCCGTGGCGATCTTCTCACCGGGGCGCACCACGAACTCATCACCCACCGTGAGGTCGTCGATGGAGATGCGGGTCTCCACCCCGTCGCGGAGCACCGCGACCTCCTTTGCGCCGAGCTCAAGCAGCGCGCGCAGTGCTGCGCCGGCCTGACGCTTCGAGCGCTTCTCGAAGTAGCGCCCCATCAGGATGAATGTGATTACTCCCGCGGCGACCTCGAGGTAGATGTTGCTGAGCCCGTCGGTGCGCGAGACGGTGAACTCGAACGCGTGTCGCATGCCGCGATCCCCGGCCGTACCGAAGAACAGGGCGACGATAGACCAGAGCAGTGCGGCGAGCGTGCCGATGGAGATCAGGGTGTCCATCGTTGCGGAGCCGTGCTTGAGGTTGACCCAGGCGGCCTTGTGGAACGGCCAGCCGGCCCACACGACCACTGGCGCGGCGAGCGCGAGCGAGGCAAACCCCCAGTAGTCGAACTGGAGCGCTGGGATCATCGCCATCGCGATCACGGGGACCGCGAGCGCTGCCGCGCCGATGAGTCGGTGCCGCAGCGAGCGCAGCTCGGCGTCCTCGGGGGACTCGCCGTCCGCCTCTGCAGCCCCCTTGGGGGGCGCGGGAAGCGCCGCGGAGTACCCGGTCTTTTCGACCTCCTCGATGAGGAGCTGTGGATCGACGCCCGCGGGGGCCGTGACGGTCGCCTTCTCGGTCGCGTAGTTGACGCTCGCGGTGACCCCGTCGAGTTTGTTGAGCTTGCGCTCGATCCGGTTGGCGCACGAGGCGCACGTCATGCCGCCGATCAGCAGCTCGACGTGGTTCTCTCGGGACTGGGGGGCACTAGTCGTGCTCACGTGCCTGGCCTTCCTGGTGAGTGGTGCTCGATCCCGCGTGAGACGCGGCGTCTGCCGTGCCGGTGGCCTCGACCACGACGGGCACGGTGTGGACCTCGCCGGCCGCCTGGAAGTCGAGGTAGAGCAGGTAGGTGCCCGGAGTCGGCGCCGTGACCTCGAAGACGATGTCGGGGCCGGAGGTGTCGCCGGGCTTCGGGGCTGCACCGTGCGGGTGGACGTGCAGGTAGGCGAGGTCGCCGTCGCGGAGCGCAACCAGGTGGCCGAACGCCCCCAGGTACGGCTCGAGCCCGGTGACCGGGGCACCACCGCGCGTCACGGTGAAGGTGAGCTCGGTGGGCGTGCCGGCGAGGAGATCGCCGCGCACCGCGACGTCGTACGCGTCGACCGTAGCCTCGCTTGACAGGGTCGCGGGTTGCGGCTCAAATGGGCCGGCAACCTGCACCATCGTCGACAGCGTGAGCGGCTCCCCGGTGGCGGCCGGGATGAAGTCTGCGTAGACACGGTAACTGCCCGCAGCGTCCCACTCCCATGGCAGTGACCAGGTGCCGTCCGCCGCCATGGTGGGGTGCGCGTGGCGGAAGCGCTGGCCGTCGCCGCGGGCCACGATGAGGTGGAGCTTCTGCTCGTGCTCGACGACGAAGTCGGTCACGGGGGAGCCGTCGGGGCCGGTCACGGAGAGGCTGAGCGTTCCGGCGACCCCGGGCTCGGTGGGCGCCGTCACGTGAGCGAGCTGGAAGCCGTCCTGCGCGATGGTGAGGCCGAAGCCGGGTGCCTCGGTCGCTGCGTCGTGGGCGTCGGAAGTTGCGGAGATGGGTGAAGTCATGTCGGTTCCTCCTGTGTGAGTGGGGGCAGGATCACTGATCCAATCCTGCACGCTCTGCTCGGGGACCACCAGGTGTGCGGTGAGCGCTGCCGCGCCGAAGACGACGGCGAGCCCTGCTCCATACAGTCCGAGCTTGAGTGGAGCGCGCATCAGCGACGCATTCCTGCGGCTGCGGCGGCCCGGTCGTGCGCCCGGGTGCGTTCCGGGGATGCGCGTCCGGCACCCTGGTCTTGGCTCGTGCTCATCGTGGCGTCCTTTCAATTGACACTCTGAAGCTATACCCCCCAGGGGTATAAGTCAAGCGCGACCCCGGCGATGGCTGGCGTTCGTGATCCCTTGTGTGGCCTGGTGAAAGATACCCCTCTAGGGTATCCTGTATCTGTCGGGGTCGCAGCGCGTCAGGGCCCGCGGCCCCGCACAGGCCACCGGCACCGTCACTCACGTTCGGAGAACACCATGAGCACCACTGAGGTCATCACCGCAGCGCCCGTCAGCATCGTCGACGAGGCGGTTGCTGCCGCGCCGCTCGGGGCTGAGGAGGTCGCGGCTCCCGAGGCTGCCGCGGGTGCGGACACCGCGACCGTGTGTGACCACGGCTCCCACGGCTACCTCTCCGACAAGAGCAAGTACCTGGCGCGGCTCAAGCGGATCGAGGGGCAGGCGCGCGGTATCCACCGCATGGTCGAGGAGGAGCAGTACTGCATCGACATCCTCACGCAGGTATCGGCGATCACGAGCGCACTGCAGGGTGTGGCGCTCGGGCTGCTCGAGGATCACCTGCGGCACTGCGTCACCGATGCCGCCCGAGTGGGTGGCCAGGTTGCCGAGGACAAGATCGCGGAGGCGACGCGGGCCATTGCGCGCCTCGTGCGATAGCCCGTGATTGGGTGAGTGGGGCGGGGTACCGGATCGGCGCCCCGCCCTGTTGGTGAGTTCGTCGGCCGCGTCGCCCGGTCCGTCCCCGTCGCCGCGCTCCGCGCCCGACGGGGCTCCCGGATTGGCCCTCAGGCCTCGAGTGCGATAGGTATTGGGAGGGCGAACCCGCCTATCCAGCCGTCGAAGGGACGCACACATCACCCCCGGACTCATTCCCGCCACCGTCACGCGCGGGCGCACCGAACCACCGGCACGCTCACGCTCCCCGCGATTCACAGCGCGCCGATCCCTGCGCTCAACCGGGTACTCCCGGCTCCTCATCCCCGTCTGCTGCATCCCCACTTAGCGTGTTTTCTTTCACTACGGTTCTCCGGCATCGTCGCCGACAATCCGCACTCTGAAAGGAAAACGCAATGGAAGAGCTCCAGCAGCTCTCGGGCCCGGTCGTCCTGGGCCTGTTCATCCTGTTCTTTGGCGCAAGCCTCATTATCTCGCTCCGGATCAGCCGGAAACGCGAGAACGCCGACGGCTACATGACCGGCGGCGGGCGCATCGGATTCGGCATCTCCGCCGCCTCCATGACCGCCACCTGGATCTGGGCCGCCTCAATGTACGCCTCGGCAACCTCCGGGTTCCAGTACGGCCTCTCCGGCCCGATCCACTACGGGCTCTGGGGTGCACTCATGATCCTGCTGATCTACCCGTTCGGGCGCCGGATCAGGCAGGTCGCGCCTCGCGCGCACACCATCGCCGAGGTGATGTTCGCGCGGCACGGCCGCTCGAGCCAGCTCATGCTCGCCGGGTCAAACGTGCTGGGCAGCGTCATTAGCCTCACGTCGAACCTCATCGCCGGGGGCGCGCTGATCGACATGCTCTCCCCGTTCACGTTCACGCAGGGAGTGATCGCGATCGGCGCCGGCGTGCTGCTCTACACGCTCTGGGCGGGGTTCCGCGCCTCGGTGCTCACCGACTTCGTGCAGGTCGTGTTCATGCTCGGCGCCGTCGTGATCATCATCCCGGTCGTGTTCTTCGCGGCGGGCGGCCCAGAGCTGTTCGAGACCGGCGCGCACCGCCTCACCCCGCAGCAGGGCGACTTCTTCTCGTCCGACGCATTCTTCAACCAGGGTGCGCCCTACATTGCTGCGGTGCTCGCCTACGCGATCGGGAATCAGACCATCGCGCAGCGGCTGTTCGCGGTGCGCGAGGACCTGATCAAGAAGACGTTCGTCACCGCGACGGTCGGCTACGGTGCCACGATTATCGGCATCGGCATGCTCGGCGTGATCGCGCTGTACGCGGGGATCGAGCCGGCCGGCGGCGACGTGAACAACCTGATCCCGCAGCTCGCGGCGACGTACCTGCCGCCCGCGCTGCTCGCGCTGTTCTTCATCATGATCATCGGCTCGCTGTCGTCGACGGCGGATGCGGATCTCACCGCCCTCGCCTCGATCGTGATGGCGGACATCTACGGCCAGAACGTTGCGGGTAAGGGGCGGGCGAACCCGCGCACGATGGTGCTGATCGGGCGGATTACGATGATCGTCGCGATCACGGCCGGGGTGTTCTTCGCCGGATCGCAGCTCAACATCCTCGACCTGCTGGTGTTTGTTGGCGCGCTCTGGGGCGCGCTCGTCTTCCCAGTGATCGCGAGCTTCTACTGGGATCGGGTGACGAACGCGGCGTTCAGCGTCGCCGTCGTCGCCGCGCTCGCCGCGTTCCTCCCGGTGCGCTTCGAGTGGATCAGTCTCGACGGGGGAGTCGGCCTCGTGAGCGACGTGCTCGCCACGATCGGAATCGGCGTGGTGCTTGGCCTCATGGCCTTCGGGTTCTTTGGCAAGCGCGTCGCCTTCGTGGTCGCTGCGGTGTCAACGCTCGCCGCGGCGCCGTTTGCGATCGGCTTCCTGCACCAGTACCCGGTGCTCTCGGGCTCGCTCGTTGCATACGCGGTGAGCACGCTCGTGTGCGTGGCGATCACGCTCGCGTCGCGCCAACCTCGCTTTGACTTCGCGCTCATCTCGGAGCGCACGGGAGACTTCGACCCCGTGGATGAGCTACCGGCCGTGGAACTTGAAAGGAACCCCGCATGAATCTGAGTACGATCCTGCTGACCGTGTACGTTCTCGTGTGGCCCGTGATTGTGGCGGGCACACTCACCGTGATCGTCAGGGCGTTCTTCGCCGACTGGCGGCAGGCGCGGCGTGAGGGGCGCCCAATTATCTAGGGGTGTGCCGGGGCGGGCAATGCCCGCCCCGGAGCCCGCGCGGCTAGCCCCGCGGGCTCCGCTAGCCGACCCGGTGCTCGTGCACGGCCGAGCTGAGCGACGCGCCGTTCAGGTCGACGTAGAGCTGCCCCTCGGTGAGCGACACCGTCATGGTGTTGCGGCGCTCAAGTGGGGCGACCACGGTGTCGATAAATCCGGGATCGAACGATCGCACCACGATGTTCTCCGCCTCGTGGATCGTCTTGCCCTCCCACGAGGTGAGCAGCTTTGCCGCGTCGCGGTGGGTGTACACGGCGGTGCGGTCTGCGAGCTTGCTGCCGTGGTGGAGGCGTGCCGCATCAGGGGCGCCGATCTCGATCCACGCGGTGATGTGCCCCGTGAGGTCCCGCACCAGCACCGCGGGTTCGTCGGTTGAGGAGACGCCGGCGCTGAACGCGATGCCCTCCTCGTACTCCAGGCAGTAGGCGAGGACCCGGGTGACCATGTATGCCGCGGTCTCAGACGGGTGGCGGGCGACGCGCAACTGCAGTTCGTCGTACACCCCGCGGTCCACGTCTGCCAGCTGGATCTCGAACGTGTGAATCGTCGCGCCTAGTGCCATGTTCACTGAGCCTAGCGGGCGCGGCGGGAGCTAGTGGCCGGGCTGCGCCCAGTCTTCGCCGCTGACGTCGATCTCCGCGGCCATATCGCGCAGGAACCGCGTCACGACCTCGCGCTCTTCGGATGAGAGCCGGGCCGCGGCGTGGAAGCGCTTCGCCTGCTGCACGCCGACGGTGCGGTACGCGGCCTCGCGCGTCTCTGGGGTGACGGTGATCGCGAAGGCGCGCCGGTCACTGGGGTGGATCGCGCGCACCACGTGGCCGCCGCGCTCAAGCCGATCGAGCAGCTTGGTGGTTGAGGGGGTGGTGATCCGCAGGTGCGCCGCGATGGCGCCCGGCGTCGCAACGCGGCCCTCGTTTTCCGCGACGATGAGGAAGTGGAGCGCACGCATGTCGGTGCGGCCGAGCTTCATATAGGCGAGGGATGCCTCGGACAGTCGGTCCTCCGACTCGCGCAGCGCGCCGAGAGCCGACATCACAGCTCCGATCTCGCCGAGCGCTGCGGGGTCGAGGCCAGCGCGGTCGACGAGCCGGCCGTCAGGGTCATTGCTCTCGACATCGTAGATCCCGTCCGCGGTGGGGTGCGGTTCTGCATTGGGCGACGTCATGATGTTATATTAGCCTGCAATAGATGTAAGCTTTAGGATATTAATTAACCAGGCTAGATAAATGGGGGACGCGCCATGACCGCGAATCACGCAGGACGACCTCGGCGGAAGTGGCTGCGGATACTGCTGCCCGCCGTGCTCATCATCGGGTGGGTCGCGGTGAGCGGGATCGGTGGGCCCTACTTCGGCAAGGTGAGCGAGGTGTCGTCGAACGACCAGACCACCTACCTGCCCACCTCGGCCGACGCCACGCAGGTGCAGCAGCGCCTCGGCGACTTTAACGACTCTGAAGACATCCCGGCCGTCGTGGTCGTCGCGAGCGACTCGGAACTCACCGAGTCGGAGCTCACCGCGCTCTCTGACGCGGTGACCGCGCTCCCGGACACGGTTCCGGGGGTGTCAGATGAACTCTCGCCCCTGATCCCGTCCGAGGACGGGAAGGCCGCCCAGGCCTTTGTGCCGCTCGACAGCGGGGAAGGGCTGCGCGACACGGTCGCGGCCGTGGGCGATGAGCTGCGCGCGAGTGCGCCGGACGGAGTCAGCGTCTACGTCACCGGCCCCGCGGGGTTCACCGCGGATCTCGTCAACGGCTTCTCGGGCATCGACGGGATCCTGCTGGGCGTCGCGCTGCTCGCGGTGTTCATCATCCTGATCATCGTCTACCGCTCGCTACTCTTGCCGGTCGCCGTGCTCTCAACGAGCGTGATCGCGCTCACGGCGGCGCTGCTGCTGAACTGGTGGCTCGCGAAGTGGGGGCTGCTCATGCTCTCGGGGCAAACCCAGGGCATCCTCTTCATCCTCGTGATCGGTGCCGCAACCGACTACTCGCTGCTGTACGTGTCCCGCTACCGCGAGGAACTGCGCCTGGTCCAGGATCGCGGGGCCGCCACCATGCGCGCGCTCAAGGGATCGATCGAGCCGATCCTCGCCTCCGGTGGCACGGTCATCGCTGGTCTGCTCTGCCTGCTGCTCTCGGACCTCAAATCGAACAGCTCCCTCGGGCCGATCGCTGCGATCGGCATCGTGTTCTCGATGCTCGCCGCGCTCACGCTGCTCCCGGCGATCCTCTTCGCTTTTGGCCGCGCGGCGTTCTGGCCCAAGCGGCCAAAGTTTGAGCCTGAGGTTGTCGCGGCCGAGCACGGCATCCACGGCGGCGTGTGGGCAAAGCTCGCCGGCTGGATCAAGCGTCGGCACCGGCCCATCTGGATCGTGACCGCGGTGCTGCTCGCGGTTGGCGTGGTGGGCGCCAGCCAGCTCGACGCGACCGGCGTGCCGCAGTCTGACCTCGTGCTCGGGACCTCCGAGGCGCGCGACGGGCAGCAGGCGCTCGGCGAGCACTTCCCGGGCGGATCCGGAAGCCCCGTGACCGTGATCGCCCCCGAGTCGAAGCTCCAGGAGGCCGCGGATGTGCTGCTCGGCTCGTCCGGGATCGATGGGGTGACGGTCGCCGCGAGCGACGCCCCGAGCGGCACGCTGCCGGTCACGTCCGACGGCGTTGGCGTGCCCGCCGGCCCGCCCGCCGGTGCTCCGGGCGCCGCAACCGCGCCGATCGAACCGACCGTCGCGAGCGGCGACGTGCTGCTCCAGGGCACGCTCACCGCCGCGGCCGACTCGGACGCCGCGGCTGACACGGTGCGCGAACTGCGCGCCGAGCTCGAGACCGCGGCGCCCGGCGCCATCGTGGGCGGCGTCACGGCGACCGCGATCGACACGAACGACGCTTCGATCCACGATCGCACGCTGATCATCCCGATCGTGCTCCTCGTGATCACGCTCATTCTCATGCTCCTGCTGCGCTCAATCCTTGCCCCGCTCCTGCTCGTGGCCACCACGGTGCTGTCGTTTGGCACCGCGCTGGGCGTGGCGGGCTGGATGTTCACGCACGTGTTCAACTTCCCCGGTGTGGACCCCGCGGTGCCGCTCTACAGCTTCGTGTTCCTCGTGGCACTCGGGATCGACTACAACATCTTCCTGATGACACGGGTGCGTGAGGAGTCACTGCGGCACGGGACGCGCGAGGGGATTCTGCGCGGGCTCTCGATCACGGGCGGCGTGATCACCTCTGCCGGTATGGTGCTTGCGGCGACGTTCGCTGCACTGTCGGTGATCCCGATCCTCTTCCTCGTGCAGATCGCGTTCATCGTGGCGTTCGGTGTGCTGCTCGACACGTTCATCGTTCGCTCGCTCCTCGTGCCAGCGCTGAGCTATGACATCGGGCGGAAGATTTGGTGGCCGTCGAAGCTGGGGCGCGGGGCGGCGTAACCCGAACTGGCTCGGATCTGGGGAAACTCTTGGTCCATTGAAGATCCATGTTCTTGGATCTTGAGGCAGACCAAGACCGGCTGACATGGTGGACGGCATGACCACCACATCAGCACCCCAGGCCCCAGATTCGACCCAGACCGGCTCGCCGCTCGTAAAGCGCGGGCTCGCCGACATGCTCAAGGGCGGGGTGATCATGGACGTGGTCACCCCCGAGCAGGCGCGCATCGCGGAGGACGCCGGCGCGGTCGCCGTAATGGCGCTCGAACGCGTACCGGCGGACATCCGTGCGCAGGGCGGGGTGGCGCGCATGAGCGACCCGGATCTGATCACGGGGATCCAGGCTGCAGTCTCGATCCCCGTCATGGCGAAGGCGCGGATCGGTCACTTCGTCGAGGCCCAGGTGCTCGAGGCGCTCGACGTCGACTACATCGACGAGTCAGAGGTGCTGAGCCCCGCCGACTACGTCAACCACATCGATAAGCGCGGCTTCACCGTGCCGTTCGTGTGCGGCGCAACGAACCTGGGGGAGGCGCTGCGCCGCATCGCCGAGGGGGCCGCGATGATCCGCTCGAAGGGCGAAGCGGGCACGGGCGACGTGTCCGAAGCCACCAAGCACATCCGCACCATCCGTGGCGAGATCGCGCGCCTGCGCGGCCTTGCGCCCGACGAGCTCTACGTCGCGGCGAAGGAGCTGCGGGCGCCGCTCGATCTCGTGACCGAGGTGGCGCAGCGCAGCGCGCTTCCAGTGGTCCTGTTCACCGCCGGCGGAATCGCGACCCCCGCTGATGCGGCGCTTATGATGCAGCTCGGCGCCGACGGCGTGTTCGTGGGGTCCGGCATCTTCACGTCGGGCGAGCCAGCCAAGCGGGCCGCGGCGATCGTCGCGGCCACCGCGCAGTTCGAAGACCCGGCCGCGGTTGCGGCCGCGTCACGCGGGCTCGGCCCCGCGATGGTGGGGATCAGCGTGTCAGACCTCCCCGCGCCGCACCGCCTCGCCGAGCGCGGCTGGTGAGTGCCGCGCCCACCGTCGGCGTGCTCGCGCTGCAGGGCGGGGTCGCCGAGCACGCGGCGATGCTCGAGGGACTGGGCGCGCGCGTGGTGCGCGTGCGCCGCCCGGCCCAGCTCCGCGGCCCAGACGGCCCGCGGCTCGACGCGCTCGTGCTGCCCGGCGGCGAGTCGAGCGTGATCGACCGGCTCCTCCGGCGCACGGGCCTCGCGGAGCCGCTCGGCGAGCTGATCCGGGGCGGCACGCCAACGCTCGGCACCTGCGCGGGGCTGATCCTCCTCGCCGCGCGCCTGCGCGACGCGGCACCCGGCCAGCGCACGCTCGGCGGCCTCGACGTGACCGTGCGCCGCAACGCGCTCGGGCGGCAGCTCGCCTCCTGTGAGGCCGCCTTCGCCGTGTGCGGCCTGGGGCCGGTGCGCGGCGCCCTGATCCGAGCCCCCGAGATCGTTGCCGTGGGGCCGGCCGCCCGCGTGGTGACCCGGTTCGACGGGAGAATCCTCGGGGTTACGAGCGCGCCGGTCGGACCGGAGGCCGGGGCGGAGCCAGCTGTGCGCGCGGGGCGCGGAGGCGGCGCCGGCAGCGGCCTCGGCACCGTCACCGGGATCGCGTTTCACCCCGAGCTGAGCGGTGATCCGACCCTGCACCGCGCGCTCCTCGCGCAGTGCTGAGAGGGGCCCGGCGGCGGGAACCTGCGCTTGGCCGCGCTAGCCGGATTTCGGCTGCGCGATCCTAACCGGAGCTCGGCTGCGTGGCCCTAGCCGGAGTTCGGCTGCGCGATCCTAACCGGCGCTCGCCGCGACGAGCTCGCGCGTGAACGGATCCTGCGGGGCGCCAAACACCCGCTCGGTGTCGCCAGACTCGACGACCACCCCGTCGCGCAGAATGAGCACCCGGTCGCACACGCTGCGCACCGCGGCGAGATCGTGCGACACGAACACGAGCGCTACGCCGAGGCGCTGCTGAAGCCCGCGCAGCAGGTCGAGGATCCCCGCCTGGGTGGCCACGTCGAGGGCCGACACTGGTTCATCGCACACGAGCACGTCGGGCTCCGCCGCGAGCGCCCGGGCGATCGCGACGCGCTGTCGCTGGCCGCCCGAGAGCGTGCGCGGCCGCCGCGTCAGAAACTCGGCGCCGAGACCGACCCGGGCGAGCAGCTCGGCCGGGGCGGTGTGACTCTCCGGGCGGATCGAGGCGCGGAGGATCCGCTCCACCCGCCACCTCGGATCGAACGTCGCGACCGGATCCTGCGGGATCAGCCGGACCCGCGGTGCGGGCGTGGCGCGCGTGATCGTTCCCGTGTCGAGGCGCTCGGCCCCGGCGATGATCCGAGCGAGCGTCGTCTTACCCGCTCCGGACTCGCCGACCACGCCCACGGACTCGCCGCGGTGGAGCTCGAAGTCGATGCCCCGCAGGCCGGTGGTACCGCCCGTCGGCGCGGGGAAGAGGCGCGCGGCCCCCGCGAGGCGGAGGAGCTCGCCGCCGCCGCGCGGTGCCGGGGGCGTGGGCTTCGGCCCGCGCGGGATTGCCGCGACGAGCGCGCGGGTGGCCGCGTGCTCCGGCGCGGTGAGCAGGCGCGCCGCGGGTCCGCGCTCCACGATCCTGCCGCCGTCGAGCACCGCGATCCGATCCGCGATCCGCGCGACCGCGCCGAGGTCGTGGCTGATGAGCAGGATCGCTGTGCCGCGGTCGCGGATGTCGTTGAAACTCGCCAGCACGTGTGCGGCGGTGGCGGAGTCGAGTGCGGTGGTCGGTTCGTCGGCGACGAGCAGCGCCGGGCCGGCGGCGAGCGCGGAGGCGATCAGCGCGCGCTGCCGCATACCGCCGGAGAGCTCGCTCGCGCGCTGGGCGAGCCGCTGCTCCGGGTCGGGCAGGCCGGCCGCGGCGAGTGCCGCCACGACCGCGGCGCGCCGTGCCGTGCCGCGCACACCCCGCACGGCGAGCGCCTCGCCCACCTCGGCGCCGATTGTGCGCAGCGGGTCGAGCGACTGCAGCGCGTCCTGCAACACGAGGCCAACGGTCCCGCCGCGCACGCGCCGCCACCGCCGGGGGCCCGCCGCGCGCAGGTCGTTGCCCGCGAGGTCGAGGCCGTCGGCTTGCACCCGCCAGCCCCGCTCGGCCTGGGTGAGACCGAGCAGGGTGCGCGCGAGCACCGATTTGCCGGCGCCCGACGCGCCAACGATCGCGAGGCACTCGCCGGGCGCCACCGCGAGATCGACGTCCGCGAGCACGGCGTCTCCGCCGGGGCGCTGCACCGTGAGCGCCCGCACGTCGAGCAACGGGTGCCCAGTGGGCGGCGGTGGCGCGACGGCGGGCTCCTGGTCGTGGCTCATGTGAGGTCCTTCCCGTCTGCGAGGCGGCGGCCGATCACGGTGAGCGCGGCGGCCGTGAGCACGAGCGCGAGCCCGGGGCCCACCGTCATCCACCACGCGCTCGTGAGGTACACGCGGCCCGCGTTGAGCATCGCGCCCCACTCGGGCGCCGGCGGTTCGGTGCCGAGACCGAGGAAGCCGAGTGCGGAGACCCACACGATCGCCTGGCCCACACCGAGCGTGGCCGCCGAGACCAGCGGCCACAGGGCGTTCGGGGCGACGTGCCGCACGAACACCCGGCCGGGGGAGACATCGTCGAGCCGCGCCCACTCGACGTAGCCGCTGCCCGCCACGCCCCGCACGCGGGAGCGCAGCAGGCGCGCGTAGCCCGGGATCGTGGCGAGCCCGATCGCGAGGATTGAGGCGGTCGGCCCGCTGCCCAGCACGGCGATGAACAGCAGGGACATCACCAGGGTCGGCAGTGCGAACAGCACCTCGAACAGCCGGCCGAGCGCCGCGTCGACGGGCCGCGGGCCGAGTCCGGCCGCGAAGCCGAGCAGCGCGCCGATCCCGATCCCGATCCCGGTCGCGGCCAGGCCGATCCCGAGCGACGCGGCGGCGCCGTGCACCACGCGAGTGGCGACGTCGCGGCCGGACTCGTCAGTGCCAAACGGATGGGCGAATGATGGCGGGGCGAACGCGTCGGCCGGGTGCACGGCGAGCGGGTCGCCGGGCGCGAGGAGCTGGGGCGCGAGCACCGCCGCCGCCGCGATGAGGAGCACGGCGAGGCTCGCGCACTCGGGGACGCCGAACCGCCGGCCGCGGGTCATGCGCCAGCCTCCGCGGTCGGCTCGCGCTCCGAGCGCAGGCGCGGGTCGACGATCACCTCGAGCACGTCAGAGATCAGCATTACGACCACGTACATCAGCGCGATCACCGCGACCGCGCCGACGACCACCGGGACGTCGCGCACCAGCGTCGCCTCGAGTAGTAGCCGCCCGAGCCCCTGCCTGGCAAACAGCGCCTCGACTACCACGGCCCCGCTGAGCAGCGAGCCGTACGCCCAACCGGACAGCGCCAGCGCTGGCAGCGCCGCGTGGCGCAGCGTGTGCGTGAGCAGCACCCGCGCCTCGGAGCCGCCGCGGGCCCGCGCGGTGGCCGCGAACGGGGCGGCCTCCGCCTCGGCGAGGGAGCCGTGCATCACGTGCGCGAGATACCCGGCGAGCGGCACGGCGAGCGTGACGACCGGCAGCACGAGGCCCGCCGGCGCTGCCCCCGAGCTCGTCGCCGGCAGCCAGCCGAGGCCGCTCGCGAACACGAGGATCAGGATCGCGCCGAGGAAAAAGTGCGGGGTCACCGACACGAGCGTCTCGATCCCGCCCAGCACCGCGCGCACCACCCGCCCCGCGCGGCCGCGCGGCAGCGCGGCGATCACGGCGCCCACGACCGCGAGTGCCCAGGCGAGCAGGAGCGCGAGCGACGCGAGCAGGATCGTCGGCGGCACGTTCGCCGCGAGCAGTTCGGCGACCGGCTGCTTCCGCGCGTACGAGTCGCCGAACTGCAGTGTCGCGGTGCGCCACAACTGCGAGAGGTACTGCACCACGACGGGCTGATCGAGCCCGTAGCTGCTCCGCGCGAGCGCGACCGCCTCGGGCCCGGCCTGCGAGCCCGGCCCGCCGAGGATCGCTTCGAGCGGGTCGCCGCTCACGCGGAGGGCAACGAACACGATCGTCGCCGTGACCCACACGACCAGCAGTGCAGCTCCGAGCCGGCCAAGCACGGCCCGCACGAGCCGCCGCGCGCGAGGGCCGCGTCGGCCGCGTCGGCCGCGCGGGCGCGATGGCGCGCTCGCGCGGCGTGTGGGCGCGGTGCTTCCCGTCGTACTCATCCTGATCAGGCTAGCGGCCGGCGCCGCACCGGCGTGGCCCCGCCCGCGCCCCGAAACCCCACCGCGCGACTACTCGGTGAGCTGCGCGTTGATGAACGTCGGCGTCGCGACCGTGCCGAGCGTGGTGACCCCGGCCACCTGCTTCGTGAGGAAGTGGTTCTGCTGGTCGTAGAGCGGCAGCACCGTGAAGCTCTCGAGGATCCGCTGCTGCGCGTCGGCGTAGAGCTCCGCGCGTGCGTCCTCATCGAGCGTCGCTGAGGCCTCGTCGAGGAGCGCGTCGAGCTCGGGATCCGCGAGCTGGGCGTGGTTCGCGAAGTAGCCGGACGGCGCGGGAACGATCCCGTCCGAGTGGTAGAGGATCCGGAGCACGTCTGGCCCCACCTTCGTGTACGGCGCGCTCACTGCCTCGTACTCGTTCGCGCCGAGCGCGGCGTACCAGCTGCTCAGATCAACCGGCTCCAGCTGAACGTCGAAGCCGACCGCGGCGGTGTTTGCCTGGATCTGCTCGAACAGCGACTGCTCGGCCGCGACCGACTGGTTGGTGCTGACCGGGAACCTGACGGTGAGGGGCGCGCCGTCCTTGCTGCGAACGCCGTCGGCTCCCTTCTCGGTCCAGCCGGCCTCGTCGAGGAGTTTCTCTGCCGCCGCGGCGTCGGTGGTGAACAGCTCCTCGTTACTCGCCGCTGCCGGCTCGGTGCTCGCGAGCGGGGAGGTGGAGCGCTGCGCGGTGCCGCGGTAGAGCGACTCGATGCCCGGATCCGGATCCGCCGCGCGAATGAACGCCTCCCGCACGCGCGCGTCGTCAAACGGAGCCTGCGCCGAGTTGAGCTCGATCCGGTTCACCGAGCCGGGGCGGGGCGCGTCGATGTGCTCGATCCCGGCGTCGGCCGCGGCCACGATGTCGCTCGGCAGCGGGTTGTCGATCACCTGCACCTCGCCCGAGGCGAGCGCCGCGTAGCGCGTCGCCGCGTCGGGGATAAACCGCCACTCGATCCCGTCGAGGTGCGCGGCGCCGTCGTGGTCGGCCTCTGGGCCGGGCGTGCGGTAGTCATCGTTGCGCACGAGCGTGACGCTCTGCTGCGGCGTCCACTTCTCGACCACGAACGGGCCGGTGCCGATGGGGGCCTGGCAGTTCTCCTCCATGCCGCGCTCGATCCCGGCGGGGGACTGGATCGCCGTCCACTGCTGGCTCAGCGACTCGAGCAGCGCGGAGTCCGGCGCCGAGAGCGTGAACCTGGCGTGAAGATCGTCGACCGCCTCAACCGACGCCACCTTTGCGACCGCGAGGTACCCGGTGGACGACTGCGTCTCCGGATCCTGCAGGTGCTCAATGTTCGCCTTGACCGCCGCGGCATCGAGCGGGGTGCCGTCGGTGAAAGTGACGCCGTCCTGCAGGGTGAAGTCCCAGGTCAGACCGTCCTCGCTGGTGGTCCACTCGCTCGCGAGCCAGGGGGTGATCTTGCCAGACGCGTCGCGACCCACCAGCGGTTCGAGGTACTGCGTCGAAATGAGCGCCTGCGGGTAGTTGCCGCCCACGTGCGGGTCGAGGCAGGTCGGCTCGGCGTCGCCCGTGGCGTAGACGAGCGTGCCGCCCGCGACTGGGCTCCCTGCTTCGCTCGAATCGGCCGGGGCCGCGCACGCGCTGAGCGCGAGCGCGGCGACGCCGGCGAGTGCCGCGAGGCCGATGGCGCTCCCGCGTGGGCTGAGCCGCTTGGATGACAGGATCATGGTGCGTCAACTCCCGTTGTTAGATTCGGTTCAACAAATCGAGTGTACGGCATCGCTGGGTCCGATGCGAGCACGGGTGGCGCGGGCGGCGGCGCGGCCTGTGGGGCGGGCTGCGGTGCGGGCTTTGGGGTGGGCTGCGGTGCGGGCTTTGGGGTGGGCGGCGGCGCGGCCGTGCCGGGCGCGCCGGCGCCCGGGATAGAGTGAAACGATGACGACGCCCGCCCGCGGCCGCCCCCGCGCCTCCTCGCACGAGACGATCGCCGACGCCGCGACCGAGCTCTTCCTTGAGCAGGGGTACGAGGCGACGTCGGTGACCGAGATCACCCGCCGCGCGGGCGTGAGCCGCTCGAGCTTCTTCAACTACTTCGCCGGCAAGTCCGACATCCTCTGGTTCGTGTTCGACCGGCGGGTGGACGGGGTGCTGGCCGCGCTCGCCGATCCGAAACTGCCGCTCACGGACGCGCTCGCCGGATTCGCCACGGGGCCCGCCCCAGACACGCTCGCGCTCGCGATCGTTGACGCGCGCACCATGGGCGTCGAGGCCGAGCTCGCGAACGGACGCGCCGAGCGACAGCTGCGCCTGGCGGAGGCGATCGCCGCGCGGGTATCCGGCGACGACGGGGCGGGGTTCCGCGCCGAGATCGTGGGCGCCGGCTACGCCGCAGCGCTCGTCGCGGCGGTGTGGCACTGGGCCGGGCTCGGTGCGGGCCGGCACCGCCTCGACGAGGTGGTCGCCGAGGCGCTCGCCGCAGCGCGCGCGACCCTCGGCTGAGGCTGCCCCGCCCGCTGGGTCCTGGCCCGCGCTCGCTGATCCCTGGCCCGCGCCTGGTTCCTGGTTCCTGGTTCCTGGTTCCTGGTTCCTGGTCCGCGCCTGGCCCGTGCTCTGCCTCTGACTCTGACTCTGACTCTGACTCTGCCTTCTCGACCCCTGGCTCTCCTCCCGAGTGGATCCAAACTCCCCCTTCGCGTCAGCGCCACCCTCCCGAGTGGAGCGAAACTTCCCCTTCGCGCCGCCCGAAGGGGAAGTCTGCCTCCACTCGAGCAGGGGCGGAGGTGGCTGCGTCCGAGGCGGCTTGGGCTGATGCGCACCCGAGGGGGAACCCCGAGCGGGTCTCGCCGCACGAGTTGCGCCGGCCCGCCCCGGCCCCGGCCCGAGTGGAGCCACATCGCCCCTTCGCGCCGTCCGAAGGGGAGATTTAGCTACCTTCGGAGAAGGAGGACGGTGCAGTCGGCGCTCGCCTGGCGCGCGCCATGCCTCGGGCCTAGCGTCCGCGTGCCGTGCCTGACGCGCTGCCAGGCCCGCGCACGGGCATCCCGCGCGCGGGCACCCCACTGCGGTCATCCCGCTGCGTGCGTCCCGACGCGGGCGTCCTCCCGCATCAAGTGGAGTCAGATTCCCCCTTAGAGTGGCGCGAAGGGGGAGTTAGGCTCCACTCGGCGGGCGGCGGGCGGCGGGCGGCGGGCGGCGGGTGACGGGTGACTGGTGGCGGGTGGCGGGCGGCGGGCGGCGCCGAGCCCGCGGGCAGGGCAAACAGGGCAGGGCGAATCGGGTGGGGCGCCGCGCGAGAACGACGGGCAGGCTAGAGCGCGGCGGCGAGCCGCGTGCCCTGGTCGATCGCGCGCTTCGCGTCGAGCTCTGCGGCCACGTCGGCCCCGCCGATGAGGTGCGCGGCGATCCCGCGCCCGGCGAGCTCCGCGTGCAGCTCCCGCGCCGGGTCTTGCCCAGTGCACAGCACGATCGTGTCAGCCTCGATCGTCTGCTCTGCGCCGTCAACCGCGACGCGTAGCCCGTCGGCCTCGACACCGCGGTATTCGACGCCGGGGACCATGCGCACGCCGCGCTTCGCGAGCTCGGTACGGTGGATCCAGCCGGTGGTCTTGCCGAGCCCGGCGCCGAGCTTGCCCGCCTTGCGCTGCAGCATCACGATCAAGCGTGGTGCGGCAGGCCCGCCGTCGGCGGCAGGCGGATCGGTGAGCCCGCCCGGGGTGGTCGCTGCGGGGTCGACGCCCCAGTGCGCGAGGAACGCGCCCACGTCGGCGGGATCCTCCGGCCCCTCCTGCGTGAGGAATTCGGCGACGTCGAAGCCGATTCCGCCGGCCCCGAGCACCGCGACCCGCGCGCCGACCGGCACGCGGTCACGAAGCACGTCGAGGTAGGTGACCACCCGCGGATCGTCAAGGCCGGGGAAGTCTGGCAGGCGAGGGTGCACGCCCGTTGCGATCACGATCTCGTCGAAGTCGCCCTCTGCGAGGTCCGCCGCGGTCGCCGCGGTGCCGAGTCGCAGCTCGACCCCGGTCTCGGCGATCCGCCCCGAGAAATAGCGCAGCGTCTCCGCGAACTCGCTCTTGCCGGGCACCTGCAGCGCGACGTTGAGCTGCCCCCCGACGCGCTCGTCGCGCTCGAACAGGGTGACCGCGTGTCCGCGCTCGGCCGCGGTTGTGGCGCAGGCAAGGCCGGCGGGGCCCGAGCCGATGACGGCGATGCGGCGCGGCGCGGTGGTGGGGGCGATCACGAGTTCGGTCTCGTGCCCGGCGCGCGGGTTTACGAGGCAGGACGCGAGGCGACCGGAGAACGTGTGGTCCAGGCAGGCCTGGTTGCACCCGATGCACGTGTTGATGCGCTCGGGAGTGCCGGCCGCGGCCTTGTCCACGAACTCCGGGTCGGCGAGGAACGGGCGCGCGAGCGAGACGAGGTCGGCGCAGCCGTCGGCAAGGATCCGCTCGGCGGCGTCTGGGGTGTTGATCCGGTTCGTGGTGACGAGCGGGATCGAGACCGCGCCCATGAGGCGCTTCGTAACCCAGGCGAACGCGCCCCGCGGCACGGAGCTCGCGATGGTGGGGATCCTGGCCTCGTGCCACCCGATTCCTGTGTTGATGATCGTCGCTCCGGCGGCCTCGACGAGCCTGGCCAGCGCGGCCACTTCCTCCGGGGTGGACCCGTTGGGGATCAGATCGAGCATTGAGAGCCGGTAGATCAGGATGAAGTGTGGTCCGACTGCCTCGCGCACGCGCCGCACGATTTCGACGGGGAAGCGTGCCCGGTTGTCGAACGAGCCGCCCCACCGGTCGACGCGGTGATTGGTGTGGGCGGCGATGAACTCGTTGATCAGGTAGCCCTCGGAGCCCATGATCTCCACGCCGTCGTAGCCGGCCTGCTGCGCGAGGCGCGCAGTACGTACGAAGTCGTCGATGGTGCGCTCGACGTCGGCGTCGCTGAGCTCGCGCGGCGTGAGCGGCGAGATGGGTGCCTTGATGGGGCTCGGAGCGACGAGGCGTGGGTGCGCGCCGTAGCGTCCGGAGTGCAGGATCTGGAGGGCGATGCGCCCGCCCTCGGCGTGCACCGCGTCGGTGACGAGGCGGTGCTGGTCCACGTCGCTCTGCTCAACGAGGAGTGCGGCGCCCGCGGTGAGTCGGCCCTCGTCATTGGGCGCCATCCCGCCGGTGACAATGAGGCCCGCTCCGCCGCGCGCGCGTTCGCGATAGAACGCGGCGAGCCGCTCAAAGCCGCCTTCGGTTTCTTCGAGGCCGAGGTGCATCGACCCCATGATCACGCGGTTGGGGAGCGTGGTGAACCCGAGGTCGAGCGGGGCGAGCAGGTGCGGATACGTCGACGGTGACATGCGGCTCTCTCTCAGTGAGCGTGAAGCGCCTCGCCTGGGGCGGCGGGGAAGCGGCGCCGAGTTCGTGGCCGCTCGCCTCCGAATGTAACGGCCGGAGTGGCGGCTGTCGAACGGGGTGTCGCACACCTACAAATGCGAGCGGCAGAGCGGCCGAACAGCTTCATCGGGAGTGCAGAGCGGCCGAAGTGCAGAGCGGCCGGAGCGCTGGGCGGCCGAGCGGCAGAGCGGCCGGAGCGCCGGGCGGCCGCGGACAGTGCGGCCGGAGCCACGGACGGCCGAGCACAGAGCGGCCGGAGCGCCGGGCGGCCGCGCACAGTGCGGCAGGCGCGCCCGGCGGCCGCGTGCGGGGCGCGCACAACGCGACGGACCCCGTAGACGCGCGAAGGGAGGCCGACCTTTCGGTCGACCTCCCTCAAACGGTGAGATTCCTCACCGCGCAGCTCTTGCTACTTAGAGCGCGCGGATGTTGCTCGCCTGCAGACCCTTGGGGCCCTGCTCGATGTCAAACTCGACGCGCTGCTCTTCGAACAGGTCGCGACGGCCGTTGCCCTGGATCGCGCTGAAGTGCGCGAAGACGTCGGATGCTCCGTCGTCGGGGGTGATGAAGCCGAAGCCCTTTTCGGAGTTGAACCATTTCACGGTGCCGGTGGCCATACTGTATTTCCTTTGTGTTGCTGGCCGCGAAGAGCGGCCGGGGTGCCACGGCGACGGCGCCGACGTGGAGACTGGTAGCTGTGCCGCGTGTTTGCGACGGACAAAACTTGCTGGTGAATCCCAACGTTCGGCATTACTGGTCTTGCGACTGAGCATATCCCACTTCGTGGCCTGTGTCTCTGGATCGTGACATTCTTGTGTCTTTCGAGGGACACTTCTGGGTCACGCTGCGGGCAGAACAGGGCGGGCTCGGAGGAACTCGGAATAGTCGATTGTCTCCCACGCATGCTCGCACGCCGGGCCGGCAGCGTAGGTGAGTGTGCGCTCGCTCGGCCGCAGCAGCACCGTTGCGAGGGTCTTCCACCGGCTGTCCGGGGATGCGGCTGTGTCCGGGTGACAGCACACTGAGTTCGGGTATCCCGCGTGGTCTGAGAGCGCTGTTCGCAGCTCGTCCTCGGTCACGGGGGAGGTGCGCTGCACCACCGAGCGAGTGATGCGTCCAAGCCTGAAATAGCTGTCTGCAAGCGCGAGCGGGGCGAGATCGTGCCCGCCGGCCACCGGATCGATGAAGTGATTCGAGTGGGCCACTGCCCCGGTGTCGCTCAGCTGCGCACGCACGCCGGCTGCGTCCCCCGGAGCCGTTTCGACGTTGAGCACGGCCCCGTCCGCACCGGCGAACACGTAGTTCCCAGACGACGCCCGGGGGAAGCGGGCAAGCGACTCGAGCGCGGCGGGAACGTGCTCGGCGTCGGCGAGCGCCCGAATCATGAAGTGGAACGGGACTCCCTGAACAGCGCCGTCGAGCGACGACACGAGCGTGTTGATGCCCACGGCGAGTCCCGTGGCGGTGAGCATCATTTTCGCGAGCAGGCCGGCCTCGACGAGGGTGACGTAGTTCGGCCCATCAGTGCGCTCCACCTCGAGGACGATCGCGCCGCGCTGCAGCGATTCGAGCCAGTCCCAGTTCTGCCCGACGCCGGGGGTGCCCCAAGCGGTGCGGTCGGCCTCGAGCGCGAACGATGTGCACTCGCCGGCAGCCTTGCCGGCGGCTCGCACCGCCCCCGCCGCCGTCGCGCCGTTGAGGATCTCGGTGCGGCAGTTGATCGTGAGGATGTCGTCGAAGCCGAGCCCGCTGCCCGCCGCGATCCCGCGAATCTCGTCGAGGAGGAGCGGGAGGTGCGTCTCGATCGCCGGGAGGTACGACCGCGCGGTGGAGACCGCGGCGGCCCAGTCGATGCCCTTCGCGGCGAACGCGCGTTCGTAGCCGTCGCGGATAATGCGGATCTGCGGGGCCGCTGCGGCGCCGTATTGGTGCGCGCGCGCTGCCGCGCTGCCGCGCACGCGAATGCGAGGATACTGTTGCGGCGTGGCGCCGGTGCTCGCGGTCATCGTGTTCCTCCGAGGTGTAGTTCGAGCGGGCCGTGCGCACGCTCGTGCGCGGCGATCTCGCGCGTGGTGGCGATCCACGCACCCGTCTCCTGCAGGTGTGTGATCACGGTGTCGAGCATCGCGAGCCGTGACGGACGCCCAGAGATCATCGGGTGGGTGGTGAGCATCACGTGGCCACCGAGCGCGGCGATACCGTCGATTTCAGGGAGCCAGACGTCGAGCACTTCGCGGGGCGACCGGATGGTCTTCTCCCAGGTATCGTTTGCGAACCAGAAGTGCGGTGCGTCGTCGAGCAGCCAAGACACGGGCACCTCGCTGAGGTCGTGTGCCTCGTGGCGGTAGGGGAGAACGTGATCGAGCAGGTTCGAGCTGTACTCGAAACCGGCGGACACAAGCAGGTCGAGGGTGTGCTCGCTGAACTCCCACGAGGGGGAGCGGTACCCCACGACGTCTGCCCCGAGGTCTCGGAGCGTCTCAAGTCCGAGCTGCAGCTCGTGTTCTTCTTCGACGCGGTTCAGCGTGGTCGGCGAGGTGTGCGAGTGCCCGTGGTGGGCGACCTCGTGCCCGGCTTGGATGATGCTGCGCACCGATTCGGGGTGCCTGAGCGCATCCTTGCCAGAGACGTAGAAAGTTCCGCGGACCTCGGCGCGGTTGAGTAGGTCGAGGATGAGCGGTACCCCGACCCGCGGTCCGAAACGCCCCTGGGAGAGGACGCCGGGGGCGTGCGCGTTCGCCGGGTTCTCGCCGATCCACACCTCTTCAGCATCGAAGTCGAAGCTCAACGTTGCCGCGTACGGGTGATCGTTCGGCCACTGGCTCATCGTGCGTCCTCGTTGCTGCGCTCGGCGAGGCGTCCGTCGCGCAGGTCGCGCTCTCTGAGCGCTGCGCTGCGCCGCGCTGGATCGCCGTATCCGCCCCCGCCCGACGTCTCGACGCGCACCACTGAACCGGCCGGGAGCACCCGTGAGGTCTTCATGGGCCGGTCGACCACGCTCCCGTCCGGGGCGAGCACGGTGATCTGCGTGGGGAGAGCGCGGCCCCCGCCGCCCGCGCCCTCCGGAGCAAACCGTGAGTCCGTCTGCTCCGCGTAGAAGGTTGCGTGTTGGGGGTGATCGAGGATCTCGTACTCGCGGATGAGTCCGAGTCCGCCCTGGAACTCACCGAGTCCCTGGGATCCGGGGCGGAACTCGGTGCGCCGAACCCGGATCTGGTAGTTCGTTTCGACCACCTCGGTGGGCATCACGCCGACGTTTGACATATAGGTGTCGACGCCATCGATCCCGTCGCTGTCGCGCGTCGCGCCGGTGCCGCCTCCGACGACATCGGCCATCACCGACGACCGTCCGGTCTTTGGATGGGTGGACCCCACGTTGAAGCTGAAGAAAGTGACGGTGCTCGAAGCGACCGCCCGATCCGGCCACAAATCCTGCATCGCGCGAATGAGCGTGTCTGCGAGGCGCTGGCAGGAGTTGTGGCGAATCGAGACGGCGGCGGGCGGGAGCGGGTTCACCACGGTGCCCTCGGGTGCCGTGATGTCGAGCACCCGCAGGAGGCCGTCGTTCGAAGTCAGCCCCGGCGCCACCACGCAGCGCACAGCGTAGACGAGGCCGGCTCGCGCGCTCGCCCACGGAATATTCATGGCCCCGGCTGTCTGCGGATCTGACCCGGAGAGGTCGATGCTCAGCCGATTGCCGCGCTTCTCGACGCGCGCATGGATCCGCGTTGGTGGACCGCCGACGCCGTCGTCATCGAGCGACCCTTCCGCCTCGCCGACACCGTCCGGCAGCTGCGCCAGGAGCCGGGAAACCGCGGTTTCGACCGAGTCGAGCATGCGCTGCATCACCTCGAGGAGCTCCGCGCGGCCGTACTGCCGCACAAGCTCGTGCACCCGCTCCTCACCCAGCTTGCAGGAGGCGCGCTGGGCGCGCAGATCACTGAGCGTTGAGAGCGGATCGCGGAAGTTCTCGGTGAGAACCGCGACCAGATCCTCGTTCTCGATGCCGGCGATCGACAGCCGCACCGGCGGGAGTACGACGCCCTCGCCGTAGAGCTCGGTGAGCTCTGGCCCCTCGCTGCCGGGGTTGACTCCGCCCACGTCGATGTGGTGCGCAGCGGTGCCGGCCCACGCGATGAGTTCGCCGCCGGAGAAGATGGGGGTCACGATGTTGACGTCTGGAAGGTGCATCGCGCCCATGTATGGGTGGTTGCAGATGTACGCGTCGTCTTCCTGGATCCGACCCTCCCAACGGGTAAGGATCGACTTCACGACAAGCGACATCGCGCCGAGTTGGGCGGGGATGTAGTCGGCCTGTGCCACGAGCTCGCCGCTCGCCGAAAAGATCGCGCACGAGAAGTCGTCCATGTCGCGAATGATCGGGCTGTAGCTCGAGCGCTTGAGGATACTGCCCATTTCTTCCGCTGCCGATTGCAGAGCGGCGGATGCAACCTCAAACGTCACCGCATCGATGGTGATGGTGGTCATCGGGATTCCTCCGTGTGAGTGTCAGTGACGACGATGTCGAGAGTGCTCGCAACGCGGCACCGTTGGCGGGGCAGGATGACGGTCGTCGCGTCCATCTGCTGGATGATTGCAGGGCCGAAGAACTCGGTGCCGGCGGCGAGCTGCGCGCGGTCGATGACCGGGGTGGGGGTGACGCCAAACCCGGGCAGCAGTGTGTCGCGCGTCGCGATCACCGCGGCATCGGTGAGTGATGCGCTCGCCACTGGTGTCGCGCGCTCGGTAATCCGACTGACCGCACCGGTCGACGAGAGCCGCACGGTGACGATCTCGACCGGTTCCGCGGTGTTCGCGTGACCGTAGCGCTCTGCGTGCGCGCGGTGGAAGCGTTCGGGGATGGTTGCGAGCGTCGCTGGCTCCCAGTCTGGAAGCTGGATGTTGAGCTCGAACCCCTGGCCGCGATAGCGACAGTCTGCGGTCGCCGTCGTGGTAACCGCCTCGGCCGATATGCCGTCCTCGGAGAACTGGGCGACCGCGTCGCCGGCGGCTGTGTCAAACCAGGCGCTGAGCTCGGCGGTCCCCGCTGGGTCGGCGTCGCGCAGCACGGTCTGCGATCGGTCGAGGCGCAGCCCGGCGACGAGCAGGCCGTCCGCGGCGAACAGGCCCGGGCGGAGGGGGATGATCACACTCTTGAGTGGCATGTGCTGCAGCAGCATGCCGGCGTGCAGCGGACCTGCCCCGCCGAACGGGACGAGGCTGAACTCGCGGGTGTCGAGGCCGCGTTCGACGCTCACCTTGCGCACGGCGCGGATCATGTGGGCGAGCCCGATCGCGAGAATCGCCTCGGCGCCCTCCTCCGGGGTCATGCCGAGGGGCTTCGCCACGCGGTTGACTGCCGCGACCGCGAGTTCGCGATCGATGACGAGCCCACCCGCGAGCTCACCGGCGCCCAGCGTGCCGAGCACCACGTGCGCGTCGCTGATCGTCGGCTCGGTCCCGCCGCGTCCGTAGCAGGCGGGTCCGGGGACGGCCTTCGCCGAAGCAGGACCGACCTTGAGGCTCCCGCTCGCGTCGAGCCAGGCGATGCTGCCCCCGCCGGCTCCGATCGTGTGGATGTCCACGGTGGGCGCGAGAAGCGTATGATCCTGAATCTCCTGGATGGTGGTGAACGGGATCGCCCCACCGCGGAGCAGGCACACGTCTGTCGAGGTGCCGCCCATGTCGACGCTGATGAGGTTTGGTTCGTCGAGGGCGTCTGCGAGCGCGGCGAGCCCCGCGACGCCGCCAGCCGGGCCGGAGAGTACGAGCCGGTGCGCCTCCTCGCCCGCGCGAGTCGCCGGGACGCTGCCGCCGTTCGACTGCATGACGAGCAGCGGCGTCTCGACACCCGCGGCGCTGAGCGCCTGGCTGGCACGGTTGAGATACTGCTCGACGAGCGGGCGCAGGGCAGCGTTGATCGCGGTAGTTGCCGTGCGCGGGTACTCGCGAAACTCGCGTGCCACCTCCGATGACAGCGTTACTGGCCGATCTGGGAATGCAGCGCGCAGCGCGTCGCCGACTTGGCGCTCGTGCGCGTCATTGAGGTAGCTGAAGAGGAATGACACCGCGATCGCTTCAGGATCGGCGGTGCGCAGTTCGGTGATGAGACGCGCGAGTGCCGCCGTGTCCACCGGAACGAGTACCTCGCCGGCGGAATCGAGCCGCTCGGGCACCTCGAAGCGCAGTTCCCGGGGAATCAGTTCGGCCGGGGGCGTGGGGGTCAGGCTGTACACGTCCGGCCGGTTCTGCTGTCGGTAGCCGAGCACGTCGCGAAAGCCTGCGGTGGTCACGAGCGCCGCGCGACCAAGATTGCCGGTGAGCGTCGCGTTTGTGGCGACCGTCGTGCCGTGGCAGACGAGCGCCGCGTCTGCCAGCACGACCCCGGCGTCCGCGAGGGCTGCTGCGGCATTGCGCAAGCCTCGAGAGGGGTCGTCCGGCGTTGAAGCAACCTTCACCTCCCTGATCTCCCCGTCCGTTCGTCGGGCGATCGCGTCGGTGAACGTGCCGCCCGCGTCGATACTGAGCGTCCACTGGAGCGTGTTCATCGTTGATTCCTCACTCATCGCGGTTCCCGAGCTGGGACGCTCGGGCCAGTTCCAATTCTCTGGTCCACTTCAGCGCGGCTGCATGCGTCATTCGACGTACGGCTGGGGAGTGCCGCGCAGCGGCTCATACGTCATTTGACCGATGAGCCCTCGGTGTCGTGCCGGAGAAGGTTGGAATGACTGCCCACGCACAAGGAGGACCACGCCCATGACTATTGCCGCCAGTCGGTCGACCCCGATCTCCCAGGCCGTCGCGGTCGTCACCGGGGCTGCGTCGGGTATCGGCCTCGCCGCCGCGCGCCGGCTTCTCGCCGACGGCCTGCGCGTTGGCGTGTGCGATCTTTCACCGGGACTCACGGAGGCGTTCGTGGACGACATCGCTGCGGGCCGCGCCGTCGCGGTGGTGGGTGATACGACTGATCCAGCGGTCCGAGCTGAGCTGGTCGCGCGCGTAGACGCGGCGTTCGGGAGACTCGATGTGCTCGTAAATAACGCGGCGAGCGGCGGAGAATCCGCGCCGGTGGCGACCCTCGACCTCACGGCGCTGCGCCGCACGCTCGAGATCAACGTTGTGGCAGTGATTGCACTGATCCAGGAGTGCACGCCACTGCTGAGCCGCTCACCCCGCGGACGCGTCATCAACCTCGGCTCGCTGTTCGGCGACGAGCCGGTGCAAGACGGGGCGCCGTACTGCGTGAGCAAGGGAGCGATCCACACGCTTACCCGCGTGCTCGCGCTCGAACTCGGTGCGGCGGGAATCACCGCGAACACGATCGCGCCGGGATACATTCTCACGCCGATGCACGCCGAGGAGGTCGAGTTCCAGGCGCGGGCACGCGGGATCAGTGCCGACGAACGATACGCCGAGCTCCGCGCAGAGGTGCCGGTCGGTCGGCACGGCACTCCCGAGGACGTCGCAGCGACGATCGCGTGGCTCGCGTGCCCGGACAGCGCGTACGTCTCGGGGCAGAAGATCTCCGTCAGTGGCGGGGTGTCGTTCGCATGATCGAGTGCACCGACAGTCCGGGGCTCGTGATCTCGGGGCACGCGAGTCCCGTGGTCGTGGCGCTCGCCAGCCTCGCTATTGAGCGCGGCTGGCGCGTCGCGTTCGTCGGAACCGCGAAGGCGCGCGCCTTCGGGTCGCTTCCGGTGCAGTGCCACACGCTGAGCCCAAGCGACCCTGACGGCGTCGAATCGGTGCTCTCCCAGCTCTCCTCGCAGTGGCGACGAGCGCCCGCAGCGCTGGTCTACGCGACGCACGCTGAGCACACGGTGGCGGCCGTCACCGAGTCGGTGGCCGGGTGGCGTGACGTGCAGCGGCAGTTGGGAGCCGCGTTCCTGTTTGCGCAGGCCGGTGTGCGCGAGATGCTCCGATTGCGCGGCGGTGCCCCCGTCGACGACGGCGCTGTAGTGTTCCTCGGTGACGCCTCCGCGAGCCGCGGAATCGCGGGCCTGCCCCGGGTGTCCCCGGGCGCAGCGGCCGCCGGCCTGGCGGGGATGACCAGACAGCTCGCCGTCGAGTGGGGCCCGTTTGGGGTGCGCGTGAATCTCCTCCGAGTGGGGCTGGTCGCGGGGGAGGACGCCCCGACGCGCGAGCTTGCGCAACGGCTCCCGCTGGGCCGAGCCGGCACGCCCGAGGAGATCGCGGAGACTTGCTACTATCTGATCAGCAGGTCCTCCTCATACGTAACGGGCGTGGCATTGGCGGCCGACGGAGGATTCCTCGCTACCTGACCGTGCGTGTCAGCGAGGGATCAGGAAAACCAGGAGAACCACATGTCGGATCAGGCGATTGAGCGCACGATTACGGCGGATACGCCGGACGGGATCTTGCCGGCCCAGGTGCCCTCGGATATCTGGGCGTACGCGAAAGCGTTCTTGCTCATTGGGAGACCGGCGCTGCGCTTCCTCTGGCGCGACGGCGACCGCTGGCTCGACGTCCAGCTCTCGCGGGAGGGCGCGCACGGGCCGCTCGGGGCCGCCCCGGACCGGGTCGTGGTGCGCGTCGAGCGGGTGGAGATGCCGCGCGGCATCACGGTTCGTGAGCTCGACGTACTCACCCTCGTGGCCCTCGGTCTGACGAACAGTGGAGTGTCCGAGCGCCTCGGTACGGCCGCCAGGACCGTCTCCAGTCAGCTCGAGCGGCTTCTCGAAAAGCTGGGCCAGAGCTCGCGCGGGGGGCTCGCCGCGCTCGCGGTCGATCTCGGTCTGCTGCGCCTGCCGCTGCCGGGCGGCGTTCCAGACGAGGGCGGGATCGGGATTGCCGAGCTCGAGCTCGCGGTGCACCGGCGGCTCGACCGCGGGTACCTGCCGATCCGTACGCAAGTGATGACGCGGCTTCCGATCAGGCTCGGGATCGTGGTACCGGACCACTCTTCCTCAGACGGCGAACAGACGCTGAACGGAGCGCTGCTCGCGGTTGATGAGATCAACCAGCAGGGCGGGATCGGCGGTCGGTTGATCGAGCCGATTCACGAGATCGTGAGTACGTTCGACTGGGCAGATATCCGTGCGGCGCTGCACCGCCTGTTCGCCGCCGACGTCGACGCGATCATCTCAAGCTACGTGAGCGCCGAGCACCCGCAGTTTATGGAAGAGATCGCTGAGTACGGGAAGCCGTTCTTGCACACGGCGACGTTCGAGGCGGATGTGCGCCGGGCCGAGCAGGAGCCGTGGAAGTTTGGCATGATCTTTCAGACGTGCGCCTCGGAGACGTACTACGGCGCCGGCATGCTCAGGCTCCTCGACAAGCTTGAGCGCACCGGCGGCTGGGCAGCGCGCAGCCGCACGATCGTGCCGCTCGAGATGCCGTCGCAGAGCATGCACGTCGCGACCCCACTGTTCAGGGATCAGGCTGTCGCGGCGGGGTGGGCGGTAACCGAGTCGATCGCTACGCCGGTGGGTGGAACTGACTGGGACGCGGTCATGGAGACGGTCGCAGCGGCCGATCCGGACGTGATCCTGATCGCAAACTACGTCGATAGTGAGCTCATCGCGTTCCACGAGGCGTTCCTGCGGCGTGGCGTGCCGGCACTCGTCTACGGCATCTATTCGCCGTCAAACCCCGGGTTTGTGCGCGAGCTCGGACCCCGTGCGGACGGGGTGATCTGGTCGACCACCACGGGAACATACGACGACGAGCTGGGGAGTCGGTTCCGCGCGCAGTATCGTGCGAAGTTCCGGCAGGACCCGGGGTGGTCGATTGCCGGCGCGGTGTATGACCAGGTGCGAATGCTTGCAGCGGCGTGGTCATCGGTTGACGCGCGCAACACCGCGGATGTGGTGCGCTACCTGCGCCGATGGCCTTATCGCGGGGTGAACGGCGTCTACTACTTCGGTGAGACGGGGCAGGCACCGAAGCTGTACCCGGACACCACCCCCGACGCAGCGCTCAGTCAGGCGCACCTCGTCTACCAGATCCAGGCGGGGGATCACACCCTGCTCGATCCCGAACCATTTGGGGACATCTCGGCGTTCGAGGTGCCGAGTTGGCTCGATCCGGGCGCCGAATCCGTCAAATGACGCATGCTCTCCTACGAAGCCCTCGCCTAGCGTGAGTTTCTGACGGCACGGTGGTGCGCAGACCCACCTCACTGACGCCGGAAGAACCTTCACAAAGGAGTGGTTAATGAGCGAGACGACACCGAATCCTGCGCCACAGCGAAAGCGTGTCACGCGGCGCGACCTCGTGCGCGGCATCGGGATTGCCGGCGCGGCCGGCCTCCTCGCCGGCGGCGCCGGCGGCTACTTCATGTCGCCGCGGCGCGGCGGGACGACGGCTGGTGCGGCTGGCGGTGGTGAGACCATCAAGTTCGGAATCGTTGCTCCGGTCACCGGGCCGTATTCCGGAGACGGACAGGAGATGGTCCGCGGTGCCGAGCTCGCGGTCGAAGACATCAACGCGGCCGGCGGCGTGCTCGGGCGCCAGGTCGAGCTCGTGATCGGGGACATCGCGGACCAAGCGCCCGAGAACTTCATTCAGGTTGCCGAGCGGCTCGTATCGCGAGAGAACGTCGCTGCGGCGTCGGGCGGGTATACGACGGCAACCTCGGTCGAGTTCCCCACGTACGCGCAGGCCGGGGTGCCGCTCTTCCACACGAACACTCTCCAGGCAAACACTGATTACGTCGTGAAGCACGGCATCACGAACATCTTCCAGTGCTGCCCCACCGAGCCGTGGTACGCGAGCGGCTTCCTGCAGCTCATGCAGGAGTGGATCGACCAGGGCGTGTGGGTGCCCTCGTCGCAGAGCGCCGCGGTGATCTCTAGCAACGACTCGTACTCGATCTCGATCGCCACCGTGATGCAGGAGGGGCTTCGCGAGATGGGGTGGGACATCACGATGTACGAGGAGGTCTCGGTTCCCTACGCTGACTGGGGCCCCCAGCTCTCGAAGATCCGAAACAACCCGCCCGGCCTGATTTTCGTCACCGACTATCTCGCGGGCGACCTTGCGAGCTTCGCGAAGCAGTTCGCGACCGCGCCGACGCCATCGCTCCTCTACCAGCAGTACGGGCCGAGCGTTCCCGAGTACATCGACCTGGCTGGCGACGCCGCGAACGGGGTGGTCTGGTCAACCACAATCGGTACGTTGCCCGACGAGATGGGGCTCGCTTTCCGTGAGCGCTACGCGAAGACGTACGGCACAGAAGCCGGTCTCAGCCAGTCTGGCGCCCAGTACGACATTGTGCGGCTGTGGGCCCTGGCTGCCTCCCGCGCGGGTGACCCGTACAACTTCGAGGCGGTGTCGAGCGCGGTGTCGGCGCTCACGTTCCGCGGCGTTGTTGGCACCTACCGCTTTGGGGCAGAGGAGCTCACCGCGATCCCGTACCCCGACGCCACCGACGACCCGAGCCTCGGTATGCCACACCTCACCTACCAGATTCAGGACGGAGAACAGGTGCTGTTCTCCCCGGCCCCCTACGGCAAGGGCGAGTTCGTGCTGCCGACGTGGCTGTGAGCGGCACGGCGCCCGAGGCGCAGCTCGAGGTCCGCGGGGCGACCAAGCGCTACGGCGGGCTCACCGCGGTGGACTCGGTGAGCTTCGACGTGCGGCGCGGCGAGATCTTTGGGATCGCCGGGCCCAATGGTGCGGGGAAGACGACGCTGTTCGATCTGATCACCGGAATGGTGCGGGCCACGAGTGGCGAGGTCCTGTTCGAGGGATCGCCGATCCAGCGCTCATCGATTCACGAGATCTGCCACCTTGGAATTACACGAACCTTTCAGAAGCCCTCGGTCTTCGACAGCGAGACCGTGATGGGGAACGCGGTGGTGGGTGCGCACTTCGGCTCGGGAAAACCGTGGTGGCGGAGCCTCACGCGTGACCCCGAGGTCTGGGACCGCGCCGGCGCTGCGCTCGAGTTCGTGGGGCTCGGCGACCGCGCAGCCGAGGTGTCTGGGCCACTGCCGGTCTATGACAAGAAACGGCTCATGATCGCCTCGGCGCTCGCGAGCTCGCCGTCGATGCTGTTCCTCGATGAGCCGTTCGGTGGTCTCACCGACGATGAAATCGACGCGCTGTTGCAACTGCTTGAACGCATTAATGACGCGGGGATCACCATCGTGCTCATCGAGCACGTGATGCGGGCGCTGATGGCGCTCGCCGACCGGGTGCTCATCATGGACCAGGGCCGCACCCTGCGCCAGGGCGAGCCCCGCGAGGTGATGAGCGACCCGGAGGTGGTCCGGGTCTACCTCGGGTCATCCGCCGAGGAAGCCACCACCACCGCAGCGAATCGAATCGCACGGAAGGGGGACGCATAATGCTCGAACTCACCGACGTCGTCGCCGGATACGGCTCGACGGTTATCGTGCAGGGGATCACGCTCGGTGTGGCAACCGGGGAGTGCGCCGCGCTCGTTGGTCCAAACGGGCACGGGAAGACGACACTGCTGCGCGCCATCAGCGGGCTGCTCCGAGTGCGCTCGGGGTCGATCCGGTTCGACGGCACCGATATCACCAAACTGAAAGCGGAGAAGATCGTTGAGCTCGGCCTGATCCACATGCCGCAGGGGGACCTGGTGTTTCCGGACATGACTGTCGAGGAAAACCTGGTGCTCGGTGCCTTTACCCGCACCGCGGCGAAACGGTCGCGCGAGCGCATTGCTGAAGTGTATGACATCTTTCCTCGTCTCCTTGAGCGGCGCGGCCAGCGTGCCCGCACGCTCTCGGGCGGCGAGCGGCGGATGCTCGCGATCGGGCGGGGCCTCATGGGCGACGCCCGGCTCATCATGATCGACGAGCCGAGTCTCGGGCTCGCCCCGGTGATCGTCGACGAGGTGTACCACCAGATCAGGCGCATCGTCGATACCGGCATGACCGTGCTCCTCGTCGAGGAAAATATCAACCGCGCGCGGAGCCTCGCGCGCGACATTCACCTGGTCGAAAACGGCACGGTCGTCCGCTCCGGTCGCGGTTCCGAGCTGCTCGACGATCGCGCGATCCGCGAAACATACTTGGGGGTCTCAGAATGAACCTCATTCTTCAAACGCTCGTGAGCGCGCTCGTGCAGGGCTCGATGCTCGCGCTCATCACGATCGGTATGAGCCTCGTGTACGGAACGCTCCGGGTACTCAACATGGCCCAGGGCGTCATGGTGATGGTCGGCGGTGTCGCGGCGTGGGCGCTTGTCAACGGCACTGGCGTCTCGCCGTGGATTGCAATGATCTTCGCGGTGATCGTCACGTTCATTCTCGGCATGCTGAGCTACGGCGTGGGTATCAGCCGGCTCGTGGGACGGGCCGGGGTCGACTTCGAGATGACGGCGTTCATCTCGACCTTCGCGATTGCCTCGATCGTGCAGAGCATCGTCCAGCTCAGCTTCGGGCCGCGGCAGAAGGATTTCCCGACGCTGCTGCCCGGCAGGATCGAACTGACGGCCGGGGTGTCGATCACGTGGCATCAGATCCTCACCGCGGCCATCGCGATCGTGGCGCTCGTTGCGCTCGGCCTGTTCCTGAGCCGGTCGCGCTATGGGCTCGCGATTGTCGCCGTGGCACAGAACCTCGATGCGGCGCGGCTCATGGGCATTCCGGCTCGGCGGGCGTATGTGCTCACGATGGGGCTTGCGGCCGGGCTCGCGGGACTTGCCGGCGTGCTGCTCGCGCCGGTGTACTTCGTGTCGCCGACGATGGGGGAGCTGCCGATGCTGCAGGCGCTGATCGTCGCGATCTTTGCGGGGCTCGGGAGTACGCGCGGCACCATCATCGCCGCATACATTATCGGCTTCGTGCAGGCGGCAGTGTCCATCTTCTGGAGCGCCACCTACGCGATGCCCGTGCTGTACGCGCTCATCGTTGTGGTGCTCATCGTGCGCCCATTCGGAATCGCAGGCAAGCCGCAGGAGGCAAGGCTATGACCGACAACACTGCAACTCTTGGCCGCATGGCGGCGCTGCCGCGATGGGATGCCCGCGCGATGGGCTGGCCGCGCCCGCGGCCGCTGCTCATCATCGTGGCGCTCACAATTGGTGCCCTGTTCCCGCTCATCGCGCCGGATCGGAGCTGGCTCAGCGTTGCGACGCTCGCGATGATCACGCTGACGCTCGCACAGAGCTGGAACCTGGTGCTCGGGTACGGCGGGGTGTGGAACTTTGGGCAGCTCGCGTTCTACGCGCTCGGGGCGTACTCGGCCGCGCTGATCACCATCTATCTCCCGGTGCCGGCGTGGCTCTCGCTCATCATCGCCGGCTGTGTCTCCGGCGGGATCGCGCTGCTGCTGTCGATCCCGGTGCTGCGGCTGCGCGGCATCTACGTCTCGCTGCTGACGTTCGGCTTCGCCGAGGTGGTGCGCCTGCTGATCGTCGCCGATCAGTCGGGGATCACCGGTGGCAGCTACGGGCTGTCTGGCTTCGGCGGCTTCGGCTTCACCGGGCCGGGGGCGCTGAGCCTGAACTACTGGGTCGCGTTCGTCGCCGCGGTGGCCACAACCCTGATTGTGCTCGTGCTGGTGCGGTCCCCGCTCGGCAACGGCATGATCGCGATGCGCGACAACCCGGCGCTCGCCTCCGCGCGCGGTATCGGCCAGAAGACCTACCAGATGCTTGTATTCGCAATCTCCGGCTTTCTCGCGGGGGTCGCCGGGGCGCTGTACGCAAACGTCTTCACCGTTGCCTCACCAACGCTCATGGGGCTCAGCCCGATGACGCTCGTGGTGACCATGCTCGTCGTTGGCGGGATGGGCACGGTCGCGGGCCCGATCGTCGGCACGCTCCTGCTCTCGTTCGTGCAGATGCAACTGCAGGATCTCCCGGAGGTGCGTCTCGCGGCACTCGGAGTCGTGCTGCTCGTCGTGATCCTCACGATGCCGCGCGGCCTCGTGCCGTTCTTCAGCGGGCTCTGGGCAAAGCTTGAAGCGTGGATGGCCGAGGACGATGAGGACGATGAGCGCGACGAGGGCGACGAGAGCCACCAAGACGTCGCCGGCGCAGTGGCTGCCGCGGGACCCGGGGGTGAGCAGCGCGCGTAGCGGCCGCCCACCGCTCGCGGAGCACCCGCGGCCCGGTACGGATCACCTGGTGGCCCGTACCGGGCCGCGTTGCGCTCAGACGCCGTTACGAACTCAGATAGCCACCGTCGACGGGCAGCGTCGCGCCGGTGATGTATGACGCGGCGCCGCTCGCCAAAAACAGGCAGGCAGCCGCGACGTCCTCCGCAGTCCCGAGCCGGCGCGCCGGGAGTCGCTGCGTCAGCGCGGTCACTGCCGCCGGGTCGTCCCCAAGCGTCAGCATCGGGGTCAGGATCATGCCGGGGGCCACCGCGTTGACGCGGATGCCGCGGCCACCGAGCTCGGCGGCGAGCTGGCGGGTCAGGCTCACGATCGCCCCCTTGCTCGCGGAGTACGCGGCCCCGGGTTCGATCTCGTCGCCGCGGCCGTATGCGACCGAGGAGAGCAGCACGATCGCCCCCGTCTGAAGGGCGGTCGCTGCCGCACGCGACACGATGAACGCCCCGGTGGCGTTGATCCGCAGCACCCGCTCCCACGCCGCAACCGTCGTGTCTTCGAGCGGCCCCCACTGGTAGATCCCCGCGCAGTGGACCACCGCGTCGGGGGTCCCACCGAGCAGCGTCTCCGCCTCGGCGAACGCTGCGGTGACCTCTGCCTCGCTCGTGATATCGACGCGCCGCGAGCTCAAGCGCGGGTGCTCCCACGTGTGCGTGCCGAGGTCGAGACTGAGGGCGCTCCCGCCGCTCGACAGCACCCCCTCGGCGACGGCGCGGCCAATTCCTGACATTGCGCCGGTCACGACGACGCGGCGCGGGAGCGTGCTGGTGAGGTCCATGTGGTTCCTTCGAATGAGCCGAGCACTCCGGGTGAGCGCACGGGGCGAACGCTCGCACACGAGCGGTGCGTACATCGCACCACAGTTGTGTCCGCGGCGCCTCCGGGAAATGACGGACGCGGGGGAGTGGCCCGCGGCGCGTCGATCTCGGATTGACACCGCGGGATGCGGGAGTACACTCACTTATAGTCATTCTGACTTTAACTTGCCGGCCGGTGACCCGAGGGAGCGCACGATGCGGTACGCGGAGACCAGCGCGAGTGAGCGGCGCTATCTTCCGCCCGCGGTCGCGGTGTCGGTTGTCGCGTTTGCGCTTCGTCCACCCCAGGGTGCGGCTGTGGGCAGCGCAGACGCAGCCGGCGCGGGGAGCACGATCTGGCTGCCGCTCGTGCGCCGCACCCGGGCACCGTTCCTCGGGCAGTGGGCGCTGCCGGGCGGCCCCACCGAGTGGCACGAAACCCTCGACGACACCGCGCTGCGCAGCCTGCGCTCGGCGACCGGGCGCAGCCCCGGCCACCTTGAGCAGCTGTACTCCTTTGGCAGCGTGGAGCGTTCAGCTGAGGCGCAGCGCCTCGTCACGATCGCCTACTGGGCGCTCTACGGCGAACACGAGCTCGACACGGATCCGGCCGCCGCCCTGCCGGTTCCTGCAGCGGCTCCCGTCGCCGGGGCCGCGCGGCGCTGGGATGACCCGGCTGTGCCGGCCGGCATCGGGCCGACGTCCGCTGCCGCGCCCCGGGAAGCGGCTGACGCGGGCGGCGCAGGCACCGACGCGGTGCCCGCCAACGTCGCCTGGTTCTCAGCTGACCTGCTGCCGCCACTCGCGTTCGACCACTCGGAGATCGTGGCTCACGCGCTCGCCCGCCTGCGCACGAAAACCGAGTACGCAGACGTGGCCCACCGGTTCCTCGGCCCCGAGTTCACCCTCGGGCGGCTGCGCGCCGTGACCGAGGCGGTGCTGGGGCAGCCAGTCGACCCCGCGAACTTCCGCCGCCAGGCGCTTGCGCGGGGCGGACTCACCGACACCGGGCGCATGGCCACGGGCGGCGCGCACCGGCCCGCCAGGCTCTACCGCTTCAGCGCGTCCGGCGCGTCCGGTGGCCCCGGCGGCTCCGGCGCGTCCGGCGGCCCGGGCGGATCCGGCGAACCTGTCGTGCCGGCGCAGCCGGCGCCCGCCGCCGAGCCCCATGACACCCCACCAGCAGCCGCCCCGGCGGCGACACCGGCCCCGAACTCACCGAGGAGCATCACATGACCAGCGTGCACGAACTCATCCGCGGCGCCGCGGCGCGGGAGCGCGCCGAGCTGTCCCCGGCGACCGGGCCCGGCAAACCACAGCTGGTGCCGGCCGGCCGCAAGCCGATCGCGCTGCGCGCCACCGGCGTCTCGAGCTGCGACACCGAGCTCGCGGATGATCCCTGGGCGATCGACCGCGCCCCCGGGTACGGTCCGGGCGCCTCCGCAGCCGACGACATTCCCGCGCTCGCGCCGCGCCAAGGCCCGCTCCCCGCGGAGTACACGGGAGCGAGCGATGCGGAGCTCACCGTGCGGATCATTGCCGCGAAGGCGGCGCTCGGCGACCGGGTGCAGATTCTCGGCCACTTCTACCAGCGCGACGAGATCGTGCAGCACGCGGATTTCGTGGGCGATTCGTTCATGCTCGCGCAGGCCGCGAAGCAGCACCCGGAGGCCGAAGCGTTCGTGTTCTGCGGCGTGCACTTCATGGCCGAGACCGCCGATATCCTCTCCGGCCCCGAGCAAGCAGTGATCCTGCCAAACCTCGCGGCCGGGTGCTCGATGGCCGATATGGCAACGATCGAGCAGGTGGAGGACTGCTGGCGCGACCTCACCGCCACCCTCGGCACGGCCGCGGAGGGCGAGCTCCAGCCGGTGATCCCAGTGACCTACATGAACTCGTCGGCGGCGATCAAGGCGTTCTGCGGTCGCAACGGCGGGATCGTGTGCACCTCCTCGAACGCGCGCACCGTGCTCGAGTGGGCGTTCGAGCGCGGCCAGCGCGTCGTGTTCTTCCCCGATCAGCACCTGGGCCGCAACACCGCGAAGGAAATGGGGATCGCCGAGGAGCAGATGCCGCTCTGGCGCCCCCACCTCGCTCTCGGCGGGAACACCCCCGAGCAGCTGCGCGACGCGCGTGTGATCCTGTGGAACGGGTTCTGCTCGGTGCACAAGCGATTCACGGTGGCCCAGATCGAGCAGGCGCGCGCGGACTACCCCGGTGCGCGCGTGATCGTGCACCCCGAGTGCCCGGCGGCCGTGGTCGAGGCCGCGGACGGCGCCGGATCGACCGAGTACATTCGCAAAGAGGTCGAGGCGGCCGCCCCGGGCAGCGTGCTCGCGATCGGCACCGAGATCAACCTGGTGAACCGGCTGCAGCAGCAGCGGCCGGACCTCACGATCTTCTGCCTCGACCCGGTGGTGTGCCCGTGCTCCACGATGTACCGCATCCACCCCGCCTACCTCGCCTGGACGCTCGAGGCGCTGCTCGCGGGCGAGACCCCCAACCAGATCCGCGTGTCGGACGACGTTGCTGGTGACTCGCGGGTCGCCCTTGAGCGGATGCTCGCGGCCCGGCCGTGATCCTCGTCGTTGGTGCCGGGGTCGCCGGGCTGTCGTGCGCGCTCGCTGCGCTCGCCGCCGGAGCCGACGTTGAACTCGTGACGCCGGGCCGGATCTTTCCGGACGCGGATCGGCTTGCCGGTGGGAACACCGCGCTCGCCCAGGGTGGTGTGGCCGCCGCGATTGGTGCGGGGGACCGCGAGCGCGCGCACCTCGCCGACACGATCACCGCCGGCGCCGGACTCGTCGATCGGGAGGCCGCCGCGCAGCTCACCGCCGACGGTGCGGGCGCGGTGCGCGCGCTGATCCAGGCGGGGCTCGGAATCGACCGCGGACCCGACGGACTCCCGGAGCTGGGGCTCGAGGGGGCGCACGGCGCGGCGAGGATCGTCCACGCTGGCGGCGACCGCACCGGCGCAGTGCTGCACGCCTTCCTCTCAGACCGCGTGCGCGACGCTGCGGCTGTGGGGCGCCTGCGGCTCACCGAGGGCGCGCACGTCGAATCACTGGTGCGCGACGCGGGCGCCGTCACCGGGGCCGTGCTGCGGGGACCGGGCGGCGTGCGCAGCACTCGTCGCGCGGCCGCGGTCGTGCTTGCGACGGGCGGCTACGCCGGCCTGTTCCCGGGCACCACCAATCACGCGGGGGCGCGGGGCACTGGCGTGCTGCTCGCTGCGCGCGCGGGAGCTCTGCTCGCCGATCTCGAGTTCGTGCAGGTTCACCCGACCGTGCTGCACGTCGCCGCGGACGGCACCGGTGAGCTGGTGTCCGAGGCAGTGCGCGGCGCCGGTGCCGTGCTGCGCGACGGCGCGGGAACTCGGTTTATGGTGGGGCGGCACCCGCTCGCCGACCTCGCGCCGCGGGACGTGGTGTCCCGCGAGATCCACCGCGTGCTGCGCGAGCGCGGCGAGACGGAGGTGTGGCTCGACGCGACCGGCATTGAGCGCGCCGGCGGCGCGGGCGCCCTCGCGCGCGAGTTCCCCGGCATCTCGGCGACCGTCGCCGCGCGCGGACTCGACTGGGCGCGCGAGCCGATTCCGGTCGCACCTGCCGCGCACTACACGATGGGCGGCGTTGCGTGCGATCTCGACGGCCGGACGTCGGTGCCCGGGCTCTTCGCAGCCGGGGAGGTCGCCTCCACCGGGGTGCACGGCGCCAACCGGCTCGCCTCAAACTCGCTACTCGAAGGGCTCGTGTGGGGTGCCGCCGTGGGCCGCGCCGCCGCGACGGACCGGGGCGGGTGGGAGCACCGCGGCCGCGGGTTTGCTGAGCTGCTCAGTGCCGCCGCCGTCGCGGTTCCGGAGGCCGCGGCTCACGCTGCCGGCAGCGCCGCCGCCACGGTGTTCGCAGACCCGGCCGGAGGTGGCGTCTCGGCCACCACTGCCGGCAGTACCGTCGCTGAGACCGCCGTCGGCTCCGGCCCCGAGGCCAGCGCAGATGCCCGCACTCAGAGCGCGACCGCGGTGACCGCGGCGATCAGTGCGGGGCTGGGGATCGAGCGCGACGCGGGCGGGCTGCGCGCCGCCGCCACGGTGTTCGAGCGGCACTCCGGCGACGCCGCGGCGCTCGCGGCGCTCGTGTGCGCGGCAGCCGCGGCACGGCGGGAGTCGCGCGGCTCGCACCAGCGCGCGGACTGCGCGGAGACCGACCCGGCGCAGGCCCAGCGGCGGCCCCTGCGGCTCACGCTTCGCACCGCCGGACCCCACGGTCTTGCAGCGGCGGCAGGTGCGGCAGCGGCCGTCGGCTCCGCCCGTGAGCCCGCCAGCGCGGCCGCCGCCCCGTCACCCGTCCCCGAATCCGTGAGGAGCCTGTCATCATGCTGACCCCAAATCTTGTGTCCCGCATCGTCGAGACCGCGCTCGGTGAGGACGCCCCCTGGGGCGACCTCACCGTTGAGCTGACAACCCCCGAAGCGGCGTTCGTGGCCACGCGGCTCGTGGCGCGCGAGGCCGGAGTCTTCGCCGGGGGCCCGCTGATCGAGGAGACGTTTCGGCAGGTGGATCCGCGCGTGACCGTCACAGAGCTGGTCGCGGAGGGCACCCCGTTCATCGCGGGCGACGTACTTGCGCAGATTGCCGGCCCGGCGCGGGGCGTGCTGACCGGCGAGCGTGTGGCGCTCAACTTTAGTCAGCGCATGAGCGGCATCGCGACGCTGACCTCGCACTTCGTGGCAGCGGTGGCGCACACGGGTGCGCGGATCGCTGATACGCGGAAGACGACGCCCGGACTGCGCGCGCTTGAGAAGCACGCGGTGCGCGCGGGCGGGGGATCGAACCACCGGTTTAGCCTCTCCGACGCGATCATGGTGAAAGACAACCACCTCGCGGCGCTCGGCGCCGACGACGCAGCTTCGACGACCGCGGCCCTCGCCGGACTGCGGGAGCGGGCCGGACACACGACCGCGATCGTGGTGGAGGTCGACCGGCTTGAGCAGATCGAGCCCGTGCTGGCGGCGCGGCCGACCGGGATCCTGCTCGACAACTTCACCACCGACGAACTGCGCGCCGGCGTGGCGCTGATCGGCGACCGGGCAATCGTCGAGGCGAGCGGTGGGGTGACGATCGACACGGTGGTGGGGATCGCGGAGGCCGGGGTGGACGTGATCTCGGTGGGGCAGCTCACCCACGGCGCCCGGGCGCTCGACCTGGGGCTCGACGCCGCGTGATGTCGCCGCGCGTCGCCGGGCCCTCGCACTCCCGAGTCGCCAGGCACCCTCAAGCCACCGGCCGCCCCCGAGCGGCCGAACTCCGCGCGGCGGGCCGGAGGGGTGCACGGTGAGCGCCGGGTACCTCGATGCCGCCGCGACGGCGCCGCTGCGACCGGCGGCGCGCGCCGCGATGCTCGCCGTGTGGGACGCGGGCCAGGCGAACGCCTCAAGCGTGCACTCGGCGGGCTTTCGCGCGCGCACGGAGGTGGAGACGGCGCGGCAGCGCATCGCTGACGCGCTCGGCGCGGTGCCGAGCGAGGTGGTGTTCACCTCGGGCGGCACCGAGGCGAACGCGCTCGCGATCGTGGGCCTCGCGCTGGCGCGGCCGCGCGGCCGGCACCTCGTGACCTCGGCGATCGAGCACCCCTCGGTGCTCGAATCGTGCCGGTACCTTGAGCGCGTGTTCGGCTTCGAACTGAGCATCTTGCCGGTCGACGCGGACGGCCGGGTGGCGGTGGCGGCCGTGGCGGAGGCCCTGCGCGCCGACACCACGCTGCTGTCGATCGGCCTAGCGAACGGGGAGATTGGGACCGTGCAGGCGCTGCACGAGCTCGCGGCACCCGCGCGGGCGCTCGGCGTGCCGGTCCACACCGACGCGGTGCAGGCCGCGGCGAGCCTGCCGGTCTCGTTCGGCTCGACCGCGGGCCAGGCCCGCGGTGCCGCGGACATAGAGGGCACCGAGCCGGGCAGGGACGCCGAGGCCTGGCCGGGCCTGGCGGTCGACGCGCTGACGGTCGCCTCGCACAAGTTCGGTGGCCCGCAGGGGGTCGGCGCGCTGCTGCTGCGCCGGGGCACCCCCATCGAGGCGCTCGTGCACGGCGGCGGGCAGGAGGGCGGCGTGCGCTCCGGCACCGAGAACGTGGCGGGGATCGCCGGCTTCGCTGCGGCGGTTGCGGCGGCGACGCGGGAGATCGGGACCACCGCGCTCGAGCTCATGCTGAGCCGCGACGCGCTGATCTCAGGACTGCTCGAACGGGTGCCCGGGATTGTGCTTACCGGCCACCCCGAGGAGCGGCTGCCCGGGCACGCCTCAGTGACGGTCTCGGGGGTGAGCGGGGAATCGCTGCTGGTGGCGCTCGACGCGGCGGGCCTCGCCGTGTCGTCTGGTTCCGCGTGCGCCGCTGGCAAATCCGAGCCGTCGCCCGTGCTGCTCGCACTGGGGGTGTCGCCGGAGGACGCCCACACCGCCCTGCGGTTCACGCTGCCAGCGCCGCTCCAGGCGGACGAGGTGCGTCGGATCGTTGAGCTACTCGGGGCAGAAGTGCGGCGAGCGCGCGGGGTGCCCGCGGAGCGCTGAGGCGCGGCGTCTGGCCCAGCCGCCGCGTCAGAGGCCACTGCCGACCACATCGGGGACCCGCTTCACGTGGCTGGGGACGACGATGACCCGGTCGACCGTGAGCGCAAGCACCGAGTTCGGGTCGATGTCCCGCGCCGCATCGACGTGCACCTGGGCGACGCTCTGGATGCCACACATCCACCACAGCCACGCGCTCAGCGCGAGGAGTGGCGCCCGGTCGGCGCTCGGACACTCAGCGATTGCGGTGCGGAGGCGATCCCGCACCGCGGGAAGCCGCTCGTGCTCGGTGAACTCCGGACTCAACGACGCGAGGAGGAACAGGAGCGCACCGCGGTGCTGTGCCACCCCGGCCGCGGTGTCGCCCGCGATGCGCCGGAGCTGCGCGCCCGTCTGGGGTTCACTCATGAGCACCGCTGCGCGCTCCGGGGGCAGCAGGATTCCGAGCACGACGCCGAACCACTGCACCGGGTGGGCCAGCGTGCGGATGAGCGCCGCGGTGTCCCGCGGGGTGAGCGCCTGCGGCCGGCGCAGCATGCGCGCGGCCGCGGCGGTGCGCTGGATCGAGGGCCGCTCCGACGGGGCGCTGCGTTGCAGACGCGCAAGCGCGGCGACGACCGCGGCGGCGCGCTGGGGGTCCGCCTCGGGAATCGCGCTCACCGCCGCGAAATCGCGGACCTCGTCGCCGCGCAGGGTCGCCGCGAGCGCGATGGGACTGGTCTCGATCTCACTGAGGGGGTGCCCACCCGCTGGTGCGTGCGGATCGAGATAGCTGACCCAGCCGTCGGCCGCGAGACAGCACAGCTCACGGACCGCGAGCCCGGCGCCGATGAGCGCGTCTTTCACGCCCCGGGCGAGTGCGGCGTGCGGCGCGTGGGGCGCGTGGGGCGTGCGCGGTACGCGGGGCACGCGGGGTGCGCCGGGTGGGCCTGCTGCGCCGGAGGCATCCGGCGGGTCAGCGAAGCGCTCATCAGCGAAGCGCTCGTCGGTGACGATGGCGATGGCGACTGCGTGCGGCGGCGCTGCGGAGTGGCCGCGCCCGTGCGGGGCGTCGTGGAGCGAGTCGAGTGCCGAGACGAAGACGTCGACGAACTCGCTGACCCGCTCCGGAGAATCGTCGGGTGGCAGATTGATCCGGAGCGCGGGCCCGGACCTACTGCCCGAGAAGCACACCGCGACCAGGCAGTCCTGTGGCGTGAACCCCAACAGGAGTGGGAGCGCGGCGAGGTAGTCGGCGGGGGTGTGGCAGGTGAGAACGCGCGGGGCGGCTGGGCTGGGGGCGGTCTGCGGCTGAGTCATGCTCCGAGTGTCCATCGGCCGGGGCACGCGCCGCGGGTTGTCCACAGAAACGGTGGCGAATTCGGGCTCGGGGGTCAGAAATCGCGGCTGTGGACGGCGGGCGGAGGCGCCACTCGGCGTTCCAAGCCCAGCTCCGCGGCCGAACCCCGCCGGCCCCACGCGCCCCGGCCCCGCGCGCGTGCGCCCGGGCCCCGAATGGAGCCCGGGCGCACACTAGACCCCAGCGCTACTCGACGAGCTTGCCCACGACCGTCTCGTCCGCCGTCGCGTACGCCAGCGCCCGGAACGACTCGGGCGCCTCGGGCAGCGGCTCGAACGTGGCCCCGCCCTCCGGGGTCCACACGAAGTTGCCCTGCAGCTCGGCGCTGGTCTCCGGGTAGTCGGAGCGGTTGTGGCAGCCACGCGTCTCGCGGCGCTCGAGGGCGCACTCGAGGGTGGCGCGCGCGGCGAGGAGCGAACCGTAGAGATCGAAGGCGTGCGCGAGGTCGTCGAAGCCTGCGATGTCTGGGTGTGCTGTGACGTTCGCGACGCGCTCCTCGAGGACGGCGAGCTTCGCGAGGCCCGCGGTGAGCCCCTCCTCGCTGCGCACCACGCCGGCGTGCTCGGTCATGAGATCGCGCAGTGCGCGCTGCAGGCGCCGCGGACTCTCGCTCGTCGCCCCGCGCTCGGTCAGAAGCCCGGCCATCTCCGCGCGCGCCTCGGCGACCGCGGCCGGGTCGCGCCGCACCTCGGTGATCCCCGAGACGTACGCGGCGGCGTCGGCCCCCGTGATCCGGCCGTAGACGAGCAGCTCGATCAACGAGTTGCCGCCCAGCCGGTTTGCGCCGTGCAGTCCGCTCGACGCCTCGCCGATCGCGTAGAGTCCGTCCACCCCGGTGCCGTGGTCCTCGGGGCGCACCCACACGCCGCCCATCGAGTAGTGCGCGGTCGGGGCGATCTCGATCGGTTCCTCGGTGATGTCGAGCATCTGCAGGTCGATGAGGTTGCGGTACACGCGGGGCAGCTTCGCGAGGATCTGCTCGCGCGGCAGGTGCGACACGTCGAGGAACACCCCGCCGTTCGTGGTGCCGCGTCCCTCGACGATCTCGGTGTAGCTGGCGAGCGCGACTCGATCCCGTGTGGAGAGCTCCATTCGCTCGGGATCGTACTTCTCCATGTAGCGCTCGCCGAGCGCGTTGCGCAGGATCCCGCCCTCGCCGCGCGCGGCCTCCGACACGAGCAGGCCGGCGGCCTCGGTCGGCTCGAGGATCCCGGACGGGTGGAACTGGACGAGCTCGGCGTCGCGGATCTTGCCGCCCGCGAGCGCGGCCAGCCGGAACGAGTCACCGGTGTTCTCGTCGCGCCGGGAGGAGGTGTTGCGCCAGATGCGAGTGTGCCCGCCGGCCGCGAGGATCACGGCGTCCGCGTGGATCACCACGGGGGAGCCGTCAACGATGTCGAAGCCGTACGCGCCGAAGACGCGCCCCGCGCTCGTGAGCAGCCGGGTGATGTAGATCGTGTCGACGATCGGCACCTGGAGCTCTGCCGCGCGACGCATCAGCGTGCGCTGGATCTCGAGCCCCGTGTAGTCGCCCGCGTAGGCGGTGCGCCGGTACTTGTGCGCGCCGAAGAACCGCTGGCTGATCCGGCCGTCCTCCTCGCGGGCGAACGGCATGCCCCAGCGTTCGAGGTCGGCGATGCCCTCCGCGGCCCCCTTCGTGACGACCTCGACGATCGCCGGATCGGCGAGGTAGTACGACTCGCGGAGCGTGTCCGCCGCGTGCTGCTCCCAGCTGTCCTCCGGATCCATCGTGCCGAGCGCGGCGTTGATTCCGCCGGCCGCGAGAGTGGTGTGCGCGTCGTGCGCGCGGCGCTTGCCCACGGCGAGGACCTGGACGCCGCGCTCGGCGAGCTCGATCGACGCTCGCAGGCCGGCGCCGCCGGTGCCGATGACGAGGACGGAGGTGGACAGGAGGCGTTCGGGGCGATCTGCTGCTGGTGTGGTGTGCATGCGCACCACGCTAGGCACTCAGTGACGATTACTCCAATGAATAGAGCGGATGACGACGATGCGGATATGCTATTGAGTGTGAATCTCGACCAGTTGCGTGGTTTCGCGGAGGTGGCCCTTACCGGGCACTTCACGCGCGCCGCCGAGCAGCTCCACCTCGCCCAGCCCTCACTCAGCCGGCAAATCGCCACGCTCGAGCGCGAGCTCGGCGTGGAACTCTTTCACCGGGTGCGCGGCAACGTCGCGCTCACGAGCGCGGGGGAGCGCCTGCTCCCGCTCGCGCGCCGCATGCTCGCCGACGCCGAGACCGCGCGCAGCGAGATGGCCGAGATGGCGGGCCTCCGCCGCGGCAGGATCCGGCTCGGGGCCACCCCCACGCTCTGCACGAGCCTCGTGGTCGACGTGCTCGCCGAGTTTCACGAGCGCTACCCCGGGATCGACATCGAGATCCTCGAGCGCGGCTCGCGCAGTCTGATCGCCGCGCTCATGGAGGGTGCGCTCGATCTCGCGCTCATCGTGACGAGCGTCGGTGCGGGGGAGGCGCGGGCGGTGCTCGATCGCGAGCCGATCCTGAGCGAGCGCCTCGTCGCCGTCTCCGCCGCCGACCGGCCCGACCCGTTCGCGGCGGCGCCCGACGAGACGCAGCGCGCCGTGACGATCGCGGAGCTCGCGGGTGTGCCGCAGATCGTGTTCCCGGAGAACTACGACCTGCGCGTGGCGATGGACGCGGCGTATCGCGCGGCAGGGCTCACCCCGGTGGTCGCGGTCGAGGGCGTGGAGATGGACGCGGCGCTGCGCTTCGCGGAACGCGGCATCGGGGTCGCCGTGGTGCCCGCGATGGTGGCCGTCGACCGGCCGAAGCTGCGGGCCACGCCGCTCGCCGGCGCAGCGCTCACCCGCACGGTCAGCCTCGCCCGGCGCTCGGACATGGCGCCCACGCACGCGAGTGCGGCACTGCAAGCGATGACGCGAGAGGTCGCCGACCGCCTCGCCGCCTCCGGCAGCGCGACCGCGACGCTGGTGAGCCGGGTCGGCGGCTGAGCGGGCGGCGGCGCGAGGCCACCGAGCGGGCGGGCGGCGCGGGGCGACCGAGCGGGTGGCGGCGCGAGGCAGCCGCGCGCAGCGGCTACTTCTGGCGCGCCACCATCTCGGTGATCCAGATGGGGGCGAACGGGGAGACGCAGCCCGGCGGGGTCGGGTAGTCCGCGAGGACCTGCAGCCGCTCACCGATGTCGAGCGCCCTGGCGCGCAGCTCAGCGTGGTGAATGCCGATCTGCGCGAGGCACTCGTTCATCGCCCACTGCAAGCCCTCGGGCGCAGCCGGCATCTCCGCCTCGATCTGATCCAGCAGGCCCGCGAGGTCGAGCCCCTCGGGGCGCTTCGCCACTCGATCGGAGGTGAGGGCCCACCCGGATCCGGCGATCCGGGGATCCGGGTCGGAGAACCAGGCGAGCCGCAGCTCCTCGACGTGGGGGCTCTTCTTGACGATGTAGTTGACGAGCCAATCGCGCACCTTCGGGATCCGCGCGTCGCGCAGCATCGCGTCGAGCTCGGCCGCGCTGAAGGCCCTGGGCGTTGCGATGAGCAGTGCGACGAGCCGCTCGGGCGAGCCACCCGTGGCCCACAGCTGGAGCGCGAGCGGATGGTTTCGCTTGAGCGCCTTCGCGACGCCGCGCAGCTTGGTGAGGTTGACGCCGTGGTCGTCGCCGTGTCGCTCGTTTACGGCGCGCGCCCGCGGATCCTCAAGGGCGGCGAGGGCCGCGCGGATCTCCGGCAGCGCGCTCTCCGGGGTGATCTCGATCGCGGCCACGACTACGCCCCCGCGCGCTGTGCGTCGACCTGCGCCAGATCCGCCTCGAGCGCCACCCAGCCGAGCATCGCGCACTTGACGCGCATCACGAACTTCGAGACGCCCTGCAGTGCGACCGCGTCGCCGAGCAGATCCTCGTCGGGCTCCTCGGCGCCGCGCGCCTGGATCATGTGCCTGAACGCGTCGATCCGCTCGCGGGCCCCCGCGATCGTCAGCTCCTCGTCGCGCACAAGCTGCGAGAGGATCGAGGCCGACGCCATCGAGATCGAGCAGCCCTGGCCCTCCCAGGCGAGCTGCGAGATCCGGCCCGTTTCGGGATCAACCGCGATTGACAGGTCGATCTCGTCGCCGCAGCTCGGGTTGAACTCGTGGTGCGTCGCGGTGAGCGCGCCCGCCGCCGGGTCGAGCTCACCCTTGCCGATGGGGCGCTTCGAGTGATCGAGAATGACCTCTTGGTACAGTCCGTCGAGCGCGCTCACGCCGACACCTCCGCTCCGAAATACCGCTGTGCGCCGCGGAGCGCGTCGAGGAAGCGATCAACCTCGTCCTCTGTGGTGGTCAGGTGCACGCTCGCTCGCGTGCTCGATGTAATGCCGAGGGCCCGGTGCAGCGGTTGCGCGCAGTGGTGCCCCACGCGCACGAGAACGCCCTGCTCGTCGAGGAACTGCCCCACGTCGTGCGCGTGGACACCCGCCACCGACACCGCGGTGAGCGCGATGCGCTGCGAGGTGTCGGCCGGGCCGAGGAGCCGGAGCCCCGGAGTCTCTGTGATCCCGGCCACGAGCCGCTCAACGAGCTCGTGCTCGCGCACCGCCGCGCGAGCGAGGTCAGCGCGCGTGATGAAGTCGACGGCGGCGCCGAGGCCGACCACCTGCGAGACCGGCTGCGTGCCGGGCTCGAAGCGCAGCGGCGGCGGCATGAACTCCGCGGACTCCATGGTGACCCGCGTGATCGCCGACCCGCCGGTGCGCGCCGGCGGCAGCGCCGCGAGCAACTCGGGGCGGCCGTAGAGCACGCCGATGCCGTTGGGGCCGAGCATCTTGTGGCCCGAGAACGCGGCGAAGTCGACGCCGAGCGCGCCGAAGTCAACGGGGATGTGCGGCACCGACTGGCACGCGTCGAGCACCGTCACCGCGCCAACCGCCCGGGCGAGCTCCACGAGCTCCGCGACCGGAGCGACGTAGCCCGTCACGTTCGAGACGTGCGCGAACGCGAAGATCTTGGTGCGCGGCGTGAGGGCGGCCCGCGCGTCGTCGAGCGTCCAGGTCCCGTCCTCGCGAACGGGGATGTACGTGAACGTTGCGCCGGTCTTCGCGGCGAGCCGCTGCCAGGGGATCAGGTTGGCGTGGTGCTCGGCCTCGGTGACGAGGATCTCGTCGCCGGCGCCCAGCGCGAAGCGCTCGCTGCCGGCCACCCCGAGCCCGGCGTTTGCCTCGCCGATCCCGAGCGCGACGATGTTGAGCGCGTCGGTGGCGTTCTCTGCCCAGACGATCTGTTCGGGCGTGGCGGCGCCAACAAACGCCGCGACCGCGGCCCGGGCCCCCTCAAACGCCCCGGTCGCCTCGCCGACCGCGCCGCTCGTGCCGCGGTGCACCGCCGCGTTCGCGGTCTCGAGGAAGCGCCGCTCCGCGTCGAGCACCGCCGCGGGCCGCTGCGAGGTCGCTGCGGCGTCGAGATAGGCGGGGCCGTCACCGCTCAGATCGTGTGCGGCGAAGTAGGGGAACGCGGCTCGAAGATCAGAGACCTCCGCCGGGGTGAACGCACGAGCAGACATACTCTCCATTCTCCCACCGCTTCACGCAGCTGTGGGATTCATTCTTCCGCTGACAGGGAACCGCGGCCGCCAGCGGACGTCGCACCGCCGCCCCCGGACCCCGCAGTCTCAAACGCCGAGCGTCGGCGCGCTATTCCGCCGCGGCGGTGCGGCGCGCGCCGGGCCCGGTGAGGACCCAGTTGATCGCGCCCGAGCCGAGCGCGACAAGCGCGGCCCCCAGCGGCACGAGCAGCGCGGCCTGCGTGCCGATCTGGTCGGCAACCGTGCCCGTGATCGCGGCGGCGGCGGACTGCCCCACCATCAGCCCCGAGCCGAGCATCGTCATCACGGTTGCCGAGCGCCCCTCGGGGCTGCGCTGCGCGCCGAAACTGTAGAGGGTCACGAGCAGCGGGCCCACGCCCACGCCCATGACCGCGAGGCTGAGCAGCATGCTGGGCAGATCGTGTGCTCCCTGCAGCAGCCCGGTGCCCGCGAGGATCAGCGCGGCGAACAGCGGCCAGCGATACCGGAGCGTGAACGCGGGCGGGAGGAACGCGACGGCGATCGCGAAGATTGCCGATCCGATCCCCATGACGCCGTAGATGAGCCCCGCCTGCTCGGCGGCACCGCGATCCTGCATGAACGCCGTGAGCGAGGTCAGCATCGAGCCGAAGAACAGGCCGACGGCGACGATGCCCACGACGGTGATGAGGAGCTGCGGGCGCAGCAGCTCGGAGGCCGGGGCGAGGGTCGCCGCGCGCTCCGCAGCGCTCTGCGGCGGCGCGCTCGTGTGGTGCAGCGCGAACGCGGTGACGAAGACCAGGGTGAGCACCGCCGCGCCAACGATCGGCGCCCACGCGTTGAGCGTCGACGCGAGCACGCCCACGATCACGGGGCCGAACACGAAGATCACCTCGTCCGCGGCAGACTCGTAGGCGAGGAACGTCGACAGCGCCCGCGGGCGGCGCTGCGGCGGCAGATCCGTCTTGATGATGGTGACGAGGCGCGAGCGCGACATCGGGGAGGTCTGCGGCGCCGACGCGCCGGCCAGAAACGACGCGATGAACAGCACCCAGACGGGCAGATCGCTGAACGCGATCCAGGCGAGTGTGCCGAGGAGCACGCTGTTGATCGCGCCCGTGATGAGCAGCGTGGGCCGCTGCCCGAAGCGGTCTGCGGCCGCCCCGATGAGCGGGCCGAAGCAGGCCACGCCGAGCCCCACCATGGCGGAGTTGAGGCCACCCAGCTCGACCGTGCCGCGGGCTGACACCACGAGCGTGAGCACCCCGATGACCATCATCGCGTAGGGCAGTCGCGAGACGAGCGCGATGGGGAAATACATCACCCCGGTGCGCGAAATCACGGTGGGTGCGGTGGTGGCGGGACTCGTTTCGTGCATAGCCGACCGAGTCTACCAGCCCGCGTGCGTGGCGCCCGAGGGCCGAGCCCGGCCAGCCCGGGGCGCGGCGACCGGGATCCAGCCCGGCCAGCCCGGTGCGTCGCGCACCGGGAGCCTAGCTCAGCGCGACGCCCTGCTGGATGAGGAACGCGCGGAACGAGTCGGCGTCGGTGGGGTCGCCGGGGTACGGGACCCCGTTGACCACGACGAGGGGCGTGCCCGTGACGCCGAGCTCTGGATCAACGGCCCCGGGCACCGGGTTCGTGAAGGTCCAGTCGTTGAGCGCCTGCACCAGCGGGACGAACGTCTCGTCGGCGATGCACGAGCTCGCGGCCGCCGAGAGCGGGCCGGTTTTCTGCTCAATCGCCGCGACGATCGCCGCGTTGTCGTGCCCGGGCTCGCCCTCGGTCGGCTGCAACGCCGGATCAGCGAGCGCCGTGTTCGCGTCCCACGCGGCCCCCGGCTGCGCGTCGGCGATGCAGGCGAGCGCCCCGGCCGTCCGCGACGAGTAGTAGCTTCCCTCTGAAGCCCGGTCGAGGAAAGTGAGCGGGTGCATCTCAACCGCCGCGGCCTCCTGCGTGAGCACCTCGGTGAGGGTCGCGCCGTTCGCCTCCTCGAAGAGGGCGCAGTACGGGCAGCGGTAGTCGAGGTAGACCTGGATCAGCGCCGGTGCGCCGAGCTCCGCAGCGGTGCGCGGCTCGGGGACCGCGCTGTCTGCCAGCGCGTCAGACTCGAACACCGCCGCGTCCTTCCCCGTGAATACGACCCCGCCGGTGGCCATGTTGCGCGGCCACGTCACCGACGCGGCCTCCGGGGTGGCCTCGTCGCCCGGCTCGGGCGCCACCTCTGCGGTGTCCGCCCGGCCCTCGGCGGCGGCCCCGGCGAACATCGCGCCGATGCTCACCATGCCCAGCACCAGCGCCACCACGATCGCCAGCGCTCCGGCCGCGAGGCCCACCACGGCGACCGCCGTGCGCTGGCGCAGCACGAGCGCGATCACACCGAGTACCACCGCGACGCCGCCGACGCAGGCGCCCACCACGGCGAACGCGCCGAACGTCACTGGAGCGACCGCCGAGGTGACGAGGGCGGCGAGCCCGAGCGCCATCGCGGTGATCGCGAGGACGCGGCCCGGTCGTCGCTGCGGCGCAGCGTATGGGTGCGGCGGGGGCGTGGGCAGCTGCGAGTCGCTCATGCCCCCATTCTCGCAGGCCACCCCCTCAATAATCGATGGGCGATCTGGCGCGGGACCTGGACTGAACGTGGCGGCGTAGCATTGAGGCATGATCCTGCTCGCTGCCACGCCCATCGGAAACCTGGGGGACGCGTCAGTGCGACTCCGCGAGACCCTCGAGCGGGCGACCGTGATCGCGGCCGAGGACACCCGCCACACCGCCCAGCTGCTCCGCCTGCTGGAGATCGAGAACCGCCCGGAGCTGCTCGCGCTCCACGATCACAACGAGCACGAGCGGGCGGCGGCTCTCGTTGAGCGCGCCACCACCGAGGACATCGTGCTCGTGAGCGATGCGGGCATGCCCACCGTCTCGGACCCCGGCTTCCGCGTGGTGCAGCTCGCCGCCGAGCGCGGCGTGACCGTGAGCGCGATCCCCGGACCGAGCGCCGTGATCACCGCGCTCGCCGTCGCCGGGCTCCCCACCGACCGCTTCGCGTTCGAGGGGTTCCTCCCGCGCAAGTCCGGCGAGCGGGTGCGCGCGCTCACGGCGCTCGCCGCCGAGCGCCGCACGCTCGTCTTCTTCGAGGCGCCCACGCGCCTCGCCGCGACACTCGCCGACCTCGCCACCGTGTTTGGGAGTGAGCGCCCGGCCGCCGTCTGCCGCGAGCTCACCAAGCTCCACGAAGAGGTGCGCCGCGGCCCGCTCGCGGAGCTCGCCGAGTGGGCGGCCGCGGGCGTGCGCGGCGAGATCGTGGTGGTGGTCGGCGGCGCCCCCGCGGTGGAGGTCTCGCCCGAGACCGCGCTGCGCGAGCTGCAACAGCGCGTTGCCGCCGGGGAGCGGCTCAAGGACGCGAGCCGGGCCGTCGCGGAGGCAACCGGGCTCTCCGCGCGAGAACTCTACGCGGCAGCGCTTGCCGCGCGCACTCCCGCGGCGACGGCGGGCACCGCAGCGCCGGCGGCAGCCGCGCCGCTCGGGACCGCGACCGGATCGGCGGCTGGATCGGCGACGGGATCGGCGGCAGCGCGATGAGCCGGCGGGCACCCGCGGTGCAGCGGGGCGCCACCCGCGGCCTCGTGGCCGTCGAACTGTGGCGGATCGCGTTGCCCGTGCTCTGGTTCGGCATGGTCGCCGCGATCTCGTTCATCGAGGCGCCACTGAAGTTCCAGGCACCCGGGATCACGATCCCGCTCGGTCTCGGTATCGGCCGGCTCGTCTTCGCGGCGCTCAACGTCGCCGAGGGGCTCGTGCTCCTCGCGCTCACGCTCCTCTCGTTCTGGCCGAGCGCCGCCCGGATCAGCGGCGGGCGCCTGGGCGTGTGGGCCGCGCTCGCCGTGGTCTACGTGGCAAAAATCGTGTTCGTGCGGCCGCCGCTCAATGCGCGCACCGACCTCGTGCTCCAGGGCGAGGCGCCCGGGCAGTCGATCTGGCACTACGTCTACATCGCGTGCGACGTCGCGACGATGATCCTCCTCGTGCTCGCGGCGCTCGGCGCGGCACGCGCGCTGCTCCCGGCCCGGGAACAGCCGGCTCGGGGAACCGACGCGCGGCGCGCATAGCCCGCGCCGCGCCGGTCGCTTTGCCCGCGCCGCGTGCCCCGCCGGTTCGCCACACGCCGCGACGCTCACAGGATGCGGGCAGCGGAGTGCGAAATACTCAGACCCAGTACATTGGCCGCTCGGCCCCGTCGCGTGTAAGGACCCTGACCCCGTGAAACTCTCCCGTGCAATTCTCCCCGCCGCCCTCGCCGGCGCACTGATCCTCACCGGCTGCTCGGCCGGCGGCTCCCCGACGAAGGACGACGCGGGTGTCGACTGTCTCGCCGCGGGGACCGCGAGCAAGTCAATCGAGGTCTCGGGGGAGACCGGCACCGACCTCAAACTCACCACGAAGGCACCGATCACGCTCGCGGGGGAGACCGAGCGCTCGGTGCTGACGGAGGGCGAGGGGGACCTGATCGCTGAGGGGCAGACGGTCGCCGTCAGCATGACGACGTTCAACGGCACCACGGGTGACGAGATGGATCAGCTCGCTGAAAGCCCGGTCCCGTTCGCGAAGGACCAGCTCGTGGGATGGGCGTACGAGGGCATTCGCTGCGCCGTCCCCGGCCAGCAGGTCGCGCTCGTGGCGCCCTACGCCGAGATGTTCGCCGAGGCCGACGCCTCGACCACCGGCTACGAGGGCCTCACCGAGGAGAGCCCCATCGTGATCGTGATGGAGTTCGGTGAGATCACCGAGGGCAGCGACGCTGCGACGTCGGAGCCGGGCACGCTTGAGGCCGATGAGCTGCTGAAGAAGGCCGAGGGCACCGCACAGAAGGCACCCGAGGGCTTCCCGACCGTGAAGCTTGCCAAGGACGGCGCCCCCACGATCACGATGCCCGAGGGCGTCGAGCCGCCCACGGAGCTTCAGATCGCCACGCTGATCGAGGGCGACGGCGAGACCGTCGAACCCGGCGATCGCGTCTACGTCAACTACCGCGGCGTGATCTGGCGCACGGGCGAGGAGTTCGACTCGAGCTGGAGCCGTGGCGAGCCCGCAAACTTCACCACCACCGGCGTGATCGGTGGCTTCCAGCAGGCACTTGAGGGGCAAAAGGTCGGCTCGCAGATCATCTCGGTCGTGCCTGCCGAGGACGGTGGCTACGGCGCCGCGACGCTCGAGCAGCAGGGCCACGAGGCCGACGACGTGATGGTCTTCGTGCTCGATATCCTCGGCACGGTGCACGCCGAGTAATCCCGCGCGCACGCCGAACGCGCCGTCTCCCCGCTCGGGGAGGCGGCGCGTTTCGCTGTCGGGCACAATGGTGGGTATGAAACGCATCGTCATCCTCGGGTCCACAGGTTCGATCGGTGAGCAAGCGCTCGACGTGGTGCGAAAAAACCCCTCGCAGTTCCAGGTGGTGGGCCTCGTTGCCGGCTCGAACGCCGCGGAGGTGGCGCGCCAGGCGGAGGAGTTCAACGTCGAACACACCGCGCTCGGCGCCGACGACGCCGTGAAGCTGATCCGCGAGGTGCCCGCCGACGTGGTGCTCAACGGCATCACCGGATCGGTGGGGCTCGGCCCCACGATCGCCGCGCTCGAGGCCGGGCGCACGCTCGCTCTGGCGAACAAGGAATCCCTCATCGTTGGCGGAGACCTGGTCACGGGGCTCGCAGCGCCCGGTCAGATCGTGCCGGTCGATTCAGAACACTCTGCGATCGCGCAGGCGCTGCGCTCCGGCCGCTCGGAGGAGGTCCGCCGACTCGTGCTCACAGCCTCGGGCGGGCCGTTCCGGGGCCGCAGCCGAGACGAGCTGCGCAGCGTGCGGCCCGAAGAGGCACTCGCGCACCCCACCTGGAACATGGGGCGCATGGTCACCACGAACTCCGCCACGCTGATGAACAAGGGGCTCGAGGTGATCGAAGCGCACCTGCTCTTCGGTGTCCCGTACAGCAGCATCGAGGTCGTGGTGCACCCGCAATCGATCGTGCACTCGATGGTCGAGTTCATCGACGGATCGACGATCGCGCAGGCGTCGCCCCCCGACATGCGGCTCCCGATCGCGCTCGGGCTCACCTGGCCCAATCGGCTGGCGAATGTGGGTGCGCCGCTCGACTGGCGCACCGCCTCTGCCTGGGAGTTCGAGCCGCTCGACCAGCTCGCGTTCCCCGCCGTGGAACTCGCGAAGGAGGTGGGCCGCGCTCGGCTCACCTACCCGGCCGTCTTCAACGCGGCGAACGAGGAGGCGGTCGTCGCCTTCCACGCCGGCCGGATCGGGTTCCTCGACATCGTCGACACGGTCCGCGACGTGCTCGAGGCCCACTCGGCCCCCGACGCCCTCTCGCTCCCGGCACTCGCCGAGGCGGAGCGGTGGGCGCGGGAGCGCGCGGAGCACGTCATCGCCGCGCGGGCGGCATAGCCCGTCCGCGTCCGTCCGTGCCTGTCAGCGCCTGCCCACGACCGCCCACGCTCTCGGGGGATCCTCGGCGGGCGCACAGCGGAGGACCACCACCGCAGGCTAGCCTGAGTCCGTGAGTGACGTGCTGCTGTACCTGCTGGGGATCCTGATCGTGCTGGTTGGGCTCGCCGTCTCTATCGGCCTGCACGAAATCGGGCACCTGATCCCCGCGAAGCTCTTTGGCGTCAAGGTGACGCAGTACATGGTCGGCTTCGGCAAGACCCTCTGGTCGCGCAAAAAAGGCGAGACCGAGTACGGCGTGAAAGCGATCCCGCTCGGCGGCTACATCGCGATGACCGGCATGTACCCGCCACAAAAACCCGGCGAGGCGCCCCGGGCGTCCACCACCGGGTTCTTGAACTCAGTGGTGGAGGAGGGGCCGCTGCCGAGCAAGCGCACCAGGGGCGACGCGGGCGATGCGGCGGGTACGACAGAGCTGGTGCTCGACGCCGACGCGCCGACCGACCTCGAGCCGCGGCGCGGCATCGCCGGAATCGTCGACGACGCGAGGCTCGCCAGCGCCGAAACGATCGAGTCGGGCGAGGAGCACCGCGCGTTCTACCAGCTTCCGGCCTGGAAGCGCATCATCATCATGCTGGGCGGCCCCGTGATGAACCTGCTGCTCGCGTTCGTGTTCTTCGGCATCGTGCTCGTTGGATTCGGCGTGCCGCAGCCGAGCACCACGCTCGGCCAGGTGAGCGAGTGCCTCATCCCTGCCGGGAGCACCGAGACGTCCTGCAGCGCGGGCGATCCCGCAGCGCCCGCCGCCGCCGCCGGGCTGCTGCCCGGCGACACAATCCTCTCCGTCAACGGCTCGCAGATCGACGACTGGGAGCAGTTCCGCGAGCGGGTCGCCGCCGCCCCCGGCCAGACGCTGCAGGTTGAAATCGACCGCGACGGGCGCATCGAGCTGGTCTCGCTCACCCCCGCCGCGAATGCGCGGGCGCTCGTCGACGCCGACGGCACCGTGCTCACCGACGCCGACGGCACCGTGCGCACCGAGTCGGTCGGTATGGTCGGCGCCACCCCCGCAAACGAGATGGTGTCCCAGCCGCTGAGCGAGGTGCCCGCCTACGTGGGCGAGAACGTCGCCCGGGTCGCCGGCGTGGTGATTCAGCTCCCGCAGCGCATGGTCGACACCTGGAACGCCGCGTTCGGCGCCGAGGAGCGCGACCCGAACGGCCCGATGAGCGTGGTCGGAGTGGGCCGGATCGCCGGCGAGATCGTGAGCCTCGACGAGGCTCCGGTTGCGGCGCGCGCGCAGACCGTGATCGGACTGCTCGGCTCCCTCAATATCGCCCTGTTCGTGTTCAACCTGCTGCCGCTCATGCCGCTCGACGGTGGGCACGTGATCGGCGCGATCTACGAGGCGCTCAAGCGCGGTTTCGCAAAGCTGCGGGGCAAACCAGATCCGGGCCCCGTTGACACGGCGAAGATGGTCCCGATCACGTTCGTGGTGGTCGTGGTGCTCGGCGCGATGACGGCGCTGCTCGTGTACGCCGACCTCGTGAAGCCGGTCTCCCTCTTCTGATCCGGCGCTCGCGCGGTGCCGGGGCGGCGCTCGCGCGACGCCGCGACGCGCCAGACCGAGCGGGCTCGCAGGATGCGCGAGTAGACTCTCATCCGTGGCAGCAGTCAATTTAGGAATGCCGAAGGTCCCAGAGGTCCTCGCACCCCGTCGCAAGTCTCGCGAGATCAAGGTCGGTTCTGTAACCGTCGGCGGTAACTCGCAGGTGTCGGTGCAGTCGATGACCACGACACCGACGACAGACATCAACGCAACGCTTCAACAGATCGCCGAGCTCACGGCTTCGGGATGCGACATCGTTCGCGTCGCCTGCCCGAGCCGGGACGACGCCGAGGCGCTCCCGATCATCGCGAAGAAGAGCCAGATCCCGGTCATCGCGGATATCCACTTCCAGCCCGCGTACGTGTACGCGGCGATCGATGCCGGGTGCGCCGCTGTGCGCGTCAACCCGGGCAACATCCGGAAGTTCGACGACCAGGTCGGCGAGATCGCGAAGCGCGCGAAGGCCGCGGGCGTCTCGCTCCGCATCGGCGTCAACGCCGGATCGCTCGATCCGCGCCTGCTGCAGAAGTACGGCAAGGCCACGCCCGAGGCGCTCGTCGAGAGCGCCGTCTGGGAAGCCTCCCTCTTCGAGGAGCACGACTTCCACGACTTCAAGATCTCCGTGAAGCACAACGACCCCATCGTCATGGTGAAGGCATACCGTCAGCTCGCCGAGCGCGGCGACTGGCCTCTCCACCTCGGTGTCACCGAGGCCGGTCCCGCCTTCCAGGGCACGATCAAGAGCGCGACCGCGTTCGGGATCCTGCTCTCCGAGGGCATCGGCGACACGATCCGCGTCTCGCTCTCGGCCCCGCCGGTCGAGGAGGTCAAGGTGGGCCTGCAGATCCTGCAGTCGCTCAACCTGCGCGAGCGCAAGCTCGAGATCGTTTCGTGCCCGTCCTGCGGCCGCGCACAGGTGGACGTCTACACGCTCGCCGAACAGGTCACCAAGGGCCTTGAAGGCATGAGCGTGCCGCTGCGCGTCGCCGTCATGGGCTGCGTCGTCAACGGTCCCGGCGAGGCCCGCGAGGCAGACCTCGGGGTCGCCTCCGGCAACGGCAAGGGCCAGATCTTTGTGAAGGGCGAGGTCATCAAGACCGTCCCGGAGAGCGAGATCGTCGCCACCCTCATCCAGGAGGCGAACCGCCTCGCGGCCGAGATGCCCGCTTCTGAGGGCACAGGCACCCCCGAGGTCGTTACGGCCTAGAGACTGGGCCGGGGGCGCGGGCGCTCTGCGCGCCGCGCTTCCGGCGCTGGTCTGGGGGCTTGCGTCGCGCTGGGCTGGGGCGCGCCGCGCTGGGTCGCGCCGCGCTGGGCCCCGCCGGGTGAGTATCCCAGATCCGGCTACGCGAGCTCGAGCTGGATCGTGCCCGTCCGGATGTCGGCGCCGACCACGCGCACCTCGATCGTGGTGCCCGCCGCGGCCCCGGCCGCGGGGCACTGCGCGGTGACTGGCGGCTCGACCAGCTGCACCCGCGCGCGCTCGCCCCGCACCTCGATCACCACCGCGGTGAAGCGCTCCCCGATGCGCTCAGCCACTAGCGCGGCCTCCACCCGGTCGAGCGCCGCTGAGCCGATCTGCGCGGCGCGCTGATTCGACGCCCGCATGAGTTCTGGCAGCTGCGGCAGACTCGCGCGCGCCCACTCGGGGACCGCGGTGTCGGCGCAGATCGCCGCGCACAGGATCAGGCCCCAGCGGTCGACCAGTCGACGCAGTGGCGCGGTGACGTGCGCGTACGGCGCGGCGATCGCCGCCTGTCGGGTCTCGGCCGGCGGGGTGCCGTCGAACGCCGCGTAGTCGGCCCCGCGGAAGAGCGCGGCCGCCGCCTGCATGACCGCCGGGGTGCGCACGCTCGCCGGGTCGAGGCTCCGCAGATAGTCCCCGTAGCTGAGGCCGGCCGGCCAGGGCTCGCCGAGCGCCGCGACGCGCGTGCGAAACGCGCCGAGCGCCTCGGTAGACGGCGCGGGCATGGTGCGCAGCACGCCGACCCCCGCGGCGAGCATCATCTCTCCCGCCGCGATTCCCACCAGCAGCGAAAGCTGTGCGTTCCACTCCTCGACGGGCAGCGGGAAGCGCCGCTCGATGTGGTAGCCGGAGGGCGTCTCCGTGATCTGCTCCTCGGGCATGTTGAGGCTGGCCCCGCCCCGCAGACGCTCCTGCTCCGCGCGAGCCCGGCCGACCTCCGGCAGCAGCGCGAGCGGGGCGGCGGCCGTGCCGCGATCGATGTCGCGCTGGGCGCTTGGATAGTCGAGCTGCGCGCGGGACCGGACGCGGGCACGCCGCACGTCGCACCCCGTGACCGCGCCCGCATCGTCGAGGCGCACGGTCCAGACGTAGGCGGTGCGATCTGCTCCGGGGAGCAACGAGGCACGCCCCTCGCTGAGGACCCGCGGGTGCAGGGGCACGGTGCCGTCCGGGAGATACAGGGTCTGCCCGCGGTCCCGGGCCGCCAGGTCGAGCGCGCTCTCCGGGCGCACAAACGCGGCGACGTCGGCGATCGCGTAGCGCACCACCCAGCCGGAGCCCGCGCGCTCAATGCTGAATGCCTGGTCGAGGTCGCGTGATCCGGGGGGATCGAGGGTCACGAACGGCACGTCGCGCAGGTCAAACTCCACCTCGGGCGCCGCCGTCTCCGCGGCCTCGGAGAGCGCCGCGGCGGGGAACGCCTCGGGCACCGAGAACTCGGTGCGCAGCGCAGCAAGCGCCTCCGCGAGCTCGCCGTGCGAGCTCTGCGGGGCGAGGTGCGCGCGCCGTGCCGGCATGGGGCCAGCCTAGGGCATGTCCGCGGGACCGCGCCTACACTGGAGATGTGACTGCATTCCCCGACTCAGACCCCACGGCCGCCCAGCTTGAGCTGCGAGAGCGGCTGGGCGAACTCATGGCGGAGAGTGGCATTACCGCGCAGCGCACCCTGGTGCGGCGCATCCTCGAAGCCGGGATCGGCCTCGGCCAGGACGGGACCGCGCGCCGCGATCTGAAGATCACCGCGGCGGCCATTGAGGAGATGCGGGCGGCGTTCAGACTGTTCGCTCCGTACACCGACGCGCCAAAGGTCACGATCTTTGGCTCCGCGCGCACCCAGTCCCACGACCCGCTCTGGGTGAGCGCCGAGGCAACCGCGCGCGCGCTCGCCGAGCAGGGCTGGCTCGTGGTCACCGGGGCCGGGCCGGGCATCATGGAGGCCGCGGCCACGGGTGCGGGCCAGGAGCGCTCGCTGGGCGTCTCGATTCGCCTGCCGTTCGAGGAAGCGCCGAACGCCGTGGTCGCCGGCGACGACCGCCGGGTCGCGATGAAATACTTCTTCACGCGCAAACTGATGCTCGTGAAGGAATCGCGCGGCTTCGTCTGCCTCCCCGGCGGCTTCGGCACGATGGACGAGACGTTCGAGCTGCTGACGCTGCAGCAGACCGGCAAGATGGAGCCGGTGCCGATCGTGCTGCTCGACCGCGCCGGCGGCACGTTCTGGCGCGGTTTTGCGGCGTTCGTCACTGAGCAGCTCGCCGCGAGCGGGATGGTCGCGGTTGACGATCTCGACCGCGTGCTTGTGACCGACTCGGTCGAGGCTGCCGTGGCCGAGGTGACCGGGTTCTGGCGCAACTACGACTCGCTCCGCTGGTTCGGGGCGCAGCTGGTGCTGCGCCTGCGCGCGGCACCCAGCGATGCAGAACTCGCGGATCTCAACCGACGCTTTACCGGGCTGTGCGAGGTGGGCGAGATCGAGCGCACGGGGCCATTCTCTGAAGAACTGCGCGACGGGGATCTGCCGGAGCTGCCGCGGATCGTATTCACGCCGCGCCGCCGCACGGTGGGGGACCTGCACCGCCTGATCCGCGCCCTGAACGAGCTGGAGTCGGCGCCCGCCTAGGGCCCGCGCGCTGCGAGGGCGCGGGACGCCGCGGCGGGCTGCCGCAGCGGGCTGCCGCACGCGACTGCGTTCGACGGGCGGCGTCTGTCTGCGGTGAGCGTTAGGCTGGGTACACGACGTTGGGGGTACAGCGCGGGGGTTGACCCGAGGAGTTCACACGATGGCCCAGGCCCCCGCCCCCGGCTGGTACGCAGACCCAAGCGATCCGCGCGGTCTGAGATGGTGGGACGGCGCCCAGTGGACCGCCCACACCGCCCACACGGCCCACACCGCCGATACCGCCCACACCACCGACTCGGCTGCCCCAGTCCGCGAGACCGCGCGTGAGGCAGTTGGTGGCGGCGCGGAGCATGGCGGCGGCGCAGATGGTGGCAGCGCGGAGCGTGGTGGCGACGCGGAGCGGAGCAGCGCAGACTCAGCCGAACCGGCGCCGCCGCGGCGACGGCGGCTCTGGGCGCGGCTCGGCGCTGCCGGCATCGCGCTCGTGCTCGTGGCGGCCGGCGCGCTCGCGCTCCCCAGGCTGCTTGGCGGCTCAGGGTCGGAAGCGGCGTCAACCGAGCCGGTCGTTGCGGGCGGGCTCAAGTACATGCCGCCGATCCGCGTTCATCCGTCCGAGGAGTACTTCGACATTCCGATGCAGATCAGCCTGGACGAGTACCTCGAGCAGATCGGTGAGGAACGATATGGGACCACAGAGTGGACCCAGGGGGTCGTGGAACTCTACGCGGACCGCAACCTTACTGTCGCGATCGGCACTGGAGTCACCGAACGCACGGGCCCCGAGCGAGAGACCGAGTCGTGGAGTGTGTACCCGCACGCCTGGAACGACACCGCGTGGGGCAGCTCACGAACAGACCCCTCCGAAAACGTGGAGCAGCAGGTCTTTGACGTCGATGTGTACTGGTCGCAGTTCTCCGAGTATTGGATGAAGCGCAGCGTGGATTTGCACGGCGAGCCGCTCGATGTGCCAATGGTGACCCAGCTCATTCCGGAGCACTCCACCGATGTGTTTGAGCCCGTCATCCCTGAGTTCTCGCGGGGAGCCGAGGACGGCTCGGTGAAACTGAGCTGGAGGGCTCCCGAGGGTGCCGACGACCGCACTGAGTATTTGATCATGCGGTATATGCCCAGCGCGCTGTCCGCGACCGAGGAGGACGCCTGGTCTACCGACCTGATCAGTGTTGTCACCGGAGCGCTGTCGTATGACACGACGGATACTCGTGACGGCAGCCAGATCCAGAACATCGAGCTTCTGCTGTACTCTGGCGATTCGGCTGATGAGCAAGAGTACGGCGGAGCGTTGTCATCGAACGCGAAGCTCAACTCCACGAACGCGCACTTCGCGGTGGTCGCGCGGCAGGACGGCAGGTTTTCCCCGGCCATGCCCGTTGCACCAGACGTGAGCCTGCGCTCGCAACCCCACTCGCTCGCCTACAACGAGCTGCGTGAGCACGGCGACCCCTCCCGCGGGGACGTCGGAGACCTGTCGGAGCTGCAGACATGGCTCCCGATCACCACGATTGATGGCGCGACCAGGACCATGCCGATCCAGTTCGATCCCGAGCAGATCGAACCAAAGCCAGACGCGCTGTGGGAATCCGACGACGGCACGATCTCGCTGCAGCCGGCCGTTAAGCTCCACGGGAAGATCGTGGGGACCACGATGACCACGAGTTCCACCTCGAAGGTTCCCGACGGGACGAGCATGACCGAGTGGGTCGACCAGCTCACCGCGTTTGTCTTGGCGTTCAATGAGCGCGCGATTTCAGAGCAGGCGGCCACCGGCGGTAAGACCCTCACGGTTGAGGACGCCGACCACATGATCGACATCGCCGAGTATCGGAAGCTCGCCGTGGCTGACGAGACCCCGCAGGTGCCCTACCCCGTGTACGGCACCCACCCGATGGTCAAGCGCATCGCGGCAAACATGTACCTCGGTGAACCAGCCATTGACGTGTCGCTGTGGAAAAACGAGCCCGGTGCGCCCGCCCCGCGTGAGGCATACCAGGAGGCGATCACGCAGAACCCGCTCCTGAACTACGGGACGCCGCTCGTGGCTTACGACGGCGACGTGGTTTTCATCGACTACATCTTTTCCCAGGAAGAACGCGACGCGGCAATTGAGCTCAGCTTCGGTGCCGCGCAAGAGGTCGCGCAGAGCGTGTCCGGTCTCAGTGAGTCGGAACAGGCGCGGGTGATTAACCAGTGGATCGTCGACAACGTCGAGTACGACTACGAGAGCGTCGCCGAGCTTGAGGGCGGATCGCTGATCCCCGGGATGAACATCGGCACGATCCCGTACGACTCAGAGTTCACTGCCTGGAGCCCCATTGGGGTATTTCGGGACGGCACCGCGGTGTGCCAGGGATACGCGCAGGCGTTCGCGCTCATCGCGCGAGAGGCGGGGCTTGACACGATCATCGTGGTGGGTGAGGTGGTCGACGGTGGCGCGCACGCGTGGAATCGGGTGAACGTCGGTGGCGAGTGGAAGTCGGTCGATCCCACCTGGAACGATTCCGACGAGAATTCTGAGCGGTATCTCCTCATCAACGAGAGCGACTACACGGGGAACGCCGAGCGAAACGCCGATCCGACCACGAACTGGATCATTGACATCAACCAGGAACAGTTCAACACGCCCTAGGCTGCTGCTGCCGCCGCCGGGGTGCTGCTGCTGCTGCCGCTGCTGCTGCCGCCGCCGCGGCTTCCGCCGGGACGTCGGGACGCCGGAGCGCCGGAGTGCCGACGTGTTGGGGCCGGAGTGCGATGCCTGGCGTGGGGTGCCTGGCGGGGTGCACCGAGCGAGCTGCATGCCCCCCGCGTCTTCCCGCCGGCCGGTTGGGGCCGCTTAGGCGGCGCCGACGTACTCCGCGAGGTGCTCTCCGGTGAGCGTGGTGCGATCGGCGACGAGCTCGCGCGGCGTGCCCTCGAAGACGACGGTGCCGCCCTGCTGTCCCGCGCCGGGGCCGATGTCGATGATCCAGTCGGCGTGCGCCATCACCGCCTGGTGGTGCTCGATCACGATGACGCTCTTGCCCGCGTCGACCAGACGGTCGAGGAGCGCGAGCAACTGCTCCACGTCGGCGAGGTGCAGGCCGGTCGTGGGTTCGTCGAGCACGTAGATGTCGGCGTCCTCAAGCATGTGAATCGCGAGCTTGAGGCGCTGTCGCTCGCCGCCGGAGAGCGTGGAGAGCGGCTGGCCGAGAGTGAGGTAGCCGAGGCCCACGTCGACGAGACGGTCGAGGATCTTCGCCGCCTTAGGGATCCGAGACTCGCCCGCCGAAAAGAACTCGTGCGCCTCCGCCATGCTGAGCTCAAGCACCTCGGCAATGTTCTTGCCGCCCAGCGTGTACTCGAGCACCTCCGCGGCGAAGCGGCGGCCCTCACACACCTCGCACGGGCTCTCCATCGTGGCCATCATGCCGAGGTCGGTGAAGATGATCCCCGCGCCCTTGCACTCCGGGCATGCGCCCTCAGAGTTCGCGCTAAACAGTGCCGGCTTCACTCCGTTGGCTTTCGCGAACGCTGTGCGCACCGGGTCGAGGAGGCCCGTGTATGTCGCCGGATTCGAGCGGCGGGAGCCCTTGATCGCGCCCTGGTCGACGGCCACGACGCCCTCCCGGTTCGACACCGATCCGTGGATCAGCGAGCTCTTGCCCGAGCCGGCGACGCCCGTCACGGCGCAGAGCACGCCGAGCGGCACGTCGACGTCGACGCTGCGCAGATTGTGCGTGGTGGCCCCGCGCACCTCGATCGCGCCCGTCGCGGCGCGTACCTGGTCTTTGAGGCGCGCCCGGTCGTCGAGGTGGCGTCCCGTGAGCGTGTCCGAGGCACGCAGCTCGGCGACGGTGCCCTCGAAGCAGATCTCGCCGCCGTGCGCGCCGGCCCGCGGGCCGAGATCCACGACGTGATCGGCGATCTTGATCATCTCGGGTTTGTGCTCCACCACCAGCACGGTGTTGCCCTTGTCGCGCAGCTTGAGCAGCAGCTGGTTCATCCGAACGATGTCGTGTGGGTGCAGCCCGATCGACGGCTCGTCGAACACGTAGGTGGCGTCGGTGATGGGGGAGCCGAGGTGCCGGATCATCTTGGTGCGCTGCGACTCACCGCCCGAGAGCGTGCCGGTGGGGCGCTCGAGGCTCAGGTAGCCGAGGCCGATCTGCACAAACGAGTCGAGCGTGTCCGAGAGCTTCTCGATCAGCGGTGCGAGCCCCGGGTCGGAGATGTCGCGGACCCACTCGGCGAGGTCGCTGATCTGCATCGCGCACGCGTCTGCGATTGACTTTCCCGCGATCTTTGAGGAGCGCGCGGTGTCGTTGAGGCGGGTGCCGCCGCACGCGGAGCACGCGGTGAACACGATCGCCCGATCCACGAACGCCCGCACGTGCGGCTGCATTGCCTCCCGGTCCTTTGAGAGCATCGACTTCTGAATGCGCGGGATCAGCCCCTCGTACGTGAGGTTGGTGCCGTCGACCTTGATCTTCGTCGGCTCCTTGTAGAGCAGGTCGTCGAGCTGCGCCGGCGTGAAATCGCGAATGGGCACGTCCATGGGCAGCAGGGCGCCGAAGAGGCGCCCGTACCAGCCGTCCATGCTGTAGCCGGGCACCGTGAGCGCGCCCTCGGCGAGCGACTTGTTCGCGTCGTAGAGCTGGTCGAGCGCGAAGTCGCTCACCGAGCCGCGCCCCTCGCACGTGGGGCACATGCCGCCCAGCACCTCGAACGAGCGGCGCTCCTTGATCTGCTTGCCGCCCTTCTCCATGGTCACGGCGCCCGCACCGCTCACCGAAGCGACGTTGAACGAGAACGCGTTTGGCGAGCCGATGCGCGGCGAGCCGAGCCGCGAGAACACGATCCGGAGCATCGCGTTTGCGTCGGTGGCAGTGCCCACCGTTGAGCGGGGGTTCGCGCCCATGCGCTCCTGGTCGACGATGATCGCCGTGGTGAGCCCCTCGAGCACGTCGACGTCTGGGCGCCCCTGCGACGGCATGAAACCCTGGAGGAAGGCGCTGTAGGTCTCGTTGATGAGGCGCTGCGACTCGGCCGCGATCGTGGCGAAGACGAGCGAGCTCTTGCCTGACCCGGAGACTCCCGTGAAGGTGGTGAGGCGCCGCTTCGGGAGGTCGACGCTGACGTCCTTGAGGTTGTGCTCGCGGGCGCCCCGCACGCGGATGCGATCGTGCGAATCGGCGGGGTGGATGGCGGCGTCGGCTGAGCTCATGGGGGTAGCGTAGCGCGCACCTGCGACATCGGGCTTCTTGATTCCTGATCTGGTGAAGTGCGCCGTGGCTCGGACGGGCGGGCCGCCCGGGCGCGGGCCCCTCCGAGTGGCGCCAGAGTGCCCCTTGGGTCATCTCGAGTGGCGCCAAAGTGCCCCTTCGTGCGTGGGGAAGGGGCAGTTTGGCGACACTCGGCGGGGGCTGGGCGCGCGGGGAGGCGCGCCGCGCGGGGCGGGGAGGTGCGCCGCGCGGGGCGCGCGGGCGGGGAGGGGCGCGCTGGCGGGGCCGGGTGGGGAGGGGAAGAGCGCAGGGGGCGGGGCGCGCCGCGCGGGCCACGCGCGCTCGGCGCGGCGTCGTTTAAGCTCGCGGCATGACCTCGCACGCGCTCACCTCGCACGCGCTCACGCCGCGGCGGCTGCCCGCCCCGATCGGCATCGTCGCGGCCCTCGCGGTCTGCGGGGTCGCACCCGCGTGGTTCGTGGCTGAGCTGTTCTGGGTGGGCATCGCGCTCGCGGGCCTCGGCTTCGGACTCGCCTGGCTTGCAGATCGCGCCAGCGCCAGCGCCGGCGCTGCGAACACAGATCGCACCAGCGCCAGCGCCAGCGCCAGCGCCAGCGCCAGCACCAGCACGAGCGCCAGCGCCCGCGCTGCGAACGCAGACCCCACCGCCCCCGCCGCGGCAGGAACCCGGCCGCCGTCGCTGCTGCGCGACCTCTCACTCGTGATCATCGGTCTCGCGGTCGTGCGCACGATCCCGCTCGCGGCGGCGCTCGACACCCCGGCGATGATCCGCTTCACGCTCGCGCTCGGCGGCGCGGTGCTCGTCCCGTATCTCGTGTCGCGCTACGTGTACCGGGACCGCTCGACCGGGTTTCCGTGGCGCGGCGGCGGGCGGTGGGGCGCGTTCCACTGGGGCTGGCTCGTCGCCGTGCTCGTGCTCGGCTGGCTGATCCTGCCCTGGTACTTCATCAGCTCGGGCGTCTACCAGAACTGGCCGGAGGTGACCACGCCCGACCTCATCGCGCGGCTGTTCGTCGGCGTGGGCGCGGTGGGGATCTGGGACGAACTGTTCTTCATCTGCACGGTGTTCGCCGTGCTGCTGCGGCACTTCCCGGTGTGGGCGGCGAACGCGCTGCAGGCGATCGTGTTCGTGTCGTTTCTCTGGGAGCTCGGCTACCGCTCGTGGGGGCCGGTGCTCACGATTCCGTTCGCGCTCATGCAGGGGCTCATCTTCCTGCGCACGCGCTCGCTCGGCTACGTGGTCGCCGTGCACCTGCTCTTTGACGCCGTCGTGTTTGCGGTGCTCGTCTACGCGCACAATCCCGGGATGCCGCACATCTTTCTTACGGCGCCGTAGCGCCCGGATCGGCGGAGCACGCCCGCGCGCAGGGGCGCAGTCACGCAGGCGCACCGGGGTGCGAGGGGGCAGGCACGGGCCCGCCGCAGCGGCTAGCGCGCGATGAGCTGCGCGATGCGGCGCACGGCGAACTCGTAGCCGTGCACGCCGGCGCCCACGATCACGCAGGCGGCGACCGCGGAGATGTAGGAGTGGTTGCGGAACTCCTCGCGCGCGTGCACGTTCGTGATGTGCACCTCAGCCGTGGGGAGCGCGACCGCCGTGATCGCGTCGCGCAGGGCGACCGAGGTGTGAGTGAACGCGCCGGGGTTGATCACGATGCCGGCGCAGTCGGTGCGGGCCTCGTGGATCGCGTCGATGAGCACGCCCTCGTGGTTGCTCTGCACGGCGCGCACCTCGAGCCCGAAGTCGGAGGCAACGCGCGAGACGAGCGCCTCGACGTCTGCGAGCGTCTCCTCGCCGTACAGCTCCGGCTCCCTGGTGCCGAGCAGATTCAGGTTTGGCCCGTTGACGAGCAAAATGCGTCGAGTCATGCTGTTCCTCCTGATCGGTGCCGTGCACTCATGGTACCCCGGCGGGGCCGCGGCGCCCGGCCCCGCTTTGCTCGGCGGGCCTTGCCCGACTACCGTTGTGGGGTGAGCGAGCAGAAGCCCTTCAAGCCGAAGAACTACGATCCGACGACCTTCCGGGACAAGCCGGTGTCGTTTGTGCGCCGCAGCGGGCGCATGACCTCGGGGCAGCAGCGCGGCTGGGACGAGCTCTCGCCCTTCTATCTGCTCGACGTGCCGCGGGGCCCGGCGGCGACGAGCGTGGCGGAGGGCGCCACGGGTGATCCCGAGCAGCTGTTCGGCCGCGCGGCGCCGCTCGTGATCGAGATCGGCTCCGGTCAGGGGCACGCGATCGTGCACGCGGCCGCCGCGCACCCGGAGAAGAACTTCCTGGCGCTTGAGGTGTTCCAGGCCGGGCTGGCGCGCACCATGACGGCCGCCGACGAGGAGGGGGTGCGCAACCTGCGCCTCGCTGAGGCGAACGCCCCCGAGGTGCTTGAGCGCTACCTGCCCGCCGGCTCGGCCGACGAGGTGTGGGTGTTCTTCCCGGACCCCTGGCCAAAGCAGCGGCACCAGAAGCGCCGCCTGATCAACGAAGAGTTTGCGCAGATCGCCGCGCGCGCGATTCGCCCGGGCGGCACGCTCCGGCTCGCGACCGACTGGGAGCACTACGCCGAGCAGATGCGTGCCGTGCTCGACGCGGCCCCCGGCTTCACCCGCGGTTTCGCGGGCGACTGGGCGGAACGCTTCGAGGGGCGGATCTTGACGGCGTTCGAGCGCAAGGGCACCGCGAAGGGGCGCGCGATCCGCGACCTCGCATACACGCGCGCCTAGCGGTTCCCGGCGCGCGCCGCGCATTGAGCCCGGCGCCCCGAGCCCGAGCCCGGCGCCCCGAGCCTGACTCCCGAGCCCCGAGCCCCGAGCGCCTACAGCAGCGGCTCGTCGGGGAGCGCGGGCACGGTCGCGTCGAGCCGGGTGACGGGCGCGGTGAGCATGCCGGCCGCGGCGTCGATGAAGAAGTACCCGACCTGGATCCACGATCCGCGCTGTTTGCCGGCGTTCATCTGTCGCTCCTGCTCCGCGCAGGCGCCGAGCACCAGGTGCGCGATGATGCCTGACCGTGCGCGAAGGACCCGCTCCGGAATGTCGGTCACGTGGGCGCGCAGGCGCGGCGTGTCCTCGGCCGTCTCCGCGGCGCGGACTGACTCCTCGAGGATCGACGCCATTGCGGGGGAGGAGCGCACCTGCGCGAGGAACTGGGCCCGCCAGCTCGGGCTTGGCAGCGCGTCGAGGTGTTCAAAGTAGGGCAGCACGCGGCAGCGCACGATGTCGTGCACGCTCGGTGAGTCGCCGAGCTGCGCGAACAGTTCGGCGCGGCGCGCGGTGAGCGGTGCGACGTGCCGCTCGATGAGCTCGCGGATCAGGCCGTCGCGGTTGGTGAAGTGGTAGGCCACGGCCGAGTGGTTTGCCGATCCGGCGTGCTCGGCGATCTTGCGGTTCGAGACCGCGTCGATGCCCTGCGTGGCGTAGAGCTGCTCCGCGGCGTCGAGGAGCGCCTCGCGTGCGCGGTCACTGCGCTGATCCATGTGCGCGGTCCTTTCGGGGGGGGGGGGCTTCGCTTCGAGTTTGCTGAGACGGGCCGCCCCAGGTCATAAAGTTTACGCCACGTGTCTTAAACTGGTGCGATCCACGATCAACGGCGATCTTCAGTTCTATCGTGTCAGGAGATCCTTCGTGACCACCACTCTCACCCGCGCCGACGACCCCGCGTCGTCGGCGCACGCGGATCGCGGCGCAGGCCCCGACGCCGCTCGCGCCGCGAAACGGGCGAAAGCCGAGGCGATCGGCCGGTACGCCGCGATATTCATCATGCCGCTCATCATCGTCGGCATGATGATTACGGGCTACCTCGGGACGATGCACGCCCCCACCGCGCGCGACATGCCCGTCGCGGTCACGGGCACCAGCGAGCAGGCGGCGGCGCTCGCGCAGGCGCTCACCGCAGCGGAGCCGGACGCGCTCGCGGTGGAGCGCGTCGCCGACGCCCGCACCGCGCGGCAGCAGGTGGTCGAGCGCGAGGTCGCCGCGGCGATGATCGTGGACGGCGGCGACGTGACGCTCGTCACCGCCACCGCGGCCGGGGCATCGCAGGCGAGCACGGTCACCGGCCTCGTGACTCCCGTGCTGCTCGACGAGCACCTCTCGGTCAGCACCGAGGACGCCGTGGGCTTGCCAGAGTCGGATCCGTCTGGCCTCGCCGCGATGTTCCTCGCGACGGCGCTCGTGATGGCGGGGTACCTGCCGTTCAGCGTGCTCAGGTCGAACTCGCCGGAGCTGCTGAAGTTCCGGCGCATCGTGCCGCTGCTCGCCGGCTGGGCCGCCCTGATCGCCGGGCTGGTGTGGCTGGTGACCGGCCCGATCCTCGGTGTCGTCTCAACCGATCACACCGCGGCCGTGCTCGGGATCGCGTGGCTCGGCGTCTTCGCGATCGGCGCCGTGCAATTATTCATCACGCGCCTCTTTGGCGCACTCGGGGTGATCGCCGGGATGTTCCTCCTCATGGTCCTCGGGATGCCGGCCTCAAACATGAGCATGTCGGTGTACACGATGCCGGCCTTCTACCGGGTGCTCCACGACATCCTGCCGATGCCGGCGATCGGCGAGGCGATGCGCTCGGTGCTCTACTTCGACGGGGTCGGGCTCACGGGACACCTGCTGGTGCTCGCGATCGGCGCGGTTGCCGGATTACTCGCCACCGCGGCCTACGACGCCGTGGAGCGCCGCAAGCACCCGGAGGGCGTGGTGCTCGACGTCAACATTCCGTCGCTGCACGGCGGGCCGCGCCCGAAGCGAAACTTCTGGCGCTACACCTCGCTGCTCGTCTTCCCGCTCGCGATGGTGACCATCATGGTGACCTGCATGCTGGGCGCGATGCATCAGCCGACGCCGCGGGACATGCCCGTCGCGGTGGTGGGCGCGAGCGCCGAGCAGGCTGAGCAGACGATCGCGGGGCTGGAAGAACACCTCGGCGACATGTTCGAGCTCACGGCGCTCGACTCGACCGACGAGGCGGCGGATCTGGTTGCGGATCGCGAGCTCGTTGCCGCGCTCGTGCTGCCGTCCGAGGCGGATCCCGAGTTCACGCTGCTCGCCAACCAGGCGGGGAGCCCGAGCGCGACACAGGCGGTGACCCGCGTCTTTACGCAGATCGCCGCGCAGCAGCAGCTGCCGCTGCAGATCGACGACGCCGCGCCGCTGCCAGACCGGGACAGCACCGGCACGGTCACCATGTACGTGGCAATGGGCTGGATTCTCGCCGGCTTCATGGTGGTCATCGTCGCCGCGAACGCGGCGCCGTCGAGTCGGCCGCTGCGGCGGATGCTCCCCATCACCGCCGGGTACGCCGCGTTCATGTCCGCGGTGCTCTGGCTCATCGCCGGGCCGATCACCGGCGCGGTCGACGGGCACTTCGCGGCACTGTGGGGCGCGGGGGCGGTGACGATCTTCTGCGTCGCAATGTTCGCGATGGTGTTCGAGCGGCTGCTCGGGATGCTCGCGGTGATCCCGGTGGTGGGGATCCTGATGTTCCTTGGCGTTCCCGCGTCAAACGGTGCGCTCTCCGTCTACATGGTGCCGGAGGCGTTCCGGGCGCTGCACGATCTGCTCCCCATGCCGGCCGCGGCCGAGACCGTTCGTTCGATCCTCTACTTCGGCGGCGACACCGTCACCGAGCACCTGCAGGTGCTCGGGCTGTGGGGCCTGGTATCGCTCGTGGTGGTCTGCATCATCGACTCGCTGAAGCCCGTGCGCACCGAGCACGACTTCGGAGACCTCGGGCTCTCAGCCGGGCGCGGCGGTCCGACGGGCTCGGCAGCGGCTGCCGGATCGGCCGAGCGGCCAGCGGCGGCGAGCGCCACCGAAGCGGCGCCGACCGGCACCGCGGCGGACCCGGATGCGCTGCTCGCCGCGGATGCGCCCCGCGCCGCGGACGCGGCGCTGGTCCCGGCGGGGAACTAGCACACCGCACCACACCGCAACGCCCCACACCACACCACACCGCACCGCCCCGTCTCGCCCCGATCGCGGGGCGGGGCACGGTGTGCCGGAGCCGGGGCGCCCGCGAGACTCGCTCGCGGGCGCCGGAGCCGCTACGGCCCCGAGAAAAAACCGCGCAGCAGCGCCGTGGAGCCCTCGATGTGCTCGAGCATCGCCTCCGCGGCGGAGTCTGGGCGCCCGGCAAGGATTGCTGCGACGATCGCCTCGTGCTGCGCGTTTGAGTGCGCGAGGTTTGGCCGCAGCATCGGGATTCCGTTGAGCAGCTGGTTGACGCGGGTACGCAGGTTTGCCACGAGCGGGACCAGGCTCGGCGAGCCCGAGAGCTCCGCGATGAGCAGGTGCAGGCGCGAGTCGAAGCGGCGGTGCTGACCGTCGTCGGCTGCCGAGCACTCCTCGAGCGCGCGGACCAGGGCAGCCCGCTCGTCCGCGGTCAGCTCGCGCCCGGCGGCCTCCCGGGCCGCGCCCACCTCAAGCACGCGGCGCAGCACCGCGACGTCCTCGACCTCGTCCTCACCGAGTTCCGGGCCGCTCGCGCCGAGGTCGGTGTCGAGTGGCAGATCGTCGACCACGAAGGTACCGCCGTAGCGGCCGCGTCGCGACACCACGTACCCGGCCTCCGCGAGCGTGGCGAGCGCCTCGCGCACCGTGTCGCGACTCACCTTGAGCATCGTGGCGAGCTCGCGCTCCGCGGGGAGCCGCTCGCCCGGTCGAATGAGGCCGAGCCGCACCGACTGCAGCAACCGCTGCATCGTCTCCTCGTACGCGTTGGTGGGGCGCACGGCGCGGACGAGCAGCTCGATGCCCTCGGCTGCCAGCTTCATCGGTCTCGCTTTCGTGTGCTCCGGGCGGGCGTCCGGGTGGGCCCGCCGGCTCTCTGACCGAGTCTACGCGGGGCTGCGGGGCGCCTACGACAGCGGCGTCGTGTACGCGCTGCTGATGCCGCCGTCGACGAGGAACGTCGATGCAGTGATGAACGAGGCGTCGTCGCTCGCCAGGAAGGCGACCGACGCGGCGAGCTCCTCCGGGCGGGCAAAGCGCCCGAGCGGAACGTGCACGAGCCGGCGCTCGGCCCGCTCGGGGTCGCTCGCGAAGAGCTCCTGCAGCAGCGGGGTGTTCACCGGCCCGGGGCAGAGCGCGTTCACGCGGATTCCCTGCCGGGCGAACTGCACACCGAGCTCGCGACTCATCGCGAGCACGCCGCCCTTCGACGCCGTGTACGAGATCTGCGAGGTCGCGGATCCCATCACCGCGACGAACGAGGCCGTGTTGATGATCGAGCCGCTGCCCTGCTTCGTCATGTGACGCAGCGCCGCTCGCGAGCACAGGTACACGCTCTTGAGGTTGACGTCCTGCACCTTCTGCCACGCGGGCAGCTCGGTCGTCTCGATCGAGTCGTCGTCCTCCGGTGAGATTCCGGCGTTGTTGAACGCAATATCGACCGAGCCGTACTCGCGCGCCGCCGTGTCGAAGAGCGCGTCCACCTGCTCCTGGTCGGTTACGTTCACCCGCACGAAGAGGCCATCGACGGCTGCGGCTGCGGCCCGGCCGCTGGCCTCGTCCATATCGCCGATCACGATCCGGGCTCCCTCGGCGCGCATGCGCTTCGCGGTCGCCAGGCCGATACCGCTGCCGCCGCCGGTGATCACGGCGACCTTGCCGGCGAGGCGCTGGGTGAGGTCGATGGGGGAGATGTCGCTCATGGTGGGCTCTTTTCTGCTGCTGGGTGCCGTGGCTGCGCGCGGCACGGGAGAGGGAGGGGTTATTCGCTGGCGAAGAAGACGTTCTTGGTGTCTGTGAAGTGGGTGGCGGCGTCGGGTCCGAGCTCGCGGCCGAGGCCCGATTGCTTAAAGCCGCCGAACGGGGTGGTGTACCGCACCGACGAGTGCGAGTTCACGGAGAGGTTGCCGCCCGCGACGCCCCGCGCCACGCGGATCCCGCGCCCCAGGTCCCGCGTCCAGATCGACCCGCTCAGCCCAAACTCCGTGTCGTTCGCGAGCGCGATCGCGTCGGCCTCGTCCTCGAACGGGAGCACCGCGACCACGGGGCCAAAGATCTCCTCGGTCGCGACGCGCGCGCCCCGCTCCGGCGTGACGACCGTGGGGGCAAACCAGGAGCCGGGACCGTCGGGGGCGCTGCCGCGGAAGGCCACGGGCACGTCGTCGGTGAGGAACGACGCCACGCTCGCGCGGTGCGCCTCGGTGACGAGCGGCCCCACCTCCGTGGTCTCGTCAAGTGGATCTCCCACCCGCACGCCCTGCACCGCGGTCTCGAAGTGCGCCATGAAGCGGTCGTACACGCTGCGCTGCACGAGCAGGCGGCTGCGGGCGCAGCAGTCCTGCCCGGCGTTGTCAAACACCGAGTACGGCGCGGTTGCTGCGGCCCGCTCGATGTCGGCGTCGGCGAACACGATGTTCGCGCTCTTCCCGCCGAGCTCAAGGGTGACCCGCTTCACCTGATCCGCGCAGCCGGCCATGATCCGCTTGCCCACCGCGGTCGACCCCGTGAAGACGAGCTTGCGCACGTCCGGGTGACTCACAAAGCGCTCCCCGACCACGGAGCCGCGCCCGGGGAGCACCTGGAACAGGCCCTCGGGCAGCCCGGCTTCGAGCGCCAGCTCACCGAGCCTGATGCTCGTGAGCGGCGTCCACTCCGCCGGCTTGAGCACCACGGCGTTGCCCGCCGCGAGCGCCGGCGCGAAACCCCACGACGCGATCGTCATGGGGAAGTTCCACGGCGTGATCACTCCGACGACGCCGAGCGGCTCGTGGAACGTGACGTTCATGCCTCCCGCCACGGGGATCTGCTGTCCGATCAAGCGCTCCGGGGCCCCCGAGTAGTACTCGAGCACGTCGCGGACGTGGCCGGCCTCCCAGCGGGACTGCGTGATCGGGTGGCCGGAGTTGGTGGTCTCAAGCCGCGCCAAGTGCTCCACGTCCGCGTCGACCGCGTCAGCGAAGCGGCGCAGCACGCGCGCCCGATCAGCCGGGGCGACCGCGGCCCACGCGCGCTGCGCGGTCACCGCCGCGGCGACCGCGGCGTCGGTGTCTGCGGCGTCGAGGTGAGCCACCTCGGTGACGGTCTCGCCAGTGGCCGGGTTGATGACGGTGTAGCTCATGGCTGCTCCCTCTGAGTGGTCTCGGACGCGGGACGGGCGTGGGGTGCGGGCGGCGCGGGCTGCCCCGGCGGCCGCGACGCTCGGGCCGAGGCGCGGGCGGCGCGATACTCGCGGGCGGCGGCGACCAGCCCGGCGAAGAGGCGCCGGTCCCGCGGATTTTCCTCAGGGTGCCACTGCACCGCGATCCCGAACGGCACCGAGGTGAGCTCGACGGACTGCACGATCCCGTCCGCGGTTCGGCTGGTCTCCGTGAGCCCGGCCCCGAGCTCGCCAATTCCCTGGTGGTGGTAGAGGTGCGCGGTGGCGTCGCGCTCGCCGCCGAGCACGTCGGCGATGCGTGAGCCGGCGTCCACCTCGACCTCGATCGGGTTGAAGACCCCGCCGCCCAGCTGGTAGCGGTCGTCGCCCACCAGGTCGGGCAGGTGCTGGATCAGTGTGCCGCCGAGCTCCACGTTGAGCAGTTGCGCGCCCCGGCAGATCCCGAGAAATGGGAGCTCGGCGTCGAGCGCCGCGGTGAGGAGTGCCGCCTCGAACGCGTCGCGGTCGGCGCGCGGAGCGCCGGTGCGCTCGTGCGCCGCCTCGCCGTAGCGCGCGGGGTCGATGTCGGCGCCGCCCGACAGGATGAGTCCGTCGAGGGTGGCAACGATCGCGGCGGCGATGTCGGCGTCGATCGGCTGCGGCGGCAGCACCACGGCGATCCCGCCGGCGTCGGTGACGGCGGCGAGGTAGACCTGCGGGAGGAACGAGGCGCGCACATCCCACACCCCGGTCTGCGCCTGCTCGAGGTAGCTGGTGACGCCGATGATCGGCGCACGCTCGGCGGGGGCCGGACGCTCAGAGCCGTTCGAAGCCACGGATGCGCTCCCAATCGGTGACGGCGGCGTCGTAGGCGGCGACCTCGACCCGCGCGGCGTGCGTGTAGTGCTCCACGACCTCGTCCCCGAAGACCTCGCGGGCGAGCGCCGAGTGCTCGAACAGGTCGGCCGCCTCGTGCAGCGTGGTGGGCACGCGCTCAATGTCGCTCGTGTACGCGTTGCCGGTGAGCGGCTCGCCGAGTTCGAGCTCGTGCTCGACGCCGTACATGCCCGAGGCGAGCATGCCCGCGACGGCGAGGTACTGATTCACGTCGCCGCCCGGCACCCGGTTCTCGACGCGCATCGCGTGGCCGCGGCCGACCACGCGGAGCGCGCAGGTGCGATTGTCGTGCCCCCACGCGACGGCGGTCGGCGCGAAGCTGCCCGGCACGAACCTCTTGTACGAGTTGATGTTCGGTGCGTAGAGCAGCGTGAACTCGCGCATCGCGGCGAGCTGGCCCGCGATGAAGTGGCGGAACACGGGGGACATGCCGTCCGCGGCGGTGGGGTCCGAGAACACCGGGACGCCCGCCTCGTCGCGGAGACTCGTGTGGACGTGGCAGCTGTTGCCCTCGCGCTCGTTGAACTTCGCCATGAACGTGATGCTCTTGCCGTGCGCGGCGGCGATCTCCTTCGACCCGCTCTTGTAGATCGAGTGGTTGTCGCACGTGGGGAGCGCGTGTGCGTAGCGGAAGGCGATCTCCTGCTGGCCGAGGTTGCACTCGCCCTTCACCCCCTCGCAGTACATGCCCGCGTCGTCCATCGAGTTGCGGATGTCGCGCAAGAGCGGCTCGAGTCTCGTGGACCCCTGCAGGGCGTAGTCGGTGTTGTAGTCGGATCCGGGGGTGAGGTCCCGGTACCCGTTCTTCCACGCCGAGCGGTAGTCGTCGTCGAACACGAGGAACTCGAGCTCGGTGCCCACGAACGGGGTGAGGCCGCGCTCGGCGAGACGGTCGATCTGGCGCATGAGGATCGCGCGCGGCGACACCGAGATGGGCGAGTGATCGCTTGCCTGGGTGAGATCGGCGATCACGAGGGCGGTGCCGGGCAGCCACGGGATCCGGCGCAGCGTGGAGAGATCCGGCACCATCGCCATGTCGCCGTACCCGCTGTCCCAGCTCGTGAGCGCGTAGCCGTCGATGGTGTTGACGTCGACGTCGACGGTGAGGAGGTAGTTGCAGCACTCGGCACCGTGCTCCATCGTGTCTTCGAGGAACAGTCGTGCGGACACGCGCTTCCCGACGAGCCGACCCTGCATATCGGTGAAGCCGACGATCACGGTGTCGATCTCGCGCTGCGCGACCGCCTCGCGCAGCTCGTCGGGGGTGAGGTTGCCACTCGCGGGGATCATTGTGGTGCTCCTTGCTACTCGTCGTTGAGGTCTCGGGGCGATCCGACGGAGCCCGTCGGATTTAATGGCCTGTGCTTAGGCCATTAAAGCATGAGGGGTTGCGTGGAGCGCAAGTGTTGCCGCTGAACTTTTGAGGTTGGTGTGGTGTTCTCGTGTCGGGTGTGCGGGTTTCCGCCGGATCAACTTTTCATTAAAGGTGGTGGCAAGCAACCAATAGGTGGGTATAGTCGTCCGTGTCATCCCAATGCATCCTGTGTTGGCCGCACCGCTGCGGCCCACAGCTCCTCACAACGTAGTGAAAGGGAAAGAAATGGCCAAGGACACTCTCAAGGTCTCCGGCGTGACCTACACAACCGCCGAGTCAGGGTACTTCGAGAAACGAAAACTCAAGCGCGCGGCCGGGGTCTGGGGGCTGTGGGGCCTCGCGGTCGGTGCCGTGATCTCCGGTGACTTCTCCGGCTGGAACTTCGGCATTGACGCGGCCGGATTCGGCGGCATGCTGATCGCGTTCGCCGTGCTGATCGTCATGTACTACGGCCTCATCTTCTCGATCGGCGAGATGTCGGCCGCGATGCCGCACACCGGCGGCGCCTACTCGTTCGGCCGCGCGGCGATGGGCCCGTGGGGCGGTTTCGTGACCGGCCTCGCCGAGACCGTCGAGTACGTCGCCACCACGGCGGTGATCGTGTTCTTCTCTGCCTCGTACGCAAACGGGATCACGAGCGAGCTGCTCGGACTATCACTCCCGTCGTGGGTGTGGTGGATCATCCTCTACGCGCTCTTCATCGGCCTGAACACCGCGGGCGCGGCGATCTCGTTCAAGTTTGCGATCATCGTCTCGGTGATCTCGATCGCGATCATCCTGCTGTTTTCAGCGATGGCGATCTTCAGCGGGGCGTTCAGCTGGGACGCCCTCTGGAACATCGAGCCGGACACCGGCCAGAACGTGTTCCTGCCACACGGCGTACTCCCCATCCTGTTTGCCATGCCGTTCGCGATGTGGTTCTTCCTCGGGATCGAAGAGCTGCCGCTCGCCGCCGAGGAGTCACACGACCCCGTGCGCGACATCCCGCGCGCCGGCCTCTGGGCCCGCGGCACGCTGATCGTCACCGGCCTGCTCGTGCTGTTTCTCAACACCGGCGTGCTCGGCGCGGAGGAAATGGGCACGGCTGGCGAGCCGCTGCTCGACGGGTTCCGCGTGATCGTGGGCGACCAGCTCGCGGCCGTGCTCGCGCTGTTCGCGATCATCGGCCTGTTCGCCTCCCTGCAGGGGATCATGTTCGCGTACGGCCGCAACATGTACTCGCTGTCGCGCGCGGGCTACTACCCGAAGTTCCTCTCGCTCACGGGCACGCGTCAGACCCCGTGGGTCGCGCTGCTCGCCGGCGCGATCATCGGGTTCGTGGCGCTCGTAATCGTCGACCTCGCGGGTGGCGCGGACGGCGTCGCCGGTGCGATCGTGCTCAACATTGCGGTGTGGGGCGCGGTGCTCGCCTACTTCATGCAGATGGTGTCGTTCTTGATCCTCCGCAAGAAATACCCGAACGCGAAGCGCCCGTACCGCAGCCCGTGGGGCGTCTTCGGCGCTTGGTCGGCGGCGGTAATCGCGGCGCTGATCTTCGTCGGGTTCCTGCTCAACGAGACCTTCCAACCGGCGATCATCGCGATCGTGGTCGTCTACGTGATCGCGCTCGCCGTGTTCGGGATCTACGGGCGGCACCACCTCGTGCTCTCACCCGAGGAGGAATACGCCGTCTCCGGTGGGCTGCACGGCGACCCGCAGGCGGAGGGCTACGGCGGCGCGGTGGAGGAGGAGATTCTCGCGCTCGACGGCACCGACCCCGAGCCGAAGTAGCCGGTCCCGGGGCCGCACGCGGCTCGCGCTCGCGGCGGCCCCGGGCGCCACACCCCACGACATCGCCCGCGATGCTATGGTGGGAGAACTCTTGAATACTGGCCAGTAAGTTGTGGCGGGAGAGTCCGGGAACCGCGTGCGGGGTCCCGGCGCCGTAGGAGCAATTCCTCCCCGGGAATCTCTCAGGCACCCGTACCGCTACAGCACGGCAACTCTGGAAAGCAGCCGGTGTATCCGGCTCACCGACGGTGCAAGGGCGCCCCGATCTCGATCGGCGCGTCTGAATCTCTCAGGTTCCGTAACAGAGCGGGGAGGATCCCATCTCGGGCGCAGGCGCGCCCGCGCACCCACGGAGATCCTCTTGAGCATTACGCAGCCGTACGCCCACGATTTCGCTGATCGCCACATCGGCGTCACCACCCCCGCGGACATCTCCGCGATGCTCGACACGCTCGGGTACACGAGCCTCGACGCGCTCGTCGACACCGCGGTCCCCGCGTCGATCCGCAAGACCGACCGGCTCGACCTGCCCGCCGCCCGCAGCGAAGAAGAGATCCTCGCGGATCTGCGCGCGCTTGCCGCGAAGAACGTGCTGAAGACGCAGATGATCGGACAGGGGTTCTCGGACACGCACACGCCCCCGGTGATCCGGCGCAACGTGCTCGAAAGCCCGGCCTGGTACACGGCCTACACGCCGTATCAGCCGGAGATCTCGCAGGGCAGGCTCGAAGCGCTGCTCAACTTCCAGACGATGGTGGCCGACCTCACCGGCCTCGCGATCGCGAACGCCTCGATGCTCGACGAGTCCTCGGCGGCCGCCGAGGCCGTGCTGCTCATGCGCCGCGCGGGCAAAGCGCCGGCTACGGCGCGGGTGGTGGTAGACGCGAACGTGTTCCCGCAGACCCTCGCGGTGATCCGGGGCCGCGCCGAGGCGCTCGACTTCGACGTTGAGGTGACCGAACTCGCCGACGAGCTGCCCGAGGGGGAGATCTTCGGTGTGGTGCTGCAGCAGCCCGGAAACGACGGCACCGTGCGGGACCAGTCTGCGCTGATCGCCGCCGCCCACGCGCGCGGCGCGATGGTCACCGTGATCGCCGACCTGCTCGCGCTCACGGTGCTCACGCCCCCGGGCGATCAGGGTGCCGACGTCGCCGTGGGCAACACCCAGCGCTTCGGCGTCCCGCTCTTTTTCGGGGGGCCGCACGCGGCGTACCTCGCGATCCGCAGCGGGCTTGAGCGCGCCCTCCCCGGCCGCCTCGTGGGGGTCTCCCGCGACTCGGCGGGGGAGCAGGCCTACCGCCTCACGCTGCAGACCCGCGAGCAGCACATCCGCCGCGAGAAGGCCACCAGTAACATCTGCACGGCGCAGGCGCTGCTCGCCATCACCGCCTCCATGTACGCCGTGTACCACGGACCCGCCGGGCTCCGCGCGATCGCCGAGCGCGCCCACGGCCACGCGCGCACCATCGCCGACTCGCTCGTCGCCGCCGGGATCGCGCTCGCCGGCCCCGCGTTCTTCGACACGGTCGTCGCGACGGTGCCCGGCCGTGCCGACGCCGTGATCGCGGCGGCCAGCGACGCCGGCATCAACCTGCGGCGGATCGACGCCGACACGGTCGGCGTCTCGACCGACGAGACCACGACCGCGGCGCACGTTGCCGCGGTGGTCGGGGCATTCGGCGCGGAGCTCGCACCGGCCGTGGCCACCGGGGAACTTGGATTCGATGCCGGGCTGGTGCGCACGAGCGAGTACATGACGCACCCGATCTTCAACTCGATGCGTTCTGAGACGCAGATGCTGCGCTACCTGCGGCGCCTCGCGGATCGCGACCTCGCGCTCGACCGCACCATGATCCCGCTCGGATCGTGCACCATGAAGCTGAACTCCACGGCCGAGATGGAGTCGATCTCGTGGCCCGAGTTCGCCGGAATCCACCCGTACGTGCCCGAGGAGCAGAGCCGCGGCTGGCGCGAACTGATCGCCGACCTTGAGCGCCGCCTCGTCGAGATCACGGGCTACGCCGGCATCTCGCTGCAGCCGAACTCGGGCGCGCAGGGCGAGTACGCGGGCCTGCTCGCGATCCGCGGCTACCACCGCGCGAACGGCGACACCGAGCGCACGGTCTGCCTCATCCCGGCCTCCGCGCACGGCACGAACGCGGCGTCGGCCGTGCTCGCGGGGATGCGCGTGGTCGTGGTGAAGAACACCGAGACGGGCCACATCGACCTCGACGACCTGCGCGCCAAGGTCGATGCCCACCGCGCCGAGCTCGCCGCGATCATGATCACGTACCCCTCCACCTACGGCGTCTACGACACCGACGTGCGCGAGGTGTGCGACCTGGTCCACGAGGCCGGCGGCCAGGTCTACATCGACGGCGCGAACATGAACGCGCTCGTCGGCCTCGCGCAGCCGGGCAAGTTTGGCGGCGACGTGTCCCACCTGAACCTGCACAAGACGTTCGCGATCCCGCACGGCGGCGGCGGGCCCGGCGTCGGCCCGATCGGCGTGGCCGAGCACCTGCTGCCGTTCGTGCCGAACGATCCGACCGGCACCTACTCGGTGAGTGCGGGGATCCCGGTGGTCGCCACGCTCTTCGGCTCGGCCGGGGTGCTGCCGATCTCGTACGCGTACATCGCGATGATGGGCGCCGACGGGCTGACCCGCGCGACCAAGACCGCGCTGCTCAGCGCCAACTACATCGCGGCGCGGCTCACCGAGCACTTCCCGGTGCTGTTCACGGGGGAGTCCGGGCTGGTGGCCCACGAGTGCATCCTCGACCTGCGCGAGCTCACGGCGCAGTCGGGCGTCACCGCCGAGGACGTGGCGAAGCGGCTCATCGACTTCGGCTTCCACGCGCCAACGCTCGCGTTCCCCGTCGCGGGCACGCTGATGGTCGAGCCGACCGAGTCGGAAGACCTGGGCGAGATCGAGCGCTTCATCGAGGCAATGGTCACGATCCGCGGCGAGATCGACGAGATCGTCGCGGGCGAGGTGGCGCTCGACGCGTCGGTGCTGCGCAACGCGCCGCACACCGCCCGCGCCGTGGTCGCCGACGACTGGGACCGCGCGTACTCGCGCGAGCGGGCCGCGTACGCGGTCCCGTCGCTGCGCTTTGACAAGTACTTCCCGCCGGTGGGCCGCATTGACGGTGCGTACGGCGACCGCAACCTCGTGTGCTCCTGCCCGGCACCCGAAGCCTTCGAGAACTAGGGGATCACCGATGACCACCACCGCAGCACAGGCCGCACCGGCGCAGACCGCGCTGTATCCCGAGCACGCCGCCCTCGGCGCCTCGTTCACCGACTTCGGCGGCTGGGACATGCCGCTGAAGTACGGCTCAGAGCTCGCCGAGCACCGCGCGGTGCGCGCGGCCGCCGGGCTGTTCGACCTGTCCCACATGGGGGAGATCCGGGTCACGGGGCCCGACGCCGGGAAGTTTCTCAACACCGCGCTCGTGGGCAACCTTGCCGTGGTCGCGGTCGGCCGCGCGAAGTACTCGCTCATGTGCGACGCGGCCGGCGGGATCATCGACGACCTGATCTCGTACCGGCTCGGCGACGAGGAGTTCCTCGTGGTGCCGAACGCGGGGAACGCCCCGATGGTCGCCGCCGAGTTTGCCGCGCGCGCTGAGGGTTTCGACGTGACCGTCGCCGACGAATCAGCCGCGACGAGCCTGATCGCCGTGCAGGGGCCGGCCGCCGCCCAAATCCTGCTCGCGCTCGTGCCCGCGGAGCAGCACGCGCTCGTGAGCGAGCTGCGCTACTACGCCGCGGCTCCGGCGACCGTGGCCGGCCTCGACGTGCTGCTCGCCCGCACCGGCTACACGGGGGAAGACGGCTTCGAGCTCTACCTGCCCAACGCGCGGGCTGCCGAGCTGTGGCGGGCGCTGCTCGCCGCGGGGGAGCCGCTCGGGCTGATCCCCGCCGGACTCGCCGCCCGCGACTCGCTCCGGCTTGAGGCCGGCATGCCGCTGTACGGCAACGAGCTCGGCCGCGATGTCACGCCGTTCGCGGCCGGGCTCGGACCGGTGGTGTCGTTCAAGAAGGACGAGCGCTTCATCGGCCGCGACGCGCTCGAGGCGCTCCGCGAGGCCGGCCCCACGCGCGTGCTGGTGGGCCTGCGTGGCTCGGGCCGCCGCGCAGGGCGCGCGGGGTACCCGGTGCTCGCCGACGGGGTGCAGATCGGCGAGGTCACGAGCGGCCAGCCGTCGCCCACCCTCGGGTACCCAATCGCGCTCGCCTCGGTCGATCCGGCCTACGCGGCGGTCGGCACCGAGCTCGCCGTCGACCTGCGGGGCAAGCCTGAGCCGTTCACCGTCGTCGAACTGCCGTTTTACTCGCGCCCGCAGTAGCGCCTGCCCCGGCCGGGCAACCGCCGAGTGCCGCCCGGGCGTTCCCGGGAGTCGCCCGGTCAGCACCCAGCACCCAGCACCCCGCACCTAGACCTCCCCACCAGCTTTCCCGAACACCCTCACCTCACACAAAGGAACACACATCATGAGCAAGGTTCAGACCGGACTCCAGTACTCCGCCGAACACGAGTGGATCACCGCCGAGTCGCCCGCCACGATCGGCGTGAGCCAGGTCGCCGCCGACGCCCTCGGTGAGGTCGTCTACGTTGAGCTCCCCGCGGTCGGGACCGCGGTCACCGCGGGCGGCGTCTGCGGCGAGATCGAGTCGACGAAGTCGGTCTCAGAGATCTACTCGCCCGTGGCCGGCGAGGTCGTCGAGGTAAACCAGGCCGTGGTCGACGACCCCGCGCTCGTCAACTCGGATCCGTACGGCGCCGCCTGGCTGTTCAAGGTTGCCGTCACCGAGTTCGGTCCGCTGCTCAGCGCCGAGCAGTACGCCGCAGACAACGGGGCAGAATTGTGACCGCCCGCTTCACCCCCGTCACCTCGCCCTCGCTCGACGTGCCGATCGCGCAGCTCGACCCCGAGGTCGCAGCGCGCATCGACGCCGAGCTCGCGCGGCAGCGCCGCGGCCTTGAGATGATTGCCTCAGAGAATCACACGGCCGTTGCGGTGATGCAGGCCCAGGGGTCGGTGCTCACGAACAAGTACGCCGAGGGCTACCCCGGGCGCCGCTACTACGGCGGCTGCGAAGAGGTCGACGTGATCGAGACGCTGGCGATCGAGCGCGTTAAGGCACTCTTTGGCGCCGAGTTCGCAAACGTGCAGCCGCACTCCGGCGCGCAGGCAAACGCCGCGGTGATGCACGCGCTCATCCGGCCGGGCGACACGATCCTCGGCCTCAACCTGGCGCACGGCGGGCACCTCACCCACGGGATGAAGATCAACTTCTCGGGGCGGCTCTACGAGGTCGCGGCGTACGGGGTCGACGAGGAGACACTCCGGGTCGACATGGACGAGGTCGCGCGCCTCGCCCAGGAGCACCGGCCCAAGCTGATCATCGCCGGCTGGTCCGCCTACTCCCGCCGGCTTGACTTCGCGCGCTTCCGTGAAATCGCCGATGAGGTGGGCGCCTACCTCTTCGTGGACATGGCGCACTTCGCCGGGCTCGTCGCCGCGGGGCTCCACCCAAACCCGGTGCCGCACGCCCACGTCACCTCGTCGACGACGCACAAGACCCTCGCCGGTCCGCGGGGCGGAATCATCCTCACCAACGACGCCGACATCGCGAAGAAGATCAACTCCGCGGTGTTCCCCGGGCAGCAGGGCGGGCCGCTCGAGCACGTCATCGCGGGCAAGGCCGTCGCGTTCGGGATCGCGGCGACGCCGGAGTTCGCCGAGCGACAGCAGCGCACGATCATGGGGGCGCGGATCCTCGCCGAGCGCCTGGTCCGCGAGGACGTGACCGCGTGCGGCGTGAGCGTGCTCACGGGCGGCACCGATGTGCACCTGGTGCTCGTCGACCTGCGCAACTCGGTGCTCGACGGGCAAGCAGCGGAGGATCTGCTCGCCGAGGTGGAGATCACCGTCAACCGCAACGCGGTGCCGTTCGACCCGCGCCCGCCGATGGTCACGAGCGGGCTGCGCATCGGCACCCCGGCGCTCGCCACCCGCGGCTTCAGCGACGCAGCGTTTGCGGAGGTCGCCGACGTCATCGCCGAGACCCTCATCGCGGGCACCGCTCCGGGCGGGGCCGACCCCGCGACCATCGCGGCGCTGCGGGCCCGCGTCGACGTGCTCGCGGCGGAGCATCCCCTCTACCCGGGCGTCGCAGACCTGAGCGCAGAGTAAGGAGACCCCGTGGCGATCAGCGTGTTCGATCTCTTCTCGGTGGGGATCGGACCATCGAGTTCGCACACCGTGGGGCCGATGCGCGCCGCGCTTCGATTCGCCGCCCAGCTGCGCGACGCCGGGATCCTGCCGCTGGTGCGGGGGCTGCGGGTCGACCTGTACGGGTCGCTCGCGGCCACCGGCCACGGCCACGGCACGCTCACCGCCGTGCTACTCGGGCTCGAGGGCCTCGACCCCGAGCGGGTGCTGCCCGAGGAGGTTGAGGCGGCGACGGCCCGCATCGAGCGTGAGGGCGTGGTGCAGCTTGCGGCCGGAGTCCCGGGCGTCGCCGCCCCGGTCGGGATCGCGTTTGGTGTGCGAGACATCGTGCTCCGCCTGCTCACGGTGCTGCCCACGCACACCAATGGCATGCGCTTCGGCGTGGTCGACACCGCCGGCGAGCTGCTCGCGGAGGAGACCTTCTTCTCCGTCGGCGGCGGCTTCATCGTGCGGGAGGGCGCCGAGGACGTGGTCCAGGACCGCCTCGCGACGACGCTCGCCGAGCTGCCCTACCCGTTCACCACCGCGGCCGAACTGCTGCGGTTCTCGGAGCGGACCGGGCTCTCCATCGCCGAGCTCATGCTGGAGAACGAAAAGTCGCGGCGCAGCGAGGCCGAGGTGCTCGACGGGCTCTGTCACATCTGGGACGTGATGGAGGCCTGCAAAGAATCCGCCCTCGCCCGCACCGGCGTGCTCCCCGGCGGGCTCAACGTGCGGCGCCGTGCGCCGGAGTGGCACCGGCGCCTCAGCGAGCAGGATCCGGATCGCGATCCGCAGTACTGGCAGGAGTGGATCAATCTCGTCGCGCTCGCGGTGAACGAGGAGAATGCCTCGGGCGGCCGGGTCGTCACCGCCCCCACCAACGGCGCCGCCGGCATCATCCCCGCCGTGCTGTTCTACGCGACCCACTACGCCCCGGGCGCGGGCTCGTGGAGCGCCGCGGACAAGCGGCGCGTGATCGCCGACTTCCTGCTCGCCGCCGGCGCGGTCGGGGTGCTCTACAAAGAACAGGCGTCGATCTCCGGAGCCGAGGTGGGGTGCCAGGGCGAGGTGGGATCCGCGTCGTCAATGGCCGCCGCCGGCCTCGCACAGATCCTCGGCGGCACCCCGGAGCAGGTTGAAAACGCGGCCGAAATTGCGATGGAGCACAACCTCGGCCTCACCTGCGACCCGATCGGTGGACTCGTGCAGATCCCGTGCATCGAGCGCAACGCGATCGCCGCCGCGAAGGCCGTGAACGCCGCGAAGATGGCGCTCATGGGCGACGGATCGCACCACGTCAGCCTCGACGACGTGATCGCCACCATGCGTGAGACCGGGCGAGACATGAGTGAGAAGTACAAGGAGACGGCGACCGGCGGGCTCGCCGTGAGCGTCTCGGTGCGCGTCGTCGAGTGCTAGCCGCTCCGGGGATGACGCTCGCGGTGCGCGGTGTGCGCCCCCTACGATAAACCCATGAGTGAAACCCCCGCGAGCCCCGAGCGCTCGCTGTCGCAGCGGCTCGACGCGCTTCCGTTCACGAAGAAGCACGCCAAACTTCTCACCGGATCAGGCCTCGGCTGGGCGCTCGACGCGATGGACGTGGGCCTGATCTCCTTCATCATCGCCGCACTGACCCAGCACTGGGGCATCACCACGGGCGAGGCCGGGCTCATCGCCTCGATCGGCTTCCTCGGGATGGCGATCGGCGCGAGCCTCGGTGGCCTCCTCGCCGACCGGTTTGGGCGGCGCCAGGTGTTCGCGCTCACCCTGCTCATCTACGGGCTCGCGACGGGGGCCAGCGCCCTCGTCGGCGGGATCGCGGCGCTGCTCGTGCTCCGCTTCCTCGTGGGCCTCGGGCTCGGCGCCGAGCTGCCCGTCGCGTCGACCTACGTCAGCGAGTTCGCGCCCGCGCGCATCCGCGGCAGGCTCATCGTGATCCTCGAGGCGTTCTGGGCGGTCGGCTGGACCGCTGCGGCCGTGATCGGCTACTTCGTGGTGCCCGCGTCCGAGGACGGGTGGCGCTGGGCGTTCGCGCTCGGAGCGATCCCGGCCGTGTACGCGCTGGTGGTGCGCTGGGGGCTGCCCGAATCGCCGCGGTGGCTCGCCGGGCGCGGCCGGGTCGCCGAGGCCGAGCGGATCGTGGCGGAGTTCGAGGCGGCCGCGGCCGGGCCGGTCGCCGATGGTGCCGCGTCCGGTGTTGGTGCCGGTGCGGGTGTCGCGCCGGGGCCCGTCGCGGCACCGGCGGGGGGCGCTGATCAGGCGGTCGCTTCGGCGGCCGCCCCGGCCGCCCCGGCCGCCGCGCCGATCGCGGCCTCCGCCGGGGGCCGGCTTGCCGGGCTCTGGGCCCGCGAGTTCCGCGGCCGCACCCTGTCGATCTGGGTGGTGTGGTTCTGCGTCAACTTCGCGTACTACGGCGCGTTCATCTGGATTCCGAGCATCCTGGTCGACGCCGGGTTCAGCCTGGTGCGCTCGTTCGGCTTCACGCTCATCATCACCCTCGCGCAGCTGCCCGGCTACGCCGTGGCCGCCTGGCTGATCGAGAAGTGGGGCCGCCGCCCCACCCTCTCGGTGTTCCTCGTCGGCTCCGCGGCGTCGGCCGTGGTGTTCGGCACCGCCGACACCGAGACCGCGATCGTGGCGGCGGGCATGGCGCTCTCGTTCTTCAACCTCGGCGCGTGGGGTGCGCTCTACGCGGTCACGCCCGAGATCTACCCCACCTCGCTCCGAGGCACCGGCGCGGGGTGGGCGGCCGGCGTCGGCAGGATCGCGTCGATTGTCGCTCCGCTGCTCGTCCCGGTCATGCTCGTCGGCATCGGCACCGCCTTCACCTTCGCCGTGTTCGCGGCGTTCTTCGTGATCGCGGCCGCGGCCACCTGGGGGCTCGTCGATCGCCGCGGGCAGGCGCTCGACGACCGGTAGCGCGCGCGAGGCGGCGCGGGGGTCCGCGGTGGGCCTCGCGACGAACTGGCCGCGGCGGCGGGCCGCGGGGCGCTCCGGCGAGGGCGGCGGCGGAATAGCGGGGCGGCCGCGAGCGTTTGTTGACACATGCAGGAAACTGAGACCGCCACCTTCGAATCGTTGCTCGCGAGCGTCGATCTGCGCCTCGGCAGCGCGAAGCGCGTCACCCTGGCGCGTGGCGGCACGCTCGCGACCGCGGTGAACGCGACGAGCATGATCTACGTGGCGAGCGGCCGGCTCCGCGGCGCCCCGGCCCGATCCTGCGCGCTCACCCCCGGCGCGGCCGACCACGCGCTCGCCGTTGCAGTTGGCGAGCGCTCAGCCCTCGACGCGGGTGACGCGGTGCTCACGCTCGGCCGCCGGCCGCTCTCGTTCGAGGCGGAGACGGACGCCGAACTGATCGTTTCCACGCTTGAACTGACCGAGGCCGGAGCGAGACTGCACCGTCTGCTCCCGGACCCGCTCGTGATCACCAACTTCGACGGGCTCGACCCGGCGGTCGCCGCGCTCGTGCGAAACATGGGCGCGGCCGAGGGGGAGTGCCGCATGCGCTCGGGCGACGCGCTGCTGTGCCGCCTCATGGTGCAGACCGCGTTCCTCGCCGTGCTGCGCGCGTGGTTCACCGAGGGCTGCGCCCCGCGCGGGTGGTCGGCACGTGCCGCGGATCCGCAGCTCGACCGAGTGCTCACCGCGATCCACAGCGAGCCCGGCCGCGACTGGTCGCTCGAGACCCTCGCGGGGCTCGGCGCGATGTCGCGCTCGGTGTTTGCGCGGCGTTTCCGGGAGCTCCTGGGCGCCTCGCCCGCGCACTACGTGTCGGAGGTGCGGATGGAGACGGCGAAGCGCCGGCTCGAGACCGGCGCTTCAGTGTCGGAGACCTCGCGGGAGCTCGGCTACGAGTCGGACGAGGGGTTCCGGCGGGCGTTCAGACGCCACGCCGGGGTGGCCCCGTCGCAGTGGCGGGACCGCGCCCTGGCCTAGCCGCGCTGTGGCCTAGCCGCGCTGTGGCTTAGCCGCGCTTCCGCCCGCCCGCCGCGCCGAAGAGGATCGCGCCGAGCACGAGCGTGACGGCCCCGGCCACGTACACCGCGGCGACACCGACCGAGTCGATCAGCAGCCCGCCCACGCCGGCAGCCAGCATGATCGCGCCCTGGAAGCCCACGACCACCAGGCTTCCGCCCGCTTCAAGCCGGTCGGGCGCGCGGTTGCCGATCCACGTATTGACCACGATCAACCAGGAGGCGAAGCTGAATCCCCACACCACGATCGCCGTGCCGACCGCCCAGAGCGCCCCGGGGAACGCCGCGACCGTGAGTACCGCGCCCGAGATGAGCAACGGGATCAGTACCGCGTAGACCGCAAAGGCGCGATCCACGACGATGCCCATGACCACGTTGCCCACCAGCCCGCCGACGCCGAAGAGCGCGAGCAGCAGCACGATGGTCCCGGCGTCGAGCTGCGCGCCGCCGGGGACCTCGGACACGCGCTCGATCGCGAGCCGAATGTACGTGTACGCGACGAAGTGTCCCAGCACTACGAGCACGTGCCCGGCAAAACCGAGCGCGATCCCGGGGCGCCGCAGCGTGTCTCCGAGCACAGCGAAGCTGCTCGCTCGCGCCGCTGGCACCGCCGGCAGTAGGAGCCGCACCGCCGCGGCAAGGACCACCATCGCGATCCCCGCGCCGGCGAACACGACTCGCCAGTCGACGATCCCCGCGAAGAATACCCCGATCGGCACCCCGGCCACGGTGGCGAGCGACATGCCCGCCGAGGTGAACATCACGGCCCGGCCGAGCCGCTCGGGGCCGGCGATGCGCGCGGCAACGCTGATCGACATTGCCCAAAACGTCGAGATGGAGACCCCGAGCAGGAACCGCGCCGCGAGGAGGAGCGCGAACGACGGGGCGAATGCCACCACGAGGTTTGAGACCGCGGCGAGCAACGCCATCCAGGTGAGGAGCGAGCGGCGGTCGAGACGGGGGAAGATGAGGCCGACGGTCGGCGCCGCGAGGAGTCCGGCGAGCGCGGTGATGCTGACCGTCTGCCCGGCCTGGCCATCGGTCACGCCGAGTCCGCGCGCCATCTCGGTGAGCACGCCGTTCGGCAGAAACTCGGAGGTGACGAGGAGGAAGCTCATCAGCATCATGGCAATGAGCCCGCCGTAGCGCATCCGGGGCGCGGTCGACTGCTCGGGCGGGTGGAGGGATGATGCGGTGTTCGTCATGTGATCAAGCGTGACAGCGCGCCGAGTCTGGCGCCCGACCAGACGTCTCGCGTGCCCGACCGATCGTCCGGATTCGCCGCAACCGCCTGCCCGGCCGCCCGCGGTGCTCGGCCGCCCGGCCGCCCGCGCTGGTAGGCTTCGTGCGGGGTGGGGACCCTCTCGAACACCAGAACGCCAGGTCACGCACTATGAAACGCACGCAGTTCCGTCAGACACTCACCGTCCTTGTGGGCGCGGCGCTCTTGGGGAGCAGCCTCGTCTCCTGCGCGGCAGCCGAATCGCCCGCGCCCGCCGCGCCGAGCGAAGCGACCACTGCGCCGAGCACGACCGCTGCGCCGGGCCCGACGAATGCCGCGGACCCGGCCGCAACCGCCGCGCCCACCGACGGGGACACGATCGAGCGCTGCCACGAGCTCTTCACCGACGTGCTCCGCGCGTACAAGGCCGAGGGCCGCTACCGGGAGATCGGTGAGGTGAACCGGCAGCGCGGGGTCGATTGCGACCCGAGCCGATACGAGACGCTCGCCGAGTTCACGGCGCGGATCGACGAGGTGGCCGCGAGCTACTCGGCGGAACTCGGGGTCGAATTCTGAGGACGCCTGCGCCCGCACGCGGTCTCGGCCGTCGGCGCGGGCGCTCTCGCCGAAACCGATCCGGAAGCCCGAGTTCTGGGCGTCCGGATCGGGTGACCGGGCTATGAAACTGTGGGTTCCTGTCCAGGAATATCCGCGGCGACGTCCGCGCGGAGGCCCCGTCGCCGAGCCACGGCCCACGCGGTGACCCCGCCGGCCACCAGCAGCACCCCCGCGGCGGCGAGCAGCCAGCCCAGGTATGCGTCCCCGCCGGTGCGCGCGAGGTCCGGGTCCGTGGGGGTGGGGACTGGTGGGCTCGGTGGTGTGATGGGCCCGGTCGGCCCCGGGGGGCCCGTCTGCACGGTGACCTCAAGCGGCTCTGCGTCTGACTCGAGGTGGTTCGCGTCGCCGTTGTAGTGTGCTCCGAACGAGGCGTCCGCATTCACCGCGAGCGTGTTGCCCTCGGGCATGCTGAACGTGCCGTCCGCGGCGAGCTCGAAATCGCCGATCCGGGTGTCGCCGTCCCAGACCGTCACTGTCCCGCTTGGATCGGCGCCCCGCGCGTCTGTAACGGTGCCCCCGAGCCGCAGCGCGGTCCCGGTCGGATAATTCGCCGCATCGCTCGTCGCCGCGGGCGCGCGGGACGCGGCTGCCCCCGAGACGGGAGTCTGTGCGGGCTCCGCGGTCGCCAGGATCGTGAGTTCGGTGGAGGTGGGCAGTGGTGTGACCGTGAGCGTCGCGGTGGTGGTCGCCGTGGGGGCCTCGCCCGCGGCCGGGGTGAACGAAAGCTCAACCGGGTAGGTGCCCACGTCGATGCGTGCATCGGGGGAGCGCAGCTCGGCGGTCCCGTCGTCGGTCGGTGCCGGATCGAGTTCGTACCCGGCAACGGTGCCGCGCACCGTGCCCTCGACGTGCTCGCCGGTGACGGTCGCTGTGATCGTGGTGTGGGCGCCGTACTCGACCGTCGTGTCAGGTGCGGTGATCTGCGTCTCGCCCTGATTGGGGATGAGCGGGCTGAAGAGATACACGGCGCCGGCACCATCGCGGGCGTCTGGTGCCCCGATCAGAGCCTGAATGCCGTCACCGACCAGTCCGCCCCCGAAGACCTGGTTGCCAAATCGCGCGCCGGGGGCCGGGTTCGATGCCACGAGGGTCTGCGCAACGGCGGGACGCTGTCGCGTGAGCTCATCCCCGGTTCCATCCGCCTCCAGGGCGTCGATACCGAAGACGCTCACCTCGCCCTCGCGATCCGGAAGCTGCACCGAGCTCACCAGCAGTGCGTTGCCGCTCACGCCGATGGAGCCCCCGAAATTGAGGGAATAGGGCGGCGGAATGATCTTCCCGCCAACTTGCTGGAGCGCGTGATCGAAGCGATAGACGGCGCCCTGGGTGCTGTTCCCCGCCGTGATTGCGGGCGTCCTGCAGCCGGTCTCGGGGTCGGCCGGATCTGCGCCTGCCGCGTTGGTCTCTACGGGAGAGCCCACATAGAGGGTCGTGTCGTCGAAATCGAGCGAGATACCAAACGCCGGACCGGATCCCGGAAGCAGTGCGGGGCAGCCCTGCGGGTCGGTCATGGGCTGCGTGGTGAACAGCGGCTCGTTCAGCGTCGTGAGATCCCAGAGGTACACGCCGCCGACTCGTGCGCCCTCAGGGCTGCGCACCTGGACGGCCCCGAGTGCGACGTGGTCGCCGCGCACGGCCACGCTCTGGCCAGTAATGCTGTTGGGGATCGGTGCCGCCGGGATGAGCGGGGTCCAGGTGTCTGTCGCGAGATCAACGACGAAGGCCATGCCCGTGTTGCTGACCCGATCGACGCGAGCGTTCGGAACGCCGACGACGAGCCGGTCGCCGTCGAGCGCGAGCCCCTCGCCAAATGAATCGCGGTAGCCGGAGACTCGATCCGGCATCTCTGGAGGTGTGAGCGCCCGCTCAAATTCCCAGTCGTTCTCCCCGCTGCGTACGTACACGGCGACCTCCGCGGTGCTGGCCGATGCAATGTACACGTGCGAGGCGTCGGGGGCCATGGCGATCGCCTCGCCGAACCCCGGCGCGGGGCGCTCCAGCCGCGCGGTGGTCCACTCGCTCGCCGGGCCGGAGCTGTGCGTCACGCGGACGCTCTCGTGGAGCCGATCTGCGTACGCCACATAGTCTCCGGCGATCGCCTCGGCGTAGCCAGCACGGTATCCCGGATCTGGTTCGAAGCGGTGAATCTCGGTGTACTCGGGCGAGCCGGCGTCGGCCTCGGCGGGCCCTGAGTCGCTGTCGGCCAGTGGCAGAGCGAATCCGACCGCGACGGCGAGCACGGCGGTGAGGGTGCGTCGCGCGCGGCGCACTCTCGAACGCGTGGGCGTTCCGGCGGGCTCCGCTGCGGGGTCGGGCGACGGTACATGCGGGGGCATAGCGATCCTCCACGGGGCTGAATCGGACGATGTGGCTCGCGCGCTCGGGACGATCCCGCGCTGGCCGACAGCAGAGACGATATGCCGCGATCGCCGCGCAACTTCGGTCTTTCCGGGAAAACCCGAAGAAGTGAGTGATTCGGCGCGATGACTGAGTTGGATCGCCCCGCTCTCCCCGGGGCGACGAGGGGGCTGAGTAGTGAGCCCCGGAGTCGCGGCCCCCGGCCCGTGTGACGAAATATGGCCGTGCGTTTGGGGTTGGCCAGCGCGTCGGCATAACCTGTAATTATGGCTGCCATTCAGAACTACGCGTTCCCGGGTTGCCCGCGCACGCGCGAGGGGGCGTAGCAGTGTCTCCCGCTACCGCGGTCACCGTGCTCGCAGCGCTCGTACTCGGAGCTGTGGCGCTTGGCGAGGTGCTGCGCCGGCGTGGCGGGCGGGCGCGCGCGGTCCGCGGCGCCGAGGCTGTCGACTTTACGGAGCTGGGCGTTGCGGCGCCCGGCCGAACCGGCACCGTGGTGCAGTTCAGTACCGAGTACTGCGCCAGGTGCCCAGGTACGCGGCGCCTCGTCGCCGAGCTCGTGGGGGAGTCGCCGCACGTGGCCTTCGCGCACGTCGACGTGACGCACGCCCCGCAGCTCGCGCGGAAGTATCAGCTGCTCCAGACGCCCACGCTGCTGTTCATTGACGGCACCGGCACGCCCCACACCCGCGTGAGTGGCGTGCTGTCGCGGGCAACGATCGAGCGCGAGCTCGCGGCCCTGACCGGAGGAACCACATGACCAAGTCGTCCCCTGACCTCGCCGCCGGCTCACGCCCGCCCGCGGGAATCGACCCGCGCGGCCCGCGCGTCAGTGCCGCAGTGACGGCGGTGCTCCTGCTCGCCGTGATCTATCTTGCGCTCACCGGGAACTCCGTGTCGGGCACGCTGCCAGAGCTGTCGTTCGGCGAGCGGGCGAGCGCTCCGGCGACGCTGCTCCTGCTCGTGGTCGCGATCCTGTTCGGCTGGTCGCTCGTCTCCGCGCGCACGCAGCCGCTCGGGGTGCTCTTCCGGTCGCTGGTGCAGCCGCGGCTCGCGCCCCCGCGCGAGTGGGAGGATCCGCGACCGCCGCGATTCGCACAGGGGGTGGGGCTTGTCGTCGTCTCGGTGGGTCTCGCGCTGCAGCTGCTCGGGATCCCGTGGGGGCTGCCCGCGGCGGCGGCGGCCGCGTTCATCGCAGCGTTCCTCAACGCCGCAATCGGGCTGTGCCTCGGCTGCGAGCTCTACCTGCTGCTCGCGCGCCTGCGCGGCGGGGGCGCGGGCGCTGGCGCTGCGGAGCGCCGAGTGTAGCTGAATCTCCCTTTCGGGCTGTGCGAAGGCGGAGTTTTCGCACACTCGGTGCGGGTGCGGGTGCTGGGTGCGAGGTGCTGGTGCTGGTGCGGGACGCGGGTGCGGGTAAGAGGGCTGAGCATGGGCTGCGCGCTGCGGAGCGCCGAGTGTAGCTGAATCTCCCTTTCGGGCTGTGCGAAGGGGGAGTTTTTGCACACTCGGCGCGGGTGCGGGTGCGGGTGCGGGGTGCGGGGTGCGGGGTGTGGGGTGCGAGGCGCGGGTGCTGGGCGCGGCGCGGGTGCAGAGTGGTGAGCGGGCTGCGCGCTGCGGGCGCCGCTGGGCGCGGGGCGCGCGCTGCGGGCGCAGAGTGTAGCCGAACCTCCCTGTCGGGCTGTGCGAAGGGGGAGTTTTCGCACACTCGGCGCGGGCGCGGGCGCGGGGCGCGGGGCGCGGGCGCGGGACGTGGGCGCGGGTAAGGGTGCGGGTGCCGCGCTGCGCCGCGCTACGCCGCGCTACGCCGCGCCGCGGGCGGCGATCATGTCCCGCACGAGCGCCAGCGCGGGCCAGCTGTCTCGGCCGTCGCGCAGCTGCAGGTAGGTGCGGAGGTTCACGCCGGGGTCGCGGAGCGGGAGGAGCGCGACGCCGGGGCGGGCTGGGCGATCGCTGGGGAGGAGCCCCACGCCCAGCCCGGCCACGATGAACTCTTCGACCAGGTCCAGGCTGTCGGCCGCGTGGGTGACCCGCACGGGAAACCCCGCCACGGACGCCACGATCCGCAGGGCGTCCTCGTCTGCCCGGTTGCGCGAGTTGCCGATCCACGCGCTGTGCCGGTATGCGGTGAGCGGCGCGGCGGCCCCCTCCGGGATTCGGGTGAGGCTCTCCTCGGGCACACCGAGGCTCCAGGGCGTTGACCACAGCTGCCGGGTGACCCACTCTGCCCCGCGGGGCATGGGGGCAATGTCGTAGTCGTACGTGAGCGCGAGGTCCGTGCGGTCGGCGGCGAGCATCGCGAGCGCCCCCTCGGGCTCGTGCTGGTGGATCTCTACCGTGACGCTCGGGTGGTGCTCGGCGAGCTCGCGGACCACGGGGAGCACCGCGCGGCGGATCGCGCTGGAGAAGCCCGTGACCCGCACCGTCCCGGCCGGGGCCGCGGTGGGGTCGAGGTCGAGCCTGGCGCGCTGCACGGCGGCGAGGATCCCCCCGGCGTGCTCGGCGAGGCGCTCGCCGGCGGGGGTCAGTCGAACCCCGCGGCCAACGGGGAAGATGAGCTCTGTCCCGAGCTCGCGCGCGAGCAGCGCGATCTGCTGGGAGACCGTGGACGTGGAGGTGTGGAGCACGTCGGCGACCGCCCGCATTGATCCCAGGCGGGAGAGCTCGAAGATGAAGCGGAGGCGACGCGTGTCCATTCGCCTATTGTCCCGGAAAGCTGAACGTAATGTCCATGAATGTCGCGTGGACGCGGACGAAGAGTTTTGCTCTACTGTGCCTATGGCTTTCACACCTCTTCGCGCCGGCGCAGGTACCGGGACCCTCCTTGCGGTGGCGGCAATGGGCTGCGTGCAGCTGGGGCTCGCCGTCTCAGTGGACCTCGCGAACACGCTCGGCGCGGCGGGGATCGCGTGGCTGCGGCTCGTGTTCGCGGCGCTGCTCATCCTCGTGATCGCCCGCCCCTGGCGGGCGCGGTTCACCCGGCGCGCGCTGCTCACCTGCGTGCTGCTCGGCGTGGCGACCGCGGGGATGACCGTGCTGTTCATGGCCGCGGTGGTGCGCATCCCGCTCGGTACGGCGAGCGCCCTCGAGTTCATCGGCCCGCTCGGTGTGGCGGTGGCCAGCGGCCGTGGCCGGGCGCGGCTGTGGGCGCTCGCCGCAGCCGCTGGCGTGGTCGCGCTTACCGAGCCGTGGCACGGCGGCGTTGATCCGATCGGGATCGCCGCGGCGCTCGGGGCGGCGGTGTGCTGGGCCGGGTACATTCTCCTGACCCAGCGCGCCGGCGACGCGGTCAACGGCCTGCACGCCCTCGCGGTCTCGTTCCCGGTCGCCGCGATCGTCGCGAGCTTCACCATCACCCCCGATGTACTGAGTCGCCTCACCTGGCCGCTGCTGCTCACGGGGCTCGGGCTCGCGCTGCTGCTCCCCGTGGTCCCGTTCATGCTTGAGTTCCTGGCGCTGCGGCGGCTGAGCACCGCGGCGTTCGGCACGCTGATGAGCCTGGAGCCGGCGATCGCCCTGCTGATCGGGTTCACCCTGCTCGGGCAGGTACCGCGGCCGCTCGCCGTGCTCGGGATCGCTCTGGTGATCCTGGCCGGGATCGGGGCCACGCGCTCGGGAGCGCGAGGAACCGCCGCACCGCAGACGGCTGCGCTCGCGACTCCCTGAGGGGCATACGCTGAAGGGGTGAAGAGCTGGGACTTGCGCTACGACCCCGACGGGGTGAACATGGCGTACACGGAGTGTGGCGGCCCCGGCCGCGGCGATTTCGTGCTGGTGCACGGGATCGGGATGGGGCGCGCCACCTTCCGCGGCGTCGCCGAGACGCTCGCCGCCGCGGGGCGCTCGTTCGCGCTCGACCTGCCGGGGTTTGGCGACTCGCCGCAGCGCGCGGAGGCCGACTCGATCGTGGAGAACGCCGAGCTCGTCGCCCGCTTTATCGAGGATCGGGCGACGGGCCCCGTGGTGCTCGTGGGTCACTCGATGGGCACGCAGATCGTCGCGGAGCTCGCGATGCGCCGCCCCGAGCTCGTGTCGGAGCTCGTGCTGATCGCGCCCACCATCAACCGCCGCGAGCGGACGGCGGTACAGCAGGGCCTGCGCATGGTGCAGGATCTGTGGGGCGAGGGCCCCCGCGTGCTGCTGCTCGGCGTGTACGAGTACGCCAAGACGAGCCCCCTGTGGTTCGTGGGGCGGCTGCGGCGCATGCTGCGGCACCGGATCGAGCTGCTGCTGCCGCTCATCCCCGCGCCAACGCTCGTGCTGCGCGGCGAGGACGACCGCGTTGCGCCGCGTGATTGGACCACCGAGGTCGGCCGCGGGCTGCCGCGCGGCACGCTGCAGGAGATCCCCGGACGCGGGCACGAGGCGATCATCAAGAGCGCCGAGCCGGTCGCCTCGATGATTCTGGCGTTTGCGGGGCGGTAAGCGCCCGCGATCACGCGCGTGCGATGTCCCCGGGCCGCCACGAACCGTCGAACGCCGGCTGCGTCGGAGCATACAGTCGGAGGTACGCGAACCAGCCGCGTCCGGGGATCGTCTTGATCCACCGCTCCGGGCCGTCGGCCGGCTCGGTCGGGCCGAAGCGCAGCACGGTTTCTGGCGCGGCGGGGTCGGCGGTGAGTTCGAAGAGCGACCGGAGCGCCGCGCTGTTGCGGTCGGTGAGGATCTGGCTCCTGGTGATCGCGTCGTACACGGTGACCGACCAGAAGAGGCCGGCGGGCGCGGGTAGCGGTACGCGCAGGGTGTAGGCGTGTGCCCCGTCAAGGTACTCGCCGCGGCCGTCGCGGGCGGTGAACCAGTAGAGCGAGCCGCCCCCGGGAACCCGGCGGAACATCGCCGGAGACGTGGCGATTGCCTGGAAGAACCAGGTCTCGCGGGCCACCACATCGGTGCGCCCGTCGATCTCGAAGTCGGCGTTCTCGGGGCGCAGCGTGACCCACTCCCAGAGCCGATCCGCCCACACGACCCGATCCTCCCGCCGATCCGCGAGCGACTGCACCCGCATCTGGGCGTCCGCCTCGGCCGCGGCGCGGGTGAGCACGCCCCGGAGGTGCTCGTCGGGGGTGAACGGCCGACCGCGCTGAATACCGAGGGCGGCGAGCTCACTCTCGTACGCAGTGTCGCCGGCGCGGGCGGGTTCGTCTTGGAGCGCGGCATGCAGCGTCTCCCAGTACTCGAAGCCGGCCTCGACGGGCACGGGCGAGGTGTCTTGCGGTGCGCCCGACATGTCGAGCCACTCCGGGTCCTCCCAGGCCACCTCCGGATCGAGCGGCCGGATCCTGACGGTCTTGAGCAGCTCGATTGCCGCCGCCACGTCGCCCCCGATGGGGACTCCCCGCAGCCCCACCACGATCTTGAACGACTGCGCCCGCGCAACGAAGAACTCCTCGGGGACCGGGCCGTCGTAGTGCGGGGGGAGGATCAGGTACGCGCCACCGTTGCCGCCGTCGCGACCGGGGACGCCGAGGTCGGTGACCCAGCTCTGGTCGTAGTTCAAGACGGCGCCGAACACCACTCCCGCGGGCAGCTCGACCACGAGCGGGCCGACGCGGAGATCCAGGAACGGGCCGGCGTACGGGGTGTCGGAGTTGAGAGTGAGGCCGGCCTGCGCCGGGCGGGTGTCCATGTAGCCGAACACCCGGTTGATCTCGGCCCCCACCGCCAGCTGACCGCTGAAGATGCGCGCGCCGGAGACGAGGGGGAAGAAGTGTTTGTAGCACACGATCGCGCGGGCCGAATTGGCCGCGTCATAGGCGGCGCGGATCGTTTCCTGATCGGGGAATCCGCCGGTGAAGCGGGAGTCGGCGAGTGAATCGTTCATCGGATGCTCCCGGGGGTGGGTGCGCCGTCGGAGGGGAATGGAGCGCGTGCTGGCCGTGCGCCCTCTGGCTCGCCGCCGCCATGGTGTCCACGCTCCTCGCGTCGTCGCGAGGATTGAGTGTGGACTGACACTACGCCGAACCGCGGCCGGGGTCAATGGCCCGGTCAGGGCGGGTGCGCGGCGGGTGTGACGCACCACCGCGAGCGGCCGCCAGCGGGAGAACCCGATGGCGGCCGCGGCGCGGAACTGGCGATTCCGGCTACATGGTGGGCGGCATCAGCACGCTGTCGACCAGGTAGACCGTCGCGTTGGCGGTCTGTACGCCACCGCAGATCACCTTCGCGTCGTTGACCATGATCGAGTCGCCCGATCCCGTCACCGTGAGGTCCTGGCCCTCAACGGTCGTGTGGGTGCCATCGATGTCGGCCGGTTCGATCTGGCCGGGGACCACGTGGTAGGTGAGGATCTTGGTGAGCAGGTCACTATCGGTCTTCAGCGTGTCGATGGTCGCCGCGTCGATCTTGCCGAACGCGTCGTCAACCGGTGCGAAGACGGTGAACTCGCTGCCGTTGAGGGTATCGACCAGGTTGACGTCCGGGTTGAGCTCCCCGCTCACCGCAGACACGAGCGTGGTGAGGATCGGGTTGTTCGAGGCCGCGACTGCGACCGGATCCTGGGACATCCCCTGGATTGAACCGTCACCGTCGGGAACCTGCTCGGCGTAGGCGGCGCAGCCCGGGCCCACGAGGTTTGCCGCGGGATCGGTGGTGCCCATCGACTCGTCGGTGGTGCTCTCCTCGCTCTGCGCCGTCGGCGCCTCCGTCGTGTCCTCAGCGGATCCGCTCATTGAACACCCGGTCAGGGTCGCGCCGATCAGCATCAGGGCGAATGCGGTACCCACTGTCTTCTTCTTCGTGAACATGGTTCCTCCTTGAAAGGCTGCCCGCGATTTCCGCGGCTTGTGAGGGTGTTCGGAGCGGTCGCGGATCCGGATGGGAGATTCTTCAAAAAAGTTTGTCGTCCCCGATTGCTCGCCCATTCGGAGACGAATATCCATCCGGCTGGGCCTCGGCTCCGAATACTCCAGCAACAGAAGGAGTTCTCATGGACAGTGTGATCATCGGCCTGCTCGGCGGGCTCATCACCGGGATCTCGCCGTGCATTCTGCCGGTGTTGCCCGTCATCTTCCTCACCGCGGGGGCCAAGCCAGCGGTGCGCGGCAAATCGCCGGAGGTGATTCCCGCCAAGCGCAGCCGGCCCTACTGGATCATCGCCGGACTCGTGCTGAGCTTCTCCGTGGTCACGCTGCTCGGCTCGCTGCTGCTCGGCCTGCTCTCGATCCCGCAGGACGCGATCCGCTGGGCCGGTGTCGCCGTGCTGCTCGCGATCGGTATTGGCATGCTCTTCCCCGGGTTTGAACAGCTGCTCGAGAAGCCGTTCCAGCGGCTGCCGCGCAGGTCCGTGGGCGAGGGGGGCAACGGCTTCGGGATGGGGCTCGCGCTCGGCACGGTGTTCGTGCCGTGCGCCGGACCGGTGCTCGCCGCCATCATCGTCGCGGGGGCGACCGGCACGATCGGCCCCGAGACCGTTCTGCTCACCGTGTCGTTCGCGCTGGGGGTGGCGATCCCGCTGCTCGTCTTTGCGCTCGCCGGGCGCGGGGTGGCGCAGCGAATTCGCGGATTCCGCAAGCGCGAGCGCGTGATCCGCATCACGGGCGGCATCGCGCTGATCGCGCTCGCGGTCGGTCTCGCCTTCAACCTGCCGCAGGCGCTGCAGCGACTCCTGCCCGACTACACCGCGGGGCTGCAGCAGGGCCTCGCGCAGAGCGAGTCGGGGGAGCGCGCGCTCGGCCTCGGCGGGCTGGTCACCGACGAGAACCGGGACCTCGACAACTGCGCCAACAACGCGACGGAGCTCGCCTCGTGCGGCACTGCCCCCGCGCTGCGGGGCATCGACGCCTGGCTGAACACCCCGGACGGGGCGGCGATCGATCTGCAGCAGCTGCGCGGCCAGGTGGTGCTCATCGACTTCTGGGCCTACTCCTGCATCAACTGCCAGCGCTCGATTCCGCACGTGGTCGCGTGGGACGACACCTACGCGGACGCCGGCCTCCAGGTGATCGGCGTGCACTCTCCCGAGTACGCGTTCGAGAAGGAGCGCGCAAACGTCGAGGCCGGAGCGCGCGACTTCGGCATCACCTACCCGGTGGCGCTCGACAACCAGCTCGCCACCTGGACCAACTACCGCAACCGCTACTGGCCTGCGCACTACCTGATCGACGCGCAGGGGGTGGTGCGACACATCTCGTTCGGTGAGGGCGACTACGCGACCACGGAGCGAATGATCCGGGAGCTGCTGCGCGATGCAGACCCGGCCGTCACCCTGCCGGCCGAGACTGACACGGCGGATACGACGCCAGAGCTCGGGAGCACCACCCCCGAGACGTTCCTCGGCTCGTCGAAGGACCGCAACTTCGCGGGGCCCGGCGAGTACCGTGCTGGCGAGGGGTCATACCGCTTCCCCGAGCAGCAGGCGCCCGACACGTTCGCGCTCGAGGGGGCCTGGCAGATCGAGACGCAGTTTGCCACGCCGGCGGAGGGCGGCGACGCCGCAGTGCGCCTGGACTACCGGGCACGCGAGGTGCGCGCGGTGCTCGCCGGCAGCGGCACCGTACAGGTGAGCGGGGGCGGATCTGCCGCCCACTCGGTCGACGTCGGGGGCACCCCGCGGTCGTACCGGCTGGTCCAGACCGAGAACCCAGACACCGGAGCGCTCGAGCTCAGCGTGCCGGCCGGCGTGCAGGTGTACTCGTTCACCTTCGGGTGAACGCGGGACTCGCGCCGGAAACGAGCACGGATTGGAGGTGAATGGGGCATGCTTGAGGAGATGGTCATCGACGGCGTAGAGATTCCCGAGGACGGCGAACGCGCCGATCCCGCGGACGAGGCTCTGTCGCGCGCGGCGCACGGCGACCAGCGCGCGTTCGCGGAGCTCTACGACATGATGTCGGCTCGGGTGTTCGGGCTCGTGCTGCGCATCGTGGTCGACCGTCCGCAGAGCGAGGAAGTGCTGCAGGAGGTGTTCCTCGAAGCGTGGCAGACGGCGGCGCGGTTCGACGCCGATCGCGGCCGGGCGCGGAGCTGGCTCCTCACGATCGCGCACCGGCGAGCGGTCGACCGGGTGCGCGCCGCTCAGGCATCGAAGCAGCGCGACCTCACCGTGGGCGTGCGCGACCTCGCAGACGCGAAGCCCGGAGTCGACGACGAGGTGGAACTGCTCGTCGATGGCGGCCGGGCGGTGCAGCACCTACGGGAGCTGCCCGAGCCGCAGCGACGCGCGCTCGTGCTGGCCTACTTTGGTGGGTACAGCCAGCGGGAGATCGCGGTGCTGCTCGATGCGCCGCTCGGCACGATCAAGACCCGGATCCGGGATGGGCTGACCCGTTTGAAGAGAGCTTTGGAGGCGACGCGATGAACGAGCACGATTTCCGCGAGCTCTCCGCGGCGCGGGCGCTGCACGCGCTGTCGCCTGACGAGGAGCAGGAGTTCTCACGCGCCCTCGCGGCCCACCCCGAGTGGCAGTCGGTGGTTGACGAGGACCGGGCGACCGCCGCGGCGATGAGCGCTGTAGCGCCCGAGATCGCGCCGCCCGACGCCGCGCGCTCCGCGATCCTCGACCTCATCGCGCGGACGCCGCAGTTCGAAGCGCCGCCCGCGGCCGCGCCCGCAGCTCCGGCTCCGGCTCCGGGGCCGGTGCCGCCGGAGCCCGTGGCACCTCGCCCGGTGATCCCGGAGCTCGCCGACCTGGACCAGGACGATCCCGACGATTCCCCGCCCAGACACCGGAAACGAGCGGTGTGGTTCACGCTCGCCGCGTCGGTCGCCGTGATGCTGGTCGTCTCGCTGTCGTTCCCGTGGGGGACCCTGTTCCCGCCGCAAGATCCGGCCTCGCGCGCGCTCGAGCTGATCGCGGCAGCGCCCGACGCGAACACCGTCACTGCGCAGCTCCCGGGCGGTGCGACGGGAACGCTGCTCTGGTCGGCGGACACGCGGCAGGCGGTGCTCGTCACCGAGGGCATGGAAGCTGCGCCAGAGGGGCGCGACTATGAGCTGTGGATTGTGCGCGGGTCGCAGCCGGTGTCGCTCGGCGTGATGCGCGTCGGCGACGGCGGCGACACCGCGCTGCTCGCGCCGGGGTTTGTGCCGGGCGACGCGGTGGCCGTGACGGTCGAGGAGCAGGGCGGATCGCCCACGGGCCTCCCCACCACGGAACCCCTGTTCGTTCTCGCCTCCGCCTGAGCGGGCGGTGCGTCCCGGGCGGGGCGTCCCACCCCTCCCTCGAACTCGCGCAGGAGATTCGAACTCAGGCGGACGAATCCGCGCAAACCCTCCTGCGCGAGCTCGGATCTCCTGCGCGAGCTCGGCGCAGCATCACAGCGGCGCGCATCCGCGGGGCGCGCTGAACGCGGGCCCCGCGGATGCGCGCCGCGTTCCGTGGCTAGCGGGTGCTGTTGAGCCTGCGCCTCTGCGCGACAGCCACGGCAAGGGCCGCACTGCCGAACAGCGTGAGCGCCGCGCCTCCGGCGAGCCAAGGCCACGGGGTCTGCGCGCCCGTGTGCGCGAGCTGTTGCGTGCCGGCCGCGCTCGCCGGTTCCGGCTCAGCGGCGGGCGACGGGCTCGGCTCAGGCTTCGGTTCCGGCTTGGGCTCCGGCTTGGGTTCGGGCTCCGGCTTCGGTTCGGGCTCCGGCACCGCGGTCAACAGTGCCATCGCGTCTACCCGCCCAGCACCAAAGACCTCGGCGAACGTGACGCCTGTCATGGGGTTCACGAGGTTCGTGTCGGCAGTGGCAAGCACATAGTCCTCCAGTGCCCTGCCGCGAACCGCGGGGTTGTACGACTCTGCGAGCGCCGCGACGGCGGCGGCGTGTGGCGCCGCGGCGGAGGTCCCGTTGAAGCGGTACACGCCGGGCTCACCCTCCCCACCAAAGAAGGTGGTCTGAGTTCCATCCACGGCCGACACCGCGGGCGACGCGATCAGTTGCGGTGCGGGCAGTGGTGCTGCCGGTTCCGAGGTCGAGCTGGCGGGGCCGAACAGCTGCACCGTTGGCCCGAGCGAGCTGTACTCCTGCGGGGTGGTGGGGCTGTCCCACGGCAGGGCCGCCACTCCCGTTGATGACCCGTCGCCCCCGTGCCCCGAGACCGTCGCCCCCACGTGACTGAGGGTCCGATCTGCCGAGGTTGACGCGATGTATGCGGAGTTGTTCGCGAACTTGAGCCAGACGGCGGGGGCGGCCGCTGCCGATCCCTCCTCGCGCACGCGCACGAGCACCAGGCGCACCTGATCATCGGGGACGGCAGCAAAGGCTCCGACGATTCTCGGGTCCCCGGGGTCCCCGGGGGAGGACGCGCCCAGGAGCGCGTTGCTGCCAGCCGAATAGAATCGCAGCTCGAGCCTGCTCAGCGGACCGAACATCGCCTCGCCCGCGGACCCCCAGACGCTGATCGTTTCAACCTCAGAGAGCTCGTCGGTGAACGTGATCTCCGTGAACGGGGCGGCCTGGTCGGCTGGACCAAAGTCCATGCAGTCGAAGTCTTCGCCCTCCAGCGGATCGCCAGACCCGGCAGGGGCGACCCAGGCCGGGCACGTGACGCCCCGGAAAGCCTCGGTGCGCCAGCCGTTGACCGGGACGATCGCGCCATCGAGGCTCCGCGGCTCGTTCGAGTTGCTTGCCGAAGTGAAGTACGAGATGCCGTAGCTCTCGCGCATCTCGGCGATCGTCACTGCGAGAGGGCCCTGCTGGAAGTGCGGCTCGCTCGCGAACGACACGTCGTCGACGATGATGTCCGCTCCCGCTTCCGCCAGCGCCAGCACGCTCGTGGCCATCTCGTACATGTCGTCGCCAGAGTCCGCGAACAGGAGTTTCGCGCCGGGCGCGATGCCGTGCACGAGCTGCGTCATGGCGCGGCCCTCGTCGGTGCTCGACCAGGTGGTCTCGACCGGGCCCACCAGCTCAACGTCCTGAGTGCGGCCGCACGGATTCCCCGCGCCGGGCAGTGCTCCCGAGGCAACATCGTCGGCCCAGGAGGTTGGCGAGCTGAGCTGATCGAAGGTGTTTGAAATGATGCCGACGGTCACCCCAGTGCCGTCAACGCCGAAGGCGGCGCGGGCTTCGGCGGAGCGCAGCGGCCCGTCGGCCTCGATCGGGATGGGGCCGCAGGCCGTGCCGTCTGGCGTGCTCGCCGCTCCTCGTGGCCCGGCTCCGCCGCCACCGCTCGAGAGCGGCTCGAGCGCTGGTGACACGTTGGTGACTCCGGCGATGTCGCCAATCGCCCCAAAGTCGGACGGCGACGCGAGCACCGATGCAACGCCGAAGCGGGCATTGATCGTCTTGATCTCGGCCAGGGCGCCCAGCGCCGCTACTGCATCGTCGGCTGGCGGCCCGTCAAAACGCACGACCGCGGCGAGTCGCTGCTCCTCGTCGGAGATCAGGCTGCCGGGGCCCTCCTCCGGGAGGGACAGCTCTATCGCGAGGTCATCGGGGGCCGTCACCCCCGCTGAGGCCGCCTCCGCAATCACGTCACCGATCCCCGGTGCCCCATCGTCGTTCGCGGGTTCCTCTGCCCATGCGGACGGGGCGACGAGCCCCAGAAGCGCCGCGGCAACTATTCCCGTAGCCATGCACCTGCGCATCTTTGCGCCCATCGTTCCCCTCCCAGGACGCCCCCGATTGGGGCACTGGGAGCAAGGGTATGCGAAATGGCCCAAAAGTGCACACCGTTTATATTTGGGTGGCGGTGAGGCTCCCGTTGCGGCGGCGCAGCGTCGCCGCCCGGCACGCTCCGCGCGCGACCGCCGACGCTGGCCCGGCCCTCACCAGTTCCTGATGATCCTTCATCGAGTCGCTTGCTGGCCCCAGTGACCGCAGACAGAATGTTCCCCAGAGCGTCGCGATGGCGGCGTTGACGACATCAGTGCGGTCCACCAGGGGCAGCATGCGGAGAGTGTGTTGTTTTCGCAATTCCCTGGCGTGAGCATGATCGAAGCTAGCGAATACTTGAGGAGGGTTGCTATGCCAGGTCAGCATGTGGAACCAGAGACCCGAACGATTCTTCCGGTTCCGGACAGGCCGGCTATTGGGTTTACGGCGTATGACGCCAAGGATCCGGACTACAGTGCGCCGCCGATTACTCGGCTGCGGCCTCCCGTCGGCGCCCCGAACGTGATCATCGCATTGCTGGACGACGTTGGATTTGGTGCGTCATCAGCGTTCGGGGGTCCGGTGCAGATGCCGACCGCGGAGCGACTTGCTGGGGAAGGGTTGCGCTATTCGCGCTTCCACACTGCAGCGCTCTGTGCTCCCACCCGCGCAGCACTGCTTTCAGGGCGCAACCACCACTCGGTGGGTATGGGCAATATCACTGAGATGGCCACCGGGGCTCCCGGGTACAACGGCGTGAGGTCGAACGCTAAAGCTACACTCCCTGAAATCCTGCGCCTCAACGGCTACGCGACCGCGCAGTTCGGGAAATGCCATGAGGTGCCACCGTGGGAGACGAGTGCTGTCGGGCCGTTCGATCGTTGGCCGACTCACTCGGGCTTCGAGCACTTCTACGGTTTCGTTGCGGGCGAAACCCATCAGTACTACCCAGCGCTTTACCATGGCACGACTCCGGTTGAGCCTGCGAAGACGCCCGAGGAGGGGTACCACCTCACTGAGGACCTTGCAGATCATGCGATCAACTGGATCCGCCAATCCTCAGCGTTGCAGGCGGATCGTCCGTTCTTCATGTACTGGGCCCCTGGCGCAACCCACGCCCCCCATCATGCCCCGAAGGAGTGGGCCGATAAGTACCGCGGACAGTTTGATCAAGGCTGGGATGCGATGCGCGAACAGACGATCACGCGCCAACGCGAACTCGGAGTGATCTCTGCGGAGACGGAACTGACGGGGCGTCCTGTCGAGATCCCTTCTTGGGATGAGACGGACGAACAGCTCAAGCCACTGCTGCGCCGCCAAATGGAGGTTTATGCGGGATTCCTGGAGCACACCGATCATCACTTCGGCAGAGTGATTGATGCTGTCGATGAACTGGGGCTGCTGGAGAACACCCTGGTGCTCTACATCATCGGCGACAACGGGGCCTCAGCTGAGGGAACACTGCGCGGTTCGTTCAACGAGGGCATCAACTTCAACGGGATGGGTCATCTCGAAACAGATGAGTTCCTCATGGAGCACATTGACGATCTGGGAACGCCCGCCGCCTACAACCACTACGCGGTGGGGTGGGCGCACGCAATGTCTACCCCGTACCAGTGGACCAAGCAAGTTGCTTCCCACTTTGGCGGCACCCGGAACGGCACAATCGCGCATTGGCCTCAGGGCATCACCGATGCCGGCGAAATCCGCAACCAGTTCACTCACGTCATCGACGTGGCGGCGACGGTGCTCGACATCGCCAACCTTCCAGAACCCGTCCAGGTACACGGGGTGACGCAATCCCCAATGGAAGGACGAAGCTTCGCGGCTACGTTCGGCGATGCAGACGCGCAGGAGCACCGTCAGACGCAGTACTTCGAGATGTTTGGCAATCGCGGAATCTACCATCGAGGCTGGACTGCTGTCACGAAACACCGCACTCCGTGGGAGCTCGTGGGGGCACAAACCGTCGCATTCGACGACGATCTTTGGGAATTGTATGACACCGCCACTGACTGGAGTCAGGCGAACGATCTCTCACAGGACTATCCCGAGAAACTGCACGAACTGCAGCGACTGTGGTTGATCGAGGCGACCAAATTCAACGTGCTGCCGCTTGACGACCGGGGGACCGAGCGGATGGACGCCCTCGTAGCGGGGCGACCCCAACTCATCACAGGCAACACGCAGATCCTCTTCCCCGGAATGGGGCACCTGACTGAAAACACGATGGTGAACGTTAAGAACCGGTCGCACAGTGTCACCGCAGAGGTAGTTCTCCCTGATGTGCCTGCCTCCGGTGTGTTGCTGAGCCAGGGGGGCTATCTGGGGGGCTGGTCATTCTACGCGGATGGCGGCCATCTCAAATATGCATACAATTTTCTCGGATTGAGTATGTCTATCATCGCCTCGGAGACTCCGTTGCCTGCGGGAAAGCACCAGTTGCGTGCCGAGTTCGTCTACGACGGCGGCGGTATGGCCCGCGGTGGCGTGCTTACGCTGTACGTGGATGGAGCGCCGGTGGGATCCGGCCGGATCGAAGCGACCCAGCCGATTGTGTACTCGGCCGACGAGACCTCAGACGTTGGACGCAGCCTGGGCACCCCGGTGTCCACGGAGCCGGGGGCAGCTGCCTCATTTAACGGATCCATCGATTGGGTCCGTATCGATCTTGGCGACGACGATCACAGCCACCTCATTCCCGTTGAGGATGCCGTGCGTTCAGCCTTGGGTCGGCAGTGAGAACTACGAAGGAGCAGGAACTGATCCGTGGGTAAGTCAGGAGCAAGCCTGCAATGGGTTCCCATCCCTGGAGGTGAATTCCTGATGGGGTCTGAGGAGTATTATCCGGACGAAGCGCCTCAGCATCGCCGTAAAATCAAGGCCTTCAGTCTCTCTGCTACACCAGTTACAAACGAACAGTTTGCTGCGTTTGTCGCCGAAACAAGCTACGTCACGATTGCCGAGCGACCGCTGCCCTCGGGGGAGTACCAGGAATTCGATGCCGCGGCGCTCGCACCAGGGTCCCTCGTATTTACCCCCACTCGCGGGCCAGTGGACCTGCGCGACTGGCAACAATGGTGGAGGTGGGTGCCAGGCGCATGCTGGCACCGGCCGGCAGGCCCGGAGAGCACTCTTGATGGAATTGCTGACCATCCCGTTGTCCACATTGCGTATGCGGACGCCATGGCCTACGCCAGCTGGGTGGGTGCTCGACTTCCGTCTGAAGCTGAGTTCGAATTCGCGGCGTGTGGCGGCGCGACCCCAACGCCCTATGCGTGGGGATCAGTGCGGGATCCGGGCGGGATTCCGATGGCAAATACCTGGCGGGGATACTTCCCCTTCCAAAACGATGGGGCGCGTGGGTGGAAGGGGACCAGTCCCGTCGGTTCATTTCCACCCAATGCGTACGGGGTGTATGACTGCATCGGCAACGTGTGGGAGTGGTGCAGCGATCTCTATACCTCGTCTCACAGGAGTTCGCTGCAGCACCATGGACCGAATTCGCTGGCCGTGAGCCCCATCAGCTGTGGCTGTGGCTGCGGTCCCAGTGCCTCGCTGAACGATCAGCCGGCAGGGAATGCAGGAATGGTGCAGCGAGTACTCAAGGGAGGATCGCACTTATGCGCGCCCAAGTATTGTTTGCGCTATCGGCCTGCGGCCCGTTCGCCGCAGGCCGAAGACTCCGCGACCACGCATATCGGATTCCGGGTTGCGCGAGACGGTTCGTGAGAACGTCCCCATCGGCTCCCGGGAGTCAATGTGGTGCCACGTGAGTCGCTAGCCCCCCCCGAGTGCCCGCATCGGGGCTGGGATTACGTCGAGCAACTGCGGGACCTGTGACGCGAAGCTCGCGGCCTGGAACACACGTTTGTTGCGAACTTCGAACGTGATGACGCGGGGTCGCGCTGCTGGTGCTGAGGAGCACGGGTGTCTTGAGATGCAACCTCTCGACGTGAATTCGGCCAGAGGGTGCATACCCGCGCGCCTCGGGCAAAGAAAAAGGCCCCCACCGCCTGCGCGGTGGAAGCCTGTGTTGCAGTGCCCCCGGAGGGATTCGAACCCCCGACCTACGGTACCGGAAACCGGCGCTCTATCCCCTGAGCTACGGAGGCGAGCAATAGCAACTGCACCAGCGTAGCGCACTTCGGGGGAGCGTTTGTGCACCCGCGGCGGTTCGCGTGTCCGGGCGCGGCTAGAATGGATCTTTGTGACGCCACAAGAACTCTCTGCCGCCCTCGCCCGTATCGTGACCGACGTTGTGGGGGCCCGCGGCCTCGACCTCGTGGTCACCGACAGTGACACGCAGGTGGAGCGACCCAAGAACCGGGACCACGGGGACTGGGCCTCGAACGTGGCGATGAAGTTTGCGAAGCGCATCGGCGTGAACCCGCGCGAGCTGGCGCAGGAGATCGCGGCCGCGGCCGAGGGGATCGACGGCGTCGCGAAGGCCGAGGTCGCCGGCCCCGGCTTCATTAACCTCACCCTCGACGCCGCGAGCGCGGGGGAGACGGCGCGCCGCGTCGTGGAGCAGGGCGAGCAGTACGGTCGCAGCACCGTGCTCGCCGGGCACCGGATCAACATGGAGTTCGTCTCGGCGAACCCCACGGGCCCGCTGCACATGGGGCACACCCGCTGGGCAGCGCTCGGCGATTCGACGGCCCGCGTGCTGCGCGCGGCCGGCGCCGAGGTGACGAACGAGTACTACATCAACGACGCCGGCGCGCAGATGAACAAGTTTGGCCGCTCGGTGCTCGCCGCCGCGCTCGGCGAGGACGCGCCCGAGGATGCGTACCCGGGCGCGTACATTCAGACGCTTGGCGAGCGCGTGCGCGCGCAGCTGCCGAACCTGCCCGAGCTCGCGGCCGCCGATCGCGACGCGGCGCTTGAGCAGGTGCAGGAGCTCGCCTACCAGTTGCAGCTCGCGGAGATCAAGGACTCGCTCGAGCGCTTCAACGTGCACTTCGACGTGTACTACTCCGAGCGCACGCTGCACACCCCGGGCCCCGACGGCGCGCCGAGCCCGATCGAGGCGGCGATCGATCGCCTGCGCGAGCAGGGCCACGTGTTCGAGGAAGACGACGCGATCTGGGTGCGCACCACCGAGTTCGGCGACGACAAGGATCGCGTCTTCACCCGCGGCAACGGCATCTACACGTACTTCGCCGCCGACGCGGCCTACTACCTCGACAAGATGGACCGCGGCTTCACCGAGAAGATCTACCTCCTCGGCGCCGACCACCACGGCTACATCGGTCGCCTCACGGCGATCGCCGGTGCTGCGGGTGACGACATCGAGACGGGCATCTCGGTGCTGATCGGCCAGCTCGTCAACCTGGACGGGGCGCGCCTCTCGAAGCGCGCGGGCAACATCATCGAGCTCGACGACCTGCTCGAGTGGCTCGGCGCCGACGCGCTCCGCTACTGGCTCGCGCGCTACCCGGCCGATTCGCCGCTCGCGCTCGACGGCGAGAAGCTGCGCAGCCGCTCGAACGACAACCCGGTGTTCTACGTGCAGTACGCGCACGCCCGCAGCTGCGCGGTGGCGCGCAACGCGGCGGCGGCCGGGATCGACCGGAGCGCGTTCGCGCCCGAGCTGCTCACGCACGAGACTGAGACCGAGCTGCTCGGCAAGCTGCAGCAGTACCCCGGGATCGTTGCCGGCGCCGCGGAACTGCGCGAGCCGCACCGCATCGCCCGCTTCCTCGAGGAGTTCGCGGCCGCGTTCAACCGCTGGTACGACTCGTGCCGCGTGATCCCGCTCGGCGAGGAGCCGGTCACCGACCTGCACCGCACCCGGCTGTGGCTCAACGACGCCGCCGGCCAGGTGCTGCGCAACGGGCTCGACCTGCTCGGCGTGAGCGCCCCCGAGCGCATGTAGTCGCGGGCGTGCGCCGTGCCGGCCAGATAGGCTCGGCGCACACCCAATCTCAAAGGAGCGCGCATGGCACGGGGACGATCGAGCTGGTGGAAGAAGCTGCTGGGCGTGGTGATCGCGCTCGCGGTGCTGGGCGGGGCCGCTGAGTTCGCGCTGCGCCTGATTCTGCCCGGCGTCATCGAGACGGCCGTGCGCGGCCAGCTCAAGCTCTCCGGGGATCACCCGGTCGACGTGACCCTCGGTGGCTCGACCGTGCTCAACGCGTTCCGCGGCGGCGTGGGCGACGTGACGGTCACGGTGCCGGAGACACCGCTCGTCGACGGCATCGTGGCCGACGCGACCGTGCACGCGGGGCTCGTGCCGTTCAACCCGCTCACCGGCGAGATCCGCGACGGCACCGTCGAGCTCACGGTGCCGCAGGATCAGCTCGCCGGGGTGGTCAAGCTGCTCACCAAGGGCGTTGCCACCACCGGCGAGGTGCGCGACGGTGAGCTGGTGGTGGGCCGCTCGGTGACGATCCTGGGCCAGGAGATCCCGCTGACGATCGGGCTGGGCCTGAGCGTCGCGGACGGCGACGTGCTCCTCGAACCGAAGCAGGTGAGCGCCGCCGGCCTCGACCTGAGCGCGGAGCAGATCTCGCAGGCAACGGGTGCACTGCTCGATCCGGTGCTGCACCCGGCCCCCGTGTGCGTTCGGGATCAGCTGCCCGCCGGGGTGACGCTCACCGACGTGACCCTGTCGAGCACCGGCACCGCGATCATCGAGGCGAAGCTCGCGCCGGATGCCGTCTCGAACCCGGCGCAGCGCGCGAAGGGGAGCTGCGAGTAGCCTCCGCGCGCCGGTCGGGGCTAGAGCCCCGCGGCGCGCAGCGCGAGCCAGGCCGCCGCGCGGTCGTCGGCCCGATCCATCGCGAGGCCGGTGAGTTCCTCGACGCGCCGGATCCGCGCCACGAGGGTCTGCCGGTGAATCCCGAGCCGCGCCGCGCTGCTGCGGTGCGCCCCGTGCTCGGCGAGGAAGACGCGCAGGGTCTGCCCGAGCTCGCCGTGCGCGCCGTCGGCGTCGCGGAGCGGGTCGAGCACGCTCGCGATCTCGGCGGTCGCGCTGTGTTCGAGCGCCGAGAAGACGAGGCCGACCGTGGGGAGCGCGCTGAAGCTCACCACCGCGAGGCCGTCCTCGAACGCAGTGTCGAGCGCCTGCCTGGCCTGCACGCCGCTGCGTGAGAGCGCGTGCACGGGGGCGGGGTCGCCGATGCCGAGGTGCAACCGGCTTCCCGCAACCGGCGCGAACTCCTGCACCCGCGCCGTGAGCTCGGCAACCACGTCGTCGCGCACGAACCCGGAGACGCGGCCGTGCGCCGTGGCGAACACGTGCTCGGCCCCGAACTCGTCGAACCAGCGCCCCAGCAGGCGTTCCGGGTCGATCGAGCGGGTCCGGGTGCCGAGCTCGAACGCGGTGAGCTGTGACTCGTGGATGCCCCAGCGGTGCAGCAGCTCCGGCGCTTCCGGGCCGCCCGCCACGAGTGTTTCGAGCAGTGCCGCGCGCCCGAGGTGCTCGGTGAGCGATGGGTTGTGGGTGCGCAGCAGAAGGTCGAAGAGCGCCGCGGCGAGCGAGGCGAGGTCGCGCGCGTGGCTGGTGCGGCTCGACCGCGTCGCGACCACGAGGCGCGCCGCCAGGTCGCCGTCGGAGCCGACCGGGTGCAGTTGTAGCCCGGCGTGCCGCACACGCACCGGGCGCCCGGTCGCGATCGCGATCGCGTCTGACTCGTGGAGGCGGCCGGCGCCGGCGCTCGCGATGAGCTGGCCCTGCGGGTCGAGCAGCACGGCCCAGCCGTCGATGCGGCGCGCGAGTTCGGCGATGACGGCGGTGACCCCGCCGCGCCGCGCCACCTGGGTGAGCACGTTCATGCCGGCGGTGACGAGCCGATCCGCGGCCGCGCGATCGTCGGCGATGATTGCGGCGAGCGTCGCGTGAAGCGCAGTCTCACCGAGCCGGGCGCCGAGGATCGCGGTCATGCCGTGCTCCGCGAGCGCCGCGCGGAGTCCCGCGCCGTCGGTATCGGAGACGTACACGGCGCCGGTGAGCGCCTCGCGCGCCGCCCCGCCGCCGCGGAGCCGACGGAGAATCTCCTGTTCAGGGCCAGTGACGAGCGTGGCGTAGTCGGGGTTCCCCACGACGACGTACGCCTCGATCGCGGTGACGCCGTCGACGGGGGTGCGCTCGTCGAGGCGGCCCTGAACGCAGGTGCCGCCCACGGCGCGCACCACGGCGGCGAGATCGAGTGCCATCCCCAGAGTGTACCAAGTGTTGATTTGATGCCGCCCAGATCGTCGAGTTGTGCAGTGACAGCGCCCGGCGTTCGTCCGTAGCATCTCCTGGTGTCGCGTTGCGGCGGGCGCTCTGTGGCGGCCGCGACGCAAAGCTCAACGACTCGAACAACGAAGGAGTGTTCCTCATGAAGGCTGTGGTGTTCCGCGATCCGGAGACCCGCGTGGAGGTCGCAGATGTGACCCTCGCCGCACCGAAGGCGGGGGAGGTGCGGGTCAAGATCGCCGCCGCCGGCGTCTGCCATTCAGACCTGCACGTGAAGCGCGGCGAGTGGGAGGCTCCCGCGCCGATGGTGATGGGCCACGAGGGCTCGGGCGTCGTCACCGAGCTCGGCGAGGGCGTCACCTCGCTCGCCGTGGGCGACCACGTGGTGCTCAGCTGGGTGCCGCCGTGCGGGGAGTGCCGCTACTGCCTGCAGGGCCACGAGGCACGCTGCCAGAAGGTTGCCACGGTCGTGGCGCCCCAGGGCGTGCTCTTCGACGGCACCTCGCGCCTCGCGCTCAACGAGGAACCGATCCACCACTACCTCGGCGTCTCCTCGTTCGCCGAGGAGGTCGTGGTCCCGGCATCGGGCGCAATCAAGGTGCGCGACGACGCGCCGCTCGACGTGATCGCGGTCGTCGGCTGCGCCGTCGCCACGGGCGTCGGCGCCGTGCTGAACACCGCCGCGGTGGAGCCGGGCGCGACCGTCGCCGTCATCGGCTGCGGCGGCGTTGGCCTCAACGTGGTGCAGGGCGCGAAGCTTGCGGGCGCCGAGCGCATCATCGCCATCGACATCGTCCCCGAGAAGACCGCGATGGCGCTCCAGTTTGGTGCGACCGACCGGATCGACTCGTCCGAGCGCGACGCGGTCGAGCAGCTCTTCGAACTCATCCCCGATGGCGTTGACTACGCCTTCGACGCGATCGGCCGCACGATCACCACCGAGCAGGCGATTCAGATGCTCGGCCTGGGCGGTGCCGCCGTGATCGTTGGCCTGCCGCCGACCGGCGCCCGCGCCTCGTTCGAGCCCCTCGTGCTCGCCGAGGCGGACCAGCGCATCCTCGGGTCGAACTACGGCTCGGTGCGCCCGTCGATCGACATCCCCGCGCTCGTCGACCGCTACATGGACGGCCAGCTCAAGCTTGATCCGCTGATCTCGGGTCGCCGCCCGCTCGACGAGGCGGCCGAGGCGCTCGACGACCTCGAAGCCGGCGGCGTGCTGCGCACCCTCCTCATCCCGTAACCCACCTCAACGAAGAGAGATTCAACTCACCATGACTCAGACCACTGAACGGAAGGTCGACGCCGGCCTGCGCGAGGGGGTGATGTCTGGCCCCGAGCTCGCGGCACAGGCAATCGCCAACATCGCGCCGAGCGCCGTCATCGCCTTCACCGCCGCCTCGATCTTCCTCGGGGCCGGCAACGGCACCATGTTCGCGTTCGTCCTCGCGACGATCGTGATTCTCTGCGTGGGCTACATCGTGTCGATGTTCGCGCGCCGCCACGCCTCGGCGGGCTCCCTCTACACCTACGTCTCGAAGGGCCTCGGCCCCACCGGCGCGTTCGCCGCGGGCGTCGCGCTGCTGATCGGCTCGTGGGGCATCGCGGCCGGCTCGCTCGGCGGTGCGGTCTCCTACGCGTCCGACCTGCTGCAGATCTTTGGGATCTCGAGCGCCTCGAGCACCGGCTGGCTCATCGCCCTCGCGGTCATCATCGGCGGGCTCGCAACCTTCTTCACGATCCGCGGGATCCGGATCTCGGCGCGCGTTTCACTCGTGCTCGAGCTCGTCTCCGTGTTCATCATCCTCGTGCTGCTGATCGCCGCGCTCGTGTGGCTCGGCCCCGACGCCTGGGACCCGGCGCAGTTCACGTTCGACGGCGTTCCGTTCCAGGGCGTCGCCGCCGGTATGGTGCTCGGTATCCTCGGCTTCGTCGGCTTTTCCTCTGCCGACGCGCTCGGGCGCGAGGCGCGCAACCCGCACACCGCCATCCCGCGCGCGATCATGTGGAGCGCGGTCGTGGTCGGCGTGCTCTACGTCTTCGCGGCGTACACGCAGATCGCCGTGCTCGGCGACGCGCTCGGCGAGGTGGCGAGCCCGCTGCAGGCAATCAATGACCGGATCGGGATGCCCGGCTGGTTCGCCCCGGTGCTCGTGTTCGGCGTTGCCGCGTCGTTCTTCGCCGTGGTGGTCGCTCCGCTCAACGTGGTGGGCCGCATCGTCTACGTGATGGGCAAGGAGGGCGTGGTGCCCGAGCGCTTCGGACGCACGCACGAGACCCACCTCACCCCGCACCGCGTGCTGCTGATTGCCGGCCCCGCCGCGATCGTGCTCGACGTGATCCTGCTGCTCGCCGGCACGCACCCGATGGACATCGTGGTGTGGGTGGACACCTACGGCACGTACGGCTACATGGTGGCCTACTCGCTCGTGGCGATCGCCGGTGTGGTGTACACCACGCGCGCGGGGATCCCCAACCGCATGGTCTGGCTCTGCGCGGTCGTCGCGGTCGCCGCGATGGTCTACGTGTTCATTGCGAACGTGTTCCCCGTCCCGGCGTTCCCGATCAACGTGATCCCGTACCTGTTCGCCGCGACCATGCTGCTCGCGTTCATCCGCTTCTGGTGGATCAAGGCGAACCGGCCCGAGGTGCTCGACCGGGTGGGCAACACCGACACCGCGATGATGTCGGGCGTCGGCTAGGCCGCACACTCTGCGGCGGGGGCCGGTCACGCACTGCGTGGCCGGCCCCCGCTGTATCTGCGGGGGCGCACGCCAGGCCCCCGCTCCGTCCGTCTCAGGCGCCGCGCCCCGGCACTGCACTCCTGCGTCGCAACGCGGCGTCGCAGCACCTGCGCGGCATGCGCGGCACGCTAAGCTAAACGGGTTCGTTCTGAGCGCACAGCTCCGTTCGCACGGCTTCAGGGGCCAATCCGGGTCCGCTCGCCATCGGCTGCCCGTTGCAGCCTCGCGAGCGTCGACGATCGAAGCCGGACCCCACCCCAGGAGCGAACGATGACACAGGCGCACCGCGCGGCCACGCCACACGCGATCGACCCGCGCGTCTTTCCCCCGACCGCGCGCCGCGGCAGCAGCTGCGGCGAACTCAAGCTTGGCGGCATCCGCGCCACCGCGCTCACGGCCGAGTTTGGCTCGCCGCTGTACGTGGTCGACGAGGACGCGGCCCGCGCCCGCGCGGTCGAGGTGCGCACCGCGCTGCAGGCGGAGGCCGAGCGCATCGGCACGACCGCGACCGTCTACTACGCCACGAAGGCGTTCCTGTGCGTCGAGGTGGCGCGCTGGATGGCCGACGAGGGGCTCGCGATCGATGTTGCCAGCGGCGGTGAGCTCGCCGTCGCCCTCGCCGCGGGGGTCGACCCGGCACTGATCGGGTTCCACGGGAACAACAAGTCGGTGCCCGAGATCGAGCGCGCGGTTGCCGCCGGAGTGGGCACCATCATCCTCGACAGCGAGTTCGAGACCGAGCGCGTCGCCGCCGCGGCCGCGGCCGCGGGGATCCGGCAGCGCGTGCGGCTCCGCGTCAACAGCGGCGTGCACGCCTCCACCCACGACTTCCTCGCGACCTCCCACGAGGACCAGAAGTTTGGGCAGCCCCTCGCCGAGGCGCCGCGGCTGCTGCGCGAGATCCTCCGCCACGACAACCTCGACTTCGTGGGGCTGCACTGCCACATCGGCTCGCAGATCTTCGCCACCGACGGGTTCCGCGAGTCGGCACGCCGCCTGCTGGGCGCGTACCCCGAGCTCGCGCGCATCGCCGGCCGGCCGATCCCCGAACTCAACCTCGGCGGCGGCTTCGGCATCGCGTACACGAGCGCCGAGGCAGACGAGCTGCCGGCGATCGCCGACATCGCCCGTGAGCTCGCCGACATCGTTGCCGAGACGGCGGCCGAGGTCAACGTGCCGCTGCCGAAGCTCGCGTTCGAGCCCGGGCGCGCAATTATCGGCCAGGCCGGCGTGACGCTCTACACCGTGGGCACCACGAAGTCGGTGCAGCTGGCGGGCAGCGACGCGGCGGCGGACCCCGCCGACCTCGGCTACGCGGAGCGCCTGTACGTGAGTGTCGATGGCGGCATGAGCGACAACCCGCGCCCCGCGCTCTACGGTGCCGACTACCAGGTGCGGATCGCGAACCGCGAGAGCGCGGCCGCGCCCGCGCTCGTGCGCGTCGTGGGCAAGCACTGCGAGTCCGGCGACATCGTGGTGCAGCGCGACGAGATCCCGGGCGACGTGCGCCCGGGCGACACCCTCGCGGTCGCCGCCACCGGCGCCTACTGCTGGTCGCTCGCGAGCACCTACAACTACGTCCCGCGGCCCCCGGTCGTGGCGATCTCGGGCGGCTCAGCCCGCATCATTGTGCGCGGCGACACCGAAGAAGAACTCCTCGCGAAGAGCGTGTCTGACGCGCCGCGATTTACCCCAACCACGAACGGAGCAACCAAGTGAACGGATACCGTGATCTGCGCGTTGCGCTGCTGGGCTGCGGCTCGGTCGGTGCGCAGACGGCCAGACTGATCCTCGAGCACGGGGAGGAACTGGCATCGCGCATTGGTGCACGGTTGACGCTCGCGGGGATCGCCGTGCGCGACGTGACCGCGAAGCGCGATGTGGATCTGCCGCAGGAACTCTTCACCACCGACGCCGAGCGCCTGGTGCAGGGCGCCGACATCGTGATCGAGCTCATGGGTGGGATCGAGCCGGCGCGCACGCTCATCATGCAGGCGCTGCAGGGCGGCGCCGACGTGGTGACGGCGAACAAGGCGCTCATCGCCGCGTACGGCAGCGAGCTATCAGACGCGGCCGAGCAGGTCGGCGCGCAGCTGTCGTACGAGGCGGCGGTGGCGGCGGCGATCCCGATCCTGCGCCCGCTGCGCGAGAGCCTCGCCGGCGACCACATCACGCGCGTGCTCGGAATCGTGAACGGGTCAACCAACTACATCCTCGATCGCATGGACCGCTTTGGCGACAGCGCGGAGGACGCCATGCGCGTGGCGAGCGAGCTCGGCTACCTTGAAGCCGACCCCACCCTCGACGTCGAGGGGTACGACGCCGCGCAGAAGGCGACGATCCTCGCGAGCATCGCCTTCCACACCGAGGTGCCGGTTGCGGCCGTGTACCGCGAGGGGATCTCGGGCATCACGCTCACCCAGATCGAGGCCGCAAAGCACGCGGGCTTCGTGATCAAGCTGCTCGCCATCGCCGAGCGCATCACCGCGGCCGACGGGGTCGCGGGCGTTTCGGCGCGCGTCTACCCGGCGCTGATCCGCCGGGACCACCCGCTTGCCGCCGTGTACGGCGGCAAGAACGCGGTCTTCGTTGAGGCCGAGGCCGCGGGCGAGCTGATGTTCTACGGTGCGGGCGCCGGTGGCGCCGAGACCGCCTCCGCGGTGCTGGGCGACCTTGTCTCCGCGGCTCGCCGCCACGTCGTGGGCGGCCCCGGGATCCCGGGCTCGCTGCACGCTGAGCTGCCGATCCTGCCGGTCGGCGAGGTGAACACCGCCTACCAGGTGATGCTCGATGTGCGTGATCAGCCCGGCGTGCTCGCCGGCATCGCCGGGATCCTCGCGGAGCACGGCGTTTCGGCCGCGAGCGTGGAGCAGTCGGTCGCGCAGGACCAGGCCGGCAGCGCCGCGCTCGTGATCGGTACCCACGTGGCACGCGAGGCAGACCTCGCCGCGATGGTGGCGGCGCTGCGCGCCTCCGACATGGTGCTCGACGTGACCAGCGTGCTGCGGCTCGAGGGCAACGCGTGAGCGCCGCCGCGCCGCGCGCCGTCCGCGTTCGGGTCCCCGCGACGAGCGCGAACCTCGGCCCCGGCTTCGACACGCTTGGGATCGCGCTCGCCTACGGCGACGACCTCACCGTGGTGACCCGGGACGAGCCCGGCGCCACCGTTGAGGTCACGGGCGTGGGGGAGGGTGAGGTCCCCACCGACGCGTCAAACCTCGTCGTCCGCTCGGCCGCGCACGTCTACGAGCGGCTCGGCCGCGAGCTGCCGGGACTCAACGTCGCGGCAACCAACCGGATCCCGCACGGCCGGGGCATGGGGTCCTCGGGCTCCGCGATCGTGGCGGGCGTGATGATCGCCGCTGGGCTCCTCGAGAGCGACCCCGAGGCGCCGCTCCAGCTCAGCGAGGAACAGCTGCTCGCGTTCGCGACCGAGCTTGAGGGACACCCCGACAACGTGGCGCCGGCGCTGTTCGGCGGACTCACGATCGCGTGGTCCACGCCCAACGGCCCGCGGTTCAAGCGGCTCATGGTGCACCGCGGGGTCGCTCCGCTGGTGCTCGTGCCGAGCTTCACGATGTCCACGGAGCTCGCGCGCAGCCTGCAGCCGAAGCAGGTGCCCCACGAGGACGCCGTGTTCAACGTGTCGCGCTCCGCGCTCCTCATCGCGGCGCTCACGCAGAGCCCGGAGCTGCTCATGGAGGCCACCGAGGATCGGCTGCACCAGAACTACCGCGGCGACGCGATGCCGCTCACGCGCGATCTGATCCGCGAGCTGCGCGACGCCGGGCACCCGGCGGTCGTCTCGGGTGCGGGCCCGTCGATCCTGGTGCTCTCGAACGGGCCCGCCGAGCGGCTCGCCGCGGCCGACTTGGTGGCGCAAGAACACCCGGACTGGCGCGTATTGATCCTTGCCGTGGACACGAAGGGTGCTACAGTGGAGGCGATCCCCGCGTAGCCGGTCCCTCAGTCTGAGTGGGTCGGGTGCCCGCGGCCAGGATGGTTTCGGCGTGAGTCCGTAGCGACGCGCGATCGTCCAACATCCCTGACCGTGGAGTGTGGATCGTTTCCTTCACCGCGACGCGACTGTCCGGTGATCCCGACGCACGAGACGTGCACCACCGCGGGAAGGCGAAGCCGTATGCGCGCGCTTTTCCGACGGCGTTCCGAAAGGAAGAACGTGGAATCCAACGTAACCGACCAGACCCCCGCGACCCCAGCCGAGGAGACCGCACCGCCGCGTCGCCGCGCGTCGCGTCGCGTGACCGCTGCCGCGGGCGCAACGACCGATGCCGCAGCAGCGGCGCCGGCCGGCGCACCGGCAACTGAGGCTCCGGCCGCAGCGCCCGCCGCCGCTGAGGCTCCGGCAGCGCCGGCGGCACAGGCGGAGGCCCCGGCGGCAGACGCCGCCGAGGCTGCGCCGAAGAAGCGCGCCACCCGGTCGCGTAAGAAGGCTGACGAGGCTCCCGCCGAGGCCGCCTCGGCCGAGGCCCCCGCAGCCGAGGCCCCCGCGGCCGCCGCAACTGCCGACTCCGAGGCAGAGGCGGCGCCGAAGAAGCGCGCCACTCGCACGCGTAAGAAGGCCGCCGACGCCGAGGCTCCCGCAGCCGAGGCGACCGAGGCGGCGCCCGCCGCGAGCGCGGCAGCCCAGACCACCGACGCCGCCGCAGACGCGGCTGAGGCCCCCGCCGAGCCGGCAAAGCGCTCGCGCAGCCGGCGCGCCAAGAGCGACGAGGCAGCGCCCGCCGCTGAGACGACCGCGGCAGACGCCGCGCCGGCAGAGGCCCCGGCTTCCGAGCAGGGCGCGCCCCAGGCAGAGGGCGACACCGCCACCGGCCAGGCGCAGAGCGACTCCGAGAGCACCGACGGCGAGAAGCCGACGCGCAACCGCCGCGGTCGTGGCCGCGGCCAGAAGAACGACAGCGCCGAGCAGTCGAACGACGCTGCGGACCAGTCGGCCGAGGGCGATGATTCGAACAAGGGCGGTCGTGGCCAGAACCGGCAGAACGGATCTAACGGCCAGAACGGGTCGAACGGCCAGAACGGGTCGAACACCGGCCCGAGCTCGGATAAGAACAACGCGGAGAGCGCGTCGCGCTCAAGCCGCACCCGCCAGCGCGACCGCAAGCGCCGTGGCACCGGTGACGACTTCGAGCCGGAGATCACCGAGGACGACGTGCTGCTGCCCATCGCCGGCATCCTCGACGTGCTCGACAACTACGCGTTCGTGCGCACCAGCGGCTACCTGCCGGGCAACAGCGACGTGTACGTCTCGCTCGGCCAGGTGAAGAAGTACGGCCTGCGCCGCGGCGACGCGGTAGTCGGCGCGATTCGCCAGCCCCGCGAGAGCGACGCCGGCAACCGCCAGAAGTACAACGCGATCGTGAAGATCGACTCGGTCAACGGGCGCACGCTCGACGAGAACGAGAAGCGGCCGGACGTGGCCGACCTCACGCCGATCTACCCGGACACCCGGCTGCGCCTCGAGGGCACCCCGGACGCGCAGCTCGGCCGCGCGATCGACCTCGTTGCACCGATCGGGTTCGGGCAGCGCGCCCTCGTGGTGCTCCCCGCGCGCACCGCTGGTACCCCGGTGCTCGGTGAGCTCGCGGAGGCCGTGCGGGCGAACGCGCCCGAGGCGCACCTGATGCTCGTCCTCGCAGACGCGCAGCCCGAGCACGTCACGCACCTTGAGCGCACCGTGCGCGGCGAGGTCGTCGCGGCGACGTTCGACCGCCCCGCCGAGGACCAGGCGACGATCGCTGAGCTCGCGATCGAGCGCGCGAAGCGCATGGTCGAGCTCGGGCACGATGTCGTCGTGCTCGTCGACTCGCTCAACAGCTTCGCCCGGGCCTACGCGCAGGCTCAGCACACGCCCACCCGTCCGGCGCACGACGAGATCGACGAGTTCGCCCTCGGCCAGCTCAAGAAGCTGCTCGCTGCTGCGCGCAACGTCGAGAACGGTGGTTCGCTGACCATCCTCGCCGCGGTGCACCACGGCACGGGGATCGCCGCTGACAAGACGCTGCTGCGCGAGGCGCGTCGGGTGGCCAACAGCGAAATCCGGATCGCGAAGACCCGCGCGGGGCTTGCCCCCGTCGTGGACCTGGCGAAGTCGCGCACGCTGAACGCCGAGACGGTGCTCAGCGCCGACGAGGCCGGCGTGCTCGGTCTGGTCCGCGATGCACTGCACGACGAGCAGGCCCCCAAGCGCGTGTTTGATCGCATCCGGGCCACCAGCTCGAACGCCGCACTGCTCGCCGAGATCCAGCGCGCCGGCGGTCTCTCCTAGCACGCACCCCGCACTCCGCGATTGATCACGGGCTTCCCGTCATCCTGCGCGCGCGGAGGTGGTCGCGGGACCCGGCACTGCGCCGGGTCCCGCGGCTTCGGCCGCTCAGCGGTCGGAGCGCAGGGTGCTGAGCTCACATCATCCGGAGGAAACATGTTCGAACAGGTCGAAGGGCTGCTCACCGAGCACGCGCAGCTGCAGGAAGACCTCGCCGATCCGGCGCTGCACGCCGATGCGGCACGCGCCAAGAAGGTGAACCGGCGCTACGCCGAGCTCAACAAGATTAAGGTCGCCTACGAGCACTGGCAGCAGCTGGGGAGTGACCTTGAGGCCGCGCGCGAGCTCGCCCGCGAGGACGAGGCGTTCGCCGAGGAGATCCCCGAGCTGGAGACCGGCCTCGCAGAGGCGCAGGAGAAGGTGCGCCGCCTCCTCATCCCGCGCGACCCGGACGACGGGCGCGACGTGATTCTTGAGATCAAGGGCGGCGAGGGCGGTGCCGAGTCGGCGCTGTTCGGGGCCGACCTGCTCCGCATGTACATGTACTACGCGGAGTCGAAGGGGTGGAAGACAGAGATCCTCGAGAAGGACGAGAGTGACCTCGGCGGCTACAAGAACGTGCAGGTCGCGATCAAGACCAACGCCAGCGACCCGTCGCAGGGCGCCTGGGCGCACCTGAAGTACGAGGGCGGCGTGCACCGCGTGCAGCGCGTCCCCGTGACCGAGTCGCAGGGTCGCATCCACACCTCCACCACCGGCGTGCTCGTCTACCCCGAGGTCGACGAGCCCGAAGAGGTCGAGATCCACCAGAACGACCTCAAGATCGACGTGTACCGCTCGTCCGGCCCCGGCGGCCAGTCGGTCAACACGACCGACTCCGCGGTGCGCATCACGCACCTCCCCACGGGGATCGTGGTCGCAATGCAGAACGAGAAGTCGCAGCTGCAGAACCGCGAGGCCGGGATGCGCGTGCTGCGCGCCCGCATCCTCGCGCGGCAGCAGGAGGAGAAGGCGGCCGAGGCGAGCGCGCACCGCTCCAGCCAGATCCGCACCATGGATCGCTCCGAGCGCATCCGCACGTACAACTTCCCGGAGAACCGCATTGCGGATCACCGCACCGGATTCAAGGCGTACAACCTCGACCACGTGATGAACGGGGCGCTCGATCCGGTGATCGAGTCCTGCATCCGCATGGACGAGGAGTCGCGCCTGGCCGCGCTCGGCCAGGACTAGCGCCGTGGCCGGCCCCGCCCCGCGCGGGGCACGGCGGCCGGCGCACTCCCACACTCGGCCGCGCAGCCGCGGTCCACTTCACGCGAAGTGGACCGCGGCTGCGCGGCCGAATTGGTCTGTGATCCGGGGGAGCGCGCGCGTTACGCTGAAGCAATGACAGACATACTCGCCCCCATCGTCGGACCGCTCGTGACGCTGCGCGCCCCGCTGCAGGCCGACCACGCCCCGCTCGTCGCGATCCTCGCCGAGCCCGAAGTCTCGCTCTGGTGGGTGGGGTACACGCCGGAGCGCGTGCAGGCCGAGTTCATCGACCAGCCCGAGGTCGTCCGCATCATCGAGATCGACGGCGAGTGCGCCGGTGCGATGTTCGTGCTGCGCGGCGACGACGCCGAGTACCCGACCACCGTGATGCACATCTTCATCGGCACGCGGTTCCGTGGCCGCCGCATCGGCGAGGAGGCGCTCGCCCTCGCGATCCGCGCAGAGTTCGCCGCCGGGATCACGCGCGTTACCCTCGACCCGAACATCAACAACGAGGGCGTGATCCGCAGCTACGAGCGGCTGGGCTTCCGGCGCATCGGCGTGCTCCGCGACTACCAGGTGCGCCCCGGCGGACACCTCGAGGACGCCGTGTTCCTCGACCTTACCCGCGGCGAATTCCCCGACGGCCCGCCGCTCCCGCAGCGCGCCTAGGCGCGCGGCCCGGCCGGGCCGCGCCGGCCACGGGAGTAGCATGGGGCATATGCCTACCGCCCGCCGTCCACTCCTCCCATGGATCGTGTGGGGCACGGCGGCGGCGCTCTACGCGGTCGCGATCATCAACCGCTCCTCGCTCGCGGCGCTCGGCCCGGCGGCGCAGGACCACTTCGGCATCGACGCGACCACCCTCGCAACGTTCCCGATGATCCAGCTGTTCGTGTACGCGGCGCTGCAGATCCCCGTTGGCGTGCTGATCGATCGGGTCGGGGCCACCGCGATGCTGCTGGGCGGCTCCGTGCTCATGGTGGTCGGCCAGACCGTGATGGCGACCGTCTTCGACGTGCGGCTCGCGATCCTCGCCCGCGTGCTCGTCGGCGCCGGCGACGCCTGCACGTTCATCAGTGTGATGCGCCTGCTCCCCGAGTGGTTCGCCGTGCGCCAGCTGCCGGTCGTGAGCCAGCTGACCGGGCTCATCGGCCAGGCGGGCCAGCTCGTCTCGGTGGCCCCGCTGGCCCTGTTCGTCAGCCTCGCGGGCTGGACCAACGGGTTCCTGGGGCTCGCCGCGATCGGCCTGCTCGTCACGATCCTCGGCGCGCTCGTGATCCGCGACCGGCCCGGTGTGGGCACCTTCGCCGAGCGAATGATCGGCCGCACCGGCAAGATCACGCGCAACGCGCGCAGCCTCGGCGGTTTCCAGCCCACGGGCACCGTCGAGATCGCGCCGCCGAGCACCGAGATGATCCCGGTCATGGGGGCGCCGCGGCCGCGCGCGCTCAGGTTCTGGTCGCAGGCGCGGCGGCTGCTGCGGCTCCCCGGCGTGCGCCTCGCGTACTGGGTGCACTTCACCTCGCCGTTCGCGGCAAACGTGTTCCTGCTGCTGTGGGGCACCCCGTTCCTCGTGGGCGGGATCGGGCTCGACCCGGCCGCCGCGGGCGGGCTACTCAGCCTCACGGTGCTGTCCTCGATGTTCGCCGGCCTCGTGCTCGGCCCGGTCAGCTCCCGCTTCATCGAGCGCCGGGTGTGGGTGAACCTCGGGATCGTGATCGCGATCGTGCTCACCTGGTGCGCCGTGATCTTCTGGCCCGGCACCCCGCCGACGTGGCTGCTGATCGCCCTGCTGGTGGTCATGCCGCTCGGTGGGCCGGCCTCAATGATCGCGTTTGAGGTGCTGCGCTCGCACACGCCACGCAGCTTCACCGGCTTCGCGACCGGGCTCGTCAACACCGCCGGCTTCACGGCCTCGCTGCTGGTGATCCTGCTGATCGGGCTCGTGCTCGACATGCAGGGCGCGGGGTCGCCCGAGTTGTACTCGCTCGACGCGTTCAGGGTCGCGTTCGCCGTGCAGATTCCGTTCTGGGTGCTCGGGATCGTGATGATCCTCATCGAGCAGCGCCGCACGGGCCGCTGGATGCGGGAGCACGGCCGCCGCCTGCGCTGACCCGCGGCGCTGCACTGTGACGGCGGTGCGAGGCTGCCGCCGGCGGCAGCCGCCTGCCCAGTGGGGTCAGATCACGTAGAAACCCGCGGTGTCCGGGAGCTCTGCGGTGGGGGCGCCGCGGCGCGGGCGGCCCTGAGCCGGGATCCCGGTGAGCGTGGTCCAGGTCGGCGCGGAGCGCACCACCACGGCGTTTGCGCCGACCGCGGAGTCGTCGCCGAGCTCGATGTTGCCGAGCAGCTTCGCGCCGGCGCCGATCACCACGCGGTCACCGATCGTGGGGTGCCGCTTGCCGGTCCCGTGCCCGGTCCCGCCGAGGGTCACGCCGTGGTAGATCAGCACATCGTCACCGACGACGGCGGTCTCGCCGATCACCACGCCCATGCCGTGGTCAATGAAGAGGCGGCGCCCGATCGTAGCGCCCGGGTGGATCTCGATCCCCGTGAAGAAGCGCGTGATCTGGGAGATCGCGCGGGGGATGAAGCGCATGCCGCGCCGCCACATCGCGTGCGATGCGCGGTGCCACCAGACGGCGTGCAAGCCAGAGTAGACGAAGAACACCTCGGCGCCGCCGCGTGCTGCCGGATCGTGCGCGCGAGCTGCGGCGATGTCCTCGCGGATCCGGGAAAAGATACTCACTCTGCCTCGGGGCTCTCTACTCGGGTAACTCGGTGGTCGGGGTTGGGGTCGGGTGGCTCGGGGGCCGAACCAGTGTGAAGCGGCGCTGCCTACGCCAACGCCGGGCCGGGCATTCATATGCCCGAACCCGGCGGTGTGAGCGCGTGGCTCGGAGTGCTGCGGCTAGACCGCGAGGTCCTCGTACAGCACGGTGGAGAAGTAGCGCTCGCCAAAGTCGGGGATGATCACGACGATCTTCTTGCCGGCGTTCTCGGGTCGCTGCGCGAGCTGCGTGGCGGCCCAGACGGCGGCGCCACCCGAGATGCCCGCGAGGATGCCCTCGTCGGTGCCCAGTGCGCGCGCCGTGGTGATCGAGTCGGCGAGGGTCACGTCGATGACCTCGTCGTACACGTCGCGGTCGAGGATGTCGGGGACGAAGTTGGCGCCGAGGCCCTGAATCTTGTGGGGGCCGGCCTTGCCCTCGGTGAGCAGGGGCGAGTCGATCGGCTCGACCGCCACGACCTGCACGCCGGGGTTCTTCTCCTTGAGGAATCCGCCCGCACCGGTGATGGTGCCGCCCGTGCCGATGCCGGCGACGAAGATGTCGACGGCGCCGTCGGTGTCGGCCCAGATCTCGGGGCCGGTGGTGGCGCGGTGGATCGCCGGGTTCGCGGGGTTCGCGAACTGCTTGGCGAGCACGGCGCCCGCGGTGCTCGCTGCGATCTCCTCGGCCTTCGCCACCGCGCCCTTCATGCCCAGCGGGCCCTCCGTGAGCACGATCTCGGCGCCGTATGCAGCGAGTAGCTTGCGGCGCTCGACGCTCATGGTCTCGGGCATCGTGAGGATCACCCGGTAGCCGCGCGCGGCGCCGACGAAGGCGAGCGCGATGCCCGTGTTGCCGCTCGTGCCCTCGACGATCGTGCCGCCGGGCTGCAGCGCACCGGACTTCTCCGCGGCGTCAATGATTGCGATTCCGATGCGGTCCTTGACCGAGCCCGCGGGGTTGTAGAACTCGAGCTTGGCGAGCACCTCAGCCCCGGCGTTGTTGGTCACGCGGTTCAGGCGGACGAGGGGCGTGTTCCCGAAAGCCTGGGTGATGTTGTCGTACGTCCGTGCCATGAGCGTGTGTCCTCCTGAAGTGTCGAGCTGAAGCAAGCCAGATATAGCTTTACCTTATCGGAGAAGTTTGGCCGTCTTATGAACTGCGTCACAGTGTGACGCCCGCCCGCGCGCGCGCTGCTCGGGCGGGCGCCAGCGCCCGGGGTGGGGCAGTGGCTACAGTGGGGGAGTGCACGAACGAGACGACTCCATCACCACGGGCCCCCTCCTCGACCGGCTGCGTGAGATCCTCGCCGCGGGCGGCATCGAAGACCCCGGCACCGATGCGGAGCTGATCCTCGCGCACGTGCTGGGAGAGTCCCGCGGCCGCGTACAGGCGCTCGCCGTGCTGGGCGAGCCGGTGACCGCCGAGCAGCGCGAGGCCGCCACCGAGCTCGCCGAGGAACGGGCGCGCCGCGTCCCGCTGCAGCACCTCACCGGGCGCGCGCCGTTCCGCGCCATCGAGCTCTCGGTGGGGCCCGGAGTCTTCGTGCCGCGCCCCGAAACCGAGACAGTCGCCCAGTTCGCGATCGACGCGCTGCAGCTCGTGCCGGTCGAGGCGCCCATCGCCGTCGACCTCTGCACCGGGAGCGGTGCGATTGCGCTCTCGCTGGCGCAGGAGGTGCCGAGCGCCCACGTGTGGGCGCTCGAGAAGAGCCGCGAGGCGCACGCCTGGGCGGAGCGAAACGTGCGGGAGTGGGGCGACGAGCGCGTCACCCTTGTGCTCGGTGACGTGGCGGATCTCCCGCGGATCCCCGAGTTCGCGGCTCTCGCCGGCCGCGTGCACGTGCTCATCTCGAACCCGCCCTACGTGCCGGCGGACATGGTGCCGCGCGACCCCGAGGTGCGCGATCACGACCCCGAGCTCGCGCTCTACGGCGGCTCTGATGGCCTCGACGTGGTGCGCACCATCAGCACGCTCGCCCGCGACCTCGTGCTCCCCGGCGGCGTCCTGGTGCTCGAACACGCCGAACTGCAGGGGGCCGCGATCCGAGCGCTGCTCGCCGCGGACGGGTGGCGCGCCGCCGCGACCCACCAGGACCTCACCGGCCGCGACCGGGCGACCACCGCGCTGCGGTGAGCGACCGGCCCGGCGGGTTCCCGCGGCACACAGGCCCGCAGGAGTAGAATCGGTCGCTATGGCCGAGGTCTTCGATTGCTCCGACAACTCCCAGCTGCTCAGCGGCACCCGCACCGCGCGCCGCGCGATCGGGCAGGGGTCCCTTGTCGTGCTCCCCACCGACACCGTGTACGGTGTTGCCGCCGACGCGTTCTCGCCCGAAGCGGTGCAGCGCCTGCTCGACGCGAAAGGGCGCGGGCGGCAGTCGCCGCCGCCGGTGCTGATCCCCAACACGGGCACCCTCGCCGCGCTCGCGGCGGAGGTGACGGAGCCGCTTGAAGCCCTCGCCGCGGCGTTCTGGCCGGGGGCGCTCACCATCATCACGCGCGCCAACCCCTCGCTCAGCTGGGACCTCGGCGAGACGGGCGGCACCGTCGCGCTGCGAATCCCCAACCAGCCGCTCGCGCTCGAACTGCTGCAGGAGACCGGGCCGCTCGCGGTGTCGTCGGCGAACACCACGGGCGTGCCTGCCGCACGCACCGCGGCCGCGGCTCAGGAGATGCTGGGCGACAGCGTGGCGGTCTACCTCGAGGCGGGGGAGAGCGACAGCGATGGCGTCGCCTCCACCATCATCGACGCGACCGGGCTCACCGCCGAGGGCGGCACGATCCGGGTCCTTCGCGACGGCGGTGTGAGCCGCGCCGCACTTGCCGAGGCCGTCCCGCAGGTCACCATCGAGGAGTGACGTGTTCCAGTACATCGTCATCGTCGCGGTCGCGGCCGTTGTTACCGCAATCGCCTCGTACGCGGTGCTGCGACTGAGCCGTCGATTCAGGCTCGCCCCCGAGGTTCGCGCGCGCGACGTGCACAAGACGCCCACCCCGCGGCTCGGGGGGATCGCGATGTTCATCGGGATCATTGCCGCGTTCGCGGTCGCCGCGACGCAGCGCGAGTTCGCCGCCCTGTTTACCGAGGGCTCGGAAATGTGGGCACTCCTCGGTGCGAGCGCGATCATCGCCGCCGTGGGGATCCTCGACGACCTGCTCGACCTCGACTGGATGATCAAGCTCGCGGCTCAGCTCGCGGCGACGGGGCTGCTCGCCTGGAACGGCCTGCAGATCCTGTCCCTCCCGTTCGGCGACACGATCTTCGTCGCGTCCTCTGCCACGAACTTTGTGCTGACCGTCTTCCTCATGACGCTCGTGATGAACGCCGTCAACTTTGTCGACGGGCTCGACGGCCTCGTCGCCGGCGTGGCACTGATCGCGAACTCACTCTTCTTTATCTACACGCGGCTGCTGCACGAGGAGATGGGGCGCGTCGACTCCGTGACGCTCGCCAGCCTGATCGCGGCCGTGCTCGTGGGCATCTGCATCGGGTTCCTCCCCTTTAACTGGCACCGGGCCCGGATGTTCATGGGCGACACCGGTGCCCTGCTGATCGGTCTGCTGATGGCGACATCGACGGTCTCGGTCACGGGGCAGCTGAACCCCGCCGCGCTCGATGCCAAACTGGTGCTCGCGAGCTACATCCCGATCCTGCTCCCGATCGCCGTGCTGGCGCTGCCGCTCGCGGACTTCACGCTCGCGGTGGTGCGCCGCATGCGGGCGGGCAAGAGCCCGTTCACGGCTGACCGGCAGCACCTGCATCACCGACTGCTCGACATGGGACACTCGCCCGTGCAGGCGGTCTGCATCTTCTACTTGGGGACCGCGGTCCTCTCCACGGCAGCGCTCCTCGTCTTCACGCTGCAGAGTTTCGTGCTTCCCGCGATCGTGCTCGTGCTGGGCGGCGCCGCGTGCGCGCTGCTCCTCTTCTTCCCGGCCAGCCGCGTGCGCGCAGCGCTCGCGCAGCGCGGCTTGGTACCGTTGTCGCGGCGGGCCGACCCCGCCGCAGCCCCGCACGCAGAGTCAGCGTTCGAGGGCACGCCCACCGAAAGGACCTCCGAGTGACCACTCCCGCACAGCCTGAGCCGCTGCGAGCTTCGAGTACCGAGAAGCCGGCGGTGCAGGGGAGCGATCCCGCGTACCCGATGCCGGCCTCGCAACCGATGCTGCTGCGCGGCGTGCGCTGGGGTGCGATCGCCACTGTCACCTCCATGGTGGTGTTCGCCGGGATCGGGTTCCTCGTCGCGGAGTCGCGCGGCCTCCTCGGCGGCCTCATTGGCGCGGCCATCGGCGGTGTGCTGCTGCTCATCACCGTTGGCAGCATTGCCTTCGCGAACCGCTTCGCCAGCAGCCCCATGTATCTTCAGGTGTTTTTCAGCATTGTGCTCGGGGCGTGGATCGTGAAGCTGATTGGCTTCGTGGTCGCGGCACTTCTGCTAAGAGACCAGCCGTGGCTCGATCCGCGCATGCTGTTCATTGCGCTCGTGGCGACGGTACTGGTTTCGATCGTGATCGACGTGATTATCGTGGCCCGCGCGCGGGTGCCGTACGTCGCCGACACGCCGTAATCGCGAATCGGTCGAGATTGCGGTCAGATCCGGCTCGATTCCCCCTCAGGGTACGTCCCGCGAGGGGTGAGTTTCACACGGCCTGAAACCTTGCTAGGATAGGTTCGTTCCCTGCTAGGCTGCGCCGCTCCTGAGTGCCCGCTAGCACTGGGGCACGACCATCGTTCGAAGCCGTGCGGCCTCGCCGCACCCCGAATCAGGAGAATGGCGCTGTTCGCTAACCCAATGCACTTCGTTGCCCCCGGACTTGTCCGCACCGAAGAGGGCGGTTTCCACGGCCCCACTCTCGACGACTTCTTCCCGGCAGCGGTTCTCTTCGAGGGTACGCCCTTTGAGATGAACCGGATCATGATCATTCGCGTGATCATGGTCATTGTCCTGCTGGTGCTCTTCTGGCTCGGCACGCGCAATCTGCGCGTGATTCCCGGCCGCGCGCAGGGCGTGCTCGAGTTTGCGCTCGACTTCGTTCGGAAGAACGTCATTGAGGCGCAGCTCGGCGTGAAAGAGGGGCGTCGTTTCGCTCCGCTGCTGATGAGCATCTTCTTCCTCGTCTTCGCGTTTAATATCACCGGCGTGATTCCGGGCTTCAACATCGCGGCCTCGTCCGTCGTTGGATTCCCGATCGTCATGGCGGTTGTCGCGTACGTGGCGTTCATCTACGCCGGTGTGAAGAAGCACCCGGGCAAGTTCTTCAAGAACTCGCTCTTCCCAGCAGGCGTGCCGAAGGTCATGTACCTGCTGGTGACGCCCGTCGAGTTCCTCTCGACGTTCATCATGCGGCCGGTCACCCTCGCGCTGCGACTGCTCATGAACATGCTCGTGGGTCACATGATCCTCGTGCTGCTCTTCGCTGCAACGAACTTCTTTATCACCCAGGCCGGCGGGCTCTTCCCGCTCGTCGGTGTCGGGACCTTCGCTTTCGGCTTCGCGTTCACCCTCTTCGAGGTGTTCGTGGCTGGCCTGCAAGCGTACGTCTTCACTCTGCTCACCGCGCTCTACATCCAGCTCGCGCTGGCTGAAGAGCACTAAGAAAAAACCCCTGGGTGTGGCTCCCGCCCCACCCATATACGGAAGGAAACACATACTGTGTCTGTTCTCGCTGAAATCTCGGGCAACATCGCAACCGTCGGCTACGGCCTCGCTGCCATCGGCCCCGCTATCGGTGTGGCCATCGTGGTCGGCAAGACCATCGAGAGCACCGCGCGTCAGCCCGAGCTCGCTGGCAAGCTCCAGGGCATGATGTGGATCGGCATCGCCTTCACGGAGATGCTGGCGCTCATCGGCGTCGCCACCTACTTCATCTTTGTGTAAGTCGTCCATCTTTCCCTAGTCTCGAAAGGGAGGCACGATGAATTCCGCAGTGCAGCTCGCTGCAGAGGGCGCGGCACAAAACCCGCTTCTGCCAGCTACGTACGACATCGTTTGGTCGGCGATTGCGTTCATCATTATCCTCATCGCATTCTGGAAGGTGTTCCTTCCCAAGGTGCAGGTGATGCTTGATGCCCGCGCAGAAGCGATCGAGGGCAACATTGCTAAGGCCGATGAGGCACAGGCAAAGGCCGAAGCCGCGCTGCAGGAGTACACCGCGCAGCTGGCGAGCGCCCGCCACGAAGCCGGTGAGATCCGTGAGTCGGCTCGCGCCGATGCCACGAAGATCGTCACCAAGGCAAAAGAAGATGCGGTGACCGAGCAGGCACGCATCGCCCAGGCAGCTCAGGCTCAGATCGAGGCCGAGCGCCAGAGCGCGGCGGTCTCGCTGCGCAAGGACGTCGGCTCGCTCGCAATCGACCTCGCTTCGAGCGTCGTTGGCGAGAGCCTCTCCGACGATCAGAAGGCCTCAGCCCTGGTCGATCGCTTCCTCGCTGAGCTCGAGGCGTCAGAGAAGGCTGCCCAGTAATGGGGAGCGCGTCACGCGAAGCACTGGCTCAGGCCCGTGCCGCGATCACCGGGCGCCTCGCTCAGAGCGCCGGCACTGAGCTGCTGCAGGCTTCGGCCCGCATCGCTGAGAGCCCCGCACTCGCTGCGGCGCTCGGCGACGCTTCGGCTCCGGCCGAGGCGAAGGCGCAGGTGGTCGAGCGGCTGTTCGGCGGGTTCTCCGCTGGCGCGCGTTCAGTCCTGACCGCCGCTGTGCAGGGACGCTGGTCGAATGTCGACGAGTTCGTCGACGGCGTCGAGGAGCTCGCGCTCCGCGCAGAGAGCGGTGCAAATGCCGCGCTGTCAGACGAGCTGCTCGCGGTTGCCGACCTCGTGTCGAGCAACCACGAGCTCCAGCTCAGCCTCGGCAGCAAGCTCGCTGATCCGGCCGGAAAGGTCGCGCTCGTGAGCCGCCTGCTCGACGGAAAGGTGTCGGCCTCCGCAGCCGGCGTCGTCCGCCACCTGGTGACCACCCCGCGCGGTCGCCGGCTCGACGCAACACTGCGCCGGTCCGCAAGCATCGTCGCGGATCAGAGCGGGAGTGAGCTCGCGACCGTGACCGTCGCTGCGGCGCTCACCGCGGAGCAGCAGGCTCGCCTGGCTCGCGCGCTCGAGCAGTCGGCCGGTCGCCCGGTCAAGATCACCACGGTGATCGACCCCGAGCTCGTCGGTGGCATCCGGATCCAGATCGCAGACGACATCATCGACGGCAGCATTCGTGCCCGCCTCGAAGATCTCCGCCTGAAGCTCGCGGCGTAAGGCACAACTTTTCAACCCGGGGGCGGCGCTTCCGGATCAGACAGAGGAAACGAAATGGCAGATCTCTCAATCAGCCCGGACGAGATCCGGAACGCGCTGAAAGACTTCGCAGCGTCCTACGAGCCCAGCCAGTCGGGTAAGACCGAGGTTGGCACCGTCGTTGACGCCGCTGACGGCATCGCACACGTCGAGGGTCTCCCCGGCGTGATGGCGAACGAGCTGGTCCGCTTCGCGGACGGCACGCTCGGCCTGGCACAGAACCTTGAGGAAAACGAGATCGGTGTCGTCGTGCTCGGCGAGTTCACCGAAATCGCTGAGGGCCAGCCGGTCACCCGCACCGGCGAGGTGCTCTCGGTCGCCGTGGGCGAGGGCTACCTCGGCCGCGTGGTCGACCCGCTCGGCAACCCGATCGACGGCCTCGGCGAGATCGCCGGCGTCGAGGGGCGTCGCGCACTCGAGCTGCAGGCGCCCGGCGTTATGCAGCGCAAGTCGGTGCACGAGCCGCTGCAGACCGGCATCAAGGCGATCGACGCGATGATCCCCGTTGGCCGCGGCCAGCGTCAGCTCATCATCGGCGACCGCCAGACCGGCAAGACCGCACTGGCGATCGACACGATCATCAACCAGAAGGCCAACTGGGAGTCGGGCGACAAGACGAAGCAGGTTCGCTGCATCTACGTCGCTATCGGCCAGAAGGGCTCGACCATCGCTTCGGTGAAGGGCGCGCTCGAGGACGCCGGTGCAATGGAGTACACGACGATCGTTGCCTCGCCGGCATCCGATCCCGCGGGCTTCAAGTACCTCGCACCGTACACGGGCTCGGCCATCGGCCAGCACTGGATGTACGACGGCAAGCACGTTCTCATCATCTTTGATGATCTCTCCAAGCAGGCCGAGGCCTACCGCGCCGTGTCGCTGCTGCTGCGTCGTCCGCCGGGGCGCGAGGCGTACCCGGGCGATGTCTTCTACCTCCACTCCCGTCTGCTGGAGCGGTGTGCAAAGCTCTCCGACGAGCTGGGCGCGGGTTCGATGACGGGTCTGCCCATCATCGAGACCAAGGCGAACGACGTCTCGGCGTACATCCCGACCAACGTGATCTCGATCACCGACGGCCAGATCTTCCTCCAGTCGGACCTGTTCAACGCGAACCAGCGTCCCGCGGTCGACGTGGGCATCTCGGTGTCCCGCGTGGGCGGCGACGCGCAGGTGAAGTCGATCAAGAAGGTCTCCGGCACGCTCAAGCTTGAGCTGGCTCAGTACCGCGCACTCGAGGCGTTCGCGATGTTCGCATCCGACCTCGACGCGTCCAGCCGCAAGCAGCTCGAGCGTGGCGCACGCCTCACCGAGCTCCTCAAGCAGCCGCAGTACACGCCGTACCCGGTTGAAGAGCAGACCGTGTCGATCTGGGCTGGCACCAACGGCCACCTGGATGACGTCCCGGTCGAGGACATCCTCCGCTTCGAGCGCGAGTTCCTCGACTTCCTGGGCCGCAACTCGGAGGCGCTCACCACGCTGCGTTCCACGAACGTGCTCGACGACGCTACCGTCGCCGAGATCACGGCTCAGATCGAGAAGTTCAAGGGCGAGTTCCTGACCTCCTCGGGCAAGAGCCTGAACGAGCAGTTCGAGACGCTCGACGAGGCCGAGATCAAGCAGGAGCAGCTGGTCGTAAAGAAGTAGTGCAGAAACCCGGTGGGGGCCCGTGCCCCCACCGGTTCCGCACGACCAGCCAGCACCAACCAACACAGGAGAGACATGGGAGCGCAACTTCGGGTCTACCGGCAGAAAATTCGTTCTGCCCAGACGACCAAGAAGATCACCCGTGCGATGGAGCTGATCGCGGCCTCTCGCATTCAGAAGGCGAAGGCCCGCGTCGAAGCTTCGACGCCCTACGCCACAGCGATCACTCGCGCGGTCTCGGCCGTCGCGACGCACTCAAACACCGATCACCCGCTGCTCACCGAGGCCGAGACGGTCACGCGCGCAGCAGTGGTGATCTTCACCTCCGATCGCGGCCTCGCTGGCGCGTTCAACTCGCAGGTCCTGCGCGAGGCCGAGGAGCTCAGTGAGCTGCTCCGTGCCGAGGGCAAGGACGTGGTGTACTACCTGGTCGGCCGTAAGGCTCAGGGGTACTTCGCGTTCCGCCAGCGGGCGTCGGAGCGCGTGTGGCTCGGTGACACCGAGAACCCGGGCTTCGAGACGGCCAAGGAGATCGCGGAGGCGGTGCTCGAGCGCTTCGCTCGTCCCGCCGACGAGGGCGGCGCCCAGGAGATCCACCTCGTGTACAACCGGCTCGTCAGCATGGTGAGCCAGGTTCCCGAGGTGCACCGTCTGCTCCCGCTCCAGGTTGTTGAGGGTGTTGCGGATCCCGCAGAGGGACCGTCGCCGCTGTACGAGTTCGAACCGGACCCGGACGCGGTGCTCGATCAGCTGCTGCCCGCCTACATCGAATCGCGCATCTTCAACGCGCTGCTCGCTTCGGCCGCGGCCAAGCACGCAGCGACGCAGAAGGCGATGAAGTCGGCGAGCGACAACGCAGACACGCTGATCCGCGACTACACCCGCCTTGCGAACAACGCTCGCCAGGCAGAGATTACCCAGCAGATTTCCGAAATCGTCGGCGGCGCGGACGCGCTGTCAAGCTAAGTGGAAGCACGAAGAGAGAGAATCATGACCGAATCCGCCGCTGTGGCGACTGAGGCCGCCGCACAGGTCGCCGGGCGCATCGCCCGCGTGACCGGCCCCGTCGTCGATATCGAGTTCCCGCACGACGCGATCCCCGCCGTGTACAACGCGCTGCAGACCACCATCGATTTCGGTGACGGCGAGGAGCCTCTGAAGCTCGTCCTCGAGGTTGCTCAGCACCTCGGCGACAACCTCGTCCGCGCAATCGCCCTCAAGCCGACCGACGGCCTCGTCCGCGGCCAGGAGGTCTTCGACACCGGGACGTCGATCACCGTTCCCGTTGGCGACATCACCAAGGGCAAGGTCTTCAACGTCACCGGTGATGTGCTCAACCTCCCCGAGGGCGAGACCATTGAGGTGAGCGAGCGCTGGAGCATCCACCGCACGCCGCCCCCCTTCGACCAGCTCGAGTCGAAGACGCAGCTCTTCGAAACCGGCATCAAGTCGATCGACCTCCTGACCCCCTACGTTCAGGGCGGCAAGATCGGTCTGTTCGGCGGCGCCGGTGTGGGCAAGACCGTCCTCATCCAGGAAATGATCCAGCGCGTGGCGCAGGATCACGGCGGTGTGTCGGTGTTCGCCGGTGTTGGCGAGCGCACCCGTGAGGGCAACGACCTCATCCACGAGATGGACGAGGCAGGCGTGTTCGACAAGACCGCGCTTGTGTTCGGCCAGATGGATGAGCCGCCGGGGACGCGTCTTCGCGTCGCGCTGTCGGCACTGACCATGGCGGAGTACTTCCGCGATGTGCAGAAGCAGGACGTGCTGCTCTTCATCGACAACATCTTCCGCTTCACGCAGGCCGGTTCCGAGGTCTCGACGCTGCTCGGCCGCATGCCCTCCGCTGTGGGCTACCAGCCGAACCTCGCCGACGAGATGGGTGTGCTCCAGGAGCGCATCACCTCGACGCGCGGTCACTCGATCACCTCGCTGCAGGCGATCTACGTCCCCGCCGACGATTACACCGACCCGGCACCGGCGACCACCTTCGCGCACCTCGACGCGACCACCGAGCTCTCGCGCGAGATCGCATCGAAGGGTCTCTACCCCGCGATCGATCCGCTGACCTCGTCCAGCCGCATCATGGATCCCCGCTACTTGGGCGCGGACCACTACCGCGTTGCCACGACGGTCAAGCAGATCCTGCAGAAGAACAAGGAACTGCAGGAGATCATCGCGATCCTCGGCGTCGACGAGCTCTCCGAAGAGGACAAGATCACGGTGGCACGCGCACGCCGGATCCAGCAGTTCCTCTCGCAGAACACGTACATGGCGAAGAAGTTCACCGGTGTCGAGGGCTCCACGGTCCCGCTCAAGGAGACCATCGAGTCCTTCGATGCGATCGCCAAGGGCGAGTTCGACCATGTTGCCGAGCAGGCATTCTTCAACGTCGGCGGGATCGGCGACGTCGAGGAGAAGTGGGCGCAGATGCAGAAGGATCTGGCCTAAGCCATGGCATCGCTCAACGTGAGTGTCGTCTCGGCCGACCGCGAGGTCTGGACTGGCGTCGCCTCCCAGGTCGTCGCACGGACGGTCGAGGGCGAGATCGGCATCCTCAGCGGACACGAGCCCTTCCTTGCGCTGCTCGCGCAGGGCGAGGTTCGCGTGACCGCTGCCGACGGGGCGAAGGTCACCGTCGACGCCGAGGGGGGCTTCCTCTCCGTCGACCACGACAATGTCACCATCGTCGCCGGCAAGGCAGTACTCGTCTAGAGCACACGCTGTCGCCACTGTGCACGAGGCCGGTCAATCACCCACGGGTGGTTGACCGGCCTCGCGCCGTTTCACCGCACGCGCCCCGGCACCGCCTCGGCGCCCGCTGCCCCCACACCCCATTCGCCACGTACGCCGCTCTGAAAGGGTCACGATGCTTGTCCTGCTCCCACCATCCGAGACGAAGCGGGCCGGCGGCTCCGGGCGCTTCGATCCGGCGGGTCTCGCGCGCGACGGCGAGCTCGGAGCCGCGCGGTCGGCGGTGCGCGCGGCGCTGGAGGCCGTGAGCGCCGACGAGGCGGCGGCGACCAAGGCGCTCAAGCTCGGGGTCAAGAATCGCGATGAGCGCGAGCACAATCTTGTCCTCACCGAGAGCGGGGCCCTCCCCGCGATCGAGCGCTACACCGGCGTGCTCTACGACGCCCTCGCGGTCGCGACGCTCGACGCCGGCGCGCGTGCCTGGCTCGACGCCCACGTGGCAGTGCAGTCGGCGCTGTTCGGGCTGATCGGGGCAGGGGAGGAGATCCCCGCGTACCGGCTCTCCGCGAGCTCCCGGCTGCCGCATCTCGCCGCGCCCCTCAAGCGCGTGTGGACCGAGGCGCACGCCGGGCTCGGCTGGGACGAGGCCGGACTGGTGCTCGATCTCCGGTCAAAGGACTACGGTGCCCTCGCACCGATTCCCGCGGGGCGCGGCTGGTTTCTCCACGTCGCGCAGCGCGGTGCCGATGGCGCGGTGCGTGCGCTCAATCACTTCAACAAGGCCGCGAAGGGTGATCTCGTGCGCCGGCTGGCTGAGACTCGCGCGACGCTTGAGACTCCCGCGGACGTCGTCGCCTGGGGCGCCGCGAACGGCCTGGACATCACCAGCGATCCCGCCGCACACCAGCTCACACTCGTCACGGATCTCGGGGCGCCGGCGTGATCCGGGGGTCGCGTGCGCACACGCCTGCGCCGGGCGCCCAGGCGGGTCAGCGCGCGTCGACCGCGATCACTGAGCCGTACAGCACACTGATCCCGCGCCCGATGTCGGCCAGCTCAGTCCACTCCTCGGGGCAGTGACTTCGCCCGTCGCGTGACGGGATGAAGATCATCGCGCTCGGCGCGATCTCAGACATCGCGACCCCGTCGTGCGTCGCGCCCGAGTAGAGCCGCAGTGGGCGCTCGCCCGCCGCCTCCGCTGCGCCAACAACGATGGCCGAGAGCCCGGTGTCCATGGGGGTCGGCGCGTCGGTGTGGAGCCACTGCAGCCGCGATCGGGTGCGGTGGCGACGGTCCCGGACGGCGGTCGTTGCCGAGAACTCGGCGCGAAGCTCGGCGAGCCCAGCCGCGCTTGGGCTGCGGAACTCGCCCGTGACGCGCGCCGCCTCGGAAATCGTGTTGGTGAGGGGGCTCGGAGTGGTCACGGCGCCAACGGTTCCCACGGCCTCCGCCCGAGCCGAGGCGATCTGCTGCACCGACAGCACCGCGTCCGCGGCGCAGCACATCGCGTCAGACCGTGTGGACATTGGCATCGTGCCGCCGTGATCCCGGCGACCGGCGACATCGAGGGCGAACGTGCTGATCCCGCAGATGCTGGTCACCACTCCGATGTGCGCGCCTGCCTCCGTGAGCACGGGGCCCTGTTCAATGTGCAGTTCGAGGTATGCGTCGATGTCTCCGGGGCGCCAGCGCGCTCCGGACAGCAGCTCGGGGGAGTGCCCGGCCCCCGTCATCAGCGCGGCGAGCGTGACCCCGGCGGCGTCGACGGCCTCGAGCGCCGCCCGGTCGAGGCTCCCGGCAATGGCGCGCGAGCCCACGAGCTTGACGCCCTGTGGGTTGCCCTCCTCGTTTGCGAAGTCAACGACGCGGAGGGTTCGCCGAAGTCGGACGTTGGCGGCCCGGAGCATCCTGACGACCTCGATGGCGCCGAGGATCCCTACGATTCCGTCGAACCGCCCGCCGCCAGGCACCGTGTCAGAGTGGCTGCCGATGACGATCGCGGGGGCGGTTGGATTGGTGCCCTCAATCGAGCCGATCAGGTTTCCAGCGGCGTCGGAGTACGCGTCGAGACCGGCGTCCCTCATGAGCGCGAGGAGCCAGGCGCGGGCCGCCCGATCCTCCTCGCTGAACCCCGTGCGCGACCAACCCGGAAGGTCCGAATCAACGAGTGTGGCAAGGTGCAGCCACTCGCGCTCGAACCGTTCGGTCTCGGGGGTCGCCGGTGCCGTCACAGGGTCACCGTCAGCTCAGTGCCCGCGGCGAGCTGCGCTCCGCGACGCTCCGTGCTCGCTGCCGAGATCGCGACGGCGGCGCGGGCCGCGCGCAGCACATCGTCGTGCGCCGCGAGCTCGGCTGCGAGCACGCCACAGAACACGTCTCCGGCGCCACTCGTATCAACCGGGGCCACCGCGGGGGGAGCGATCACATCCGGGGCCCCGTGGGCGCCCCGCGTGAAGACCGCGGCCCCGGCGGCGCCGAGCGTGACGATCATGGTGCCGCCGAACCCGAGTGCGGCCACACACTCGGCGACATCGTGCAGCGTGCGGGGCTCCGGGCGGCGGGCAAGCTGCCCCAGCTCGGTACGGTTTGGCACCAGCACGTTGAACCGGTCGAGAACCGCCGTGAACCCGCCGTCCAGCTGAGTGGGCGCGGGATTCAGGATCCGCCAGGGGATCTCCGAGTGGGTGGCGCACTCCGCGAGGACGCTGAGCGGCGTCTCGAGCTGGGTGAGGAGTACCCGGGCGGTGCCAGCGCTGAGAGCCCGAGCGACGTGCTCCGGTTCGAGCGCGTGGTTGGCGCCTGGCGAGACGATGATGACGTTCTCGGCGTCCTCGGCGACCAGCAGCACGGCGCTGCCGGTCGCTGCCCCGGGCAGTGCCGCCACCCCGGCGACGTCGACCCCCAGGGCCCGGAGATTTGCGAGCGCGGTGACCGCCGCGGGGTCGGTGCCGGTTGCGCCAACAAAGCTGACCTCAGCCCCGTGCCAGGCCGCGGCGGCGGCCTGATTCGCGCCCTTGCCGCCGGGGGAGACGAGCTGCTGCGAGCTCAGGATGGTCTCGCCAGCCCCGGGCAGGCGCGGCACGCGCAGCGTGGTGTCAACGTTTGCCGAGCCCACCACGGTCACCGTGCGCCCCGACGGCGGCGTCACGACCGCCGCCCGAGGTCGTCGAGCGCGCCGAGCACGAGGTCCCAGTAGCGTGCGGCATCGAGCGCGATCGCGACGCGCGCGTTCGGGGCGTGTTCGGGATAGCGGCGGTGGAGATCAACCAGGGTTGCACCGCGGGTCCACTCGCCCCGGAGCTCGACGGCCACAAACGCATCGACCCAGGTGATGAGCTCCGGCTCGATGAGCGCGGCGATCGTGCACGGATCGTGCACCGGCGGAGCCTCGAAATCCCACACGCGATGATACGAGGAACCGAAGAACCCCATCCAGGCGGCCGCGGTCTGGCCGATCGTGTGCTGCTGCGCTCGCATGCGGGCGACCACCTCGGGCGTTGCGAGCGCCTGATGGGTCAGGTTGAGGCCCACCATGCGCACGGCAATGCCGGAGTGGAGCACGATGTCGAGCGCCTCTGGATCGGCGAAGGTATTGAACTCCGCGGCGGGCGTGTGGTTCCCGCGCTCGGTCGAACCGCCCATGAACACGATCTCGGCGATCCGGTCGATGAGATCTGGGCGGGACCGCACGAGCGCACCGATGTTGGTCATCGGGCCGATCACGACGAGCGTCACGGGGTGCTCCGCGGCTTCGAGGAGGCGCGCGAGCAGCTCGCCCGCGCTCTCGGGGAGCGCGTCCCGACTGGGCTCCGGTAACTCCGGCCCGTCAAGCCCCGAGCCGCCGTGCACGTAGTTGCCGAGTGTCGTCTCTCCGGAGAGCGGTCCGGCGGCGCCCGCGGCAACCGGAATATGTGAGGCGCCGGCGAGGTCGAGGATCTGGAGCGCGTTGCGCGTGGCGTCCTCGACCGCGCAGTTCCCAAAGCAGGTCGTCACCGCGAGCAGGTCGATGCTCGGTGAGGCGACGGCGAGAAGAATCGCAATCGCGTCGTCGTGCCCGGGATCGCAGTCAATGATGACGGGGCGGGCGGTCATGCGTGCTCCCCGGCGAGCCAGCGGAGCATGCCACCAACGAGGGGGGAGAATCCGGTCCAGTCGAGGAATGGCTGGGGGCACCAGTGCGGGCCAATGTCAGACGTCCACGCAAGCGACCGACCTGAACCGAACGCTCGGGTCGTGAGCAGCGGGTGAGCGCCGACGTTTGCCACGAGCTCCGCGTCGTCGCCGAGCGCCACTTCGTTGTACCCGAGCAGATCGGGGGCTCCTGCGAAGAGCCGTCCGAGCGGGTGCTCCGGGTCAACCACCGACACGGCGGAGCCCTCGGGTGACTCGACCCGGTCGTCGCCGGCGAGCATTCGGACCGGAAGCACCTCGGCGAGCGGGGTGCGCGCAAAGTTCGCAGCAGCGTTGATGCCCTGGAAGCTCAGGTAGCCGCCGGCCATCATGAGCCCACCACCCTGCCGGGTCCACTCGACGAGCGCGCGGAGCGAGTTCTCGCTTCGCGCACCATCCTTCCACGTCTCGGGGGTCAGCAGGAACGAGTTCGACCCGATGTCCGAAATGATGATGACGTCATAGCTCGAGAGCTCCGCCACGGTGCGGGGGAACTTGGCCGCGACGTCGTGGCCGTACATCTGCTCGACCTCGATTCCCTCGGCTGCGGCGGCGGCAATGAACGCGTCCGCGCCGGTGCCGAAGCTCGTGCTGGTGAAGTGATCGAATCCCTTCTGATGGATCTCGTGAATGGTCCAGCTTTCTCCTGCGAGAAGAACTCGAGTCATGGGGTGCCTCCTTCGGCGTGGGGTACGGGGTGAGTGTGTGCGGTCAGACGCCGCGGGGAGTGAGCATGTCGCGCGGGTTGTGCACCAGCAGCTGATCGAGCGCCGCGTCGTCGAATCCGAGATTGCGCAACCGCGGAACGAAGTACTGCAGGATATGTCCGTAGCCGGGGCCGCCGTACTCGCGCAGCAGCGACTTGAGAAACACGTCCTGCGAGATGAGGATCTGGCCGAGGTGCCCTGCCTCCGCGAGGTCAACGATCCGGCCCGCGTTCTCCGCGTCCGACGGGCACTGGACACCCTGGTCCGCGTAGAACACTTCCATGCCGATCATGTCGTACTGCAGCCACGCGCCCCGGGCAAGGAGCTCGTGCTGATACGCAACGTCGGCGCCCGAGGGGCCCATGTGGCAGAGCACCACTGACGCGGGGGAGACCCCGAGCTGCTCGGCGATGTCGAGAACCTCGTGTCCCCGGCGGAACCAGGCCGGGAGGTGCACCTGGATGGGCAGCCCGGTCTCGCGCTGCGCGAGGAGAGCGCCGTGCAGACTGCGCCGTTCGGGCTCCGGGAACTCCGCGCCGACACCGATCTCGCCGATGATTCCCGGGCGGACGCCGGCCACGCCAGTCCGCAGGTCAGCCAGGATCAACTCAGCAATGTCCTCCGCGCTGAGAGTCGCGAACGCCCGCGGCAGGCTTGGTTCAAGGTAGTACCCGGTGCCCGCGATGATCGTCACCCCGCTGCGCTCGCTGAGCTGCCGCAGGGCTGGGAGGTCGCGGCCACCGTTCATGCTCGTGGTGTCAACGATCGTTGCGCCTCCGAGCGCCCGGAACCGCTCGAGCTCGCGCACCGCGAGCTCACGGTCGTCGAGCCTGCAGTTGTCGAGGTTTCCGAACGGATCGTTGCGAAGCTCCCAGAGCACGTCCATGCTCACCGGGCGCTCCCAGAACTCCTGGGAGTTGACCCCCAGCGACTTCGTGCGGTGTGCCCAGGACTGCACGTCGTTGACGAGGTGCTCGTGCGTGAGCGTGATGCCGAGCGTCGAAACCGGGACCTCTCCGGTCACGCTCATCACCGTGGTCAACTGGCGCCCCGGGAGAACTTCGCGAAGAGCCGGGTGTTCACGAGGATCGCGATCACCAGGATCAGGCCCTGGACAATTGGGATCCAGTAGACGTCGACCTTCAGGAGGACCAGGCCGTTGCTGAGGATCCCGAGCGTGAGGGCGCCGATTGCGGTTCCCATGATCGAGCCGCGTCCGCCCATGAGGGACGTGCCGCCGAGTACCACGGCCGTGATGACCTCGAGCTCGAACATGGTGCCGGAGTTTGGCGAGCCGCTTGAGAGCCGGGCGGCAGTGATAATGCCGGCGAGCGCCGCGGCGAGCCCGGTCATGCCGAGCACCGCCATCTGGATCTTGCGAATGTCGACGCCTGAGCGGCGCAGCGACTCCGCATTTGAGCCAACCGCGACCACGTAGCGCCCGAAGCGTGTGTGGTTGAACGTGTACCAGGCGAGCGCCACCACCACGATCGCGATCCACGTGGGGGTGTAGAGGCCGAGGAAGCGGCCCTGCCCGATGGGCGTGATCAGGGGCGAGTCGATCGGGGTGCTGTACCCGCCGGTGACGAACAGGGCAACGCCGCGCAGCGCGGTGAGTCCGGCGAGCGTGACGATGAACGACTGCATGCGGCCGAACGCGGTGAGCGCGCCGTTGACGAGTCCTAGGACGAGCCCGAGCACCAGCGTCAGGATGAGCGCGACGAGCGCGTTTCCGCTGAGCGCCCAGATCCCCAGTACCGCGGCTGAGAGGCCAACCAGCGATCCCACCGAGAGGTCGATCTGGCCGGTGGTGATGACGAACGTCATCGCCATCGCGACGATCACGGTGGGGGCGATCTGGCGGGCGACGTTGACGAGATTCTCGGCCGAGGCAAAGTCGTTGGTGAACACTGAGAAGCAGGCGAACAGCAGCACAAACACGACCGAGATTGACAGCACACCGAAGTGCTTGCTGACAAACTTTGACGCGCCGGTGCGACGGGACTGCGTGGCTGTGGTGATAATCGAAGAAGTCACTTGAGGCTACTTTCCCATCATTGCCGTGACCAGATCAGTCAGGTTGGTCTGTCGGGGGTCAAGGTTTTTATGGAGTACGCCCTCGTAGAGGACGTCGAATCGGTCGCACACCTCAAAGAGGTCTTGGAGCCGGTGTGTGATGAGGATCACGCTGACCCCGCGGGCCGAGACGTCGCGAATGAGTTGGAGCACCATCTCGACCTCCTTGGCGGCGAGGGCCGCAGTGGGCTCATCGAGCACGAGGACCTTGGGGTCAAACGCGATCGCGCGCGCGATCGCGATCGCCTGGCGCTGGCCGCCCGAGAGCGTCCCCACCTCCTGCGTGGTGTCCGGGATCCGAATGTGGAGCTTTGCGAGGTCCCGCGCGGCGTCCTCGTGCATCTTCGCGAGATTGAGCTTGCGGGTCAGCGGGTGGTACGGCTCGCGCCCGAGGAAGAGGTTTCCGGCGACATCGATGTCGTTGCAGAGTGCGAGGTCCTGATACACCATCTCGATGCCCGCTCGTCGCGCGGACCGCGGGTCCGAGTGCTCGAGTGCGGTGCCATCGATCAGGATTTGCCCGGAGTCGGGCGTCACGGCCCCGGCCAGCATCTTCATCAGTGTTGATTTGCCGGCGCCGTTGTCGCCGACGAGGCCGATGACCTGGCCGGGCGCGACCGCAAGGTGTACTCCGCGGAGTACCTTGACCGCGCCGTAGTGCTTGCGGATATCCACCATTTCAACGCGTGGTGTGGGGTTCATAGCCTGTCTTTCCCGTGCCGGGAGGTGGCGGTGCCGGTGGCGGCACCGCCACCTCGCCTAGTTGAAAATCTCGCGGAAGTCGTCAACGTTGTCGCTGGTCACGAAGGTGATCGGCACGTCAATGAAGCCGCGGGGCTCGTCGCCGCCGAGGATCGCCACGATCTCGGTGACCGCCTCGACGCCCTCCTGCCGGGGATCCTGCTGGATGACTGCGCGGACCAGTCCGCTGTCGATTCCGGCGATTACTTCGGCGGTGAGATCCCACCCGATGATCGTGGTCTCCGTGCTGCCACCCGAGAGCGCTGCAACCGCGCCGACGGTGGCGGGCTCACCCGTCGTGTAGATGAAATCGAGATCCGGCTGCGCGGTCACGAGGTCCTGCGCCGCGGTGGCCGCCTTCTCCTGCACGTTGTCACCGTTCACGCTCTGCGTGTACTTGGCGCCAGCGGCATCGATGGCGGTGCGGAAGCTGTCTTCGCGCTGGTTCTGGATGAAGGAACTCTTTGCGTCGACCACCCCGTAGCTCATGCCGTCGATCAGCCCCTCTTCGATTGCCCAAGCCGCCGCCTCGGCGCCAGCGGCCTCGTTGTCGACGCCGACGAACGTGTCGACGCCCTCAACTTCCGCGTCGATTGCGATCACGGGAATGCCGGCGGCCTGCGCCGCGGTCACCGCTGGCTTCACGCCGTTCACGTCGATCGCGACCACGATCAGGGCATCGACACCCTGTGTAACGAAATTCTCGATGTCGGAACTCTGCCGGGCCGAGTCGTTGTTTGCGTTGGTGATGTTGAGCTCGCACCCGAGCTTCTCGGCTGCCTCGGTTGCGCCGGCGTTCATCTCTGTGAAGAAGACCGCGGTCTGGTTGATCTGTGTCATGCCGATCACGCATGAGTCTGAGGTGGTGTCGCCGGAGCCGCCGGCCTCCGGCGCTTCGTTCCCCGTCGAGCATGAGGTGAGCGCCGCGGTCGTGAGGATCGCGGCGGCGGCAAGGCCGAGCCCGCGAGTCGTTCGTGAGAGAGACATCTTTGTACTCCAATACACTGGGTTGGAAATCGATTACCGAGATCCGTTTAAGAGTAACCTTGCGGGGAGTCCGCGTGAATAGGCGCTGAGGTCTCAATTAGGTAACGAGCGAGTGAGGTGCCGTGAGCCATCGCAAACCGATCACGATGAAAGACGTTGCAGCGCACGCCGGGGTGTCCGCCGCGACCGTATCGCGCGCGCTCAGCGGTGGTCGGGCGATGAACCCCGAAGTGCAGCGGCGCGTCCAGGAGTCTGCCCGCGAGCTGGGATACCAGGTCAACCTGCTCGGCCGCGCGCTCCGCCAGCAGCGACTCAACATCGTCGGGCTCATGGTCCCCGACCTCGAAAACCCGTTCTTTGCGGCGCTCGCCGAGCAGCTGGCCCGCACGCTTCGCGGCAACGGTTTCGAACTGCTGGTCAGCAGCGCTGCGGGGAGCGTTGAGATCGAGGCCCACGGGGTGCAGTCGTTCCTCGGACAGCAGATTCACGCGCTCGTGATTATCCCGTGCGACGAACTCGCGAGCGCAGACACCCTGCGGCTCGCACGCGAGCGTGTGCCGGTCGTGCAATACGACCGCCGGGTGGCCGCGGTCGACGTCCCATTCGTCGGGTGCGACAACCGCGCCGGGATGGAGCTCCTCGCCAACCATGTCCGCACCGCCGACCCAGCGGGGGACCAGGTGGTGTTCGTGGGCGCGGACGCCACGTCGTCATCTGGGCGCGAACGCCTGGAGGGATTCCGGCGCGAGTTCCCGAACGCGCCCGCGCTCGCGGGGAGCTTTGACGTGGAGTGGGGGTATCGGGCTGTTGGCGAGATCGTCGCGATGGGAATTGAGTCTGGCACGATCGTGGCCGCGGCCGATGTGATCGCTCTCGGCGTCCTTACCGGCCTGATCGGAGCGGGGTTTCGCGTGCCGCAGGACTTCCGCGTTGTGGGGTTCGACGGTATTGGCATCTCCCAGTTCGTGATGCCAACGCTCACCACGATCCGGCAGCCCGTTGAGCGCATGAGCGACGCAATACTTGAGTTGATCCGCGAGGGTGTGGGGGGTTCTGAGTCGGCAGCGATCACCCTGCAGCCGGAGTTCGTGTCTGGAGCCTCAAGCCCGAGCTAAGTGCTTCGTTCGCAGGCACCCCGCTTCGCGCGGTAGGATACTCAAGTGTTCAAGAGGTGGAAGCGGTGACCGCGCGCGGTGAGAACGCGTCTCGGCGACGCCTCCGGTATCGCAATGATTGCGAGCTTGAGATCGAATTGTCGTGGTTTGCCATGACCGATGTCGGCCGTCGGCGCGAGACAAATCAGGACAGCTACGTGACGATGCCGCCGGTTTTCGCGGTCGCGGACGGCATGGGTGGGCACTCGGCCGGTGAGGTCGCGTCCGCCGCGGTTGTGCGCCGGCTCGCCGAGCTGGGCGGAAGCGAGCGCGTGGTCGAGGCGGACATCGATGCGGTGCTCGCGGACGCGGTTGACGACATCGAGCTCGACGCCGGCGAGACCGAGCTCGGTGCGGGCACCACGGTCACCGGCGTGTGCCTCAGCACCGACGACCAGCCCACCTGGAAAGTCTTCAACATCGGAGACTCCCGGGTGTACCAGTACTTCAAGGGTGCGCTCAGTCAGATCACCGTCGACCACTCAGTGGTGCAGCACCTCATCGACACCGGTGCGATCACCGAGGAAGAGGCCGAGACTCATCCGCACGCAAACGTGATCACGCGCGCGGTCGGCTTCAACGAGGCCCCGATCCCCGAGTACACCTCGCTCGCGCTGATCCCCGGGCAGCGGATCCTGATCTGTTCCGACGGGCTCACCAAGGAGCTCACCGATATCGGTATCCAGCACTTCCTCGCGACGCAAGAGACCGCCGAGGGGGCCGCGACCATGCTCGTGCGGCAGGCCGTCGAGAACGCCGGCCGCGACAATGTGACCGCGATCGTGATCGACGTGCACGCGGTGGGCGACGTGGTCGACACCGGCAGCGTCACTGCCGCCGGGATCGACCTGTCCGAGCTCGATCCCGAGGACCCCGAGGTCGATACCGAGCCCGTCCGGGTTCCGTAGGGCGCTGGGCTCCGCCGCGGCTTGCCGTTCTTGCGTTCCCGCCGGCGAGTGAAGGCTTCGCACGCGAGTGGCGGCTTCGCGAACGAGTGGCGGCTTCGCTCACGAGTGTCGGTGTCGCGCACGAGTGGCGGTGTCTTGCGCGAGTGGCGGTGTCGCGTGCGAGTGGAGGCTTCGCTCGCGAGTGTGCGGCTTCACTGCGGAGGTGAAGCCGCACACTCGTGACGAAGCCGCACGCTCATGGGGTGGGGCGGCGCGGCTGGTGCGTTGAATGGCGCGGCCCGGGCCGGGCCGGGTCTAGTGTCGGCGGCGCAGCGACAGGATCGCGAGCCCCACGGCGGCAGCGCACCACACCAGCACTACCGCGAAGTCGCGGCCACTCGCCTCGAAGCTGTGCCCGGCGAGCCCCGCTCGCATGAGATTCGCCATTGGCTCGATGGGGAGAAACGCGTGCGCGCTCCGCAACCACTCGGGCAGGTTTGCTGCGGGGAAGCTGATCGGGGAAAACAGGAGCAGCAGGAACACGAGGAGCTGCGTAATGAGCATTGCCACCATCGGGGGCAGCAATACCGCGAAGGTGTAGCCGATCGTTGCGGCGGTCAAAGAGATCAGCAGCGCGACGGGCACGATCCACGGAGCGATCTGGTACTCGATCCCATAGCGGAGCGCCCCAACCAGCGCACCGAAAACGAATCCCGGAAGTGCAAGCAGGGTCCACACCGAGAGGTCCGCGGCGAGGAACGCGCTGCGGGGCACGGGCAGGGTGCGCAGCCACTCGGCGCTTCCCTCCAATCGCGACTGCGACATCTGCTGCGGAGTCATGATCAGCCCGACGATGATCAGGGTGATCGTGGGAGCGCCGGTCGCGAGAAACAGCGCCGCCTCCGCCGCCACGTCGCCGATGAGGATCCCGTAGCCCAGCACCGTCGAGACCGCGAGCGCCGTCTGGACCACGACCAGGAGCGGGAGGTACTGCGCCTGTCGCCGCACCTGCCACTGTGCGAGGAGCAGGGTCCCGCGTATCGTCGATGCCGGGCGGGCCGCGCGATCCCCGGCTGCGGTCTGGGCTGCACCCACGCTCGCTGTGCTCCGCGCGCTCACGCCGCGACCCCCGCGTCGGTGCCCACGAGTTCGAGGTAGGCGTCCTCGAGTGACGCAGGAGTGAGGGAGAAACGCTCGATGTCTCCGCGGCTCACGGCCGCCTGCGCCCACGCCACCGCCTCCGCGGCGCGCTCCGTCGGAATCGCGGCCGTGGCCACCGCGGGCCCGGTCGGTACTGCTTCGAGGTCGTCCGGGAGCCGGGGGAGCGCGGTGCCGTCGAGCTCGAGGAAGAGTTGCGAGCGGAGGTGGGCTGTGAGCTGCGCGGGGGTGCCCGATCCGATCACCCTGCCGCGGTCGAGCACCACGAGATCGTCGACGGCGCGCTCCGCCTCACGCACGTTGTGGGTGACGAGCAGCACGCCGGCGCCGGCTTCGGCGGTCGCACGGATGGCGTCCCACAGCAGCCTGCGCCGGGCGGGATCGACGTCATTCGTTGGCTCGTCGAGGATCACCAGGGCGCCCGGGCGCACCGCGGCCATACAGAATGCGGTGAGCCGGGCCACGCCCCCGGAGATCTTCTGTGCCGGGGTGTCTGCCCAAGCGCCGAGGTCGAGTTCCTCGAGGAGCTGCGACGCGCGGCGCCGCACTTCGCCGCGTTCGCCGCCGCGGATCCTGCCCACCAGCTCGATTGCGGTGCGCGGAGTAAGCCCCGTGATCGGGACGTTCGCCTGTGCCTGGACGGAGACGAGTTCCCGGGCGCGGGCGGGGTGCGCTACGGCGTCGATCCCGGCCACTCTGATCGTGCCGCTGCTGGGTTTCAGGAGGCCCACGATTTGATTCACGAGCGTGGTCTTTCCTGCACCGTTGTGGCCGAGGATGCCAAGCACGCGGCCGGGCCTGGCTGTGAGGCTAATCCCGTCGTTCGCGGGAGCCGTGCGGCCGCGATAGTGCTTGATCAGCCGCTCGATGCTGAGCACCGGGTCGGGGTGTTGAGTAGCGCCTGGGTGGGGGTGGTGGGCGGGCATGAAATGCTCCTTTCGTCGTCCGGGAAGTCCCGGAATGTGCCCCTCTTGATTGAACATACCCATGGGTATCTCGAAATGCAATATGGATTCTCATGGGTATGTTCGGGTAGGCTTGCGTCATGGCACGGCGTCAGCGGGGCCCCGAGGGGTCGAATGGAGAGCAGCAGCTGCGGGATGCGGCGAAGGCGCTCGCGGACGCCGCGGGCCAGCTCGGCCAGAGCTTTGGTGCGGTCGGTGGCCAGGCAGAGACTGGCGTGACCAAGGGGCTCCTCGCGGCGGCGGAAGCGCTTGCGCAGGCCTCTGCGTGGGTAGAGCAGCGAGCCCGGCCCATGAGCACGCGCGAGCAGCTGCTGAAGCAGGCCGCGCGACTGTTTGCGGAGCGCGGGTTCTCCGGGGTGTCGCTGGTCGATATTGCCCAGGCTGCCGGCTTCACGAAGGGGGCCGTGTACAGCCACTTCGGATCCAAGGAGCAGGTGTTTGTCGCGGCGGTCCGGTCGGTTACCGGGCGGATCCGCGAGGAGAACGCGGCTGCGGCCCAGTCCGCCAGCTCTCGCGACGACGACGACGCGGCGGCGGATGGCGACGACGCTCGGCCCGGCCCGAGCGCGGAAGACCTGGGTGCGGCCGCCACACTGGGAATCGAGGCGCTCCTCTTTGGATGGCGTGTGCCTGAGCACCGCGCCGAGGTGCGCGAGCTGGTGACTGAACTCATCGCAGTGCTCAGCGCCGCCGCCGAACGCCTGCCCGCCGACGCCGTGCGCGAGCAGCGGGTGCTCGCGCGCGACGAGACGCAGTTTGCGGTGCTCGCGATGCGGGAGTTGCTCACTCAAATCGCCGACGGCTAGCCGCGCACGCGCACTGAGCATCGTGCACCCGGGGTGGCTCGTGCGGCGCCGATCTGGAATGCCGGTGTGTGGCGGCCCTGCCCCAGAGCGGTATTCCCGCCCGAGTGCGGAGGATCCCACCCGCCACGAGTGGAGGCTTCGCGCACGAGTGTGCGGCTGCACTGCGGGGGTGAAGCCGCACGCTCGCGATGAAGCCGCACGCTCGTGGGTTGGGTTGGGTTGGGTTGGGTGGGCTGGGTTGGGTTAGGTGGGTTGGGGCGGGTTTGGGTGGATCGAGGCGCTGGCCCACGCCGCGCGCCGCGCAGCGCGCGGCAGGCGCGGCCGGGCCGCGCCGCCCCCGCGCCGCGCCGCCACACCGTCAGAACGCAGCACGGGGCGGGACGGGCTCAGCCCGTCCCGCCCCGTGCGGCGCAGTAGCCGAGGCTACGCGGCGGCGGCGAACGCCTCGTCGAGTACGCTCACCACGTCCTCCAGCAGTTCGTCGGTCATCTTGAGCGACGGCAGGAAGCGGATCGCCTGGTTGTGGATGCCGGAGCTCAGCAGCAGCACGCCCTGCTGAGCGGCGTAGTCGATCACCTTGGCGACAAGCTCGGGGTTCGGATCGAGCGTGCCGGGCTGCACGACCTCGATCGCGAGCATTGCGCCCTTGCCGCGCACCTCGGCGATTGCGGGGTACTTCGCGGCGAGGCGGCCGAGCCCCGCGCCGAACACGCGCTCAATGCGCTGCGCCTCGGCGAGGAGATCCTGAGCCGCGATCTGCTCGAACACGGCGACGGCCGCCGCGCACGAGACGGGGTTGCCGCCGAAGGTGCCGCCGAGCCCGCCGGGCTGCGACTTGTCCATGATCTCGGCGCGGCCCGTGATGCCGGCGAGCGGGAGCCCGCCCGCGATGCCCTTGGCCGAGAGCACGATGTCGGGCTGCACGCCGAACTGCTCGATTGAGAACACCGTGCCGGTGCGCGCCATGCCGGCCTGCACCTCGTCGGCGATGAAGACGATTCCGTTCGCGCGGCACCACTCGGCGAGCGCGGGGAGGAAGCCGTCGGCCGGGACGATGAAGCCGCCCTCGCCCTGGATCGGCTCGACCACGAGGCAGGCGAGATCCTCGGCCCCGGCGACCTTCTCGAGGTGCGCGATCGTGCGCGCTGCGGCCTCGGCTCCGCTGAGCCCGTCGTGCAGCGGGTAGGAGTTGGGCGCCTTGTAGATGTCGCCCGCGCGCGGGCCGTACCCGAGCGCGTAGGGGGCCGCCTTGTGGTTCATGCTCGAGGTGAGCATGGTGCGACCGTGGTAGGCGTGCTCGAGCACCGCGACGCCGGGGCGTCCGGTGAACTTGCGGGCGATCTTGACGCCGTTCTCAACTGCCTCGGCGCCCGAGTTCATGAGCAGCGTCTTGTACGGCGCGTCAGCGGTCGAGCCGGGGACGTGCTGCGCGAGGTGCTCGGCGACGCGCACGTACGGCTCGTACGGGGTCATGGTGAAGAGCGTGTGGGTCACCTTGTTCAGCTGCGCGGTCGCGGCGGCCACGACGGCCTCGTCGGTGTGGCCCACGGTGGTGACGCCGATGCCGCCGCACACGTCGATGATGTGGTTGCCGTCGACGTCGACGATGATCGAGTCGTGCGCGCGATCGATGTACACGGGAAGCACGCTGTGGACGCCGGGCGGGATGACCGCCTGGCGTCGGGCATGGATCTGCTGGGACCGCGGCCCGGGGATCGCCGTGACGACGCGACGCTGCTGGGGGACGGTGGTCTCCGGCTGCGATGCCTCGACGGTGCTGACGGGTGCCTTGATGGTGCTCACGCTCGCTTCTGTCATGCGAACGATACTACTCCCGCCAGGTGACGGCCGCCCGCGAACCGTGTTCCCACGGCCATCGCAGGCCCGCCGCCCGCGCACGATCCGGCCGGTCGCGCTAGCCTGAACGCATGATGGGTGTGCACGAGTACCGGATCGACGTCGAGTGGGCCGGAAATCGCGGCACCGGCACCAGCGGGTATCGCGAGTACGGGCGCGAGCTCACAATTCACGCCGCCCACAAGCCGCCGCTCGCGGGCTCGGCGGATCCGACGTTCCACGGCGACGCGGATCGCTGGAACCCGGAGGAGCTCCTCGTGACCGCGCTCGCACAGTGCCACATGCTATCGTACCTGCACATGGCCGTGCGGGCCGGCGTGGTGGTTAGGGCGTACACTGACGCCGCGGTGGGCACGATGCGGCAGGAGGGCGTCGGGGGAGCGTTCACGGATGTGCTGCTGCGCCCGCGCGTCACGGTTGCCGACGCGTCAATGGTCGACGCGGCGCTCGCCGCCCACGGCTCCGCGCGCGAGGCGTGTTTCATCGCAAACTCGGTCAACTTCCCGGTGCGGCACGAGCCCGAGATTCTCGTCGCGGGGGCCGCGCCGGACTCGGGAGCGTAACACGGGCGTGTGCGCCCGCCCGAGCGAATAGACTGGAGGGTATGGCCAAGACCCCGTCGTTCTCCCTCTCCACGCCCATCTTCTACGTGAACGATGCCCCGCACATCGGGCACGCGTACACGGAGGTGGCCGCGGACGTACTCGCGCGCTGGCACCGCCAGGCCGGCGACGACACCTATTTCCTCACCGGAACTGACGAGCACGGGCAGAAGATTCTGCGCACGGCGACCGCGAACGGCGTCGCACCGAAGGAGTGGGCGGATCGCCTCGTCGAGTCTGCGTGGAAGCCGCTGCTCGACACGATCAACATCTCGAACGACGACTTCATTCGCACGACCGACGCGCGCCACGAGGCCGGCGTCGCGGTGTTTCTGCAGAAGCTGTACGACGACGGCCACGTGTACGCCGGCGAGTTCGAGGCGCTGTACTGCGTCGGGTGCGAGGAGTTCAAGCCGAAGAGCGAGATCGTCGACGGTACCGGGGCGTTCGAGGGCGAGAAGGTCTGCGCGATCCACTCGAAGCCGCTTGAGCTGCTGCAGGAGAAGAACTACTTCTTCAAGATGAGCGCGTTCCAGGACCGCCTGCTCGCCCTCTACGAGGAGCGCCCCGATTTCGTGCAGCCGGCGAGCGCGCGCAACGAGGTCATCGCCTTTGTGCAGCAGGGGCTTGAGGATCTGTCGATCTCGCGCACCTCCTTCGACTGGGGCATCCCGATCCCGTGGGACTCGTCGCACGTCACCTACGTGTGGTTCGACGCGCTGCTCAACTACATCACCGCGCGCGGCTACGGCGCGAACCCCGCGGACCCGACTGCCGAGCTGCAGCACTGGCCGGCGACGCAGATCGTGGGCAAGGACATCCTGCGGTTCCACGCGGTGATCTGGCCGGCAATGCTCATGGCCGCGGGTCTTGAGGTGCCGGATCACGTGTTCGCGCACGGCTGGCTGCTCGTCGGCGGCGAGAAGATGTCGAAGTCGAAGCTCACGGGCATCGCCCCCAACGAGATCACCGACACCTTCGGCGCCGACGCGTTCCGGTACTACTTCATGCGCGCCGTGTCCTTCGGCCACGACGGCTCGTTCAGCTGGGAGGATCTCGCCGCGCGGTACCAGGCCGAGCTCGCCAACGGCTTCGGCAACCTCGCGAGCCGCGTGCTCGCAATGAACGCGAAGTACTTCGAGGGCCGCGTGCCCGAGACGGGAGTGGACGCGCCCGCCGACGCCGTGATTCGCGAGCTCGCCGCGAGCGTTGCCGCGCGCGCCGACGCGAAGATCGAGACGTTCGCGATCCACGAGGCGATCGCCGCCATCTGGGAGCTCGTCGACGCCCTGAACGGCTACATCACCGAGCAGGAGCCGTGGGCGCTCGCGAAGGATCCGGCCCAGCGTGAGCGCCTGAGCGCCGTGCTGTACACCGCGACCGAGGGGCTGCGCGTGCTCGCGGAGCTGCTGGCGCCGGTGATCCCGGAGGCCGCGGCGAAGCTGTGGACCGCGCTCGGTGCTGAGGAGACGCTCGGCGCCCTGGCCGCGCAGCCGATCCGCGAAGCCGGCACATGGGGCCGAATCGTGCCGGGCACGCCCCAGCACGCGCTCGCCGTGCTGTTCCCGCGCATCGAGACCGAGGCCCCGACCACCGGTGGTGCCGCGAAGTGACCGCAGAGACGCCCGCGCCGGGGCTCCGGAAACGCACCGGGGCTCCCGGGCGCGACCTGACGCGCCCGGAGTTGCCTGAGCCGCTGCCGGTGCCGCTCTACGACAACCACACGCACCTTGAGTTCGAGGACGGGGTCGACCAGCTCGAGCCGCTCGAATCACTCGATCGTGCCGCCGCGGTCGGCGTGCGCGGCGTCGTCCAGGTCGGCACCGATCTTGAGACCAGCCGGTGGAGCGCGCAGCTCGCCGCAGCTGACCCGCGCGTGCTCGCCGCGGTCGCCCTGCACCCCAACGAGGCGCCCCGGCTCTTCGCGCGCGGTGAGCTGAGCGCGCACCTCTCCGAGATCTCGCGCCTCGCCGCCGAGCCGCGCGTGCGCGCCGTCGGCGAGACCGGCCTCGACTTCTTCCGCACGGGGGAGGACGGACGTGAAGCGCAGATCGAGGCGTTCGAGACGCACATCGAGATCGCGAAGGCGAACGGGATCGCGCTACAGATCCACGATCGTGACGCGCACGAGGAGGTCGTGGCCACGCTCACGCGCGTCGGCGCCCCCGAGCGCACCGTGTTCCACTGCTTCTCCGGCGACGCGCGGCTCGCCCGTATCTGCAACGAGCACGGCTGGTACATGTCGTTTGCCGGCACGATGACCTTCAAGAACGCACCCGCGCTGCGCGAGGCCCTCGCGGTGGCGCGGCCAGAGCTGATCCTCGCCGAGACCGACGCCCCGTTCCTCACCCCGGAGCCGTGGCGCGGGCGCCCCAACGCGCCCTACCTGCTGCCGCACACGGTGCGCCGCATGGCCGAGACGCTCGACCTGCCGCTTGCCGAGCTGTGCACGCAGCTCGCGGCGAACACCGAGCGCGTGTACGGTTCGTGGGACCCCGAGGAGGCCGCCGCGTGAGCGAGGCAACCGGTTCGCCGGAGCCGGGATCGGGCCCCGCGCTGCTCGGTCCGGCCGAAGTGCGCGAGCTCGCCGAGCGGCTTGGTGTATCGCCGACCAAGAAGCTCGGCCAGAACTTTGTGATCGACCCAAACACCGTGCGCAAGATCGTGCGGCTCGCGGGGGTCACCGCGGGCGACCACGTGATTGAGATCGGGCCGGGTCTCGGCTCGCTCACGCTCGGGATCACCGAGGCGGGCGCCGAGGTCACCGCCGTTGAGATCGACCACCGACTTGCCGCCGAGCTGCCGGCGACGGTGCGCGCGATGCAGCCGGCCGCCGCGGAGCGCTTCCGGGTGATCCGCAGCGACGCGCTCGAGCTCACGGCCGACATGATCGCCGAGCTGCCGACGCCGCCCGAGCTGCTCGTGGCAAACCTCCCGTACAACGTGTCGGTGCCGATCCTCATGGAACTGCTCGAGCTCATTCCCGAGCTCCGCGGCGGCCTCGTCATGGTGCAGGCCGAGGTGGGCTACCGCATCGCCGCTCAGCCGGGCAGCAAGGAGTACGGCGCACCGAGTGCCAAGGCCGCCTGGTACGGGCCGTGGCGGATCGCCGGCACGGTGAGTCGCCGCATCTTCTGGCCGGTGCCCGGGGTCGACTCGGTGCTCGTCGGGTACCAGCGGCTCGACGCCCCGCGCGGCACTGTTACGGAGCGTGACACCACGTTCGAGCTCATTAACGCGGCGTTCGCGCAGCGTCGCAAAATGCTGCGCCAGTCACTCCAACCGGTACTCGGGCCGCTCGACGCGGTGGTGCGCGTGCTTGAATCTGCCGGGATCGATCCGACGCTGCGCGCTGAGCAGCTCAGCGTCGAAGACTTCCTCGCGATCACCCGCGCGCGCTGATCCGGGCCCCACGGGAGCGCGCGAGGAAGCTCAGGGGCAGCTCATGAAAATGCAGTGCCGCGAGGTGCGCTAGTTTGTACGTATGAGCCCGATTCTGAAGCGCACGGTGACCGTGCGGGCACCGGGGAAGATCAACGTGTTCTTCCGGGTCGGTGCGCTGCAGGATGATGGATACCACGACGTCGCGTCGCTCTATCAGGCAGTCTCGCTGTTTGAAGAGGTGACGGCGACCCCGGCCGATGAATTCTCCGTGCGGTTCACGGGGCCGATCGACACCGCGGGGCTCGCAACAGACGACTCAAACCTCGCGATTGCGGCCGCGAAGCTCCTCGCGTCGCGCACCGGCTACACCGGCGGCGTCGCGCTCACCGTCCTCAAGCGGGTGCCGATCGCCGGCGGGATGGGCGGCGGATCCGCCGACGCCGCGGCCACGCTCGTCGCCTGCGACGAGCTGTGGGGCACCGGCCTCGGCCGCTCGGGGCTCCTACCGCTCGCCGCTGAGCTCGGCGCCGACGTCCCGTTCGCGCTCGAGGGCGGCACCGCCGTGGGGACCGGGCGCGGCGACGAGCTGAGCCCGGCGCTCGCACAGGGCGCGTTCCACTGGGTCCTCGCGCTCTCGGACATGGGGCTCAGCACGCCGCTCGTCTACGGCACCCTCGACCAGCACCGCGACGCGCACGTTGGCGACCTCGGGCCGCAGCCCGACCTGGTGAAGGTCGATACCGCGGTGCTGCAGGCCGTCCGGATCGGGGACGCCGACTCGCTCGCCGACGCGATGCACAACGATCTGCAGGTCGCGGCGCTCAAGCTCGCGCCCGAGCTGTCCGAACTGCTCGAGCTCGGCGAGTCCCGCGGGGCGCTCGCCGGCATCGTCTCTGGGTCTGGGCCCACGGTCGCGTTCCTCGTGCACAGCGCGCAGGAGGCCGCGGAGCTTCGCGGCACGCTCACGCGGCGCGATATTCGCACGCTCGTGGTCACCGGACCAGTTCCCGGCGCACGCGTGCTCGACGCACACTAATTTCTTCGGGAATAGCCAGATCACGCGCGCGGTTGCACCGTGCGTGAGTGAAACGATCCGCGTAGACATCTGGTCCGATATCGCCTGCCCCTGGTGCTATATCGGCAAACATCGCTTTGAGGCCGGCGTCGCCGCCTTCACGGAGGCGCACCCCGACGTGCGCATCGAGGTGGAGAGCCACAGCTACGAGCTCGCACCGGACACGCCGCTCGACTTCCAGGGCAGCGAAATCGACTTCCTCGTGACTCACAAGGGCATGCCGGCCGACCAGGTGGAGCAGATGCTCGGCCAGATGACCGAGATGGCCGCAGCCGAGGGGCTCAGCTACGACTTCTCGCGCGTGCGCCACGCGAACACCCAGCGCGCGCACCGCGTGCTCCACCTCGCGAAAGACCAGGGCCTGCAAGCCGAGGTGCAGGAGCGCCTGTTCCGCGCATACTTCGCCGAGGGGGAGGACATGTCGGATCCCGACGCGCTCGCCCGCCTCGGGGCCGAAGCCGGGCTCGCGCCCGACGCGGTGCGCGCCGCCCTTGACAGCGAGACCTACGCTGAGGCCGTGCAGCAGGACATCCGCCGCGCGCAGATGCTGGGCATCTCCGGCGTCCCGTTCTTCCTGCTCGAACAGCAGTACGGCGTCTCCGGCGCGCAGAGCGCCGACGCCTTCGCCGGCGTCTTCGAGCAGGTGCTCGAGCTGAACCGCGCGGCCGCGGCCGCGGCCGCGGCCGCCGAAGCCGAGCCCGTAGCCGTCACCCCGTAGCCTTTTCCCTGAACAAAGGAGCCACCATGAGCGAGACCACGAAGACCACCGAGCCCGCTGCCGCGACCGTCGCCGAGACGAACCCCGCCACCGGCCTCGACACGGCGGCCGGCTTCGCCGACGCCGAAACCCGCGAGATCCTCAACCTGCTGGGCGACACGCCCGCGGGCGGGAGTTGCTGTGGGGGATCCTGCTGCGCCTAGCGGCGAGTTGGATCCCGGGGCTGGTGAGCCCCGCGGCCAGGCACGGCCGAAGCTGGCGCTTCGGCGTGGTGTGCCTGGCCGCCGCTGCGCCTAGCGGCGAGTTGGATCCCGGGGCTGGTGAGCCCCGCGGCCAGGCACGGCCGAAGCTGGCGCTTCGGCGTGGTGTGCCTCGCCGCCGCCGCTGCGCCTAGCGGCGAATTGGATCCCGGGGCTGGTGAGCCCCGCGGCCAGGCACGGCCGAAGCTGACGCTTCGGCGTGGGGTGTCTGGCCGCCGCTGCGCCTAGCGGCGAGTTGGATCCCGGGGCTGGTGAGCCCCGCGGCCAGGCACGGCCGAAGCTGACGCTTCGGCGTGGGGTGTCTGGCCGCCGCTGCGCACGCTGAGAAGCACGCGCACGCGATCTCGAATGTAGCCAAACGCCCCCTTCAGCTCACGCGAAGGGGGCGTTTGGCTCCACTCGGCGGTGCCTGCGGTGCGGCCTGGGGCGACGGCGGCGCCTGCGGGGCGACGGCGCCCGCGCGGCCCCGCGCGCCCGCGCGGCCCCGCGCAGGCCCGCGCGGCCCCGCGCAGGCCCGCGCGGCCCCGCGCAGGCCCGCGCGGCCCCACGCCGCACCCCGCGCGCTACGCGGCGCCGACCCCGAACAGCCCGGCGCCGTACTTGGTGAGGAGCTTGTACGCGGCCCCGAAGGTCTGCGGCGGGTGCGCGCGCTCCTCCGGGGTGCCGTACTCGTGGAGCAGCAGCCCGATGAGCCCCCGCGCGGGCGGGCTGAGCTGCCGATCCGGGTCCGCGTCCGCGGGGTGCGCCTCGGCGTTCGGCGGCACGTAGGCGGGCGACGGCTGCGGCCAGTCGGCGGCGTGCCGCGGCACCTTCCGATTGAACGCGTGCCGCAGCGTCGGCGCGCCGTGGTCGCGCTCGGTGAGCGACTCCACCCCGAAGCGCTCGCTGATGGTGGCCGCGAGCGAGCCGTGGTGCATCTCCCGCGAGAACACGCTGCCCCGCGCCGTGTGCGCCGACACCACGACCGCCGGGACCCGGCAGCCGAGGCGGTCGAATGTGAAGCCCATCTCGCCGGCCCCCGTGTCGTCCGGCGGGGTGGCCGCGGGCGGCGGCACGTGGTCGTAGGTGCCGCCGTGCTCGTCGAACGTGATGAGCAGCGTGGTGTTGAGGTAGTTCGAGCCTGACTTCGCGGTGGAGTTGCGGATCGCCGTGTACACCTCGTGCACGAGGGCGTCGCCGGCCCGGGCGTCGGAGATCGCCCCGTCGACCACCTCGGTGCCCCCGACGTCGCTCTCGCGCACCCGGCCCACGGGCGGGTGGAAGTCGTTGTGGTTGAAGATCATGCGCGGCTCGACGAAAGCGTAGTCGGGGAGGTCCCCGTTGCGCACGTCCTCGTGGAACTGCTCCATGGTGGCGAAGTGCTCGGTCTTCCAGTAGTTGCGCAGCACCGGGGCGTGGAGCACCCCGGTGAACGAGACGAGCTGGAGCTTGTCGAAGTAGATGCGCCAGGTGCGGCCCGCGTCCTCGAGCCGGTTGAACACGGTGGGCGCCGGAGCCGCGTCGAGCCACTTGCCGTAGCCGTCACCGAGCAGGTTTGTCACGTAGCCGTGCGAGGTCGAGGCGTGGAAGAAGCTGCGGTTGCAGAACGTCTGGCTGGGCACCGCGCAGAACCAGTGATCGTACACGCCGAACTCGCGCGCGAGCGTCGAGAGTACCGGCAGCATCTCGGGGGCGAACGAGCCCATGATCTGGTCGCGTTCCGCGGCGGTCGGCTTCTTGCCCGTGCGGTTCTGGTAGTCGGTCTCGTAGTCGAGCACGAAGCCCGACATGTCTGCGCGGGTGCCGGCCGGGGGCGCGTGGTAGGGGGCGGTGAGATCGCCGAGTTCTTTCCCCGCGTTGTGGGGATCGATGTGGCCGAAGAGCTGCGTGTTCACGTGCGGGTATTCCTCGCCGGGATCCGGATCCGGGCTGCCCATGATCCGGTCCGTGGTGCCCGTGTAGACGTGCGCGGGAACGACAGCGCCGTCGAGCGCGGTGTTTGAATACTCGCCGAACGCGAGGCCCTCGAAGTCCTGCCCCTCGGCGGGGGAGTCCGGCGTGTAGAGGTACCCAAGCATGTTGTCGAACGACCGGTTCTCGCCCATCATCACCACGAGGTGGTCGAAGCCGGGCTCGCTGCGCGGCTTCGGCACCGAGAACCGCTCGGGAATGTAGGGGGTGCCGGGGTCGGCGCTGCCGATCGCCGCGGCGATGCCTGCCCCGGCCGCGCCGCCCGCGGCGAGCCCGGCCGCGATCAATCCGCCGGTCTTGAGGAAGCGGCGGCGGCTGGGCCCCGGCGCCGTGGGATCCTGCGGCGGTGCATCGGTGCGGTCTGAATCCTGCTCGGTCATACGTCCCCTGTCCTCATCGATCTCGGTGTACGTGGGTGGCGCCCGCCGGCGCGGTCGGTCGGGTTAGTCGGGGAGCGCGTCGCAGTTGGGGGTCGGCGCGGCGCCGGCCCAGCGGTCGAGCGTCCACTGCACCAGCTCGGGCGTCAGCGGGGAGTCCGCCGCGACGAGCGAGAGGTGGTCGAGCCCCGGGTAGGTGCGGTAGTCGATCTGCTCGCCCGCCTTGCACCGGGCGCCCACCCACGCGCGCTGCTGCGCGGGCTGCACGAGCGGGTCGGCGAGCCCCTGCGCCACGAGCACGGGCGCCGGGAACGGCCCCACGGGAGTCTGCGCCTTCAGCAGGCTGCCGAACTCCCCGGCGAGCAGGCGGTCGGGGAAGATCTGGTTGGGCACCTGCGTGCCGCGCAGGATCGCCGCGAGCACGTCTTGCCCGTTGAAGCAGAGGTCGCTGATCTTGGCGACGGGGAGTGCGGAGCCGGGCGTGAGCTGCGCCGAGAGGTCGAGCTGCGGGTAGATCGTGTTCCAGGTGGCGGCGATGTACGCGGAGACGGTCTTGCCCGGGGCATCGTTCTTGTTCACCTCTGCGAGGCCGTAGAGATCGGCCGCCGGCGCAAACGCCGCGATCCCGGCGAGCTCAAGCTCGGGCGCGTACTCGGCAGCGAGCTGCCCGGTCCAGAGCGAACCCTGGCCGCCCTGCGAGTGGCCCCACACGACCGTACGGGCGGTTGTGGTGATCTCGGTGAACTGCTGCGCGGCGCGCGTCGCGTCGAGCACGTTGCGGGCCTCGGCGTCGCCGATGAGGTAGGGGTGGGTGCCGGCGGTACCGAGGCCGACGTAGTCGGAGGTGACCGCGGCCCAGCCGTGCTCGGTGACCATCTGTTCGAGGGCGGCACCCGCGCCGTCCGAGAACGGGGTGGCGCTGAGTGACGGCGCGCACTTCGCGGCGACGCCCGTGGTGCCGTGGGCGATCGACAGCAGCGGCAGTGGTGCGTCCCCGCGCTGCGCTGGGGCGAGAATCGTGCCGCTGGAGATCGCGGGGAAGCCGTCGGCATTGGTGGTCGTGTACAGGATCTTCCAGGCCTCTGCCCCGCGCGGCACCCCCTCGGTGAGCTGCTCGCTGCGGATCAGCTGGCCCGGCTCGCTCGGAACCTCGGCTGGCGCCGCGTAGAACTTGCCGGGGCTGGGCAGCGGCACGCCGCCCAGGATCCAGCCGGTGCCGAGCGCCATGGCGACGGCGAGTACGAGCGCGAGGCTGGCTCCGATGGTGCGCGACCAGCGCGCCACGCGGGAGCGCGGCCGCCGCTGCTCCGGGGTGCGCCCGGCGAACGCGAGCAGCACCAGCTGGAATCCGAAAAAGACGAACCAGGCGCCCACGCCGAGCCGGAAGAAGGTGAGGGTGAGCACGGGCCACGAGAACGTGACGACGCCGATGATGATGCTCGCGAGTGCGCCGATGATGCTCGTGGCGCGCTGGTCGCCGCCGTGCCGGATCGACTGCACCGTCTGGAACAGGCCGTGCCCGATGAGCGAGGCACCCACGAGGAACGCGATCCACGGGGCGCCGGCGCTTGGCCACACCGCGATCAACACGCCGAGCAACACAAAGATGGTGCCGAACACGCGCGCGGAGAACCGGGCGACGCGGTCGCTCGTGGGGACCGTGAACGCTGCGACGCCGGCGAGCGCGAGGCCGATCCCGCTGACGACGGCGATCTGGTGGGTGGTCAGTGGGGCGAGCACGAGCGCGACACCGAGGCACACGGCCGCGATCCCGATCACCGCGCGCGCCGGACCGACGAGCGCGCCGAGCCTCGCGGCGGCGCCTGTTGTGAGCGACACGAGCTGCCCCCTCCACCTGTTCACCCTCGTCTCCGAGCGGGTGCGCCGCAGCCTGCGACGCCCCCTAGATTACCGGGGCGCGGCACTCGCGGGCGATCCACATCAGAACTGAACTACGCTTGGGGAGTTATGGCACATCTTCTGGGGGCTGAAGCCCTGCATCTCGAGGTCCCGACGAAGACCGTGTTCGACTCGGTGACGCTCGGCGTCGCCGAGGGCGACCGCATCGGCATCGTGGGCCGCAACGGCGACGGCAAATCAAGCCTGCTCATGATGCTCGCGGGGCGCCGCGAGCCCGACAGCGGCAAGGTCACGATGCGCGGCGGCACCACCATCGGGGTGCTGGATCAGGCGGACGTCTTTGACGACGGCGAGACCGTGGGACACGCGATCGTGGGCGACCGCCCCGAGCACGAGTGGGCGGGCGACGCGCGCACCCGCGACGTGATCGCCGGGCTCGTGTCGGATCTGCCCTGGGACGCCCCGGTTGACGCGCTCTCGGGCGGGCAGCGCCGCCGCGTTGCCCTGGCGCGCCTGCTCAGCGGCGACTACGACGTGCTGTTCCTCGACGAGCCCACCAACCACCTCGATGTTGAGGGGATCACCTGGCTCGCCGACCACCTGCGCCGCCGCTGGCCGCGCGGCCAGGGCGCCCTGCTCGTCGTGACGCACGACCGCTGGTTCCTCGACGAGATCTGCACCACCACCTGGGAGGTGCACGACCGCATCGTCGAGCCGTTCGAGGGCGGTTACGCCGCGTACATCCTCCAGCGCGTTGAGCGCGACCGCCAGGCGGCGACGATCGAGCAGAAGCGGCAGAACCTCGCGAAGAAGGAGCTCGCGTGGCTGCGCCGCGGCGCTCCCGCGCGCACCGCGAAGCCGAAGTTCCGGATCGACGCGGCAAACGAGCTGATCGCCGATGTCCCCGAGATCCGTGACCGTGTCTCGCTCCAGTCGATGGCGGTGGCCCGCCTCGGCAAGGAGGTCGTCAACCTGCTCGACGCCGGCGTGAGCTACGGCGACCGCGTGGTGCTCGAGGACATCGAGTGGCGCCTCGCCCCCGGCGAGCGCACCGGAATCCTCGGCGTCAACGGAGCGGGCAAGTCGACGCTGCTCGGCCTGATCTCGGGCACGGTCGAGCCGACGAGCGGCGAGGTGAAGCGCGGCAAGACCGTGAAGGTCGCCACGCTCACGCAGCGGCTCGACGAGCTCGAGGAGCACCTCAAGGAGCCCGTGCGCACCGTGATCGCGCGGCTGCGCACCAGCTTCACGGTCGGGAGCGGTTCGAAGGCGCAGGAGCTCACGCCCGGGCAGCTGCTCGAGCGCATGGGCTTCACGAGCGCCCAGTTGTCCACCCCGGTGAAGGATCTCTCCGGCGGGCAGAAGCGGCGCCTGCAGCTGCTCCTCATCCTGCTGAACCAGCCGAACGTGCTGATCCTCGACGAGCCGACGAACGACCTCGACACCGACATGCTCGCCGCGATGGAGGACCTGCTCGACTCGTGGCCCGGCACCCTCATCGTGGTGTCGCACGACCGCTACTTCCTTGAGCGCGTCACTGACCAGCAGTACGCGATCCTCGACCACGGCCTGCGGCACCTGCCCGGCGGGGTGGACGAGTACCTGAAGCTGCGTGCGGCGCAGGACCGCGCGGCCGCGAGCGCCGCGACCGGGGGCACCGCCGCCGGCGCAGCGGGCGGAGCCCCCGGATCGGGCGGCTCAAGCAGTGCCGCAGCGGCCGCGGCATCCGGGTTGAGCGGGGCCGAGCGCCGCACCGCCGAGAAAGAACTCTCGGCGGTTGAGCGGCGGATGCAGAAGCTGCAGCAGCTGATCGTGCAGACCCGGGACGGCCTCGCCACGATGGATCAGGCGAACTTTGAGCTCTTGAACGCGGAGATGTCGAAGATCACCGCGGCCGAGGCCGAGGTGGCCGAGCTCGAGGAACGCTGGTTCGAGCTCACCGAACAGCTCGGCTAGCGCGCACGCGCCGCGCGACGAGGCCCGTGGCGCCCGCCGCGAGGAGGAGCGCCGCGACCGCGGCCGCGGGACCGCTGGGCGGGCCGCCGGTAGCGGCGAGCCCCTCGCTCGGTGACCGCGTCGGAGCTGTGGGGCGGGGTTCATGCGTTGGCTGCACTCCCGGGAGCCCCTCGCCCGGTATCGCCGTGCCCCGTGGCGGCTCGACAACTGGCGGCTCCACCACCGGCGGCTCCACCACGGGCGGTTCGACAACCGGCGGCCGGGGCCCTCCGGGGGTGGGCTCCGTGACGGTGACGCCCTCGACGAGCGCCGGGTCGCCGCGGCCCGCCTCGCTGAACGCCGTCACCCGAATGTCGTACTCGCCGGCGTCCAGCCCCGTGAGTGTCGCGGCGGGGTCGAGACTGATCTCGCGCTCGACGGTCTGCCACGTCGCGCCGCCGTCGTCGGAGCGCTCGACGACGTAGTCGAGGAGGGGCGCCTGCCCGTAGCCCGCTTCGAGCGCGTCCCAAGTGAGTTCGACGCTTCCGTCCGCCTGCCCGGACTCGGCCGCGAGCCCGGTGACCGGGTCGGGGCTCTTCGCGAGCACCCGGAGGCTGTGCTCGCCCCTCGCGGTCATCACGATCCAGCCCTCGTCGGTCACCTGGAGATCCCGCGCGGCGGCGTACGGCACGTCGCGCACCTGCACGTCTGCGCGGTAGGTGCCGCCCGCGTCGTAGCGGCGCACGGGGCCCCGCTGCGGGATCACATAGAGGTCGCCATCGGCGCCCGCGACGGTCCCGTAGATCTGCTCGCCGGGGAACGCGAGCGCTCCGTCCGTGCCAAACGCGGTGTCGAGCTCCCACGATTCCGTTTCGTCGTCGATCAGCCAGCGCTGCACCATGCCGGTGGCCGGCGCGCGCGTGAAGCCGAGATCTGAGGTGTAGAGCGCGGTGCCGTCGGTCGAAACGCCGTACACCTCGTCGAGGCTGCCTGGCCCCTGATCCGCCGGCGGGTTCGGCTGGATCCCCGCGGTCTGTCCCGCTCCGGTGAGCCGATGCAGGGGGTCTCCCTCGGGCACCGAGAACACACTGACCACGTTGCAGCCCTCGTACGGCGCGTAGAGTCGATCCGCGGTGACCGCAAAGTACGGGCCCCAGGCGAGCTCGCCCTCCGCGAGCCGCGTGCACCCCTGGTCGCCACCGACCCCGGCGTTGCCGATAATCGCGGTGTGTTCGGCGTCGTAGAAGAGGATCGTGCCCGGCGGCGTCGACACGTTGCCGTTCGTGTCGCCCACGGCGATTCCGCCGCCCGGCAGTGGCTCGATGCCGCGGGGCTCTGGCCACGGCTGCGTGCCGCCGCCGGGATCCGCCGCGGTGCTGTCGCGGTTCGCGTAGTGCACTGGATCACTCCAGGCCGAGGCGAGATAGCCGCCGCGCAGCGTGTACTCGCCATTGCCCGTGTAGTCACCGGCAGCCGGATCGAAGCTCTCAGCCCGGTACTCGGTGATTCCGCGCCCGGCCCCGTCGGGAACGGCGTACCAGATGCTGCCTGCATCATCGAGTGCGACCCCGTAGATGCTGTCGATGGTCTTGAGGCTATCGCCGATGAGCCCGTACTCGCCGCTTCCCTCGGCTTTGCCGTCTGGGAGCTGCGCGAAGGCGGCGGCCGGCTGCGGGGCGAATACGGTGGCGGACGTGATCATCGTGGCGACAGTGAGCCCCCCGATGACGCGTGTGTGGAGCATTGAATTCCTTTCGGAAGACCCGCGCCCCCGTGTGTCTCACGCGGCAGCCTCCGAAGCGACACCCCACCATCGTAAACGTCCGCCCCGCTCGCTCGCACATCGAGCTGCTTGACACTGTGCCGCCCGCGGGTACCATCCAAAGCCAGGGGGATCGCAACGACGCGAAAGAGGCGATACCTCATGGTTGACCAGATTCAAGAGTTTTTGGACGCGGTGAGCGGCATCGTGTGGGGGCCGTTCGTGCTGATCCCGCTGCTCTTCCTCACGGGGCTCTACCTCACGATCCGACTGGGTGGGATACAGTTTCTGCGGCTCGGGGCCGCGCTCGGCCTCGGCCTGCTGCGGCGCAAGGACCCCGGTTCAAGCGGGGACATCTCGCAGTTCCAGGCGCTCACCACTGCGCTCGCCGCCACCGTCGGCACAGGCAACATCGTGGGCGTGGCCACCGCGATTGCGATCGGCGGTCCAGGCGCCCTGTTCTGGATGTGGGTGACGGGCATCCTCGGGATGGCCTCGAAGTACGCGGAGGCGTTCCTCGGGGTGCGCTTCCGGCAGTCCGACCGGGCCGGGGAGCGCAACGGCGGGCCGCAGTACTACCTCGAGCGTGGGATCCGCGGGCCCGTGGGCAAGATCCTCGCCTGGACGTTCACGATCTTTGCGATCTTTGCGAGCTTCGGGATCGGCAATCTGACGCAGAGCAACTCGATCGCGCTGAACATCGAGAACAGCTTTTCGGTGACCCCCTGGGCGACCGGGCTCGTGCTCACGGTGCTCACGCTCGTGGTGCTCGTCGGAGGGATCAAATCGATCGGGCGGGTGACTGCCGGCTTCGTCCCCGTGATGATCGTCTTTTACGTGATCGCGGCCCTGTACATCCTGATCGTCAACATTGGCGATGTACCGGCGGCGTTCGGAGTGATCGTCGGCGATGCGTTCACGGGCACCGCGGCGGCCGGCGGATTCACCGGCTCGGTGTTTATCATCGCGGTGCAGTACGGTTTCGCGCGCGGGATCTTCTCGAACGAGTCGGGTATGGGCTCGGCCGCGATCGCGGCCGCGGCGGCGCAGACCAGCCACCCGGTGCGGCAGGGGCTCGTGTCGATGACGCAGACGTTCATCGACACCATCATTGTGGTGAGCATGACCGGGCTCGTGATCGTGACGACCGGCGCGTACACGCTCGCGGACCCGGCGACGGGCGAGCAGCTGTCTGCGGCGCTGATGACGGGCGAGGCGTTCTCGCAGGGCCTCCCCGGTCAGTGGGGCCACTGGGTGGTGACGATCGGCCTTGCGATGTTCGCATACTCCACGATTCTTGGCTGGTCGTACTATGGCGAGCGCAACGTGGAGCGGGTATTTGGGCGCGGCGCCGTCATGCCGTTCCGCGTGCTCTTCTCGCTCATCGTGTTCGGGGGCGCGACCACGCAGCTCACGCTGGTGTGGTCCTTCTCCGACGTGATGAACGGGCTCATGGCGCTGCCAAACCTCATCGGCCTCCTCATTCTCTCCGGGCTGATTGCGCGCGAGACCCGCGCCTACCTGAGGTTCGATCCGAAGCTGCGCGCGAGCAAGCGCGAGATCGAGGAGGCGCTCGCGGACGATCCCGACTTCCAAGCCTGGAAGGCCCGCGAAGACGAGATGGACGCCGCCGGTGGCGTCCCCTCCGGTGGCGTCCCCTCCGGCGATGTCAATTCCGATGACGTTCGCACCGGCGACGGAGCGTGAGCGGTGGGCCGCGCACACGTCCTCGTCGTCGGGGGTGGCCTGATCGGGCTCAGCTCCGCGGCCGCGCTGCTGCGAGACGGGCACCGGGTCACCGTGATCGAGCGGGACCACCTGGGAGCCGGTGCCGCAACGGGGAACGCCGGAGAGCTCACCCCGCAGATGGTCGCACCGCTCGCCTCGGCGCGCACCGCGGGCGACATCGTCCGCGGCGTGTTCACCCGCTCCTCCTACCTGTCGATCGCCCCGGTGCAGTTGCCGCGCCTGCTGCGCTTCGGGATCGGGTTTCTCCGCGCCTCGTCCGCGACGCGGTTTGCGCGGGGGGAGGCCGCACTCGCGCAGTTCTCCGCGGGGATCATGCCGGCGCTTGAGCGGCTGCGAGGCGAGGGTGTTGAGGTATCGGGCGGCGGCGAGGGGTTTCTGCTCACCGGTTCGGACGAGTCGGAGCTGCGCGCCGCACACGCCGGGTTTGCGCGCCGCGCCGCGCTCGGCTGGGGCACCGCGCCGGGGCCGCTGCTCCGGGGGGAGCAGCTGCGCGCGCGTGAAGCGACGCTCGCGGCCGAGGTGCGCGGCGCGTTCGAACTGCCGGGCGAGTTTTCGCTCGATCCGGTGCGCTTCGTTGCGGGGCTGATTCGGCACCTGGTCGAGTCCGGCGCGGAGATCCTGGAGGGGGTGACCGCGGAGCGCGTGGCGCCGGGCGCCACCGGCACCGACGGCGTGACGGTGGTGGGGCGCGACGCCTCGGGGGAGCCGCGGCGGTTCACCGGCGACCGGGCGGTGGTCGCGGCGGGGGCGTGGAGCTCCCCGCTGCTGCGCGCTTCAGGGATTCGCGCGGCGCCCGTCGTCTCGGGCAAGGGCTATAGCTTTACGGTGCCCGTAGCGCGCATGCCGCGCACGGTGGTGCACTCGGTCGACCGCCACTGCGTGCTCACGCCCATGCGGGGCCGGCTTCGGGTCGCCGGGATGATGGAGTTTGACGCCGTGCCCGAGCGCGCGCACCCGGATCGCTTCGAGCTGCTCGCGCGGTCGGCCGCGCGCGTGTTCGACGGCGGCGAGTGGGGCGACCGAAGCGACGAGTGGGTGGGCGCGCGGCCGATGACCCCGGACGGGCTGCCGCTGCTCGGCCCCGTGGCTGAGATCCCCGGGGTGATCGTTGCGACCGGGCACAACATGCACGGCCTGTCGCTCGGGCCCGCCACGGGGGAGGTGGTGGCCGATCTCGTTGCCGGACGCACGCCGGGAGTGAACGGCGCACCGCTCGACCTCACTCGCTTCGCGGTGGCTCGGCCCGTGTGAGGCGCGCGAGCTGCGTGACGTGGCGCGGCTCAAGCTCGGCGACGCTTGAGACGCCGAGCAGACTCATGGTGCGCACAATCTCGCTGCGCATGATCGCGATCATGCGGTCCACGCCCTCGCGCCCGCCGGCCATGAGGCCGTACAGGTAGGCGCGACCCACGAGGGTGAACTTCGCGCCGAGCGCGAGCGAAGCGACCACGTCCGCGCCGTTCATGATCCCCGTGTCGAGCATCACGGTCGCGTCGCGCCCCACCTCGCGCACCACCCGCGGCAGGAGCTGGAATGGCACGGGGGCGCGGTCGAGCTGGCGTCCGCCGTGGTTCGAGAGCACGATCCCGTCGACGCCGCGGTCGATGAGGCGCACCGCGTCGGGAAGGTTCTGCACCCCCTTCACCACGATCTTGCCCGGCCAGAGCTCGCGGATCACGTCGAGGTCCTCGTACGAGATCGTGGGGTCCATTGCGGCGCCGACGAGGTCGCCCACGGTTCCGCCCGTGCGCGTCAGCGACGCGAACTCGAGCTTGGGGGTAGTGAGGAAGTCGAACCACCACCAGGGGCGCGGGATCGCGTTGAGTACCGTGCGCGCGGTGAGGCGCGGTGGGATGGAGAAGCCGTTGCGCGTGTCGCGCATTCGGTTGCCGGCGATCGGGGTGTCGACCGTGAAGAACAGGGTGTCGTAGCCGGCGCGGGCGGCGCGTTCGACGAGCCCGTACGAGACGTCGCGGTCGCGCATCACGTACAGCTGGAACCAGGTGCGGCCCCCCGGGTACGCGGCCCGGACGTCCTCGATCGAGGCGGTGCCGAACGTTGAGAGCGTGAACGGGATCCCCGCCGCGCCGGCTGCCCCGGCCCCGGCGATCTCGCCCTCGGTCTGCATGAGCCGGGTGAAGCCGGTGGGAGCGATCCCGAACGGCAGTGCCGAGGGGCCGCCGAGGATCTCAACGCTGGGGTCCACGTGCGCGGCGGGGCGGAGGATGTCGGGGTGGAACTCGATGTCCTCGAACGCCTGCCGTGCGCGGGCGAGCGAGATCTCGGCCTCGGCGCTGCCGTCGGTGTAGTCGAAGGCCGCTTTCGGGGTGCGGCGCTGGGCGATTCGCCGCAGGTCGTAGGTGGTGAGTGCCGCGTCGAGGCGACGGCGCCTCCCGTTCAGCTCAGGGGCCTTGAACTGCATGAGCTCGAGGAGTTCTGCCGGGCGGGGGAATTGGCGCTTCACGCGGAGTCCTTTCGTGTGCTCGGACCCCGGTGCGGTTCGTGGGCCGCGGAAGGCTGATCAGATCGATATTCCGCGGTGCGCGGCGCCGTGGGGCCGCCGAGTGTGGTCTGACCACACTGTCATAGTATGACCGCTGCGCGGGATCGTCAAGCGGGATCCGCCGCGGCGCTGTCGCGCGAGAACCCCTCGATGTGCGCCCGAATCAGCGCCACGGCTGCGGCGCGGTCGCCGCGCCGCAGGTGCTCAAGAATCGTCGCGTGCTCGGCGCGCAGTCGCGCCGTGAGCGCCGGCCAGCCGGGCATCGCCTCCGCGAGCGCGGTCGCGTGGTCTTCGATCGACCGCCGCATCGCGTCGACGAGCGTGCCCACCAGGGGGTTTGCGGCGGACCCTGCCAGCACCGCGTGAAACTCGGCGTCGAGCGCGATGAACTCGCGGGGTGACAGCGCCGGATCCGCCATCGCGAGCAGGAGGCGCTCCGCCGCAGTGACGTCGAGCCTGGCCGCCTCCGAGTGCTGCGCCGCCCAGGTTTCGAGGAGCACGCGCACCTCGTAGATGTCGCGATACTCGACGTGGCTGGTGGCGAGTTGCAGCGTGAGCGCGAGGCCGAGCGCCTGCCCGGGGTCCGCGGAGATGATGGTCCCGGCGCGCGGGCCGGAGCCGGTCGCTGACGTGACCGTTCCGAGCGCCTCCAGCACGCGAAGCGCTTCGCGCAGGGAGCTGCGCGACACCGCGAGCGTCTCGGCGAGCGCGCGCTCCCCGGGGAGCCGGTCCCCAACGCTGAGCCGTCCGCTCGCGAGTTCCCCGGTGACCCAAGCAATGACCACCTCGTGCGTCTTCATCGCTTCGATTATCGCAGCTTGCGAGCCCGCTCAGGTCGCCCGAACCGCGCGCGGCGGGGTGGCCGCGGCGGGGTGCGGCTCGATACCCTTGACGGACGGCGCGGCGCCCCGGCGGGGCGGCCAAGCGCGCAACGAGGCGAACACGGAGGGACACCACATGGCGTATCGGGTACAGGGCGTAGTAGTGCGGGCGCAGGGGGCGCCGGCGACGATTGAGACCGTACTGGTGCCGGATCCGGGCCCCGGTGAGGCGGTCGTCGATGTGCTGACGAGCGGCGTCTGCCACACAGACCTCCACTACCAGCAGGGCGGGATCAGTGATGAGTTCCCGTTCCTCCTCGGCCACGAAGCGACGGGGCGGGTCGCGGCGGTGGGCGCGGGCGTCACCGAGGTGGCGGTCGGAGACCGGGTGATCCTCAACTGGCGCGCCGTGTGCGGGCAGTGCCGTGCCTGCGCCAAGGGGCAGCCGCAGTACTGCTTCAACACGCACAACGCGACGCAGAAGATGACGCTCGAGGACGGCACCGAGCTGTCGCCGGCGCTGGGGATTGGCGCGTTTATCGAGAAGACACTCGTCGCGGCCGGCCAGTGCACCAAGATCGACGAGGAGTCGGATGCGGCGGCCGTGGGGCTGCTCGGGTGCGGCGTGATGGCCGGCATCGGAGCCGCGATCAACACGGGTGACGTGCAGCGCGGCGAATCCGTCGCGGTGATCGGCTGCGGCGGCGTGGGCACGGCGGCGATCGCCGGGGCCCAGCTTGCGGGCGCGACCACGATCATCGCGGTCGATATCGACGACGCGAAGCTTGAGCAGGCCCGCCGCTTCGGGGCCACGCACACGGTGAACTCGCGCGGCACCGACCCGGTCGCCGCGATCCAGGAGCTCACCGGGGGCTTCGGCGCCGACGTGGTGATCGACGCGGTCGGTCGTCCGGAGACCTACACCCAGGCGTTCTACGCGCGCGATCTCGCGGGCCGCGTGGTGCTCGTGGGGGTGCCAACGCCAGAGATGAAGCTCGAGCTGCCCCTCCTCGACGTGTTCGGGCGCGGCGGCTCGCTGAAGTCGTCCTGGTACGGCGACTGCCTGCCCAGCCGCGACTTCGCGATGCTCATCGACCAGTACAAGCTCGGGCGCCTCGACCTCGACGGCTTCGTGACCGAGCGGATCGGCCTCGGCGACGTGGAGGCCGCGTTCGCGAAGATGGCCGACGGCACCGTCCTGCGCTCGGTGGTGGTGCTCTGATGGGCGCGCGCATTGAGCGGCTCGTCACGAGCGGCACGTTCTCGCTCGACGGCGGGACCTGGGACGTCGACAACAACGTCTGGCTTGTCGGGGACGACGCCGAGGTGATCGTGATCGATCCGGCGCACGACACCGCGGCCGTCGTTGCCGCGGTGGGGGAGCGCCGCACGCTCGCCGTGCTGCTCACGCACGGGCACGACGACCACATTCGGGCCGCCCGCGCGACCGCGGCGGCGCTCGGCGCACCGATCCACCTGCACCCGGCCGACCGGATGCTGTGGGACGCGGTCTACCCAGACGCGGCGCCAGATGCCGAGCTGGCGGACGGCGCCCAGTTCGGGGTCGCCGGGGTAACCCTCACCGCCGCGCACACGCCCGGGCACTCGCCCGGCTCGGTGAGCTTCGTGGCGCCCGAGCTCACCGCGGTGTTCACGGGGGACACCCTGTTCAACGGTGGCCCCGGTGCGACGGGCCGCTCGTACAGTGATTTCCCCACGATCATCGAGTCGATCCGCGAGCGCCTGCTCACGCTCCCGGCCGACACCGTGGTGCACACCGGGCACGGCGACACGACCACGATCGGTGCGGAGGCCCCACAGCTCGACGAGTGGATCGCGCGCGGTCACTAGCCGCCGTTGAGCTGCGCGGCGACGGCGTCGAGGATCGCGTCGGGTGACCCCGCGGCGTCGTACACCGCCACGACCACCCGGCGCCGCGCGTCGGAGCCGCTCGGGTCGAGCCACGGGTCGTAGAGCCCGGCCACTCGGCGCAGGTCTCGCGTCACCGTGCCCGGCGCGTCCGTGACCGTGCCCCGCAGCCAGTCGCGCAGGGTCGCGTTGTGCACCGCGACGAGCGAGGCGGCAAGTGCCGGCGCCACCCAGCCGGGGGTCTCGGGTCCGGTCACTTCCCGCAGGAAGCGAGCGTACACCCGCTCGTAGCGGTGCGTGATCACGAGCTCGCGGTCCCGGAGCGCGGGGGTCACCCGCATGAGCTCGAACCGGAGCCGAGCGGCCTCCGGATCCCGCGTGAGGAGCCGCAGCACGTCGGCGGTGCCCTGCACGAGCGCCTCTCCGGGCGGGAGCGCGGTGGCGCCCAGGAAGACCTCAAGCTGGGCGAGCGCGTGGTCGTGGTCTGAGAACACCACGTCGTCCTTGCTGCCGAAGCGCCGGAAAAACGTGCTCCGGCTCATCCCCACGGCGTCCGCGAGGTCCTCGGCGGTCGTCGCCTCGTACCCGCGCTCCGCGAGTCGCCGGATCGCCGCGGTGGCGCTGTGCGAGGGGGCGACGGGCGGTGACGACTTCGTGCTCATACGCCGAAGCTAGCACAACAGTCAATTGTGGCACTCAGTTTCATTCCCGGATCTTCTCTGCGCGTATATTGTGCGTTCCCCCAAGAGTCGCTGGCGCCGCTTGACGTGGTACGCCGTCTCAGGCAGTCTCTGAGCAAGGCATCACGACGGTGCGGAGAGGACGCAAGCAATGTCGCAGACCGGAACTGGACCGATCCCGCAGGGCACGCAGGAGCCCGAGTACGAGCTGTGGGAGCCGCTCGAGCCAGACGTCGCGGGGGTGTTCCGCGACCTGTCAGCTGAGGATCTCGTCTACCGCGATCGCGCCCGCGCGTTCGTGCAGGAGGAGGTGCGCCCGGTCATCGCCGGCATCTGGGATCGCGCCGAGTATCCGCTCCACCTCGCCTCCCGGCTCGGCGAGCTCGACCTGCTGCGCGATGGCGTTGACGTCCCAGGCTTCCCGGAGCAGAGCCTCCTTGCCGCGAGCCTCACCACGATGGAGCTGGCCCGCGGGGACGGCTCCATCGCCACGATCGTGGGCGTGCAGGGCGGGCTCGCGCTCCGCTCGGTCGCCTCGTGCGGGTCGGAGGCGCAGCGCGCGCGCTGGCTCGAGCCGCTCGCCCGCGGCACCGAGCTCGGCGCATTCGCGCTCACCGAGCCCACGCACGGGTCTGACTCAGTGAGCCTGGAGACCCGCGCTGAGTCCCGGCCGGGCGGCTACCGGATCACGGGCCACAAGAAGTGGATCGGCTCGGGCAGCGTGGGTCACCTGGCGGTCGTGTGGGCGCGGGGCGACGACGGCAAGGTGCAGGGGTTCCTGGTGCCGCAGGACGCGCCCGGCTACCGTGCCACGACGATCGACGGCAAGGTGTCGCTGCGCGCGATCTGGCAGGCGAACATCGAGCTCGACGGCGTGGAGGTCGACGAGGCCGCTCGCATGCCGGGCGCCAACTCGTTCGCCGACACCGCGCGCGTGCTGCAGGCAACCCGGCTCGGCGTCGCGTGGGCCGCGCTCGGGCAGGCCACCGCGGTCTACGAGTCGAGCGTGCACTACGCGAAGCAGCGGGTGCAGTTCGGCCGCCCGCTCGCCGCCTCGCAGATCGTGCAGGCGCGGCTCGCGGAGATGCTGAGCCAGCTGACCACGCTGCAGGCGCTGCTGATGCAGCTCACCCGCGCGGAGGAGCGCGGTGAGCTCTCGGGGCCCGGCGCCTCCCTCGGCAAGTACACGGCCACCCGTACCGCCAGGGACATGGCGCGCAACGCGCGCGACCTGCTCGGCGGCAACGGGATCCTGCTCGAGAATCGCGTGGCGCGGCACTTCGCCGACATTGAGGCGCTGCACACCTACGAGGGAACGGAGACCGTGCAGGCGCTCATTATCGGGCGCGACATCACGGGCGTCTCCGCGTTCGCCTAAGCGACGCCGCGCGCCGGGGCTCGCGGTGCGAGCTCCGGCGCGGCGGGCGCCGGGCGCGCTCCCGTGCCGGACCGGGCTCAGGCGGCCGGCTGCGTCGGGAGCGCCCCCGTCTCGAACGCGAGCCACAGCAGCGCCCGCTCAGTGGGGTCGGTGAGGGAGACGCCGAGCTCGCGCTCCGCGTCCCGGAGCCGCGTGTTCAGCGTCTGCCGGTGCACCCCGAGCGCCTCGGACGCGCGCTCAAGCCCGCCGTTTGCCAGCAGGAACGCGTGCACGGCGGCGAGGAGCCGGCTTCCGGTGGCGGGATCGAGCTCGGCGAGTCGCGCGCGCCAGACCTCGAATACCGGCGCCTCGCCGCTGTCGGCAAGCCACGCGGTGAGCAGGTCGGCCCGTTCCAGTTCGGCGGCGCGCAGCACCCGCAGCTCCGGCCGGCCGGCCGTCGCCTGCTGTGCCCGGCGGGCCTCCGCGCTGAGGGCGAGCACGCCGCCCGGCGTGCCGGTGCTACTCACGCCGGCGCGCCAGGCCCCGAGCGCGCCGGTCTCGGCGCGCAGAAAGCGCTCGATTGCCTCGGCCGTGGGCACGTCCCGCAGAGCGGGGAGCACGAGGACGAAGCCGTCGTCGACCGTGCTGAGCAGGGGCGTTGCGGCGGGAGCCCCCGCGGCAAGCTCCGCGGCGAGGAACGACTTCAGCAGCAGGCCGGCCGCCGGCTCGCGGCGCGCGGCGCCCGCGTGCGGGGCCGGACCGAGGAACGCGACCGTGCACAGCGCCGTACCGGGGAAGAGGGTCTCGAACAGCCGGGGATCTGCGCTCATGCGCCCGGTGATCGCCTCGGTGATGAGCTGCTCGCGCAGCGACGCCGCGAGTCCAGGCAGCGCGGCCGTGTCGCGGGAGAGGTCGATGAAGGTGGCGAGCGAGCCGATGAGGCCCTGTTCGAGCGGGGTGTAGCGGCGGCGCCGCGCCACCGCGAGTGGCGATCCAGCGGTGCTCGCGAGGTGCACGAAGAGGCCACCGATTGCCGCGGCCCCGCTGGCGCGGCCCGACGCCATATGGCGGGATAGCTCGTCGGTGAGGGCGCGCAGCTCGGCCTGGGAGAGTTCGCCGCCGCCGTGCTCGGTGTACCGGATCCCTTCTGCCGCGATCCAGAAAACGGTTGCCTCGAGCTGCTCGGCGAGTTGCTCGAGCGCGCGCAGCTGCTGGTCCGGGGTCGCGTTCGAGTACGCGAGCCGCTGCTGCACGTCGAGCATGCGGCGCACCTGGTCGAGCTGCCGGTCGGCGAGGCGCTGCGACACGAACTCCGACACCGCGATGTACGGGGTGGCGAGCGGGATGCTGAGCAGCGGGATCTCGTGGGCGTCGGCCGCGCGAATCCACGCCGGGGGCACGTCCTCGACGAACAGGCCGACGCCGAAGCCGACCGCCGCGATACCGCGGGCGGCGAGCGCGGCGAAGAACGCGTCGAGTTCAGCGGGGGAGCGGTCGATGAGCCCGGTGGTGAGCAGCAGCACGTCCTTTGCAAGCCACGGGCTCGGGTCGCTCACCTCGGCGACGTGGACATGAGCCACCCGGCGGTGGAGCAGCGCGTGTCCGGTGGCGCAGCTGAGGTCGAGCGCCGGGTCGGCAAGGAGATCCGCGAGCGTGGGGGCCATGCTTCACGATAGTAGTGAAAATCACTCAAGAGTTCGCGTATACCGCGATTGTGGGGCGAGCCGGGGCGCGTCAGGCTAGAGCACGACACCAGATCACCCGAGGAGACACCATGCCTGCACCCGCCGCCCGAACGTTCGAGATTATCGGCGCACCGTACGACGGGGCCTCGACGCTCGGGTTCCCGGGGTCGCGGTACGCCCCCGATCGCATCCGGCACGCGCTCGGGTGGATCACGCAGCGCGTCGAGGACGGCAGCGTGTTCTCGCTGGAGACCGGGCAGCTGCACGGGGCGCCGGCGCTGTCGGACGGCGGCGACGCCGAGGTCGTGGCGCACGACCTGATGGCCACGCTCGCGAACACGAGCGCGCGCGTCAGCGAGAGCGTCCGCGCCGGCAACGTCCCGATCCTGCTGGGCGGCGACGACTGCTTCCTCTTCGCCGGCACGCGGGGGTTGCACGACGCGACCACCGGCAGCGTCGCCGTGATCCACTTCGACGCGCACCTCGACGTGATGGACGTGAACGTGCAGCAGGGCACGCACAGCCAGTCGAGCGGGATGCGGCGCTCGCTCGAACTGCCCCGCGCGAGCACCGAGCACAGCATTCAGGTGGGGCTGCGGCACTTCAACTTCCCCGCGTCGCAGCGCTACCTGAACGACTCCGGGCTCGCGCGCATCACCGCGGCGGAGTTCGACCGGATCGGCTCCGACGCGGCGATCGCGCGGATCCTGGACCGCGTCGCCGGCGCCGATCACGTACACCTCTCGTTCGACATCGACGCGATCGATCCGGCGCACGCCCCGGGCGCCGGGGCGCTCGAACCGGGCGGCATCACCTCGCGGCAGGCGCTCGAGACGGTCGCGGCGCTCGCCCCGCACTGCGACTCGTTCGCGGTGACCGAGGTGAACCCGATGACGGACCACCAGGACATGACGGCCACCCTCGCGGCCTACCTCTGCTACTACTTCGCGGTCTTCGGCCAGGAGCCGGCGACCCGCTAACACCCCGGCCGCGCGCAGCCGTCGCGCCGCCCACGCCCTACCATCAGCAACAAAGGAGTTTTGCTATGCACACCACCGCACCGGGGGTCGCCCCGCCGCTCGACACGGGAACCGTCAACGTGGTCCGCAAGCGCGAGCTGCGCCGCGCTGTGCGCGGAACGTTCGTCGGCAACGTCATGGAGTGGTACGACGTTGGCGTGTTTGGCTACCTCATCGTCACGCTGGGCCCGGTGTTCCTCCCGGACGCCGACCGCGCCACGCAGGTCATCTTCATGCTCGGCACCTTCGCGAGCACCTACCTCTTCCGGCCGCTCGGCGGGCTGTTCTTTGGCTGGCTCGGCGACAAGATCGGCCGGAAGCGGGTGCTGTTCATGACCCTCACGCTGGTCGCCGTCGCCACCTTCCTGATCGGCCTGCTCCCCGGGCACGCGACGATCGGGGCGGGTGCCGCGGTGCTGCTGGTCGCGCTCAAGATCCTGCAGGGCTTCTCGGCGGGCGGCGAGTTCACCGGCGCCCTCACGTTCATTAGCGAGTCGGCGCCGGACCGTCGGCGCGGCTTCTACGCGGCGTTCCTCGACGCGGGGAGCTACCTCGGCTTCGTGCTCGGTGCTGCGATCGTCACGGCGATGCAGATCGCGTTCGGCCAGCAGGCGATGGAGGATGGCCTGTGGCGTGTTCCGTTCTTGATCGCGGGCCCGCTCGGCCTCGTCGCGGTGTACCTGCGGATGCGGGTCGAGGAGACCCCCCACTTCGCCGCCCTCGCCGCCGAGCGCGGCGGTGACGCCGGCGCAAGCCTGCGGGTCAACCCCCTGCGCGTGTTCGCCGCGAACTGGCGCCCGATGCTGCTGGTGATCCTGCTCGTCGCCGCTGCCAACTCGGCCGGGTACGCGTTCACCTCGTACATGCCGACCTACCTGTCCACTGTGCTCGAACACGACGCGATCCAGGGCAACCTGTTCTCGCTGCCGCTCATGCTGCTCATGGCCTGCCTGATGCCGTTCGTTGGGCTGCTCTCAGATCGCGTGGGCCGCAAGCCGGTGCTCTTCGCAGCCGCGATCTGGATTATCGTGCTGAGCTACCCGGCGTTCGCGCTCATCGGTGCGAACTCGCCCGTCGCGATTGTGGCCGGGCTCGCGCTGATCGGCATCCCGGTGGCGCTCTACATGGGAACGCTCGCCTCGACGTACCCGGCGATGTTCCCGACCGCCTCGCGCAACACCAGCCTGGGGGTCTCCTACAACATCTCGATCGCGCTGTTCGGCGGCACCGCGCCGCTCGTGATCGATACCCTCGTGCGCGCCACGGGGAGCCCCTCAGCCGCGGCGTTCTACCTCATGGGGATGTCGGTGGTCGGGCTGATCGCGATCTGCTTCCTGCCCGAGACCGCCGGCAAGCCGCTCTCGGGTTCGGAGCCAAACGTTGAGACGGAGCGCGAGGCGCACGAGATCACTCTCGCGCGGCACGCGGCCGGCGGGCCCACCGCGTAGTCAGTGCGGTCTGCGCAAGTCGCGCAGCCAGCGCAGGCCGCGCAGCCTGCGCAGCAGACCCGGGAGCGGCACCGCAGTGTGGTGCCGCTCCCGGGTGCGCTGGTGCGGCGGGGGCGCGGCGCGGGGGCACGTCCGCTACGCGGCCCGTTCCGGGTGTGGAGCCGCGGCTGGCACCCGGTGCACCGGGGCCGGCACCCGCGATGCGGGGATGCAGGCGGCGATGATCGCGGCCGCAACGGAGATGCCGGCGCCGAGGAGCAGCGCCAGCTTGAAGCCCGCCTCCGAAGGCACCGGTTCGCCGCCCAGCGTAGTGGTCATCTGCGAGAGCACGAGCCCGATCACCGCGGCCCCGACCGTGGTGCCGATCGACCGCATGAGGGTGTTGAAGCCGTTCGCGGCCGCGGTCTCGCTGCGCGGCACCGCGCTCATGATGATCGCCGGCATGGCGCCGTAGGCGAGCGCGACCCCGCTGTTGATCACGAGGCTCGTGGCGAGCAGCCCCCAGGTGCTGCCCATGCAGAGCAGGCCGACCCCGTAGCCGAGTGCGAGCACGAGCACACCGAGCACGAGCGTGAACTTGGGCCCCCGCGTGTCGCTGAGCCGGCCGCCGACGGGGGAGAGCAGGAGCATCATGAGCCCGGCCGGCGCCATCCACAGGCCCGCGGCGAGGATCGACTGGCCGAGGCCGTACCCGGTCTGCGACGGAAGCTGCAACAGCTGCGGCATGACCAGCATGCTCGCGTACATGCCGAATCCCACGAAGATCGAGGCGATGTTGGTGAGCAGCACGCGCGGGATGACGGCGGTGCGCAGGTCGACGAGCGGATCGGTGGTGCGCGTCTCCCACACGCCCCAGAGCCCGAGCGCGATCGCGGCCACGCCGAACAGGCTGAGCGTGAGCGGCGCGCTCCACCCCCACGAGGATCCCTGCGAGACGGCGAGCATGAGCGCCACGAGTCCGATCGTGATCCCAATCGCCCCGATCCAGTCGAAGCGCTGACCCGCGGCCCCCGCGGGGAGCGCCGGGATGAGCTTCCAGATCGCGAGCATCACGATCAGCGTGATCACCGCGCTGCCGATGAAGAGCGCGCGCCAGTCGGCGAACTGCACCACCGCCGCGGAGATGGGCATGCCGATCGCGCCGCCGACGCCGAGCGTTGCGCTGACCGTGGCGATCGCCGACGAGAGGCGCTCGCGCGGCACGAGGTCCCTCAGCATCGCGATCCCCAGCGGTACCATGCCCGAGCCGAGGCCCTGCAGCGCGCGGCCCACGATCATCGTCTCGACGTTCGGCGCGGCCGCGCACACGAGCGCGCCGACCACGAGGGGGAGCGCCAGGATGAGGATCATGCGGCGCTTGCCGAACAGGTCGCCGAGGCGGCCGGAGATCGGCACGGCGACGGCGGCGGCGAGGAGCGTTGCCGTGATGATCCAGGCGGTCGTCGCGGCGGGGGCGTTGAAGATCGCCGGGAAGCGCGGAATGAGCGGGGTGACCATCGTCTGCGTGATCGACGACGCGATGCCGGCGGAGGCGAGAACCGCGATGGCGAGGCCGGCGCGCCGCGGGCCGCGCCCACCCGCCGCCGCGTCGGCCGCGGGGTTAGGGACGGTGGGCCCGGCTGGGGAGGCCGTCGGCTGCGATTTTGAATGTGTAGAATGCATATGAAGTGCATCATACATGTTCGCGTAGAATTGAGTGCATCGAAGGGAGCGCCGTGACTGAACGCCGAATCGCAGATATTGAGTATGAGCAGATGCTGCTCAGCCGCTACACGATCGCCCAGCACCCGCATGCGCAGGGGCTCGATCGCAGCACATACCTGCTCATGAGTCGCCTCGACGGGCAGGGGCCCATGTCGATCGGCGAGCTCAGCGCGGCGTTCAGGCTCGACGCGTCAACGCTGCAGCGTCAGACCACCGTCGCGATCAAGGCGGGGCTGCTTGAGCGCATCCTCGACCCAGCCGGTGGGGTCGCGCGCAAGCTCACTCTTACGGCGCAGGGCCGCACCCGGCTCCGCGACGCCCGCGACGACTCGGTGCGCTCCCTTGAGCGCATCATGGCGGACTGGCCCGCCAGCGACGTGAACACCTTCGCCGAGCTGCTGCACCGCTTCAACGCCTCGATCGAGGAGTACCGGGAGACGAAAGCGGACTAGCGGGGCCTAGTGCTCCGCGGCGTCGGGAAGCTCGACGGCCGCCGTCAGCGGGCGCCCCTCCCGCAGCAGCTTCCGCTTGGTGAACTGCCACATCACCGCGAGCGCGACAAACCAGATTGGTGTGAACAGCAGCGGCAGGCGGGTGTCGTCGGCGAGGAACAGCGTCACGAGAATGAACGCGAAGAACGCGAGCACCACCCACGGCACGATGCGGGGCAGCGGTGTGCGGAACTTCGACGTGGCGTGCCGTTCCGGGTGCTTGCGCAGGTACTGAATAAAGCTGATCGCGATCATGCTCCAGGTGAACAGGATAAACGTCGAGGCCACGGACGTCACGAACGTGAACGCCTCGATCACACTGTCGCCGAGCAGCAGGATCGGGACCGCGGAGAACACGAACACCGTGGAGAAGAACACCGCCTTGCGGGGGACGCCGCGCGAGTCCGTGACCGCGAAGCCGCCGGGTGCGTGGCCGTCTCGCGCGAGTGAGTGCATCATGCGCGTGCCCGAGTAGAAGCCCGAGTTTGCGCTCGATGCCGCCGAGGTGAGCACGACGATGTTGATCGCGAACGCCGCCGCGGCGAACCCGGCGTAGGCGAACGTGGTCACGAACGGGCTCTGATCCGGATCGAGCTTGTCCCACGGGGTGATCGCCATGATCACGGTGAGCGCGCCAATGTAGAAGATCAGCACGCGCACGACGATCGAGTTGATCGCGCGCGGCAGGTTGTGGTGTGGGTCCTTGGTCTCCGCGGCCGCGGTGCCCACCAGCTCGACCCCGATGAACGAGAAGATGCCGAGCTGGAACCCGAGCAGGAAGCCGCTGGCGCCAAACGGGAACATGCCGCCGTGGTCCCACAGGTGGCTGAGCTCAGCGCGGGTCCCCGTGTCCGGGTTCTCGAAGCCGCTCACGAGCAACACCACGCCGGTGACGATCAGGGCGAGGATCGCGACGATCTTGATGAGGGAGAACCAGAACTCGAACTCGCCGAAGAACCGCACCGGCTGCAGGTTCAGGATCGTGAGCACCGCGACGGTGATCAGCGCGGGCACCCAGGTGGGGATCGAGGCGTTGATGTACGCCACGTAGCTGGTGATCGCGATGATGTCGGCGACGCAGATCACCACCCAGGTGATCCAGTACGTCCACGAGACGAAGTATCCGGCCCACGGCCCGATCAGGTCCTTCGCGATGTCGCCGAAGGTCTTGTAATTGAGGTTTGAGAGCAGCAGCTCGCCGAGCGCCCGCATGAGCAGGAACATCATGCAGCCGATGATCGCGTAGATGAACAGCACTGACGGGCCGGTGAGGCTGATCACCTTGCCCGAGCCGAGGAACAGGCCGGTGCCGATGGCGCCGCCGATCGCGATCAGCTGCAGGTGCCGGTTTGAGAGCCCCCGCTGCAGTTCGTCGTGCGTGCCCGAAGGCGCGGTGTTGGTCATGTCGGCTCCCATCCCGGTGTCTGCTCCCGAGTGTACTCACGCGGGGCGGGCGCGCGGGCAGGCGCGGTGGCTCCTCAGTGCGCGCGCGGCGCGATGCCGTGGTCGGATGCGGGTGAGCGGCCGCGCGCGCCCCGCCTACTCGTGCGTGTCCGGCAGGGGGATCGCGGCGGTGAGTGGTCGGCCCTCGCGGCGCAGCTTCCGCTTGCGGAGCTGCCACAGGATTGCGAGCAGCACGAACCAGAACGGCGTCGCGAGGAACGGCGGACGGGTGTCCTCACCGTAGAGCAGCGTGCCGGCGATGAACACGAAGAACGCGAGGACGAGCCAGGGCGCGATCCGCGCGAAGGGCAGCTTGAACTTCGAGGCCGCGTGCCGCTCGGGGTAGCGCTTGAGGTACACGATGTAGCTCACCACGATTGAGCCCCAGGTGAAGAGGATCATCGTGGCGCACATCGACGACACGAAGGTGAACGCGGCCACCACGCCGTCACCCGCGAACAGCAGGGGGATCGCGGCGAACAGGAACACGCTCGTGAAGAACACCGAACCGCGCGGCACCCCGCGGGAGTCGGTGAGCGCGAACGACTTTGGCGCGTGCCCGTCCTTTGACAGCCCAAACAGCATGCGCGTTCCTGAGTACAGCCCGCCGTTGGCGCTCGACGCCGCCGAGGTGAGCACGACGAGCTGGATCGCGGCGGCCGCCAGGCCGAAGCCGGCGAGCGCGAGCGTGGTCACGAACGGGCTCTTGTCTGCCTCGATCTGGTTCCACGGGGTGACGCTCATGATGATCGCGAGGGCGCCCACGTAGAAGATCAGGATGCGCAGCACGATCGAGTTGATCGCCTTCGGGAGGGTCTTGCGCGGGTTTTCGGTCTCGGCCGCCGCGGTGCCCACCATCTCAACACCGATGAAGGAGAAGATGCCCATCTGGAAGCCGAGTACGAAGCCGCTCGCACCCATGGGGAACATGCCGCCGTGCTCCCAGAGGTTCGCGAACGACGCCTGCGTCCCCTCGGGGCTCGTGAAGCCGGTGAGTACGAGGACGATCCCGACCGCGATCAGGCTGAGGATCGCGACGATCTTGAGGATCGCGAACCAGAACTCGGTCTCGCCGAAGTACTTGACCGGCTGCAGGTTGAGCACGAGCAGCACGCCGGCGGTGATGAGCGCGGGCAACCAGCTCGGGATCTCGGGGTTAAACCACTGCACGTACGCGGTGATCGCGATGATGTCTGCCACGCAGGCGATCACCCAAGAGAACCAGTAGTTCCACGAGACGAAGAAGCCGGCCCAGGGCCCGAGCATGTCCTTCGCGATGTCCCCGAAGGTGTGGTAATTCAGGTTCGACAGCAGTAGCTCGCCGAGTGCGCGCATGATGAAGAACACGAAGAAACCGATCACCATGTACACGAAGATGATCGACGGGCCCGACACGCTGATGAGCTTGCCGGAGCCGAGGAACAGCCCCGTGCCGATCGCACCCCCGATCGCGATGAGCTGCAGGTGGCGGTTTTTGAGGCCGCGCTGCATCTCGCCGGTGGGCGAGGCGGTGGCTGTGGTGGACATGACACTCCCTTGTGTGGAGACGGGTGCGCCCGGGTGCGGCGCGGGAAAGGGTGACCTGGCGATTGTAGTCGGCGCTACGCGACGACCCTGAACGTGGCGAGTGCCGGGTCTGCCGCGCCGCGGACGTAGCCGGAGGGTGCGGCGCCCGTGGCGCGCAAGAACGCGACGACCTCGGCGCTCAGGATCTCGCCGGGCAGCACGTTGGGGACGCCGGGCGGGTACGCGGCGAGCGAGTCGGCGGAGATGCGGCCGACGGCCTCCTCGTACGGCACCACTTCGACGGGGCTGTAGAACGCCTCGCCGAGCCCCATCGCGCGCTCGCACGGCGCGGGGAGCACGATCGGGCGCTCCGGCTCGATCGCCGCCTCCGGCAGCGCCTGAAGCGCGTCCCAGAAGCGGTCGACGTCGACGGGGGAGACCGCGCCAACGAGCAGCAGCAGCGCGGAGGGCGTGGACAGTTCCGCGTACACGCGGTGATCGCGCAGCAGCTGGTAGTGCGCGTCGCTGCCCGTGATCCCGGCCCCGCGCGTGTCAATTGCAATCTTGAACGGGTCGTTGGTGACCGCGTCCGGGCTCGCAAGGATGTCCGGGGTCGCGTCGCGGAAGCGGCGGTCGGCGCGGACGCGGCGGCGGATCTCTTCGGCCGTGGCGAGCGCCTCTTCCACGAGCTCGGGCCGGGTCACGATGTTCTTGCGCGCCTCGTCGAGCGACGCGAGCAGCAGGGCGCTGCAGCTCGTCGACTGGTGCGAGCGGACCACGCGGTCGACGAGCGGCTCGAGCGCCGCGGCGTGCGGGCCGCTGCCGAGCTGGATCATCGCCGACTGCGTGAGCGAGCCGACCGCCTTGTGCGTGCTCGACACGATGAGGTCGGCGCCGAGCCGCGCCGCGTTGACGGGCAGGCGCGGGTGCAGCCCGAAGTGGGAGCCCCACGACTCGTCGACGATCAGCGGCACATCGTGTGCGTGGGCGACCTGGGCGATCGCCGCGATGTCGGCGACCGCGCCGAAGTAGCTGGGGGAGACGATGTACACGGCAGCGCTCGCCGGGTGTGCGGCGAGCACGGTCTCAACCTGCTCGGCGGTGACGCCGTGCGCCGAGCCGAGCCCGGTGTCCACGTGCCCGGTGACAAAGTGGGGGGTGAGGCCCACGTGGGTGATCCCGTCGATCACACTTGAGTGCACGCTGCGCTGCACCACGAGCTCGGTGCCGAGCGCGCGCACCACGGTGGTGGCGACGTGGTTGCCGCCGGACGCGCCGTTGGTGATGAACCAGGTGCGGCTCGCGCCCCAGGCCTCTGCCGCGAGCTCCTGCGCGCGCATGAGCGGCGTGATACGACCGGGGGTCACGAGGCGCCACGTTTCCTGATCGACCCCGCTGAACAGCATCGGGAAGTCGATTGAGAGCGCGGCCTCTCCGACGAGCCCCGCGACACCGGGGGCGTTCGCGGCGCTCGCCTGGTGACCCGGCACGTGCAGGCGCTGCCAGTCGTGGCCGGCGAGCGAGCGGAGCGCGTCCGCGTAGGGCGTCTCGAACTGGTGCGCGGGGATCTCCGCCGTCACGGGAGTCGTGAATGTGGCGTCCGCAATTGGGTCGGAGGTCACGGCGGCGTCGGCGGTCGCGGCCGGATCGGTCGCGGAGGAAACGGTCTGCATGGCTCCAGGGTAAGAAGAAACCAGACCCTATGCGCAGTATCATGTTTTCGCGCGTGGTCACATAGTATATATGACATGATGTCGCTCCAGCAGTTCCGCGTCCTCCTCGCGATCCGCGAGCACGGGAGCCTCACGCAGGCCGCCGAAGCGCTGCAGTACGGGGTGCCCACGGTGACCCATCACCTCAGCGCGCTCGAGGCCCATCTCAACGCGCGGCTCGTGGACCGCGATCGGCGGGGCGCGCACCTCACGCCCCTCGGCGCGGCGTTCGCGGCGGACATCGCGCCCGTGTTCACGCGCATCGAGCGGGCGGAGCGCGCGGTGGCGGATCAGCGCGACGCGGGTGTCGTGACCCTGCGTGTGGGAACCTTCTCCTCCATCGGATCGCGGCTCATGCCCGCCGCGATCGCGCGGCTGCAGCAGCGTACGTCGGTGCGGGTCGAGGTCGTCGAGGCCGAGCCCACGGAAGTGCTGCGCCTGCTGCGCGGCGGGGAGGTGCACGCCGGGCTCATTTACGACGTGTCCGACGAGCTCGCGCTCGCGGTACCGGACGTGGAGCGCACCACGCTCCTGTCGGAGCCGTACCGAGTCATGGTGTCGCGCAGCGGCCCGCTCGGTGCGCGGGACGTGCTTGACTTCGCCGAGCTCGCCGAGGTCGCATGGGTGTGCAGCCGCAACCCCGACGAGGCGTCTGACCGGGTGCTCCGCCGGGTGTATCACTCGCTCGGGCTCCCCGTGCGCGAGGTGATGCGCACCGACGACCTCACGATGATCCACGGGCTCGTGGCCGAGGGGCTTGGCTTCGCGCTCACCACGGCCGCCGCCGTCGACGCCGACTTTGATGTGGTGCTGCGCCCCGCCGTGCAGGATCTGGGGGAGCGGCGGGTGTCGTTCGTCACGCGGCGCGGGCCCGTGCCGCCCGCGGTGACGTGGCTTGGAGAGATCCTGCGGCAGCTCGCGGCCGAGCGCGTGGCCGGGATCGAGTAGCCGGGGCCGGCACCGAATCGCCGGGGCTCGGGCCTGGGCCGAGCCGTCGGGGCCAGCGAGCCGTACCGAGTCGCCGGAGCCGCCCGCTCGGGTGGTGACCTCCGCTACGCGCCGGCGCCGAGCCCGAGCGCGGTGAGCGCACCGCGCACCGCCGCCTGCGCGTCGGCCGCGTCGAGCTGCCCGGTGAGCCAGCGCCCCGAGAGGCCCTCAACGAGCGCGGTGAGCGTGAGTGCCGCGCGTGCGGCGGCAGCGGCGTTGGCGCCGGGCTGCGCTTCACGGATGAGCGCCTCGATGCCGTCCTGCCAGGCCGCGGTGGAGCGGGCGACCGCGGCCGCGCGCCCGGCGTCGAAGACGGCCGCCGCCCGCACCTCGTTCCAGACCGTGGAACCGGCGCGAATGCCGGGCTCGTCGCCAAACTCCGAGCAGAGCAGCGCGGTGAGGCGGGCGGCCGGCGTGTGCGCCTCGGGGGTGAGCTGCGCGCGGCGCGTGGCGCTCGCGGTCACCTCGTCGAGGGCGGCCTGCACGAGCCCGTCGCGATCGCCGAAGTGGTAGGCGAGCAGGCCGATCGACACCCCTGCCTCGCGGGCCACGTCGCTCATGCGGAATCGGGCGAGCCCGTTGCGCGCGATCACCGTGGCGCAGGCCGCGAGGATCCGCTCCCGTGTGTCCTCGGCCATGTGGCTCCCCTCGACTGTGGCGCGGCGGGCTTGACACCGCGCGCATTAAAACTGAAACTGTTTTCAGGATACCGGTTCGGAACAGGAACGAGGAAGTGCATGAGCGACCCGACCGCAACATTTGAGCTGATCGAGACCACCATCGATGACGTGCTCGCGGCGCTGCGCAGCGGCGAAATCACCAGCGTGTGGCTCACCGAGCGCTACCTCGCGCGCGCCGCCGCCTACGATCAGGGCCCCGACGGGCTGCACGCAATCATCGTGCCCAACCCGGACGCGCTCGCCGCCGCGGCCGAGTCAGATCGCCGGTGGGCGGCCGGGGAGGCGCGCGCGCTCGAGGGCGTCCCGTTTACCGTGAAGGACTCGTACATGGTGCGCGGGCTCACGGTCGCCTCGGGCTCGCCCGCGTTCGAGACGCTGGTGGCGCAGTGGGACGCGTTCTCGGTGGCGCAGCTGCTCGAGGCCGGAGCGGTACTCGTGGGGAAGACGAACATGCCGCCCATGGCCGACGGGGGGATGCAGCGCGGGGTCTACGGCCGGGCCGAGAGCCCCTACAACCGCGACTACCTCGCGGCCGCCTACGCCTCCGGCTCGTCGAACGGCTCGGGCGTCTCCACCGCCGCAAACCTCGCCGTATTTGGGATGGGTGAGGAGACCGTGTCCTCCGGCCGCAGCCCCGCCTCGAACAACGGTCTGTGCGCGTACACCCCGAGCTGGGGGATCCTCTCGATCCGCGGCAACTGGCCGCTGTTCCCCGCCCGCGACGTCGTCGTGCCGCACACGCGCACCATGCCCGACATGCTCCGCCTGCTCGACGTGCTCGTGCAGGACGACGCGAACCCCCGCGGCGACTTCTGGCGCAACCAGGATGTGGTCCCGCTGCCGCTGCCGAGCGAGCATCGCCCCGTGAGCTACCGCGAGGTGGCGGATCCCGCGGCGCTGCGCGGCAAGCGCTTCGCCGTGCCCGCGATGTACCTCGGCGAAGACCCCCGCTTCCCGATCGCCGTCCGCCCGTCGGTGCTTGAGCGCTTCGCGGTTGCCCGCGCCCGGCTCGAGGAACTCGGCGCCGAGGTCGTGGTGACCGGTTTCCCGCTCATCGAGCAGTACGAGGGTGATCGCCCGGGGCAGGAAAACGTCGGCGCACTCGGCGTGCTGCCCGAGGGGTGGATGGACACCGAGTTCAGCGACTTCCTCGCCTACGGCTGGGACGACTTCCTGCGCGCAAACGCCGACCCGGCGATCCCGAACCTCGGCGTCGTTGATCCGGAGCGCATCTTCCCGCAGCCCGAGGGCACGCTGCCCGACCGCTACGAGGAGGTCGAGGACTACCCGAATCGCTACCGCGCGACGGTCGCCATGGCGCAGGTGCCCGGCGGCGTGCCGGATCCGCGCAGGCGAGCCGACTTTGCCGACGGCCTGCGCGCCCTCGTGCGCCTGCGCGAGGACCTCTTCGAGCGCTGGCTTCAGGAGGAGGGCTTCGACGGGGTGGTGTTCCCCGCGAACGCCGACGTGGGGCGCGAGGACGCCGAGCGGGACCCGGCCGCCGCGGATCACGCCTGGTCGAATGGCGTGTTCTTCTCGAATGGCAACTACGCGCTGCGGCACCTGGGGATCCCCACGGTGACCGTGCCGATGGGCAACATGAGTGACATCGGCATGCCGATCGGGCTCACCTTCGCGGGCGCCGCCTACGCGGATCCGCAGCTGCTCGGCTACGCCGCCGCGTTCGAGGCGCCGGGCTCGCTGCGCGAGACCCCGGCGGCCACCCCGGCGCTGCCGGAGGACCGTCCGGTCGCGTAGCCCCGGCCCCGCGCGCACTCGCGCAGGAAGACCGCACTCAGGCGGGTCGATTCTTCGGAATCGGCCCGCCTGAGGTGTTTTCTCCTGCGCGAGCTCGGGCCCGACGGTGCGAGGTCAGGGTTGCGCTGCGAGACTGGGCGCCCCGCCAGGCAGGGGCGCGCTGCCGGCCGGGGCACACCGCGAAACACCACGTACATCTGATCTTGTTAAGGCTTGCCTTAGCTAGATAGGATGAACTGTTTTTCGCCGGCGCAGAGCCGGCGACGCGAGCGACAGGAGCGCAGATGACAGCGACGAGTGTGACCCACCAACGGGGGAGACGCGCGAGCCGGGGGCGCGCGGTCGCGATCCTCGCCCTCGCGGCGCTCGTGCCGCTCGCTGGCCTGGTCGCGAGCCCCGCACCCGCGCTCGCCGCAGCCCCGCAGCGCGTCACTGCGGAGGCGACCGTTGGCACCGACCGGGTGGTCAGCGTGGCGGTCGCCTGCACCTCCGCAAAGGCGTGCGCAGGGAAACTCTCGCTCAAGCTGGCGACGGGCGGCACCAAGACGCTCAAGTACTCGGTGGCGGCCCGCGGCGCGAAGACGCTGAACTGGAAGCTCGGCACCGCCGACTACCGGGCGTTCGTGAAGCGCGGGAGCGCGAAGCTCAAGATCTCGGGAGCGACCACGAAGCCAAGCTCCGCCAAGTTCACGCAGAGCGCCACGCTCAAGCCGGCGAAGGCGCAGGTGAAAGTGACCACCGCGAGCTACACGGTCGAGTCGAATCGCGTGCTACCGCTGCGGCTCAGCTGCGCGGCCGCTGCCGGGTGCGCCGGGACCGCGAAGCTGCAGCTCGGCGGAAAGACACTCGTCCAGGGAAAGGTGCAGGCAAAAAAGGGCGCGACCACGGTGAAGCTCACCCTCACCGCGGCGCAGGCGGCGAAGCTGACCACCACCGCGGCAAAGTACACGGTCTCGCTCACGGAGACGAAGCCCGACGCGATCGCGCACACCGCCACGATCACGCTTCGGAAGCCCACACCAGCGCCCGAGCCCGAGCCCGAGGCGCCCGTGCGCGGGGCCTCGAAAGCGTACGCCGAGCGCAACTGGGTCCCGAGCGCGGTGGACACCTGCCCGGCCGAGCTCCACGCGAGCTACCAGACCGTCGGCCCCGACGGGAAGATCTACCCGACGTGGCACCCCGCCCAGGTCACCGATCCGGCAACCGGCGAGCTCTGCAGCTTCGGTCACGAGCACGGCGCCGACCCGAGCACCTCCGAGATCTTCGACTGGGTCGCGGCGTTCTACGCCCCGGACGACCTGGTCGCGGGCGAGCCGGTCGGCCTGCCCTTCGGATACACCAGCGAGGAACTTGAGAACTACGGCCACGAGCACGGCGGTATGGCCATGCGGCACGAAGACAACGCCGGACACAAGGTGTTCGTGGCAAACAACGTGAAGATGCTCGACGCACACCGCAACTGGCTGCGCCTGGCCGACGGCTCGCAGCTCGTGTGCGACGTGCTCATCAAACAGCACCAGGGCAGCTGGTCACCCGACGCGACCTCGAACAACGCGCACGAGAGCGAGTTCGCGGCGCGCTGCACGGACGGTACTGAGATCATCACCTCCATCCTCACCCGCTTCGGCAACGCGAACGAGATGTTTGGCACCTGCGCGCCAGACACCGCAATCCCGACCGTGGGAAGCCTGCTGCCCGCGGGGGACGGCGGCCGCCGCATCATCCCGACCACCGACTGCGTGCGCAACAACCCGACCGACTGGACGCTCTACGAGCTGTGGGAGAGCGACAGCAAGATCGTGAGCGCTGACGGGACCGTGTTCGCGGCGTTCGATCCCTGGTTTGGGATCCGCAATCCGAGCCGGCTGTACGACGCGACGGCCAGCACGGCGACCGCCAACGGCATCAGCCGCCCGCTCGACCTCGCCTGGTACGCGGAGCGCCCGGCCACCGACTACCTCTGGGCCGGGCTCAGCGACACGGAGCGGTTCGACTACACGGACCCCCGCTCGCCGTTCAATGGCGCGCAGCGCGACTTCTACCTCGGGGAACTCACACTCGCGCAGGTGCCCACGGCCGACGGCACGATCTACAGCGACCCCTATGGCGGCGGGGCGCGCACCGACCGCACGGTCGGTGCGATCCGGCAGCACATCGTGCCGGGCAGCGTGCTCGGCGACGTGTCGCTGAGCCGCCAGAAGTTCGATGCGAAGGCCGACTTCGGCAGCAACAACGGCGTGCACGCGCCGAACTAGCGCCCGTGCGCCGGCCCGGCGGCGGCCAAGCGTGCGCCGCCGCCGGGCCAGCGCAGCGCCGCAGCATTTCCCACCATCACCTCAGAGAACAGGAACACCGTGGAATCCACATCACACCTTGCGCGAGCGGGGGTGAGCGTCGTCGCAGCCCTCGCGCTGGTGACGAGTGCGTTCATCTCGACGCCGGCGCTTGCCGTTGAGACCCCGACCAGCGATGGCGCGCCGCCCGTATCCGAGCTCCGCTGGACGGGCGAGGCCGGCGGCGACCTCGGCTTTGCCGCGAGTCGCAGCTCGTGCGACGTCAACGGCGACGGGTTCGCCGATACCGTGGTGGGCGACTGGTGGTGGAAGCGGGGCAACACCGCGAACGCCGGCGCTGGCTACGTCCTGCTCGGTGGCGCCGACCCCGTCGCCGGCCCGATCGGGCGCGGCACCGCGGTGGGCGCGATCCGGATCGACGGACCGAACACCCCGAACGCGTTCGCGGGCCTGAGCGTCTCCTGCCTCGGCGACGTCAACGGCGACGGCATCGACGACGTGATCGTCGGGTCAAACCGCACCCAGCGCACCTGGGTGGTGCTCGGGGCGGCGGACTTCGAGCCGGTCGACGTTGACACGCTCGGCACGCGCGGTTTCGAGGTGACCAACTCGGCGGCGGTCGCGGACAACGCGGCGTCGGGCGGCAGCGCAAACTTCGGCTACGCGGTCAGCGGGCTCGGCGACGTGAACGGCGACGGCCTGGCGGACTTCGCGATCACCGACAATCTCTACGACCGGCCGGCGAACGCCGAGGCGGGCACCCCCGCAGCCGCGAACGTCGGACGTGTGTGGGTGATCTCGGGGTCCACCGACGTGAACACGATCGACGTGGCCTCCGAGGCCGGCGCCGCGCGCGTGCTGTTCACGATCGACGGGAGCGGCGGCCAGATCATCTCCGCCGAGGACGTCGGCGACATCAACGGCGACGGCCTCGCCGACATCGTGGTGGGGAGCTACGGCGCCACCCCCTGGGGCGCGTCGGCCCCCGTCGCCGGCGCGGCCTACGCGGTGTTCGGCTCGACCACGCGGCAGAGCGTGGACGTCGCGAACCTGGGTGCGCAGGGCTTTGCGGTCTACGGGCCGCAGCGCGGGCGTGACCGGCTGGGCACCGCCATCGGCGCGCTCGGCGACATCAACGGCGACGGCAAGGCCGACTTCGTGGTGGGTGGAGACGGCGTCTCGAACGCCGCGACGGGCCCGCGCGCTGGGGCCGCGGCCGTCGTGCTTGGATCCGACTCGACGCAGACCGTCTTCACGACCCCCGGCGCCGCCGAGAACGCGGTGTTCAGCTGCGCCGACGAGGCGCTGAACACGAGCGGCGCCTGCACCGGCGAGACCGTCCCCCGCGGGTACTGGATCGACGGCGCGGTCGACAACGACAAGTTTGGTTGGTCGGCCGCCGGAATCGGCGATCTGAACGGCGACGGTGTCCCCGAAGCGCTGCTTGGCGCGTGGGGCCACGACGCTGCCGGGTCGAACGCCGGCGCGATCTACGTGGTGTACGGGCAGCCCGGCTTCTCGGGCACGATCTCGACGGCGGCACTCGATCCGGCACTCGGGTTCCGGATCGACGGCGCGGCCGCAGGCGCGCAGCTCGGCCGCTCGGTGGGCGGCAGCGGCGACTTCGACGGCAACGGGGTCCCCGACATCGTCGGCGGGGCGAACGGCACCGACTACGCCGCGGTGTACCTCCTCGGTGCCGCACGCACCGAGCTCGCTCTCAGCGCGGCGGAGCTGAGTGTCGCCGAGGGCGGCACCCTCACCGCGAGCGTCACCGCGCCGCGAGCGGGCGCCGGGACCCCGGGCGGAACCGTCGCGTTCTCGCAGGCCGGCGTGACCGTCCCCGGGTGTGAGGCGGTTGCCGTTGCTGACGGCGCGGCGAGCTGCGCGATCGCCGCGTTCGCCGCCGGCGGCACCCAGGCGTTCGCCGCGAGCTTCGCGGACGCGGCGGGCCACTTCGCCCCCGCCGTCGCCGAGCTCGAAGCCGAGGTGGCAAAGCTCAGCTCTAAGACGACGCTCAGCGGCGACACCGCTGGCACCGCGCAGGACGAGCTTGAGTTCGTGGCCACCGTGCCCGCCGACGCGACCGGTGAGGTGGTGTTCACCGCCGGGTCCGAGACGATCGGTGCCGCGCAGATTGCCGACGGCACCGCCACCCTCGCCTACAGCTCGCCAGTTGCCACCACCTTCCAGCTCACTGCGCGCTACGCGGGTGACGCCCGCTACGGCGAGTCCGCGTCGAAGGCGCGGCGCGTGACCGTGGGACTTGTCCCCGTGACGCTGTCGACGGTCACCGTGGACGCCACACGCGCGGTGTACGGGGTGCGCCCCAGTGCGAGCGTGCGGGTCACCGGGGCCACGAGCGGCACGGTGCTCTTCACCGCCGGCTCGCGCGACCTCGGCACTGCCAAGGTGAACTCCGCGGGGCGCGCCACGCTCAAGCTGCCCGCGCTGCCCGTGGGCACGTACCGGGTCGCCGCCGCCTACATCGGCGACGACACCTACGCGGACACCGCGAAGCGCTTCGCGCCGAGCACGCTCGCGATCACCCGGGCGTCCGTGACGTCGGCGAAGGTCACCACGAAGATCGCAAAGTACGGCACGCGCCCCACCGTCACCGTGAAGCTTGGCAAACTCACCAACGGGGCGTACCCCACGGGGCGGGTCACCGTGAGCTTCGGCTCCGCGAAGCGGACGGTCGCCCTCACGGCGGCGCACAAGGGGACCGTCAAGGTGACGGCACCGAAGGCGCTGACCGCCAAGGTGAAGGTCACCGCGAAGTACCTGGGCACCGCGAACATCTCCGCGAAGTCAGCGAGCGCGACCCAGAAGGTCGCGGCGAAGCCGGCGAAGAAGTAGCCGGGATGCCGGGGCGGATCCGCGCGACGCGGGTGCGCCCCGGGCTGCGGGCCTGCGGGCCCGCGAGGTGCGGGGTGGCTCTGGTGCGAGCCTGCTGGGGACGGGGCGCCCGGGCTAGGCGCTCAGCGGATCCCCGTCGACCGGGAGCGGCTCCGGCTCGAAGCGGTCAACGCTCAGCGCGAGCCGGCGCAGCAGCACCGAGAGGCGCTCCCGCTCGGAGCGCGGGATACCGCCGAGCAGGCGCTCTTCCGAATCGCTCAGGCGAGTGATCGCCGCGTCAACCAGCGTGAGGCCGAGCGGCGTCATCTCGACGAGCACGCCGCGGCCATCGTTCGGGTCAGTGAGCCGGCGCACGAGTCCCCGCTCCACCATGCGGTCGATCCGGTTTGTCATTGTGCCGCTCGACACCATGGTCTGCTGCACGAGCAGCTTGGGGCTCTGCAGAAACGGCTCGCCGCCGCGCCGCAGCACCGCGAGCACGTCGAACTCCCACGAGGCGAGGCCCGAGCGCTCAAACGCGTGCGCGCGTGCCCGGTCGAGGTGCTTCGTGATCCGCCACAGGCGCGAAAAGATCTCGAGGGGCGCGAGATCCAGGTCGGGTCGCGCCGTGGTCCACGCCGCGATGATCCGATCGACCTCGTCTTCATGCTTCATTCCTCCATTATCCAACTTGTCTCGACGTCGAGCGAACTCTCCCGCGCGTGCACGAGAGCTTCCGGAGTCTGGCAGACTGTATCCGTGCTGTTTTGGCACGGTCCGCCTTGGTGTAATGGCAGCACGACAGCCTTTGGAGCTGTTAGGTCTAGGTTCGAATCCTGGAGGCGGAACAGTGCGTGGGTGCCGGGGGAAATCCCAGCACGCGGCGTCGACGGACGCACCTCGCCTCCGGTGAAAGGAAAATCTCATGGTAGAACGCTCGCTCGCGGTCGTGATCCTCGCTGCGGGGCAGGGGACCCGCATGAAGTCCTCCCTGCCCAAGGTGCTCCACCGCATCGGCGGCCGCTCGCTCATCGCGCACGTGCTCGACACGGCCGCGGGGCTCTCGCCGTCCCGGGTCATCACCGTGGTGCGCCACGACCGTGATCGCGTCGCCGCGGCTGTGCTGGAGCACGCGCCGGACACCGTGATCGTGGATCAGGACGCCACGCCGGGAACCGGCCGCGCCGTGGAGCAGGCGCTCGAGGCGCTGCCCGACGACTTCGACGGCACCGTGGTCGTGCTCTCCGGCGACGTGCCGCTCGTCGACACCGTGACCCTCGACCGCCTCGTGCGCGGTCACCTCGACGGAGGCCGGGCAATGACGCTGCTCTCCGCGATCTTTGACAACCCGACCGGGCTCGGCCGCATCCTGCGTTCGCCCGAGGGGGCCGTGACCGGCATCGTCGAGGAGAAGGACGCCGACGAGGCGCAGCGCCGCATCACCGAGATCAACGGTGGCATCTACGTCTTCGCGCGCCGTGCCGTGCAGGACGCGCTCGCGCAGATCGACACGAACAACGCGCAGGGCGAGAAGTACCTCACTGACGCCGCGGCGCGCATCCTCTCCGGCGGCGGCGCCGTCGAGGCCGTGGCGACCGATGACCCGTGGCTCATCGCCGGTGTCAACGACCGCGCGCAGCTCGCTCAGGCCGGCCGCGAGCTGAACGCGCGCATCGTGCGCGCGCACCAGCGGGCCGGCGTCACCATCCAGGACCCGACCACCACCTGGATCGACGCGGACGTGTCGATCGCGGCGGACGTCGAGATCCTCCCCGGGACCTTCCTGCAGGGCGCCACCTCGATCGCCGCCGACGCCATCATTGGCCCCGACACCACGCTCGTCGACTGCGAGGTCGCCGAGGGGGTGCGGATCCGCCGCAGCGAGGCGACGCTCGCGGTGTTCGCGGCCGGTGCTGAGGTGGGGCCGTTCGCGTTCATTCGCCCCGGCACCGAACTCGGCGCGCAGGGCAAGATCGGCGCGTTCGTCGAGACGAAGAACGCGAAGATCGGCGACGGCAGCAAGGTGCCGCACCTGAGCTACGTGGGCGACGCCACCATTGGCACCGGCAGCAACATCGGTGCGGGCACAATCTTCGCAAACTACGACGGTGTGAAGAAGCACCAGTCGACCGTGGGCGACGGAGTTCGGGTCGGTTCGAAGAATGTTCTCATCGCGCCGGTTACCATTGAAGACGGAACGTACACGGCAGCGGGTACGGTCGTCCGAAAGAACGTGCCCTCAGGGGCACTGGCGCTGAACGTAGCGCCGCAGCGCAATATTGAAGGATGGGTGGCCGAGCACCGGCCCGGAACGAGCACCGCGGAAGCGGCTGCGCGTTCCACCGGTACTGCAGCCGAGTGAGCGTGGAAAAGCGGGAATTCAACAAGTGAGGACGTATCAGCACTGATGAGTACGATCGAGATGGCGGGGCAGAAAAAGCTCGTCTTGATTTCGGGCCGGGCATACCCCGAGCTCGCTGAGCAGGTGGCGTCCGAGCTGGGCGCCGAACTCGTCCCGACCGACGCGCGCACGTTCGCCAATGGTGAGCTGTACGCGCGCTTCGACGAGAGCGTGCGCGGTTCTGACGCGTTCGTGATCCAGTCGCACACGAACCCGATCAACGAGTGGCTCATGGAGCAGCTCATCATCGTCGACGCGCTCAAGCGCGCCTCGGCGAAGCGGATCACCGTGGTGGCGCCGTTCTACCCCTACTCGCGCCAGGACAAGAAGGGCCGCGGCCGCGAGCCGATCTCGGCCCGACTGGTTGCCGACCTCTTCAAGACCGCTGGTGCCGACCGCATCATGTCCGTCGATCTGCACGCCCCGCAGATTCAGGGTTTCTTTGACGGCCCGCTCGACCACCTCTTCGCGATGCCGGTGCTGCTCGCGCACTTCGAGAAGCACCTCAACCGCGACGATCTCACGGTCGTGTCGCCCGACATGGGCCGCGTGCGCGTCGCCGACGTGTGGAGCGACCGTCTGGGCGCCCCGCTCGCGATCATCCACAAGCGCCGCGACCCCTCGGTTGCGAACCAGGCGTCGGTGCACGGCATCGTGGGCGACGTGAAGGATCGCTGGTGCCTCATGGTCGACGACATGATCGACACGGGCGGCACGATCTCGAAGGCCGCAGAGGCGCTCAAGCAGGCTGGCGCGCGCGGCGTGACCATCGCGGCGACGCACGCGATCTTCTCCGGCAAGGCCACGGAGTACCTCTCGGCCGACTTCATCGACCAGGTGGTCGTCACCGACACGCTGCCGGTGCCCGCCGAGAAGCGGTTCGACAAGCTCACCGTGCTGCCGATCGCGCCCCTGCTCGCGAAGGCGATCCACGAGGTGTTTGAGGACGGCTCCGTCACGAGCATGTTCGAGGGCGCGGCCTAACCCGCCTCGCACGCCGAGAGCCCGCCGCCCCGTTCTCGGGGAGGCGGGCTCTCGGCGTTGCGGGGCCAGGCCCGCGTGCGTGGCCCGCGTGCGTGGCCCGCGTGGCCCGCGTGGCCCGCGGGGCCTGGCCCGTAGGGCGTGGCCAGCCACCCCGCCGAGTGTCGCCAAATGCCCCCTTCGAAGAATCCGAAGGGGGCATTTGGCGACACTCGGCGCCGTGCGCGCGGGCGGGCACGCGGGCGCGGGCGCGTGGCGCCGGGCTAGCGCTCGGGCGCCTCGACCACGTCCACGAGTTCGGTGCCGTACGCGCCCGGCTCGGTGCCGTGTCCGATCTGGCGGTAGATGTTCGGCCGGGTCGCGCGGATCACGAGCGCCCAGACGATGCCGATGGCTGCCGCGGCGAAGATGAGGCCCGGCAGTACGAACGTCGACGCGTCCGGCTCCTCCTGTCCGAGCATGAGCTGGAAGTTCTGCAGGATCATGACGAACACCCAGATGAGCGCGACTCCCGAGATCACGGGCGCCACGATCGTGGTCCACGCGCTGAGCCCGCGCGGGTTCTTGCGGAAGAACCCGATCACGGCCGCGGCGATGACCGCCATGAGCAGCACGAGGCCCATCGCCCCGGTGTTCGTAAGCCAGGTAAACATCGTGAGGACGGGGTAGAGGAAGGCTGAGTCGCCGAGGGCGGCGGCCCCGCCGAACGCCTCGCCCGCGAGCGCGAAGCCGATCACGACCACGAGCGCGATCACGGTCTGCGCGACCGATCCGGCCCAGGGTGCGCCGGCGCGGCTGGTGCGCGCAAACCACGCGGGCAGCACGCCCTCGCGCCCGAGCGAGAAGAAGTAGCGGGCGACCGCGTTGTGGAACGACTGCTGCGCAGCGAAGAGGCTGGTGAGGAACAGGAGCGTCATGACGTCCGCGAACAGCACGCCGACCTGGTCGGTCATGAACACGAACATGAGGTCGGGGCCGAATTCCTGCGATGCCCCCACGATCTGCGACGGGCCCACCCCCACGGAGAACGCCCAGGCGCTGAACGCGTAGAACACGCCGATGATGGCGACGGCGGCGTAGGTGGCGCGCGGCACGGTGCGTTTGGGGTCTTTCGCCTCCTCGCCGTAGATTGCTGCGCCCTCGAAGCCCATGAACGCGGCGACACCGAACACGAGAATGATGCCGAGCGCGGGGCCGAAGAGCGCCGCCGGGTTGAGCGTGGCGGTCGACACGCCCTCGGGTGCGACGGCGATCGAGACGATGTCGAAGACGATGACCACGAGGAACTCCAGGCCCACGAGCACACCGAGCACCTTCGCGGAGAGGTCTACGCGGTTCACGCCGAGCACGCCCACGAGGACGATGCAGAGCAGGATCCAGAGCCACCAGGGGGAGACGATGCCAAACTTCGCCTCGAGGAACATCGAGAGCTGGAAGCCGAACAGCCCGTAGATGCCGACCTGCATGGCGTTGTACGAGACGAGGGCGACGAGCGATGCACCGACGCCGAGCGGGCGGCCCAGCCCCTGGGCGATGTACGCGTAGAACGCGCCGGCGTTCGTGATGTGCCGGCCCATTGCGGTGTAGCCGACCGCGAACACCGTGAGGATGACCGCGATGAGCAGGAAGCCGAGCGGGACGCCGAGCGACTCGGTGACGGCGAACGACGTGGTGACTCCGCCGGCGACCACGGTGAGCGGCGCTGACGCCGCGATGATCATCAGGGTGATCGCGGGGACCCCGAGGGTTCTGCGGCTGAGGCCCGGATCGCTCTGCGCGACCCCTGCGTCCTGGGTTGTGCTCATGTGATTTTTCCTCCCGGTCTTGCGGCGTTGCCGACCCTGCCGGCAACGACGCCGGCAGCACATGCGCTCCGAGTCTAGATTCGGCGCGGGGAGAGGTGAAGTGCTGGGCTGTGCAGAGCGCGCACGGGGCATGACCACCCGCGCACGACTATCCGAATGGATAGTGTGCGCGGGTGGCCGGGCGGCGCTGCGCACGGGCGATCGCGCGCCGCCGCGCCCGCCGCGGCGCTAGGCGCCGAACGCCGCTCGCACCTCCTCGTGGGGAAGTGCGTAGCTCGTGTGGCCGTCGCGCCCGGTCATGTCGCGCGCGCCCACGAGTGCGTTGACCACGGCCTCCTCGGTCGCCTCGACCACGGCCGCGTAGAACGGATCAATGCTGCCCCAGGCGATGTGCTCGAGCGTCTCAGTGCGGATCTCACCGTCGCTCATGCGCGACGACAGGCCCGCCTCGTTCGCCGTGGAGAACGCGAGGAAGATGTCGCCAGAGAAGTGGCTGCCGGTGGTGCCGGTGCGAGCGAGGCCGAGCGAAACCCTGCGCGCGAGGGCGCGGCACTGATCCGGCAGGAGAGGGGCGTCGGTCGCCACGATCACGATCACGCTGCCGGCCCCCGGGGTTGCCCGCCCAGTTCGGGCATCTGCCTCCGGAGACCCCGTGGCCGCGTCACCGCTGGCGGGGCTGTCGTCGACCCCCGCGGCGCGCAGATCCGCGGCAAACCAGTTCTCCGCCTCCATGCGGTTGGGGGCCGCCGAGTCGCGGCCGAGCGGTCGCCCCTGCACGCGCAGCTCGGCGCGCGAGCCGAAGTTTGCCTGGAGCAGCACACCGACGGTCCAGGAAGCGGTTCCGGATCGGACGACCCGCGAGGCCGTCCCCGTGCCGCCCTTGAAGCCGTAGCAGTTCATGCCCGTGCCGCCACCGACGTTCCCCTCGGCGACGGGCCCGCCCGTGGCGCCATCGAGTGCGCGGGCCGCGTGCTCGGGCCGCACCGTGTCGGCGTTGATCGAGTTGAGGTAGCCGTCCCAGGTCTCGCCGACGACGGGCAGCATCCACGCGGCCGCCGAGGCTGGGTGGTTCGTTGCCATCCAGGCGTCGACGCCGCGGTGGACTGCGCCGACGGCGTGCGAATTGGTGATCGCGATCGGCGTTTGCAGCTGCCCGGACTCCTCGATCCAGCTGCGCCCGGTGAGTTCGCCGTTTCCGTTGAGCACCGCGACGCCGGCCGCGCAGGGTGCGCCGGCGTTTGCTTTGCCGCGGGGGAGGATCGCGGTGACCCCGGTGCGAGTGGCGACCGGCTCGTCGCCGATGAGCGTGACGAGGCCGACCTCGAGGCCCGGGACGTCCGTGATCGCGTTGAGCGCTCCCGGCTCGCCGTCAAACTCCACCCCGAGATCCCGCGCCCGCTCCGGGGCCGGTGGTGCCGCGCGCTCAACATTGAACATTGTTTAAACCAGTCTTTCGTGTCTACACTCATGAACCAATGGTTTTCGTCAGTTTTTCTGACTGCCGTTCAAACCATACCGCGATGTTCAGTTCTGACAAAGGAGTCTCACATGTCCGCCCCACCAGCGCAGTCCCCAGCAGTCACGACCGCGGAGTCGGGCAGCCTCGCCGCGGGCAGACTCGGCACCTGGGACATCATCTTCTTCGTGGTCTCGGCCGCAGCGCCCCTCACCGTGGTGGTGAGCGGCGCCGCGACGTCGTTTCGGCTCGGCGGCCTCGGCGCCCCCGGTGCGATGCTCTTCAGCGGCGTCGTGCTGATCCTGTTCGCGCTCGGGTTTACCGCGATGTCGAAGAGCGTGCGCAACGCCGGGGCGTTCTACGCGTACGTCTCGCGCGGCCTTGGCAAGCCCTTCGGGCTCGGCGCCTCGTCGGTGACCGTCTTCGCCTACATCTCACTCGTCATCTCGTTCTACGGCTTCATCGGATTCTTCGCGCAGTTCACGTTTGCCGAGCTGCTCGGGATCGACCTGCCCTGGGGCGTGTGGTCGCTGCTCTCCGTCGCGATTGTCGCGTTCCTCGGCTACCGCAAGATCGACGTCGGGGCGAAGGTGCTCGCGGTGCTGCTCACGCTCGAGGTCGCGATCCTGCTCGTGCTCGCGGTCGCGGTACTCATTGACGGCGGCCCGGAGCCGTGGAGTGCTGCTCCATTCAGTATCGACAACGTGTTCCTCGCCCCCACGTCCGGGGCGCTCTTCGTGGTCGGGTTCGGGGCGTATCTCGGTTTCGAGAGCACGGCGATCTACGCGGAGGAGGCAAAGCGCCCGGAGCGCACGGTGCCGCGCGCCACCATCATCGCGGTCGTGTTCCTCGCCGTCTTCTACGGCTTCACGTTCTGGATCCTCACGGCCGCGTTCGGCGTTGACGGGATCATTGCCCTCGCGCAGGGCGACGCGTTCGAGACCATGGTGATCGACGGTACCCAGCAGATCGCGGGGTACTGGGCGGGCTACGTCATGAAGATCCTGATCGTCACCAGCTTCTTCGCCTGCGTGCTGTCATTCCACAACGCCTGCACGCGCTACCTGTTCGCGCTCGGCCGCGAGGGCCTGCTGCCCCGCGTACTCGGGCGCACCACCAGGGGCACGCAGTCGCCCGCGGTGGCGAGCATCACACTCTCCGTGTTCTCGGCGCTCGGCGTGCTCGTCGCGATCGTGGTCGGCGCGGACCCGTTCCTTGGCCTCGCGCTCTGGACCTACGCAACCGGCGTGCAGGGGCTCGTGTTCGCGCAGGCGCTCGCGGCGATCGCCGTGGTCTGGTACTTCCTCAGGGACCGGCGCGGGCACAGCGTCTTCCGCGTGGTGATCGCCCCGATCCTCGGCGCGATCGGGCTCGCCGTGGGGTACGCGCTGATCGTCACGAACTTCGAGGTGGTCACGGGGCTCGAGGGGCCCATCAATCAGTGGCTGCTGCTGCCGACGCCGATCCTGTTCATCGGCGGAATCATCGTGGGGCTCGTGCTCCGTGCGCGGCGCCCCGAGTATTACGCCGGGCTCACGGAGTCCGTGCGGGTGCAGCCGAGCGAACGCGACGGGGCGAATGCCATAGGCTGAGCCACATGAATGCGACCGCGCGCCGCCGCCTGGAGCGCCGGGACGAGATTGTCCAGGCGTTCTGGCGGGTCGCGCGGACCCGGCCCCGCGGCGGCGTCAACGTGCGTGCGGTCGCCGCAGAGGCGGCGATGAGCCCCGCGAACGTGCTCCACTACTTTGCGAGCCTCAACGAGTTGCAGATCACCGCGCTCGCCGGCGCAATGGAACAGTTCGCGGAGCGGCGCCAGGGGATCCTCGATCGCTCCGAGAGCGCGGCCGCGCGGATCGCGGCGATGATCGACGCCGGCGTGCCCGACGAGATCAGTGATGAGCTGCGGCAGGTCTACGAGAGTGTGCCGGTGCTCGCCGCACACCCGGAGTACCTGCCCGCGCACCGCGCGCTCGTCGAGCGGCAGGTGATGCTCTATCGCACGCTCGTGGAGATCGGGGCCGGGACCGGGGAATTCACGCTCGGTTCGCCGCCCGGGATCATCGCGCGCAACCTGGTCGCGCTTGAGGACGCGTACGATCTCTACCCGCTCGTGGGCGACCGCACGCCGCGCGAGGAGAGCCGCGTCGCGGTGCGAAGCTATGCGGAGCTCGCGCTGGGCCTCGCGCAGGGCGCGCTCACCGCGCTCACCGAGCTCACCGCTGCGGCGCACCCGCCCCGCAGCGCGTAGCGGCCGCCCCGCCCCGCAGCGTGTAGCGGCCGTCCCGGCCCCGCAGCGCGTAGCCGCCCCACCCGTCCCGCCGCACACACGCAGCGGGGCCGGGACGCGCACGCGCCCCGGCCCCGCACTCGCGTGCGCGAGAGTTACAGCGTGTTGCCGAGCTTGAAGCCCTTCTCGCCGTCCTCATCGCGGGTGTACGAGAAGCCGTCGGCCCCGATGGTCACGGCCATCTCAGAGGCGTCCGTGCGCGCAATGACGGGCTGCGGGTTGCCGTCGAGATCGAGCACGAGCGAGGCATCCGTGTACCAGGACGGCACGACGGGGTTGCCCCACCAATCGCGGCGCTGATTGTCGTGCACGTCCCAGGTGACGACCGGGTTGTCCGGATCGCCCGTGTAGTAGTCCTGGGTGTAGATCTCGACGCGGTGGCCGTCCGGATCCAGGAGGTACAGGTAGAACGCGTTCGAGACGCCGTGGCGGCCGGGGCCGCGCTCGATGCGGTCGGACATGCGCAGCGCGCCCAGCTTGTCGCAGATCGCGAGGATGTTGTGCTTCTCGTGGGTGGAGAACGCGACGTGGTGCATGCGGGGGCCGTCGCCGCCCGTCGCTGCCGTGTCGTGCACGGTCGGCTTGCGGCGCAGCCAGGCCGCGTAGACCGTGCCGTCCTCGTCCTGAATGTCCTCGGTCACGCGGAAGCCGAGGTCCTGGTAGTGGCGCACCGCGCGCGGCACGTCCGGGGTGACCTGGTTGAAGTGGTCGAGGCGCACGAGCGCGCCCGGCGTGTACAGGTCGTAGCGCCACGCGAGGCGCTCCACGTGCTCCACGTCGTAGAAGAACTCGTAAGGGAAGCCGAGCGGATCCTCGACGCGCACGGAGTCGCCGATGCCGTTCGTGAACCCGTCGGCCTTGCGCTCGACGCGGCAGCCGAGCTCCGTGTAGAACGCCACGGCCTTGTCAAGATCCTCGGGGGTGCGCACGCGGTACGAGAACGCGGCGACCGCGGCAACCGGGCCCTTGCGGAGCACCAGGTTGTGGTGGATGAACTCCTCCAGCGACCGGAGGTAGACGGTGTTCTCGTCCTCCTCGGTCACGGTGAGACCGAGCACGTCCACGTAGAACGCGCGCGACGCCGCCAGATCGGTGACCACAAGCTCCATGTACGCGCAGCGCAGGATATCCGGCGCGGGCGACTGGGGGGTCAGGATCGGGTTGTCGGTCTTGATCGGGGCTTCCTTGGTGACGTAGAAGCCGGAGGAGGTCTTTTCACGACCCTTGAGTTCAGACATTTCGTTGTCCTTCAATCTGTGGTTGGGGCGGGGGAGAGGGTTACTTGCCTGCGCCGAACTTCGGCGAGTGCGCTTCGTTGAGCGTGATGTGGACGGCCTGCTGATCGGTGTAGAAATCGATCGAGCGGTAGCCGCCCTCGTGCCCGAGACCGGACGCCTTCACGCCGCCGAACGGGGTGCGCAGGTCGCGCACGTTGTTCGAGTTGAGCCACACCATGCCGGCCTCGACCGCCTGGGCGAAGTTGTGTGCGCGCTTGAGGTTCGACGTCCAGATGTAGGCCGCGAGGCCGTACTTGGTGTTGTTGGCGAGTTCCAGCGCCTCCTCGTCGGTGTCGAACGGCGTGATCGCGACGACGGGTCCGAAGATCTCCTCCTGGAAGATCCGCGCGTCCGGCTTCACGTCTGCAAACACGGTCGGCGCGACGAAGTTGCCGGTGGGGAAGCCCTCGGGGCGCCCGCCGCCCGCGACCAGGCGGCCCTCGGACTTGCCGATCTCGATGTAGCGGGTCACCTTCTCGAAGTGCTCGGGGTGCACGAGTGCGCCCACCTCGGTCGCGGGATCGTTGGGCAGGCCGACGACCACGTTCTTGGCGCGCTCAGCGTACCGCTCCACGAACTCGTCGTAGATGTCGCGGTGCACCAGGATGCGGCTGCCCGCGGTGCAGCGCTCGCCGTTCAGGCTGAACACGCCGAACACGGTGGCGTCAAGCGCCGCGTCGAGCTCCGCGTCGGCGAACACGATCGCCGGGCTCTTGCCGCCGAGCTCCATCGACAGTCCCTTGAGGAACGGCGCGGAGTTCGCGAAGATCAGCGAGCCGGTGGTCGACTCGCCCGTGAACGAGATGAGCGGCACCTCGGGGTGCTTGACGAGCGCGTCGCCCGCCTCCTCGCCGAAGCCGTTCACGAGGTTGAACACGCCGTCTGGCACGCCCGCCTCGCGGAAGATCTCGCCCCAGAGCGATGCCGAGAGCGGGGTGAATTCGGCCGGCTTGAGCACGACCGTGTTGCCCGTCGCGAGGGCGGGGCCCAGCTTCCACGACTCGAGCATGAAGGGCGTGTTCCACGGCGTGATGAGGCCGGCGACGCCGATCGGCTTGCGGTTCACGTAGTTGACCTGGCGACCGGGCACCTTGAACGCGTCGTCGTGCTGCGCGACGATCAGGTCGGCGAAGAACCGGAAGTTCTCTGCCGCGCGGCGGGCCTGGCCCTTCGCCTGAGTGATGGGCAGGCCGGAGTCGTAGCTCTCGAGTTCGGCGAGCTGCGCGTCGCGCGACTCGACGATGTCGGCGACCTTGTGAAGGATGCGCGAGCGCTCACGGGGGAGCATCTTGGGCCAGGGGCCCTCGGTGAACGCGCGGCGGGCAGCTGCGACGGCGAGGTCGATGTCGGCCTTCTGGCCGGCGGCGGCCGTGATGTAGGTCTCGTTCGACACGGGATCGAGGACGTCGAACTCCTCGCCCCCGACCGAGTCGACGAACTTTCCGTCGATGAAGTGGCGGATCTTGTCTGGGAGCCCTGCGGGCTGTGACTGAGTCATGCTGTCGCCTCCGATGGCAGTGATGGTGGTGTGGGTGGTGTGTGTGCCGCTCACGCGGTGGGAATGGGTGCCGGATCCAGCGCCTGGGCAGTGGCCGGATCCGGCTCGTGCGGTCGGTGTTCTCCCGTGTGCGAGAGCACCGCGTCGAGCGTCGCCGTGCGGTGCGCGCGGGCGGCAAGCTCGATTTCGATGGGGGTGCCGCCCCGCTCGATGAGCTGCAGCAGTCGCTCGTGCTCCTCGACCGACTCGCTGGCGCGGCCGGGGACGAAGCTGAACGAGGAGTTGCGCAGCACTTTCATGCGGTTCCAGCCCCGGTGCACGAGGTCGAGAATGTGCGGGTTTGGGCAGGTTTCGAAGAGCACGCTGTGGAACCTGAGGTTCAGCTCCGTGAATGCCTGCGGGTCGAACGCAGACAGCGACTCGCGCATGGTCTGGTTGATGGCGCGGGCGCGCTCGATCTGATCCGGCGTGATGAACGGCGCGGCGAGACCGGTTGCGGACCCCTCAACGAGCGCGAGCGTCTGCATTGTGTGCAGGTACTCCGTCTCCTTGATGAGCGCCACCTGCGCGCCGATGTTGCGCTCGAAGGTGACCAGCTGTTCGGCCTCAAGCCGCCGGATCGCCTCGCGCACCGGGACCACGGACATGTCGAGCTCCGCGGCGATGGGTGCGAGCACCAGGCGGTATCCCGGCACGTACTGCCCGCTGTCGATCCGTTCTCGGATCAGGCGGTACGCGCGCTCGGACTTCGACTCGGACGACATGGCTACGCCGCGCCCGTCTCGGCCTCGTAGCGCGCGCGCCACTCGGCGTTCATGGGGAACAGGCCGTCCACGGCGTGCCCCTCGGCAACACGATCCGCCACCCACGCGTCTGCACGCTCCTGGGCAGCGGCCTCCGCGGCCACCTCGGCGAGCAGGAACGGCGGGATCACGATCACGCCGTCGCGGTCGCCCATGATTACGTCGCCCGGCTGCACCGCGGCGCCGCCGCAGGCGATCGTGACGTCGGTCTCCCACGGCACGTGGCGGCGGCCGAGCACGCTCGGGTGCGCGCCCTGCGAGAACACGGGGATGTCGAACTCCTGCACTGCGGCGTAGTCGCGGACGCCGCCGTCGGTGACGACGCCCACCGCGCCGCGCACCTGGGCGCGGAGCGCGAGCACGTCGCCGACGGTGCCGGTCGAGGGGATGCCGCGCGCTTCGACCACGAGCACCTCGCCGGGGTTGACGGTGTCGAACGCGCGCTTCTGCGCGTTGAAGCCGCCGGCGTGCGACTTGAAGAGGTCGGGGCGGAACGGGATGAACCGGAGCGTCTTCGCCGTGCCGAGAATGCGATCGCCCTCGTGATTCGGGTGCACACCGTCGATGAAGATGTCGACGTAGCCGCGCTTGCGCAGCGCCGCGGAGACCGTTGCCACGGCGACCCCGTCGAGCAGCGCACGGATCTCGTCGGTGAGCGGACCGGCCGCGGCCTGATCCCCCGCGAGCGGCGTCGCGCGGCCGGCGGCAACCGCCGCGGCGTGCTCAGCCTCGCTGCCCCAGGCCTCCACCCGCTGCAGGTCGGTGGCCTGCGGCCGGTTGCCGAACGCACCGAACTCGTGCGTGCCCTGCGTCACCGTGGTGACGAGGCGGCCGGTGGTGGGGGCTCCGGGCGCGTTCGGGGCGTCGACCTCGACCTCGACCACGTCGCCGGGAAGCACCACGGAAGACCCGGCAGGGGTGCCCGTGAGGATCACGTCGCCGGGCTCGAGCGTCATGTGCTGCGAGAGATCAGCGACGAGCTGACCGAACGGGAACTTGAGGGTGGCGCTCGTGTCGTCCTGAACGAGCGCGCCGTTGACCCAGGTGCGCACGCGCCAGGCATCCTGGTCGATGCCGTCGGTAGGGATCGCGGCCGGGCCGATCGGCGTGAAGCCGTCGCCGCCCTTGTTGCGCACGTTCGAGCCCTTGTCTGCCGCACGGAGGTCGTAGACGCCGAAGTCGTTCGCGGCGGTGACCTGGGAGACATGCTTCCAGCCGTCCTCCGGGGAGACCCAGCGCGCCGCCGTGCCGATCACCAGGGCGACCTCGCCCTCGAACGCGAGTAGCTCGGTGCCGGCGGGGCGCTCGATCGTGCCGCCCGTGGGGGCCAGCGAGGAGGTCGGCTTGAAGAAGTAGGACGGGAACTCCGGGGTGCGGCCGCGCTGGGCGATCCGGGACGGGTAGTTCAGGTGCACGGCAATGATCTTGCCGGGTGTGGGAATTCCGTACGTCATGGCGACCTCGCTCATCTCGTTGTATTTCTTATCGTATACGATCTGGGTGGATTTTGGAAGTGTGGTCCGCTGGGCTGAATTCGGCGTGCGGCGGACCACTGGCGCGCGCGGTGTGAGCCGCCGGTGCGGCCTGGGCGGTGAGCCGCCGGTGCGGACCGGGGGGGGGGGCGTGCGCCCGGGCTGCCGGTGCCCCTGGGAGCACCGGCAGCCCGGTGATCCCGGCCGCCGGTGCTCCTGGTGGGCGGTGCGCCCGGTTGGCCGTGTGGTCCGGGCGCGAAGCGGTCTGGCTCCGGCCGGTGGCTTCGCCGCGCTGGGTCCGGCTAGTAGCTTGCCCGCGGGGCCGCGGCGCTTCCCGGCGCCGCGGTGAAGCGCTCCACGAGCGCCTCAGTCTGCCGGGCGAGGATCGCCACGTCGGCGCCGACCGCCACGAACGATGCCCCCGCGGCGATGTAGCGCTCGGCGTCGGCCGGGACAAAGGCGTTCACGCCAACCGGCTTGCCCGCCGCGACGCCCGCCGCGATCGCGCGCAGCACACCCGCGGCGACCTCTGGGTGGTTCTGCTGCCCGAGCAGCCCCATCGACGCGGCGAGATCGGACGGCCCCACGAAGATCGCGTCGACCCCGTCGGTCGCAACGATCCGCTCGACGTCGGCGACCGCCGCGGCCGACTCGATCTGCACGGTCAGGCTGATCGTCTCGTTCGCGCGACCGAGGTAGCCCTCGACCCGGTTCCAGCGCGCCGAGCGCGCGAGCGCCGAGCCGACGCCGCGCACCCCGCCGCCGGGCGTGCCGTCCGGGTAGCGCACCGCGCGGACAATCTCGGCGGCCTGCTCGGCGGAGTCGACCATTGGGATGAGGAGGTTCTGCGCGCCAAGATCGAGGAACTGCTTGATCGTGACGGTGTCACCGAACGGCGGCCGCACGAGCGGGGCAACCGGATACGCGGACATTGCGTAGAGCTGGGCGAGCACCGACTCGAGCCCGTTGGGGGAGTGCTCCGCGTCGAGGAGCACCCAGTCGCAGCCGCTGCCGGCGACGATCTCGGCCGTGATCGGGCTGCCGGCGCACGCCCAGAGTCCGATCAGTGGGCGGTCCGCGGCGGCGAGGCGATCCCGCAGCGTCGCGGGGAGCTCTACACGAACCGGCACGTCACTGATCCGAGCTCGTTGTAGTCGGCGTGCACGGTGTCGCCGCGCTCCACCCACATGGGCTTGGTGAACGAGCCGGCGAGGATGATCTCTCCGGCCTCAAGCGACTGCCCGTGCTGCGCGAGCTTGTTCGCGAGCCAGGCCACGCCGAGCGCCGGGTGGCCGAGCACGGCGCCGGCCACGCCGGAATCCTCGATGCCCTCGTTGCGGTAGAGCAGGGCCTGTGCCCAGGTGAGGTCGACCTCGTCGACCTTGACGGGGCGGCCGCCGATCACCATGGCGCCCATTGCGGCGTTGTCGCTGATCGTGTCGACGATCGTGCGCCCCTCGAGCTCGAGGTGCGAGTTCAGTACCTCGAGCGCGGGGATCACGTACGCGGTCGCGTCGAGTACGTCGAAGATGGTGACGCCGGGGCCCGAGAGCGGCTTGCTCAGCACGAAGGCGAGCTCGACCTCGATGCGGACGTTCGAGTAGCGGTCGAACTCGAGCACCGCGCCCGATTCGAAGACCATGTCGTCGTGAATTACCCCGTAGTCGGGCTCAGAGATCCCGGTTGCGAGCTGCATGACCTTCGAGGTGAGCCCGATCTTGTGGCCGACGAGGCGCGCGCCGGCGGCGATGCGGCGATCCGACCACACCTTCTGAATGGCGTACGAGTCTTCGATCACCATGCCCGGGTAGCGGCTCGTGAGCTTCGGCAGCACGGCGCGGTCGCGGTCTGCCTGCACGAGCTCGTCGGCGATGGCTTCAATCTGTGTCTGGTCGAGCACTTGGCCTCCTTTGGTCTTGCAGGAATCGTATACGATTCGCCACGCGGGGCGCCACCCTTCCCTGCCCTGGGTGTCGCGCATGGCCGTGCTCGGATCGTTATTCTCGGACCGTAGACGATAGTTTGCTTTTTTAGTCAACGTTCGTAGAATGAAACCCGACGGCACACCGAAGTGACGTCCATCTCATCCCCGGGGAGCTCTCGCGCAGCCCGGACATGCGGTGGAAAAGCAACGGAGCCTCACCCCAAACACACATGTCCGAAAACCGAGAGAAGTAGACATGATGAAGAGATCACTCACGGGAATCGCAGCCCTCGCGGCCGCGGCTCTCGCCCTGACCGCGTGCTCGAGCGGCACGGCAGCAACCGACGGCGGCGACGGCGCCGAGTCGGCCGCGAAGCCGCTGAGCATCGGCAACTTCCTGGACGTCACCTCCTGGGACCCGTCGCTCGCCGACGTGGGGTTCGACGGGCCGTACCTGTCGGCAATCTACGATCCGCTCCTCGCGATCAACGGCGATGGGGAGCCGCAGCCGGCGCTCGCGACCGACTGGGAAGTCTCAGACGACTTCAAGACCATCACCATGAACCTGCGCACCGACGCCACGTTCTCAGACGGTGCTGCGTTCGACGCCGACGCTGCCGTCAAGAGCCTCGACTACCTGAAGGCTGGCGTCCGCTCGCAGGAGGCGTACGTGAAGGTCGACAGTTTTGAGGCGGTCGACGAGGACACGATTGAGATTCACCTCACCGAGCGCGACGACACGATCCTGTACTACATGGGTCTGGGCCGCAGCTACATGATGTCGCCCGAGGCGATCGACGCCGGCACGCTCGCGGAGACCCCGGTCGGATCCGGGCCCTACACCCTGGGCGCAGATTCGGTTCCCGGCGCGGAGTACCACTTCGCGAAGGTCGCCGATCACTGGGACGCGGCGGCATTCCCGTTCGACCCGCTGACGGTCAGCCCGCTGTCCGACGCGACCGCGATGCTCAACGGCATGGAGAGCGGTCAGTTCAACCTGATCTACGGCGACAAGACCGCGACCGATCTCGCGCCGGACAACAACTGGAACGTCGCGAGCGGCCTCTCCACCTGGGTGGGACTCCAGTTCAGTGATCGCGCGGGAGCCACCGAGATGGGCAAGCCGCTCGGCGAGCTCAAGGTGCGCCAGGCGCTCAACTACGCGTTCAACGGGCCCGAGATGGTTGAGACCATCGCGCAGGGCGTCGGCGAAGCAACCAACCAGGTGTTCCCGGTCGGAACCCCCGGCTACGTCGAGTCGCTCACGGGTGAGTACCCGCCGAGCATCGACACCGCGAAGAAGCTCCTCGCCGAGGCCGGGTACGCCGACGGGTTCGCCGTCACGATGCCGATGGCCCCGCCGTTCCAGCCGTGGCAGGCGATCATCGAGCAGACGTTCACCGAGCTCGGGATCACCGTCACCTGGAAGGAGACCGACTTCATGCAGTACATGTCGGTGGCCCCCGAGTACCCGATGTTCGTGGGTGTCATCGCGATGGATTCGAACCCGATCGCCACGGTCGAGCGCCAGATCGCCAACCCGCAGTGGTACAACCCCACTCCCGGCCTCGAAGCGTTCCCCGAGGTGCAGGCGCAGGTCGACACGGTGCTGACCGCAGCCCCCGGCGACGAGCAGCTCGCCGAGGTCGAGAAGCTGAACGAGCTGGTCACGCAGAACGCGTTCTTCTCGGTGTGGGCCCAGTCGACGAACACCTACATCTCGGTGGCGGACTTCACCGTCACGCCGGTCACGGGCATGATGTTCCCGACGCTGCGTCAGATCGCGGTCACGGAGTAGCAGTCACGGGTGGGGTCGCGCTCGCGCGGCCCCACCCACCGTTTCAGACCACCGATCCCATCCGATCTCGGAGTACCTATGCTCACCTTCACGCTTAAGCGACTGCTGTCTGGTGTGATCCTGCTGGTTGTCGTTGCGACCGGCACGTTCTTCCTGGCTCACGCAGCGATCCCAGACCCCACGCTCGGCCTGCTCGGCAGCGCCGCCACCCCGGAGGCCCAGGCGGCCCTCGCGCAGAAAATTGGCACCGACCGCCCGGTGCTCGTGCAGTTCGGTGAGTGGTTCTCGAACATCCTCCGCGGCGACTTCGGGGTCTCGTGGAAGAACTTTCAGCCGGTGAGCGCGCAGCTTGCCCTCAAACTCCCCGTCACCCTCTCAGTGGTGACCGCCGCGATCCTGCTCTCCGCGCTGCTCGGCGCCACACTCGGCGTGCTCGCCGGGCTGCGTCCAAACAGCTGGATCGACCGGGTGGTCAAGGCCGCGGCCGTGATCCTGTTCGCGCTGCCCGGGTTCTGGGTTGCCCTCGTGCTCGTCATGACCTTTGCGGTCAACCTGCGCATGTTCCCGGCGGTCGGTTACGTACAGCCCACCGAGTCAGTGGGGGGTTGGCTCCAGTCGATCACGCTCCCGGCGATCGCCCTCGCGCTCGGCGCGGTCGTGATGATTGCCGAGCAGCTGCGCAACGCCATCATCCAGGCCGATCAGCAGGACTACATGCGCACCCTGCGCAGTCGTGGCCTGCCCGGCTGGCGTCTCGTGATGCACCTGCTGCGCAACGCCGCACCCGCCTCACTCACGATCCTGGCGCTCATGTTCGTGGGGCTCCTCTCCGGCGCGATCATCGTTGAACAGATCTTCGCGCTCCCGGGCATCGGTCCGCTTACGCAGGCATCGTCACAGAACGGCGACATCCCCATGCTGCTCGGCATCACGGTGATCACCGTGGTGTTCGTTGTCATCGTCAACTTCCTGCTCGACATCCTGCTCGGCTGGATCAACCCGAAGGCGCGTGTGAAATGACCACCCCGCTCACCGACTCACTCGACACCCGCGGCGGCCGCCGCGGCTCGCTGCTCACCCGGCTCCTGCGCCGGCCGGCCGGCGCCATCTCGATCGGCGTGCTCGCGCTCATCGTGATCGTCGGGGTGCTGGCGCCGTGGCTCGCTCCGTACGATCCAAACTTCGTCGACCTGTCGATCACGCGAGCGCTGCCGAGCGCCGAGCACTGGCTCGGCGGCGATACCACCGGGCGCGACGTTGCGAGCCGCCTCATCTGGGGTACGCAGGTCACACTCTGGGGCGCACTCGTCGCGATCGTCACCGCGCTCGTTCTCGGTGTGCCGTCCGGGCTCGCCGCCGGCTACTACGGCGGGAAGACTGACCGGATCGGCAGCTGGATCAGCGATGGGCTGCAGTCGATCCCCGGCATGGTGATCCTGCTCATCGTGGGCGCCAACACCGGCAACAACTTCAACATCCTCATGATCACCGTCGGCGTCTTCATGGCGCCCGGCTATTTCAGGCTCACCAGGTCGACGGTGCTCTCCGTGCGCGGCGAGGCATACGTCGATGCCGCGAGGGTCGCCGGGCTCTCGGACGCGCGGATCATGGTGAAGCACGTGATCAAGCAGGTCACGGCCCCGATCGTGATCCAGTCGGCGCTCACCGCTGGCATGGCCATGGGGATGCAGGCCGGTCTGCAGTTCCTCGGGATCGGCGGGGGGACCACCCCCGGGTGGGGCGCCGCAATGAACGAGGGCTTCAAGGTGATGCGCACCGATCCGATGCTGCTTCTCTGGCCGTCGCTCGCGCTCGGCATTACGATTGCCGCGCTCGCGGTGCTCGGATCAACGCTCGCCGACGTGATCAGCGTGAAGACCCCGACCGTCTCGCGTCGGGACCGGAAGCGAATTGCCGCCGCGAACGCGGCGAAGACGCCCGCCGGCACGACGAGCACCACCGGGTCTATCTCGGTGGCCGCCGTTGACTCCGCGGTGCGCCTCGAAAACCTCCGGGTGACCTACGAGACGCCCGATGGCGAGGTTGAGGTGGTGCACGGCATCACCCTCGACGTCTCGCCGGGTGAGGTGCTCGGAATCGTGGGGGAATCTGGATCTGGCAAATCGCAGACCGTGTTCTCGATGCTCGACCTGCTCCCGAAATCGGGGGCCTACACGGCCGACGCGATCTGGATCGGCGGCGAGGACGTGACCACGCTCTCGAAGCGCGAGCGCGCCGAGCTGCTCGGCCACGAGATCGGGTACATCCCGCAGGAGCCGATGACGAACCTCGACCCGTCGTACACGATCGGGTTCCAGCTCACCGAGCCCCTGCGCGCCGTGCACGGGATGACGAAAGCGGAGGCGCGCGAGCGCGCGCTCGCGATGCTCACCCGGGTGGGAATCGTTGATCCGGCACGGGTGATGCGGTCGTACCCGCACGAGCTTTCCGGTGGAATGGCGCAGCGCGTGCTGATCGCCGGGGCGATCTCGGGAAAGCCGTCGGTGCTTGTCGCGGACGAGCCGACCACCGCCCTCGACGTCACGGTGCAGGCGGAGGTACTCGAGCTGCTGCGCGAGCTGCAACAGGAGTACCAGATGGCCCTCATCATCGTCACCCACAACTTCGGTGTGGTCGCCGACATCTGCGACCGCGTGGTGGTGATGCGCAGCGGGTCGATCGTTGAGATCGACGATGTCGCGCCCATCTTCGCGCACGCCGAGAACCCGTACACCCGCGACCTCATCGCGGCGTCCCTCGACGGTGCGGAGAGCCGCACCGAGCTGGACCGCCTGGCCGTCGCAACTCAGGAGGGACCCCGATGAACGCGCAGACGCCCCTGCTCACCGCCGAGAACGTCGTCGTCGACTACGGCACACGCCGCCACCCAAACCGGGTGCTCCACGAGGTGTCCCTCGAAGTGGGGGACGGAGAGTGCGTGGGGCTCGTCGGCGAATCCGGATCCGGCAAGTCGACGCTCGGCAAGGCGATCCTCGGGCTCGTGCCCGTCGCTTCCGGCAAGATCACCTTCGACGGGCGCGACATTACACACCTGAAGAGGCGTGAGCGGCGTGAGCTCGCGAAAGACATCCAGGTGGTGTTCCAGGATCCGTACGGCTCGCTCAACCCGATGATGACGATCGGGGAGATCCTCGCCGAGCCGCTCGCGACCGCCGGCGTCGGCCGCGCGAAGGCCCGCCGAACCGTCAACGAGATGCTTGAGCGCGTCAACCTGCCCGCGAGCGTGAGCGACCGATTCCCGAGCGAGTTCTCTGGCGGGCAGCGGCAGCGGATCGCGATCGCCCGCGCGCTCGTGCGGCGGCCCCGGCTCATCATCTGTGACGAGCCGGTGAGCGCGCTCGACCTCACCACCCAGGCCACCGTGCTCGAGCTGCTCATCGATCTGCAGCGCGACACGGGGGTGTCGTACCTCTTCGTGTCGCACGATCTCGGCGTGGTGCGCCGCATCTGCCACCGGGTCGCCGTCATGTACCGCGGCAACCTCGTTGAGGTGGGCGACGGCGAGCAGGTGACCCGCGATCCACAGCACCCGTACAGTCAGCGCCTCCTCGCGGCCTCGCCCGTCGCGGATCCGGCACAGCAGGCTGAGCGTCGCGCGGAGTGGCTCGCGCTGCGGGCCGCGCACGCGCGCGACAGCGCCGCCGCCTAGTCAGCTGCGGGCGGGAGGCGGGGTGGTGGCGCGTCGGGCGTGGCTTGGCGGCGGGTCGGGCATGGCCGGCGCGCCGCCCGATCGCCGGGGCCACGGCACGGCCTGATGCCGCGAGCAGGAACTGTTCATCGGGAGCGCAAACTATTCTTGCAAAGTCGGGGTAGAATAGTATGATGACCTCTTCTGAGAACACCGAATCCACAGACGCCGCCGAAGCCGCGGCCGTCGTGGTCGGTGACACCGCTGCTCCCACCGAAACCCAGGGTGAGCGCGCAAGCTTTGCCGATCTCGGGTTGCCCCCCGAAGTGCTGCGCGCCGTCACCGGTCTGGGGTACGAAACCCCCTCCGCCATTCAGGCGGCAACTATCCCGACCCTGCTTGAGGGACGCGACGTCGTCGGCCTCGCGCAGACCGGAACCGGCAAGACGGCGGCCTTCGCGCTGCCCATCCTTGCGCGCATCACGCCCGGCCAGGGTGTGCCGCAGGCCCTCGTGCTCGCCCCCACCCGCGAGCTCGCGCTCCAGGTGTGCGAGGCGTTCGAGAGCTACGCCGCGCACCTGCCCGGCGTGCACCTTCTGCCCATCTACGGCGGTCAGGCGTACGGTCAGCAGCTTTCGGCGCTGCGCCGCGGCGTTGACATCGTCGTGGGAACCCCCGGCCGCATCATGGACCACCTCAAGCGTGGCTCGCTCGACCTCACCGAGATCAAGTACCTCGTGCTTGACGAGGCCGACGAGATGCTGAAGATGGGCTTCGCTGAGGACGTCGAGACGATCCTCGCCGACACCCCCGCAGAGAAGCAGGTCGCGCTGTTCTCCGCGACGATGCCGGCGCAGATCCGCCGCATCTCGCAGCAGCACCTGCGCGACCCGCGTGAGATCAAGATCGCTGGCAAGACCCAGACGAGCTCGAACATCACGCAGCGCTACAACGTGGTGTCCTACACGCAGAAGCTCGACGCCCTCACGCGCATCCTTGAGGTCGAGCCGTTCGACGGCGTGATCGTCTTCACGCGTACGCGCGGCGATTCCGAGCAGGTTGCTGAGAAGCTGCGTGCGCGCGGGTACTCGTCGGCGGCGATCAACGGCGACATCCCGCAGAACGTGCGTGAGCGCACGGTGCAGGCGCTGAAGGACGGCTCGCTCGACATCCTCGTGGCCACCGACGTCGCCGCCCGTGGTCTTGACGTTGAGCGCATTAGTCACGTCATCAACTACGACCTGCCGATCGACACCGAGTCGTACGTGCACCGCATTGGCCGCACGGGCCGCGCCGGCCGCAAGGGCGACGCGATCAGCTTTGTGACGCCGCGCGAGCGCCGCCTGCTCACCGCGATCGAGAAGGCGACCAAGCAGCCGCTCACGCAGATGCCGCTGCCCGGGGTCGATGAGGTCAACGCGACCCGCCTGTCCCGCTTCGACGACGCGATCACCACCGCGCTCGGTGAGACGGCCCGCATTGACCGCTTCCGCGACATCATCGCGCACTATGTGCGCAATCACGATGTGCCCGAGACCGACGTTGCCGCCGCACTCGCTGTCGTCGCGCAGGGGGATACCCCGCTGCTCCTCACCGAGGACGACGACCGCAAGTTTGAGCGTGACCGCAAGCAGGCGCGCGCCTTCCTCGAAGAGGACCCGCGTGCCGGCCGCGACCGCCCGGCCCGCGAGGACCGCGGCCCGCGCGAGCGCCGCAGCGACCTGAAGATGTACCGCATCGAGGTCGGGCACCGCCAGAAGATCAACCCGGGCCAGATCATCGGCGCGATCGCAAACGAGGGCGGGCTCACCCGCGACGACTTCGGCCGCATCCAGGTGCGCGACGACTTCTCGCTCGTCGAGCTCCCCGCGCAGCTCCCGGGCGGTGCGCTCGAGAAGCTCTCGCAGACCCGCATCGGTGGCAAGCTCATCGAGCTGACCGAGGATCGTGGCGGCCCCGGCTCGCGCGGTGGCGATCGTGGCGGCTACTCCCGCAACGACCGTGGCGGCGATCGCGGTGGCTACGGCAACGATCGTGGCGGTGACCGCGGCGGACGCGGTGGCTACGGCAACGATCGTGGCGGTGACCGCGGCGGGCGCGGTGGCTACAGCAACGACCGCAACGACCGTGGCGGTGACCGCGGCGGGCGCGGTGGCTACAGCAACGACCGCGGCGGCTACGGCGGCGACCGTGGCGGCAGCAGCTACGGCGGCGACCGCTCGGGCGGCAACCGCTACGGTGGCGACCGCAACGACCGTGGCGACCGCGGCGGCTACTCCGGCGGCGACCGCCGCGACCAGGGCCCCAACCGCTCCGACGGCAAGCGCAAGCCCCGCTGGTAGCAGCCTCTGAGTCTCGCACCCCTTCGCCCATCGGGCGGAGGGGTGCACTCGTTTCAGGGAGCGTGGAGGCGGCCTGGGCTGGCCTGGGCCTGGATCTGGCTGCGCGTGGGCGGGCCTGGGCCTGGGCAGGTCCCGGCCTCGCCTCGCCTCGCCTGGCCTGGCCTCGTCTTGCCTGGGCTGGGCCTAAGCCTGAGCTAGGGGGGCTGAGCTAGCGGTGGGGCTCGCGCGTGCAGTGAGAGCGTAAGGCTTGCCTCGGCGTGGGGGTGCCTGCCGCGTCCGCGGCGTCGATAGCCTTGAGGCGTGCCACCCCGTCGAAAGCGCTCGTCTGCCACTCAATCGGCGGCGACGCGAGCCCGCTATGCACAGCGCCGCCAGAACCGACTCGCAAAGGTCGACAACGACCTCACCGATGCGCAGTGGGGGCAGCTGCTCGATGCGTGGGCCGGGTGCGCGTACTGCCAGGCGGAGGCTCCCGCGCTGCAGCGCGACTGCATCCAGCCGGTCTCCCGGGGTGGCCGCTACACCCTCACCAACGTCGTCCCCGCCTGCGCGTCGTGCAATGCCAGCAAGCACAACACCGAGGTCACGGGCTGGCTTCGCCGCAAGAAGCTCGACGAGCGCGCGTTTTTGCTGCGCCACGCCACGATCCTGCAGTCCCTCGCGCCCGACGCGGACTAGCCGCTCGGGGGGCCGCGCCCGAAAGTTGCGCCGCCAGAACTCGGGAGCCGCGCGAGGAAGCGCCTGATTTCCGGGCCGAAGCGTCGGGTGGGAGACCCGGGCACGGGCACCCCAAAGGCGGTGAGCCGCGCGGCGAATCGAGCCGCGGTAGCAACGTCGGGTGCGCCCCACCGGATCCCGCGGCGCCCGGTGACACCGGTCACCCAATCGTGCCGCCGCTTCTCCGCGTACACCACCTCCGCGGCTGACTTGCCGCCCCGAAACGCGTCGTCAAGGTACTTCTGTTTCCCATCGCACTCGCCGAAGAATGCAAGCGCGAGCAGCCAGAAGTCCAAGTGAAGCGTTCCGCCGTGCTCTGAGCGGACCGGATGCTGCGGCTCGACGTCGATGCCGAGCTGCAGGAAGCGGAGCCGGCTGACGCTCTCCAACGGCGAGTCTGCGCGGGGGTCTGCCAGCGCGGAGAGGGCGCGGGCCTGGGCGATGCCGGCGCGGCCGTGCGCGGCGGCGATCATTGCGTTGAGGCGGGCTTGCCAGGCGCGCCACCCGGCCATATCTACCAGTGCGCCCACGCGTACGGTCTCCCGCAGATACTGGTCCGCGCAGGCCAGTGCCACCTCGAACGACTCGCTCCGAGCAAGGTCGAACAGAGTGCGCTCCGCGGTCGTGAGTCGCAGCCCGGCGATCCGTGTGGTGTGCGTGAGGTCGACTGATTCGTGCAGGTACTGCACGTGCGGGTTTCGCGACCCGCGGTACCCGGGCCCCACGAACTGCCTGGTCGCCAAGGGATTATCGAGGGTGGCCGGCCGGTCGTGATGCGCCACCCGCACTCCCGTGGACTGGAGCCAGCGAGACCAGACCGGCAGCCCGTGCAGCGTGGCGGCGGACCGCTGCGCGAAAAGCGGATCCGTGCGGGACGCACGCTGGGCCGCCCAGATCGCCGCGAGGTGCTTCGCTTCAGCGGGAGCCTCCCGCCAGGTGTCGGGATCTGCGTACCAGCCGCGGCGTGGTCGGATCAGCTCGCCCGAACGGACGCGGCGCGCGAGGCTGTGGCCGGTGTGACCGGCGCGTATGAGGTCTTGGGTGGGCGTGAGTAGGGCGCGTGCAGTTGGGTTGAGTGGATGATTCATATCTGCAAGCGTCCCCGACCAGCGGCGGGTGCGGTGCGGATATCGCGAGACTGTGGACAACCCCCGCTGGCTTCACCGCTATGGCTGACTGTGGACGAGTGAGCCGGGCGGGATGGGGTGAGCTGGCGTCGGGGTGCGACCGGCCGCGCTGCGCGGGCTCGGCGCTGCGGCACGTTGCGCCGCAATTCCGACCCGGTGCTGCAGATCCGACCCGCTGCGGAGGGGCCGGGGGCCCGTCAAACGGGTCGGTTGTGGGCGGAGGGGGCGGATCTGCGGGGTGGGATGAGGCGGGGCGGGGCGCTGGGTCGGTGGGCGCGATGCGGTCTCCGGCGGGGCGGGCGCACCACAGATCCGACCCGGTGCTGCAGATCCGACCCGTTGCGGAGGGGCCGGGGGCCCGTCAAACGGGTCGGATGTGGGCGGAGGGGTCGGATCTGCGCGGGACGGAGCGAGGTGGGCGGGGCGGAACGAGGTGGACGGGGTGGAGCGAGGTGGGGTGGGGTGGGGTGCGCGCACCGCGCACCGCGCACCGCCGACCCGCCCCCACCGCCCACCCGCACACCGCGGCCCCCGGCCCGAACGCGGTGCGCGTCGGGCCGGGGGCCGCGGTGCATCGGGACGAACCCGAGCGGTTAGCCGCTAATCACGTGCTGCTCGGCGACGGCCTTGAGACCCTCGACGCCGAACTCGCGCCCGTAGCCCGACTGCTTCGCCCCGCCGAACGGGATCATCGGGTGCAGCCCGCCGTGTGAGTTGATCCAGGTGGTGCCGGCCTGGAGGCGGGCGGCCACGGCGAGCGCCGCCGAGCGATCGGCAGACCAGACGGAGGAGCCGAGGCCCACCTCGAGCTCGTTCGCGAGGCGCACGGCCTCGTCGAGGTCGGTGTACCGGATGATCGGCAGCGCGGGTCCGAACTGCTCCTCGAGCACGAGCTCCTGGTGCGGGTCGATGTCGGCGATCAGCGTGGCCGGGTAGAAGTTGCCTACGGCCTCGCGGTCGGGGTTGCCGCCCAGCACCACGCGAGCGCCCGACGCCTTCGCCGACTCGACGAGCTTGTCGACCACGTCGAACTGGGCGCGGTTCTGCAGCGGCCCGAGCACATTGTTCTCGTCGAGGCCCACGCCCATCGGCACGTTGGCCGCGACCTTCGCGAGCTCGTCGACGACCGCGTCGTAGATCGAGTCGTGCACGTAGAGGCGCTTCAGCGCCGCGCACGTCTGCCCGGTGTTGATGAACGCGCCCCAGAACAGGTCCTCGGCGATCGCCTTCGGGTCGGCGTCGGGGAGCACGATCCCGGCGTCGTTGCCGCCGAGCTCGAGGGTGAGTCGTGTGACGTTCGGGGCCGAGGCCTCAATGATGCGCTTGCCGACCGGGGTGGAGCCGGTGAACATGATCTTGTTGATCTTGGGGCTGCGCGTCAGCGCGTCGCCGACCGTGCGGCCTGGGCCGGGCACGATGTTGAGCACGCCCTCGGGGAGCACCTGGTTCATGACGGTGATGAGCGCGAGCACGGACAGCGTGGTGGTCTCGGCGGGCTTCATCACGACCGTGTTGCCCATGCGCAGCGCGGGCGCGATCTGCCAGATCGAGATCATCATGGGCCAGTTCCACGGGGAGATCGCGCCGACCACGCCGAGCGGGCGGTAGTGCATCTCGGCGTAGCCGGACTCGTCGTCGACGAGCACCTCGACGGGCAGCGGCGTGTCCGCGGGGGTGCGGGTCCACGCAACGCAGCCGCCCACCTCGAAGCGGGCGTTCGGTCCGTTGAGCGGCTTGCCCTGCTCGCGGGAGAGCAGTTCGGCCAGCGCTTCGGCGGATTCTTCGATCGCGTCCGCCGCCTTGTGGAGGTAGGCGCTGCGCTCGGCGTCGGGGAGTGCCGCCCACGCCACCTGGGCTGCGGTGGCCGTGTCGATCGCCGCCTCGAGCGCCGCGACGTCCTGGACGGGAGCGTCGCCGATCTTCTCGCCCGTCGCCGGGTCGAACACCTCGCGCGTCTCGCCACCCTGAGGGGTGATCGCCGCAAGCAGGCTGTCGTAGGTTTTCATGGATCCTCCACTTCGAGTCCGGTCAGTAATTTCAGCGTAGACGGTTGCCCCGCGGTGGGCTTGTCTGCGGCGGCACCGCGGTTGTCTGTCGGTGCCCAGTATCTGGGGGCCGGATGTGCGGGCCCTCGGTGCCCGGTGGGTGGCTGCTCAGAATCGGGTGCCGGATCGCGCTGCGGGACCCGGACCCGGCTCGGGTCGCGCCGCCCGAGTGCGCCCGCGGCGGGCACCGCGACAGCCCGCCCCGCCGCCCCAGACCCCGGTGCGCGAAGCCGCAGACGCCGGCCGCGCACAACGACAGCCCGCCCCGCCCTACTCGCCGCGGGGTGCGAGCCGCCGCACGGCGAGCACGGCGACGAGCGCCGCCGCACCGGACCCGGCGGCGATGCTCGACACCATGGTGACGGCGGAGGTGCCGGCGAGCCCGGACACCACGGGAGCCGCGACCGCGCCGGCCGTGAACGTCGCCATCCCGAGCAGCGCGGCTGCGGTGCCGGCCCGGCTCCCGTGCCCGCCGAGCGCGATCGTGGTGCCGTTTGGGCCGCCGAGCCCGTTCGCGCCGAGGAAGACGGCCAGCAGCACGATCACAGCGATTGCGGGGGCGCCGGCCAGCGTCGCACCGAGCAGCACGATCGCGGCGACTGCGCCGGCGACCTGACCGGTGAGGTACATTCGCACGGTGCCGAAGCGCGTCACGAAGCGGCGGCTGAGCTGCGCCCCGCCGAGCTGCGAGAGCGCGTTGATCGCGAACACCACGCTGAACAGCTGCGGAGTGAGTCCGTACTGATCCTGCAGCACGAAACTCGACATCGACAGGTAGGAGAAGAACGCGGCGCCGCCGAGGCAGGCCGCCGCCATGAGCGCGACGAACAGGGGGTCGCGCATCACGACACCCACGTGCGAGACGGTGGTGCGGAGCACGCCGCCCGTGTGCCGGCCCTCGGTGAGCGTCTCGCGGAGCCCAAACTGGGCCACGCACACGAGCACCACGCCCACTCCGGCAAGTACGAGGAAGATGCCGCGCCAGTCCATGACGCGAGCGAGCTGGCCGCCGATGATCGGCGCGATGATCGGTGTGAGCGAGGTGACGAGCGCCAGCAGCGAGAGCATGCGCGAGAGCTCGACGCCGTGGAACAGATCCCGGGCCACCGCCATGCTGATCACCACGCCGGCGGACCCGGCGAGCCCCTGCAGGAAGCGGGCGACGAGCAGCACCTCGATCGTGGGCGCCAGCGCGCACACGGCGGAGAGGATCGCGAACAGGATCACTCCGATCACGAGCGGTCGTTTGCGCCCGAAGCGGTCCGAGAGCGGGCCGGCCACGAGCTGCCCGATCCCGAGCCCGATCATGCACACCGACATGGTCGCCTGCCCGAGCGCGTCTGACGCCCCAAGCGACCGCGCGAGCTCGGGCAGCTGCGGCAGGTACAGGTCCATCGAGAGCGGGCCGAAGGCCTCCAGCGCGCCGAGCACGAGCGTGATGCGCAGGAGGCCCATGGGGCGGCGGGACGCGCCCGTCATCGGGTGAGGATCCTGCGCCACCAGCTGTCGCGCGCCGCGTTCGCGGCCAGCGACACCTCGGCGTCGGGGGAGAACCCCGTGAAGCCGTGGTAGGCGCCCGACCACACGTGCAGCTCCGCCTGCCCGCCCGCGGCCCAGATCGCGCTCGCGTACGCGGTCGCCTCGTCGCGGAACACCTCGGCCGAGCCCACCTCGATGAACGCGGGCGGCAGGCCCGTGAGATCGGTTGCGCGCGCCGGGGCCTGGTACGGCGTGACTGCGGCGGTGCCGCGCTCAGCGCCGAGCATTGCGTCCCAGCCGGTGTCGTTGTTTGAGCGATCCCACGCCCCGATGCCGTCGTACTGCCAGGACGACACGGTGTCGTTGCGGTCGTCGATCATCGGCGTGTTTACGAGCTGGCCCGCGAGGGTCGGGCCGCCGCGGTCGCGCGCGAGGAGCGCCACCGCGGCCGTGAGCCCGCCGCCCGCGGACGTGCCCGAGACTACGACGCGGTCCGGATCGACGCCGAGCTGGGCTGCGTGCGCGGCGAGCCAGGCGAGCGCCGCGTAGCAGTCCTCCGCGGCTGCGGGGGCCGGGTGCTCGGGGGCGAGCCGGTACTCCACGGCCACACCGACCACGCCGTGCCGCTCGGCGAGGTCGATGAGCTCGCCCGTGCCGAAGAAGCGCGTGCCCAGCACGTAGCCGCCGCCGTGGATGCCGAGCACCGCGGGGCGCCCTGGGCCGGACCCGCCGGCGCCTCCGGGCTCATGATCGCCGGCGGCGTCGTTCGCTGCCGGGCGCACGATAGTCACGGCGACGTCGGGCGCGCCGGGCGGTCCGGGGATCACCCGGTCCTCCCAGGTCACCGCGCGCCCCTCGACCTGCGCGGCCATCGGTTGGATGATCGTGGCAAAGTGGTCGCGGTTCGCGATGATGGTGTCGGCGCGGAGCGGGATCCGCTCGACCAGGTCGAGGAAGAACTCGAGGCCGGGCAGGAGCGCCGGATCGTAAGGCACGGGTGCGGGGCGGGGCCTGGGCGGCGCGGCACGGTACCGCGCTGCGGCCGGCTCGTGCGCCGCGGCCGGGCTCTGCTGCGCGTCCGGACCCTGCGCCGCGGCCGGGCCCAGCCCTGCGGCCCAGCCCTGCGGCCCGGGTGCGGATTCGCGCGGCTCAGCCACGGTCGCCCCCGCCCAGGATGCGCCGCAGCCACGAGTCGCGGGAGGCGAGCGCCGCGCGCGTGATCTCGGCCTCAGGCGCGTACATGTCGAAGCCGTGGCAGCCGCCGGCCCAGACATGCAGTTCGGCCTCGCCGCCGGTGGCCCAGATGCGCCGCGCGTAGTCGGTGTCCTCGTCGCGGAACATCTCCGCGGCGCCCACCTCGATGAACGCGGGCGGGAGGCCGGCGAGGTCCTTCGCGCGGCTCGGTGCCGCGTACTCCGGGGCGTCGTCTGCGTAGGCGAGATCGGGGCCCAGCACGCTGCGCCAGGCGAGCAGGTTCGCGTCGCGCTGCCAGGTGCCGATTCCGTCGTACTGCAGGCTCGACACCGTGGTGTTCGTGTTGTCGAGCATGGGGCACAGCAGGAGCTGGCCGGCGAGCGCGGGACCGCCCCGGTCGCGCGCCATGAGGGCCACGGCCGCGGCGAACGCGCCGCCGGCGCTGCCGCCCATCACGATGAGTTGTTCCGGGTCGCCGCCGAGTTCGGTGGCGTGCGCCGCCACCCAGCAGGTGGCGGCGTAGTTGTCCTCGACCCCGGCGGGGAACGGGTCCTCGGGGGCGAGGCGATACTCCACGTTCACGCCGATGACGCCGTGGCGGGCGACGAGGTCGGCGACCCTGCCGTGCTCCCACGCGCGGTGGCCCACGATCATTCCGCCGCCGTGGAAGTTCACGAGGAGCGGCAGGGCCCCGGGGCGAGGGTGCTCCGGTCGAAACACGGTGATCTCGAGCGCTGGCGCGCCGGCCGGGCCGGGAATGCGCAGCTCCTCCGCGGTGATCGGGAGGGTCGCCGCAACCGCGGCGGAGTCAGGAAACGCCGGCCCGCCGCCGCGCATGAGTGGGAGCGACTCCTCGCTGAGCGGGGGCTGCCCGCTCGCGTTGAGCGCGTCGAGCGCGGGGATGACCTCCGGATCGAACGGGACCGGCGGCAGCTGCGGGGCGCCGAGTGCCGCGGGCGGTGCGGGCGGTGCGGCCGAATCTGGCCCGGTGTGTGCGTCGTCGTGGATGATCTGGCTCACGGTTACGGTCCCTCCGGATCGACGAGGCCGCGGTCGGCCCAGAACGGGGTGACGCGCTCCCGGATCGCGGCGGCCCCGACACGGTCAAGCAGCGCCAGGCTGCCCAGGTTTGTCTCGAGCTGCGCCACGCTCGACGCCCCGAACAGCGTGGTCGCCGTTGCGGGGTGGGTGAGCGTGAACGCGATCGCGAGCTGGGCGGGGGTGCCCCCGAGCTCTTCGGCGAGCGCGACAAAGGCGGGCACGTCGTTAATGATGCGCTGTCGGATCCCGCCGGGGTCGCGCCCCACCTCACGGTCGGTGGCGACCTTCCCCGCGAGGTAACCGCCCTCCATCACGTCGGACGCCTGCATTGACAGCCCCCGCTCCCAGAGCCGCGCGAACGGTGCTCCGTCGGGGATCGCGCGGCGCGAGACGCTGTACTTGAGCTGGGCGATCTCTGGGCCGGGGATCCCCTCCGCGGCGGCGATGTCGAGCAGCGCCTGCACGTTCGTTGCCGACCAGTTGTTGACGCCCCAGGCGCGGATCCGGCCCTCCGACTGGAGCTCGGCGAGGTTGAGCGCGATGTCGCGCAGGGCGACGTCGTCGCGCCGGAGATCGCCGAGCACGACGAGGTCGGCGTGCTCGGCGCCAACGCGGAACAGCGCGGCGTCGAGCTGGGACCTGAACCCGGTCTGCTCGTCCCAGCCCTCGAGCCACAGCTTCTCGGAGAGCAGATACTCGTCGCGGGCGACGCCGGCCGCGCGGATGATCGCGGAAAATAGGACGTCGGTGAACGCCGGTGGGGATCCCGGCATACTGTAGACGCCGACGTCGAAGAGGGTGATGCCGCGGTCGATTGCCGTGCGCACCAGCCGCACTGAGTCTTCGAAGTGCATGCGGTCGTATATGTGCCAGGAACCGAGGGCGAAGACCGAGGTCTCCAGCTCGCTCGTGCCGATCCGGCGGCGGGGGACTGGCGGGTGAGTCATGGGTGGTCCTTTCACAGCTGAAGTGGGGGCGAGGGTGCTCCGGCCGGAGCTACTCGCGGGAGAGTCGAGGGTCGATGACGGCCTTCACCTCGCGCAGCTCGTGCATGTTCGCAATGCGGTCGGAGGCCTCATCGAGCCCGCAGGGCGCGGAGAAGAGGTCGTCCCAGGGGAAGCGATCAGCGAAGGTGCGGAAGAACTCGATCGAGCGGTAGTAGTCGGAGACATCGCCGTTCAGGGAGCCGACGACGGTGAGCTCCTTGCCCATGACCGCGGAGAGGGGGAACGCGTCGCCGGTGGGGCCGGTCGAACCGACGATCGCGACGGTGCCGCGCTGCGCTGCCATGCCGACGGCCTCCGGGCCGATACTCGGCGCACCCGCGAAGTCAAGCACCAGATCGGCGCCCTGGCCATCCGTGAGTTCGAGCACACGCGCGACCGTCGCGTTGGAGCCGCCCGCGATGTCGATCGTGTGGGTCGCGCCGAAGCGCTGAGCGAGTTCCAAGCGCGCGGCCGGGGCGCCGGCGGTGATCACGGTTCCGGCCCCGGAGATGCTCGCGACCGCGGTGGCGAACAGGCCGAGCGCGCCCGAACCCTGCACTACGACGCGGGAGCCGGGGCGCACCCCGCCGGCGCGGTCGAAGGCGCGGAGCACGGTCTTTGCCGCGCAGCCGGCGGCCGACGCCCAGGTGTCTTTCACCTCGGCCGGCAGGCGCAGCTTCTGCGCGCCGGGGGTCACGTACGCGTACTCGGACAGCCCGGCCGTCGCGTAGGGGAACACATCGGAGCGCTGCAGAAACCCGTACCCGCGCTTCGCGCACGCGACCGGCTGCCGCAGCACGGTGCAGCCGAAGCACTCGCCGCAGACCGATTCAGACCAGCCGATCCGGTCGCCGAGCTGCAGCGGGGCGCCGAGGGCGTCTACAGCCCCGTCGCCGAGGGCGATTACCTCGCCGACCATCTCGTGACCGAGCACCATCGGCAGCATGCCGGGGAACGTCATTTTGCCGGCCCAGATCTCGATGTCGGTGCCGCAGAGCGTGGTGCAGGTGATCCGCACCAGCGCTGCGCCGGGCTCGATGTGTTCTGGGAGCGGGAGCTCCGTGAGGGTGAGTGGAGCGCCGTGCTCGGTGAGCACCGCGGCGCGGGTGGTTGTGGGAATCGTCATTGAGTACTCCGTTCCGAGGGGATCGGCGCGGCCTCGTTGCCCGGGGCGCCGATCATGTAGTTTTATTCTACATACGTTGACCATAAGCGCGAAGTATCTGCATCCGCGCCGCCGGTCCAGGGTCCCAGGGAGGGAACATGACTGATCTTGATGCGCGCGCGCCGCGCGCACACGCCGACCTCGTGCTGAGCGGGGGTGCGATCCTCGCCATGGACGAGGCCGGCACGCGCGCGGAGGCCGTGGCTATCGCCGGGGGCCGCATCGTCGCGGTCGGCGGGGCCGACGAACTCGCGCCCTGGTGTGGGCTGGACACCCGCGTGATCGATCTCGCCGGGCGCGCGGTGCTCCCCGGAATCAACGACTCCCACCTCCACGGCTCCTGGCTCGGCGCGCGCTGGCCACACACGTTCTTCGGGGCCCCGGATCCCGAGGCCGCCGCGCAGGTGAGCGGCACGCTCGTGTCGAGCCGCGCCGAGCGCCGCGCCGCGATCCTGCGCGCGGGGGTGCTGCTCTCCGAGCTGGGTATTACGAGCTACACCGAACCGGGCATCGGCCCCGGCGAGGATGACGGGGAGACCGGCAGCTTCCACAGCGAGGTGATCGACGTCTACCGGGAACTCGCGGCCGCGGGAGAACTGCGGCAGCGCGTCACCCTGCTCGCGCTGCACGGGATCCTCGATGGCCCCAGCGACGTTGCCACCGTGGTCGACGGGATCCGGGATCACGCCGCGATCTCCGCGACGAGCGACCCCGCCTGGCTGGCGATCCCCGGCGTCAAGATCTTCGGAGACCTCATCCCGCTCTCGCGCCAGGCCTGGACCGCGCACAGCTACGACGACGGCACGCACGGCGATCTGCTCGTCGAGGGCGACACGCTCGATGCGAAGACCGCGGGCCTCTCCGCAATGCTGCGCGCCGCGCACCTCGCCGGCCTGCAGGTCGGCATCCACGCCACGGGGGATCGCACCATCGGCCTCGCGCTCGACGCGTTCGAGGCGGCGGCGGCCGAAGCGGGCGCGCCCAGCGTGCGTGAGCTCGGCCACGTGATCATCCACGGCGACCTCGCCACCCCCGCGCAGGTGCGGCGCATGGCGGAGCTCGGGGTGTGGCTCAATACCCAGGCGGGGATCGCGGCGCAGACGGGCGACTGGCTCGCCGGGATGCTCGGTACCGAGGTGGCGGGCGCCGCCTGGCCGCTGGGCGACGCGCTCGCCGCAGGGGTGCTCGTGCTCTCGTCGGACGCCCCCGTGCTCGGCTTTGACTGGCGGCGGGGAATCGCGGACGCAGACGCGCGGATCGTCGCGGGCGGCGGTGCCACCGACGCCGTGAGTGCGCGGGAGCGGTTGCACGGGCTGCTGCGCTGCTACACCGCCGTGCCGGCCGCGCAGGATCGGGCTGGCGAGTGGAAGGGCACGATCGGCGTCGGGATGGTCGCCGACCTCGTCGTGCTCGAGCGCGATCCGTTCGTGGCGGGCGCTGCGGGACTCCCTGGCGTCGCGGTCGATGTCACGGTGCTTGAGGGGCGCGTGGTGTTCGAGCGCTAGGGGCCGTCGCCCGCGCTCAGGACGGAGATCCGAACTCAGGCGGAGGAATTTCGCTCGTTCTCTCCGCCTGAGTTCGGATCTCCTGCGGGAGTTCGGATCTCCTGCGCGGCGTGGCGCCGGCTACGTGAGCAGCTGACCGCCGTCGACCGGGAGGCTCACGCCCGTGATGTGCGCGGCGCCCGGCCCGGCGAGGTAGGCGACCGCGGGGGCGATGTCGGCCACGCGCGCAAGGTCGCCGAGCGGGATCCGGCTCGACCAGGCCGCGCGAGCCGGGGAACCCGCAGGCATTCCCTGCTCGAGCATGGGGGTGAGTACGGGGCCGGGGGCGACCGCGTTGACCCGGATCCCGTGGGACGCCAGCTCGATCGCGGCCCAGCGGGTGACCGAGTCGACGGCCGCCTTGCTCGACTCGTAGGCGCCCATGCCTGGCGTGGGCTGGCGCCCGCCGATCGAGGAGATGTTCACCACCGTGCCACCCCCGCCCGCGGCGATTCGGTGGCGCGCGAACGCCTGGATCATGACGAAGGTGCCGAGCACGTTGACGTCGAGGATTGAGCGGTACGCGGCCGGGTCGAGCTCGGTGACCGCGCCGTGCACGGACAGGATCCCCGCGTTGTTGATGAGTACGTCGACGCCGCCGTTCGGCGCGAGTGCGGCGAATGCCGTGGCTACGGCGTCGGCGTCGGTGATGTCGAGCGTGAGCGCCTCCGCGCCGAGACCGGTGGCCGCGGCTGAGACCGCCGCGGCGTCGCGGTCGGCGAGGATCACCCGGTCGCCCGCGTCAATGAACTCGCGGGCAATGCCCTGGCCGATGCCGCCGGCGCCGCCGGTGATGAGAACGGTGCGGTGTGTGGTCACGGTGACTCCTCTGTCATGGTGGGCCGGCGCGGTGGCGGCGGCACTGGAACGAACCTCACTTATATTATACGATTGTAGAAAATAAACGAGTGCGCGTGCGCAGCGGCGGGCGCGGCTCCTGCGAGGAGGCAGACATGACGTTTACCGGAGTGGTCCCGAAGCGGCGGCTCGGCCCCGGCGGCCCCGAAGTGCCCGTCTTCGCGCTCGGATCGTGGAACACCTGGGACCGGATGGCGCCGCCGGAGCGGCGCGCGCTCATGGGGCGCGCGGTGGAGGTGGGCGCCGCGTTCTTTGATGTGGCCTACTACAACATGGGGCCGCACGCCGAGGCGTCGCGCACTGATCTGCTGTTTGGCGAGACGCTGCGCGAGCTCGGGCTCGCCCGCACCGACTATCAGCTCTGCGGCAAGCTCTGGCTGTGGGAGTACCCCGAGGCGGGGTTCGCCGAGCAGATGCGCGTCTCCCTCGATCGAATTGGCGCCGGGCGCGGCGGTCCTGAGTCGTTCGAGACCGTGGTGGTGGGGGACTTCATGGGCGAGATTGACATCGCCCAGGTGGTGCGTGACGTACAGGCGGAGATCGACCGCGGCAGCTTTGCGAGTTGGGGTGTGAACAACTGGCCGGCGGAGGCGCTGCAGCTCGCGCTCGACACGGCCGCGGCTGAGCGGCTGACCCCGCCGAGCTTTGCTCAGCTGAAGTACGGGCTCGTGCGCCGCAGCATGGCCGAGGGGGAGTTCTACGGCGGGTGGTGCGCGGACGGCACGCTGGCGCTGCAGGCGTCTGATTCATTCGAGGGCGGGATCCTCGTGGGCAAGCTTGCCCCGGCGCGCAAGATCGGCGCCGACGTCGGTGGGATCCGGGAGCGGATCGTTGCGGCATATCCGGAGGTCGAGCGCGTCGCGACGGACTTCGGGGCAACGCCGGCGCAGCTCGGGCTCGCGTTCTGCCTCGCCAACCCTGCGACCGCGAACGTGCTGTTCGGGGCCTCCCGGGTGGCTCAACTCGACGACAATCTCGGCGCGATCGGTGTGCTCGAGCGCGTGGGGCCCGATGCGATTCGCGCGGCGACCGCCGGGCTCTGGCTTGACCGCGACGTGCGCGCCGACGGGGTCTGGGCGCCGTGAGTGTGACCGGGCGGCCCCGGGGTGTGACGGTGTGGGCCGGCCGCGTGGCCGGCCCACACCCGCGCTAGGCCGCGAGGAACTCGAGCGCGGCCGAGCGGAACTCCGCGCTGTCGAGCGCGTCGCGGTGGTCGCCGGGCACGTGCGTGAGCGAGCCGTGTGGCAGCTCCGCGAGCAGCGCCTCGATGCCCTGCGTCATCTGGTCGGTGCTCCCCGCGACGAGCAGCGTCGGGACGCCCGGTGCGGAGTTCTGCGGGGTGAATGGCTCGGACGCGAGGCCCGGGATGAGCTGCGCGAGCGAGGCGGTGTCTCTACCGGGCGCAGAGATCATTCCCGCCATCATGCCGACCAGGGGGGACGTGGGCGCGGCCCCGGCGAGCGCCGAGGTGAGCGCCGCCGGCTCGATCGCGGCGAACGGCTCGAATGGGCTGGCGCCGCCGAGCACGAGGCGCCGCACCCGGGGGCTGCGGCCCGGGAGGTCCCAGGCGAGGCGTGCCCCGAGGGAGTACCCGATCACGTCGAGCGGCCCGGTGGGGGCCACCGTTGCGGCGGCATCGAGGATCGCGTCGAGCACCGCGCTCGTGATGGCGTCCTCGGGGCGCTCGATCGCTGGGCTCGCGCCGTGCCCCGGGAGGTCCACGGCGATGACCGTGCGGCCCGCGGTGCGGAGTGTGTCGACCCAGCCGGGGGTCACGAAGTCCTCGTCCGCGCTCGCGGCGAAGCCGTGCAAGAGCACGATTGGTGGCGCCGCTGAGGCGACGGGGAAGTGGTGCACTGCGAGAGCCATTGGGTGACCTTTCGTCGGTGAAACGGTGACGTGGCGCGGCCCGGATCCGGGTCGTGAGCTGTTTTTCTATGCTAGTAGAAAATAAACCCGCGATCGCTAGACATTTATTATCTACAACTGTAGAGTTTCCCAAAGCATCTACCGGACACCGCCGTCCCGTGCAGCGCGGGCGGCCACTACGCAAAGGACGAGTTCATGACTGCAACTCCAGACCGCATCGTTGACATCGCCATCGGCTTCATGGGCGCAAAGCAGCTCGCGGCTGCCAGCCGGATCGGCCTGTTCGGCGCCCTCGCTGACGGGGCGAAGACCGTCGCCGAGCTCGCCGCGGCGACCGCGCACGCGGAGCGCCAGGTGCGCACGCTCGCCGACGCGATGAACGCGCTGGGCCTGCTTGAGCGCACGGCGGGAACGTACACCCTCGCCCCAGACGCCGCGAAGTATCTCGCGGGCACTGGCGAGATCACCCTGACCCCGTTCATCGCGTTCCTCAACGACATTAGCTACCCGCAGTGGCTCGGCTACGACAAGACCGTTGACACCGACGCGGCGGGGACGCTCGACCTGGACGAGGCCGGTTGGGCCGACTTTATGGCCGGCGTGATGACCTACAACGCGCTGCACGCCGAGCAGTTTGCCGAGGCGTTCGACTTCTCGGGCTACCGCAACTCGCTCGACTTCGGCGGGCTCGCCGCGGGCTTCTCCATCGCCGCGATGCAGGGCAACCCCGAGCTGACGACCCGCTTTGTGTACGCCCCCGGGTTCGCTAACTCGATCGCTGACGCAGCAGCAGCAGCTGGCCTCGCGGATCGGGTCGCCATCGAGGAGGGCGCGACCGAGTCGACCGCTCCCGGCGGCGCGCACGACCTCGTGCTGCTCACCCACGTGCTGCACCGCTTCGACCCCGCGCAGAACCGCGCAATCCTGGCTGCCGCCCGTGACGCGGCCGCTCCCGGGGCGACGCTCATGCTGCTCGACTTCTTCCTCGACCAGGACGGGACCCAGCGCGCGATCGATGCGCTGCACGCCGGCGAGTACTTCAACATCGACGGCACCGTCGTGTACCCAGTTGAGGAGGTCGAAGCCTGGCTCACCGAGGCCGGCTGGAAGTCTGACCGCCTCGTCGCGCTGCCCGGCAGCCCGCGCGTGCTCGTGGCCACCGCGGTCTGACCGCGCCGCACCGCGGAGCCGCTTGGCGGAGCAACTCTGCTGGGCCGCTCCGCTGGCGCGCTCTGCTGAGCCGCTCCGTCGGGCCGCTCTCCTGAGCCGCTCCGCTTCGATGAGCTACGAACAGGAAGGACCGCGAGGACCGTGATCGAGACCGTAACTGGGCCCGTGGCGGCGGCAGATCTGGGCCAGGGGCTGGCCGCCGAGACGCTGCTCCGCACCGGGGCGCCCGGGCGCGGAAATGCGGGGCGCCCCGCCAGCGACGTGGCGTTTGAGCGCGTCCCCGTTACCATCGAGGTGCTCGGGCGGGTGCTCCTCGGGGCCCCGAACTTGGACGACCAGACGCTCGCTCCGGAGGACGCAGAACGGGCACTCCGCAGCTATGCGGCGGTCGCCCGAGCGGCCGCCCCAGTGCCCGCCGAGGCGGCCGGCCCGGAGGTCGGCCCGCCGCGCCGGCCCCTCGTGGTCGCGCTCGCGGACCCGGCGGCGGGCGCACCGGCCGACTCGGCCACGCTCGCACGGCTCAGCCGGGACACCGGCGTGGCGATTGTCCGCGGTGTTCCGGGCGGCGCGCCCGCCGCCGGGCTGGGCCCCCACCCGGGCGGGGTCGTTGGTGCGATCGATCCGAGTGGCCCGGCCGGGATCGAGGCCGCCGCCCGGTCCGCCGCGGCTTCCGGGCGCGCGCTCGTGCTCGCGCCACCCGCCGACCTCGCGGAGGCGGGCGCTGCGCTCGAGCGGCTGCGGGCTTCGGGGCTGCGGGGCGCGCGTGTCATGCTCACGGGCGCCGCGCACCTGATCAGGCGGCGCCGGGGCGCCGGGGCCGGGGTCGGCGTCGACCCGGCGCGGCTCGACGCGCTGATCGGGCTCGCGGCCGCCACGGGAGCGACCGTCTGCTTCGATGAGCTTGGCCGGATTCCCACCGTGCGCACGGTTGTCTCCGATCACGACGTCGCACTCGCGATCCTGCGCTGCGCGGAGGCCGGCCTCGGTGCCGGGATCACGCTCAGCGTCGGAGCGCGCGCGAAGCACCGGCTCACTGCGTTCGGGGGCAACGGGCTCGAGTTCGTCGCGCAGCAGTTTCTGCCCTACCTCGCGATGCTGGGCGGGGATCCGGCGCTTCGGGAGGCCGTCGGCGGCGGCACCCTGCGGCGTCTCCTCCAGCGCACCGATTCGAAGGCAGTGTGAGCGTGACCCAAGACCAGCACCCCGCCGCGCGGCGTCCGGCACCCGCGCGGACTGAAGTCCGACTCGATGCACTTGAGATCCCCGATCGCACCGGTCTCGTCCAGACCGTGCTCGGTGCGGTCGCGCCCGAGCAGCTCGGCATGACGCTGATGCACGAGCACCTGTTCCTCGACATCCGCCGGCCCGCCCACTCGCCGAACCCGCGGCCGGGGGAGTGGGACCCCGCGGCGCAGCTCCCGCTCACGCTCGACACGCTGGCCGCGGTGCGCCGCGGCCAGCCGAACGCCGAGAATGACATCCTCGGTGACGAAGCGCTGCTGCTCGACGAGGTGGGCGACTTCGTGCGACAGGGTGGCGGCACGATGGTCGAGGTGACGCCCCGCGGGGTGGGCCGTGACGCGGCCGCGCTCGCCAGGCTCAGCCGCGCCTCCGCGCTGAACATCGTCATGGGGAGCGGGTGGTACCAGCGAGATCTGCTGCCGCGCGGATTCGCTGAGCGCAGCGTCGCAGAACTCACCGCCATGATCGTCGCCGATCTCGTGGCCGGGGTCGACGGTACCGGGATCAGGTCGGGGATCATCGGCGAGGTGGGCGCCGAGGGCGCCCCGATCCACCCGGAGGAAATGCGCAGCGTACGCGCGGCGGGGCGGGCGGCCGCGCTCACCGGCGCGCCGATTACCCTGCACATGGGCGGTGCCGGCGACGAAAAGCTGCGCGTGCTCGACGCGCTCGAGGCCGAGGGCGCAGACCCCGCCCGGATCGTGTTCGGTCACGCGGGCACGATCGCGGATGAACCGGAGCTCGCGCGGCGCCTGCTCGCGCGCGGCGTGTTCGTGGAGGCCGACTTCCTCGGCACGACCGGGAGCCCCTGGGGCACGCTGTTTCCGTTCACCGACCGCGAAGTGGCGCGCGGGTGGGCCGAGCTTGTGGCGGACGGCTGGGGTGCCCAGCTGCTCCTCGGGGGCGACGTCTGCCAGCGCGTGCAGCTGCGGCGCTACGGCGGTCACGGCTACGGCTACATCGTGGACCACTTTGTGCCGACCCTCGCCGAGTTCGGTGTGGCCGAGCCCGACATCAGGCGGATGCTGCACGAGAACCCCGCGCGGGCCCTCACGTTCGGGGCGCCGGCACCCCGCTGAGCGCCGCGGCTACTCCGCGCGGCGCAACCGGGCGATGAAGTCGGTGACCTGGGCCTCGAGCACGTGCGCATTGAGGTGATCGGGGCTGACGACCCGCACTACGGTGGCGCCGATATTGAGCATGATGATCTCGTCGACGAGCTGCTCGTCCGGGGTGGGGGTGAGCACGTCGCCGTCGGCGCGCCCCTCGGCGAGGTACTGCAGGTACCCGGCCTTCCACGAGTCGAGGTGTTCGTCGTAGCCGCCGTGAATCTCGGGGCTGAACGCGCACCGCTCCCAGAACGAGAGCAGCACGCGCGCCGCGGTGGCGTCTTCCTGGTCGATGGGCAGGGTGAAACGCATGAACATCTCGAGCGCCTCGATCCCGCGCTTCCCCGCCGTGTGCGCGGCGAGGCGGTCACCCAGGTTGTTCAGCGAGCGCTCGTACGCGCCCTTGATGATCTGGTCTTTGCCCGAGAAGTAGTGCTTCAGCGCACCGTTCGCGAACCCGGCGCGGGATGCGATCTCGCGCATCGTGGCGGCCTCGATGCCGCCCTCGACGATCAGCTGCCAAGTGACATCGACAACTTCCTTGCGGCGCTGATCATGATCTATGACTTTTGGCATTGGCGCTCTCCTGTGGGCGGACACAACTTTATATCCTCCACTGTAGACATAAAACCTTCGGGGTGGAGAATCTGGTGCCGCCCGGACCTCCGTGCTGCGCGCGAGCCAACTTGCCCCGCGGGGCAGTCAAGTTGACAATCCGGGCAGGTTTCCCCCGGGTGGCTCGACCGTGACCTCCCCGAAATGCCATCGTCATACAGAAGCAGTGCGCGGCGAGGAAGCCGCCCCGAGAGGAGTCATGATGTCGGAACAGTCCAACACGAGCCCGCGCCCCGAGAGCGTCATCGTGGTGGGTGCCGGATCCGCGGGATCCGTCGTCGCTCGCCGCCTGGCCGATGCCGGGGTCGCCGTCACCATGATCGAGGCCGGGGGCGAAGACACGAACCCCGCTATCCACGACCTCAGCCGCATGGGCGAGCTGTGGCACAGCGCCGACGACTGGGACTACTACACGACGCCGCAGCCCGGCGCCGCCGGCCGCCGCCTCCACCTGCCGCGCGGCAAGGTGCTGGGCGGGTCGCACGCGCTGAACGCGATGATCTGGGTGCGCTGCGTGCCGCAGGACTTTGACCACTGGGCTGCGCTGGGCAACGACGGGTGGGCGTGGGACGACGTGCTCCCCGTCTACCGCGAGATCGAGAGCTACTCGGGCGGCGCCTCGGAACTCCGCGGTGGCGACGGCCTGCTCGACGTGACCGACGACTACGAGCTCTCGCCGATCCAGCAGTCGATCATTGACGCCGGAGTGCAGGAGGGGCTCGCCCACAACCCCGACTACAACGGAGAGTCGATCGAGGGGATCTCGCAGCAGCAGATCACCGCGCGCGACGGGATCCGGCTCAGCACCTACGTGGCGTACCTGAAGCCGGTGCGCGATCGCGTGACGATCGAGGTGGGCTGCCGCGTCGATGAGCTGCTCTTCGCTGAGGCCGAGGCCGGCGGCGACACCGACGGTGCCGGAGCCGCCGCGCCCCGCGTGATCGGCGTCCGCGTCACCCAGAACGGTGAGACCCGGGACCTGTTCGCCGACGAGGTGATCCTCGCCGCTGGCGCGATTGACTCGCCCCGCGTGCTGCTGCGCTCCGGGATCGGGCCCGCCGACGAGCTCGCGGCCGTGGGAATCACGCCGCGCGTCGCCCTCCCGGGCGTGGGGAAGAACCTCCACGACCACCTGCTCTCGCCCGTGATTTTCGCTACCGAGAAGCCGATCGGTCCGCCGCAGTCGGGGGTCTCTGTGACGCAGACCCACCTGTTCTGGAAGAGCCGGCCGGAGCTCGACCGTCCGGACACGCAGCCGATCAATTTCTCGGTGCCGATGTACGGCGAGAACCTCGAGCCGCGCGGAGACGACGGCCTCAGCTTCATGGCGGGACTCGTGACCCCGCAGGCGCGCGGCGAGATCACGCTCTCCGGCCCTGGCGCTGAGGATCCGCTGCGGATCAACCTCGACGCGCTGGGCCACGAGGACGATGTCGCGTCGCTCGTCGCCTCGGTGCGTCAGTGCCGGTCGATCGGACGACAGCCCGCGCTTGCAGCCGACCCGGCCGACGGCGGCTGGGGCGCGACCGAGGTGTACCCGGGACCCGAGGTGGGCGACGGCGACGACCTCGTCGAGTACGTGCGCCAGACCGTCGCGACCTACCACCACCAGGTCGGCACCTGCAAGATGGGGGTGGACGACCTCGCCGTCGTCTCGCCGCGGCTCGCCGTGCACGGCGTCGACGGGCTGCGCGTGATCGACGCATCCGTGATGCCGCGCGTGACCACCGGCAACACGAACGCGCCGTCGGTGCTGATCGGGGAGCTCGGCTCCCGCTTCGTGCTCGCGGGGGAGCGCTAGCGGCCGAGGCTGGTCGGGGCTGGCCGCCCGGGCCGGGGGTGGGAAGTTCCTGCCGGTCAGCCCGTGTGAGTTGCCAGCGGAAAAGCGAATTCGAACACCGCGCCGTGCGGGTGGTGCTCGTATGCGGCGATCTCTCCGCCCTGCCGCAGGATCACTTGATGGCTGAGTGCTAGGCCGATCCCGTGCCCGCCGCTCTTAGAGGAGAACGCGCCGTCAAACACCCGTCCGCCCGGCACATGATTCAGCCCTCGGCCAAGATCGGTCACCCGAAACAGACCGCGTCCTTCAGCCGAATCTTTCGGGTCCGTGCGGTGTGCGGTTTCGACCCGCACCGCACGATACTCAATGGGCCAGTCACGCATCTCCTCGATAGCGTTGAAACACAGGTTGAGCATGACCTGCCCGGTGAGTACTCGCTCGCAGCGCACTGGGACCGCGACGCCAGAGAGCGCGAACGTGACGTCGACCTGGTGCTGGGCAGCGCGCGTCTCGACCAGTGGGCGGACCTCGGCGACGAGGGCGTTCAGATCGATGAGCTGTGACGACGGTTCGAGGCTGGTGACATACCTGCGGAGACTCTGCAGGATCTCCCCGACCCGCGCGAGTTGACCCTGAGCTGCCTGTATTCCGGTGAGCAGCGTTGCCGTCTTGACATTCCCTGAACGGTGACGCTGCTCCACACCAGCAAGGAAGTTCGAGGCGGCGGAGATCGGCTGTGCGATTTCATGTTCAATCGTGGTGGCCATATCTCCCATCGCGTTGAATCGCGCGAGGTAGTTGAGATGCTGAAGCTCACGTTCACGGCGGATGTCCTGCAGTCGAGGCTCCGTGACATCGTGAAACAAGAGCAGATACCCGGTGACGTTGTCGTCAGATATGAATTGGCAGCTCCCCGACACCCAGCTTGCGGTTGCAGTCCGGTGTCGTGTCGCTACACGGAACGGCTGTGAACGGCCGAGCTCCCTACTGCGGGTAAGCGCCAGGCTGAGCGCGGAGCGGCCATCCGCATCAAGCGCGTCGAGCAGGTTCGAAGCGATGAGCCCTCCGCGCTCTGCGCCGAGGAGCAGCTCGGCGGAACGGCTCGCGTAGGTGACCGCATCATGCTCGTCGACGATGAGGATACCCTCATCGGTCTGACCGATAAAAGTGGCGAGCGCTGCCCTCGTGCGCGATAGGGTCTCACGGGTACGCTCTTCGTGTTCAATGTCGCGGAACTGGACCATCACCACCGTTGATTCGCTGAGAGTGACTCGCGTCGCAATCGCGTCAGTAAGCGTCTCCTTACCCGACTTCGAACGGTACTTCCATTTGATCCTCGCGCTGCCCTCGTCGGCCGCACGCTGTAGCCACTCGACGCCGCGGGCTCTGCGGTACATCTCACCGAGCCCGCTCATATCGTGCGCCTTCAGGGGGAGGAGTTCTTGCAGCGAGAACCCGAGGATCCTGAGTGCGGTGTGGTTCGCCCACAAGATGTTCTTCGACGCTGCGTCGTGAATGAGAATGCTCAGCGGGCTCGCGTCAAGCAACCGCTGAAGGTCGCGCAGCGAGAACGTGGGAACCGAGGCCACATCATTGACAGCCATGCGTCGATTGTCGCACGCAACTGCGCCGCGGTGAGCTATCGCGACGTGGCGCTGGCTACGTAGAAGCCTTAGGGGTGTTGCAGGAATCCCGGGTTCGCCGCCAGGGGCTCCGCACTGTTTCCGCCGGGGCGCTCGACGTAGCGTCAGATTTGGGAGTTCAGCGACGCCCCTCGGCGCGGCTCCACAGCACTGCCCCACAACGCCCGGAAGGACTGAACGTGAATACACGAGCGAATGATCAGGCTCCGAGATTGATCGACCCGAGCGAGGCCGCGTTCACAGCGATGCTCGCGCAAGTGGAAGCGCGGCGGAGAGAGTTCTCCGAACTCCGGCACATCCCGCGCGACATGGTTGACGAGTTTATCCGCGTTGGGCTGTTTCGCGCCGCGACCCCGGCGAAGTTCGGCGGTGACGCGCTGCCCCCCGCTGAGTTCCTCCGCAAGATCGAGCGGATCTCTGCGGTTGACGCCTCCGCGGGCTGGGTCGCCAGCTTCGGTTCGGCGCTCGTCTACTTCGCCTCGCTGCCGCTCACCACACAGGCCGAGCTGTACCGCGACGGCCCAGATCTCGTCTTCGCTGGCGGTCTGTTCCCGGTGCAGGAAGCGATGTCTGAGCCCGGCGGCTACCGGCTTAACGGTCACTGGCGGTTCGCGAGTGGCTGTGCTGCTGCCGACATGCTCGGCGTCGGTATCTCAGGGGGGCAGGACACCAAAGGGAAGCCGCTCACTGCGCTACTCAAGCCCGAAGACGTTGAGATCGTAGAGAACTGGGACGTGCTCGGGCTCGAGGGCACCGGGAGCAACGAGCTCCGCGTCGTCGACAAGTTCGTCCCCGAGGAGTATACGTTTGTGCGGGGTGGCGACGTCAACGTCGACGAGCCGCTGTTTCGCTATCCTGCGATTGCCTACGCCGCGCAGGTGCTCGCGGTGGTCAACCTCGGCGTGGGGCGTGCCGCACTCGACTATCTCACTGAGGTCGGGTCTGGCGGCAGCGGCATCACCGGGGCGCCGCGGCTCGCAGATCGAGCGTACTTCCGCATCGAGCTTGCGAAAGCCGAGTCTCTGCTGCGCAGCGCACGCGCATTTTTCTACGAGATCACCGAGACAGCCTGGGAGATCGTGTTGCGCGGTGACCCACTTGACGACCGGACCGCCGGATTGCTCCGGCTCGCGGGCACCGCAGCAGTCAAAGCCGGTTGGCAGGCGACCCAGATCGCATTCACGCTTGCGGGGACGGGGGCCATCTACAACGGGCACCCGCTGCAGAAGATGCTGCGGGATGCCGCGGTGCCGCCGCAGCACGCATTTCTCGGGGATGGGATCTTCGACAGCGCGGGGTCAGTCCTCACCGGCGGGACTCCATTCCCGGGCTTCATTTAGGAACGGCCCGATGCCCCGCCATTATTACGACCAATTGGAGCTTCTTCATGACTGCAGCTGCACCTCTCCGCGTGCTCTTCTGCATCGGAATCAACCAGAACTTTTTTGATCTGCCCGCTGGCGACGGCGGTGCCGTGTGGCAGGCGACCCTCGACCTGCTGGAGAAGACCTCGCGGCATCCTGGGATCACGTATATTGCCGACTTTGACGACGACGCCCAGCAAGTCGGACCATCGTACGGTTGGCCGTGGACCGCGTACATGCTCGCCGACGTTGATTCGCAGGCCACGGTGACTGAAATCACGAACCTGCTGCGCACGATTCGTGTGGGCGAGCACGCACTGTGGAGATACGCGAAGATCGAGGCACGGATCGGTCGTCCGCTCACGGTTCGCGATGACGTGACGCTACCCACGGGGTCAGTACATGGCTGAGGGGGTGGCCCGGGTTGCCGTGGTGACGGGGGCCGCGAGCGGGCTCGGACGCAGAATTGCGCACGCGTTCGCGGCGGCGGGCTACCGCGTCGTGGTCACCGACATTGACGGGCGCGGCGCCGCTGTGGCGGCCCGTGAACTTGCGGCCGTCACCGGCGCGCTCGGTCTCGAACACGACATTCGCGTGAAAGCATCGTGGGACGAGGTGCTGAGGCGCAGCAACCAGGAGTTTGGTGGCCCTATGGTGCTCGTGAACTGCGCGGGGCAGACGCTCTTCGGTGACGCGCTCGAGGTTTCGCCGCGCGATTTCTCCGCCGGGATCGAGCTAAATCTCACTGGGACGTTCATTGGGTGCCAGGTGTTCGGCCGCTTCTTTGCTGAACAGGCGACCGGGCGCATCATCAATATCGCCTCGCTCGCCGGCCAGAACGGCGGCACCGCATCAGGGATCCACTACGCCGCAGCAAAGGCGGGGGTGCTCGCACTCACGAAGGTCTTTGCGCGGGAATTGGCAGCACGCGGGGTGACCGTAAATGCGATCGCGCCCGGCCCGCTCAATGTCGCGGCGGTGCGGGACGCCCTGAGTACTGGGCAGCTGGCTGGCTTGGAACGGGGGATCCCCGTCGGAACGCTGCTATCCCCTGATTTTGTGGCGCAGACTGCGGTCTTGCTCGCCAGCGACGAAGCGATCTCAACGACCGGGGCGTGCTGGGACATTAACGGAGGCCTGCTCCTGCGCTAGCGGTCCGGCGGGTTTCGCGAGCAACTCTCGTCTCCGTGAGCCCGGCTTCAGTGAGTACATGTTCTGGTTCGAGACCCGCCTGCAGCAGATCCCGCACCAGGTGGGTGATGCTCGCGGCCCCAGTCTTCTCCCGGATACGGGCACGGTGCACATCGACGGTCCTCGTGCTGATTCCGAGCGCGAACGCGATGACCTTGCTCTGCTCGCCCTCGAGCACGAAGCTGAGTACCTCGCGCTCGCGCGGCGTGAGCGCGTCGATGAGTGCGGTGAGTCTCGCACGTTCATGCGCGGTCTTGTGGAGTGCGCGGGCACGCGCGAGTCCGTCCTGGACGAGGTCTACGAGCTGCTGCGGTTCGTAAGGTTTTTCGAGGAACGTCAGAGCGCCTGCCTGGAGTGCCTGCACAGACATTCTGATGCTCCCGTGCGCGGACACGAATATGGTTGGAATCTTAATGCCGCGGTCGCGCAGAATCTCCTGGAGTCGGAGCCCACTCAGTCCCGGCATGCGAACGTCAGTGACGAGGCAGGCCACGACGGCCGGATCGAACTCCGCGAGGAAATCCGCCGCCGAGTTGAACGAGCGCGATGGGATTCCGACCGACTCGAGGAGCCACTCGAGTGAGGCACGCAGCTCGTCGTCGTCGTCGACAATGAACACGCGCTCGCGCGGGGCGGCTTCTTGCGGGTGGGTGAGGGACATTGATCTCCCGTGTCGACGCTGACGGATACTCCTGTCAGTCAGAGTACGACACGAGGGGAGTCCGGCCTAGCAGTAGGGGCGCGAGCTAAAGGAACCCGTAGGTGTGTATGCGCGACGAACAGTAGGGGCGAAGTCATCGCGGATGGGGCGGGTGTCAGCGCGTTCATAGGCTGTGAAACACGGGGATTTCCCGGACGAAGCTATCAACACACAGGGGTGTTCACATGACTTCAGCGCAGCCAGATCAGTTGTCGTTCCGGGAAGCGATGGCGAGCCTCGCGTCGGCGGTAAGTATTGTCACCACTGCCGGCCCAGCTGGTACCGGAGGGATCACCGTGAGCGCGGTGAGTTCGGTCACCGATACACCGCCGACCATCCTGGTGTGTGTAAATCGGTTAAGTGGAATGCACGCGGCATTCCGGGGAAACGGGCGGCTCGCGATCAACCTCCTCTCCGGGGAACAATCGCAAATGGCACTGCATTTCGCCGGCGCGACGCAGGTGCCGATGGCGGAGCGGCTGTCCTGGCCCGACTGGGAGACCAGCGACGGCCTTCCCGTGCTTCGTGGGGTGGTGGTCCGGGCGACCGGGCGGATCGTGCGCGACATCGAGGTGGGAACGCACTCGGTGTTTTTCGTTGAGCTTGACCGCGTTGAAACCGATACCGAGCAGCTCGGGCTCGCCTACTTCAGGCGGACGTTTGTACCCGTAGCCGCAGCCTCCCGGCAGGGAAGTACTTGGCAGTTCTACGACGAGTGGTCAGATCCGGGGCTCGCCTCTTCGCTCTCGCAACCGATACACGACGAGGCATACCGCACCGGTGGCGCCTCAACTGCGATCACCACCTGAATCCAGACCGCCGGCTTTGAAAGGAGTCTGATCGTGTCGTATCCAAAAGACATAGGCCCGGCAGCGACGCCGGACCTTGAAGAGTTCGTTCGACGAAACCATCGAGTGCGCTTTGGCCTTGCCGCGATTGTGCTCGGTTTCTTCCTCCCGCTTCCGATCCTCGGCGGGTTCACGCCCGCGCTCGACGCCCACATTGGGTTGGGCATCACGGTGGCGTGGGTCTATGCGTTCGCTCAGTTCGTTCTCGCCCTGGTCGTCGCACAGTATTACATGCGTCGAGCTCGGCGCTCTGACGCCGCTGGCGAGCGACTCATCGAGCGGGAGGGGGAGACATGGACGCCGTAACAATCGCGATCTTCGTGCTGCTGGTTGCGGCGACGCTCCTGATTACCTACCTTGCCGCAAAAAGGAATAGGTCCGCCGCCGATCACCTGGTCGCTGGTGGTCGGATCAGCGGCAGACAGAACGGTCTCGCGATCGCGGGCGACTTCATATCGGCGGCCTCGTTTCTCGGAGTGACCGGCGCGATCGCGCTCTCTGGGTTCAACGGCTTCTACCTCGCCGTCTTCGTGCCCGTCGCGTTTGTGCTGGCTCTGCTGCTCGTCGCTGAGCCGCTGCGAAACCTCGGCAAATTCACGCTCGCTGACGTGCTCGCAACGCGCTACCCGGCGCGCAACGTTCGCGCAATGATGGCGACTACCTCTGTGGTGATCAGTCTCGTGTACTTGGTAGCGCAACTCGTCGGAGCCGCGTTACTGATCTCGCTGATGTTTGGTCTCCCGTATTGGGCGGCCGTATTGGCCATCGGAGGTCTCACAACGGTCTATACGCTCCTCGGGGGCATGGTTGCGACCACCTGGATTCAGATCGTGAAGACCGGGATCCTCCTCATCTGCGCCGCCGTGCTGTTCGTGTTCGTTATCGGCGAGTTCGACTTCAACCCGTTGCGCCCGTTTGCCGATGTCATGGTCACCCTCGGCGACCAGTTCGTTGCGCCGCACCGAGGCAGTGGGCTGCAGAACTTTGACCAGCTCTCGATGACCATCGGCCTCGTGTTCGGAGTCCTTGGGCTTCCGCACGTGATGATCCGATTCCTCACGGTACCGAATGCGCGTCAGGCCCGCTCCTCCGCATACACCTCAATCTGGGTGTTCTTCGTGTTCTACGCGATGGTTCCGGTGCTGGGGTACGCCGCGACGCTGCTGGTCGGGGCCGACGCGATCACCGCCAGAAACCCCGGGGGTAACCTCGCAGTGATGCAGCTCGCGGAGGCAGTGGGGGGAAAGACCCTGCTCGCGATCATCGCCGCCGTTGCGTTCGTGACGATTCTTGCGGCGCTCTCCGGACTCGTCATCGCGACATCAGGCGCAATCGCTCACGACCTCTACGGTCAGGTGCTCCGACGCGGGAACGTGACGGCTGCAGCACAGCTCAGGGCAGCTCGAATCGCCACTCTCGCGACGTCCATCGCGGGTGTCGCGGTCGCATTCGCAGCTGAGCGCCAGAACGTCGCCTTTCTCGCAAGCCTGGGAATGTCGATCGCCGCGGCAGCAAACCTGCCAGCGCTCATGCTTACGATGTACTGGAAGCGGATGACCAGCGCGGCCGTCGTCGCTGGCATGTCCGTGGGCCTCGGCGTGTCAATCGCGGTGATCCTCCTGAGCCCGATTGTGTGGGGTGAGACGGCGCTGCTCGGGTTTTCGAACCCGGCACTCGTGGCCGCCCCCGTTGCCCTGGGAACCTCCCTGCTCGTCGCGCTCAGCTCACGCCACAATGCCGGCGATGCGGAGCGTGCGAGCGCTGCGTACTCCGACATGCGCGCGGCCGCATTCGGGCCACAGCGAGCCAGTTTGGTTGGCGGTGACGGTTCGTCCGCGGCACAGCAGCCCGCAGCCGTGGCTCGCTCGGAGTCGGTGACCAACGCGACGCCGGTGACGCCGCGGGAGGAGCTGTGATGACCGACATCGCGGCCCCCGTCCCGGCCGAGCGCACGGTGCCGTGGATGCTCCAGCGCGCCGCTGAGACGCACGGGTCGGCACCGCTCTTCAGCTTCGGCGACGCGAGTGCGAGCTACCAGCGGGCATGCGAGATCGCCGGGCACGCCGCGTGGCGCCTGACACATCAGTATGGCGTCCGCCGCGGTGACACGATTGTCCTAATCCTCCACAATCGCGTCGAGTTTCTCGAGATCGTGCTTGGCGCGGCCTGGGCGGGGGCGGTGAGTGTTCCGCTCAACACTGCGGCGATGGGCGAGCAGCTCCGCCATATGCTCGAGAGCGCCGCGGCGAACGTCATCGTGGTCGAGCAAGAGCTTGCCGTGCGGGTGCGCGATGCGCTCGCTGCAGTTTCCGCGACGCCGAGGCTGGTTGTCCTCACCGATCCCGCGGCGCGGGTGACTCGCGGTAGCGAGAACAGCGTCGACGCTTGGGAGCCTATCTCGCACGGCCCAGTGACCGAGCCCCGGCTCCCGCCGGCCTCGGTGCGGCCGGGCGACCCGTTCGTGGTGCTGTACACCTCGGGGACGACCGGAGTGTCAAAGGGTGTGGTGTGTCCGCACGCGCAGTACTACTGGTGGGCGTACCACAACGCGTCCCTGCTCGAACTCGGGCCAACAGACGTGCTCTTCACGACGCTCCCGCTCTTCCATACAAACGCTCTGAGCGCACTGTTCCAGGCGGCGCGGGTGGGTGCGAGCGTCGTGTACGAGCGACGATTCTCAGCCTCGGGGTTTGTCGACGCGATAGAACGCGCCGGGGCCACCGTGACCTACCTGCTCGGCGCCATGGTACCGATACTGCTCACAGTGCCGCCGCGTCCGGAAGACCGCGAGTCACCGCTACGGCGGGTGCTCGCCCCCGGCGTCCCAGAAGTGCAACTGCGCGAGTTTGAACAGCGCTTCGGGGCTCGGATCGTCGACGGCTTCGCATCAACCGAATCGAACTTCGTGATTGGCTCTCGCGTGAGCGAGCGTCGCCCAGGCCGGATGGGCACCGTGCAGCGGGGGTTTGAAGCGCGCGTGGTGGATCCGAACGATGCGGAAGTGCCCGACGGTACTCCCGGTGAGCTTGTGCTTCGTTCACGCGAGCCGTTCGCGTTCGCGCTCGGTTACCGTGGACGCCACGACGCGACGGTTGAGTCGTGGCGAAACCTCTGGCTACACACCGGCGATCGGGTGGTGCGTGACGCGGATGGGTTCTTCAGCTTCGTGGATCGGCTGAAGGACGTGATCCGGCGCCGGGGTGAGAACATTTCATCGCACGAGGTCGAGGCCGCCGTGCTGACCCACCAGGAAGTTGAGGCGGTCGCGGCGTTCCCAGTGCCGTCCGAGCTTGCGGAGGACGAGGTGATGATCGCGGTCGTGCGTGGTGAGGGCGACACACTCACCCCCGCCGCTCTGCTTGACCACGTTCGTACGCGACTTGCATACTTCGCGGTGCCGAGGTTCGTTGACTTCGTTGACGAGCTCCCACTCACGGAGAACGGAAAGGTACGCAAGTTCGTCCTCCGCGAACAAGGGGTGAGTCCAGATACGTGGGATCGTGAGGCCGCAGGGTACGAGCTTCGGAGGGACGGCTCGTGAGGGAGCGGGCGGTGGTGGTCGCGCCGGTGACCGTGCCCTATGTGCGCTATTCGCAGCGAGGGGCCCCGTACTTTATCGGTGCTGCGATTCATTCGCTGTGCGAGGCGGCCGGTATCGGAGTCCCGGATATTGATGGGCTTGCGCTCGCCTCGCTGACCATGGGCCCCGACTCAGCCGCGGGCATTGTGGATCACCTCGGTATTGAACTCGACTGGCTCACTGAGGTGACCGTGGGCGGCGCCGCTGGGATCGTGGCGCTGCGTCGCGCGGTGACTGCAGTAGACGCTGGAGACGCGGAGATCGTGGCGTGCGTCGGCGCCGACACCAATCGCCCGGGGCAGCTGAACCGTCTCACCTCGGAGTTCTCAGGCTTTACGCGAGATGCAGTCTCGCCCTACGGCGCCGGCGGGCCGAACGGTGTGTTCGCGCTCATCACTCAGGTGTTCATGCGCGACACCGGGGTCACCGCCGAGGACCTGGGGAAACTCTGCGTGGCCTCACGGCTGAACGCCGCTGCAAATCCGCTCGCGCTGCTCCGTACCCCGTACACGCTCGATGAATACCTGACGTCACGGCCGATCGCAGATCCGCTGCGCCTGCTGGACTGCGTCATGCCCTGCGCGGGAGCGGAAGCATTCCTCGTGATGAGCGAGACGCGGGCTGAGAGTCTCGGGCTGCGACCCGTGCGGGTGCTCGCTTCGTTTGAAAGCTACAACGACTTTCGGAACGACCCCGTGGCGACTCGGGGTGGGTGGGCGCGGCACGCGGCGGGGCTGTGGGCGCGGGCGGGGGTGCAGCCGGACGACGTCGATCTGGTGCAGAGCTACGACGACTACCCGGTCATGGTCGCCATGCAGCTTCGAGATCTCGGCTTTGCGCACGAGGGAGGCATCGCGCAGTTTATCCGCGCGCAGAGTTTCACCGTCGACGGCAGCTTTCCTCACAACACTTCCGGGGGGCAGCTCTCGAGCGGGCAAGCCGGATTTGCCGGTGGTTTCCTCGGGATTACTGAAACGCTGCGGCAGCTCACCGGTGCCCCGCTGGGCAACGCGGTGAACGGAGCGCGTGTCGGGGCAGTATCCGGCTTCGGGATGGTGAACTTCGACCGTGGGATCGTGTCGGGCGCGGTCGTCCTGGGGACACCGTGAAACTGGCGCGGGGATCCGCTTGGGTCGATGCCACCCTGTACGCGATCACGGGTGACTTCGCACTGCAAGTCGATGAGACGGGTCGGGCGTGGTATCCGCCGCGCGAACTGGTACCGGGCGCTCTTGCGGGCAAGCTTGCCTGGGTCACCGTCGCCCCGCGGGGCACGATCCTAGCAAGCACACACCTGCACGTGCCAGGGGAGCCGTTCTCTGGCGAGCATGGACCGTGGCCGATCGCGCTCGTCGCGCACGATGCCGGCGCCCGTGTCATCGCTCATCTGCTCGATCCCCTGGAAGCTGGTGAACTGGTAGAGCTCTCGCTCCGACTCGACCGCACGGGGCGTCCGGCGATGTGTGCGAGCGAGCTCGGCAAACCGGGGCTCGACAGGGGGAGCCGCCAACCTCCGCGAGTTGGCGTCGCGGAGGAGTTCCTGTGGGGCGTTTCTGGTGCCGACGTGCGCATCCTCGGGGCTGGTCCGCACGCGAAGCGGATTGGGGACGCGGCGCTCGCCGCCGGCGCCCGTCTCCTCCCCACTGGCAGCGATGGATTCGAGCTCGCGTGGCCCCTGCGAGTCGACTTCGATTAGCCAATCGCGACGGAGTCTCGGCTCCCGCTTCGTGCTCGCGGGGGAGCGCTAGCGGCCGGGGCTGGTCGGGGCTGGCCGCCCGGGCCGGGGGTGGGGCAGCTACCCCCTGAACGCGCCGGTGCCCGAGAAATCTGGCACCGGCTGCACCCGGCCGCGAATGAAGCAGAGCAGCACGAGGCCCACCGCGATCACCGCAAAATTGCCGAGTCCCGCGAATGCCGTGAGTGCTCCAGCTGCGGGGTCGCTCGTCTGCAGGAAGATTGACGGGTCTGTGGTCGCGTGCAGGAGAATTGGCCAGACGAGGTTGCCGGTGACGCGCAGCGCGAGGTACATGCAGATGCCTAACGCGAAGGTGTAGAACACCTGCACAGCCGTGGTGAGCAGGCCCTGCCCATCCAGGATGTTGCCCGAGTGCAGTGCAGCGAACACGGCCGCGGAGACGAGCGCCACGGCGATTTCCCGGTAGCCCGCCCGGCGCATGAGGGTGACCACGAAGCCGCGCGTCAGCACCTCCTCGGCGAAGCCGATGAAGAGGCCCGTGACGAGCCAGGCCACCACGACCCCGGCGCCCGCTGCGGTGTAGTCGATTGTCGCGAAGCGCAGCGCGTTGAACAGCAGCACCGCCGCCACGGCAATCCACATCCAGCCACGCCCGCGGATTGGCTGGCGGCCGAAGAGCTCGCGCAGCCAGCCAATCGAGAGCGCGAACGCGACGAGAATCACGCCGCCAAGCAGGATCGGGAGGCCCGTGAGGATCAGAACCTGCAGGCCCGGATCGGTGACCCCGGTTGCGAGCGGGAGAACGAGGATCCCGCCGAGCTGGTACAGCGCGTAGTACGCGACTACGAGCAGCAGTGACCGCCACCAGCCGCCGGCGTTCCAAAATCGTCGCCACGCGGACGGCTCTGCATGCTCAGCGTATTCAGACACGGGTCCCCCTTGTGTGTGCGGCCGCGCGCACTGCGGCATGGGAATAACCTACGTCGCGAGGCCCGCGGCGCTCAATAGGTGGGAGTCGTGTCGTGCAGCGGGTGGCCCGGTTCCACGATGCTGCCGAGGAGCGAATCGAGGGCTGCGATCATGCGCGCGTCGGTTGCGAACTCCGGCATGAGGAGCTTGATCGTTTGCCAGCCCATGTTCGCCGCGGCAATCTCGTCGGAAGCGGTGATCGGCTCGACCCCGGGTGCGAGCTCGCCATCGAGCTCAGCCTCGGTGAGGAACTGGAGGATCCGCGCGCGCCACTGTTCGGCGTGAGCGCGCTGCGTGATCCAGAACGCTCGGTTCTGTGCCGCGTGGTTCCAGAACGCGAGGGCGACCCGGGCGTGCTGCGTTCCGGCTTCACCGAGCGGCAGTACCGTGACGCACATGCTGCGCAGCGCGGCGATTCCGCGCTTCCCAGCGGTTGACGCCGCGATCCCGCTGTCAGCCTGGGATCGCGTCCGCAGGAATGCGGCTGTGAGCAGGCTTTCCTTGTCTGGGAAGTAACGCGCGAACGCGCTGTGGGCGTACCCGGCTTCGGCGGCGATGTTGCGCATGGTGAGCTGATCGAATCCGTCGCGCGCGATCACCTGCCACGCAGCGCCGGCGATCTCGTCGCGGCGGGCGTCGTGGTCGACTATTCGGGGCATCTGCGGCTCTCAGTGCGCTCGGTGGCGAGTGTGGTGACCGGATGGTCGTCTTCCAGCCTACGTTATTCTCCGGCTGTAGAAAGTTATATATCCGTGACATTTGAGGTGCGGCCGATCGCTACTGTTTAGTGACCAGCTGTTCTCTAAAAGATGTGGGGATGCAATGCAGCGCTCAGAATCACGCGGGTACGAGGGCTTTCAGGGGCGCGTCTCCGAGTTCGCGTCCGAGTCCACGCCCTGGTATCCGCCGCGGCCACGGGCCCGCGACGGCGCCCCAAACATTGTCGTCGTGCTCGTCGACGATCTGGGGTTTAGCGACCTCGGCCCGTTCGGCAGTGAGATTCACACGCCCCACGTCGACGCGACAGCGGCCGACGGGTGGACCTTCACGAACTACCGCACTGCTCCGGTATGTTCGCCCGCTCGCGCCGCGCTCCTCACCGGGATGAACCCGCACCGTGCCGGCTTCGGCACGGTTGCTCACGTCGATCCGGGGTATCCCGGGTTCACCTGCGAGCTTCCCGAAGACGCCGCCACCCTCGCTGAGTCCCTGCGCGCCGGCGGCTACGCGACCCTCATGGTGGGGAAGTGGCACCTCACCGTCGAATCGCGCATGCACGACGCAGCGGATCGCTCCTCGTGGCCCCTGCAGCGCGGCTTCGACCGGTATTACGGGTGCATGGACGGCTTTACCTCGCTGCATCATCCGCACCGGCTCGTCCGTGACAATTCGGTGATTGACCGAGAGAGCTTCCCAGAAAACTACTTCCTCACCGACGACCTCACCGACGAGGCGCTCGCAATGATTGACGAGGTGCGCGCGAACGCGGCGTCGAAGCCGTTCTTCCTGTATTTTGCGCACGCGGCGGTGCACGGCCCGGTGCAGGCGAAACCCGTAGACATCGAGGCCCAGCGCGGCCGGTACGCGGCCGGGTGGGACGCGCTCCGGGAAGAGCGACTTGCGCGCCAGCGGCGCCTCGGCATTGTGCCGGCGCACGCCAGCCTGCCCCGGGGGGTGCTCGCCGACAGTGAACAGATCCAGAGCTGGGACGAGCTCAGCGATGACGAGCGGGAGCTGTTCGCCCGGCACATGGAGGTGTACGCGGCAGCGGTGACGAGCGTAGATGAAAGCGTTGGTCGGATCCGGGCCCGATTGAGTGAACTCGGCGAGCTCGACAACACCATCATCGTGATCGCGAGTGACAACGGGGGGACAGCCGAGGGGGGCCCTACCGGGACTCGGAGTTACTTCTCACAGTTTGTCGCCGGGCTCCCACTCCCGGCAGGCTGGGTGCGGGATGTACCGCGCGACATCGAGTTGCTCGGCGGTCCAAGGGTACACGGACACTACCCGGCGGGCTGGGCGCGGGTGTCAAACACCCCGTTTCGCGCGTTCAAGGGCTCCCTGTACGAGGGCGGGGTGCACGCACCGCTCATCGTCTCGTGGCCGGAGTCGCTGCGGCGGGGTGCCCTCACGGGTACCCGGGAGCAGCACATCTTTGTCTCAGACCTCACTCCTACTCTGCTCGACCTCGCCGGAGTTGCGCCGCTCGCGCATCGGCACGGGTCGCCAACGCAGGAGTTCGACGGTGCGAGCTTCGCGCCTGCCCTGGGCGACCGCGCCGCGCCTGGCCGGGAGAAGCAAATGTTCGAGCTGTTCGGTGCGCGCGCTCTGGTGTCCGCGCCGTGGAAGGCGGTCGCGCCGGCGCCGCCCACGCCCGAACAGGGGGCGGCCGGGGGCAACTGGGAGCTGTACGACCTTGCGCGCGACCCCAACGAGACTCGCGACGTGGCTCGCGAGCACCCCGAGATCGTTGGCGATCTCGCGCGCACCTGGCTTACCGAAGCCTGGCGCAACACCGTATTTCCGCTCAACGACGACGGCTCGCTGTTCACGGTGCGTCCGGAGACCGAAGCAGAACTCTCCGAACCCGTCACGCTGCCGCCGTTTCGGCCGCCGCTCGAGCGGTTCAGATCCGCAAAGCTCACCGTATTGCGCTCGTTCGAGGTGCGCGCGGAGGTGGAGGTCGGACCCGCAACCTCGGGAGTGATCGTGGCGCACGGCGACCAGGGGGGCGGGTATCTGCTTGCCCTCGACGGCGGAGTTCCGCTGGTGTCCTACAACGCTTACGGCGACATGCACCGGGTGCGCGGTGTTCGGCTCGCGGCCGGGGTCCGCGAGATCGTCTTGAGCTGCACGGAGCTCGACGGGTTGCGGTGGCGAGTGACCCTGCACGTCGACGGTGAGCCGGTTGCCGAGCTGTCGGAGGTGCCAATGCTGCTCGGGATGGCGCCGTTTACCGGGATCAGCGTGGGCTACGACTACGGCGGCCCCGTCGACTGGGAACTGCACGAGCGCCACGGCATCTTCAAGTTCAGTCGCGGCGTGCTGCGCCGGGTGCGCTACGTCCCCGGTGCGACATCGCACTTCGACCGCACCGTGATCAGGCGTATCGACGAGGCGGTTCTCGCGGTTGCGGACTGAGCGCGGCAGTGCAGCCCTGCTCCGCCCCGCTCTGAAACGTCGCACCATGAACACCACCCACACTCACCCACACCACCCACAGTGAAAGGAACACTCATGAAACGACAGACCCTCGCGGTCACGGGGCTCGCCACGGCGGCGCTGCTCCTGACTGCGTGCGCCGGGGGCGCGCCGGCCCCGACCTCGGGCGGCGACGCCGCGCCGACCGAACTGCGGATCGGCAACTTCATCGATCTCACGTCCTGGGACCCGGCGATCGCGGACATCGGGTTCAACGCCCCGTACCTCTCCGCGGTCTACGATCCACTCGTCGCAATTGACGGGACCGGGGAGCCGCAGCCCGCGCTCGCGACGGACTGGGAGTACTCCGACGATTTCACCCTGCTGACCATGAACCTGCGCAGCGATGCCACGTTCTCCGACGGCGCGGCGTTCGATGCTGAGGCCGCGGTCGCCAACCTCGAATATCTCCGCGCGGGCACCATTTCGCGCGAGGCCTACCTCAACGTTGATCGTGTCACCGCGGTCGACGAAGATACGATCGAGATCCACTTGACGGCGCGAGACGATCGGCTCCTGTACTTCATGGGGCTGGGGCGAAGCTACATGGCGGCACCCGAGGCGATCGCCGCAGGGACTCTGGCAGAAGCGCCCGTAGGTTCCGGACCGTACCTGCTCAGCGCAGACACCGTGCCGGGCTCCGAGTACCGCTTCGAGAAGGTCGCGGATCACTGGGCGGGTGCGCAGTTTCCCTTCGGGAGAGTGAGCGTGCTCCCGATGCAGGATCCGACCGCGCGCAACAACGCCCTCGAGGCTGGCCAGATCGACGTGAGCTACGGCGACGCGACCACCATTGCCATGGCCGAAGACAACGGGTGGAACGTCGCCGCGCAGACCGCGTCCTGGGTGGGCCTGCGCATCAATGATCACACCGGCTCGGTACTGGAGCCGCTCGGTGATGTGCGCGTGCGGCAGGCCCTCAACTACGCGTTCGATGGTCAGGCCCTGCTCGACAGCGTCGGGGAAGGGCAGGGAACGGCCACAAACCAATTGTTTGCAGCGGGGTTCCCGGGCAACGATCCGAAGCTCGATGACCGGTACGCGCACGACATCGATCGCGCGAAAGCGCTCCTCGCAGAGGCTGGCTATGGCGACGGATTCGCCGTGACCCTTCCGATGGCGCCCCCGTTCCAGCCCTGGCAGCCCGCCGTGGAGCAGGTATTTGGTGACCTCGGCATCACGGTGAGCTGGGATGAGTTCCAGTACGCCGACTACCAATCGAACGCGCCCAACTACCCAATGTTCATCGCGGTGCTTGCCGTTGACTCGAACCCGGCGGCCACGATCGCGCGCCAGCTCACCGTGCCGCAGTGGTACATGCCGTCACCCGACATCGCCGAGTTCCCGAAGCTGCAGGCGCAGGTCGATGCTGCCCTGGCTGCGGCACCCGGGGTCGAGCAGGACGCGGAGATCCGCACGCTCAACGAGTTGGTGACCGAGGACGCCTGGCACGTGGTCTGGTATCAGTCGGACAACATCTATGTGAGCGTCCCGGGCGTGACGGTTGAACCCGTCACCGGAATGATGTTCCCGGCGCTGCGTCAGATTCAGCCGGAGAGCTAGCTCCCGAGCGAGCGCGCGGTGGGGTGCACGGGTCTCGGCTCCCGTGCACCCCACCGCGCGCTCGAACCGGTTACCCGGGGACCGGGACGCTGGTGGTCGGGAACGTGAGCACCGTCGCGCCGCCGCTCGCGTAGTTTGGCACGTCGGCCTCGACCGCCCGGCCCTCGGGCGACGCCATGGCCGCGGCGAGCGCGGCGCCGTCCGCGAACGTGGCCCGGAACATCGCGTAATAGGGGCCGGCGCCCGGCTCAGTGATGCCGAGCGCGTAGCTGATATCTTGCACGCCGGGCAGCTTCGCGCAGAGCGGCAGGTGGACACGTTCGTAATACTCCGCGAACGCGGCACGGTCGGTGGGCTCTGGGTAGAGCACGAGGAGAGTATGCACGATCGCTACTCCGTTTCTGCCGCGTAGACGCGGCGGCCGGCGAACCAGGTCTCGGCGACCGCGGTCTGCACCAGCTCGGTCTCCGGGTGCGCGAACGGGTCGCGGGTGAGGCGCACAAAGTCAGCGGACTTCCCCACGGTGAGCGAGCCGGTGACATCGGCGAGGCCCATCGCTTCGGCCCCGCCGATTGTGAACGCCGCGATCGCCTCCGCGAGACTGATCGCCTGCTCGGGCCACAGCGTGCCGGGGTAGGCGCCGCTCGGGTCCGCGCGAGTGACGAGGCCGTGGATGCCCTCCCACGCGTTCGGGGACGGGGAGACGGGCCAGTCGGAGCCGCCGGCGACGATCGCACCGGCGTCGAGCAGCGAGCGGTTCGGCTGCATCTGGTCGGCGCGCTCGCGGGGGAGCACCTCGCGGATCGCCTCGACGATCGGGCCGGGCACCCAGATGAACGGGGAGATATCCGCAGCAACCCCGAGCGCGGCGAAGCGCGGCACATCGTCCGGGTGTACGAACTGGCCGTGCGCCACCTGATAGCGGGTCTCGGTGAAGCCCTCCCCGCGGATCACCTCGACGGCGTTGAGTACAGCGTGCACCGACGCATCGCCCGTGCAGTGGATCTTCGCGGAGAGGCCCCGTTCCGCGACGCGACGCAGCCACTCGGTGAGCTCCGCCGGGTCGAGCAGCGTGGCGCCGTGGAAGTGATCCCCGTGCACGTCGTCCGGGAGGTACGGTTCGATGAACGCTCCGGTCCGGGTGGGCGGCACGCCGTCGAGAAAGATCTTCACGAAGTCTGGGCGATGGTGCTCGGTGCGGAAGCGCTCGCCGTCGAAAACGAGCTCGTCGCCGATCACTGAGTTGCCGAAGATCTCGTCGTTGACGAGCATCGACGTCACCACCCACGCGTCGAGCTCGCCGTCGGCGTCGAGCGCCCGCAGCGCCTCGAGCGTCGGCGTGGACACTCCGGCGTCCTGGAACGCGGTCACACCGAAGGAGCTGAGGATCGAGACCCCGCGCTTGGAGGCCGCGCGATCCTGGGCGGGGGAGAGCCCACCCACCTCGCGCTGGGCCTGCGCCACGGGGATGCCAGCGGCTTCGAGGAGCACCCCGGTGGGGCGGCCGTCGGCGTCGAGTACCACGCCCGGCTGCCCGGCGGCGACCCCGGCGATCTCGAGGGCGCGGGTGTTCACCCACCGGTTGTGGTGCGAGTCATCGGAGAGCATCACCGGGCGGCCGCCGGCAGCCTCGTCGAGCTGCGCCAGCGCGGCGGCGGAGTTGATCTCGCCGAGGCGATCGCTCGCCCACGGTCCGCCGACGATCCAGGCGTCGGCGGGGAGCGTGGCTGCGTGGTCGCGCACGGCGGCGGCGATGGCGTCGAGGTGCGCGCCGAGCGGAATTCGCAGTTCGAAGAGCTCCTCCTGGCCGGCGATCGCGTGGTGGTTGTGCACGTCGACGAGGCCGGGCATGACGAACGCGCCGTCGAGCTCACGCACCTCGGTGTCGGGTGTCGCGAGCGCCGCGATCTCCGCGGCGGCGCCGACCGCGACGATGCGGCCGCCCGAGACGGCGAGTGCCTCGGCCCACGGTTGTGCCGGGTCGACGGTGTAGATGCGGCCGCCCGTGAGAATCAGCTCGGGTGCGGGGTGGGTCATCGGTGACTCCAATCGGTGAGAGTGGTGGCCCGGGCCGAGGTCGGTCCGGGCCGTGGCATGGTGAAACTCCGGCTAGGGGCGCGGCTTGCCGCAACCGCACGCATCGTTGCCGCAGCGGCAGGTCTCGCCGGCGCAGCACCCGCAGCCGCCGCCGGTGCAGCACGCACCGCCGCCGTGCGCGCCGCCGCGCGCGTCTTCCGGCAGGTTCATCGCCGGATTCTGATCGAGGAAGCCGTGCGGTTTGAACCAGAACCCCGAGTAGTCGACCGGCATGATCGGCCAGTCCTCGGTGCGGGGAATGTGGGTGGGGCCGAACACGTGCCACAGCACGATGTCCTCGCCGTCGAGGCTGCGGTCGGCGCGCGTCCACTCGGGGAGTCCCTGCCCCGGCGCCTGCGCGTTCGGGGTAAAACCTGCCGGGTACAGCTGCTCCGGATCGTACTGCGTACCCCAGAGGTGCTTGGTGGCGAACGCTGCCCGACCGTGCACGGTCGACTCCGGCTGCGCGGCGAGCAACGCCTTCCCCTCGGGGACGAGCCAGTACGCGGTGGGCTTGCCCACGTAGTTGGTGCGGTGTGCCGATCGCACCTCCCACACCCGGCCGGTCAGCCCGTTCGCGACCCGCTGAGCCCCCAGCTCGCTCGTCAGCTGCGTCTCCGACCAGGTGAACGCGTTGCCGTACGGGTTCTCTGGGCCGATCGGGATGCCCACCGCCTCGATCTCGTGGAGGGTGTTGTCCTCGCCGTCGATCGCGGCATCGATGCGCGCGCAGAACAGGTGCTGGTGCACGGGCGTGAAGATGCCGGGCGCGATCTCGGGGGCGTGCGGGTTCGTGGAGCCCGGGATTCCGGCTCCGGCGAACACGATTCCAGTGGCCTTCGCCTCGACCTGGATCGAACCGTCGAGGTAGAAGTACCAGAAGAAGCCGTAGTCGTAGTTGCCGATCGTTGAGAAGTAACTCACCACGAGGCGGCGGCTGCGGCGGGTCTCAGCGTGGCCGTCGAGGTCGGTGTGCTTCCAGAGAATCCCGTAGTCCTCCTCGTGCATGCAGATCGCCTGCGGGATCTTCACGGGGTTGCCGTGGTCGTCTGGCACGAACGCGTCGAAGTAGTGGATCACGCCGAGGCAGTCGCAACCGAGCGCGAGCGAGTTCGCGTTCTTGCCGAGCAGATACTCGCCGGCGTCGAAGTAGCTGATCCAGTACCGGCTCACGGAGGTGTCGCCGTAGGGCACCACCATTTCGGGCACGCTCGCGCGATGCGCCACACTGCGGTCCTCGTCGCCGTCGCGGAAGCTGATCTGGTTGAGCACCAGCCCCTCCTGTTGCGTGAAACCGACGCGGAATTTCCAGTTCTCCCACTGGACGAGGCTGCCGTCGACGGAGAACGACGGCCCCTCCGGTTGCGTGATTACGATCGGTTTCAGGCTGGTCCGCGCTGGCCCCTGCGCGGCGAGGCCGTAGTTGCCGTGCTGTTCAGGAACGGGCACGTCGCCCTCGTCATCGATTCGGATCACGCGGCGCGCGGTGAGGTCGACGTGCACCACCAGGCCCTCGACCGGGTGTGCCCACGGGCTGTCCTGCTCGCTGAAGCGTAGATAGGTGTGCGAGCGGATCAGGCGGCGGCCAATCTCCTCCTCGCGACCGAAAAAGCCGGGCGCGAGCGGCGAGCAGAACGCGAGCTCCATGTGGTCGGCGAGCCCGCGCCGGCGCATGGCCGCCTGCCACTCGGGCGAGGCCTTCACGATCGCCGCCGCGTCGTCGTACTCCTCGAACAGGTATTGGGGCTGACCGTACGGCTCGGTCGCGGTCGGCAGCTCGCGCAGCGAATCGATCTCCCCGCGTGAGACCGACACGTGTGCCTCGCGCGCCACTCCCGTCACGCGGTCCAGCAGCGTCACCCTGATCCTGCGGTCGAGCGGGTCGCCCGCGCGCCAGGCGGCGAGCGCCGGCTTCGGCGGGTCGAGTGGCAGCATGCGCGGCACGCGCGTGTCGGCGGTGAGGTGGCCGGCCTCGGCAAGGATCAGCCGGGCGGCGGCGATCTCCTCGCCGGTGAGCGGGTCGAGCGGGTGCTCGGGGGTGCCGGGTGTCGTGACGCGCGCGCCGTGCGTGTGGGTGGCGTCCGGCCGGTGGCCGGGGTCCGTGATCGTCATGACATCATCCTCGATTTCTGCGCCTCGCGTGAGCGAGAGTGCGGCTTCGGAACTCTCCACTCTCAGTATCCCAAGCGAGTCTCCACGCACGTTGACCGTGCGCGCTCCGGTGTTGACCCAGCGGGCCCGATCCGCGCTGAGCGCCGCGTTCCCGAGGATGATGGGGGTGCCAGCGCGAAGCGGCGCGGCGCGAATCACTCGTGAAAGGACCACACAGCATGGACAAGGACAGCGGAGTTCAGGGACGGGTCGTCGTGATCACCGGCGGCGGCACCGGGATCGGTGCGGCGGTCGCTGAGCGGTATGCGGCGGATGGCGCCACCGTGGTGGTGGTGGGGCGGCGCGCTGAGCCGCTCGAAGCGGTCGCCGCGCGCACGGGCGCAACCACGGTGGTCGCAGACGCCGCCGACGGGGCGTCGGCGCGCGCCGCGGTCGCGCGGATCGTTGCGGACTTCGGCGGCATCGACGTGCTGATCCTCAACGCCGGCGGGCACGGCTTTGCGCCGGTCGGGGAGACGAGCGACGAGGACTGGGCGAGCGCGATCACGGCGAACCTGTCGACCGGCTTCGTGATGGCCCGCGAGGCGCTTCCGGCACTGCTGGCGCGCGCCGGCGAGTCCGGGGGCAGCGAGATCGTGCTCGTGTCGTCGCTCGCCGGCCTCTTCGCCGGCCCCTCGGTCGCCGGGTACACGGTGGGGAAGCACGCGCTCATCGGGCTGACGCGCAGCCTTGCGCGCGACTACAGTCGGCGCGGGGTGCGCGTGAACGCGGTCTGTCCCGGGTGGGTGCGCACGCCGATGGCCGACGCTGAGATGGACGAGTTCGCGGCGCACGCCCCCGAGATTGGTGATCGCGAGGCTGGATACGCCGCGGTGACCCGCGACGTCCCGCTTGGGCGCGCCGCGGAGCCCGCTGAGATCGCCTCGATCGTGCGCTTCCTCGGCTCGCGCGACTCGTCGTACATGACCGGGTCCGTGCTCGTCGCCGACGGCGGCGCGCACATCGTCGACCTGCCGACGCTCGCGTTCGAGCACGCCGGCATGTAGGCCGGGCGGACGCCCGCCCGGCCACTCAGCCCCGGCGTCCCGGGTTACGCCTCGGCGTCCGGTGTGCGGATGCCGAGGCTGAGCGCCGCGCTCAGCTGCACCGGGTCGCCCGCGGCGGATCCGCCGTCGACCATGTACTCGCCGCCCGTGATGTAGCTCGCGTCGTTCGACGCGAGGAACGCCACGAGCGTGGCGACCTCCTCGGCTCTGCCCGCGCGGCCCAGGGCAGCGAACGGGAAGTGGTCTGCTGCGGCACCGAGGTCGCCGATCATCGGCGTGAGGATCGTGCCGGGGTGCACCGAGTTGACGCGCACGCCGAACGGTCCGAGTTCGAGTGCCGCCGAGCGCGTGAGCCCGCGCACCGCGAACTTGCTCGCCGAGTAGGCGGTCGCGTTCGCCTGCCCCTGGATCCCGGCGAGCGACGAGACGTTGATGATCGCCCCGGAGCCGCGCTCGCGCATCGCGGGTGCGACGGCCTGCATGCCGAGGAAGACGCCGCGGACGTTGACGCTGAGGATCTTGTCGAGGCCCTCGACGGTCTCCTCGGAGAGCGGCAGCATCCGAAGGATTCCGGCGTTATTGACGAGCGTGTCGATGCGCCCGTGCGCACTCAGCGTGTGTTCCACGACCCGGGCCCAGTCGTCGGGACTCGACACGTCGTGCGTGACGAAGCTCGCGCGCTCCCCGAGCTCCGCGGCGAGGTGCTCGCCAGCCTCGGCATTGAAATCAGTGATCACGACGGCGGCGGCACCGCGCTCAAGAAAGAGGCGTGCTTCGGCGGCGCCCTGTCCGCCAGCGCCGCCGGTGATGATCGCGACGGCGTCGTGCAACTGGGGGTGTGTGTTCTCGGCCATGGGAGTTCCCTTTCACAGGCCCGCCGGGTTTCGGCCTGAGCCTATGGCTCAATTGTACCCCAGAAAATTGCTTCTGACCTGGGGTATAACCCCAGCGAACTCTGCTACACGCCCGTGGGGCGGGGTGCAGACCGGCCGGTCTGCACCCCGCCCCACGGGCGGGAGCGGCGGGGCAGCTAGCCGCCGAGGTACGCCCGGCGCAGCAGCTCCGGATCGTCCTCGAGCGTCCGCGCGGGCCCTTGCGCGCGGCTCACCCGCCCGCTCGCGACGACCATCGCGTCGTCCGCGATCCCGAGCGCGAGGTGGGTGAACTGCTCCACGAGCAGCACGCCCACGCCCGACGCGGCGATGTCCTGAATAATCGGGAGCAGCCGCATGAACACGACGGGGGCGAGGCCGAGCGACATCTCATCGATGAGCAGGAACCGCGGCCTTGACGCGAACGCCCGCGCGAGCACCACCATCTGCTGCTCGCCGCCCGAGAGCAGGACCGACTGCGCGTCGATCCGTTTTTCGAGCTCGGGAAATGACGCGAGCACCTCGTGCATCGCTGCCTCGGACCCGGCAGTGAGCATGAGGTTTTCCCGCACCGTGAGCGAGGGGAAGATTGCCCGCCCCTGCTCGATGTGCGCGATCCCGAGCCGGGAGCGCTGCACGCGCGTGCGCTTGCCGATCGACTCGCCGTCGACGGCGATGTCACCGCCGGAGTGCTGGATCACGCCAGACACCGACTCGAGCAGACTCGTTTTCCCGGCACCGTTTGGTCCCACAAGCGCGAGGATCTCGCCGGCACGCACGGTGAGCGTCACGTCTGAGATCACCGGGCCCGCGCCGCGACTCACCGTCACGCCGGTCAGTTGCAGTTCACTCATGAGCCAATCTCCGCATCTCCCATGTACGCCGCGATCACGGCGGGGTTGTCGAGCACGTCCTGCTGAGCACCCTGTGCGAGCACCCGACCGAAGTCGAGCACGGTGATCTCGGTGCACACGGTGCGCACGAGGTCGAGGTCGTGCTCGATGATCACGATCGCGGTGTCGAATCGCGACGGGATCCGCGTGAGGCGCTGCCCGAACTGCAGGTGCTCCTCGTGCGACAGCCCGGCGGCCGGCTCGTCGAGGATCAGCACCTTCGGCCCCGAGAGCACGGCCGCGGCAACCTCGATGAGGCGCCGCGTCCCCACGTCGACGTTCGACAGGTGCTCCTCGGGCGGTGGGCAGCCGAGGAACGCGAGTGCCTCCGCGAGCTCGTCGTGATCGAGGCGGCGACGCGCGACGAAGCGCACGTACGCCTCGACGGTGAGCTGCGGCGGCACACGATCCTGTTGGAAGGTGCGGCGCAGTCCGCGGCGGGCCCGCGCGGTCGGCGTAAGCGCCGTGATGTCTTCGCCGTCGAGCAGCACCGAGCCGGTGTGCTGCGGCAGGAAGCCGCTCACGGCGTCGACGAACGTTGACTTCCCGGCGCCGTTGGGGCCGATCAGCCCCATGATCGAGCGGGGGCGCACCTGGAGCGTCACGTCGTCGAGCGCCTTCAGCGTGCCGAACTGGACCCCGAGGCCGCGGACTTCGAGCACGGGGCCGGCGTCCGCGGGCACGGGGAGCGCCGCCTCGGGAACCGCGAATGCGTCGAGCGCGGTGGTCGTCGCATCCTCGGTTGCCGCGGCAGTCGCGGCCACCACGGCCGCCCTGCGCCGTTTCACTCGCGATCTGAACACGCCGCGGATCGCCTCGCCGAGGTTTGAGCCGCTCGTGAGCGCCTGGATACCGAGCAGGCCAAAGACGACGAAGCCCCAGTCCTGCGGGATCCCCCACCGCTTCAGCAGCTCGGGCACGAGCACCCAGAGGATGCCGCCGAAGATCGCCATATCGATGAGGTAGGCGCCGCTCATCACCGCGAGGATGTAGATCGCGAGCGATTGGATGGGGGTAAAGCTCGACGCGTAGGGGATCCCCACCTGGCCGGCGAGGAGTCCGCCGGAGACCCCGCCGAGCGCCGCGCTGACCGCGAACGCCGAGAGCTTTGCGAGCCGCACGCTCTGGCCCACCGCGGCGGTGCCGCGCTCCGAGAACGCGACGGCCTTCCAGCTGCTCCCCACGCGGCTGCGCTGCAGCGCGTACACGCCGAGCGCGCACACCACGAGCACGATCATGCAGAAGAAGAAGTACTCGCGATCGCTTGAAAACAGGCCCGGGCGCGCGACCGAGACCCCGTCGGCCTGGCCCGGGAACTGGGTCTGCACCAGCATGACGTCGAACGCGGCGGCGAAGCCGAGCGTGACGACGGCGAGATTGACGCCGCGCAGGCGCAGGGCGGGCAGACCGATCAGCACACCGGCGATGCCCGCCACGAGGGCGCCCGCGACGAGCCACACGGCGAATCCGCCCGGCGCGTCGTTCACGTTGAGCCAGGCGACCACCCACGCGCCGATCGCGGCGAAGGTGAGCTGACAGAGGGCGATGATGCCGGCGGAGCCGGTGACCACGCCGAGACCGAGCACCGCGATGGTCGCGGTGACCATGCTGACGGCGAGGTAGACGACGTAGCCGGAGAGCCCGACGCTGAGCGCCCAGCCGATGGCGAGGGCGAGTACGGCGACGACGACGGGCGCGAGGGCACGCGCCTTTCGGTTAGCGAGCAGCATCCCACACCTCCTTCCGCTGCGACCAGAGCAGCAGGATCACGATGAACAGGAACGGGATGAAATCGCGCACGAGCGCGAGCTGCTCCACCTGGGCCACGACGCCGTTGATCAGCCCGAGCAGCAGGCCGCCCACCACGGCGAGATCGAGTCGCTTGAAGCCGCCGAGCAGCGCCGCGGCGGCTGCGGGGATGATGAGCATCGAGAGGCTGACCGCGTCGTTCGACTGGGTTGGCGCGATGATGAGCACGGTGATTGCGCCGATTGCGCCGGTGACCGCCCACACGCCGATCGACAGCGGCTTGGAGGCGATACCGATGAGCTCGGCCGTCGTCGGCCGGTCGGACAGCGCGCGGAGCTTGGTGCCGACCGTTGTCTTGCGCAGCAGTACCGCAGCAGCGAACGCGACGATGACCGCGAGGCTCACGGTTGCGACCGTGACCCAGCTCACGACGACGCCGGCGACGGAGAACGCCGGGCCGTTGAGGATCGGCGTGAACGGCTTCGGCTTGTTGCCGAACAGGATGTATGACAGCGACATGAGGAGGAGGAACGGGGCGACAGTCATCGCGGAGCGGGTCGACAGATCCGCCTCCGAGAGCCAGGTCGCCGCGATCCACCCGATGAGTGCGCTGAGCAGGGATCCGACGAGCACGCCGGCCACGGTGGCGAGCCACACGGGGAGCCCCAGCGAACTGGCGAACCAGACGGAGATGAACGCGGCGAACATGCCGGTGGCCGCCTGCGCGAAGTTGACCACGCGCACGAGCCGTGACATGAGGGTGAGGGTGACCGCGAAGACCGCGTAGACACCGCCGGCGGCGAGGCCGGAGAGGGCACCCTGGAGGAGCGCGCCGCCGTTCACGGGCGAGTCTCCCGCCCGTGCGGGAAAGTGTGATGAGTGTGCATGGGGTCCTTCGGGTCGAGCAACGGTGACGGAATCGTCGCGCCCGCCCGGACAGGAGACGGTTGCTCCTGCCCGGACGGGCGCGACGCGCAGGCTAGCTGGCGGGGATGGTCAGCCAATCGTCGGCCGACTTCTCCCAGGCTCCGGTGCCCGACTTGAGCACGACGGGCCAGCCGCCCGGCTCGAAGTCCTGGGCCGCGATCTTGTCGAACTCGTAGGGGAAGGCGATCATGTCGTTGTCGATGGGGGACATGCTCGACAGGGCCTCGTTGAGGCTGTCGCGGGTGATGTCGCCCTCGATCGACTGCAGTACCTCGACCATGAACGTCGCGGCCAGGTAGCCGCCCTGACTGAACGAGGTGAGCGTGATGTCGTTCTCCTCCATCAGCGACTTCCAGTCGGCGTTGATCTCGTTGTCCTCGGTAAAGGGGTAGAACTCGGCCGGAACGTTGACGCCGGCTCCGGCGTTGTCAACCGCGGCGGCGAAGCTCTCGCTGTAGGTGGAGGTGAGGAAGAGGAAGGTCACGTCGTCCCAGCCCTGCTGGTTTGCGGCCTTGATCTGGCCGATCGCGTCGGGCTCGACCGCGTTGCTCACGATCGCATCGCAGCCGGCCTCCTTCGCCTTCACCACGTACGGCGTGTAGTCAGAGCCGCCGTAGGGGACCGTGTCGTCGATGAGCGTCGGTTCCTTCCCTGTGATGGTGCTCCAGCGCTCAACCGCGGCCGCGTACGCCGGGCCGGTCGAGCCGATCACGCTCGTGAACACGCACAGGCTCTCGAGCCCCAGCTCCTCCGAGCCGTACAGCATCGTGAGCGTGGTGTCGTTGAACGGGCCGATGTTCACGGGGGCGACGTTCGGCGAGTTGAAGCAGCCCGGGTCCACGCCAATGCCCTGGATCGAGCGCACGCCCTCCTGCTCGTAGTACTTTGCGTTGATCTCGCAGTCGAGCAGTGAAGCGCCGCCCACGAGGCCGATCACCTCGTCACTGCCGACCAGCTCGCGGGCCGAGGCGGTCGCGGTTGCCGGATCGGCCTTGTCGTCCATCGCCTTGTACTCGATCTGACGGCCGTTGATGCCGCCGTCGGCGTTGACCTTGTCGAACACCGCGGCGGCCGCCTGGGACGCCTCGGGGAACGTCGCCGCGCCGCTGATCGTGTTCACAGAGCCGAGCTTGATGGGGGCGGAATCGCCGCCAGCGTCTGCGCCGCCGGCGCAACCGCTGAGGACGAGGGCTGCCGCCGCGGTGAGCGCCGCGGCGCGTGCAATGCGGAGTTTCATGGGTGGTCCTTTCGAAAGGGTGAGAAAAGGATGGTGAAGCGGGATGGGGCGTGAAGTGTGAGGAGGCGAGGCGGGTGCACCGCGCCCTACACCGGCTGGACGTCCGGGTACGTGACGGAACCGATGGGGTAGATGTGGCCGCCGGCGCGCGAGTGCTCAGCAGCGCCGTCCCCGGCGATGCCCAGGAACGCGCCGGTGGTGCGCAGCTGGTAGCCAAGATCGTGCAGCCAGACGCTGGCGACCGCGATCCGGAACTCGCGGAAGCAGAACAGGTACAGGCCGTCGGCGAACTTCCAGACCGTCGAGAGGTCAGTGTCGCCGTGGCCACGCTGCACGCCCTGCACGCACTGCCAGGCGTAGCGCTCGCTCGACATGTAGACGTGCTCGTAGAGGTGGAACGGGCTGTAGCGGTACAGGTTGCGCTTACCGATGAGGTCGCGCGAGGGGGCGGGGACGGCGCCGGTCGGGCTGCCGCCGTCGGTGATCCCAGCCCAGAACGTCTGGCCCACGCGCGGCTCGGTGCCCGCGTCCTCGGGGCCGATGAGTGAGCGGGTCACGAGCGCGCGGTGCGTCGTCTCCGAATACACGATCGTGAGCGCTTCGAGCTCGCGCGAATCGAGCGGGAGGTGCACAAAGACCACGTCATCGCGCACGCGCACCGCGTCGTAGGGGTCGGTGAGCTCGCCCGCCGTGACGATCGCGCCCGTTGCGCTCCAGCGGACGGTGTCCGCGTCGAACGCGAGGGCGAGGCGGGTGTCGTCGTCGAGCGTGAGCGCGATCGTCACGCCCGCGAGCGAGGCGTCAGGAAGCCTGAACGTGTCGATTCCCGCGGCGAACTCGTCGTAACTGCGCCACTCGTTCGGGTCCGCGGGCGTGGTGTCGGCGCTGGGCATCGTCGTCATTGCTGGCACTCCTCTGTGTCCTCGCACTGCGTTGGGCGGAGGGACGGGAGCTGACGGTGGGCCGTGGCCCGCGGGCGTCACTGCCCGTCCTCATCCTGAACTGTACGCAGCGTATAGTTCTCGCGCAGCGGGGAGTGCACGGGCCTGCAGTCACAGACAAGGCTCGTGCTCTGCGGGTCAACGAGTGTCACAGAACGGTTGCGGTGCCGGGGAGCCCGGGGTGGCACAGCGCCGCGCTCGGCGTGCGGGCGCGAGGCGCGAGGTGCGATGGCACGCGGGGCAGTGGAGCGCGCGGGCGCGAGGCGCGAGGTGCGATGGCGCGCGGGGAGGTGGCGCGGTGGGGCGGGGAGCGTGCGGCGGCGCGCGGTGCCGCGGGCGGGGCTAGCTCAGGCGAAGCTCGCTCGGCGAGACGCCGTATGCGGTCTTGAATACCCGGCTGAAGTGCGCGGCGTCGGGGAAACCCCAGCGGCTCGCGATCGCCGAGACCGTGCGGTCGGCGAGCACCGGGTCGAGCAGATCTGCCCGGCACCGTTCGAGGCGGCGCTCCCTGATCCAGGTCGACACCGTGGTCTCTGCCTGGCGGAAGAGCGCGTGCAGGTGCCTGGTCGAGATGTAGTGCGCTGCGGCGATCGACCCGGGCGACAGCTCGGGCGAGGCGAGGTGCTGATCGATGTGCGCCGTGATCTTGTGCAGCAGCATCTGATGCGGGTCGCGCTGCGCGGGGTCTGCGTCGAGGATGCTTGAAAACAGCGTGCCCACGAGGTCGAGGCTCGTGTGCGCGAGTTTGGACCTGACCCGGCCGTCGAGCGGGGTGAGCTGCGCGGGGAACTGCGACAGGAACGCGCTGACCACGGGGGCGAGGCCGCGGTGCTCCCGGCTCAGCGACACCGCGGTGAGCTGCTCGGTGAACGGAATCGGGAGGTCGATGCGATCCTTCGGGAACATCATGATGAGGTTGCGGAACTCCTCGCCGAACAGGAGTGAGTACGGCCGCGACGTGTCGTACACGGAGAGATCGCCCGCGCGCATCACGAGCTCGCGGCCGTCCTGCACGAGGATGCTGCTTCCGGCGAGCAGCAGGCTCACCTTGTAGTACCCGCTGCCGCCGTCCGCGATATTCTCCGGGGTGCGTTCAACCAGGTGGGGGCGCGCGGCGACCTCGGTAAACACCACGTCGTCGGCGTGGGCGGACGCGGTGCGGCCAACGAACGGCTCATCGCGCTCGGTGGTGATCCGCAGCGGCACGAATGAGGAGCTGACGAGGCTGCGGAATTCCGCGAGCCCGTCGGTGTCGCCGCGTCTGGCGGCTCGGCCAGACGTGTTGTGCGGTTCAGCGATCCGCATGCCTCATCACCTCACTGCTCCAGTTGGGCGCTCAGCCCCACCGCGGGACGGGCGCCGTTGCCACTCTTGCCGAGAGACTATACCCTCAAACCTCTGAAAGCGCCTCGGTGAGCGCGTCGAGCAGGATCGGCAGCTCGCTCGCACCGAAGGCGAGCGGGGGCCGCACCTTCAGTACGCTCTCGTCGCGTCCGATGCGGGAGATCAGCACGTGGCGCGCCTTCATTCCCTCCACCACTCGCTTTGCGAGCTGCGGCGCCGGGGCGCCGTCGATCGCGAAGTCGAGGCCGAGGAACATGCCGGTTCCCTTCGCGGCGCGCACGAAGTCGTGACGCTCCGCGAGTTCCCGGAGGTGAGTCTGCGCGACCGCGCCGAGGCTTGCGGCACGGCTCATAAGCTGCTCGGCAGCCATCTCCTGCAGCACCGCCTCGCCGACCGCGGCGGAGACCGGGTTGCCGGCGAACGTGTTGAAGAACTCGTTCCGCGAGCCGAACGCGTCGAGTACCGCCTCGCTCGTGACGACCGCGGACATCGGGTGGCCGTTGCCCATTGGCTTGCCCAGCGTGACCAGGTCTGGGTCCATGCCGACAGCCTCGTGTCCCCACATGTGGCTGCCGGTGCGGCCGAAGCCGCTCTGCACCTCGTCCGCGATGACGAGCCCCCCGGCCGCGCGCACGCGCTGCACGATCCCGGCGGCGAGCCCGGCTGGGACCCGGGGCATTCCCTCGGTTGAAAACAGCGGGTCGAAGAGGCTTGCCGCGATGCCGAAGCCGGCCTCCTGGAGGGAGCCGATCGCGGCGTCGAGCTCGCCGAGGGTCTCTGCGAGCACCTCGGCCTCCGTGCGCTCGTCGCGGTCGAGGTCGGGGATCCGCAGCGCGCGGACGTTCGGAGCGAGCGGCTCCCGGGTCCGCAGGCCCGTGGTGAGCTCAGCGAGAGTGATCGTGGTGCCGTGGTAGCTGTAGTCGGACACGATCATGCCGGTCGCTCCCGTGAGTTGCCGCGCGATCCTGATCGCGAGCTCGTTCGCCTCGGACCCAGAGTTGCCGTAGAGCACGCGGTCGAGCCCTGCACCGAACGTGGCGAGGAGTTGCTCGGAGTACGAGACCACGCGTTCGTTGAGGTAGCGGGTGTGAATGTTGAGGGTCGCCGCCTGCTCCGCGAGCGCCCGCACCACGCGCTCGTTCGCGTGACCCACGTGCGGCACATTGTTGTAGCCGTCGAGGAAGCGCTGGCCCGAGGCCTCGGTGAGCCACACCCCGGAGCCGGAGACGAACTGCAGTGGCTCATCGTAGAAGAGCGGCGAGTACGGGCCGATCGTGCGGTTGCGGCGGGCGATCAGAGCGGCGTTCGTGGTCATTCGGGACTCCCGGGGGTGCGGTGCGCGGACGAAGGGGAAGTGGTGGTCGCGAGAAGGTCGTGCGCGAGCGCGACCACGTGCGGCAGCACCATGGTGGCGTGCCACTCGGCAGTGGGCTCGCCGCGTCGGTCCGCCGCCCATCCGAGGTAGGTGAGGGCGCGGGTGAGGAGCAGGGCCGGAAACACCCGGTGGTCTTCGGGATCGAGCGGGCGCACCGCCTCGTACCCGGCGAACAGCGCTGTGCGATACGCGGCGGCGTGCGGGTGCGGGGTGTAGAAGTACAGCGCGGTCGCGAGGTCGAACAGGTGCCACCCCGCCGCGAAGTCGTCGAAGTCGATGAGCACGAGACCGTCCGGCGTGCGCAGCACGTTCTCCGGAGTGAGGTCCGCGTGGATGGGGCCGAAGCGGTGCGCCGGAGTGCCGTATGTGCTCAGAGTGGACCGGGCGACGCGCATTGCCGCGACGACGGCCTCGCGGTCGGCGCCGGCGAGCTCGGTAAGTCGGAGCGGGTTGCCCCACGCAAAGTTCGGCCCCACGAGCCCCTCGAGATCCCAGTCGTCGCGGGGCACCGACATGGTATAGCCCGAGCGCTCGCTCGCGTCGTGGACGCCGGCGATGAGGCGGCCGAGCTCGGCGAAATCGGCCGGGTCGAGGGTGGCGCTGCCGTCCACCGCCGTGCGCTCGTCACCGAAGTTGCCGTGGTTGTCGAGCCTGTGCTGGAGATCAACCTGGTGCGCCCCTGCGGGGTGGTCCGCGCCCACCACGCAGAAGCCGCGGCCGTCGGCGGCGAGGACGAACCGCGGCACCGCGACCCCCTCGCGGTGCAGCGCGCGGACGAAGTCGAGCTCGCACTCGAGCTCCGCGTCGCTGTGGTAGCCGCGGCGGTGCACGCGGAGCACGTAGTCGGTGCCGTGCGCGGTGAGGCTCAACACGACGTTTTCGCGGTGTTTCAGGAGCGTGAGCTCCGTGTCCGCGGCGATCCCGTACTGGGGGAGTGCCGCGCGGGCGAGCTCGACGGCGGCGGCGAGATCTGCGGCGCTCATGGGAATCCTCTCGGCTGGGCGGTGCGGCCACGGAGGCGCGTCACCACTTTCTATACTCAGAGTATAGAAAGTGAACTTGCGGTACACAAGTGGGCATGCGGTCTCTTAGACTGGGAGGATGACAGCGGAACCGGTCACCCGCCCCCCGAGCCTGCGTGAGCGCCGGCAGGAGCGCACGCGCCACGAGCTCGTCGACGCCGTGCTCGTGGTGATCGGCGAGAGCGGCCTCGACGGGGCCACGATCGAGCGCGTCTCTGCGCAGTCGGGAATCTCCCGCGGCACCGTCTACGCGCACTTCCCCGGTGGGAGAGACGAGCTGCTGCGCGCCGCCTACGCGCGCCTGGGCTCCGAGCTCGTTGAGCGCACTCGGGCCGCGGTTGACGAGTCCGGGGACTGGCGCGGCAGGCTCGTGGCGCACGCGCGCGCGATGTTCGATCTTGCGGCGGATCAGCACCTCGGGCACTTCTTCAACGTGTCGGGACCCACCCTGATCAGTGACGGTGCTGAGCGCGGGATCGGCTCCGGCGCGAGCGCGCTGATGATCGAGGCCGACCTGCGCGCGGCGCAGCTCCGAGGTGAGGTATCGGCCGACGTCGACCCCGCGGCGACCGCGACCCTGCTCGTTGGCGCGCTCCGCGAGGCCGCGATCCGAGTGGCGGCCGGCGGGAGCGACGCCGAGCGGGCCTACGCGGCATTCGCGCGGCTCGCTGACGGGCTCGCTGCGCACTGAGGGGAGCGCCTGCGTCGCGTGCGTGACCGCGTCGACCCCGCGTGCGTGACCGCGTCGACCCCGCGTGCGTGACCGCGTCGACCCCGCGTGCCCCCGGCGCCCGTGCCCGCGTCTGTGCCCGCGCCCGCGGCCGGGGGCTACTCCGGCGCGGTGCGCGTCGCCAGCCCCTCGGCGGCGGCGCGCTCGGCAGCGGCGCGCTCTGCGGCGGCGCGCTCGGCTGAATCGAGCAGCGTTTCAACGCCGAGCATGTAGGTCTCGCGATCCTCGAGCTCGGCAAGCTGGGCCGAGAATCGAGCGATCTGCGGGTACGCGCGCGGGTCGGCGAGGATCGGGCCATCGAGCCAGGCAGTGCTCTCGCCGGGCCCCTCGGTGTCGCCGCTCTCGATGCGGGCCCGCGCGATTCCGGAGGCGGTCGAGAGGATGTATGAGGAGAGGAGCGCGTAGTGGCGCACCACGTCGTCGGGCGCGAGGCCAGCGTGCTCGAGTGCGTCGAGCAGGAGTTCGATCGCCGCGAGCTCGCCGGGGCCGTGTGTAGTGAGCACCATTGACTCCGCGGCGATCGACGGGTGCGCGCAGTATTCGATGAGCGTGGCGTCGGCGAGCTGCTGTACGCGGAGCCGCCACTCGTGCGGGGCCGCGGTGATTCGCGCGAGCGAGCGCAGGTGGACCTCGTCGAGGAGCGCCTCCATGAGGTGGCCCTTGCTGCGGAAGTGGCGGTAGATCGCCGAGGGGTCGACGCCGAGGCGCAGGCCGAGCGCTTTTGCGGAGAACTCGTTTGAGCGGGTCTCGGCGGCGATTTCGAGTCCCGTGCTCACGATGACCGCGGTGTCGAGTCGCACCTTGCGCGCGCCGGCGCGGCGGCGTACCGGCTCGGCGGTGGGTGTCGTGGTCATGTGGCTCCTCTCCGGACCCAGCGTATTGCATCGGGCGCGGGGCCAAGTTCATCACTTTGACAAATGCTTTGTCAAAGGCTTTGACAAATGCGGCGCTCTTCGAATACGCTCCAACTCAGCCCGATTCAGAGACGAACGAGGAGCGAGATGGCAAGCGAAATACTGTTCACCGGAGGCGCGGTGTTCACCGGAAGCGGCGAACCGAGCTCCGGGGTTGCCGTGGCGGTCTCGGCCGGCCGCATCGACGCCGTGGTGCCCGAGGCGGAGGCCGGATCGTTCGTCGGGGCGGACACGCGGATCGTGGATCTCGCGGGGGCCCTGCTCAGCCCGGGCTTCCAGGACGCGCACATTCACCCGATCAGCGGCGGCGTCGAATCGCTGCAGTGCGACCTGACGCAGTCGCGCGACGCCGCCGACGCCGTGCGCCGCATCGCCAGCTATGCCGCGGCCAACCCCGATGAGCCGTGGATCCTCGGCGGGGGCTGGTCGATGGACCACTTCCCGGGCGGCGCGCCGCTCCGCGGGCTCATCGACGCAGTGGTCCCGGATCGCCCGGTGCTGCTCATGAGTCGGGACCACCACAGCAGCTGGGCGAACACCGCCGCGATTACGCTCGCCGGAATCGACGCCGCGACGCCCGATCCGGCCGACGGCCGCATCGAGCGCGAGGCCAGCGGCGCGGCGGCCGGGACCTTCCATGAGGGAGCGGGGGACCTGTTCGCGGCGGTGAAGCCCGAGGCCTCGGCCGAGCTCATCTACCGCGGGCTGTTGCGCGCGCAGGAGGATCTCATCGCGCTCGGCATTACCGGCTGGCAAGACGCCTGGGTCGGCGCCGACGGGCCGGGGGCCGGCACCATTGAGGCGTACGAGCGCGCGCTCGCGGAGGGCACGCTCCGCGTACACGTGGTCGGAGCCCAGTGGTGGGAGCGGGACCGCGGGCTCGAACAGCTCGCCGAGAAGATCGCGCACCGTGACGCGCGGCTCGCGAGCGGCACAGCCGAGCGCTTCGAACTCGGCACGGTCAAAGTGATGGTCGATGGCGTCGCCGAGAACCACACCGCGTCGATGCTGGAGCCCTACCGCGACGCGCACGGCCACGACACCCACAACCACGGCATCTCCTTCATCGACGCGCAGACGCTGCGCGAGGCTGTGCGGCAGATCGACGCCGCCGGGATGCAGGTCCACTTCCACGCGCTCGGTGACCGGGCGGTGCGTGACGCGCTCGACGCGGTCGCGGGGGCCCGAGCCGCCAACGGCGCGAGCGACGGCCGCCATCACCTCGCCCACCTGCAGGTGGTCGCCGAGGCAGACGCCGGCCGGTTCGCCAGCGTCGATGCGGTCGCGAACCTGCAGATGCTGTGGGCTACGCACGAGGAGCAGCTCGACACGCTCACGCTGCCGTTTCTGCAGGCGAGCGCGGCAGCGCGACAGTACCCGTTCGGCGACCTCGCCCGCGGCGGCGCGCGACTCGCCGCCGGCAGCGACTGGCCGGTGTCCACTGCCGATCCGCTCGCGGCAATCCACGTCGGCGTCACGCGGCAGGGCGGCGACCCCGCCGCGGAACCACTGGGCGGTGCGCACCAGCGGCTGACGCTCGCCGCGGCCCTCGCGGCCTACACCTCGGGCTCCGCGTACGTGAACCACCGGGACCACGACACCGGCTCGATTCGGGAGGGCTACCTCGCAAACCTGGTGGTGATCGAACCGAACCCGTTCGAGCTGGATCCGGCCGAGCTGCACCGCGCCCGGGTCCGCGAAACCTGGATCGACGGCGTCGCCGTCTACGAGCGCACCGAGTAGCACCGTCGCGGACGTGCCCGCCGCGCCCGCACACCCCGACCGCCCAGCGGTTCAACTGACACGCACCACACGCAAGGGAGAACACCGATGTTCGCTGTCTTCACGCGCCGCCGCGGCGGCGCCCTGCTCGCGGGCCTGGCGGTCGCCGGCCTCGCGCTCACCGGCTGCTCGGCGCAGGGCGACGGCGCCGCCGCCGGCACCCCGCTCGACTGGGAGCTCACCGACCAGACGGCCGCGCCGTCGGGCGACATCGACCAGATCACCTGGGCGAGCTACTCGGAACCGTACTCGCTCGACTACGCGTACGCGTTCGACTACGCCGATAACCAGGTGCTCGCGAACGTCTGCGAGTCGTTGCTGCGGCTCAACCCGGACTTCACGCTCACGCCCGGGCTCGCGGAGTCATTCGCCAATCCCACGCCCACCACCTGGGTGTACCAGATCCGCGAGGGGGTGAAGTTCCACGACGGGACCGAGCTCACGGCGGCCGACGCGGTCGCTTCGATGTCGCGCCACCTCGACCCCGAGGTGGGGTCGTCCTGGTACAGCGTGTATCAGAACGTCGCCAGCATCGAGCAGACCGGCGACCGCGAGGTGACGGTCACCACGACGATCCCTGATTCGCAGTTCAATCTCGGCATGGGCGGCGCCGCAGGCGTGATTGAGTCGGCCGCAACCCTCGCGGAGCTCGGCGCCGACTACGGCAACTCGACCGGCGGCGTCAACTGCACGGGCCCCATGCAGTTCGAATCCTGGAAGTCGGGCGAGAAGCTCGAGCTCTCGCGGTTCGCCGACTACTGGGATCCCGAGCTCGCTGCCCACTCGGAGACGTTCAGTTTCGTGTTCATGGGCGACGCGACGGCGCGCACCAACGCGCTGAAGTCGGGCGAGGTCGACGGTACGTGGCTGCTGCCGATGGACGCCGCGAAGAGCATCCAGGACGCGGGGACCGGCGACGTCCTCTTTGGAATGAACACCTCGGTCTCGAACCTCGTGGTCTCAAACCTCGAGGGCCCGCTGGGCGACGTGCGCGTGCGCAAGGCCCTGCTCATGGCGATCGACCGCGAGGGGATCCTGCAGGCGATGAACAGCGGGGTGGGCGAGGTCACCGACGTGCACACCACCCGCTCCGTGTGGGGCGAGTCGGATCCGGCCGCCACGGAGGCGGCGTTCGCCGACATCGAGGAGTACCCGTTCGACGTCGCTGCCGCAAAGCAGCTCGTCGAGGAGGCCGGCGCGACGGGGGAGCAGCTCACTCTCGTGACCGCGCCGATCAGCCAGGACTTCGCGATCGTCTCTCAGGCGACGGCCGCGGCGGCGAAGGCGATCGGGCTCGACGTGACGATCGACACCGTCACGCCGTCCGCGTACACCGCACTGTTCTCGGACCCGAGCGCCCGCGAGGGCGTCGACCTCTTCTACACGATCTGGTACCTCTCGAGCCCCGACCCGCTTGAAATGTACGGGGTGCTTCGCACGGACGAGTTCAGCAACTACGGCAACTGGTCGAACCCGGACTTCGACGCGCTCGTCACCGAGGCCGTCTCCACGATGGACCCGATCGAGCGCAGTACGCTCACCGCGCAGGCGCAGCAGATCGCAAACGCGGAGCTGCCGTGGCTGCCGCTCGCCGAGACGCCCACCGCGATGTTCATGGGGGAGCGGGTGACGGGGCTGTCGCCCTCGATTAGCTACCTCTACTTCCCCTGGGCCGCGACGCTCGGCGCGCGCTAACCACTCGCCTCAGTTGGGAGGCGGGCGCGCCCGCCTCCCAACGCCACGGTCTGGAGACCCACGATGACTTACGCGCGGCGCATCGCATCCAAACTGGGTGCGCTCCTGCTCACGCTGTTCCTAGCGTCCCTGCTGGTGTTTTTCTCGCGCTTCATGGTGCCGGGCGACCCCGTCAGCTTCCTGCTGCGGGGCCGCAAGCCCAGCCCGGAAGCGATCGCAGCGGTGACCGAGCAGTTCGGCCTCAACCTGCCCCCGTGGCAGCAGTACGTGAACTGGGTGCTCGGTATCTTCCGCGGTGACTTCGGTCGCTCGCTCCAGTATCGGCAAGACGTCGCCAGCGTGATCGGGGACCGGCTCCCCGTCACGCTCGGGCTCGTGGTGCTCGCGGCACTCATGATCGCGATCGTGGGGGTCTCCGGCGGCGTCATCGCCGCCCTCAACCGCGGCAAGCTCGCAGACCGCGCGATGCTGATCTTCCTCACTGTGCTCGGGGCGATCCCCTCGTTCGTCGGCTCGATCGTGCTCATCGCCGTGTTCGCCGTGACGCTCGGGTGGTTCCCCACGTTCGGATCCGGCACCGGCTTCTGGGACACGATCTACCACCTCTTCCTCCCGGCGCTCGCGCTCGCAATCGCGTTCGTGGTGCTCGTGGGCAAGGTGACCCGCTCCTCGATGGTCGAGCAGATCGGGCGCGAGCACGTCGAAGTTGCCACCAGCCGCGGCCTCAAGCGCGGCACCGTGATCCGGCGCCACGTGTTCCGCAACGCGATCGGCCCGATCGTCACCGTGAGCGGTCTGCTCGTCGCTGGCCTCCTCGTGGCCAGCACGATCGTGGAGTCGGCGTTCGGTATCTCCGGGCTCGGCTCGCTGCTCGTGCAATCGGTCGACCGCCTCGATTTCCCCGTCGTGCAGATGATCGTGCTGTTCGTCGTGGCCGCGTTCGTCGTGGTCAACGCGATCGTCGACCTGCTCGAACCCCTGATCGACCCACGTGCCGCCGCAGGAGCTGATGCGCGATGACTGTCCCGAACCCCACCACAGCGGTGCGCGTCATGCGCGCCCCGCGCGCCCGCCGCTCGAGCTGGCTGTTTCTCGCGAGCGCGGCCGTGCTCGCCGCGGTGACGCTCGCCGCCGCGTTCGCGCCGTTCGTGGCGCCCTACGACCCAGACGCCGTCGACTTCCTCGCGTTCAACGGCGGCCCCAGCGCCGCCCACTGGCTCGGCACCGACGGCCTCGGCCGCGACATCCTGAGCCGCATGATCTGGGGCGCGCGCACCGCGCTGCTCGGCCCGCTGCTCGTGGTGATCTTCTCGACGGTGGTCGGGATCCTGCTCGGCCTCCTCGCTGGGTGGCGCGGCGGCTGGATCGACGCCGTCCTCGGCCGGGCCTTCGACGTGGTCTTCGCGTTCCCCGCGCTGCTGATCGCCATCATGGCCGTCGCGCTGTTCGGCAAGGGGCTCGTCGCACCCGTGATCGCCATGAGCCTCGCCTACGCGCCCTACGTCGCTAGGCTCACGCGGTCGCTCATCACCGCCGAGCGCAACCGACCGTACGTCGCCGCCTACCGCGTCCAAGGGTTCGGCGGCGCGTGGATCGCGCTGCGCCGCGTGCTGCCGAACGTGTTTCCCATCGTGGGCGCGCAGTCGACGCTCAACTTCGGGTACGTGCTCGCCGAGCTCGCAGGACTCTCATTCCTCGGACTTGGAGTGCAGGCCCCGGCGGCCGACTGGGGTGCCATGATCAACGAGGCGCAGCCCGGCATCGCTGGCGGGCACTTCCTCCCGGCCGTCGTGCCGGCCGTCGCCGTCGTGATCGTGGTGGTCGCGGTCAACATCATCGGCGAGGAACTGTCGGAACGAATCGGAGGGGGTGTGTCAGCATGACACTGCTCAACATCAACGAACTGACGCTCGACCTCCCCACGGGGAAACGCCTGCTCGACGGCATCTCGATCCGGGTCGCCGAGGGTGAGACGGTCGGCCTGGTCGGCGAATCGGGATCCGGGAAATCGCTCACCGCGCGCTCGGTGCTCGGCCTGCTGCCCGACGGCGCGACGACCGCCGGGAGCGTCACCATCGACGGGCACGAGGTGCTGCGCGCCACACAGCCCGAGCTCCTCGGGGTGCGCCGCACTAGCGCGGCGATGATCTTCCAGGATCCGCGCGCCGGCATCAACCCCATGCGCACGATCGGCGACCACATGACCGAGGCGCTGCGGTTCTGCCACGGCGTATCGGCGAGCGCCGCGCGCGAGACCGCAGTCTCCCTGCTCCGCGCCGTCCGGCTGCCGCGGCCCGAGGACCACCTCGGCCAGTACCCGCACGAGTTCTCGGGTGGCATGCTGCAGCGCGTCATGATCGCCGGGGCGCTCACCAGCTCGCCCAAGCTGCTCATCTGCGACGAGCCCACCACCGCGCTCGACGTCACCACGCAGGCCGAGATCATCCAGGTGCTGCAGGAGCAGCGGGCCGCGCGGGGCATGGGCATGCTGTTCATCACCCACGACCTCAACCTCGCCGCGTCGATCTGCGACCGCGTATACGTGATGAGCGGCGGGCAGCTCGTCGAGCAGGGCGGCGCGCGGCAGATCTTCACGGCACCCGAGGCCGAGTACACCAAGCGCCTGATCGCCGCGACGCCGAGCGTCGAGGTGGGCGGGGGCGTGGCTGCTGCTGCTGGTGCTGGTGTGGGACCCGTGGCCGGGGGTGTGGCTGCTGGTGCTGCTGTGGCTGAGGCACCCGCGGCCGGTGCGGCTGCGCCGGGCGGGGCTGCTGGCGGGCCGATGGTCTCGGTCGTGGCACTCTCGAAGACCTACCACCCGCGCGGCCGCGAGGCAGTGCACGCCGTGCGTGACGCGGCGCTCACGATTCCGCGCGGGGGCTCGCTCGGGGTGGTGGGGGAGTCCGGATCCGGCAAGTCGACGCTCGCGCGCTTGATCATCGGGCTCGAACGGGCGGACGCGGGGGAGATCCGGATCGCCGGCCGCGAGCGGACCGCCCCGCCGAAGGACCGCACCGAGCGGCTTGAACGGGCGCGAAGCGTGCAGATGGTGTTCCAGGATCCGTACCTGTCGCTTGACCCGCGCATCCCCGTCGGCCGCGCCGTCGAGGACACGCTGCGCTTGCACACCGGGCTCGACGCCGCCGCGGCGCAGCGTCGCGTGCTCGAGCTGCTCGCGTCGGTCGGGCTCCGCGAGGAGCACGCGACGGCGCGGCCGCGCACGCTGTCTGGCGGGCAGCGGCAGCGCGTGGCGATCGCGCGGGCGCTGGCGGTCGAACCCGACCTCCTCGTCATGGACGAGGCGACCAGCGCGCTGGACGTCTCCGTGCAGGCACAGGTGCTCGACCTCCTCGCGCGGGTGCGCGAGGAGCGGGGGATCACGATCCTGTTCATCAGCCACGACCTCGGCGTGGTGCGGCGGGTGTGCGACGAGACCGTCGTGATGCGGCGCGGCGAGATCGTGGAGGCCGGCCCCACGGAGGTGCTGCTCGGCAGCCCTCAGCACGAGTACACCCGCGCGCTGATCGACTCGGTGCCCCGGCCCGCCTGGGCGTAGCGGGGCGGGGTGGGGCGTGGCGCGTGCGCTCGCGCCGCCCCGGTGTCGCGGCGTCGGGGTGTCGGGGTGTCGCCCCCGGCGCCGGCCCTGGCCCTGGCCCCGCCGCCCCGGCCCCTGTCACTGCTGCTGCTGCTGCTGCTGCTGCTGCTGCTGTCCCTGCCGCCCTAGCCGACGAGCGTGCGGCTTCGTCGCGAGTGTGCGGCTTCGCGACCGCAGCGAAGCCGCACACTCGTGCGTGGATCCTCCACTCGTGCCCCTGCCAGCGCCCGGCCGCGCCAGCGTTCGCCCGCGCGCGCCAGCTCCCGGCCGCCCCCGCCCCCGCCCCCGCCCCCGCCCCCGCCCCCGCGCCAGCCCCCGGCACCGCCTCCGCGCCCGCCCACTCGATGGTGCGACGCGATCCCGAGCTCGTGCTCTTTTAGATCTCCCTCCCCTCCCCCCCCCGACGAGTGTGCGGCTCCGTCGCGAGCGTGCGGCTTCGCGACCGCAGCGAAGCCGCACCTTCGTGCGCGGATCCTCCACTCGTGCCCCTGCCAGCGCTCGCGTCAGCGCCAGCTGCCCGCCCCCGCCCCGCCCGCGCGGTGCCGGGGCGTCAGCCCCGCTGCCACGATCCCGAACTCGTGTTCTTTTGGATTCCTCCCTCCCCCCCCGACGAGTGTGCGGCTCCGTCGCGAGTGTGCGGCTTTGCGACCGCAGTGAAGCCGCACGCTCGTGCGCGGATCCTCCACTCGTGCCCCTGCCAACGCTCGCCAGCGCCCGGCCGCGCCAGCGCCCGGCCGCCCGCCCGCACCCGCGCCAGCCCCCCCCCGGCACCGCCTCCGCGCCCGCCCACTCGGTGGTGCGACGCGATCCTCGGACGACGCGCGCCCTCCACAGGCGTGGTGCGCCGGCCGAGATCTCCGAGTTATCCAGAATCCGCCGACCGGGCGGTTTCCGAGGACCCGCCGCGGCGAGAATTTCCCCATGAATCTCGAACAGCGACTCAGCCATATCTCACCCAGCGTTGTGCACGCCAGCACACTGTCGCCCACGGAAAAGAACTGGCGAGAGTTGGCCGGCAACCACGCTTCGCGCCAGGGAGCCAACCCGCCGAGCCACATCCGGCTCCGGCGGGGCTGGTATACCCCCGCCGAGGCCTGGGCCGCTGCTGCGCCAGAGGAACGCCAGCTCGCGGCCATCGTGGCGTCCACGCGGAGCGAGTGGGCGCCACCGGTCTATTCGCATCGCTCAGCAGCGACCCTGCTCGGCCTCCCCGCCTGGTCTCACTGGATGGTGTCCGAGCGACCCCGCGGTCCCAACCGCGCAGGGGTGCGGCGGCCGGGACCTGGGGTGCCGCGCGAGCTCACCGTGCACATCACGGTGCCGGTCGGGGCGCACGGAACCGGGTCGAGATACGTCGTCAGACACCGGAATCGACTCTCACCCACCGAGTGCGTGCGAATCGCCGGGGTACACCTCACGGGCTGGGAACGAACACTGTTCGACCTCGCGCGCACTGAGCCGTTCGTCGTTGCGCTCGCGTGCGCCGACGCGGCCCTCCGTGCGGAGGTGCGGTCCGGACGCGGCGGGCGGCAGATCGACGCCACAGCCTGGGAAGCCTGGCGTGCTCGTCTCCTGGATCGTGCGGAACGTCTGCCCCGAGGGCGCGGCATTGCCGCGGTTCGGGCGCTCGCCGAGCTCGCGGATCCGAGAGCCGACTCCCCGCTCGAAAGCGTCAGCCGGCTGCGCGCGCTGCAACTCGGGATCGAGGTTGAACCGCAGGCAGAGGTCCTCGCAGAGGACGGCGGGAGCCTCTTCGTGGATCTCCTCATGCGCGAGTACGGAGTGTTTGGCGAGTGCGACGGCAAGTCGAAGTACACGGATCCAGCGCTTCGGGGTGGGCAGAGCGCCGCGGAAATTGTGTACGCCGAGAAGCGTCGCCACGATTGGATCGCGGGCACTCAGCGTTGGCGGGGCGTGCGCTGGGGCGCGGCCGAGGTCACCACCTCCGCCGCGTTCGCGCGATTCCTCACCGCGCATGGCGTGCCGGTTCCAGGGAAGCCCGCCCGGCGGCATAGTCCGAGCACCGCGCGAGTGCTCGCCCACGCGGGGTAGCGAAGTGCGTGCGGGTCGCCAGCGCGTCGCCGGGGTGCACCTCGGCGACGCGCCTACCGACCTCGACCCCGTCCCCGTCCCAGGACACGCGGGACGCAGGAGAGGAGGATCAGTATGAACTCACCGGCAGTTTAGGCCTCGGGAACGTCGAGCCCGTTGACGCGCTGGATCTCGCGCTGGTACTCGGCGACCACGCTGCGAGAGACGCGGCAGTCGAGCAGAATCGTTCCCTTCGCGCCAGCGGCGGTCCACGCGCCGAGCGCGTCGAGGTCGCTCAGCGACTCAACGCGCACGCCCTGCGCGCCGAGCGCGGACGCGACCCCGGCGAAGTCGACGTCGGGGATGAGCATGGGGCCCTCGTCGAGGCCCATGACCCCGTAGAGGTGCACCTCTGCGCCGTAGGCGCCGTCGTTCCACACCACGATCACAGAGCTTGGGGACGTGCGGATTGCGGTCTCAAGGTCGGCGAGAGCCATGAGGCCGCCACCGTCGCCCGTGCTCAGCACCGTGGTCGTGCCCGGGGCCGCGGCGGCGACGCCGGCGACGGTCGGGAAGCCGAGCCCGATGGTCTGGTAGGCGGTGCCCACCATCACCATGCGCTCTGGTGAGGCGACCGGCCAGTACATGTTCGCCCAGCCGATGAAGTGCCCGCCATCGGTGGTGACGTGGCGGCTCGCGGGGAGCTGCTCGCCAATGCGCACGGCGACCGCGCGCGGGTCGAGCCTGCCGTCGCCGCAGACGCCGTCCGGGTGCTCGGCGAGCCCGTCCGCGCGCACGCGGAGCTCGCCGCCCGCCTCCAGGCCAGCGACGCGCGTGCGCCAGCCGGCGGTGCGCGGGATAGCGGTCTCGAGCGGGCCGAGCATCGCCGTGAGCGTCGCGCGCGCGTCGCCCTGCAGCAGCAGGTGCGTGATCGGCTCGTTCGACTTCGGAGCAGCCACCTGCTCGTTATCGATCCGGATCACGGTGGTCCCCGCGCCGAAAAGATCGCCGAAGCGCATCGTGAACTGGTTGAGCGCGGCGCCCACGACGAGCACCACATCCGCCTTCGCGATCGTCTCCATCGCGGGGATTTGCCCGAACCCGCCGGTCACACCGAGGTCGTACTGCTCGGCAGGGAAGATGCCGCGGCCCAGCGCGGTCGTGGAGGTCAGCGCCCCGAGGGCCTCGGCCACGCGGCCGAGCTCGGTGCCGGCCCCCGAGACGTGAGCGCCCCGGCCCGCGATGATGTGTGGACGCTCGGCCTCCAGGAGCGCGCGCACCGCCGCCTGCAGCTGGTGGGCCGGGAGACCAGCGATCTGGTCCGGCTCAGCGGGCTCCGGGGCGGGGATCGCGGTGTCGGCGACCGACGCGCTCAGCGCGGCGAGCACCGCCGGGTCGTTGAGGTCGATCCCGGCGGCTGCTGCGGCCGGCTCCGGGAGCACCGCGGGGGCGTTTACCAGGTCGTAGGGGATGCCGAGCACCACGGGCCGCCGGAATCGCATCGCGTACGAGACCGCCCGCTCGACGGTGCGGTCGATGTTCGTGACGGAGAGCATGTGGGTGCGGACGCCGAGCGCCGCGGCGAGCATCTCCTGGTCGACGTCCCAGGGGCGGGGGCCGGAGCTCGGTGCGTCGCCCACGACAACGAGCATTGGGGTGCGAGCCTGCGTGGCCTCGGCGAGCGCGGTGAGCGTGTTCGTGAACCCGGCGCCGTACGTCGTCGTCGCGATCGCGAGCTTGCCGCTGACTCGCGAGTATGCGTCGGCGGCGGCGACCGTGCCGGCTTCGTGCCGCACGGCGGTATACGAGACGCCGGCCGCAGTGAGGTTATCAATCAGGTGTGCGTTGCCGTTGCCCATGAGGCCAAAACTGTGCTCGGCGTGCCGGGCGAGCGCCTCGGCGAGGGTGCGGGTAAGCGTTGCGGGGGGAGTGGACATCACAGATCCTTGTGCAAAAAATGAGTGGATTGGGAACCGTGTATGTCTCGCCGCGGCACCAGTGCCGCGGCAGCAGCGCCCCTTTTTCGCGCGCCTTAGCCGGCCGGGTCGGAGAAACTCCCAACCGGGCTGGACTGTTCCATCTTAGTGGGTGCCGCCGCGCCGGAAGGAAGGGGGCTATCGGTAGTTTTGTGCGATCTGGTCCGCAGTCGCCTGCAGCGCGGAGACGACGCTCTCGATCGAATCAGGGAGGTTGAAGTGGACCACGGCGATCGCAGCGGGCGGCTCGCCCTCGAGCCGCAGGGGGACGGCGATCGCGGTGACCCCGTCGATGACCTCGTTGCGGCTGACCGCGTAGCCATCGCCCTGCGCCAGCGCCGCCGCCTCGCTGAGCGCGGTGTCGCCGAAGGCCGCGATGCGCTCGGCCGCGGTGAGGCTCGACTCGATCGCGTGGCCGGGGGCGCCGCGGTCCACGGGGTGCCGCACTCCCGGGTTGCGCGCGATCGTCGCGGACACGTTCGACGGTTCGACGGACACGAGCGTCACGACCTCGTCGGCGTCGAGCACCGTAATGAAGGCGGTCATCCCGAGCGCGTACGCCAGCTCGGACACCGGGTGCATCGCCGCGGTGTGCAGCACCGGCGCGACGCCGCGCGCGAGCACGGTGAGTTTGGGGCCGAGCCGAATCTTCCCGGCCGGGTCTCGGGCGACGAAGCGGTGCTGCTCCAGGGTGCGCAGGATCCGGTACGCGTTCGACCGGTGCACGCCGAGGCCATCGGCGAGCTCGGTGATGGTGAGGGGAGTCTCCGCTTCGGCGAGGAGCTCGAGCGCGCGCAGGCCGCGCGAGAGGGTCTGGGAGCCGGCCGCCGGGGCGCTGGGCTCTCGTGTCGAGGTCATACGCTCCATTCTGGCGGATACTGGTGCCGACTGATGTTGTGCGAACGCGCGCCGCGGTTTATCCTGAGTGTGCGATATTCAAACTTTGCGTTCAAATAACGAACGCAACCGGGAATGAGCCCGGCAAGTGAGGAGAAACAGTGCAGTTCCACCACCACGGATACGTCTCGACCGACCCTCGAGTTCAGCCCGCCGCAGGTATCGGCCTGGATCGTCCGGAGGATCTTCCCGGCGAAATTGATGTGCTGATCGTTGGCTCGGGGCCCGCGGGCATCGTCGCCGCTGCACAGCTCGCGCAGTTCCCCAACGTCGTGACCCGGCTGGTCGAGCGCCGGGACGGGCGCCTCGTGCTGGGGCAGGCCGACGGGATCCAGGCGCGCAGCGTCGAGACGTTCCAGGCGTTTGGGTTTGCGCAGCAGATCATTCAGGAGGCCTACCAGATCACGGAGACCAGTTTCTGGAGTCCGGATCCTGCGCACCCCGAGAACATTGTGCGCAGTTCCGTCACCCCGGACGATCCGAACGGGATCAGCGAGTTTCCGCACCTGATCGTGAACCAGGCCCGGGTGATTGACTACTTCGCCGAGTACGCCCGCCGCGCACCCGCGCGCGGCGACGTTGACTACGGCTACGAGTTCGTCGACCTCGAGGTCGGCGAGGGCGAGTACCCGGTCTCGGTGACGCTGCGCAAGGTGACGGGGCAGACGGGCGCCGGGATCAACGCGGCGGCCACGGCCGACGCGGCGCAGGGCGACACGGTCGTGGTGCGCGCCAAGTACGTGATCGGCGCCGACGGCGCGAGCTCGAAGGTGCGTCGCTCGATCGGTGGCTCGCTCTCCGGCGACCAGGCGTTCCACGCTTGGGGAGTCATGGACGTGCTCGCGGTCACCGACTTCCCGGACATCCGCAAGAAGTGCATCATCCACTCCGAGGCCGGCAGTATCCTGCACATTCCCCGCGAGGGGAACCACCTCGCACGCATCTACGTGGACCTCGGTGAGGTTGACGAGCACGACGGCGGCAAGGTGCGCAACACTCCGCTCGAGGACGTGATCGCGCAGGCAAACGCGATCATGCACCCGTACACGCTCGACGTGCGCAACGTCGCCTGGAACAGCGTCTACGAGGTGGCCCACCGCCTCACGGACCGCTTCGACGACGCAGAAACCTCGCCAGACGGCAAGCAGCGCGTCTTCCTCATGGGCGATGCCTGCCACACGCACAGCGCGAAGGCCGGGCAGGGGATGAACGTGTCGATGCAGGACGGCTGGAACCTCGGCTGGAAGCTCGGGTACGTGCTTGAGGGCCGGAGCCCGGAGTCGCTGCTGCAGACCTACTCGGACGAGCGCCGCGTCACCGCGAAGAACCTGATCGACTTCGACAAGGAGTGGTCGACGCTGATGGCGAAGAAGCCCGAGGAGTTCGATTCGCCGTCGCAGCTCGAGGAGTTCTACGTGCAGACCGCGGAGTTCCCGGCCGGCTTCATGACCGAGTACACGGAGTCGGTGCTCACGGGAGGCGCCGAGCACCAGGCTCTCGCCGCCGGATTCCCGATCGGGAAGCGCTTCAAGTCGGTGTCCACCACGCGCGTCGCCGATGCGGTTGACGTGCACCTCGGCCACCACCACCGAGCCGACGGCCGGTTCCGCGTGTACGCCTTCGCAGACGCCTCGGGGGAGCAGCTCGACCGCTGGGCCGAGTGGCTGCTCGCCAACACCGCGTCGCCGCTGCAGCGGTTCACACCGCTGGGTGAGGATATCGACTCGATCTTCGACGTGAAGGCAGTGTTCCAGCAGGAGCACCACGGTGTCGACATCTCACGGGTGTCGAAGCTGTTCCTCCCGCAGTCGGGGCCGTTCAAGATGATCGACTACGAGAAGATCTACGCGGCAAAGCCCGACGTCGACATCTTCGACGAGCGCCAGATCAGCCGCGACGGCGCCGTGGTGATCGTGCGCCCGGACCAGTATGTGTCGGCGGTCCTGCCGCTCAGCGCGCCCGAGGCGGTCGCGGCCTTCTTCGAACCGCTGTTCGTGACTCCGTAGCACCGCACGCGGGAGCACCGCACGCGGGAGCACCGCACCGGCGGTGCTCCCGCGCTCGCGGCAGGTCCGCACACGCGCGAAGGGCCCGGATCCATGCGGATCCGGGCCCTTCGACTATGCGCGGGGTCGCCCCCGCTGCGGCTTACTTCGCAGCGAAGCGGAAGAGCTTCTTGTTTGCGAACTCAAGCATGCCGACGCGGCCGAGCTCGCGCCCGTAGCCCGACTTCTTCACGCCGCCGAAGGGCACGTCAGCGCCCTCAAGGCCAGCGCCGCCGATGAAGACCATGCCCACGTCGAGCTGGTTGCCCACCTGCTCGGCGCGGTCGAGGTCGTCGCAGATCACGACGGAGCCCAGGCCGTAGGGCGAGGAGTTGGCGAGCTGGATCGCCTCGTCGTCGCTCGACACCTTGTAGAGCTGCGCAACCGGGCCGAAGAGCTCCTGGCTGTACACGTCCATCGACGGGGTGATGTTGGTGATCACCGACGGGGTGTAGAGGTTGCCCTCGGGCGTGTTGTCGCCCACGAGCACCTCGGCGCCCTGATCGATCGCGCTCTTCACCTGTGCGGCGAGGTTCTTGGTGGCTGCCTCAGACGACATGGGACCGAAGTCGCCCGCCTCGTAGGACTGGCCGGCGATCGCAGCCTTGAACTTCTCGCTGAACTCGTCGAAGTACTTGTCCATGACGACGATGCGCTTCGAGCCGTTGCAGGCCTGGCCGGTGTTCTCCATGCGCCCGCCAACCGCGTGCTCAACCGCGTGGTCGAGATCGTCGGTGTCGAGGACCAGGAACACGTCGGAGCCGCCGAGCTCGAGCACGCACTTCTTGAGTGCGCTGCCGGCCTGGGCTGCGACGATGGCGCCGGCGCGCTCCGAACCAGTGAGCGAGACGCCCTGGATCCGGTCGTCAGCGATGATGTCGGCGATCTGGTCGTGCGTCGCGAAGACGTTGACGTAGGCGCCCTTGGGGAAACCGGCGTCGAGGAACAGCTGCTCGAGTGCGAGTGCGGACTCGGGGCACTGCGCCGCGTGCTTCAGCACGATCGTGTTGCCGAGGATCAGGTTGGGCACCGCGAAGCGCGCGACCTGGTAGTACGGGTAGTTCCACGGCATGATGCCGAGGATCACGCCGGTGCCCTGGAAGCGGAAGAAGCTCTTCAGGCCGTCTTCGACCTCGAGCTCCTCGTCTGCGAGCCACTTCTCTGCGTTCTTCGCGAATGCAGCGGTGATGGCGCCCGAGAACTCTGCTTCGCCGATCGACTGATCGAGCGGCTTGCCCATCTCGCGGTTGATGATCGCGCCAAGCTCGTCCTTGCGCTCGTCGAAGAGCTCGGCTGCGCGCTGTGCGAGCGCGGCGCGCTCGGCGACGGTCGTCTTGCGCGCCCAGTCGGTGTAGGCCTGCTGTGCCGCGGCCAGTGAGGCCTCGATCTCCTCCGGGGTCGCGTCGGGGTATTCGGCGACGGTCTCGCCCGTAGCCGGGTTAATGACGGCAAACGTGCTCATAAATGACTCACTCCTTAGTGACTTCGTCGGGGATAGTGACGCCTTCCAGTCTCCCACACTGGCGTGATCGGCACTAGCTCGGCACGCGCCGAATTCGCGCTGATCCACCCGGACTATGCTGCCGATATCGACACTGTCTGGGGCAAAAGGCTGCGAAATCCGTTGCATGTGAGTGGGATCGGTGGCGCGCAGCAGCGGTTATGAGCGGCGCCAGTGCGACCGCTGGGAGGGTCCTGGGTGGCGCGCTCCCGCGCTCGGCGCCGCGCGGCGGACGCGAATCGTCAGGCGCCGCCGCGATGGTGCAGAATGTCAGTGAGCATGACAATGTCGTTTTGGCATGCGCGTGAGGTCCCCAGCGCACGGCGACGCCGCCGGAATCGAGATGAACTGCAATGACGAAGCACACACTGCCAAACGCCACGGAAACGGGGCACATCCACGTGGGGAAGGGCCTCAACGAGGGGGCGCTCGGCGTCGTGGGCTCGACGATCATCGGGCTCGCGTCCACCGCGCCGCTCTACTCGCTCGCCGCCACCCTCGGGTACGTGATCCTCGCAGTGGGGGCGCAGGCCCCGCTCGTGTTCATCGTTGCGTGCATCCCGATGGTGTTCGCCGCGTTCGCGTACCAGGAACTCAACCGGGAGATGCCCGACTGCGGCACGACGTTCGTGTGGGGGACGAAGGCCTTCGGTCCGGTCACCGGGTGGATCGGTGGCTGGGCCGTCGCGGTCGCGTCGATCATGGTGCTCGCGAACGTCGGTGAGATCACCGGCAAGTATTTCTGGCTCTTGCTCGGCAACCAGGAGTTTGCCGACAATCGGGCAATCGTGATCGGCACCTCGGTCGTGTTCATGGCGATCATGACCTTCATCAGCACGATCGGCGTGCAGATCGGCGAGCGGCTGCAGATGGTGCTCGTGGGGCTCCAGATCGTGGCGATGGTGCTGTTCGGCGTGCTCGCGCTCGTGCACGCGGCGGACGGCAGCAACGCCGGCTCGGTCGCGTTCGACTGGAACTGGTTCAACCCCGCGCAGCTCACCTCCTGGTCAGGTTTCATGGAGGCGGTGCTGCTCGCGCTGTTCATCTACTGGGGCTGGGACACGTGTCTCGCCCTCAACGAGGAGACGAAGAACCCGCGCAAGACCCCCGGCCGCGCCGCGCTTTCGAGCATTGTTGTGCTGATCGTGCTCTACGTTGGCGTCTCGGTCGCGGTGATGATGTTCGCGGGCTTCGGCGACACCGGCTTCGGCCTCACCAACGAGGCGAACCTCGACGACGTGTTTACCGTGCTCGGCGGGGCGCTCTTCGGGCCGTGGGGCTGGTTCCTGCTGCTCGGCGTGCTGCTCTCGGCCGCGTCGTCGACTCAGACCACTATCCTGCCGACCGCGCGCGGCACGCTCTCCATGGCGGTCTACCGGGCACTCCCCGCGAAGTTCGCGGAGCTGCACCCCAAGTTCAAGACGCCGTGGTTCTCAACCACGGTGATGGGGATCGCGGCAATCATCTACTACGTCGGCATGTCGCTGCTGTCCGAAGACATGCTCGCAGACTCGCTCACCTCGATGGGGCTCGCGGTCGCACTGTACTACGCGATCACCTCGTTTGCCTGCGTCTGGTACTTCCGCGACACCCTGCGCGACAGCGCGCGCAACCTCTGGATGCGGGGGATCCTGCCGGCGCTCGGCGGACTGCTGCTCGGGTACGCGTTCGTGCAGTCCGCGATCGACATGATCAGTGTGGACTACAGCTACACCGTGCTGTTCGGCGTGGGCGGCGCCTTCGTGATCGGCGTCGGAGCGATCCTGATCGGCTTCGTGTTCATGGGGCTGTGGTGGTTGCGGCCGAGCTCGCGGCCGTTCTTCCGCGGCGAGAGCCTGAATCGCGAAACCGAGGTGCTCGTCCCCGACGAGTAGGCCGTGATGCTGCGCGCTGCTCACCCCGGTGAGCGACGCGCGGCCCGCCTCCCCGCGACGCCGATCGCGGCCCGGTGCCCGGCGACGCCCCGCGGCCCGTCGCCCCGGCCGCCGAAACTCAACGGTCACACACCCGTTACGGCCGCGGCCGGGTGCTGAAACCTCGGCGATACTGTGCGGTGCTGAACTTGCGGCATGAGGATCTCAACGGGCCCGGTGCGTTGGAAGCAGGTGTGCGCGGTGTGGCTGGGAATGCTGCCCGTCAACATCACGACCTCGTGGATGATCACCACACTCCCGTGGTGGGGCGACGTGGCGCTGCCCGCGCGCTCCCTGCTCGTGGTGAGCATCATGGCGCCGCTGATGACGTGCATCATGATGCCGTTCGTGACGCGCGTGCTGAAGCCCTGGCTGCTGCGCCACCCGGGCCGCGCCAGGCACGAGCGTTGCCTGTGCGAAGCCCTCGACCGCCTCGCAGAATCGGTGCCGGATCAGCCTGGCGCGGGAACCGCCCGGGTGCCGGCCGGCCGCATATCCTGGGAGAATGAGTAGCGCAGACGGTCCCGCCGAGACGCAGACCCCGGCAGATGCCCCGAGCCCCGAGACGGCCGACACGATCGTTGTGGGGGCCGGCGTAGCCGGACTCACCGCGGCGCGGCTGCTCGCCCTGGCCGGCCAGCGCGTGATCGTGCTCGAAGCCCGGGATCGGATCGGCGGACGCCTGCACACCGAGCGTTTGGACGGCCGCACCACCGACCTCGGCGCATCCTGGATCCACGGCATCACCGAGAGCCCCGTGCACGAGGTGACCCGCGCCCTCGGCATGCGGGACGTCGAGTTTACAATGGGGAGCTTCCAGGCCGGCGGCCGGCCGGTGGCGTACTACGGGCCGGCGGGGGAGCGGCTGAGCCAGGCCGCCGCCGACGCGTTTATCGCGGACGTCGCCGCCTGCGATGCACTGCTCCCCGAGGTGATTGCCGCGCTCCCGAGCGGTGCCTCGTACGCTGATGCGGCCGAGGCCGCGCTCACCCGCCTCGGGTGGGCCGAGGAGCGCGCAGAGCGCGTCCGCGAGTACCTGCGGCACCGCACGGAGGAACAGTACGGCGCGTGGATCGCGGATCTCGACGCCCACGGGCTCGACGACGACGAGACCGAGGGCGACGAGGTGGTCTTCCCAGACGGCTACGATCGCCTTGCCGCGGGCATTGCCGCCGGTCTCGACGTGCGCCTCAGCACCGCTGTGACCCGGCTCGTCTGGTCCGAGCGCGGGGTTGAAGCGACCGCCGGCGGCGCCACGTTCTCGGCGGCCCGTGCGGTGGTGACCGTGCCGGTCGGCGTACTCAAGGCCGGGACGCTCGCCATCGAGCCGGCGCTCCCCGAGCCGGTCGCCGGCGCGCTCGATCGGCTCGAGATGAACGCCTTTGAGAAGATCTTCCTGCGGTTCCCCGAGCGGTTTTGGGACGAGGACGTCTATGCAATTCGCCGGCAGGGTGAGGCGGGTGCCTGGTGGCACTCCTGGTACGACCTCACCGCGCTGCACGGCGAACCGACGCTGCTCACGTTCGCGGCCGGGCCCTGCGCCCGTGAGATCCGCGGCTGGGACGACGCCCGCGTGGTTGCTTCGGTACTCGACGCGCTGCGCGAACTCTACGGCGACGCCGTTCCCGAGCCCACCGCCGCGCACCTCACCCACTGGCAGGACGACGAGCGGTCGCGCGGCTCGTACGCGTACATGACGCTCGGCTCGCTGCCCGAGGATCACACGCTGCTCGCCACTCCGATCGGCGGGGTGCTGCACCTCGCCGGAGAGGCGACCTGGCAGGACGACCCGGCGACGATCACTGCGGCACTGTGCTCCGGGCATCGCGCCGCGGAACGGATCCTCGGCGCGAGCGTGCCCATCGCGTCCGTCGTCTCCGCCTTGCCCGCCTAGCGGGCGACCGGCCACCGGCGACCGCGTTACCGGCGACCGCGTGGCGGGCGGCCGCGCCGCAGGGGACGCCGCCGCAGCGGACCCCGGAGCGAGCAACCGCGAGTATCCGACCGGCCCCGCGGGCTATTGACGGGGTTCCGGCGTCCTGTCGGTCGGGGGCGTCGTGACACTGTCGGCCGCCGCCGGGCCAGTCTCGCCGCCGGGTTCCGGATCCGGGGTCGGGGTCTGACCCGGATCCGGCGTCGGCGTCGAATCGGATGCGGGATCTGTCGTGCTGCTCGCGGTGACGGGCCCGCGCCGGGCGCGCCGCGTTCGCGTGGCGCGGACGATCCAGACGATCGCGCCAGCGATCATCCCGGCGAGCACGAGCCAGGGGAGCAAGATGCCGAGCACCACGACGGCCCCGCTTGCGGCGGCCCCGAGCGACGCGATGCCCGCACCGAGACCGTCCCAGAACGTGGTGGGCCCACCGCCGGGGAGCACGCTCGGCGTGGTGAGTGAGACCCAGATCGTGGCTTCGTCGACGCTGCCCTCGAGCGACGTGAGCTGCGCCCGCAGGCCGTCGAGCTCCTGCTGCCGGTCGGACAGCGCGGCTTCCGCCTCGATGAGGTCGCTCGTGGACGTAGCGCCGTCGATCAGCTTCGTGAGGCGCTCCACCGACGCCTCAAGCGCCGTGACGCGCGCCTGCAGGTCCACGTGCTCAGTGGTCACGTCGGTGGCAGACCTGCTCTGGGAGACGACCGTGCCGACCTCGCTGAGCCGCGTCAGCGCGACGTCGAGCGAGTCTGCCGGCACGCGCAGTGAGAGGGTGGCGCTCGCTGGGGAAGTGCCGGTCGCGGCCTCCGTGAGCTGCGACTCGACCGAACCACCGAGCTCGACGGTGATCTGCGCCGCCTGATCCGACGCCGCCCCGACGTCTGAGACGGTGAGGGACAGGTCTCCCGTGCGGATGACCGAGCGGTCCACGACGCCCTCCCTGCCGGGGGCGTCAAGCTGCTCCGTGAACTGGGATCCAGCCTCGGCCCCACCCGCCACATCCGGCAGCGCCGCGCCCGCGTCCACGGGGCCGCTTGAGTTACTGCTGCTGGCGCCGAGCGGGCCGGTGAGTGCGGAACACGCTGAGAGCGGTGCGAGCAGCAGGGCGCTCGCTGCGGCAACGGCGAGGGTGCGGCGTCGGTTCATGAAATGACCATAGCGCGGCGAACGCGCGGCGAACCACCTGAATATTCTGCGACTCTCCTGAACGCGCTGCGCCCGGCCTAGTTGAGCGGGATCGTGACGGTGCCGGTCTCGGGCGGCGGTTCGGCGGTGCGGCCGCGCAGATCCGGGATCCAGCGGATCGTGCCCAGGGCCACGAGGGCGCAGATCGCGAGCAGCGCCGAGGACACGACGATCGCGCCGTGCGCGCCGGCGACGTCGATCGCGATCCCCGCGAGTGCGGATCCGCTCGCCACGCCCACGAGCTGACCGGTGCCGACCCAGCCGAACGACTCGGCGGTCTCCGAGAACTTGACCGTGGAGCTGACGATGCTCGAGATCGCGGCGAATGCCGGTGCGGTGCCGAGCCCGCCGAGGAAGAGGACGGCCCCCAGCCACCAGATGTTGAGGCTCACCAGGCAGGCGAGGGTGCCCGCGAGGACCACGAGGATGCGCAGCAGCAGCGACCAGGGGCTCAGCTCGCGGTGGCCAATGAGGAGGCCACCCACCAGTGAGCCGCCGGCGAAGAGTGCCAGCACGATTCCCGACTCCATGCTGCCGTGCCCGCTCCCGCCCGCGGACCCGGCGAATGCCGCGACGATCCCGGCCTCGATCGCGGCGAACGAGGCCACGAAGAAGAAGCCGACGACCGTGGAGATCACCACGGTGGGGTGGCGCAGCACAGCACCAAACCCGCGCTTCGAAGGGGGCAGCTGCACCTTGCCGATCGCGGGGCTCAGAATGAACCAGGCGCCGCCGAGGATCATGAAGCTCGCCGCGACGAACAGGCCGGCGGTGGTGCCGAACTGCGAGGTGACGAACACCGCGACGACCGGGCCGAGCACCCAGATGAGCTCCTGAGCCGCGGCGTCGAGCGAGAACAGCGCCGAGAGCTGCTTGCCGGGAACCAGCCTGGGGTAGAGGGTGCGCACGGCGGGGGTCACGGGCGGTGTGGAGAGGCCCACCAGGAGGGCGAGGCCGGCCACGATGTAGAGCGGCAGATGCACCACCGCGATCGTGAAGAGCAGGCTCGCGCAGACGAGCGAAGTGACGGCGAGCACGGGGCGCATGCCCACGCGCCCCATGAGCCGGCTGCTCATCGGCCCGGAGATCGCCTGGCCCACGCTCTGCGTGGCGAGCACGAGGCCCGCGGACGTGTAGTCGCCGTATGCCTGCTGGATATGCAGCAGCAGGATGATCGAGAGCATCCCAAACGGGAATCGGGCCGTGAGCTGCGAGATCAGAACCCGAAATACACCCGGGTTGCGACCCAGCTCCCGATAAATGCCCATCAGACGAGTATAGGGCCGAATTCGCACGAAAGGCGATGGTCTTGCTTCGGATTCGTGGGACTGAATTGTGTGAAACTGCGGATTTCGTGGCGTGATCTGCGGTTGGGGTAGGGATGCGGTCGGTGCGCGCCGTGAGCGAGGCGAGCGCCCCGCGCGGGTCGCTCCGCGGCCTGACGTGCACGACCCCGCGAAACGACACCGCGGCGGGGCGGGAACACACGCTGTGTGCTCCCGCCCCGCCGCGGTGTGTATCGTCGCGCGTGAGGCGCGGCGAGTGGCTTACGCTCCCGGCGTGCTCGTCGAGTAGACCGAGCCGCCGCCCTGCGCGCGCCGCCCGGCGCGGCGCTGGCCGCCCCCGGCCTCGCCGCCCTGCGAACGCTGACGCGGCTGGCCCTGCTGGCCGCCCTGGCCGCCGCGGCCGCGGCCGCCTCCGGCCTCGCCGCCCTGGCCGCCACGGCCCTGACCCTGGCCGCCACGGCCCTGGCCCTCGCCGCCGCGGCCCTGGCCGCTCCGGCCGCCCTGCGGCGCGCCCTGGCCCTCGCCCGCCGCACGGCCACGGCCGCCGCGTGAGCGCTTCCGCTTCGCGTTCGCGCCGGTTGAGTTGCCCTGTCCTGCCGGCGAGTGCCCGGCGGCGCGCTGCTGCGCGTTCTGCGCCTCGGTGCGGCGGCGCTCGATCTCGCGGGGGTCGACGCGGGGTGCGACCTCGCCGATCAGGTCGAGCACCTCGGGATCGACGTTCGCCGCGCTCGGGTTCACCTTGCGGGGCGTGACGTTGATCTTTGCCGCGCGCATGATCTGCCGCATTTCGCCGCGCTGCTCGGGGAGCACGAGGGTGACCACGTCGCCCTCATTGCCGGCGCGAGCGGTACGGCCCGAGCGGTGCAGGTATGCCTTGTGCTCCACGGGCGGATCGATGTGCACCACGAGATCTACGCCGTCGACGTGCACGCCGCGCGCGGCGACGTCGGTGGCCACGAGCACCTTCGCGTCGCCGGCGACGAACTCAGCGAGGTTGCGGTCGCGGGCGTTCTGCGAGAGGTTGCCCTGGAGCTCGACCGCGGGGATGCCCGCGGCGGTCAGCTGCTTCGCGAGGCGCTTCGCCTGGTGCTTCATGCGGGTGAAGAAGATGCGGCGCGCGGTACCGGAGGCGAGCGCCTCGATGAGGGCGTCCTTCTGGTCCTTGCCCGCGACCTCGAATACGTGGTGCGTGAGCTGCGGCACGGGCGACTCGGCGGAATCAACCGAGTGGAGGATGGGATCGTGGAGGTACTTCTTCACGATGTTGTCGACCCCGTTGTCAAGGGTCGCGCTGAACAGCAGGCGCTGGCCCACCTTCGGCGTCTTGTTCAGGATGCGGGTGACCACGGGGAGGAAGCCCATGTCGGCCATGTGGTCGGCCTCGTCGAGCACGGTGACCTCGACGCCGTCGAGCGAGATGACGCCCTGCTTGATCAGGTCGTCGAGACGACCCGGCGCGGCCACGACCACGTCGACGCCCGCCTCGAGCGCGAGCTCCTGGCGGCGCTGGGGGATCCCGCCAAAGATGGTGGTCACCTTGACGCCGACCGGGTCGGCGAGCATCTTGATGGTCTCGGCGATCTGTGTGACGAGCTCACGGGTGGGAGCCAGCACGATCGCGCGCGGACGGCTCTGGCGGCGCTTGGCGACCACGTCGGGTGCGAGGCGCGCGACGAGGGGGATGCCGAAGGCGATGGTCTTGCCGGAGCCCGTGCGGCCGCGGCCGAGCACGTCGCGGCCAGCGAGGGTGTCCGGGAGGGTGTCGCGCTGGATGGGGAACGGCTCAGTCTTGCCGTTGCGCGCCAGCGCGTCGGCGATGGGCGCCGGCACGCCGAGCGAAATGAACGTGGGGGTGGTGGTCTCGGTCACGGGGACCTTTCTGCATACGTGCAGCGCGCATTCGGCCTCGATGGGCCAGGTGAGGAGCGAAGCTGCGGTTTTCGGCGAGTGCACGGGACCGCGCATTCGTTCGCCGCGAAAGTTCTGGTGGCACGCCAGCATTGGGCGGGCGACTGAAAGTCAGCGACGCGGGGCGGGTTGATCACGCCCTGTACCCACCACTCTAGCGGTCCGAGCCGCGAGTTCCCCGATCATCGAGCAAATCCGCAGGATCTTGTACCGGATCCGTGCGGGCTCGGTTCCCGGTCCGCGCCGGATCCGTGGTGCCTCCGCGCCGGATCCGCGCCTCAGATCTCGGCCGCCCCTTCCCGCGCTCGGCGTGCCGCGCCGCGCGGCACGCCGAGCCAATGTCGGAGGCACACGATAGCGTCACACCCATACCCACCGCCTCCCTCGGGTCAGGCGGGCCACCTGAAAGAGGAGCGCGCGTGTTCATACAGCAGCGAGCGGGCGGCGGTCACCGGATCGTCACCAGCGCCAGCGATCTCACTGCAGCGAGCGCGTGCGAGTTCGCGTTCCTGCGGCGGGTTGACGCGAAGCTCGGGCGCGACGTCGAGGTGCCCCCCGATGACGACCCGATGCTCGCCCGCGCCGCGCTGCTCGGCGACGCGCACGAGGAACGCACGCTCACCGCGTACCGCGCGGAGCTCGGCGCCGGCACGCTCGGCGCCGGCGGCGGCGTTGTCGAGATCCGGCGCCCAAGCTCGATGCGGGAGGCCGACCTGCGCGCTGTCGCGGCCGAAACGGAGACCGCGCTGCGGGGGCGAGCAGCGGTGGTGTTCCAGGCGACGTTCTTTGACCCCGAGCTGCGGGCCCAGACGGGCTCGGATCTCGAGCTCGGATTCATCGGCTTCGCCGACTTCCTGCGGCTCACCCCGGAGGGCGAATACGAGGTCGAGGACACCAAGCTCGCGCGCCGGGCAAAGGTGTCAGCGCTCATGCAGCTCGCGGCATACGCGGAGCAGCTTGCGCGGATCGGTGTCCCGGTCGCCCCGGTCGCGACCCTGATTCTCGGCGACGGCGCCAGGTCAACGCACCGCATCGCGGACATCGCCCCGGTGTTCCGCGCGCGCCGCTCCCGGCTGCACCGCATCCTGCTCGAACGCGCCGGCGCCACTGGCGCTGACGGCGCGCGCGAGTCCGCGGCCCCCATCGCCTGGGGCGCCGCGGACACGCTCGCGTGCGGTCGCTGCGAGGTGTGTGAGCCCGAGGTCGCGCGCACCCGCGATCCGCTCCTCATCGCCGGGATCCGCGGCGCGCAGCGAGACGCGCTGCGCGCGGCCGGGCTCACCACGATCGACGCGGTCGCCGCCGCCCTGCCGGGCGTTCGAGCGGGCGCGCTCGCCGTGCCCGGGGTCGCCCCGGCGGTGCTCGCGCGGCTGGCTGCCCAGGCCGAGGCGCAGGTCGTTGCCCTGGCCGCCGGGCCCGGCGCGGTGCCGCCCGTGCGCGTGGTCGACCCCGCGGCGCTCGCCGCGATCCCAACGCCGAGTCCCGGCGACCTCTTCTTCGACTTCGAGGGCGACCCGTTTTTCCGAGAACCGGGCGCCGAGGGCACCGCGCGCTGGGGGCTCGACTACCTCTTCGGCTTCGTCGATGCGCGAGAGCAGTTCACCGCGCTCTGGGCCCACGACCTCGCGGCCGAGCGCGCGGCGCTTGAACGCTTCCTCGCGCTCGTCGCCGCGCGCCGCGCCGAGTACCCGGCCATGCGCATTTATCACTACGCGGCGTACGAGCGCACCCACCTGCTCAGCATCGCGGCGCGGCACGGCGTGGGCGAGGCCGAAGTTGACCAGCTGCTGCGCGAGCACGTGCTCGTCGACCTCTATCCGATCGTGCGCCGCGCGCTGCTCGTCGGCTCGCGCTCGTACTCGATCAAGAAGCTTGAGCCGCTGTACATGGGGGCCGAGCTTCGCGCTGAGGACGGCGTCACCTCGGCCACTCAGTCAGTGACCGAGTACGCCGACGCGGTCGAGCTCCTGCAGAGCGCGGATCCGGGTGACCGCGCGGCCGGGCAGACCCGGCTCGACGCGATCGCCGACTACAACCGCTATGACTGCGTGTCGACGCTGCGCCTGCGCGATTGGCTGCGCGAGCTCGCAGCGGCCCGCGGCGTAGCGACCGTGCCGCCGCAGCTTGACGCCGGCCCCGGCCAGAGCTTCACGGTGAGCCCGCTCGGCGCGGCGTTGTCCGGCCTCGCCGAGACGGCGGACGAGCCCCGCGACCGCACCGCGGCCGCCCTCGCCGGCAGTGCGATCGACTACCACGCGCGCGAGGCGAAATCGTTCTGGTGGGCGCACTTCGCGCGACTCACCGACCCGATTGAGGACTGGGCGCACACGCGAGACGTCGTGGTCGTCGACCCCGGGCTGAGCGCCGTCGCGGAAGACTGGCACCGGCCCGAGCGCGCGCGGGTGGAGCGGCGGTGGCTCCGGCTGCGCGGCGAGGTGGCGCCGGGCAGCTCGCTCAAGCCGGGCAGCGAGGCCTTCGTGGTGTACGAGGCACCCGCGCCGTTCGCGGCGCCCCGCTCGGCGCCGGGGGCCCGGGTCGAGCGCACCGTGCGCATCATCGAGCGCCACGAAGACGGGGTCACGGTCGAGGAGTTTCTGCCGCGCGACGCCGCTCCGTACGACGTGCTCCCCGTGGCGCTTACGCCAGGGGCACCGCCCAAGCCGGGCCGGCAGGTCACCGCGATCGAGGAGTGGGGCGGCCACTTCGCGAACGCGCTCAGCCGCGGCACGGCGTTCGCCGACCCGGTGGTCGACATCATGCGGCGCGTCCCACCGCGGCTCACGGACGGCGGCCCACTCATCGCCCCAGAATCGGCGGCAGCGCTCGCGGCGGCGGGCGGCGACGAGGCCGCGCGCACCATCGGCGCGGTCACCGCGACGCTCCGCCTGCTTGACCGCTCGGCGCTCGCGGTGCAGGGGCCGCCTGGCACCGGCAAGACGTACCTGGCCGCGCGGGTGATCCGGCGGCTGGTCGAGGAAGACGGGTGGCGGATCGGTGTCGTCGCCCAGTCGCACCGGGTCGTGGAGAACGTGCTGGAGGGCGTTGTCGCCGCCGGCCTCGACCCGCGGCTCGTGGGCAAGGTGCCGCAGGGCGGCAAGCTCGACCCCGATCGTGAGCCGCCGCCGTACACGGTGCTCGGCAAAGACGGGCACCAGCGCTTCATCCGCGAGCACGGCGCGGCGGGTCGCGGCAGCGTGGTCGGCGGAACGGCGTGGGACTTCAGCAACGACGACCGCTTCCCGCGGAAGAGCCTCGACCTGCTCGTGATCGACGAGGCCGGGCAGTTCTCGCTCGCGCCCACCATTGCCGCGAGCGTGGCCGCCGACCGGCTGCTCCTGCTGGGCGACCCGCAGCAGCTGCCCCAGGTGTCGCAGGGGAGCCACCCCGAGCCCGTGGACACGTCCGCGCTCGGGTGGCTCCTCGCCGGGCACGACACGCTCCCGCCCCAGCTCGGCTACTTCCTCGCGGAGACGCGCCGCATGCGCCCGGAGCTCGCAGCGGTGGTCTCTGAGCTGTCGTACGAAGGGCGGTTGCACGCTCACGCCTCGGCAGCACAGCGCGAGGTCACGGGTGCCGGCCCGGCCGGGCTCGTGTGGCACCCCACCGCGCACCGCGGCAACGCCACCAGTGCCGAGGCCGAGGCCGCCGAAGTGGTGCGGGTCGCGGCGGCGGCGCTCGGCGGGCGCCTCCACGAACCCGGCTCCGCGCCGCGCGCGCTCGCGCAGGCCGACGTGATCGTGGTCGCCGCCTACAACGCGCAGGTGGAGTGCGTCGCGGCGGCCCTCGCCGCCGCCGGGCTCGGCGGAATCCGAGTCGGTACCGTTGACCGTTTCCAGGGGCAGGAGGCCGTGATCGCGATCGTCACCCTCGCGGCGTCGAGCCCAGAGGACGTACCGCGCGGGCTCGAGTTCCTGCTCATGCGCAACCGCCTCAACGTGGCGATCAGCCGCGCGCAGTGGTCCGCGCACCTCGTGTCCTCTGATCGGCTCGGCGACGGACTCCCCGGTTCGAGCGACGGGCTCACGGCGCTGGCCGGCTATCTGCGGCTCGTCGAGCGGGCAACGCGACCTGATCAGCCCACGGAAACCGGCGCCGCACATACACTGAGCGCATGAGCACCACACCCGAGCCCGGCGCGCTCGCCGGGCGCACCCACCGCGCCGTCGACGCGATCTTCCGCCTGCTGTACCCGGGGGAGGAGAGCGTGCGCGACACTGCCGCGGCCCGCCGCGAGGTGCGCGCGCTCACCGCCGCGGTCATCGCCGCCGTGGTCGGCGCCGCGATCGGGCTCATCGCGTTCCACGGGTCAGTGCAGATCTGGGGCCCCGTGTCGCCCGGCAGCATCGGGCTCGCCTTCGCCGGCGTTGTCGCGGCCGTGGCGGCGGCCGTTGAGCACGTCCGATCCCCGCTCCCGGCGATCCCCGGTTGGCCCCGAGGCGCCGTGCGGGCGCAGCGCATCGTCAACATCCTCGCGATCGGGCTCGTGCACGCCGGCATCGCCCTGCTGTTTGTCGGCGTGACCATCTCGATCATCGTGCGCGGTTTCACCGGGCTCAACGTCGACGTCTTCACCAGCACCATGATCGTTGTGCTGCTCGGCGCCGCCGCCGGGTACGCGGCGACGCTCTCCGGCGGCGACGTCACCACCTCGCGGCTGTCCACCCTGTTCGCGGTGTTCATGACGGGCGGCATCGTGGTCGCCATGCTCACCACGAGTGAGGCCGAGTGGTGGCGCCTCCACTTCAGCGAGCTCGGCGTGGGGGCCGGGGTGAGCGGCATCATCTTCAACTCGACCCTCATCGTGGGCGGGCTGCTGCTTGCCTCGCTCGGCTCGCTCATGGCGCCCGCGCTCGACGCCTGGGCGAGTGCCGCGCCGCGCAGCCGCACGCGCAACGTCACCGTCGTCGAGTGGGGCTTCGTGGGGATCGGCGTGTGCCTCGCCGGTGTGGGCCTGGTCCCGGTCAACGTCAACCTCATCGTGCACAACACCTTCGCCACGGGCATGGCCGTCATCTTCGGCGTGATCCTCATCGGCCTGCGCTGGCTGCTCGACGGGTTCTCGCGCGCGTTCATGCTGTTCTCCGACGTCACGCTGATCGGGATCGCGCTCTCCGCGGTGCTGTTCTGGCCGGTGCAGTACTACAACCTCGCGGCGTTCGAGCTCGTCGCCGCCGGGATCATCTTCGCCTGGCTCATCATCTTTCTGCGGCACCTCGACGCATCCGTCCCCGCGCCCGCTAACGTGGAAGCATGACCACTCTCGGCGGCCCGTTCAAGACTCCGCCCTCCCGCAGGCTCGGGGAGGCACCCAGCATCGCGCCGCTCGCGGCGTCCGCGCGCTCGCACATCCCCGCCTTCGAGGTGATGCGCATCACCGACGAGATCGCGCGCCGCCGCGCCGACGGCCACGACGTGGTCTCCCTGTGCGCCGGCGAGCCGAGCGCGCGCCCCGCGCCGGGGACGCTCCAGCCAGCCGGGTACACGGGACCGCTCGGCACCACCCCGCTGCGCGAGGCGATCGCCGGGCACTATCGCGCCTGGTACAACATCGAGGTGGACCCGGCCTCGGTGGCGGTCACCACCGGATCGTCGGGAGCGTTCCAGCTCGTGTTCCTCGCGGCGTTCGACCCGGGCGACCGGGTCGCGCTCGCGAGCCCGGGCTACCCGGCCTACCGCAACATCCTTACCGCCCTCGGCGTGCACGTCATCGAGATCCCCACCGGCCCCGAGACCCGGTACCAGCCCACGCCCGAGCTCCTGGCGGCCGCGGTCGCCGAGCACGGACCGCTCGCCGGGCTGATCCTCGCCTCGCCGGCGAACCCGACCGGCACCATGCTCGACCGGCCGGCGATCGCGGCACTCGTCGACTGGTGCGTGGCAAACACGGTGCGGATCATCAGCGACGAGATCTACCACGGCATCACGTTCCCCGAGCCGGGCGCCGCGGACCCGCGCGGGGTTACGCTGCGGGAGCTCGATCCGGAGTCGGTGGTGATCAACTCATTTTCAAAGTACTGGGGGATGACGGGGTGGCGGCTCGGGTGGGCGATCCTGCCGCCCGCGCTCGTCGGGCCGGTCGAGGCACTCGCCTCAAACTTTGCGCTCTCGCCGCCGGCCCCGGCGCAGGAGCTCGCCATGCGCGCATTCACCCCCGAGAGCTACGCTGAGCGCGACGAGATCGTTGGCGGCTTCGCCCGCGCCCGCGCCCTCATCCTCGACGCGGAACCCGAGCTCGGCTGGGGCGTCGCGGCGCCATCTGACGGCGCGTTCTACTACTACTCCGAGCTTGGTCCGCAGCTCGAACGCTTCAGCGACTCGTCAGCGTACGCGCGTGCGCTCCTCGAGGGCGCAGACGTCGCGGTGGTGCCGGGCACCGACTTCGACCCCGCCGCCGGCCACCGCGCCGTGCGGCTGTCGTACGCGGCAGGCGAGCCGGCCGTCGCCGAGGCGCTCGAGCGGATCCTTCGCTTCCAGCGCGGCTAGGCCCAGACCGCGCGGCGAGGCCCCGACAGCGCGGCGAGGCCCCGACAGCGCGAAGCGCGGCCGCCGAGAGTCGGCGGCCGCGCTGCACAGTTCCCGGCGCGAACCCGGGATCGGGGCGCCCGCTACGCCCCGTACTCGATCACCGAGCGGATCCCGCGGCCCTGGCGCATCTCCGCGAACGCGTCGTTGACGCCGTCGAGGGTGATGCGGTCCGTGACCATCGAGTCGAGGTCGACGAGGCCCTCCATGTACAGGTCGATGATCTTGGGGAAGTCGATCGACTGGCGGCTTGACCCGTAGTTTGACCCGATCAGCTTCTTTTCCTGGTCGCTCATCACGAACGGGTCGATTGAGATCTTCACCCCGTCAGCCACCTGGCCCACCACGACCGCCGTGCCGCCGCGGCGGATCGCCTCGTAGCACGCCTCGATCGTGAACGGCAGGCCGATCGCCTCGAACGCGTAGTCGACGCCGCGACCGCCGGTGAGCTCCCGCACGGTGTCGAGCAGGTCGACCTCGCGGCTGTTGATCACGTGCGTCGCGCCGAAGGTGCGGCCGAGCTCAAGCTTCTCGTTGCTCACGTCGGCGACAATGATCTGCTTCGCGCCGGCGAGGCGCGCGCCCTGCACCACGTTGAGGCCGACGCCGCCACAGCCGACCACCAGCACGGTGCTGCCGGGCTCAACGCCGGCGGTGTTCGTGACGGCGCCGATCCCGGTGGTCACGGCGCAGCCGACGAGCGCGGCCTGAGCGAGCGGGGCGTCCTTGCGGATCCGGATCGCGGCCGAGGCCGGCACCATCGCGTACTCGCCGAACGAGCCGACCGCCAGGAAGCTCTTGACGTCCTGTTCGCCGTCGCTGAGGCGCGGCTTCCCGTCGAAGAACACGTGCTGGTACGCCGTTTCGTTGGCGAGCTGGCACAGCACGGGGTTGCCGGAGACGCAGAACTCGCACTTCTGGCACGACGGGGTCCACGACAGGATCACGTGGTCGTCGACCTCAAGGTCGGTCACCTCGGACCCGACCGCGAGCACCACACCCGCGCCCTCGTGGCCGAGCACGAGCGGGGCGGGGGTCTCCCAGTCGCCGTCGAGCGCGTGCAGGTCGCTGTGGCACACGCCCGAGGCGGCGAGCTTGACGAGCACCTCGTTGGGGCCGGGCTGGTCGGAGATCTGCAGCTCGCGGATCTCGAGCGGGGCGTTCGGGCCGACGAATACTGCGGCGCGCACGGGGATCGTGGACATAACGGTTCCTTTCTGACCAGCTCAGACGCTGGGGGAGTGAGACGCGGGCGAGCCGAGACGCTGCGCCGCGCGGATGAGATCGAGCAGTCGATCCGGCTCTCCGGCCGGAAACGCGGTCGCCTTGAACACTGGCGGAATGAGCACCCACACGTACGCCCCGCCCATGGGGCTGAGCGTGAGCGTGCGCGCCCCGTCGTGCGAGGTGCTGGCGCGCACCATGTCCACGGTGCCGAGGTGTGGGGCGACGGCCTCGTTGAGCCGCGTCAGCGCTGCGGACCGCGGGGTGGCCCCGCGGTCGGCCACGAAGGTGCCGCCCCGCGGGGCCCCGCGGTGGCTGAGCTTCACGCCGCGCGGGACCCCTGACGCCGCCGGCAGCTGCGCCGTGATCGTGAGGGCGTACACCCGCGAGAACACGTAGTTTCCGGGCTCGTAGCTGAGCACCACCTCGAGTCCGTCCGCGGCGCGCGCGGTGACGGAGGTCTGGTCGTGGGCGACCACGGTCCCGAACTGTGCCGCGGTGTACCGCAGCGCTTGCCGAGCGCGGTCAACGATTGGGCCGGAACCAGCGAGCGGGTGTGTGCGGACCCGCGCCCGGCGGGCGGGTGCCGTGGTGACCGAACCGAAGTTGGTCATCGCGGATCCCGCCCGTCGGTGGCACGGGCTGCGTCGCGGACGCCGTCCGCGGCGAACTCGTCGGTGGAGCTCGCGTCATCGGTGGTCTCAGCCGCCTCAAAGCCCTCGCCCAGGCTCTCGGAGCGCACGATGATGTTCGTCTGCGTGTGGATCAGGTCCGTGGGGGTGAACAGCGGCAGGCGGTTGCGCTTGAGCCAGATGATCGCGAACAGTGCGATCGCGGCGAGGATCACGCCTGCGCTGCCCCACACGACGAGCCGCTGCTCCATCTCCGGCACGATAAACGCGATGAGGTAGACGCACGAGGCGATACCGAGCACCTGCGGCACCGGGTAGAACGGCGTCTTGAACGGACGGCGAGCCGAGGGGTAGCGGCGGCGCAGCACGATCACGTCGACCTGAGCGATGATGTAGCTGATGAGCCAGGTGGTGCAGGCGATGCTGATCAGGTTGAGGATCAGATCGATGCCGCCGTCGGTGAACGTGGAGTAGAGCAGCACCGACGCCATTGCGCCGGCGGTGACCAGCATTCCGGCCCACGGGACGCGGGTGCGGCGGCTCACGCGCGAGAGCCACTTCGGCAGCAGGCCCTCGTTCGCCAGGCCGTAGAGCATGCGCGGGATCGCGGCCAGGTATGAGTTGCCCGTGGAGAACGAGGCGAGGATCGTGACCACGGTCATGATGAGGCCACCGGTGGCGCCGAAGATCGCGGTCGCGCCAACCACGTGGGGGATCGAGGAACTGGCCATCTCGGCAAGGTCTGCGTAGCGCGTTGCGCCCCAGCCGAACAGCACGTCGACGATGAAGATCGTGGTCACGCCGATGATCATCGCGAGGGGGATGGTCTTCCACGGCTTCTTGACCTCTTCGGCGAGCGGTGCCACGAACTCCATGCCGATGTAGAGCCAGATCGCGACCGCGCCCATCGAAGCGAGCGTGCTCCAGTCGGTGTTGAGTACCGGGTTGTCGACCGGCGTCGCGCCGGTGATGCCGAGCACCCCCGAGACGCCCATGATCGCGAGGATGCCCATCATCCCGAACACGACCGGGATCTGAACGCGGGCAAAGATGTCTACGCCCGAGATGTTGAGCACGAGCAGGATCGCGAGCAGGCCGAACGAGAACGCGGCGGCCGGGAAGCCAGTGAGTGACTCGAATGAATCGCCGGCGACCAGCAGCTGCGTGCCGCCGTCTGCCGAGACGAGCACGAGGTAGCCACCCAGCACCGCGATGATCGCCATGAGGCGGCCGAGCGCGGGGAGCGTGTACTCGCCGACCATGCCGCCGCCCGGCAGCATCGAAGCGAGCTCACCGTAGGAGATCGCGACCATGGTGATGATGATCAGGCCGATAAACGCGGGGATCGCGAAGGCCAGACCGCCGGTTCCGAAGCCGTTGCCGAGCGAGACCATTGCGGTACCCGACACGACCAGGCCCGTCGAGGCGGCGTAGGCCGCGCCGAAGCCGAGGCTCCGTTTGAGTTTTGGATTCGACATGCATGAGCTCCTTTGCGCCACGCTGGTTGGTGGGACACAGTCAGCATCCCAGGGGCCTCGGGCGATCCGCATGGGCCGGAATGGCCAAAGGGGGGAGCAAAAACACCATTTTGTGAAGAAAGCTGCGCGAGAGGTGGTGTCAAAGAGTCGATCCGCAACGCAGTAACTCGACAGATTGGCGGGAATGGGACGCGGCTGGACCGTCGATGAGCGTCCCAAGCGCCGGGGCGCCGGGGCGCCGGGGCGCCGGGGCGCCGGGGCGCCGGGGCGCCGGGGCGCCGGGGCGCGGGGAGCGTGGGCCGCGCGAGCACGGGGCGCGTGGGCCGAGCGGTGCGCCTACTGCAGGTAGCGCAGCGCGATCGCGAGCTCGGCCCGCACCTCGAAGTCGTCGAGGTCGGATCCGGTGAGCTCAGCGATCTGCGCGAGCCGGTGCGCGAGGGTGTGCCGGTGCACGTCGAGCTCCCGCGAGGCAGGCAGCGGCCTGCCGTGGTGACGCAGCCAGGTGCGGAGCGTTGGCAGCAGCTCCGTGCCCTGCTCGGCGTCCTGCGACGCGAGCGCACCGAGCAACCGGCGGGCAATGTGCGCCGCGTCCGAGGCGTCGATCAGATCCGACACCCCCTCGCGCCAGAGTTCCGTGAAGCCCGTCACGAGCCCCTCGGGGCCCGCGCCGCGCCGCAGCCCGAAGTCCGCGGCGCGCTTCGCCTCGTCGAGCGCCAGCTCAAGCCCCTCCCAGCGTTCGGCGCGGGACCGGCCGATGACCAGGCCGAACGGGGCGAGCTGCGCCAGTAGCCGCTCGGCGTCCGCCTCCCGCACGAGCACCGCGGCGTCACCCCGGTACTGCGCGAAGAACACCGGGAAATCAGCTGACGCCTGCAGCGACTCGAACGCCGGCATGATCCGCTCGGCGTTGAAGTGCTGGGGGATCCCCACCAGAGTGGCCAGGGGCGGCGTGGGCAGCGGCCCCCACACGCTCTCGACCAGGTGGCGAGTTACCGCGACGTTTCCCGAGAGCACGAGCTGCAGCAGCGCCTCGCGCAGCGTGGTGTGCAGCGTCGCGAGCGCCTGGTTCTGCTGCAGCGAGACGCTCACGAGGGCGAGCACGCTCGACAGCACGTTGCGCGAGACGTCGTCGAAGCCGCGGCTGAGCGTCAGCGCGAGCATGCCGCTCGGCTCACCGGGCTCCCCGAGCATCTGGAGCACCGCCTCAACCTCGGGGGTGACCTGCGTCGAAATGAACCGCTGATTGCTCTCGAGCGCGCGCTGCACGATCGGCGTCAGCTCCGCCGCGGTGACCCGCGGCCCGTCCGGGGCCTCGACGAGGGTGACCGGGCGGCCCAGCGGATCGTAGAGGGCCACGCCGCAGCCGAGTTGCCGCGCCGTCTCCCGCAGGGTGGCGCTCAGCCCATCGCGGCGGGTGGCGGCGTTCGCGATCGCCTTCTGGGCGCGCAGTGACCGCGTGTAGCGCTCCGTCTGGTCGCGCTGCAGCACGCGCGCGGCCTCCTGCAGCAAGTCCATGAACGAGATCTCGTAGGGGACGTCGAACAGGATCAGGCCGTGCCTGCGGCAGGCCGCGGCGAGCTGCGGCGGAATGCCCTGGTGGAGCACGTCGCTGCCGAAACCGACCCCGATCACCCCGTGCGCGGCGATCAGCGAGGCGTAGTCCTCGTAGATGCGCTCGAGCCGCTCCTGCGGCACCCGCACCTCCGGCACCGACGGATCCGCCGATCGCGTCACCGGGAACTGCCAGCCGAGCGTGAGGATCACCTCGGCGGGCCCCAGAAACGGGGTCGGATCGATCATGTCGGTCGCGTGCAGCCACTCGAACTCACGATCGAGCGTGAGCTCGAGGGTGGCCGGATCCTCGCCGCCGACAACGAGGCGAAGGCGGAGCGACGGGTTCTGCAGGAGCTTGCGAAGGCTGAGTGACACGGCTCCAGCGTACGTTACGCGGCGATGCGGACCGGGGTGCCCATCGCGATACCGGCACGCCGCTGCAGGGCCGCGTCAACGACGGGCGCCGCGGGGTCGATCCCCAGCGCCGTGAGCACCTCGGCGGCGTCGGCCCCGAGGTCTAGCACCAGCCCGGTGACGCCGTCGGCGAGTGGCCCGTCGAGCCCCGCGATCACGCGCGAGATCGCGGAGCGCACGGCCTTCGCCGCGGCGGCAGTCTGCGCGCCCGCGTCAGCGCTGTCGGTGTCTGCCGCGTCGGCGCCGTCCGCACCGGGGCCCGCGGGGAGCGCGACCTCCGCGCGCGCGTAGGTGACGCCATCGCCGGAGACGGCCTCGGCGACGATACCCGAGTCCGCGCGCCGCGCGGTGATCTCGAGCACGCTGCTCGTGGGGCCGAGCGAAACGGGCTTCGCGGTGAGGGGCAGGGAAACGCCCGAAGGGGCATCGCCGTGATCGTGATGATCTGGTGATGCCCCTCCGAAAGTGAACTTCAGATCCATAAGATCCAGAGTACGCCCTGTGCTTACGCGTTGGCTGCGAGCACGTCCTCAACGGTGGAGAACGGCAGGCCGTCGAACGCGTCGGCGACACCCTTGAAGGTGACCACGCCGTCGTGCGCGTTCAGGCCCTTTGCGAGCGCCTGATCGGCGTTGAGCGCCGTGACCCAGCCCTTGTCGGCGAGTGCGACGACGTAGGGGAGGGTGGCGTTGGTGAGCGCAGCGGTCGAGGTCTCGGGGACCGCGCCCGGCATGTTCGCCACGCAGTAGTAGATCGAGTTGTGCACGGCGAAGGTGGGATCGTCGTGGGTGGTGGGGCGCGAGTTCTCGAAGCAGCCGCCCTGGTCGATCGCGATGTCGACGAGCACGGAGCCCGGCTTCATCTGTGCAACCATCTCGTCGGTGACGAGCTTGGGGGCCTTCTCGCCCGGGATCAGCACGGAGCCGATCACGAGGTCGGCGTCCTTGAGCGCCTCGGTGATGTTGTGCGCGTTCGAGGTGCGGGTCTGGATGCGACCGTTGAACTCGTCCTCAAGCTGCTTGAGGCGGGGGATCGCGATGTCGATGACGGTGACCTCAGCGCCCATGCCGTACGCGATACGCGCGGCCTGCTCGCCGGCGGCGCCGCCGCCGATGACGACGACCTTGCCACGACGGGTCGCGGTGACGCCGCCGAGCAGCACGCCGCGGCCGCCGTTTGCCTTCATCAGCGAGTATGCGCCGACCTGGACCGAGAGGCGGCCAGCGACCTCGGACATCGGGGCGAGGAGCGGCAGGCCGCGGTTAGCGAGCTGCACGGTCTCGTACGCGATCGCCGTGGTGCCCGAGGCGAGCACGGCGTCCGTGAGGGTGCGGTCAGCCGCGAGGTGCAGGTAGGTGAAGAGCACCTGGCCCTTGCGCATCTTGGCGTACTCGGGAGCGATGGGCTCCTTGACCTTGAGGATCATGTCGGAGTCAGCCCACACCTGGTCTGCGCCCTCCACGATCTTTGCACCGGCCGCGGCGTACTCCGCGTCGGTGATAGCCGAGTTGAGACCTGCGCCGGCCTGCACGAGTACCTCGTGCCCGCGGCGGGTCAGCTCGAAGACGCCAGCCTGAGTAATGGCGACGCGGTTCTCGTTGTTCTTGATCTCGGTGGGAATACCGACGCGCATGACATGCTCCAAAGAAATCTGCGGAATGTTGAGTGGTAAAGATGAGTTCCCGCAGTTACAACATGAACATACGTCGTACGATGCGGTGGAATCAACTAATTGTGCAGTATATTCGTAATCAGTAGTGAAAAGGTGAATTCTCTTCGGAATTAGTTGTTTCAATGGGATTCCTGCGAGTGAGAGCGGTGGCCAATGACCGATGGATCGAAGAATCTGCGCCCAGACATGGATCTGGACGAGGTGGACCGCAAGATCATCGACGAGCTGCAATCCAACGGTCGGATCACCAACGCCGAACTCGCCGAGCGTGTCGGCGTGGCGGCCTCCACCTGCATCGCGCGTGTGCGGAGCCTCGTTTCGCGCAGAATTATCACCGGCTTCACGGCCAGTGTTGACCCCCGCGCGATGGGCCTCGGCCTCCAGGTGCTCATCAGCGTCACGGTGCGCTCGGGCGCGCGGCAGCAGATCTCCGAGATGAGCGACGCGCTCCGCGCGCTCCCCGAGGTGATGCAGCTGTTCTTCCTCGGCGGGGTCGAGGACTTCATCATTCACCTCGCTGCGCGCGACTCCGACCACGTCCGCGACTTCGTCGTCGAGCACCTCTCCGCGCACCCCGCGGTCTCGGCCACGCGGACGAGCATCGTGTTCAGCCACCACCAGAACCCGGTGCGCTCGGCGTAGGCTGGACGAACCGGGTCCCTCGCGCCTGCCGGGACCCCCGCGATGTGGGAGAGGCAATGACTCGAGCGCTGTTGATCGTAGACGTGCAGAACGACTTCACGGAGGGCGGCGCCCTCGGAGTCGCGGGTGGCAACGCGGTTGCCGCGGGAATCGCCGAGTTGCTCGTCGGGGCGACTGATTCGTCCGGTCCCGCTGCGGGGGCGTCCAGTGGTGCTGCGGGTGCTGCGGCTTCCGATGCGGTTGCGTCTTTCGGCGGCTACGGGCTCGTTGTGGCCTCCCGCGACTGGCACGAGGCCGACACCGACAACGGCGGCCACTTCGCTGCGCCGGGCGCCGACCCCGACTTCGTCACCACCTGGCCCCGGCACTGCGTGCAGGGCACACCGGGGGCCGAGTATCACCCGGCGCTGCCGCTCGACCGCATCGACGTGCACGTGCGGAAGGGGGCCGGTGAGCCCGCCTACTCGGCGTTCGAGGGCGTGGCCGGCGACGGGCGCTCTCTCGCCGACGTGCTCGCGGAGCGCGGCGTCGAAGCGATCGACCTGGTGGGGATCGCCACTGATTACTGTGTGCGCGCCTCCGCGCTCGACGCGCTCGCGGGCGGGATCTCGGTGCGCCTCCACACGGGGCTGATCGCGGGCGTCGCCCCCGAGACTTCCGCCGCCGCGCTCCGCGAGCTCGCCGCGGCCGGCGTCGAGATTCGCTGAGCCGCGCGCCCCGAGGGTGCGGGCGTGTGGGTGCGGGCGTGTAGCGCGAGCCGCGCGTGCGCCGCTCGCGCCTGCGCCGCCTGCGCGCCGCCCGCGCTCGCGCCCGCGCCTGCGCCTGCGCCTGCGCCTGCGCCCGCGCCTGCGCCTGCGCCAGCGCCGCCCGCGCGCCGAGTGTGCGTAAATCTCCCCTTCGCATGGCGCCAAGGGGAGATCTGGCTTCACTCGGCGGCAGCCGTGCTGTGCCGAGTCGTGTCGGCGATGCATGTCAGCGCCCTGCCCTGCCCTGCCCCGCCCTTGCCTCCCACCCCGCCTCGCCCTGCCTCCCACCCCGCCCCGGCCACCGCCGAGTGGAGGCAAATCCCCCTTTCACATGTGGCGAAGGGGTGGTTTGCCTCCACTCGGCGGTGGGGTGGGGTGGGGCTGCGGGGCGCAGTCGCGGGTGCGGGGCAGGTGGCGAGGTGTGCCCAGGGTGCCCCGTGGGAGCCCGGGGCACGGAGCACGGAGCACGGAGCAAGGGGCACGGGACACAGGGTGCCGGGCAGCATGGGCGCAGCGCCCGCCGAGTGTGCGCACAAGCCCCCTTCGGGTGGCGCGAAGGGGTGGTTTGGCTCCACTCGGCGGTGGGGGCGGGGCGTGGCTACGCGGGCGCGGGCGCGGCGCGGGCGCGGGTGCGGGCGCAGGCACGGGGCACGGGGCACGGGGTGGCGTGGGCGCAGCGCCCGCCGAGTGTGCGCACAAGCCCCCTTCGGGTGGCACGAAGGGGTGGTTTGGCTCCACTCGGCGGTGGGGCGGGGCGTGGCCGGGCCAGAAGGGCGCGGGCGCGGGCGCGAGACGTGGCGGTGCCGAGGCAGGTGCGGGCGCGGCGGCGCGCGCGGGGCGGGGACCGGCTACGCGTGGCTGCCGGGCGGGGTGAGGCGCGTCTCGTGCGCGTCGAGGGCGAGCTCGGCGGCGCGGAGCGCCTGCGAACTGTAGCGGCCGATCGCGCGCTCGTCGAGGAGCGCAGTGCGCTGCGCCTCGAGCGCGACCCGGCTGAGCCGCACGAACGCCCGCGCGGGGGTCTCCTCGCTGGGCAGCACCATCGCGCCCGTGGCCCCGTGCGTGAGCGTGATCGGTGCGAGGCCGTTGCGCACGTTCGCCCGCGCACGCTCCACGACGGCCTCGGGCACGGGCGGCTGATCCTCCGCCCCGTTGGCGATCGCGTCGTCAATCGCGGCGTCTGCGGCCTCGACCAGATCCCCCTTCAGCGAGACCAGCTCGCTCGTGCTTGCCCCCGCGCCGGAACCATTGGGCCAGAGCTTGCGGATCACGAGCGGCAGCGTGAGCCCGTGCAGCAGCAGCGTGATCACTGCGACGCCGAAGGCGATCAGAATGATCTGCGCGCGATACGGAATCCCCACGGGGATCGACTGCGCCGCCGCGAGCGTGACCACGCCGCGCATTCCGCTCCACGACAGCGCGGCGCCGTCGCGCCAGCCGAGCCGTTGCGAGCGCTCGTGTTCGAGGTCCGCCTGGGTGCGCTTCGCCAGGCGTTCAACGCGCTGGAGGCGCCGCTCGTCGGTGTTGACCGAGTCCTGCGCACGCCGCGCGAGTCTCGTGAACCCGTTGCTGCGCTGCTCAAAGCGATCGAGCGAGCCGCGCATTGACGCGATGAGCGGCACCATGAATAGGGCACGGCAGACGATCAGGACGGCGACGAGCGCAACCGAGATGAGGAGCACGTGCTCAAGGCGCAGGGGGCTCTCGCCCACGTGCTCCACGAGCGCGTGGAGTTGCAGCCCCATGACGAGGAACACGCCGTTCTCCATCGCAAACTGCACGGTGCGCCAGTTGAGCCGCTCGTTCATGCGGGCCGTCGCGCTAAAGCGCCGTGAGGCGTGGTGCCCGGTGTAGAGCCCGGTGACGACGACCGCGAGCACGCCAGACGCCTCCATTGCCTCGGCGGGGATGAACGACACGAACGGCACCGCGAACGACACCATCGTGTCGTACACCGGGTTATGGAGCTTCGAGCGGATCCACACCGTAATGACGCCGATGAGCCCGCCGACCGCGATCGCGACGGTGACCGAGAACGCGAACGACCCTGCGGCCTCCCAGAACACGAAGCTGCCGGAGACCGCGGCGATCGCGGTCTTGAGGAGCACGAGCGAGGTCGCGTCGTTCACGAGGCTCTCGCCCTCGAGGATCGCGACCACGCGATCCGGCATGCCGAGCCGCTTACCGATCGAGGTCGCCGCGACGGCGTCGGTGGGGCTGATCACCGCGCCGAGCGCGATCGCGACGGGCAGCGGGATCGTCGGGACGACGAAGTGGAGCACCGCGCCGACCACGACCGCCGTGATCACCACGAGGAGTACCGAGAGGCCGACGACGGGCCGCAGGTTGCGCCGGAAATCGATGAGCGGCACGTTGACCGCGGCGGCGTAGAGCAGCGGAGGGAGGACGCCGAGCAGCACGACCTCGGGGTCGATCTCGACGAGGGGCACGAACGGGAGGTACCCGATCCCGATCCCGGTCACGACCAGCACGAGCGGGGCCGCGACACCGATCCTGCCGCCCAGGATGGAAGCGCCCACGAGCACGATGACGGCGATAACAGCGATGAGCGCGACTTCCATGGCTCTACTTTCTCACGCGCTGCGAATCACGGCTCGGTGCGTTTCTGCAGATCAACCGCCAGTGGGCCGATCTCGTGGAAGTCGCTCCAGTCCGCGACGAGCGGCGTAAGCGCACGCGCGTTGAGGCGAGTGCCGGGGAGCGGCGTCGCGGTGATTGCGCCCTTCGCGCCCGACCCGCGCCGCCACAGGCCGAGCACGCGACCGTTCTTGACAACGGTCGCCATGAACATGCCGTTGCGGCCGGGGACCACGTGATCGAAGTGTGCCGGATCAAGCTGCGCGGCGCGGTCTGTGTAGCCGAGCAGGTGCTCGTCGAAGGCGGGGAGGAGGTGCCAGGTGTCGCCGGGCCCGACGGGGGTGCCCGCCGTGCCCGCCACGCTCGCAGCGGCGTCGGGATCGCCCCCTGCCGAACCCACACCAGCAGCTGCCGCGGCGATGGCCGCTGGCGTGGCCCAGAGCTGCGGGCCGCTCGCGTCGCCCAGGCGCAGCGGCGCCGCCCGCCCCGCCTGGCGCGCGAGATCGAAGGCGCGGCGCGCCTCGCGCAGCGTGAGCCCCGTCCACCACGCGAGGTCGTGCTCGGAGACGGGCCCGCGGGCTCCGGTGTAGCGCGCGGCGCACTCCGCGAGCACCTCGTCTCCCGTGAGGATTCGCGGAGCGGTGATCCACTCGTCCGCGCGCACGAGGAGCGGCTCCCCGGACTCGCGCACCGGGCCGAACGTGGTGAGCCCGTTCTGGCAGAGCCACCAGATCACGTGGTACCGCCACCCCGGCTGCCATTCGATACCCGCCTCGGTCCACACCGCTGAGAGCCCGTCGCGGTCGAGCGCGGTGCCGCCGCGGAGCGCGTCGAGCGAGACCCCGACGAGCCGCTCGAGCGCGGCTTCGCTGAGCCCGATCGTGGCGCGGCGCTTGGGGGCCCCGGCGAGAACGCGGTGTGAGGTGACGCCCTGCAGCCAGCCGATGTCTTCGGCGGCGACGATGTGCAGCGTGCCGCGCATTGGCCAGGACCTCACGATCGCGCCCGCTGAGAACGCGGCGTGCACGTCGGAGACGGTGGTGCCTGGCGTGCGCACCCCGAGCGCCCACCGTGCCGAGCGCCAGTCCTGGCCCTGGATCGCGAGCATTTGGCGCGCGGTTGCCGCGACGCGCGCGGTTGCGGATCCGGGTGCCGGAGCGGCGTCGGGCGCAGCCGTGTGCCCGGGCGCAGCCGTGTGCCCGGGCGCAGCGGTCGCGTCGGCGGCGTCGCGGTGCAGCCCGAGCGCGCGCATGCGCAGTGGGAGCAGCGCAGCGGGGCTCAGTATCGCGGACATGCGGTCAGTGTAGACCCGGCCTCGGACAACGGCCGGGGCCGGTTAGAAGCGCGCGCGGTGGTAGGGGCCGGGAACGAGATCCGCGGCGCCGGGTGCGCGCAGCTCGTGCGCCCAGCGGAGGGGGAGCTGCGGGTCGGCGAGCAGCGGGCGTCCCAGGGAGACGATATCGGCCTGCCCCGTGGCGAGCACGCTCTCGGCCTGCGCCGCGCTGGTGATCATCCCCACCGCACCCACCGGGAGCGGTCCGCTCCGCAGGGCTGCGGCGAGCGGCACCTGGTACGACGGCCCCACCGGGATCGGGGCGCTCGGCAGGTTCGCCGCGGAGGACACGTCGATGAGGTCGGCGCCGTCCGCCGCGAGCCACTCGACGAGCTGCCCGCACTCAGCGAGGTCGAAGCCGCCGTCGACCCACTCGGTTGCCGAGACGCGCACCATGACGGGGAGGTCGGGGTGCCGGTCGCGGATCGTGCGCACGATCTCGCGCAGCAGGCGGGCGCGGCCGGCGAGCGGACCCCCGTACTCGTCCTCCCGTCGGTTCGAGAACGGGGACAGGAACGAGTGCAGGAGGTAGCCGTGCGCAGCATGGACTTCGACGGCGTCGAAGCCGGCGGCGACGGCGCGATCCGCCGCGGCGACGAACGCCGCCACAATCGCGGGGAGCTCGTCGCCCGTGAGCGCGCGCGGCGCGGGGTAGTCCCCGAACGGGAGACCGGACGGGCCGACGGTCTGCCACCCGCCGTCGGCGACGGACTGTCCGCCAGACGGGAACCCGGGCAGCCAGGGATGGCTCGACGCCTTGCGCCCGGCGTGGCCGAGCTGCACACTGATCCGGGCACCGTGTGCGTGCGCGATCTCTGCGAGCCGGGCGAACGCCGGGGTGTGCGCGTCAGACCAGAGGCCGAGGTCGCGCGGCGAGATCCGGCCCTCCGGCAGTACCGCGGACGCCTCGACCGTGACCAGCCCGGCACCGCCCCGGGCGAGCGCGCCGATGTGTACGAGATGCCAGTCGCGTGGGATCCCGTCCTCCGCCGCGACTGAGTACTGACACATGGGCGACACCCACAGCCTGTTGCGCACCGCAACGCCTCGAAGCTCGAACGGGCGGAAAAGGTGCGGATCTGCCATTTCGCCAGTGTATCTCCGTGCCCGGCGGTGCGCGCCGGGTATGACAGTGCGTTGCGGCGTGCGGGGGCGTTCCCGGCCCGCCGCACCCTGAATGTCAGTGGCCTGTGCCAGGGTTAGTCATGGCCACAGGCCGCGACCCACGAAGGAGGCGCTCATGCACGAGATTCAGTGCCCGCACTGCGGGAAAGCATTCACGGTGGACGAGGCCGGGTACGCGGAGATTCTGAAGCAGGTGCGAGACAGCGACTTCGAGGCGCAGCTGCACGAGCGGCTGCAGCTCGCGGAGCGCGAAAAGCAGAGCGCGGTGGAGCTCGCACAGGCGAACGCCGCCGGCGAGATGCAGAAGGCCGCGGCGGTCAAAGACACCGAGATTCAGCAGTTGCAGGCCAAGCTCGACGCGAGCGCCGCGGCGCAGCAGCTCGCGGTTGCCGAGGCGCGCGGAGCCGTCGAGAAGGATCGCGACCGGCTGGCGGGCGAGCTTGAGCAGGCGCGCCGCGAGCAGCAGACAGCCGTCGAGCTCGCGGAGGCGAAGCTGGCAGCCCAGATGCAGGAGCGCGCGGCCGCGAGCGAGGCCGAGTTGCAGCGCGCGCGTGCCGAGCTGGACCGGCTTGAGCTCTCGCGCAAGCTCGAGATCACCGAGGCGGTTGGGGCCGTTGAGAAGGAGCGGGATGAGCTGCGGCGCGGCCTCGACCGCTCCGAGCTTGAGAAGCAGCTCGCCGAGCGGTCGCTGAAGGAGCGCTACGAGGTGCAGCTGAAGGATCGCGACGACGCGATCGAGCGGCTGCGCGACATGAAGGCGCGACTGTCCACGAAGATGATCGGCGAGACGCTCGAGCAGCACTGCGAGACCACGTTCAACCAGATCCGTGCCACGGCGTTCCCGAACGCGTACTTCGAAAAGGACAACGACGCGAGTACCGGGAGCAAGGGCGACTTCATCTTCCGCGACCACGATCTCGCCGGGATCGAGATCGTGTCGATCATGTTTGAGATGAAGAACGAGGCGGACGGCACCGCCACGAAGCACAAGAACGAGGACTTCCTCAAGGAGCTCGATAAGGACCGTCGTGAGAAGGGGTGCGAGTACGCGGTGCTGGTCTCGCTCCTGGAACCGGAGAGCGAGCTGTACAACGGCGGTATCGTTGACGTGTCGCATCGCTACCCGAAGATGTACGTGGTGCGGCCGCAGTTCTTCATCCCGCTCATCACCCTGCTGCGCAACGCGGCGATGAACTCGCTGAAGTACAAGTCGGAGCTCGAACTCGTGAAGTCGCAGAACATCGACATCACGAACTTTGAGAGCGAACTCGACGCGTTCAAGGGCGCGTTCGGGCGCAATTACGAGCTGGCCTCCACCCAGTTCAAGGAAGCGATCAAGCGCATTGACACCTCCATTCGCGAGATGGAGAAGGTGCGCGAGCAACTGCTCAAGTCAGAGAACAACCTGCGACTCGCAAACGACAAAGCGCAGGGGGTCACCGTGAAGAAGCTCACGCGGGGCAACCCGACGATGCAGGCGAAATTCGCCGAACTCGAGAGCGGCGACGCACCGACGACCCCCACCCAGAAGGAGAATGCCGACACATGAGCCTGCATCAGGCGCTCGACGCCGCACACGCGAACGGCTCCGGCGGCGCTGAGGACGCGTTCGCCGCGTTCGAGGAGTGGGCGCTTGAGGAGCGCGGCCTGCGCCTGTACCCGGCTCAAGAGGAGGCGGTGCTCGGCATCGCGCTCGGCAGCAACGTGATCCTCGCGACCCCCACCGGCACCGGCAAGTCGCTGGTCGCGATCGGCGCGCACTTCATCGCGGTCGCCGAGGGGCGGCGCACCGTCTACACGGCACCCATCAAGGCGCTCGTCAGCGAGAAGTTCTTCGACCTCGTCTCGGTCTTCGGGGCCGAGCGTGTCGGCATGATCACGGGGGACTCGTCGATCAATCCCGACGCGCCGATCCTGTGCTGCACCGCCGAGATCCTCGCGAACCTCGCGATCCGCGACAAGAACGTCGACAACCCTGAGACCGGCGGGATCACTCAGGTCATCATGGACGAGTTCCACTACTACGCGGATCCAGACCGGGGCTGGGCGTGGCAGGTGCCGCTGCTGCTGATGCACGACGCGCAGTTCCTCCTCATGTCGGCGACGCTGGGCGACGTGACCGAGCTCGCCGCCGACCTCAGCGACACCACCGGCCGCGACACCGCCCTCGTCACGGGCGTTGAGCGACCGGTGCCGCTGAGTTTCAGCTACGAGGTGGCCCCGGCGCACGAGGTGGTTGAGCAGCTCATCGCTGATCGCGAGACCCCGGCATATCTCGTCCACTTCAACCAGTCGCACGCGGTCGAGCAGGCGCAGGCGCTCGCATCGATCAAGATTGTCGATCGCGCGGGCCGCGACGAGATCGCGGCCGCGATCGGCGACTTCCGCTTCTCCACCGGCTTCGGCACCACGCTGTCGCGGCTCGTGCGCTCCGGCATCGGTGTGCACCACGCCGGCATGCTGCCTCGCTACCGTCGGCTCGTCGAGCAGCTCGCGCAGCGCGGGCTGCTGCGCGTCATCTGCGGCACCGACACCCTGGGCGTCGGCATCAACGTGCCGATCCGCACGGTCGTGATCACGGCGCTCACCAAGTTCGACGGCGAGAAGATGCGCCGCCTCTCCGCCCGCGAGTTCCACCAGATCTCCGGCCGCGCCGGCCGGGCCGGGTACGACACCGAGGGCGACGTGATCGCGCTCGCGCCCGAGCACGAGATTGAGAACGCGAAGGCCGTCGCGAAGGCGGCGGCAAAAGCGGCAGACGGCAAGGGCGGCAAGAAGGCGAAGCCCGTCAAGAAGAAGTCGGCGCCCCAGGGCTTTGTGGCGTGGAGCGAGGCCACGTTTGAGAAGCTCATCGCCTCCCAGCCCGAGCCGCTCGTGAGCCGCATGCGCGTCACGCACGCGATGGTGCTCGGCGTGATCGGTCGCGGCGAGGAGTGGGAGGGCGAGGCCCTCAATACGATGCAGATGCTGATCTTCGACAGCCACGAGCCGCGCGCCGCCCAGTTTGCGCACGCGCGCACCGCACTCTCGATCTTCCGCACGCTGCGCAACGGCGGCATCGTTGAGATTCACGAGGACGAGCGCGGCCAGCGCCTGCTCCGCCTCACCGTCGAGCTCCAGGCGAACTTCGCGCTCAACCAGCCGCTGTCCCCGTTCGCGCTCGCCGCGATCGAGCTGCTCGACCCCGAGTCCGAGACCTACCCACTCGACGTCATCTCGATCATCGAGGCCACGCTTGAGGACCCGCGGGCGATCGTGCGCGCGCAGGAGCACCGGGCCCGCGGCGAGGCGGTCGCCGCGATGAAGGCCGAGGGGATCGAGTACGAGGAGCGCATGGAGCTGCTCGAGGCGATCACGCACCCGCAGCCGCTCAAGGAATTGCTCGACGAGGCCTTCCACGAGTACCTCAAGGAAGTGCCGTGGGCGCGCGACTACGAGCTGCGGCCCAAGTCGATCGTGCGCGACATGATCGAGCGCGCCTTCGGCTTCCGTGACCTCGTGTCGTTCTACCAGCTCGGTCGCGCCGAGGGCGGGGTGCTGCGCTACCTCAGCGACGCGTACCGCGCCATCGAGCGCACGGTGCCCGAGCAAGCGAAGAGCCCGGAGCTCGAAGAGCTCATCGAGTGGCTCGGTGAGCTCGTGCGGCAGGTCGACTCGAGCCTCATCGACGAGTGGGAGCAGCTCGCCAACCCGGATCCCGAGGCGCAGCGCGCCACCACGCCGGGTGGCATCGATCTCGCACCGCCCGCGCGATCCGTGCTGTCGAACGAGCGCGCGTTCGGAGTGATGCTGCGCAACGCCCTCTTCCGACGCGTGCAGGCCGCCGCGTTCGAGCGCTACGGGGAGCTCGCCGAGCTCGACGGGCCGCACGGCTTCGGCGAGCAGCGCTGGCGCGACGCGCTGGCCGGCTATTACACGGAGTACGACGAGATCAGCACGAGCGCCGACGCGCGTGCGGCCGCGCTCCTCGAGATCGATCGGGGCGAGGAAGCCAAGGCCGAGGGGGTCTGGCGCTTCCGCCAGGTGCTCCTCGACCCCGCCGGCGACCGCGACTGGGCGATCGAGGGCGTGGTCGACCTCGCCGCGTCAGAGGCCGAGGGCGAGCCCGTCGTGCGCGTGCAGCGCGTCGGCCCCTTCGCCGGGTAGTGCACCGGCCGGCGCACCAGCCGCGGTCCTCAAGCCGCGACGTCCTCGGGCCGGCCGGCTGGCCCGCCAGTGACACCGCACACCGGCAACACATTCCACCGGCGCGACCCACCACCCACCCAGCAGTATCGAGCCACGCGATCGGAGTCCACATGACCGCCCCAACACCCTCCCCGGCAGGCCGCGGCACCGGCGCTGACGCCGAATCACACGCTGCCGCACCCGCACCCGCACCCGCCGCAGCCACCGACCGCCCCGCGGAGCGGGCCGAGCTCACCGCCGACGTGTTCCTCGCGACCGCCGACCACACGCTCCTCGCCCCCGGCACCACTCCCGCCGAACTCGACGAGTTTCTGCGGGCCGCCCGTGCGCTCGGGGTCGCCCGCGTCTGCATCAGCCCCACGCTCATTGAAGAGGCCACGCAGGCGCTTCGCAGCAGTCCCGTCCAGATCGTCACGGTCGTCGGGTTTCCGAGCGGCGTGCACACCGCCGAGGTGAAAGCGGCCGAGGCCGCCGCCGCGGTCGCCGACGGCGCCGCCGAGATTGACATGGTGCTCAACCGCGGGCTCGTTCGGGCGGGGGACTGGGGCTCGGTCGAGGCGGAGATTCGCGCCGTGCGCGCGGCCGTCCCCGGCCGCGTGCTCAAGGTGATCCTCGAGTCGGCGGCGCTCAGCGACGCCGAGATCGTCGGCGCCTGCCGCGCAGCGGAGGCGGCGGGCGCCGACTTCGTGAAGACGTCCACCGGCTTCGACCCCGCCGGCGGCGCGAGCGTGCACGCCGTCGCACTCATGGCGCAGACCGTGGGCGGCAGGCTCGGAGTGAAGGCGTCCGGCGGGATCCGCACGCCCGCGGCGGTGCGCGAGCTGTGGGCGGCGGGCGCCACGCGCTTCGGTGTCTCGGGCACCGCAGCGATCCTCGCGGGCTGGGCGGCACCCGCGGCACCGGCGGCGGCCGATCCGGCGGGCGGGGCAGCCGCAGACCCCGCGGCGAATCCCGATGCGGGATCCGCGTACTGACCGGCCTAGACTGAGGGCATGCGCCTCGGAGTCATCGACGTAGGGTCGAACACCGTCCACCTGCTGGTCGTTGACGCCCATCCGGGCGCGAGCCCCGACCCGTACCACTCGCAGCGCTCGGTGCTGCGGCTCATGCGCTACCTCGACTCCGACGGGGCAATCGTGGAGGAGGGCGTGCAGCTCATCGTGTCCGCGATCGCCGAGTCGGTGCGCATCGCCCACGAGATCGGCGTCGACGACCTGATCTGCACCGCGACGAGCGCGATCCGCGAGGCCGCAAACGGCGAGGTCGTGCTGGCGCGCATCGCCCGCGAGACCGGCGTCTCACTGCACGTGCTCTCCGGCGAGGACGAGGCGCGCATCACGATGCTCGCCGTGCGCCGCTGGCTCGGCTGGTCCGCGGGCGAGATTCTCCTCTTCGACATCGGCGGCGGCTCGTTCGAGATCGCGCAGGGGGCAGACGAGTACCCCGACGTGCAGGTCTCGCTGCCGCTCGGCGCCGGCCGCACCACGATCAACTACCTCGCCGAGGATCCACCGCCCCGCGAGGCGGTGTCGGCGCTGCGCGAGCACGCCCGCGCCGAGTTCACTCGCGTGCGCGACGAGCTCTTCTGCGACCGGCCGCGGCCCAAGCGCGTCGTGGGCACCTCGAAGACGATCCGCTCGCTCGCGCGGCTCGTCGGCGGCCCGGCCGACCCGGTCACCGGCGATCTCGCCCCGCTGCACTACACCGGCTTGCGCGAGTGGGAGCCGACACTGCGCGACATGCCCTCGAACGTGCGGGAGTACCTGCCCGGGATCACACCGGAGCGCGGCTACCAGATCATGGCCGGCGCGATCGTGCTGCGCACCGCGATGAAGGTGTTCGATGTGTCCACCCTCACCATCTCGCCGTGGGCGCTGCGCGAGGGCATCGTGCTCCGCTACATCGACGCGCTCGACGGACGCGGGGCCGAGCCGGTCGAGGACGCGGCTGCGTCCGGGACCGCGACGCCCGGGCTGACCATCGGGGCACCGATCGCGGCCCCGGAACCCGGCACCCACGCGGTCCCCGGAACGCCCGCGGCCCCGGGGCTCACCCCCGAAGAGCCGTCGGCCGCGCTGCCCCGCCTGGGATAGGCAGGCCACGCGGCCACGCGGCCACGCGGCCACGCAGCGCAGCGGCACAGCGGCCCAGTAGCCCGCAGGCCAGGCGACCCAGCGGCCACGCCGGCTAGCGGCCCAGCGAGCCGCAGGCCTCACGGTCGCGGCGCGGTAGCCCGCAGGCCACAAGGCCCCGAAAGCTGCTGGCAGGCAGCCCAGCCGCGCGCGGCCGCGTGCCTAGGCGTCGAGCGCGGTCACCGCCGAGCGGATCGCGACCGCGAGCTGCCGCACCGCCGTTGAGGGCTGGCCGGTGGCCCCCTCCGTGGGGGCGGCGAGGAGCACGGAGCGCGCGAACGACGGGTCCTCGATGGGGCGGAGCACGACGCCCGGGTGGCTCGGCCCCGTCGCGAGCTTGGCCACGAGACCAATCACCATGCGGGCCGCGATCATGCCGAGCATGACCTGGAAATCGTCGGTGCGGATCGCGACCTCGAGCGTGTGGCCGGCGGCGGCGAACGCGTCGACCACGACGGCGTCCATCGGGTCGTCCTGCGTTGCTCCGAGGAGCCACCGCTCCGAGTGCAGCGTGAGGAGCGTGTCGAGGCTGATCGAAGTGTGGTGCGCGAGCGGGTGTTCCTCGGGGAGCGCGAGCAGGAGTGGATCCCGGAGCACCTCGGTGGTGGCGATGTCGGAGCGGAACGGGAGCTCCCGGCCGGGCACGGTGTAGACGAGCGCGGCATCGAGCTCGCGCTGGTTGACGTCGGCGACGAGCGGGGCGACCTCCTCGAGTACGGCGTCGAGTTCGATATTGAGGTCGCTGAGCTGGCCGGCGACCGCGGGGAGCAGCTTCGCCGCCGCGGTGGGAAACGTGCCGAACCGCAGTCGCGTCTGTCCCATGTGGGTGAACTCGCGGGCATCGCGGAGGGCCCGGTCGCTGAGCGTGAGGATCTCCTGCGCCCGGTCGAGCACCAGGTGCCCCACCGGGGTGAGCGTGCTCCCGCGCGTGCTGCGCTCAAGGAGGGCACCGCCCACGAGCGCGTCGAGGTTGCGGAGGTGGTAGTCGACGGTCGGCTGGCTCCAGCCGAGGCTTCGGGCGGCCTGCGTCACCGAGCCGGTGCGGTGCACCGCGCGGAGCGCCTGAAGCTGGCGAAGATCGATCACCGGGTCACCTATTCCATATCGTATCAAGTGGGCGAAAAGCGAATCCCGCCACATACATTGTATGTGACGACAGAGGAAGGACGGGATTCACTTGTGCGCGGTGCGGCCCCACCATAGAGACATGCTCTATGCCGATGCCGCGCCCACTGAAGTCGCGCACCTCGTTCACTCCGGTGCCGCCCCCGCGGCCGCAACCGACCAGACTCCGGCCGAGCGGGCTGAACGCCTGCGCCGCCACGAGGCCACTCCGTACGCGGACGCGCTCGACCGCTACATTGCACGCACCCCCGTGCAGCTGATGGTGCCGGGCCACGGCGGCACCGACCTCGGCATCGCCGAGCGGCTCGCCGCGTTCCTGGGGGAGCGCGCCCTGCGGCTCGACATCCCCATGCTGCTGGAGGGCGTGGACCTTGAAGCGCACTCGCCCCTCGATGAGGCCCTCGATCTCGCGGCGGACGCGTGGGGCGCAAAGCGCACCTGGTTCCTCACGAACGGGGCGTCGCAGGCGAACCGGACCGCCGCGCTCGCCGCGCGCGGCCTGGGCGAACACGTACTCGCCCAGCGCAGCGCGCACTCGAGCTTCAGCGACGGCGTGCTCCTCGCCGGGATCACGCCGTCGTACGTGTTTCCCACGGTCGACGCCGCGCACGGCATGGCGCACGGCGTCTCGCCGGCGGCGCTCGACGAGGCGCTGACCGCCGCGGCGCGAGCGGGCCGCCCGGCCGCGGCCGTCTACATCATCTCGCCGAGCTACTTCGGGTCGGTCTCCGACGTGCGCGGTCTCGCCGACGTAGCCCACGCCCACGGCGCCCCGCTGATTGTCGACGGCGCGTGGGGTCCGCACTTCGGGTTCCACCCCGAGCTGCCGGAATCGCCCGCGCGCCTCGGCGCCGACCTCGTCATTTCGAGCACGCACAAGCTGGCCGGCTCGCTCACCCAGTCGGCGATGCTGCACCTGGGGCACGGCCCGCTCGCGGCGAAGCTCGAGCCGTTCGTGGAGCGCGCGTTCGGCATGACCTCGTCCACCTCAACGAGCGCGATTCTGCGCGCATCGCTCGACATCGCCCGGTCGGCCCTCGTCACGGGCGAGGACGCGATCGGCCGGTCGATCGAGGTGGCCCAGCACTTCCGCGAGCTGCTGCGCGCAGACCCGCGCTTCGACGTGGTGAGCGACCACTTTGATCGCTTCCCCGACATCGTCGAGACCGACCTGCTGCGCGTGCCGATCGACGTGTCAGCGACCGGCGTGAGCGGGCACTGGCTGCGCAACCGCCTGATCGAGGAAGACGCGCTCTACTTCGAGATGTCCACGGCCACCTCGCTCGTCGCCGTGATCGGTGCCGGCAAGACGCCCGACGTGGCGGCGGTGCTCAGCGCACTCATTGCCGCGGTCGACTCCGAGGCCGCCGCTGTGGAGCGCGCCGCGAACGCGGACGCCACCGACTTCCCGCCCCTGCCCGCGCCCGGCACGCAGCGGCTCACCCCGCGCGGGGGCTTCTTCGGCGAGACGGAGCTTGTGCCCGCGGCGGCGGCCGTGGGCCGCGTCTCCGCCGACACGCTCGCCGCGTATCCGCCCGGGATCCCGAACGTGATGCCCGGCGAGGAGATCACCGCCGAGGCGGTCGCGTTCCTCCACGCCGTCGCCGCATCGCCCACCGGGTACGTGCGCGGTGCGGTGGACACCGGAGTCACGCAGTTCCGCGTGGTCCGGCAGCCGTAGCCACGGCACTTACGCTTCCCGGCGCTGCAATTTCGCGGCGCCGGGGAACCCGGGGCGCGCGCAGTGACAGGCTGTGCCGCGCCTGATCCGGAGCCCCGGATCTCCGCGGCCCGACCCCCGGGACCGCGGATCACCCCAGCGAGGCCCTCCAGCCCGCACGACAATGAAGTCCGGAGAACGACTAAAAATGACGAGCACACTGAGACAGCAGCTCTTCCGAGTGAAGCCGGTACCGCGCGATGGGGGCGAATCTGGCAGCCAGCTCAAGCGCAGCATTGGGCTGTTCCCGCTGACAATGATCGGTGTCGGTGGCACGATCGGCACCGGTATCTTCTTCATCCTCTCCGAGGCCGTGCCCATCGCGGGCCCGGCCGTCCTGTGGTCCTTCGTGATCGCCGGGCTCGTGGCCGGCCTCTCGGTGCTCTGCTACGCGGAACTCGCGAGCAGCGTCCCCGTCTCGGGGTCCTCGTACTCGTACGCATACAGCACGCTGGGGGAGCTGCCCGCGATGGGGGTGGCGGCGTGCTTGCTGCTTGAGTATGGGGTGTCCACCGCGGCGGTCGCGGTCGGCTGGTCACAGTACGTGAACCAGCTCGTGACGAACCTGTTCGGCTGGGAGCTGCCGCACGCGCTGCTCTACGCCCCCGAGGAGGGCGGGTTTATCAACCTGCCCGCCGTGATCCTCATCGGGCTGTGCTGCCTGCTGCTGATCCGCGGCACCTCGGAGTCGGTGGTCGCAAACACGATCATGGTGCTCATCAAGATCGCTGTGCTGCTGTTCTTCGTCGCGGTCGGCATCACCGGGTGGAACGCGGATCACTTCGCAAACTTCGCGCCGTTCGGGTTCACCGGCATCATGACGGGCGCCGGAATCATCTTCTTCTCGTTCGTGGGGCTCGACGCGGTGGCCACGGCGGGCGACGAGGCGAAGAACCCGCGCCGCAACCTGCCGATCGCGCTGATCTCGGCGCTCATTATCGTGACCGCGGTCTACGTGCTCGTCGCGGTGACGGCGCTCGGTGCGCAGTCCGCCGGGGAATTCGAGGGGCAGAGCGCGGGACTCTCCGCGATCCTGCAGAACATCGTGGGGGCCACGTGGCCCGGTACGATCGTCGCCGCCGGAGCCGTGATCTCGATCTTCAGCGTCACCCTCGTGGTGCTGTACGGGCAGACGCGAATCCTGTTCGCGATGTCGCGCGACGGCATGGCGCCGAAGATCTTCAAGAAGGTCAACCCGCGCACCATGACCCCCGTCGCGAACACCATCATCGTGTCGGTGGTGGTGGCGATCCTCGCCGGCGTGCTGCCCATTAACTTCCTCGCGGAGATGACGTCGATCGGCACGCTCGCCGCGTTCCTCGTTGTCTCGATCGCCGTCATGGTGCTCCGCCGCCGCGAGCCGGATCTCGATCGCAAGTTCCGCGTGCCGTTCTACCCCGTGGTGCCGATCCTCTCGATCATCGGCTGCCTGTGGATCATCAAGGACCTGCGCCCGGTCACGATTATCGTGTTTGCGATCTGGACCGCCCTCGTGCTCGTCTGGTACTACTTCACGGGCCGCAAGAACTCGGTGCTCGGCCACCAAATCGACACGGGCATGATCGTGCTCACCGGCCCGGGGAAGTACCGCTTCGTGAGCGAGGAGAGCGAAGCCGACGACGCGGACGCCGCGGCGCTTAACGGTGCCGGATCGGGCTCGGGTGCCGGATCGGGATCCGGATCGGGATCTGCCGACCGGGGCGACGGGAACCGCTGATGACGATCGTCGTCGGCGTCGCCCCGAGCCACTGCTCCACGGCAGCGGTCAATCTCGGCGTGCTGCTCGCGCGCTCGTACTCGCGCGACCTCGTACTCGCTGCGGTCACCTCGGCGGGGTGGCCCGGCGGGGGCGGAGGTGTGGACGGGGAGTATCAGCGCTTCCTCGCCGCGAGCGCCCGTGACGCGCTCGCCGCGGCGAGCGCGCTGGTGCCGGACGATGTGCGCGTGCGCACGGTGGTACACGCGTCCTCCGGCGCGCGCCGTGGGCTGCTCGAGGTCTGCGCGGCCGAGTCCGCGATCCGGCTGGTCGTTGGATCTGCGGGAGACCACGTCGGTGCGGCGCACGCCGCGGAGACGGTCGCCCACCCGGTAGCGCCCGGTGCGCACCGTGCGCGGGGCATCGAGCTCGGTTCGGTGAGCCTGGGCTTGCTGCAGAGCGCCGAGCTCCCGGTCGCCATCGCCCCGCACGGGTTTACCGCGGCACCGGGGGCCCGGCTTGAGCGGGTCACCGCCGCGTACAGCGGCTCGGAGACCTCCGCGGAGCTGGTGCTCGGGGCGGCCGCGGTGGCGGCGGACGCGGGCGCCGCGATCCGGATCGCCTCCTTCCACACGCGCCCGCGCGGGCTCCTGGGCGCCGCGATCGGGTTCAACGCCGAGGCGGAGGTCATCGCCGCGTGGGAGGCCGAGATCCGCGACCGGGCCGAGGCGCTCCTGAACGAGATCCGCGGCTTCGCAACCCCGCCGGCGCAGGCCGACGTGGCGCTCGGGGCCGGCGCCGACTGGGAGGCCGCGCTGCGCGCAATTCCCTGGGGTGACGCGGAGGTGCTGCTCGTCGGGTCGAGCAGCATCGGTGCGCTCGCGCGCATCTCGCTCGGCTCGCACGCGGCGAAGATTCTGCGCCACGCCCCAGTTCCCGTGGTGATGGTGCCGCGGCGTGCAACAGAGGAGTACGCGGAGCGGGCGCTGGAGCAACTCGGCGCCTCGTAGCCGCGCGGTACTTCCGCGTGAGCGCCGCGTCCGTCGCTCACAGGCCGCAGTTTTCCACAGATGCCGGCCGCGCCCCCACATCCGGGTGCGCGGCTGGCACCGTGGACGGTATGACCCACACGATTCCTTCACGCGACCCCGAGCAGCGCTTCGACACCGTCGAGCAGATCGAACGGCTCCTCGACCCCCTGCTCGGCCGGGCGAGCCAGCGCCAGTTCTGGGTGCTCCTGTTTGACGCCGAGCGCCGCCTCCTCGATCCGATCATGCCGTTCGAGGGGGTTCCGAGCGACCCGGACGAGCTCAGCGACACGAGCGACCTGGGGCGCGTGCCGTTCGCCACGGTGCTGCGCCACCGCATCGCGTGGCTCGCCACCACGGTGGGTGCCGACTCGTGGGTGGGGGTGATCGAGCGGGTCGGCGCTGAACGATTCACCCCCGCCGACTGCGCGTGGGCGCGCAGCATGGCGGCACCGGGAGCGCCCGGGATCGGGGCGCCGCCGGTTCGTGCACAGTTCGTGCTCCACGATTCGGGGGTGCGGCAGCTCACCGCGGATGACTACCTCTGAGCCGCGGCGGCTCGCCCGGGATCCCGGTGGTCCGGCCCGGTTTTGAGTTCCGGTACTCGACCGGGTAAAGTAATCTCTTGGTGCGGGGCTCGAAAGGGTCCGAATCCAGCCATTGGGATATGGTGTAATTGGCAACACTACGGTTTCTGGTACCGTCATTCTAGGTTCGAGTCCTGGTATCCCAGCCATACAGCCCCTGAGCTTCTTCGGAAGCTCAGGGGCTGTTGCGTTGGCGGGGCGCTGGGTGCGGCGCAGTATCGTGCGCTCGTGCTGCGCGATAGCGCTCGAGCCCGGGGCGGCCGAGGCGGCTGGCCCAGTCGCTCACACGGGGAAGTGCGCCGGGGGTGAGCATTGCCAGGCGCGCCAGGAGCCCGTCGACCCGCTGCGGGTACAGCTCGGGGCGCGGCCGGCGGAGTGCGCGCAGCACGGTCGCGGCCACGGCGTCTGGCTGCTGCGGCGGCGTGATGAACTGGGAGGGCTCGGCGCCAAGCTCGGCTTCGCGCGCCAGCATCGGGGTGTCGATCGCCGACGGCTGCACCACGCTCACCCCCACGTGGTACTTCCGGAGCGCGAGGGCGAGTGAGAGCGCCGCTCCGCGGAGGCCAAACTTGCTTGCCGCGTAGACCGGGTCGCTCCCCATCGCGATCACGCCGCCCAGCGAGCCGATGAACACGACCCGCGGCTGCGGCGACCGGGTGAGCGTGGGGAGCACCCCGCGCAGCAGCTGGAGCGGGGCCGTGAGGTTCACGCGGAGCTCGCGCGCCAGCTCGGCATCGCTGCGGTCGCCGAACTCACCACCGACCGACATACCGGCATTGCTGATGAGCGCGTCCACCCGGGGCAGCGCTGCAACATCGTGCGCGAGACGCGCCGCGCCGCCCTCGTCGCCGAGGTCGGCACCCGCGAGGGCGAGGTGCTCCTGGCCGGCGTCGCGGGGGAGCGCCGCGAGTAGGGCGGCGAGGCGATCACCGTCGAGGTCTGCGGCCACAATCGTGGCGCCGAGAGCCGCCGCCTGGTGCGCGATCCGCGACCCGAGGCCGCCGGTTGCCCCGGTGATCACGATCGTCGCGGCCGCAAAATCGAAGGCCGGCGGCCGCTCGGGCGGACGCGTGCGGGCACCCGGGCCCGGGGTGCCCGGGGTCCCCGGGGGCCGTGCGCCAGGGCCCCGCGCGCCGGGCGCACGCGCGGGGCGGGCCGGGCGGGCCGGCGGCGAGCCAGGGCGCCGCCAGCCCATGTCCGTGATCGTGCGCCGCACGGCGCGAGTAAACGCCTCGGCATCGATGTAGCCGTGGTGCCGCGGCGAATCGGTGAGCGTGAGCCTCCCGGTCAGGTCTGGGTGGTGGTCGGTGATGCGGCGGGCGAAGCGCCGCGCCGCCTCGGGGTCGCGTGCGCCGTCGGCGAGGTGCTGGGCGATGAGCGACGCGGCGAGGTCGAACAGCGGAAAGCCGCCCGCGTTGCTCTCGCCGAGCCCGATCGCTGAGAGGCCGGGGTGTCGACGGGAGAACGTGCCCAGGTACAGCTCGTCCTCGCCCACGCCGGAGATGAGCTCCTCCGCGTAGGGCACGCTGGGCGCGTACCCGGTTGCGGCGATCAGCGCGTCGAAGGTGTCGCGAACTCCGTCGGTGAACTCGACGGTGCGACCGGTAATCCGGGCGATGTCGGGGCGGGCAACCACCTCGCCCCGCCCCAGTGCCTGGAGCACCCGGGTGCCGATGATCGGGTGTGAGTCCTGGACGTGGTGATCCGGTCGCTGGAGCCCGTATTTCCGGAGATCTCCCACCACCACGCGGAGTGTGAGCTCGGAGAGGGCGCGCCGGAGCCGGCGGGGCAGCCACTCGGTCCCGGCGTCGAGCGTGTCGCTCGGGACCCCGCCGATGTACTTGGGTACGAACCAGTACCCGCGGCGCACGCTGATCGCGCAGCCCGCCGCAACCGGGCCAATGTCAGCGGCGATGTCGCAGCCGGAGTTTCCAGCGCCCACGATCAGCACGCGCTTCCCCGCGAAACGCTCGGGCTCGCGGTAGTCCCGCGCCGGGATTACCTCACCCGCGAACGAGCGGAGCGAGTCGGGGATCCGCGGCTGCCACTGCGCGCCGCTCGCGCAGATCACCGCGCGATACCGGGTCTGCGCGGCCGGCCCGGCACCTGCCGCTGGAGAGGTGGTGACGAGCCAGCCGCCCCCGTCGGCGGGCTCCACGCGGTCGACGGTGGTGCCAAACTCGATGCGGTCGTGCAGCCCCTCGGCGTGCGCAAAGGCTTCGCAATACGCGAGGATCTGTCGATGATCGGGATAGTCCGGGTAGTCGCTCGGCATGGCAAAGCCGGTGAACGCCGACAGCGTCTTACTCGAGATGAACCGGGCTGACTCGTACATCGGACCGCCGGGGCGGTCGATGTCCCAGATCCCGCCCACCCGATCGTGCTGCTCGAACTGGTGGTACGGCACCCCGTGCTCCCGGAGCGCGCGCGCCGCCGCCAGCCCGGCCGGCCCGGCGCCGACGATGCAGACCGGCTCGGGGGAGCCGGAGAGCTTGGACGGGCCGGGAGTACCAGAGAGATCGGAGGGGCCGAGGCCTCGCTCGGTGGTGGTCAGACGGTCAGCGTCCGCACGGCGCATGATTGTAGCCTCCTTTGGGGGTGCACTTCCGAGAATGAAGGAGTCCACCGTGCAACACGAGGACGCGCTCGGCCATCGCCCGGGCCGGAGCGGCCAGTATCCCGAGGTCACCGCGCCCGTGGCGCGACGTGCCGTCGACGCGGAGCTGGTTCGTATCACCGTGACCGTTGCGACGCGAGCCGGATACCACCTCGGGCCGGCGCTCGCGAGCGCAGGAATCAGCCCGGAGTCGCTCGGGTTCCCCGACGTGCGCATCTCGGTCGCGCAGGCGCACGCGTTTGTGGCCGCGGCGCAGACCACGGTGCCGGATCTCGGCCTGCTGGTCGGGGCGCGGCAAACCATCACCCAGTGGGGCCTGCTCGGACTCGCGATGCTCTCCGCCGACTCCGTGCGGCTCGCTCTGCGCACCGGCCTCAGGTACCGCGCGCTCGCGGGAGCGCTGGCCGAGGTGCGGCTTGAGACGGACCGGGCGGGGGTATCGCTCACCGCCGAGCCGCTTCCCGGGCTTGAGCGCGTCTCACGGTTCGTCGTTGAAGAACTGTTTGCGAGCGTCGCGGGCCTGTTGCGCTACGCCACCGGCAGCCTCACCGGACTCAGTGCTGAGTTCGCATTTCCGCCGCCCACGCAGCTTGAGCTCGCGCGCCGCACGTTCGGCGCCAATCTCGGATACCGCCGCCCAGCGTCACGGTTGCGTCTGAGTCGTGGCGTGCTCGATCGTCGACTGGCGACTGCGGACGCGTTCTGCCGGGCGAAGACGACCGCGCTGCTGGACGCGGAGCTCGTGCTGCGGCACCGGTCGCACGGATTCATCGCGCGGGTCGAGGCGCTGCTCGCTGCGCGCGTGGCGCAGGCCCCGCCGATCGCCGCGGTGGCCCGACACTTTCACCTCAGCGAGCGCACCCTGCGCCGGCGTCTCGCCGACGGGGGCACCACCTATCGCCTCCTGCTCGATGGCGTGCGGCGAGAACGCGCCCGCCAGTTGCTCGCCGCGGGGCAGCTGTCCGCCGATCAGGTTGCACGCGCCTGCGGGTTCAGCGATGACCGAAGTCTCCGCCGCGCCCAGCGCCGGTGGGGAGATAGCTGAGCGCGAGCGGAGCCCCGGCCCTGGGATCGGCCCCGATTAGCCGGAGGCGCGGAGCGCCTCGACCGGTTGCAGCCGTGACGCGCGGAGGGCGGGCACGAACGCCGCAACCGTCGCTGCGGCGGTGGTGCCCAGCACGATCGTGAGGAGCTGCGCCGGGGTGAACACGAACAGCTCAAGACCGGGGAGGTCGAGCCCAGCGGCCTCAATCAGCGCGGGTCCAGCCCAGATGCCGCCGCTCACGCCGAGGGCCACGGCGAGCGCGCTGCCGATGAGCCCGAGCAGGGTCGCCTCCAACGACACTGACGCAAACACGGCCGCGCGTGACATGCCGAGGGCACGATGCAGGCCGATCAAGCGCGTGCGTTCCTGCACCGACATGAGGAGGGTGTTGACCACGCCGAACAGCGCCGCAACGATCGCGATCACGGCGAGCACGTTCACGGTGAGGAGCACACCACTCGTCACCGACTCGATGTCGCCCATGGTGTCGCTCGTGGTGGTGGCGGCGAGGCCGGCCGCCCGGATCGCGGCGGCGCTCGCCGCAACGTCGCTGCTCACCACCGTTGCCATTGGGAACCACTCGGGCATTGCGTTCGGACCGCCGCCGAAGGTGGCACGCTCCGCCAGCCGCTCGTAGGGCTCGTTGGCGTAGGGCTGGTTGCCGCCGATCAGTGAGCGCAATTGGATTCCCACGACGGTCACGGTGAGTTCGTGGACGCGGTGGTCCGCGTCCGCGAAGCTCGTGGTGATGCTCCGCCCGAGCGCGGCCTCGGGGCTCGGGAACCCGAGCGGTGCGGTGGCGTGTTCTGGGAGCACGATCTCGGGCTCCTCGCTCGCATAGTCGAGCTGACGACCCGCGACGAGGCGGGTCGTCTTGTCTGGGACGAACCCGCCGTAGGTGAACCTGAATCGGTCGCCACTCGGCCCCTTGAAATACTGCGGGTTGAGCTCCGGTGACATGATGACGCGGGTGACCCCCGGAAGGCCCTCAAGCACCTGCGCATCGCGGTTCGACAGTGCGCGGGACTCAGCGCTCGGGGAAGCGGCCGCGGTCGCCTCGTCGTACGGCTCAAGCGATTTGCGGTCGAGCGCGGTGAGCGGCGGTGCCCCCGTGACGAGGATGATGTCTCGCGAGCCGAGCGCCTCGACCTGGTCCGCGATGTACCCGGTGATGCCCGCGCCCAGGCCGCCCGTGACGGTGAGGGTGAACGCGCCGATCATAATGGCAAGAATCGAGAGTAGCGCCCGCCCGGGGCGGCGGAAGGCGTTACGGAGCGCCTGCGTGGTGAGCTCGCGCGCGGTCACGCCATCGCCTCCGCCTCGGGTGCGGTGTCCGAGAGGATCGCCCCGTCCCGGATCGTCACCACTCGGTCGCACCGCGCGGCGAGGGCCGAACTGTGCGTCACGATGATCAGCGATGCCCCCGTGCCGCGGTGGAGCGCGAAGAGTGTCTCGGTGATCGCCTCACCGGTCTCGCTGTCGAGCGCTCCCGTCGGTTCGTCCGCGAACAGCACGCGCGGCTCGGTGACGAGTGCGCGGGCGATTGCCACGCGCTGCTGCTGCCCGCCGGAGAGCGTGTCGGCCCGCGTGCCGGCCCGATCCGCGAGCCCCACGGCGTCGAGGGCCGCGGTGGCGCGGGCCCGCGCGCCACGCGACGCCCCCGCGATTCTGAGCGGCACCGTGACGTTTTCGACGGCGCTCATCCGCGGGTCGAGGTGAAAGCTCTGAAACACGAAACCGAACTCGCGGTTTCGGAGTCGATCGGCCGCCCCGGCCCTGAGTCTCGTGAGGTCCACCCCGTCGAGGGAGACCGTGCCGCTCGTGGGCGCATCGAGGAGGCCCATCATGTTGAGGAGCGTTGATTTGCCGGATCCGCTCTCGCCGACGATCGCGAGCGACTCGGCCGGGTGCGTGGTGAGCGACACCCCGCGGAGCGCGCGGAAGGCGGAGCTTCCGGAGCCGTAGACCTTGGTGAGCGCACGGAGCTCGAATGCTGCCACAGCGTGTCCTTTCGGGTCAGCCATCCCTCCGTGATGCCACGATCGTACGTCGAAGCTGGGGGAAACTCGATCGGCACGGCGGCCTCACCCGGGTGGCCGAACCGCTGAATCGACGCGGTGGGCCGTCGAAGTGACGCCGCGACCGGGAGGTTCGAGAGGTGCCCGACGTACGGGAAAAAATCAGGTGCGTACCCGGTTGCGCGCACGCACGGCGAACAGTGCGCACCCGATCACGACGACCCCACCCAGCATGGTCGCCCACCCGAGCCTCTCGTGCAGGAGCAGCGCGGCCCACGCCAGGCTGAGGACCGGCTGGGCGAGTTGCACCTGGCTCACCTGCGCCATTGGGCCGAGCGCGAGGCCCCGGTACCACGCGAAGAAGCCGAGAAACATGCTGACCACCGCGAGATACCCGAATGCGCCCCACTCTGCGAGCGTTGCCGTGGGCGGGTGCTCCGTGAGCGCGAATGCGGAGAGGGCGAACATGAGCGGCGCGGCCGCGACGAGCGCCCAGGAGATGGTCTGCCAGGCACCGAGTTCGCGAGCGAGGAGGCCGCCCTCCGCGTACCCCACCGCGCACACGACTACCGCCGCGAACAGGAGTAGATCGGCCCAGCCGAGTGCGCCGAAGCCGACGCCCGGTGCACAGCTTCCTCCGAGTCGCGCGCTCGTTGCGGAGTTCGAAGCGAGTCCGGTCACGGTGCAGCGCGCACTTCGTGCGCTCACCGCCCAGGGCTTGATTGAGTCACGGCCGGGGGTCGGCACATTCGTTCGAGCGACGCGAACCACGCGTCCGCACGACTTTGGTTGGCAAACGGCCGCGCTCGGTGCTCCCGATTCTCGGATCCCACACCGTGTGGCAGCGCTTCGGACCGTGCTCGGAGAGGTGCTTTCGCTGCACTCCGGGTACCCGGACCCTGCGCTGCTCCCGGAGCGTCTCGTGCGTGCCGCGTTCGGGCGCGCTGGTCGGGCCGCCGCCGCCGTCGGTTGCGCGCCGAGTGCCGGGCTGCCCGAGCTGAGAGCGTGGTTCGCCGCCGAGCTCGGCTCGGCAACTGCGCCCGGGGTCACCGCTCCTGACACGAGCGACGCGATCGTGCTTCCCGGGAGCCAGAGCGGGTTGGGCTCGGTGTTTCGGGCCCTCGTCGGGGCCGGTCAGCCGCTTCTCATTGAATCACCCAGCTACTGGGGTGCGATGCTCGCTGCGGCTCAGGTCGGGGTGCGGCTCGTCCCGATCCCGAGTGGCCCCGCCGGACCCGACCCGGCAGAGCTTGATCGCGCGTTCACAGAGACCGGGGCGCGTGCCCTCTACGCGCAACCGAACTTTTCGAACCCCTTGGGTGGGCAGTGGTCGCCTGAGCGGGGTGCCGCAATCCTCGACACCGTGCGCGCGCACGGGGCGTTCTTGATTGAGGATGACTGGGCACACGACTTCGGGATCACCACCGCGCCGCACCCGCTTGCGGCTCACGATGACCAGGGCCATGTGGTCTACGTGCGTTCGCTCACCAAGAGCGTCTCGCCGGCTGTTCGCGTCGCCGGACTCATTGCTCGCGGTCCCGCGCGGGACCGGATTCTCGCGGACGTGCAGGCGCAGTCGCTCTACGTCAGTGCGGTGCTCCAGGCGGTGGCGCTCGATGTGGTGTCCCAGCCCGCATGGCGGTCCCACCTCACCAGGATCCGGACGGAGCTGGTCGGTCGCCGCGATCTCCTCGTCGCCGCGATTCGAGAACACGCCCCGGGCCTCCATCTGGAGGCCGTGCCCAAGGGGGGCTTGAACCTCTGGGCCGGGCTCCCCACGGGTGTCGATCTTCCGGAGTTTGTGCGCGCGTGTGAGGTCCGGGGGGTGGCGGTCGCAGCGGGGGACGAGTGGATCCCCGCGGAGCCGACCGGGCCGTTCGTGCGGCTGAGCTTCGCGGGCCCGCACCCCGCTGCCTTCCCGGAGGGGGCGCGCACCATCCAGGCGGTGTTGGACGGGAGTTGACCGGCCAGTCTCGGCGGCCCCGGCGCTCAGGTGCTCAGGTGCTCAGGCGTCCAGGTGCTCAGGCGTCCAGGCGCTCGGGCGTCCAGGTGCTCAGGCGTCCAGGCGCTCGGGCGCTCAGGCGCTCAGGCGCTCAGACGCGCGGGCACCCAAACCCTCAAGCGCCGCCGAGCGCCTCCGCCCGCGGCCCGGCGAGCACACGCAGCGCTCCGGGCCGCACCGTGACCGTAGCGGGGAGCGTCCCCACCCGCTCGCCGTCCACGAAGACGCCGAGCGGGTGATCAGCGTCGATCGTCACGGTGCGCGCGGACTCGACCCGCACCCCCGTAAATCTGAGGTGCGCGCCGCGGAACGCGGAGATGAGCACGGCGGCGAGCCGCACGAAGCCCCCACCCCAGAGGCCGACCACCTCGAGCGTGCCGTCGTCGATCCGGGAGTCGGGGCTGATGCGCACCCCGCCGCCGTACTGGCCGTGGTTCGAAATCGCCACGAGCCAGGCGCGCCCGCGCCGGGTGGCGCCGCCGCTCGTGACCGTGTAGTTCGCGCCCGTGAATCGGAACAGCGCGAGCAGAGCGCCGGCGATGTAGGTGAGCGGGCCGAGCTTGAGCCGGATCCCGTTGCCGAGCTCGTTGGCGACGCCGTCCAAGCCGGTGGCGCACACGCCGAGGAAGCCGCGCCCGCCCGCTGCGGGGCCGTCCGCGGTCGTCACCCAGGCGAGATCGATGCGGTGTTCGCGGTACGTGGCGACGGCGGCGGCCGCGGCGACCGGGTCGAGCCCGAGCCCGAAGCGGCGCGATGTGTCGTTGCCGCGCCCGCCGGGGAGCGGGAGGAGCAGCGCGCCGGTCTTCGCCACGGCCCCGGCTGCTGCCCCGATGAGGCCGTCCCCGCCGAGCGCGATCACGAGCGCATCCGGCCCGGCTCGGCGCACGCGGTCCGCGGCGTCGGCGAGGCTGGCGCTGTGGTGCACGACGGGCGAGAGGCCAGCGGCTTCGAGCGCCGCGTGCACGGCGGGGAGCGCGCGCAGGCCCCTGCCGCCGCCGGACACGGGACTCACGAGGAGGAGCGGGGTGTTTCGGGTGAGGGCGGGCTCGGCGGCGGCGCGCTGCGGCGCGCGGCGCGGCTGCGGGGTGTCGGTCATGGGAGCTCCGTTGCTCTCGAAGAGCGGGTCGATGGTGGGCGGGGAGCGGGCGTGAGGCCTGCAGGAATCGTAGCGGGTCAGCGACGTGGCCGGGGCCGGGGGGGGGGGGGGGGGCTGGGTCAGCTGGCCCCGTCGGCTCCGTCGGATCGGTCACCGCGCCCCTGAGCGCGTGGGCTGTCCCGCGCGAGGAGCGCGGCGACCGCTGGGGCAGCCGCACTGGAGCGCTCCGGATCGAACGCCAGGCGGGTGCGTCGGTGCAGCACATCTTCTGGCGTGCGCGCGCCCTCCGCGAGCACCGCGAAACGCACCTCCGCGCCAGTGACGCCAGCGCCGGGCGCGAGTTCCTCCGTGAGGATCGGATCGGCCGCGGCGAGCGCGGCCACCCGCGCGGCTTCCCACCCGTAGCGCGCGGTGAGGCGTGCGGCGATGGTCCCCCCGGGGTCCGCCCCGGGCCACTGCACTTGCCCGGCATTCCCGGCTCCGGGGAAGTTCCCGGAGCCGGGCGAGCCGAGCAGCGGCACGCGCGCCGTCACCGCCGCCCGTGCGCGGGGATCGCCCCCGAGCCGGCGCACCGCCGCGTCGACGGCCTCCTCGGCCATGCGCCGGTACGCCGTGAGTTTGCCCCCGGTGATCGTGATTGGCTCGCCGGGGCGGTCGCGCAGCAGGTGGCGGCGCGAGGCGTTCGCCGAGTCGGTGCCCGCGCCGAGTAGCGGTCTGAGGCCCGCGAAGCTGCTCAGCACGTCCGCGCGCGTGAGCGGGGTGTCGAGCGCGGCGTTTGCCACGCGGAGCAAGAAATCAACGTCGGTATCGGGGATCGCTGGTGCGTAGCCGTCTGCGCCGGGAGCGGGCTCGTCGGTGAGGCCCAGGTAGCACAGGCCGTTCGACTGCGGGAGCACGAACACGTAGCGTCCGAAGTGCCCCGGAACCGGGGCGGTCATCACCGCGCGCGGGTGGCCGAGGGTCGCGGACGAGATGACGAGGTGCGTTCCGCGGCTGGGCGTCATGGGGAGCCCCGGGGCGAAGTCGCCAGCCCACACACCGGCGGCGTTGATGACCACCCTGGCACGGATCCGCAGCTCGGTGCGGGGGGCGGCCGCGCTCGTGTCGGATCCGGGTGCCGGCCCCGCGTCGATCACGGCCCCGCGCTCGCTCGCGCTGAGTACCCGGCAGCCGGTGAGCACGTGTGCCCCGTGCCGGGCGGCCGTGCGGGCGAGGGCGACGACCAGCCGCACGTCGTCCTCGAGCGCCCCGTCCCAGTAGACGATGCCGCCACGGAGTCCCTCCTGTCGCAGCGCCGGCGCGAGCAGCCGCGCGCCGCGCGGGTCGACGCGGCGGGGCCGGGGGAGCACGCTCGCGGGGAGGCCGCTCGCGACGCGGAGCAGGTCGGCGATCCGGATCCCCGTTTCTGACAGCGCATCGGCCGCGGCGCCGCTCGCGCCGCCGCCGAAGCGCGGCACCAGGAAGGCGCGTGGCCGTACCAGGTGTGGGGCGATCCGGCGCATGAGCGCGGCACGCTCCACCGCCGACTCCCACGCGAGCGGGAGGTCGCCGCGGGCGAGGTAGCGCAGCCCTCCGTGCACCAGTTTCGAGCTGAAGCCGCTCGTGCCGCTCGCGAGATCGGCCGCCTCGCAGAGTGCGACGCTGAGTCCGCGGGTGGCCGCGTCGAGTGCGACGCCCGCGCCGGTGACCCCGCCGCCGATCACGAGCACGTCGACCTCGTGCTCGGCGAGGTGGGCGAGCGAGTGTGCTCGACTCGCCTCGTTCAGGTCCCCGCGTCGCGTCTGCGTCATGCCGTTCCCGTCCCGGGCCAACCGTGGCCCGTCGCTTCGTCTATGCGTGTGTGAGGTGCGCCCGCGCGGCGGTCGGCACGCGCTCGGCCCCGAACGCGGCCGCCACCAGATCGGTGAGCTCCGCGCACGCGCGGGCGAAGCCCCGGTCGAGGGCGCTCGATTCCGCGGCGGGGTCCGTTGCAGGGTTCGCTGTCGCCGTCGTGCCCCGGGTGAGGGGCGCGCCGAGCGCGACGCCCCGCACGAGGAGCAGGAGCGTGAGCGCGCTGGGCGCCTGCTCGGGAATCGAGCCGTCGGCGCGGCCCGCGTCGAGCAACTCGGAGATCGCGTCGAGCACGATCTCCTGGCTGCGCCCCAGCCGCCCGCTCAGGTACGGTTCGATCAGCTCCGGCTGCTGCGTGAAGACCGCGGAGACCAGCTCGGACTCCGCGAAGGCGAGTGCGCCGGCCCCGAGGAACTCGGCGAGTCGGGTGGCTCCGGATGCGTGTGCGGGCCCGGGAAGGGCCGCGCGGATCCGCGCCACCGCGGCGGTGAACTCCCGCGTCAGCGCGAGCAGCACGGCGTTGTCCATGCTGCCGAGCGCGCGATAGAAGGTCATGCGCGAGACTCCGGCGGCATCGGCGACGTCCTGCGCGGTGAGCTTGCGCGGGCCGTAGCGCCGCAGCCCCGCTGCGACCGCGTCGAGGAGCGCCTCATCGCGCGCGCTCGGCGCGGATCCCCGGCTGCGCACGGATTCCTCGTTCGGCACAGGCCCCCCGCTCAGCCCGGACTCCCGGCTCGGCGCTGATCCGGTGGCCTGAGCGGTTGCACTGTTACGATGTTGGCCCATGTGTCACACTGTAACGTATGGCTGCTGATATTACCGAGAGTGTTCCCCAGGCCCCCTGGTGGGGCTGGGCCGCGGCGGGCGCAGGGCTGCCCGAGGGTGCCGCGCGAGTGCTGCGCGCGCGGCTGGGCGCCGAGATCGGCGAGCCGGTCGCGCCCGCCGCGCTCGACGAGGTCGAGCTGCCCGAGCCCGAGCTCACCGCTGCCGCCCTCGAAGCGCTCGCGGGCGCCGCCGGGCACGCGGCGGTGTCGCAGCGCGCCAGTGATCGGCTGCGTCACGCTGCGGGCAAGCACACCCCCGACCTGCTGCGCCAGCGCGCCGGGCGGCCGCTCGCCGCCCCGGACGCGGTCGTCACCCCGGACACGGAGGCGGCGGTCGCCGCGATCCTCGGCGTCTGCGCCGCGCACGACATCGCCGTGGTGCCGTTCGGCGGGGGCACGAGCGTCGTTGGCGGCGTCGCACCACTGCGCGGCGGACACGCGGCGGTGATCGCCCTCGACCTCGGGCGTCTCGACGCGCTCATCGCGCTCGACGAGACCGACCGCACCGCCACGTTCGAGGCGGGCATCCGCGGCCCGGCACTCGAGCGGGCGCTCGCCGCCCGCGGCTTCACGCTGGGGCACCTGCCCCAGTCGCACCAGCAGGCCACCCTCGGCGGCTACGCTGCCACGCGCTCCGCGGGGCAGGCGTCCACCGGCTACGGGGCAATCGCCGAGCTCATCACCGGGATCCGAATCGAAACCCCGAGTGGCCGGCTCGACCTCGGCGGCCGCGCGCCCGCCTCCGCCGCCGGCCCAGACCTGCGTCAGCTCGTGATCGGCAGTGAGGGCGCGTTCGGCGTGATCACCCGCGTCACGGTCGCGATCCGTCGTGCGCCCACGCGCAAAGCGTACGGCTCGTGGGCGTTCCCGTCGTTCGACGCCGGGGCCGCAGCCGTGCGCGCGCTCGCGCAGGACGGTGGCCGGGGCGATCTGCCCGAGGTGTGCCGCCTCAGCGACGAGGAAGAGACCGAGCTCACGCTCGCCCAGTCAGACAGCGGGGCCACGCGCACGCTGCGCCGCTGGCTCGGGCTCCGCGGGATCGACACCCCGGCCCTGCTGCTCGGCGTCTGGGAGGGCACCGACGGCGAGGTGCGCCGCCGCCGCAGCCGGGCCGCCCGGATCCTCCGCAGCCACGGTGGCGTGCCCACCACCGAGCGGCCGGCGGCCGCGTGGGACGCCGGCAGGTTCGGAGCGCCGCGGTTGCGCGACGAACTGCTCGCCGTCGGCGTGATGGTCGACACGCTCGAGACCGCGGCCACCTGGTCGGAGCTCCCCGAAACGCACCGCGCCGTCGCCGAAGCGATCCGCGGGGCGCTCGCCGCAGGCCCTGCTACCACAGGATCCGGCGCCGCCGGCTCAGGCTCGGGGGCGAACGCCGGAACCGCAGCTGGCAGTGCGGGGGCGCCCAGCGCGGTGCAGGGGCACATCTCGCACATGTACCGAGACGGTGCCTCGCTCTACTACACGTTCATCGCCGCCGCTGAGGCAGACCCGATCGCGCAGTACGAGCGCGTCAAGGCAGCGGCCAACGCCGCGATCCTCGCCCGGGGCGCCACGATCACCCACCACCACGCCGTGGGGACCGAGCACGCGGCCCTGCTCCCGGCCGAGATCGGCCCGCTCGGCGTTCGCGCGCTGCGGGCCGTCAAGGCCGAGCTCGACCCGGCGGGCATCATGAACCCCGGAAAGCTCCTGGGCGCCCCAGCCGCCGCGAACGCCGCGGCGGCCGGCGGTGCGACGGAGCCGGCACCGGAGCCGGCCCCCGGCAATCCTGTGCTCGATTCTTCCCCGTCAGCGGCCTCGAACGGGTAGCGTGAGGCCATGGCAACGAAGCGACTCCCGCGCCGCGTGATCCCCGGCGCCACCGTGCTCATCACCGGCGCCGCGCGTGGAATGGGCGAGCTCTACGCGCGCCGAGCTGCGCGCGAGGGCGCCGCCGCGATCGCACTCTGGGATCTCGAAACCGAGCGCGCCGAGGCACTCGCCGCCGAGCTTGACGGCTCGGCGGGCGCCCACGACGTGGGCGGCACCGCAGGTTCAACGCCGCGGGTGCGCGCGTTCACCGTCGACGTGTCGCAGCGGGAAGACGTGGTCCGCGCGCTCGCGGAGACCCGTGCCGAGCTTGGCGATCCAGACGTGGTCGTCAACAACGCCGGCATTGTGCGCGGCGCCCTGTTCTGGGAGCACGACCCCGAGACGGATATCGAGCTCACCATGCGGATCAACACGCTCGCCCCAATGTGGCTCACCCGCGAGGTGCTCCCCGCGATGATCGCGGACCGCACGCGGCCCAAACGGATCCTCAACATCGCGTCGGCCGCCGGCACGCTGCCGAATCCACGAATGAGCGTGTACGCGGCCTCGAAGTGGGCGATGATCGGGTGGAGCGAGTCGCTGCGGCTTGAGCTCGAGCGCGACGGACAGCGGCACATCGCCGTCACCACATTCTGCCCGAGCTACATCTCCACGGGCATGTTCGCCGGGGCGCGCGGCCCGATCCTCACTCCGATCATGACTCCCGAGCGGGCGGTGCGCGCGGCCTGGGACGGCATGCTCTCGGGGATCCCGCTCGTGATGCGGCCGTGGACGGTCAAGCTCGCGATGGCGCTCCGCGGCGTGCTGCCCACGCGAGTGTGGGACGCGGTGGGCGGGCGTGTGTTCCGCGTGTACTCCTCGATGGATCGGTTCACGGGGCGCGGCTAGCCGTCACCCGGCGTCGCGGGCGGGCCGGGCGCCGCGGGCTAGACTGCTCGCAGCAGTCAGCCAGGGGAGGGGACCCGAGTGAGCGCACCAGCTGAGCCAATCGCGGCAATCGTGTGGAATCCGTCGAAGACCGAGCGTGAGGCGCTTGAGGCGGCCGTGCCGCAGGAGTTCGCCGACGCGCTGACCTGGCACGAGACGAGCCCGGATGATCCCGGGCGGGCCGCCACGCGCGCCGCGCTCGACGCGGGCGCCACTCTCGTGCTCGCGGCCGGTGGCGACGGCACCGTGCGTGCGGTGGCCGAGGAACTCGCCGTTGCGGGAGCGTCGGGCTCGGCAGTCGCTGAGCTGGGCGTGATCCCGCTCGGCACTGGAAACCTCCTCGCCCGCAATCTCGGGGTGCCGCTGACGAGCCTGCGCGCGGCGTGTGAGCGCGCGTTTACGGGGGCGGCGGAGCCGCTCGACATTGGCTGGGTCGAGACCGTCGCCGCCGATGGTGGCACCGAGCGGCACGCGTTCACGGTGATGGCCGGGTTTGGGATCGACGCCCACATGATCACCGAGACAAACGAGGACTTGAAGAGCCGCGCCGGGTGGCTCGCCTATGTGGAGTCGCTGGGCCGGGCGCTCTCGGCGAGCGAGGTGATCGAGCTGCGGGTCGGCCGCGACGGGGGTGCGGCGGAGCCCGAGCGCGCGCACACCCTCATCGTGGGCAACTGCGGCATGCTGCAGGGCGGGATCACGCTGCTTCCGGATGCCGATCCCGCCGACGGATCGCTCGACCTGCTCGTGCTCCGTGCCGACGGCATTGTCGGGTGGGCGGACACGCTGCGGAACATGGTGTGGGACAACGGGCTCAAGCGAGCGCTCACCGGCGGTGAGGCGGCCGCGAGCAGCGCGACCACCTCGCACGGGCGGTTCGCGTCGCTGGAGGTGGAGCTCGATGAGCCGCGTGCGTTCGAGATTGACGGAGACGAGCTCGGTGAGGTGACCCGGATCAGCGTGAGCGTGCAGCCCGGCGCGATCCGGGTGAGGTAGCCGCCAAACTTTCCCCCACGGGCGCGCGGTCTGTGCCAGGATCGGGCCATGGGGTATCTGGTGCACGGACCGAACGAGTACGAGTTTGAGGATCGCCTGCTGGCGCATCTCAAAGTGGTGGTGGGGCAGAAGCTCGGCCGCCAGGAGGGGTTCTTCCTGAGTTGGAGTCGCACCCCCGACGAGGGGAGCGGGCGAGTATCGCTGTGGCTGTCGCCGGCGGTGCCGATCGCCTTCCGCTTCGGGGGGAGCAAATCGCCGGAACTCAACCTCACCTGGTTGCGCGTGCTCGCCGCACGCTCGCACGCGTCGCGCGGCCTCGTGGTGATTACCGAGGACGAGGCCGAGGCGTTCGCGAAGAACAACCCGGACGTGCTGTAGCTGGGCCGTGACCGCGGGCCGTGGGCCGGTGGCCGGTGCTCGAACCGCCGCTGGCGCGGCACCGGGGTCCGATGCCGCGCCAGTGTGCGGTGCCCGTGCGTGCGGGCGCCGCGGGTGCCCGGGGCGCTAGTGCGCGCTGCTGCGGCGGTTTCCGGAGAACAGGCCGAAGATCAGGAGCACGATGATCGAGCCGCCGATTGCGAGCAGCCAGGTAGACAGCGACCAGAAGGCGGCCATGTCGGCGCCGAAGATCATGCCTCCGAGCCACCCGCCCAGCATCGCCCCGATCACTCCGAGGAGCAGTGTGGTGAACCAGCCGCCCCCGTTCTCGCCGGGCATGATGGCCTTTGCGATCGCTCCCGCGATCAGGCCGAGGATAAGGAAAGCGATGAAACTCATGATTCAAGCTCCTTTCGGCCAAGCGAACCTCGCTCGGTGTGCCTGCGACACTACTCCCGCCCCGGCGCGCTGGGGAGGGGCTTGCGCCAGGAACACCTGATCCGGTAGGTACCGCGCGAGCTTCGTGGGTGGCGCCCTGCCCGGCGCAACCCACGCGTCTTGGGGGAGCCGCGCCTCACTGGCTGCGCTCCGTGCCTCGCGGGTGTTCCGTGCGCCAACTGGTGCGGGGGCACGGATCACCCGCGGGTGCGGCTACTTCGTGGCCGGCAGGCTCTCCTGCTCGGCGTTCTGGGCCTCCTGCTCGGCCTTCTGTGCGGCGAGCTGGGCGCGCACGTCGTCCATGTCGAGCTCGCGGGCACCCTGGACGAGCTGCTCGAGCTGGGGTGCGGCGAGTGCGCCGGGCTGCGAGTAGACGAGCACGCCGTCGCGGAACACCATGAGGGTGGGGATTGAGGTGATCTGGAAGAGCGAGGCGAGCTGCTGCTCCGCCTCGGTGTCGACCTTGCCGAAGGTGATGTCCGTGTGCTCCTCAGAGGCGCGCTCGAATACGGGGCCGAACGAACGGCAGGGCCCGCACCACTCGGCCCAGAAGTCGACGAGCGTGATGCCGTCGGAATCGACCGTCGTGGGGAACGTGTCAAGCGTGAGGTTTGTGGTTGCCATGGTGGGACCTTTCTCTGGTGGAGTCCTGGGGGAACTGGTGCGGTGGTCGCTGGCTGGCCGCTGCCGGGCGCGGGCGCCGAGCGGGTCGGTGGCCTAGCGCGCGAAGAGCCGTGCGAGGAAGCCCGGCCCGCGCCCAGCGGAGGCGGCTTCCAGCTGGGCGGGGGTGTGCGACCCGTCGCACCACTCCGCTGCGGGGACGCTCCGCCGCACGGAATCGATGTGCTGGCCGCACCCCGACCAGGTGGTCTTGTTACAGGTGCGGCACACTACGGCTTGGCACATTCGTGGTCTCCTTTGCGAGACGGTGTCGTGGGCAGGGCCACCGAATACCCCAAGGGGTATCTGTGGTTCCGTGACCGACTATACCCTAGGGGGTATAGTGGACGTCAAGTCATCAGTGAAAGCGGGTCGGAAATGTCTGGTCAGATCTCCGCAGCCCCCGGGGCTGCTCACAGTGCACGCGCGGGGGACGCGGCGGCGTTGGCGATCGAGTCTGCGTCGGTGCCTGATGCCGGTCCCACCGCTGCTGCGGTTCTCGGAGCGACCCCCGCTGCGACCCCGGACTCGGCCGAGACGAAGCGCAAGATCGCGAATCGCCTGCGCCGTGCGCACGGCCAGCTCGCGGCGGTCATCGCCGCGGTCGAGGGTGAGGCGCACTGCCGCGACGTGGTGCAGCAGCTCTCGGCGGTCACCAAGGCGCTCGACCGCGCGGGGTACCTCGTGATCTCGAACGCCATGCAGGAGTGCCTCGCCGACCCGGACGCCGAGGGCTCGGCCAAGCCCGACGAGCTCGAGAAGCTCTTCCTCTCGCTCGCGTAGGGAACCCTCGCCGCACGTCACTTGCTGGGTTTGTATGCTGGCCCGTTCGACTGGCCACACCTCTGGCCCAGAGCCGCGTGACTATGGGCCCGTAGGGTTGTTGCTCAGCGTCTAGACCCGGCGTTGTGCGGGAACGCGGCGAGGTTCCATGGAATCTGCGCCAGGACTCCGGTAGGAGGGGCCACCGGCCAGTGTTCGCGCCTCGGCGAGTGCGAGAGCGCCTCCCCGAGGCTCTTCGGCTGATGGTTTTGCTCTGCGGTTAGGGTTTTGTTTTCTTCGCGCGCGAAACCTCGATAGTTTGGCAGGTGATGGCCCGCGGAAAGGACTCCTGCACTATGACGCAGAATTCACCGGTTGACTCGAACGCGGCAAAGCGTCCGGTTGCACCCGGCTCGATTGTGGTCGTTCGAGACATGGAGTGGTTGGTCACCGCCGTGGAGCCGAGCGCTGCTGGGCAGTTGGTTCATGTTCAAGGACTGTCTGAGCTCGTGCGGGACACCACCGCGTCGTTCTATTCGGGGCTTGATCGGATCGAGCCGCTGGAGCCTGCTGAGGCGCGGGTGGTCGCGGATGATTCCCCCGGGTACCGGCGCGCGAAGCTGTGGTTGGAAGCGACGCTCCGGAAGACCCCGGTACCGCTGGGCTCTGACGCGTTGACGGTGTCAACCCAGATGCTGACGGATTCGCTCGGGTATCAGCGGGCGGCGGTGCGCCAAGCGCTGAGCCCGGAAATGCTGCGGCCCCGCATTCTGCTCGCCGACGCCGTGGGGTTGGGCAAGACCATTGAGATCGGAATGATTCTCTCGGAACTCGTGCGCCGGGGGCGCGGCGAGCGCATTCTGATCGTCACGCCTCGGCACGTGCTCGAGCAGATGCAGCACGAGATGTGGACCCGGTTTGCGCTGCCTTTTGTGCGGCTCGACTCGGTAGGGATCCAGCGCGTGCGGCAGCAGTTACCGGCCACGCGCAACCCGTTCAGTATGTTCAAGCGGGCGATCATTTCCATCGACACCCTGAAACAGGAAAAGTACCGTTCGCACCTCGCGAAGCAGCGGTGGGACGCTGTGGTGATTGATGAGTCGCACAACATCACCGGGAAGACGCTCAATAACCGGCTCGCGAAGACGCTCGCGCCCAACACCGAGGCGCTGATCCTCGCCTCAGCGACCCCACACAACGGGAAAGCGGAGTCCTTCGCCGAACTCATTCGTCTGCTCGAGCCCACCGCGGTGACCCCGGAGGGCGAGATCATCGAGGAGGAAGCCCGGCGACTCATCATTCGCCGCCACCGGTACAGCCCCGAGGTCGCCCGGGAAGTGGGGGCGGACTGGGCAGAGCGACTCAAACCGCAGCACCTGCTCGTGCCCGCGTCGCCAGCGGAGAATGCGGTGGCGGAGGAGCTAGCGAGTGTTTGGCTCTACCCGGGCGAAACAGGGTCCCCGTACTCTGGGGAGAACTCGGGGCTGTTCCCCTGGACCCTGGCCAAGGCGTTTCTGTCCTCCCCGGTTGCGCTCCTGGAGACGGTCGTGGAGCGGCGGAAGCGCTTGGGGGAGACCCTCTCCCACGAACAGCGTCGGGAGCGCGCCGCCCTGGACCGGCTGGAATCCCTCGCGGAGCGCGCGCTCGCCGAGCCCTCAGCAAAACTCGCTGAGCTGCTGCGCTACCTGAAGCAGATCAAGATTGGGCGCACCTCGCCGGAGCGCGTGGTGGTCTTCTCCGAACGCGTCGCGACTCTGAAATGGCTGCGCGAGCGCGTGCAAACGGAGCTGAAGCTCAAAGACGGGCAGGTCGCGGTGCTGCACGGCGGGCTGAGTGACGTCGAGCAACAGGAGATTGTCGAGAGCTTCAAACAGCAATCGTCGGAGATCCGGGTCTTGATCACCGGAGACGTGGCCTCGGAGGGCGTCAACCTGCACTCGCAGTGCCACGAACTGGTCCACTTCGATATTCCGTGGAGCCTGATTCGGATCCAGCAGCGCAATGGTCGGATCGACCGGTATGGGCAGCGGCATCGCCCCCAAATCACCACGGTGCTACTTAAACTCAGTAATGAGCATTTCTCGGGTGACCTGCGCGTGTTCAAACGACTTGTTAAACGAGAGCATGAGTCTCATAAAGCCCTTCGGGACGCAGCATGGCTATTGGGTAAGCACAGTGTTGCGGCCGAGGAAGACGCAATCATGCGGGAGCTCGCCCGCGGAACCGACGTCGAAGACATCGTGCCGACGATCGACGAGTCGATTGCGAGCCAAGACAGCGTTGCCGGGCTTCTGGCGCGCCTTGCGGCCGGTGGCGGTGCTGTCGCTCACGAAACGGGAGCAACGCGCGTCGAACCGGGGGAAGACGCGGAGACGCTTACATTGCCGCTGGACGGTGGCGCTGCGGCTGAGACCGGCCTGTTCGGGGCACGCGTCGATTTCCTCCGTGAGGCGCTGATCGAGGTGTACGCGGATCCCGGAACGCGTGCGCAAAGCGATGGTGGCGGGGGTGTTAGCTGGACGGAGCAACTTGCGCACGGCACGGTCTCGCTGGCCCCGCGTCCAGATCTGATGCAGCGGCTCAGCGTCCTGCCACAGAGCTACCTCAGCGAACGACGGGTGCGCGAGAAACTCCAGCTGGCGGTGACGGAGCGTCGCGCACGCGCTGTGCTGCTCGAGGCGATCCACAACCCGGCGGAGCACTCGCTCTGGCCTGAGGCGCACTTCCTCGGGCCACTGCACCCGGTGCTCGACTGGGCGGCAGACCGCGCGCTCGGACGCCTGGGCCGCAACGAGGTGTTCTCCGTGCAGGCTGATGTGGACGCCGTCACCGTGCTGCTCGTGGGCACCCTGACTGACGGCCGCGGCCGCACCGTTGCCGCCTCTTTCATGACCGTCGAGTACCACGATCCCGACGCGTCGACCTACGGCATGATCCAGGTGTACGAGAACGCGCGCGCCGCACTCGCCGCCTGCGGGCTTGACGGGCCGCTCGTCAACCGTGGCACCACCGCCCCGTCTCCTGCGATTCAGCGACTGATCGCGCCCGCCGTGCACAGCGCGGGCCAGCACATGGGGGTCCTCGCGCGCGCAGCGGCCGACGACGTGAATGCGCGGGTCAGCGAGTGGTCGGCTCGTGTCGACGCGTGGCAGGACACCGCGGCCACGCTTACTCAGCTGCACGGCTTGCGCAGCCGACGCGTCACCGTCGCCGAGGAACAGGAACTCGCCGAGTCGATGCGTCCGCGCCAAACACTCGTGCGCCCCCTGCTGGTTGTGGTTCCGGCGGGCCCCGCCGGGGAGGAGATCTAAGTGTCTGACGCGTTCATTATCGGTGAGGACTGGATCAGCGAGCACTTCTTCACGACGGACGCTAAGTCGCAGTCGTTCGGTGCCGAGGTGCTGTCACGCCGCAAAGAATGGGATGGCCACGCCGACGAGGGGCTCGCCTCCGTGCGCCAGTCGGTGCTCGGTGTCCGCGAGCGGCTGGTGCGGGAGCTCGCGCTGCTTGAGGAGGGGGCCGGGGCGCAGGCGGTGGTGGAGTCGGTCTACGAGCCGCTTCGCATGGCACTGGGCTACGCCGGCGGCGGAGCGAGCGAACGTGTCTCGGGGCCGCTGCGGTTGCTGAGTCCCGCGGGCGAAGAACTCCCCGCACTCGCGCTGATCGAGGCGCGGCCCGTGGCCGCCGTCGATGAACTGCTCGAAAAGCACGAGCCGACCCTTCGGGAGCCGTACCACCCGGAAGATGACGAGAACCACCCGATCGAGTCGGTCTCCCGGCTGCTCTCCCACCTGTTCGTCGCCGACGACGCCCCGGCGTTCGCGCTGGTGTTTGCGGGCGGCCGCATGCTGCTGGCGGAGCGCGAGCGCTGGGCGGAGGGGCGCTACCTCGGGATTGATCTGCAGCTGGCACTCGACCGCAACGAGACGAAGCGCGCGGGCGAGCTCGACCGCCTCATCGCCTGCGTGAGCGCGGAAGCACTGCTCCCGCGGGCGGACGGCGAGACCTGGTGGGCCCGCGTACTCGAAGAGTCGATCAAGCACACCGTCGGGGTGTCCCAGGACCTCCGGGACGGCGTGCGTGAGTCGATCGAGATTCTCGCGAACGAGGTTGTCGCGCGCCGGCGGGAGCTCGGACTGGCACCGCTCCCGGCAGACCAGGCACCGGTGCTCGCCACCCAAACCCTGCGCTACCTGTATCGAATCCTGTTCCTGCTGTTTGCCGAGGCCTCCCCGGAGCTGGGCGTACTCCCGGCGCAGGCGAGCACCTACGAAGAGGGCTACAGTCTCGACCGGCTCCGCGAGCTGCTGCAGGTTGAGCTCAGCCACGGTGCCGCACAGGGCACCCACCTGTACGAATCGCTTGGCCTGCTGTTCCGGCTGGTCGAACAGGGGTACCACCCCGAGACCGACGAGGACGCGACGAGCGACGAGGGCCTGACCTTCCACAGCCTCCGCGCAGACCTCTTTCGCCCGGCCGCGGTCGCATTGATCGACGAGGTCGGACTGGGTGACAGCCAGCTGCAGCGCGTGCTCACGAATCTGCTCCTCACGAAGCAGAAATCGGGCAGCGACCGCGGCTACATTAGCTACGCAAACCTCGGGATCAACCAGCTGGGATCCGTCTACGAGGGCCTCATGTCGTACTCCGGGTTCTTCGCCGAGACGGATCTCTACGAGGTGGCAAAGGGCGGGGACTCCGGCAAGGGATCGTGGGTGGTGCCCGTGGCCAGGTCCCACGATATCGAGCCGAATGACTTTGTCCGCGAGCGGGAGCCTGACACGGGTGAGGAGCGTCCCGTGCTGCACCCGGTCGGCAGCTTCGTCTACCGGCTCGCGGGGCGGGAGCGTCAGCAGTCGGCGTCCTACTACACGCCCGAGGTACTCACCCGTTTCACCGTGTCGCAGGCGCTCGCTGAGCTCCTCGATCAGGACGGCCAGACGACGGCTGCCGACGATATCCTCACGCTGCGTATCTGCGAGCCCGCGCTGGGCTCCGGCGCATTCGCCATTGAGGCGGTGCGCCAGCTCGCCGCGGAGTACCTGAGCCGCAAGCAGGAGGAGACGGGGCAGCGAGTCGACCCCGACAACTACCCGCAGGAGCTGCAGCGCGTGAAGGCCTCGCTCGCGCTGCACCAGGTGTACGGCGTGGACCTGAACTCGACCGCGGTCGAGCTCGCCGAGATCTCGCTCTGGCTCGACACGATGGTCGCGGGGCTGAACGCCCCCTGGTTCGGGCTCCACCTGAAGCGTGGCAACTCGCTGATCGGTGCGCGGCGGGCAGTCTACTCGATGCAACAGATCGAGACCAAGAGCTGGCTGAAGGCCGTCCCCCGAGACGTGCCAGTGGCCGAGCTCGCCGAGAACCTGGCCTCCGGCCGACTCAGCAGCGGGACCTCCGGGGCCGTGCACCACTTCCTCCTCCCGGCGGCCGGCTGGGGGAGCGCAGCTGGCGCGAAGGAGGCGAAAGTGCTGGCCCCGGACGCCGCCAAGGCGCTTGCCGCGTGGCAGCGTTCCACCGCGGTGAAGCCCACGCCGAAGCAGCTGAAGCAGCTGCGCAACCTCAGCTCTCGCGTCGAAAAGCTCTGGCAGCTGTCGCTGCGCCGGCTCGAGATCGCCGAGGACGAGGTGCGCCGCGCGATCCCGCTCTGGGGGCAGGCCGAGCAAGCCAGGGTAGACGGCGCACGCGCCGTGACCCGGGAAGAGATCGAGCGCAAGCTGGGCGAGCCGGCCGGGGCGTATCAGCGGCTGCGCCGGGTTATGGATGCGTGGAACGCGCTCTGGTTCTGGCCGCTCACGGACACCCTCACCGACCGGGTCTCGCCCCCGAGCATGGACGAGTGGCTGGCCGGTCTGCGGGCCCTGCTCGGCGAACACACTGAGATCAGCGGTGCCGCGGCCAAACACGGCCAAACCACCCTCGCCACGGAGGCCAGCGGCTGGGAAGAATTGAACGACCTGGAGATTGACGACCTCGCGTTCGCAGCCGCCTCATCAATTCCGCAGGCGCTGCGGGAGCACCCGTGGCTCGCCGTCACCGAGCGGATCGCGGCGCAGCAGGGCTTCTTCCACTGGGAGCTCGACTTCGCGACCGTGTTCGCCCGCGGCGGCTTCGACCTGCAGGTGGGCAACCCGCCCTGGGTGCGGCCGGACTTCGACGAGACAGCTTCGCTCGCCGAACACGATGTGTGGTGGGCTTTGAATCCCAAACCTGCTATGGAAGAAGCGACGTCTCGAAAGCAGCAGACGCTCGCAGAGGGTGCCGCCGAGCGTGCGTTCCTGGATGATCTCACTGGCGTCATCGGGACCCGAGAATCCGTTTCCCACGTCACCAGATTCCCGATGCTGTCGGGGCTTCGACCGGATCTCTATCGCTGCTTCATGGAGCAGACCTGGCGTAACAATGCGACATCGGGAATCGTTGGGCTCATCCACCCGGAGACCCACTTCACGGACGAGAACGCTGGGCTGCTGCGCGGTTCAACCTATCGGAAACTACGACGGCACTGGCAATTCATCAACGAACTCAGCCTGTTTGAGATTCACCACCTTGTTTCATATGGAGTGCATATCTACGGGGCCGAATCCGTAGTCGGGTTCGACATGGCCACCTCGTTGTATCACCCGGAAACCGTTACGCGCTCCTATGCCCACTCCGGCGAAGGTGCAGAGCCAGGCCTCAAAGACGGCAGCGGGAACTGGGACCAGTCGCCGCATAGGAACCGGATTATTCGAGTGACCGAGGACACGCTTAGGACGTGGCACGCGATTCTTGAGGGAGCAACCGTGCCGCCAGCAAACACACGCATGGTGTACGCCGTAAATGAGGCCACCGCTCAGGTTCTCGATAAACTCTCGAAAGCCCCTCGACTCGGGCAGCTTCCTTTAGAGACCTCGCAGGGGTGGAACGAAACCACAGATTTTAAGGCCGGGTTCTTTGAGAAGCGCTGGGGCCCAGCCGATTCCTGGGACGAAGCGATTTTGCAGGGCCCCCACCTGTTTGTCGGGAATCCGTTCTATAAGGCTCCGAACTCGACCATGCGGAATAACTCTGACTGGTCAGCGGTCGATCTCGAAACCTTGGCCCCGGATGCGCTCCCGGTGACGGCCTACAAGCCAGCTGCCGAACGGCAACGCTACGACGCGGCGTACACCCACTGGGGCGACGACCGGGTGCCGGCGCGCGACCACTACCGGATCGCCTGGCGAAACATGGCGGCAAACACTGGCGAGCGTACCCTGATTCCAGCGATCATCCCGCCGGGTGCTGCACAGATTAACGCGGTAACCGCGCTCGGTTTCAAAGCGGGAAAGCATGCAGAGCTTCTTGAGCTTTCTGGGAGCCTGAGCAGCCTACTTAACGACTTCCTGATTCGATCTGCCCCGAAATCTACGATCACTGCGAAGACGATTATGCGGCTTGCGCATCCAACGGGCGCACCGCTGGGTCTGGAGCTGAGCCTCCGGGCGTCTTTGCTGAACTCGCTGACGCAGGAGTACGGTGCATTGCACGGTGCACTGAAACGCGGCTCAACCTGCACTGATTGGGCTGGCGGTATCGAATACTTGGGACGTCAGTCTTTGCTTTCGAGAACTGGACCTTGGGGCATGGATACACCATTGCGTCGCGATTCTGATCGATACCAGGCTCTCGTCGAGATTGACGCCATTGTCGCCCTGCGATTAGGAGTCACGGCCGACGAACTCTGCACCATCTACCGCACCCAGTTCCCGGTGCTGTATGGCTACGACCGCAACGCGTATTTCTACGACGCAAATGGGCGATTGGTCCCCAAGGGGGTGCTCGCAATCTGGAAGAAGCGCGGCGACGCAATCACGGAGATGGAGCGGACCGAGACGAACGCGAGCGGCTACACGTACGTCTACGAGCTCCCGTTTATTACCCTGGACCGGGAGGCCGACATGCGGCAGGCGTACGCGCACTTTGAGCGGGTCCTGGAGGAACGCTCGTGAGCGCGCTGCTGCCCAGCACCCAGGCTGACGGGATCCGTGCGGGGCTGATCCACTACCTGGGCACGGCATTCGCGCTGTCGAGTCGGCCAGAACGGGAGGAGCTTGAACGCTTCCTCACCCACCCGGAGCGGGGGATTTTCCGGGGCCCGTACGTGCGGCTGCGCACCCCGTTCCAGCCTGCCGCGGACGGCTGGCGCGAGGAGCTGGAGTGGTACGAGGGGCACCCGCCGTATGGGCATCAGGCGCAGGCGTTTGCTCGGCTGAGCAGCGCGAACCTCAGCGCCGAGAAGCCGCGGCCGCTGCCGACCCTGGTCACCACGGGGACAGGATCGGGCAAGACGGAGGCCTTCCTCGCGCCGATCCTGGACCACGTGCTGCGCGCCAAACGTGCGGGCGAGCGCGGCATGAAGGCGCTGATCCTGTACCCCATGAACGCGCTGGCAAACGACCAGGCGCGGCGTTTGACGGAGCTCATCACGGGCTCGGCCGCACTCGGGGGGATCCGTGCCGCCCTGTTCACCGGGCAGGCGGGCCCGGAGCGCTCTCGGGTGAGCGAGGCCGGCTTGATCACCGACCGGGCGGTGATCCGCGAGGAGGCCCCGGATATCCTGCTCACCAACTACAAGATGCTCGACCAGCTGCTGCTGCGGACCCAGGACCAGCAGCTCTGGGTGCAGAGCGCGACGAGCTTGCGCTACCTGGTGCTCGACGAATTTCACACCTACGACGGGGCTCAGGGCACAGATGTAGCGATGCTGCTGCGGCGGCTCGGGCTCGCGCTCAAGCGGCACTGGCCTGATGCGGACCCCGATATTGACGGTGCGGCGCGAGCCCGACCGCTGGGGCTGCTCACACCCGTGGCCACCTCGGCGACGCTCGGCGATAAGGGCGACCCCGCGGCGATGCTCGATTTTGCTCACACGGTGTTCGGTGAGACCTTTGCCGCAGACGCGGTGGTCACGGAGACACGCACCTCGGTCTCGGAGTGGGCCGGCGACGGTGCCACCCAGATCGCCGCGCACGGACTGCGGGAGCGGCCCCTGACGGTCGCGGACGTGCGAAAACTGAATAAAGCGGCCGAGGCCATCGCGGCGAGTCCGTCGCTTGACGGGCTGGGGACGCTGGTGTGGGGCACCCTCTACGCGGGTTGGACAGCGGAGCACGCGCGTCTGCTTGATGCCGATGCCGAGAACGGGTCCGCCGAGTTCGGCGCAGTACTGAGCCGCGGTCACTCGATCGTGCGGCAGCTTGCCGAAGACGCGGAGCAGTCGGTCGCGGTGCAAGACCTCGCGGACCGACTGCTGTCGCGACAGCTCGGAGACCTGACGGGGGAAGACGACCGGGACGAACTCGCACAGGGCTTCGTGAGCCACGTGCTCGCCGCGCTCAGCCAGGTGCGGGCCGCCGCCGGGCGGGCGGCGCTCTCGGTGGATCTGCACCTGTGGACCCGGGCGCTGACCCGCGTGAACCGCTTCGCGGCACCCGAGCCCCGCTTTGTGTGGGACGATGACGGCCCGGCCGAGGAGACCGAGGTCATTGACCCGTTTGAAGCCGAGGGGAGACCGCAGTTTCCGGCGCTCTACTGCCGACACTGCGGGCGCAGCGGGTGGGGCGTGCAGCTGGCCCCTACCGGTACAGATCTCGACACTGACGACACGGCGATCCGTAAGAACCACCTCGGTGGGGACGGGCGATTCCGCGCTCTGTTGTTTGCCCCGCAGGAGGCGGACTATGCACACCCGGCGGACACGAGTCTCGCACCCGAGGAGGTCGAGGGGCTGCGGTGGTTCTGGCCGGCGGAGCGGAAGCTGCTCGCCGAGACACCGGACCTGAACGGACCCGACGTGCAGCAGGGCAACGTACTGCCGGTGCTCGCACTCGGCGGAGAACACGCGGACGATCGTTCGCGGGACGACGAGTGCCCCTCCTGCGGCAAAATCGACGGCGTTCGCTTCCTCGGCAGTGCGATCGCGACCACGCTGTCGGTCGCGGTGACCACGGTGTTTGGGGACGCCGCGCTCGACAGTGCCGAGAAGAAGGCGCTCGTCTTCACCGACAGCGTGCAGGATGCGGCGCACCGCGCTGGATTCGTGCAGAGTCGCTCACACGTGTTCAGCTTGCGCAACGCGATTCGTGACGCGATCGGGACGGACGCCGCGACGCTGGAGACCGTACTCGACCAGCTCCTCGCCCAGGCCGGGGATGATGCGTTTCGGCGGTATCGGCTGCTCGCGCCCGAGCTTCCCGAGCGGGAGGCCTTCCGGCCGTTCTGGGCGCAGGAGACGCTGCGGCGCGTCCCGCCCGCGACAATGCGGCTGGTGAAGAAGCGCCTGCTCTTCGACCTCGCGATGGAGTTCGGGCTGCAGTCCCGGGTTGGGCGCACCCTGGAAATGACGGGTAGCGTCGCGGCGCAGGTCGACGCGGGCCCACCGACCTCGCTCGAGGCTGTCGCGCGTACCGTGCTCGAGGGCTTCACCCGCTCCGCGACGCTGGACGACGACGAACCGCCGCAGCTCCGCAGCGAGACCGTGGTGCGCTGGGTGCGCGGCGTGCTCGAACGAATGCGCGAGCGGGGCGCGATCGCGCACCCCTGGTTCGATAGTTATATCCAACACGACGGTTCGCGGTGGCAGGTCTGGGGCGGCCGGCCACGTGGAGAGGGCATGCCGGCGTTTCCGAAGGGGCGTGAGGCACCGGGCTTTCCCCGCGTCGGCGGGAGCGCCCGGGAGGGCTCGGACAGCCAGCGCACCCACCTCGATGTGGTGACCTCCTCCCAGAGCTGGTTCGCGCTGTGGGCGAAGAAGGTGCTCCGTGTCACCCCCGGTGATGGCGCGACGCTCTCAAAGCTGCTCCTCGCGGAGCTCGCGAAGCAGCGCCTGATCGAAGCGGCCAGCATCGGGGGGACCGGCGCCACCGCGTACCTGCTGAATCCAGATCAGATCGTGGTCGAGCCGATCGACACCGCTGCGTGGACCGCGACCGGTCATCTGCTGGTTTGCTCACTCTGCCGCACCCAGGTGACGGTCACACGGCAGGTGTTCGGTCAGCTCCTGGACGGCCCGTGCCAGGTGGCGCGCTGCCCGGGCACGCTGGAAGCGAGCGCTGGGGCGGACAACTACTATCGGCGACTGTACATCGACGGTGACATTCGGCGCGTGGTCGCACGCGAGCACACCAGCCTCCTCGAGGACCGTGTGCGTCTTGGATACGAAGACGCGTTTAAGGCGGCGGATGCGGAACCGGACGCGCCCAATGTGCTGGTCGCGACCCCGACGCTCGAGATGGGCATTGACATCGGTGATCTCTCCACGGTCATGCTGGCTGGCCTGCCACGGTCGGTTGCCTCCTACCTCCAGCGCGTCGGACGCGCGGGGCGACTCACCGGGAACTCGCTCTCGCTCGCCTTCGTGACGGGCCGCGGGGAACAACTGCCGAAGGTGCACGACCCGCTGAGCGTGATCAACGGGCAGGTGCGCCCCCCGGCCGCGTATCTCAACGCGGAGGAGATCTTGCAGCGGCAGTACCTGGCGTCGGTGATCGACGCACGCGCGGCCGCACTCGAGCGTGCGCCGCAGCACGCCCCGGACGTGCTGCGTTCCGTCGCCCCCGGCAGCTTTCTCGGCGACCTTGTGATTGCTGCGGAGACCGGCGCCGCGGAGCACCTCGACCGGTTCCTCGCTCAGTTTGCGGACCTGCAGCCTGAGGCGGAGGAGCGTTTGCGCGGCTGGGCAACCCCCCAGGGCGGGCCAGGGAGTAGCGAGCTTGCCCGCGAGGTGCGTGGTGCGGGTGAGCGTTGGGGAGCGGAGCGCGACCGGCTCCGGTTCCGGAGGGACGAGATCCAGGCGTCTCTGGGCGAGCTCGAAGACGCAGCGGACCGCCCCGCGAAGACCCTGGACGACATATCGGCGCTGCGCTCGGCAAATGCTGCGCTCCGGATGATTCTGCGCCTCATCCAAGCCCAGCGTCTCGAACACTGGGTGAGCGCACTCGAGCGTTTCGGGCTACTACCCAATTACACCCTGCTGGACGACACGGTTCGTCTGGACGTGGCGCTCTCCTGGGTGGACCCCGAGACGCGGGAGTTCCAGCACGAGGGTGTGAACTATGACCGCGGTGCCGCCGTTGCAATTCAGGAGCTCGCGCCCGGGGCAACCTTCTACGCGCAGGGCATGGAGATCGAGATCGATGCGGTCGACCTCGGCGTTGACGGCGAGGCAATCAGCGAGTGGAGCTTCTGCCCCGCCTGCGGGTACGCGCACGAACACCTGCTCACCGAACTCGGTGCGCAGTGCCCGCGCTGCGGGGCTCGCGGGATTGCGGATTCGGCGCAGCGCCTGAACGTGGTGGAGCTCACGCAGGTCTCTGCGGAGGTGCGCCGAGACGAAGCCACCATCAGCGATCGCCGAGACGAGCGCACCCGCGTGCAGTTTTCGGTGCCGGTGCTCGCCGACATCGACGACGCCGAGGTGCTTCGTGAGTGGTATCTCCCAGAGACCGGATTTGGCGTGAAATACCTACGCGGGCTGACGGTTCGCTGGCTCAACCTGGGCAAGCTCGGAGGGTTCAGCACCCAGCGAATGCTCGCCGGTGAGGAAACCGCGGCACCGCTGTTTCGGGTGTGCCGCTCGTGCGGCAAGCTCGATACCTCCTCCCGGAAGAACAGTAGGCGGGAACACCGGCCGTGGTGCCCGCACCGAGACTCCACCGAAGAACACGCAGTGCAGATCGCCCTGAGCCGGACACTGCGCACCCAGGGCGTGCTCCTCCGGCTTCCCACGAGCATCACGCTGGGCGACAGCCTCGCGCTCCCGAGCCTGGTGGCCGCCCTCATGCTGGGGCTCCGAGAATCCCTCGGCGGTGACCCCGACCACCTTCGCGTACTCACCGCCCCCGACCCGGTTCCGGAGAGCGGAGGGGAGAGTATCCCCTCGCTGCTGCTGCACGATTCCGTGCCCGGCGGTACGGGATACCTGGCGGAGCTGGCGCGCCCCGAGCGCGTGCGCGAGATCCTCGAGAGCGCGCTGCGCGTGATCCGGGCCTGCCCGTGCCGCACCGAACACCGCGCCGCGTGTCACCTGTGCATTCTGCCGTACGCGCCCGGTGGTGCGGACAAACTCGTGTCGCGGGCGAGCGCCGAGCGAAGCCTGCTGACGCTGCTGCAGATCCGCATTGCGGACGACCGTTCCGAGACGGTGGTGCCCTGGGATTGGACCGCCCGTGATCCCGGTCTCGTGTCCTCTGAATCCGTGCTCGAGCAGCTCTTTCGAAAGGTCTTCATGGACCGCGCACGCTCCTTGGGCGGCGCGGTCAAGGAAATCGCTGGGGACCGCGGCAACCGCATTCAGGTGAGCATGCCGGGGAGTTCCTTTGTGTGGGAGCTCCAGCCACAGGTCGATGTCGCCGGCTCGCGTCCGGACTTTGTCCTGCAAGCCATGGGCGGTTCCGCGCGCAGCATCGCGATCTTCACCGACGGGCTCGCCTACCACGCATCACAGGCGCACAATCGCCTTGCAGACGACGCACTCAAGCGGCGTGCGCTCCGCGACGCGGGGTACCTGGTCCTCGGGATCAGCTGGCAGGACCTGGAACGGGCGAACAGCGGGACCCCGGAGCCTCCCGTCGACTGGTTCGCCGCGGAGGCCGCGACCGAGGTGACGGGCACTCTGGGGATTTCGCTCGGGTCCCTGGACCACATCACCGCGAACCCCATCGACCAGCTCATGGACTGGGTGCAAGACCCGGGAGCGGCACTCGGGAAGTGGGAGCGTGTTGCGGCCGGCCTGGCCGCTCTCCTGCTTGCCTCCGGTGGTTGCGAAATCGTCACCGTGTCCGGGGACTCGAGCTCTGCGGCGCTCGAGAGCCTTGCGGATCAGGAAGCCTTCCGGGCACACAAGGGTGCACCCGTCGGTTGGCAGCTGCGGCGTGAGGCCCTGGTGTTCGTCAGCACGCTGCAATCGGGAAGCCCCAACCGCACCGCCTCGGCACTGGTACTTGACGACCGGCACGCCGCGCTTGGATCCGCCCAGTTCGACGACTCGTGGCGCTTGTGGCTGCGCCTGAGTAATGTCCTCGGGGTGACCCACGGTAGTCATCAACCCGTTATCGGGGTGTACTCGGCGCTGGCCGCCCGTCGTGATGACGCGGTCGCCGGGCAGCCTCATTCGGATCACTTGGCGTCGGATCCAGCCACCGGGGAGGTCTCGCCCGAGTGGCGTCCCCTGCTGACTGAGGAATTCGCTGAGCTGCATGCTCTAGAAACGACGGAGCGCCAGCTGTTGCGCGCGCTCGCAGCGATCGGCACCATCCCCACGCCGGATGTGGGTGCCGAGCTGGGCGACGGGATTCCTGTGCTGCTCGCGTGGCCCGAGCGGCAGGTCTGCGCGGGAGAGTTTTCTGCTGAAGACCGCGAGGAACTGGTGAGCCTGGGATGGGTGGTGGTCGGACTCGACCCTGACGACATTGTGACCGCGTGTGAAGGGACGGAACGCTAGTGCCAAATATCGTGATGACCAAGGTCCGGGACCAGCACCATGAGAAAGATGCGCGGGCGAAGATCCTCAGCTTTCTCACGAAGCTCACCGAAGACGACACCAGCGTCGGGCTACACATCGAAAAGATGGTGCAGGCTGCAGATAAACGTGCCCGTACTGGGCGGGTGGACCTGGGACTTCGCGCGGTGCTGTACCTGCTCGAAACCGGGGAAGCCGAGAAGACCTACGTGTACGCGGGCACGTGGGAGCACGACGAGGCGATTGCGCGGGCGAAAAGTCGCGTGCTGCGCGTGAACCCCGTCAACGGCGTCGCGGAGCTGATTGACGTGGGTGCGCCGAAGCCGGCGTTGCGTGCTCCGCAGGACCGCGCAACGCCAGGACACCCTGCGGAACCGACAAGGGCTCCGGCTCCGCCGGTGCTGGTCGAGCGTGAATACCGGGAGTCTGACCTGGTCGACGAGCTGGGATTGACGCCTCAGCTTGCAGCCCAGCTCATGGCTGCGGCGACCGCCGAGGACATCCTGCAGCTGGCGGACACGATGGAGAACGAGTGGCAGTCCGCTGCGCTGCTCGGCCTCGCTGTCGGCGACGCGGTACACAAAATCCGCCAGGATCTCGGTTTTGGCGCGGACGCTGAGCCTGAGAACACCGCCGACGGCGCGGAACGCACCGAGGACGAGGAACTGGTACGTTCGCTCGCCCACCCGGCGTCACAGATGCAGTTCAACCCTATCGACGGGGCCGACGAGCTGCGCCGCGCCATCGAGGGGCAAGATTTCTCGGCGTGGCGTGTGTTCCTCCACCCCGAGCAGCGAAAGTACGCGACCCGGCCCTACAACGGGGCTTTCCGGCTTTCTGGCGGGGCTGGGACGGGCAAGACCGTGGTACTCCTGCACCGCGCGAATCATCTGCAGCAGCAAAATCCCCAAGCTCGGATCCTGCTCACGACCTTCACCCGCGCTCTCGCCGCGAATCTGAGCCGGGACCTCGAACGGTTGAACCCCGAGGTGAGCCTCACGGACCGGCTGGGAGAGGCGGGCGTCCAGGTGCGCGGTATCGATGCCCTCGCCGCGTCGGTGCGCGACCGCGCAATGGGCGACTTCGGTGATATCGCCCAGCAGGTGCTTGGACACCGTGTGGACCGCGGGGCGACCTACCGTCCGAACAGTGACGGGTGGAAAGAAGCCGTGCAAGACGTGGACACCGAGCTGCCCCCTGAAATCCTGCATCCGACGTTCTTCGAAGCAGAGTATCTGCAGGTGATCCTGCCGCAGCGGCTGACCACGCGGGAAGCGTATCTCACGGTGCGCCGGCCGGGCCGCGGGGTGGCACTGGACCGGAAAAAACGTGCTCAGGTGTGGTCAATCGTGCAGCACTATCGGGACACCGCGCGAGCTCTGGGCCGGCTGAGCTTTGCCGAGGTCGCCGAAATCGGTGCCGCGTGGTTGGAGCGCGAACGTGCGGTCGCCGGTGACGGATCGGGCCTCGCCGATCATGTACTGGTGGACGAGGGACAGGACCTCACCCCGTCGCACTGGAAACTGCTGCGCGCGATCGTCCCCGTGGGGCCGAACGATTTGTTCATTGCAGAGGACAGCCACCAGCGGATCTATGGCCACCAGGTGATCCTGTCGCGCTACGGGATCCGGATCGTCGGACGCTCGCGCCGCCTCACTTTGAACTATCGAACAACCGAGCAGAATCTCCGGTTTGCGCTCGGGGTGCTCGATGGTGCGGAGTACCAAGACAGCGAGTCCGGGGAGGAAGGGCTCGACGGCTATCGCTCCGCGAGGCTGGGCCCGCGGCCGGTCCTGCGTCCCGCGCCGACCGATGCGGCGCAATACGATCAGGCCGCGGAGCTGCTCCGTGAGTGGGATGAGCAGGGTGTCGATCCGGGGACGGTCGCGATTCTCGTGCGTACGAACAAGACTGCGCAGCTCGTTCGGCAGCGAATGGACGAGCGGGGCGTCGAAACGGTGCTGTTGACCGCCGCGAAACGGAACGAGTCGCGACCCGTGGTGCTCACCATGAATACCGCGAAGGGGATGGAGTTCTCACACGTGCTGCTCTTCGACGTGTCTCTGAGTTCTATGCCCCTGGCTTGGCTGACCGACAGGCTCGCCGTGGAAGAAGCGAACGACCTCCTGTTGCGCGAGCGCTCGCTGCTCTACGTCGCCGCGAGTCGGGCTCGCGACGTGCTCGCGGTGTCCTGGAAGGGCGACGCTTCGACGCTGCTCAGCGGTGCGCAAAGTCTCGGGGAATTGGGCTGAGTCGGATCTTAGGCGTGGCAAGCTCGCTCTCGGAGATAGCTACTGAACTGTTTCTGGGGGCATCTGGTGGTCGCCTCGATTGAGGTCTGGCCTGGGGCGGTGTCAGCGGACAATGCAATGCAATGAGAATCGAGCAGGTAGAGAGTTCGGCGGCGCTCGCGTCCCTGAGTGAAGAGTGATGAGTGATGCTGAGTGTTGCGCGGCTGCCCGTGTGGGGGTGTTTGGCTCTCTGCTCGGGAAATCGCGGCATCGGGGAAAAGTCAGAACTGTGCCTGCCCTGTGATGTGTTGTCGAGGTTGTGACTCGTGTGCTCATAGAGTCGCGCGACCCTGCTGGCCTCAATGCTCCTGCGTTGACATTCGAAACACGGGTGAGCCGTTGCGTCTCTGCGGTGTCTTTGGGTTCGCAGTGCTGTCGTTCACTGGCTCCGTGCTCGAGCAACGCTGGTCGGTATCTATGCTCGAGCCGAGATTCCGACACGATGCTTTGGGGAGGCGCAGACTGCAACGGGCCGCGTCTCCCTGCCCACTTGCTTTGGGGCTAAATCAGCCGTCCTGGTGTAATCCCCTGGCGGTACCTGAGACGGATCCGTGTTCCGGAGCATTGACCTAGGGTGCTCGCCGCACGCACCTCGCCCCCGCACTTCATGGACACCTGTCCATGAAAGAGGTATCCTGATGGCATGGCAGATCCGGCACGCATCTCAGCTCCCACCGGATCCGCACGGGCGAAATCAGGTGGCGCGGCCCCGGGCACCCCGGCCCGCTCGGCCGGCGTAGCCCCGGCGGCCCCGGCCGGCCCGCCCGCACCCGTGACGCCCAGCGACCCCCGCAGCGCCGCAATCCACGCGAAGCTCTACGCCGCGGCGGAGGCGCTCGGCGCGAGCGGCGCGGCGTTTTCTGTTGCGGGGCTCACCCGCGAGGCGGGGGTGAGTCGCTCCGTCTTCTACGTACACTTCGCCGATCTGCGCGATTTCGCGCTGCACCTGCAGCAGACCCGATTCCATGAGATCGCCGCGGCGGCCGAGGTCGAGCGCGGTGCCAACGCGAGCGAGGCGATGCTGCAGGCGAACCGACGCCTCGTGGCGCACTTCAGCGCGAACCGGCAGCTCTACCGCGCCGTGTTCGCGCTGGGCGGCACCTCCGACGCGCAGCGCGGCACCGCCGCGGAGATTCGCGCCGCGCTGCTGCGGCACATCTCGATCGCCGCAACGCTGCCGCCGGGGATCGCGGCCGAGCTCGTCGCGAGCTATTTCGCGTACGCGGTGACGGGGATCCTCGCCGACTGGCTCAACGATCCCGCCGCGACCGACGAGGAGTCGCTCGCGCTGCACCTGTTTGCGCTGCTTCCGCCCTGGCTCTACGGCGGGTCACTGTCCAGCGTCGGATCCACCGACGGGGATTGAATAAGAGGAGAACACCATGAAGGCATCACTGGTCCGCGAGTTTGGCAAGGGGTTTGAGATCGCGGACGTGGACATTGCGGCCCCGGTGGGTCGCGAGGTGCTGGTCGAGGTCAAGGCATCGGGTCTGTGCCACTCTGACGAACTCGCCGCGAACCACGATCTCGGCTACACGCCGCCCATGCTGCTCGGCCACGAGGTCGCGGGCGTCGTGACGCAGCTCGGCCCGGACGTCACGCAGTTCGCGGTCGGCGACCACGTGGTCGGCTGCCTCGTGCAGTACTGCGGCGCGTGCGACAAGTGCCTGCAGGGCAAGGTCAGCCTCTGCCTCAACCCGGGCGCAACGGTGCGCGCGGAGGGTGAGGCACCGCGCCTCACCGAGAACGGCGCGCCGGTCGCGCAGGGAATGGGGCTGGGCGGGTTTGCGCAGCAGGTGCTCGTGCACGAGAACCAGCTCGCCGCAGTGCCCGAGGAGATGCCGTGGCCGCAGGCCGCGCTGCTCGGCTGCGGCGTGGTCACCGGCGCGGGCGCGGTGCTCAACACCGCCAACGTGCAGCCCTCCGACACCGTCGTGGTGATCGGGCTCGGCGGCGTGGGGCTCAACGCCATCAACGGCGCAATCACGGCGGGGGCCGCCACGATCATCGCGATCGACATCGCCGACGACAAGCTGGACCGCGCCAAGGAGTTCGGCGCAACGCACGTCATCAACTCGAAGACGAGCGATCCGGTCGCCGAAGTGCTCGCGATCACGGGGAACGGCGCCGACGCCGTGTTCGACTTCGTGGGAGTGGGCCCGGTCACCGAGCAGGGTCTCAAGATGGTCGCCCCGGGCGGCGGGCTCTTCCTCATCGGTGTGCTGGATCCGAGCGCCACGATCCCGGTGTCGTCGATCGATATGCTCACCAACCGGCGCCGGATCGAGGGCGTCTACATGGGCTCGACCACCGCCAAGCGCGACATCCCGCTGTTCGCGAAGCTCTACCTTGAGGGACGCTTCGAGCTCGACTCGCTGGTGTCGAAGGAGATCTCGCTCTCGGAGATCAACGAGGGCTACGCCTCGCTGAAGGATCCGAAGATCGCGCGCGTCGTGGTGACCGACCTCTCCTAGGCCGCCCGTGGCCCGCGGTTCAAGCGATCCGCGGGCCACGCCCCGTCGCGCGCCCGTGGCGGGCGGAGCGGCTACGGTGGGTTCTAAAGAGAGGACCTCACGTGGACCCGCACGATCCCGCCCAGCCGGACACCGCACTCGCACTCGCGCTCGCCGCCGACGATCCGCAGCACCGCCTGCAGACGGCGATGCGGGCGGGCACCTCACCGAAGCCCGGCGACCTCGCGATCCTGGTCGCCCGGTGCGAGGTGGAGCCAGATTTTCAGGTGCGCGAGATGCTGACCTGGGCGATCAACCGGCACCCGGCCGACGCGGCGCTGCCCCTCGTCCTCGCGCAGCTCAGTTCGCCGGTCCCGCTGGCGCGCAGCCAGGCGCTGCACACGCTCTCAAAGATTGGCGACCCCGCCGCGTGGCCGCACGTCACCGACGCGCTGCTCCACGATGCAGACGACGAGGTCGCGCGCACCGCGTGGCGTGCCGCCGTGGTGCTCGTCCCGTACGGGGCTGAGGAGGAGCTCGCCACGAGGCTCGGCGCCGAGCTCGGCCGCGGGTCGTTCGAGGTGCAGCGCAGCCTTGCGCGAGCGCTCGGTGCGCTCGGGGAAGCATCTGAACAGCTGCTGGAGCGGGCCACGCGCAGCGGCGACGCCGCGGTGCGCGCGCACGCGACCGCGGCGCTGCGGGTGCTTGAGGATCCGGAGAGCACCTTCTACCTGGACGCCTAGGGCGTCGCCGCCGGCCCGCGCCCGGCCCGTGTCTCACGCCCGGCCGGCGCCGCGCGCCGTGTGCGTTGCCGCCGGCGCCCGCGTTCACCCACTGTTCGCTGGGCGTTCGGTTCGCGGTACGGCGGTCTCGTAATTCCCGGACACCTTCCGGAGCTTGAATACAGGTGATCTCGAAATTCCGGGATCCACCGCTCGCTTCGAAAGGTCACCATGCGCCGCCTCACTCTCCCCGTCGCTGGCATGCTCGGCATCGCCGCTCTCGCCCTCACCGGCTGCCAGGCCGCAGACACCGCGGCTTCCGGCGACAGCGCCGCCGCGGTCGTCGACCCGACCGCGCCCATCACGATCGCCACACTGCCCGTGTCCGACGATCCCACGCAGGCGAACCCGATCGACGCGCTCGTTGAGCTCCTGGAGGCTGAGACCGGGCGCCAGGTCGAGGTCACGGACGTGCCCGACTACCTGAGCGTGGTCGAGGCGATCCGCGCCGACCACGTCGACATCGGCATCATGAGCGGCTTCCCGTCGGCGCTCGCCGTGAACACCGGCGAGGTCGACGCGCTGCTCGCGTGGAAGGGGAGCGAGGAGCCGGTGTCCACCTGCGTGGTGCTCGACGGCTCCCCGGTCACCACCCTTGAGGACCTGCGCGGCAAGACGGTCGCGTTCGCCGATCAGGCGTCGAGCTCCGGCTACTTCATGCCGGTCTACATGCTGCACGAGGCCGGCCTTGAGCAGGGCACCGACTACGAGGCGATCTTTGCCGGCGGGCACGAGGGCAGCTTCGCCGCGCTTGAGCAGGGGCAGGTCGACGCGGCCTGCACCGCGATCATGCTCACCGAGATGGGCGCTCCGATGTTCCCGTTCGCGGCGGGCGAGTGGCGCGGGATCGGCGAGAGCCCGGCGATGGACGTGATGGGCACCGTGCTCGCGCGGCAGTCCCTCGACGACGCCACGCGCACGCAGCTTGAGGAAGCGATCCCGAAGGTGTTCGCCGAGGAGAACGCGGAGGCGCTCGCCGCCTACAGCTCGTTCATCGGCCTTGACGTTGAGATTGCGCCGAAGCCGTCGGTGTTCGAGTCGTTCGCCGACATCGCCGAGGTGGCGGGCGTGAAGCTTGAGGATCTCAAGTGAGCGTCGTCGCCCAGCCGGTTGCCCCAGTCGCGCCGCCCGTGAATACCGCCCCGCGCATAAGCACCGCTGAGCTGCGCACGGCCCTCCCGCTCGTCTCGGTGCGCGGTCTCCGCGTGGCCTACGATGAGCGCCCGGTGCTCGACGCGGTCGACCTCGACCTGTTCCCCGGGGAGATAGTCGCGCTGCTTGGCGCCTCGGGCTCGGGTAAGTCGACGCTGATGAAGAGCCTCACGGGGTTCGCCCCGGTGAGCGCCGGATCGGTGCGCGTCGCCGGGCACGACCTCACGAACCTGGGCCGCGGCGAGCTGCGCGGCCTGCGCTCCGAGGTGGGGCAGGTGTTTCAGCAGTTCAACCTGATCCCGCGCCTGAGCGTGCTCACCAACGTGCTCACCGGCGCCCTGCACGGGGCGGGCGCGATCAACCTGGTGGGGGGATTCTCCACCGCGCACCGGCAGCGGGCGCTTGCGCTGCTCGACCGGGTGGGGATCGCGCACAAGGCGAAGGATCCGGCGCGGTCGCTCAGCGGGGGGCAGCAGCAGCGCGTCGCGATCGCGCGGGCGCTCATGCAGCGGCCGCGGATCATCCTCGCCGACGAGCCCGTCGCATCGCTCGATCCGAAGCTCGCCGGCTCGGTCCTGGAGCTGCTGCGCGAGATCGCGGTGGAAGACGGCATCCCGGTGCTCGTCAGCCTGCACGTGCTCCCGCTGGCGCGCGAGTACAGCGACCGGATCGTCGGCCTGCGCGGCGGCGAGATGCTCGTGTCCGGGCGCACCTCGTCGCTCTCGGCCGGAGACCTCGCGGTGCTGTACGAGAGCGCGGACGAGGATCCTGACGCGGCGGGGGAGGCGGCGCATGCCCACCACGACGCCTGATCGCGTGCGCGCGGGCGAACCCGCCGCGCGCCCGGCCCGGCCAGGCGCGGCGGCCCCGCCCGCCCTCGACCCCGCCGAGCGGGCCCGCCTCGAACGCGCGGTCTCGGTGCCCCGGTCGCGCTTCCTGCTGGGGATCCCGGTGGCGCTGCTCGTGCTCGTGTGGTCGTTCAACGGCGCCCAGTTCAACTTTGCGAAGCTCGGCGAGGGCACCGTGAACATGGGGGAGTTCGTCTCCCGCCTGTTCCCGCCGGACTTCTCGAAGTTTGGCAAGATCGTCGAGCTGCTCATCGAGACGTTCCAGATGGCGATCGTCGGTACCGTGCTCGGCGCCGTGCTCTCGCTGTTCGTCGCGTTCGCGGCGGCCTCGAACATCGCGCCGAGGTGGCTCTACTACCCCGCGCGCTGGGTGATGAACATCATCCGCTCGGTGCCGGACCTGGTCTTCGCGCTCATGTTCGTCTCCGCCGTCGGCCTCGGCCCGTTCGCCGGCATCCTCGCCATGACCCTCGGCTCGATCGGTTCGATCGGCAAGATCTTCGCGGAAGCAATGGAGTCCGTCGACGAGGGGCCGATCGTCGCCATGCAGGCGGTCGGCGCCTCCAAGCGTCAGGTAATCCAGTACGGGGTGCTGCCGCAGGCCGCGCCGCTGCTCGTGTCGTACTTGCTCCTGCTCTTCGAGGGCAACGTGCGGGGCGCCACGATCCTCGGCCTCGTCGGCGCCGGCGGCATCGGTCTCGAACTCACGACCGCGATGCGCATGTACGACTACGGCCACCTCAGCGCCATCATCATCTGCATCGTCGTGCTGGTCACGGCGATCGACCAGGGCAGCGCCCTCATCCGAAGGAAGATCACATGACACACGCCACACTCACCACCGTCCCGGCACCCGCCACCGCGCCCGCGGCGTCCGCACCGAGCGTCCCGGCTGTTCAGCTCGCGCTCAGCGCTCCGGCCAACCTGCGCGACCTGGGCGGCGTCGCGATCGCCGGTGGCCGCCTCCGCCCGGGGCTCGCGATCCGCGCCGACGACCTCGCGACGATCACGGAGGCCGCCGCGGCAGGTCTCGTCCGTGACGGCCTCGCCGCGGTCATCGACCTGCGGTCGCCGCTTGAGGTGGGGATCACGGGGCGCGGCCCTCTCGCCGGGTACCCGCTCGCGTACCATCACGTCCCGCTGATCGCGAACGTGGGCGCGACCATGCCCAAGGAGGCGCCGCAGCTCGATCACGCCCACATGGGCGAGATGTACACGGGCATGGTGGAGACCGCGGCACCGCAGCTGGTCACCGCGCTGAACATCATCGCTTACGCCCCCGGCGTCACAGCGTTCCACTGCGCCGCCGGGCGGGACCGCACCGGGGTGCTCGCCGCGGTGCTGCTGCTCGCGCTCGGAGCGAGCGACGCCGAGATCGTCGCCGACTACGCGCGCACGGGCGCAAACATGGTGGCGATCATTGACCGCACGCGGCCCGTGATGAGCGCGATGTTCGCGGCGCTCGACATTGCGTACGACCCGGCCGACGCCGGCGGATCGGGCGGCATGGGCGGCCTGCTCAACAGCGGGATGGAGTCCTCGATGCGGATCCTGCTCGACGGTCTGCGTGAGCGCCACGGCGACCCGCTCGCGCCGCTGCGTGCCGCCGGACTCGGCGACGACACCATCGCTCGGCTGCGCGAGCGGGCCCTCGGGCAGTGACGATGACCGCGGGGGCGACTGCCCCGGTCGGCACCGCCCCGGTCGGCGACCCGGCCGCGCCAGCCGCGCCAGCCGCGCCGTCCGCTCCGGCGGGCCCTGCGCCGGCCGGGGCGGGCCGGGCGAGCGGTGCGGCGCGCCGGCCCGGCCGGCCGCGCGACGAGGAGCTCGACGCGAAGCTCATCGGGGCCACGCTCGCGCTCATCGACGCGGAGCAGGAGGTCACCGTCTCCCGGGTGCTCGCCGGCAGCGGGGTGAGCCGCGCCGGGCTGTATCGCCGGTGGCCCAGCCTCACGTCGCTCATCGCGGCGGCCCTCGACGTGGGCCGCGCCGTGCCGGCGGAGGTCCCGGTGTCGGGGGAGCCCGCGCAGCTGCGAGACGGCATCATGGCGATGCTGCTCGGGGAGCCCCACACGGTCGTGCTGGGCAACTACTCCGAGGCGCGCTTCCGGCAGCGGATCCGGCTCGTGATGGCGGATCGGGAGCTGCAGCGCACCTACTGGGACTCTCACGTGCGGCTGCGCCGCGGCCCGGTCGAGCGCGCGCTCGCGGCGGGGGTGCGCCTCGGGGTGCTCCGCGCCGAGCTCGACGTGGCCGCCGCGTTCGACAGCATCGCCGGGATCGCGTACTACCAGATCGTGGTGCGCGGGGAGAGTCTCGACGCCCCGGAGACGCGCGCGCGGGTGCGGGCAGGGCTCGACATCGTGTGGCGCGGGATGCGAGCCGCCGCCGAGTGAACGCCGCACTCCCGGAACGGGCGGCCGGTCAGCCGATCGCGCAGAACTCGTTTCCCTCGGGGTCCCGCATCACCCACCAGCGGCCCGCGGGTCCCTCGTCGACGAACGTGAGCCGCGTGGCGCCAAACGCCTCCAGGCGGTCGGCGAGGGCCCCGGGGTCGCCGCTGCCGTCGTGCACGTCGAGATGCAGGCGGTTCTTGCCCTGCTTCGGCTCGGGCACGGACTGGAACAGGATCCGGCGGCCCAGCCCGGCGCCGGTGAACGCGTTGAACTCGTCGTCCGGGTGGCGCACCGCCGCGAGCGTGGCGAAGCGCTCGCTGCCGAGGTGCGTGACCACGGCCGACGCGGGGAGCTGCTCGGTGCGGAGGAGCTCGGCGACGAGCGGCGTCGGATCCTCTACGAGGTACTCAAGCGCGGCGGCCCAAAAGTCTGCCTGCGCGTGCGGATCCACGCAGTCGACGACGAGTTTCACGTGCAGTGCCATGGCCCCAGGCTACGCAGCCCGGACGGGAAGCGGAAGGGCCCGCCGCGAGCGTCCCGCCGCCGCGCTCCTCGATACACTGCTCAGAGCAGAGATCCTGCCGAGACAAGCCCCGCGTTTCCGGGAGAGAAGAGTCAGAATGCGCCGCCTACCGATGCTCACCACCACGCTTGCCGCCGCCGCGCTCCTCGTGCTCTCCGGGTGCTCCGCGGCTCCCGCGTTCACCGGCACCTGGTCGGGCACCGGCGAGAACGCCCCCAGCCTGGAGATCTCCGAGGACGGCGCGTTCGCCGGTACCGACGGCTGTAACCGTATGGTGGGCTCCGGCGAGGTGGCCGAGCAGAGCTTCGAGTTCGGGCAGTTCGCCACCACGCGCAAGTTCTGCGAGGGCGTTGACACCTGGCTGTCGCTCGCGGGCAGCGCAACCGTCGACGGCGACACGCTCACGGTGCTCGACGCCGACGGTGCGGAGCTCGGCACGCTCACCCGCGGCTAGCACCCCCGCGCCGCCCGCGGCAATTCGCGCGGGAGATCCGAGCTCGCGCAGGAGGAATCGTGCGATTTCGCCCCGCCTGAGTTCGGATCTCCTGCGTGAGCGCCGCCCTGGCGCTGGCGCTGGCTACGGGCGCGCCGCGTTTGCCGCGCGGATCACCGCGGCGAGGCTGGCCGAGAGCACGGAGGTCGAGGCGCCCGCCGCCCAGCGCGCGGTGCCGGCGGCGTCGCGGTACTCGATGAGCGTGAGCGCGGTGCTCGCGGCTCCGGATCCGACGCTCGTCTGGTGGAGACCCAGCACCTCGATCCGGATCCCGCGCTCGTGCAGCGCGGCGACGAGCGCCGCCACCGGGCCGCCCGCCGCGAACTCGTGCGTGCTTGCCACACCGGCGACGCTGACCGTCACCCGGGTGCGGGCATCACTTTCCGCAGCGCCGCTCGCGCCGCCACCCGCACCCCCGCCCGCGGTCTCGTGCGCGTCGAGCGTGACGATCGCACCGGCCGCCTCGCCCGCACCGGCCTCGCCCGCTCCGGCCGCGCCACCGCCGGAGCCCAGAAACTCCCGCTCGAACAGCGCCCACAGCTCGGCGGCGTCGACCTCGGCGCCGTGCGCGTCGGTGTGCGCCTGCACGCGCCGCGCGAGCTCGATCTGGAACCGCCGCGGCAGCTCCACGCCGTACGCCTCCTGTAGCAGGTACGCGATCCCGCCCTTTCCCGATTGCGAGTTCACCCGGATCACCGCGTCGTAGCTGCGCCCCAGGTCTGCGGGGTCCACCGGCAGGTACGGCACCCGCCACTCGAGCTCAGACTCGGCCACGCCGCTCGCAGCCGCGCGCGCCCGGTGCTCGGCGAAGCCCTTCTTGATCGCGTCCTGGTGGGTGCCGCTGAACGCGGTGTGCACGAGGTCGCCCACGTACGGGTGCCGCGGGTGCAGCTCGATCCGGTTCGCGTGCTCAACCGTGCGGCGGATCTCGTCGATGTCGGAGAAGTCGATCATCGGGTCGATGCCCTGCGCGTGAAGGTTGAGCGCGAGCGTGGCGAGGTCCACGTTGCCGGTGCGCTCGCCGTTGCCAAAGATGCAGCCCTCGACGCGCTGCGCTCCGGCGAGCACCGCGAGCTCGGCGCAGGCGATTCCCGTGCCGCGGTCGTTGTGCGGGTGCACGGAGAGGATCACGCTGTCGCGCCTGGCGAGGTTGCGGTGCATGTACTCGATCTGGTCGGCGTACACGTTGGGGGTCGCGATCTCGACGGTCGCCGGCAGGTTGAGGATCACGGGCCGATCCGGCGTCGCGTCCCACAGCGCGGTCATCGCGTCGCACACCTCCAGCGCGTAGTCGGGCTCCGTGAGGTTGAACACCTCGGGGGAGTATTCGAAGCGCACGTTCGGGGCGTCGCCCGCGAACTCGAGTACGTCGCGGCCGCCGGCGAGGATCAGCTCGGTGAGCGCCGCCCGGTCTTTCCCGAGCACGGTGTCGCGCCAGGTGGGGGCTGTGGCCGTGTACATGTGGATCACCACGGGATTGCGGATCCCGCGGAGCGACGCGACCGTGCGCTCGATGAGGTCGCGCCGCGCGGGAGTGAACACGACGATCGTGACGTGCTCCGGCGCGAGGTCGGTCTCGGCGATGAGACGCACGAAGTCGTAGTCGGTCTGCGAGGCCGAGGGATAGCCCACCTCGATCTCCGTGTAGCCCATGGCGACCATGAGCTCGAAGAAGCGGCGCTTGCGCGCGGGGTCCATGGGCTCGGCGAGCGCTTGGTTGCCGTCGCGCAGGTCGACGGGCACCCAGAGCGGCGCCCGCGTGAGGCGGGCGCTCGGCCACGCGCGCTCGGTGAGAGGGATATCCACCCGGGCGTACGCGTCACGGTAGCGGTGCGACGGCATCTGGGAGCCGCGCTGCCGGTTCCAGTGCGGCGCGCCGGCGGGGATCGGGCCGGCCGGGGTGCTGATGCCCGAGAACCCGGCCCCGGGGACGGCGGGATCGTGGCTGGCGGGACGGGGGTGCGGTGCGGTGCTGGTCATTGCGTGCCTCCTGGGCGGTGAGTCTGCGGTGACCGGCGCGCTCGACTCCACGGCGGGGAGCCGGTCGATCAGGCCCCGCCGTGGCGACGAAGGAGGAGGGCGCGCGACTGCATGGGGCAACCGTAGCACAACTCCTCAGACAAGTTGAGGAGTGGTACGATTTTAGGACGGCGCCGTTGGGCGCCTCGACGCGCCACTGACCCCGGAGGACCGATGGAACCGCTTCGCCGCGCCCCGCTCGCGGACCAGGCTGCCGAGCTCCTGCTCGCCCGGATCCGCGCCGGTGAGTGGGCCCTCGGACAGAAGCTCCCGGGAGAGACCACACTCGCGCCGCAGCTCGGCGTCGGCCGCTCCACCGTGCGCGAGGCAATTCGGCAGCTCGCCGGTCGCGGCGTGCTCGCCTCCCGCCAGGGGGCCGGCGTTTTCGTCACCGCGCTCGACGCCCGCGAAGACTGGGACGCCGTGCTGCTGCGCTCGGGGATTGTCGCCGTGCTCGAGGCGCGTGCCGCGATTGAGACCGAGGCCGCCGCGCTCGCCGCAGCGCGCCGCACGCCCGCCGACCTCCGCGCGATCCGGCGCGCGCTCGCGGGCCGCGGCGAGCGCCGGACCGAGATCGCCGCGCACGTTGACGCGGACACCGCGCTGCACCGCAGCATCGTCGCCGCGGCGCACAACGAGATCCTGCTCGAACTCTTCGACGGCTTCACCCCGCGGGTGCGCAAGGCGATGATCGAGATGCTCCGGATCCGCGCAGACTTCGGCAGCGACTCCGATCACGCGGCCCACGAGGAACTCGTCGCGGCGGTCACCGACCGCGACGCCGACCGCGCCGCGAGCCTCAGCCGCGCCCACCTGCGATCGCTCACGGAGGCTCTCACATGACCGACACCGTCATCGAACTCAGCGACGTCGACTTTCGCCGCAGCGGCGTCGAGATTCTGCGCGGGATCACCCTCACGGTGCGCGCGGGGGAGCGCTGGGCGCTGCTCGGGCCAAACGGCGCGGGCAAGAGCACGATTCTCGGGTTCTGCGGGGCGCAGACGCACCCGAGCTCGGGGACGGCGCACGTGCTGGGGCACCGCCTCGGCAGGGTCGACATGCAGGCGCTGCGGCACGAGATCGGGCACGTGAACCCGCGGCACCCGCTCGGCTCGGCGCTCACGATGCGCGAGGTGGTGCTCACGGGGCTCACCGCCACGATCGAGCTTGCGATGCGCTGGGAGCCCACTGCCGCGGACCTGGCCAGCGCCGACGCCGCGATCGATCGAGTAGGCCTGGGGCACCGCCGCGACGCGCGATGGCCCACCATGTCGCAGGGGGAGCGCGGGCGCGCGCTCATCGCTCGCGCGCTCGTCGCGGCGCCGCGCCTGCTGCTGCTCGACGAGCCGACGACCGGGCTCGATGTCGCCGCGCGCGAGCAGTTTCTCGAGACCGTGGACGCCCTCGCGGAGACCGATCCGGAGCTCACCACGATCCTCGTGACCCACCACCTCGAGGAGCTCCCGGAGAGCACCACGCACGCCGTGGTGATCGCGCACGGCGAGATCGTCGCGGCCGGCCCGGTCGCTGAGGTGGTGACCACCGAGGTGATCTCGCGGGCGTTCGAGCACCCCATCAGGGTGTCGCGAGCCGACGGGCGGTGGGCGGCACGCGCCGGCCGCGCGGCACCCCGCGCCGCCTAGCCCGCGCCCGACCCCACCGCCCGCGCCCCGCGAGCCGCTAGATCCGGAACTCCCACTCCTTGCTGAACAGCGTCAGCCGCCAGTTCAGGTTGAACACCGTGAACTCGAGGATCTTCCAGCGGATCAGCTTCAGCTTCGCCTCGCCGATCAGCCCGAGGTCGGCGAACACCGCCACCTTCGCCTCGATCTGCCGCAGGTCGCTCGGGTGCGCGGCCGCCTCGCCCTGGACCCCGGCGCGCGCGAAGAGCGTGAGCTCCGGCCCCGCGAATCCGTAGATCTTGCTGTCGTAGGTGACCTCGGGGCCCACCGCGACGAGTCCGGCGAGCGAGAGCGTGGTCGCCTCGCCGAGCGGCGTGAAGATCGGGCTCGGGTAGACGGTCTTCGGATCGTTCTTGATGCGGCGCAGCCCCAGCTCCGACGAGTATCTGAAGCCGAACTGGTCGGTGCGCGAGACCCCGATCAGTGGCACCTCGGCCTGCGCCTTCATCTCGGCCGAGACGCCCACGCTGATCTTCAGCGCGTTCGTGATCACGATCGGGACCGGGCCGACGAAGAACGAGACCGTGGGCAGCCCGACGGCCGCGATCTGTTGCCTGAAGTTGAAGCGGTACTTCATCTCGAAGTAGATCTGAGCGGCCGCCTGCGCCTTGAGATCGGTGGTGAACTGGACCGTGAAGTCGTTCACGTTCACCCCCGTCGGAATCACCTTCCACTTGAACTTGAACGAGACGTCGAGCACAATGTCGAGCGAGACGGAGACCTGGCCGGAGGCCTGGATCGCGATCGCGGCCTTCGTTGCGAGCTTCGACCGCTTCGCCTGCTCCTGCTGCTCCTCGTCGTCGCCCGTCTGGTTGCGGAAGTTGAACTTGCCGTTCTCGTAGGCGATGAGCAGGTTTGCGTCCACCCCGAACGACCAGCTGCGGTGCAGCTCGGCGCGGAGCTGCTGCGCCTCCGCGCAGTCAGCCGGCGAGGGGACCGGGGTGCCGGCGACGGGGCTGAGCCACTCGCCGTCGTCGCCAATCTCCTCGCCCGTGGGTTCCTGGCCGTCGGCACCGGGGAGCCGGCACTCGAGCTCGAACTGGCTCGGGTCCACGTCGTAGTCCGCGGGGTCGAGCTCCAGGTCGACGTCGTCGCCCGTGAACAGCTCGGCGTTGGTGCCGCCCACGCCCGGCGCCGACTCGAACGAGTCGGCCGGGATATCCGGTCCAAAGTTGCCGTCCTCGTCGGCGACCGCGTAGCTCGCGGTCATGAGCTCCGCCCCGTCGCCGGAGGCTGCCGGGAGGTCCTCGACCTCCACGCCCACGCCGTCGGTGAACTCGAAGGTGCCGTCGACGTCTGCCTGGTAGATCAGCTCGGCGAGGCTCACGGTGCTGGTGTCGACCAGCCAGGCCCCGTCAACGAGGTTGATCGCTGTGACGCGGCCGAGGAATCCCTCGGGGGTGCCGGGGGTGGCATCGCTCAGCACGATGTCGCCGGGCTCGAGCGCCGGGGGTGTGGTGAACGAGATCCGGTGCTCGTCGAGCTGCACGAAGTCTGGGCGTGCCGGATCGGTGTTGAGCACCTGCGCCTCGTGCGTGACGACGGTGTCGTCCTCGTCTGCGGTGCTGACGGTCAGCGTGACGCGGTCCTCCGCCGCGGCGCGCTGTGGCTCGCCGCGGTCGAACACGCTGGCGATGTAGTCGAAGTCGCCGTCCTCCGGGGCGGCCGCCGTGAACGACCAGGTGACCTCGTCGGAGCCGTAGTTGAGCTCGGCGGTGCCGATGAAGCCGTCGCCCGGCGCGCTGGGCGAGCTGATCTCGATCCGATCGATCGAGTTTGAACCGGCGGTGACGGTGCCCTCGAGTGTGAAAGCACCGGTCTCGCTGATGTTGACGGAGTCGAGGTCGCGCGGGGCAGTGATCTGCACCGTCGGCTGCTCCTCGGTCGGCTGGGCGACCGGCTCCGAGAGGAATCCGCCGAGCGGAAACACGCGCACATCCGCCGCGCCACGGCGGATGGTGAGCTGGGCGTGCTCGCTGCGCACCGGAACGAGGGCGAGCTGCGGGGCGGCACCGGCTGTCGCGTCGACCGCGATTCCCTGCGCGCGGCCGCGCGGCGTGGCCGCCCACTCAAGCGTGCTGGTCTCGGCCGCCGGCGTCGTCCGCGTGCTCGGCTGGGCCGAGACGAGCGCGAGTTCGTAGCCGATGTCCTCCTGGTCGCTCAGCTGCAGCCGGGTCGCCTTGGCCCCCGCGCGGAGCTGGGCGGTGGCCTCTCCCACCTCGGTGCTTGCCACGTAGCTGCCAGTGCTGTTCGAGCGCGAGAGATCGCTGGGCGCCTCGGGCACCCAGCCGAGCACGTCGGCGCGGAGCGCGCCGCTGGCGCCCCCGGCGAGGCTCGCGAGCACGCCGCCGCGGGCGTCCGGCTCAACGACGGTGGTGACCACCGAGCGCCCAGCCGGCAGCGGGAAGCGCTGCTCGGGGCCGAACTCAAGCTCGGCGGCAGCGTCGAGGGTCACGTCGAGCGAGACGTAGACGCTGCGCACCTGCGTCGCCGGGACGCCGCCCTCGCCGGTAAGTCCGAACCACAGCGGGTCCGCGGTGAGCGCGGAGCCGCCGAGGCCCGCCCCGGTGTCGGCGCGAGTCGCCGGGGACTCGAGCGCGATGGTCGAGCCGGGCGCGTCGACGCTACCGCTGAACGCGGCGAGCAGCTCGACGCGCACGGGGACTGCCTGGTCTGCCCAGAGCGAGACGTTGCCGGCGCTTGCCGGGAGCAGCGTTGTGGCCGAGGCGGTCGTGCCGGCGGCCGCGGCGAGCACCGGCGTGCCAGCCGTGTCGGCCGCCCCCGTGAAGACCGTGACGGCGGCGTCTGGCTGAGTGACCGTGACGCGCACCAGGGCGGCGCGCTGCTCTGAGCCGAGCCCGGCGACGGCAACTCGGGTGGCCGGATCCGTGCTCAGGGCGTCGCCGCGGCCGAGCGTCGACTCGACGGCGGGGACGCTGCGCGGGGTGGGCGCGAAACCCGGGGTGCTCGCCGCCGTGATCGTCGAGGCGTTCTCGAGCGCGTCGGCCGGCATGGCGAACGCGGGGGACGGTGCGATGAGCAGTGCGAGCGCCGCGGTGGTGACGCCGGCGATCAGCGACGTGGCGCGGCGCGCCGGGCCGCTGGTCCGATTCCGGATCATGCGTCAACCCCCGAGTTCTGGCCGCCGCTGGTGCGGCGGCGCGCGCTGATGGCGAGCGCGGCGCCGGCGCCGAACAGCGCGAGTGCGCCGACGATGAGTGCCACGGGCGCTGCCCCGCCGGTCTGCGACAGGGTGCCCCCGTTGGTCGCCGCTGGGGCTGCCGTGCCGGAATCCGTGTCGGAATCCGTGCCGGATCCGCCATCGCTCGCCCCGTCAGATCCGCCCTCGCTGGAGCCGTCGGTACCGCCGTCGCTCCCGCCCCCGAGCACCGTCTCGAGCGTGATCCACCCGTCCATGCCGGCGTCCGCCGGGTCGAGGCGCACGGCGCGGTGCACGGCGTCCTCGATGATGGTGCCGTCCGCTGCCGCGAACGTGATCGCGAGGTCGGCCGTGACCGCGCGGTCGGTCGTGAACCGCGCGTCGAGCGCGCCAGCGCTCGCGGGGAAGCTGGCTCCGATTCCGGCCGGGGTGCGCGCTGCTGCGGCGTCGAGCCAGCCGGCGCCCTGCTGCACCGAGAGCGTTACGGCCGCAGCGGCCGCGGCGTCGCCCTCAAGGTCGAGCCAGACCTCGGCGGTGTCGGCCGGCGCGGTGACCGGCTGCGGGGCCGCGTGCGCTGCCGGCGCCGGCGCGAACGCAGCGGCGGCCATCGCTACGGCGCCGATCGCGATGAATCCGAGACTGAGGGATCGACTGGGTGCCCCGCGCCGTGCGCGGCGGGGCCGGGTAAAAACGTGCATGCACCGATACTATCGAGATATGTGGACGTAGTCCAAACTTGGCCCGAGTCCCTCAAGGGGCTCACGTGGCTCGTGGTCTCAGGAGGCTCGGGAAACTCGGGGAGCTGCGGGAACCTCGGGGCGCGGGAGCGTTTCGAGCGCGACCCGGCTCAGCGATTCTACGCGCGAGGCTCGGGCCGCAGCTCCGCGATCGCCGCCGCGATCCGGCGCTCGCGGGTTTCTGGTCGCTTCGCCTCGGCGATTCCGCGGGCGAGCTCCTTCCGCCGCGTAAACGAGAGCGCGTCGAACGCGTCGCGCAGCCCGGGATGCGCGACGAGGGCGTCGGCAAGCTCCTGCGGCACATCGACCGTGCGCTCGGCGGCGTCCAGCTCAATCTGTGCGGTGACCGTATCGCCGATGTCCACGCCGAGCTCGGCGCGCGCGGCCTTCGAGAGCCCGATGAGGTTGCGCCCGCCCATGCGCGCGAGTCGCAGTCGTGCCGTGCGTGAGCCGATGGTGACGCGCACCGCTGCGCGGCCGCCGCCGCCCAGGGCCGTGACCTGCGCGTCGCTCAGCTCGATCGCCGTTGCGGGCCCCTGCGGGGCAAGCTCGGTTTCGATGCTGAGGGTCATGCGGTAATCGTACTCCCGCTCGGCCCCGCCACGCCCTAGAGTGAGCCTATGTGCGCCAGCTACGGCCTCGGGGGTGGCCCTCACGACCTCGAACTCACCTTTGATCTGCCCGCAATGCACGAGCCCGAGAGCCGGGCGGTGCTCGCCGAGTGGGCGCGCGAGCAGCACAGCACGGCCCGCATCACCGGCCGCAACGCGCGCAACCTCAACCCGCTCATCCACGCGGGCTTCGGCGCGCCCCGCGTGGACCTCGCGTGGTGGTGGCTGCACGTGGGTGGCGCGCCCGCGAAGTTCTCGGCGTTCAATGCCCGCGCAGACACGCTCACGCGCAAGTGGCGCGACCCGCTGCAGCGCCGCGCGATCATCCCGGCGAACTGGTACGTGGAGAAGGGGCACACCTTCGCGCTCCCCGGCGACGAGCTGTTCGGGGTGGCGGCGATCGTCACCCCCGTGGCGCAACCGGGTGGCGAGACGCTGCTGAGCTACGCGATGGTGACGCGCGACGCGCTGGCCGAGGCGGCCACCGTGCACGGGCGCATGCCGCTGATCCTCGCCCGCGAAAGCCACGACGCCTGGCTCGACCCGCAGCGGCCCGGTGACGACGCCCTTGTCGCGACGGTGCTCGCTGCGTCGGACCCGCTCGCGGCGACGGCCACGGTCATCGCCGCGCCACCGGCGATAGTCTGAGACCACAGTACGAGGGGGAGCGGCGCGCGCCGTCCCCGGGGAAGGATCACGCACATGAGTCAGGATCAGAGCGCCATCGAGTCCGGGATCCGCGCGACGGTCGCCGCGCAGTTTGAGCGCACCATGGGGGACCTCGCGGATCTTGTCCGCATCCCCTCGGTGTCGTGGCCGGCGTTCGACGCGGCCCACGTTGCGCACAGCGCCGAGGCGATCGCCGCGCTGCTGCGCGAGACGGGCGTCTTCGACGTTGTCGATATTCGCCGCGCGCCAATTGCAGGCGGCACTGAGCTCGGTCAGCCAGCGGTGGTGGCGCGGCGCGAGCCGAAGCCGGGCAAGCCGACGGTGCTGCTCTACGCGCACCACGACGTGCAGCCGCCCGGCAAGGATGAAGACTGGGATACCCCGCCCTTCGAGCCGACCGAGCGCAACGGTCGCCTGTACGGGCGCGGCGCCGCGGATGACAAGGCCGGCGTGATGTCGCACCTCGCGGCAATCCGCGCGTTCGCGGCGGCGGCCGAAGCCGAGGGGCGCGAGCTCGACCTCGGCATCGCTCTGTTCATCGAGGGCGAGGAGGAGTGGGCCTCGCAGTCGTTCGGCAACTTCCTGCGCGAGAACCGCGATCTGCTCGCCGCCGATGCGATCATCGTTGCCGACTCGAGCAACTGGGACTCCGAGACACCGGCGCTCACGGTGGCGCTGCGCGGCGCGGTCGCGTTCAACCTGCGCATCGCGACTCTCGACCACGCGTCGCACTCCGGGATGTTCGGCGGGGCCGTGCCAGACGGGATGCTCGCGGCCGTGCGCACGCTCGACGCGCTGTGGGACGCAGACGGCGCCGTCGCGGTGCCGGGCCTCGTGACCGCGGACCTCGACCTCCCCGAGTACGGGGAGGAGCGGCTCCGCGAGGAGGCGGGCCTGCTCGACGGCGTGACCTCGATCGGCCGCGGCGAGATCCTCTCGCGGCAGTGGGCGCAGCCGGCAATCACCATCACCGGCATCGACGCACCCGACGTTGCGAACGCATCGAACACGCTGATCCCCAGCGTCCGCGTGCGCGTGAGCGCCCGGATCGCGCCGGGGCAGGATCCGGCCGCCGCGTACGCCGCGATTCAGCAGCACCTGCGCGACCACGCGCCGTTCGGCGCGCAGCTCAGTTTCGAGGACCCCGACTTCGGTCAGGCGTTCCTCGTGGACACGAGCGGCTGGGCCGTCGCCGAGGTGCGCGGGGCAATGGCCGATGCGTGGGAGCGCGAACCCGTAGACATCGGCGTGGGGGGCTCCATCCCCTTCATCGCCGAGCTCGTTGAGGAGTTCCCCGCGGCGCAGATTCTCGTCACGGGCGTCGAGGATCCGGACGGCCGCGCGCACAGCCCCAACGAGTCGCTGCACATCGCCTCGTTCAAGAAGTCGGTGCTCACCGAAGCGCTGTTCCTCGCGCGCCTGAACGACCGCGAGGTCTAGGCGTCAGACTCCGGGCGTCTCCCGCGGGACGCCCGGAGCCTCTGCCCACGCCCCGGTGCGGCGCACCGGATGAAACACCTGAGGCCCCGGACGCACTGCGTCCGGGGCCTCGGCCGGTTCTGGGTCGCGCTAGTGGCGGTGTGCGCCCGGGGTGTCCGTGCCGGGGTCGGCCGCGGGCGTCGCTGCCGGGGCAGCGGCAGCCGCCTCCGGGGGAGCCGCCTGCGCGCGCAGCAGATCACGGATCTCGGCGAGCAGCTCCTGCTCGGTCTCCGCCGTGGGCTCGCTCTCGGGCTCGCCGGCGACCTTGAGCGTCGCGTCGCGCAGCTTGTTCATCGGCAGCACGAACACGAAGTACACGACCGCGGCGACGATCAGGAAGTTGAGCACCGCGCCGATGAGTGCGCCAAACGCGATCGCGCCGCCGCCCGGCAGCCCAACCACGAGGGCGTCGTCGAGCGAGTCGGCCTTAAACACCATGCCGATGATCGGGTTGATCAGCGAGTCGACGACCTTCTGCACCACCGCGTTGAACGCGGCGCCAATGACGACCGCCACGGCCAGATCTACTACGTTCCCGCGGAGCAGGAACTCCTTGAACCCCTTGAACATTCGTCTCCCCTTCACTGAAGTCTCTGGCATCTACGTTAGCGGGAGCCGTGCACAGACACACAGAGCCCCGCGCGAAAAACTCGCGCGGGGCTCTGTGTGCGGTGCTGCGGAGACTACATGCAGGCCATCGCGTCCTCGAACATTGCCGTGGTGAAGCCGCTCATCAGCTCCTCGTCCGGGGTCACGGACGTGGGATCGGCCGCGAGCTTCGCGAACTCTTCGTAAACGGCGCGGTTGGGGCTGTCGATCGAGCCGAGCTTCGTGTAGGCGGCGAGCATCGCGTCCATCGACTCCGCGCTGGTCGACTCTTCAGCGAGCGCGGTGAGATCCTCGAGCGCCGCGCAGAACTCTGCCGAGCGGGGCAGATCGGCGGTCTCGCTCTCGGGGAGCAGTCCGCTGTCGTCTGAATCGAGGTCGCTCGTGTCGGGCAGGCTCGACTCGAGCTCCTCGAGCGAGCTCTGCGACTGCGAGATCGAATCGCTCGCGATCGAGGCCGCCGCGCCCGCGAAGACGATCAGGCTGATCGTGGCGATCACGGAGATTGCGAGGCTCACGTAGCCGATGATCGTGCCGGCGAGGGCCAGGCCGCGGCCGCGTTCGCCGGTGCGCTTGATCTGCGACAGCGCGATGTGGCCGCAGATGATGCCGACGATGTTGAACAGGATGCCGCCGACGAGGGCGATCACTGAGAGCGTGTTCAGCGGGGCCTGCTGCGGCGCGCCCTGGTAGGGGGCGCCCTGGTACGGTGCGCCGGCCGGCTGGCCGTCGAGCGGCGGGGCCGGGGGCGCCGCGGCGTAGGCGGGAGCCAGCGGGTATGCGGGGGCCGCCTGCGGGGCGGCGGGTGCCTCGGGGAACGCCGGGGCGGGCTGCGCGGGCGCCTGCTCGGAGGCGGGGAGCGCGGTGGTCGGCTGCTCAGCCTCGGGCGCCGCGTTCGGCTGCGAGGGATCCGGGGTGGGCTGGGTGGGGTCAGACATGACGAGACACGCTCCTTGAAAGGGGGATCGGGGCGGCGGAGTTCTCGGCCGGGTGCGGCGCAGAAAAATCACAGCGGGCACCACAGTGGTGTGACACCGCCTCCAGTGTACCCAGACCGTTCAGTGCATCGCGAGATTTCATGGCCTAGCGTTGGGGGCATGGAGTTTCTCGGGAGTCAGCCCACCGTCGACCTCACCTACGCCGACGTGTTCCTCGTCCCACGGCGTTCAGCCGTGACGAGCCGCCTCGACGTGCAGCTGCGCCCGGGGGACGGCACTCCGGCCACGCTGCCGCTGGTCGCCGCCAACATGAACTCGGTGACGGGCCCGCGCCTCGCGGCCGTGCTCGCCCGCCGCGGTGGGCTCGCGGTGCTGCCGCAGGACCTCAGCCTCGCCGAGACCGAGGAGGCAATTCGCTGGGTCAAGGCGCAGCCGGTCGCCGTGGACTCGCCGCTCGTGCTCGGCTCCGAGGCGACCGCAGCCGCGGCGCTGCGCCTCATCCCGCGCGCGCCCGGCCAGATCGTCGTGATCGCCGATCGCAGCGCCGCCGATGTGGCCGCCGGCCGGGTCCCGGCCGCGAGCCTGCGCGGCATCCTGTCGGCCGAGCGCCTGGCCGCGGTGCCCGCAGATGCAAGAGTTGGCGACCTCGTGCACGGGACGACCGCCCTGCTCGCGCTCGGCGAGCTCGCAGACCCGCGGCTCGCGTTCGACGCCGTGGTGGCCGCGACCGCGGGGGCCGCCGCGAGCGATGCCGAGGCGGCCGAGGCCGTGGGCGTGATCGACGGCGACGCGCTGGTCGGCACGCTCACGCGGCGCTCGGCGCTCCGGCGCACCATCTACAGTCCGGCCGTGGACGGTGACGGCCGGCTCGCGGTCGCCGCCGCCGTGGGGATCAACGGGGACGTGGCGGCGAAAGCGCGCGCGCTCGTTGCCGCCGGTGCCGACGTGCTCGTGGTCGACACGGCGCACGGGCACCAGGAGGGAATGCTGCGCGCGCTCCGCACGATCGGGGCGCTCGGTCTCGGGCGGCCGATCGTCGCGGGCAACATTGTGACCGCGGACGGGGTGCACGACCTGGTTGACGCCGGTGCGACCATCCTCAAGGTGGGTGTGGGGCCCGGCGCGATGTGCACGACCCGCATGATGACCGCCGTGGGGCGGCCGCAGTTCTCGGCGGTGCTCGAGGCCGCGGCGGCCGCGCGCGACCTCGGTGCGCACGTCTGGGCCGACGGCGGGGTGCGCTATCCCCGAGATGTCGCCCTCGCCCTCGCTGCGGGCGCCGCCTCCGTGATGATCGGATCCTGGTTCGCAGGAACCGCCGAGTCGCCGGGCGAGCTCCTCACCGACGCCGACGGGCAGCAGTACAAGGAATCGTGGGGCATGGCCTCGGCGAAGGCCGTGCACGGGCGCTTTGGCGGCCTCGACCCATACGAGCTCGCGCGCAAGGAGCTGTTCGCCGAGGGGATCTCGTCGTCGAAGATTCTGCTCGACCCGCAGCGCCCCAGCGTGGAAGACCTCGTCGACATGATCACCTCGGGCGTGCGCTCGTCGTTCACCTACGCCGGCGCCACCGACCTTGCGGAGTTCCACACGCGGGCTCGCGTGGGGCTCCAGTCGGCGGCCGGCTATGAGGAGGGCAAGGCGCTCCCGGTCAGCTGGTAGCTAGCGCGCTGTGTCCGCACCCGGCCCCCCGGATGGGGTCGCCGTCCGATGGGTGCAGGGCGGCGGGCACGGCCGGTTTCGTGGCGGTGCCGGGCGGTGCCGGGCGGTGTCGGCATACGCAGCTGAATAGAATGGTGGCGGCACCAACGACGAGGAGCAAAGTTGAAGTACATTTCGACCCGCGGCGGCATGGCGCCGGCACCGTACAGCGCGATTCTGCTGGAGGGGCTCGCCACTGACGGCGGCCTCGTGGTGCCGGAGACCGTGCCGCAGCTGAGCGCAGAGCGCATCGAGGCCCTGCGCGGTCTCAGCTACCCGGAGCTCGCGACGGAGATCCTCAGCCTGTACGCGACCGATATCCCGCGCGACGACCTCGCGGAGATGTGCCGCGCGGCCTACGCCGCCGACAAGTTCGTGGCGGCCGAGATCGTGCCGCTCACGCGCCTTGACGACGCGATCACGCTCGTCGGCCTCTCCGAGGGGCCCACGCTCGCGTTCAAGGACATGGCGATGCAGTTCCTCGGCCAGGCGCTCGAATACGTGCTCGCCCGCGCCGACCGCACGCTGAACATCATCGGTGCCACCTCGGGCGACACCGGTTCGGCCGCCGAGTACGCGCTGCGCGGCAAGGACGGGATCGCCGTCTTTATGCTGTCGCCGCAGGGCCGCATGAGCGACTTCCAGCGCGCGCAGATGTACTCGCTCACCGACGAGAACATTCACAACATCGCCGTCGAGGGGGTCTTCGACGACTGCCAGAATCTCGTCAAGGAGCTCTCCGGCGACCTCGATTTCAAGCGGGCGCACACGCTCGGCACGGTGAACTCGATCAACCTGGGGCGGATCAGCGCGCAGATGGTCTACTACTTCTGGGCGTGGCTCCGCGCCACAGACGGGGTCGCAGCCGCGGATCGCGCCGCCTTCGAGGTGTCGTTCACGGTGCCGTCGGGCAACTTCGGCAACATCCTCTCCGGCCACCTCGCGCGCACCATGGGCCTCCCGATCCGCCGCCTCGTGCTCGCCGCGAACGAGAACAACGTGCTCGACGACTTCTTCCGCACCGGCGTCTACACGCCGCGCGCCGCGGCCGACACCTACGCGACGTCGAGCCCGTCCATGGACATCTCGAAGGCGTCGAACATCGAGCGCTTCATCTTCGACCTGCTCGACCGCGATCCGGCGCGCCTCGCCGCGGCGTGGGCCGAGCTCGCGGAGACCGGCACGATCGACCTCACGGCCGAGCTGCACCGGCTCGAGACTGAGTTCGGGTTCCAGAGCGGCACGAGCACGCACGCCGATCGCGTGGCAACGATTCGGGACGTGCACGCGACGAGCGGGATCGTTATTGACCCGCACACCGCCGACGGCGTGAAGGTGGCGCGCGAGCACACCGAGCCGGGCATTCCCATGCTGGTGCTCGAGACGGCGAAGCCCGAGAAGTTCCCGGACATCGTGTTCGAGGCGACCGGGGAGCGGCCCGGCATGCCCGAGCACCTCGCCGGCCTGCTCGACCTGCCGCAGCACGTCACCGAGATGGGCAACGATGCGGCGCGGTTGCGCGAGTTCATCGCGGAGCGCGCAGTGCGCGCGTAGACTCCGGACAAGCAGGGCGAGGATCGGGGAGGCACACGTGTTCGGACGACGCGCCAGACAGGAGCTCGCGATTCGCGTCGCGCTGCTCGAACGCAGCACCGGGGGTGACGCCCCTGCCGCCGGAGACGCGGCGGGCGACGCCGAGACCGCGGGGGCATCGCCGCGCCGCGCGCGCTCAGGGCTCTGGCGCGACGGCTTCGGCCTGCTCGCGACCCGCTCGCTGCAGGTCATCATCGTGCTCGCCCTCACCGCGCTCGTGGTGCTCGGGCTGCGCTCGCTCAGCACGGTCGTGATCCCGATCCTGCTCGCGCTCATCCTGGCGAGCACGTTCTCGCCGGTGATGCGCTGGCTGCGGGCGCGCAACGTGCCTCCCGCGCTCGCCACGGTGCTCGTGCTGCTCGCGATCGCGCTGCTGCTCACCGGGGTCGGCTGGCTCATCGTGTGGGCCGTGCGCGACGAGTGGGACGAACTCGCAAGCCAGGCTCAAGACGGGTTTAGCCAGGTGCTCGAGTGGGTGCAGTCGCTGCCGTTCGCGCCGAGCTCGGAGCAGATCTCGGAGTGGCAGGACGCCGTGGTCGACTTCCTCACGAGCTCGCAGTTTGGGTCCGGCGCACTCGCGGGCGTCGGTGCGGTTACCGGCTTCGTGACGGGCCTCGTGCTCATGATCGTCGTGCTGTTCTTCTTCCTCAAGGACGGGCCGCAGATCTGGCGCTTCCTGCTGCGCCCGTTTGAGGGGCGTGGCCTCGCGCGCGCCGAACGCGCGGGCGACAAGACCGTCGCGACGCTCGGCTCGTACGTGCGCGGCACCGCGGCCGTGGCTGCGGTAGACGCGATCGGGATCTGGATCGGCCTCATGATCCTGCAGGTGCCGCTCGCGCTCCCGCTCTCGGTGCTCGTCTTCGTGCTCGCGTTCATTCCGCTCGTCGGCGCCACCGTCGCCGGCATTCTCGCCGCGCTCGTCGCGCTCGTGGCAAACGGGCCGCTCAGCGCCGTGCTGGTCGTCGGTGTCGTGGTGCTCGTGAACCAGCTTGAGGGGAACTTCCTGCAGCCGGTGCTCATGGGCCGCGCGCTGAAGCTCCACTCGCTCGTGATCCTGCTCGCGTTGACCGTCGGCACGGTGCTGAGCGGCGTGCTCGGCGCGGTGCTCGCGGTGCCGATCGCGGCGGTCGCCTGGGGCATCATCAAGGTCTGGGACGGCCCGGACCTCCCCGCGAAGTGGTTCCGGGAGCGCCCTCCGACGCAATAGCGGGTCGCCGTGCCGCTGCGATACGCTGAGTGCGCGCGGCACGGGCCGCACCCGGACTAAGGAGTTCCATGCGGTTTCTGTTTCAGCTGTTGTCGCAGTTGGTGCTCAGCGCGATCGGCCTGCTCGTGATTCATTTCACGCTGCCGGGAGTCACCCTGCACCTCGCGGGCTTCTTCATCGCGCTCGGCGTGTTTGTGCTGGCGCAGGCAATCCTCGGCCCGTTCGTGATGAACATGGCGCAGCGCTACGCGGCGCCGCTCGCGGGCGGCGTGGGGCTCGTGGCCACCCTGCTCGCACTGTGGGTCGCCACGCTGTTTCCCGACGGCATCGAGATCAGCGGCGTCGACTCGTGGGTGCTCGCGCCCATCATTCTCTGGGTGATCACCGCGCTCGGCGGCTGGATCATCATGGCCCTCATCATCGACAAGTGGCTGAAGCGCCGCGCGGCGGCGAAGCTGGTCCGGTCAGCGAAGTGATCGCGCGCGGCCAGGACCCGGCGCCGGAGGTTCCCGCGGCGGTGCTCGCGGCCGTGGCCGTTGCCGTGGAGATCGACGGTGCCGAGCTGCTGCCAGAGACCTCGATCGCGCTGACGCCGGGCGCGTGCGTCGCCGTGCGCGGACCCAACGGCGCGGGCAAAACCACGCTGCTGCGAGTGCTCGCGGGTCGGCTCCGGCCAACCGCGGGCGCGGCGACCCTCTTCGGGCGGCCGCTCGACGAGCGCGACGACGCGGTGCGGCGCCACGTCGCGGCAGTGATTGAGCCGCCGACGCTGTACCCGGACCTCACACTGCGCGACCACGAGACCCTGATCACCGCCGCGTGGTCGGGGGAGCGGCGCGTGGACCCGGGGGGCGGTGCGACGGGCGCGGACGACCTGCCCGTGTGGGCTGGCCTCGGCGACGGCGCGCTTGAGCGCTTCGGTATTGCCGCGCTCGCGGAGCGATTCCCGCACGAGCTGTCGAGTGGCCAGCGGCAGCTCGTCTCGCTCGCGATGACGCTTGCGCGGCCGTGCTCGGTGCTGCTGCTCGACGAGCCCGAGCAGCGCCTCGACCCTGATCGGCGCGGCATCGTCGCGGAGGCGCTGCTGGCCGCGCGCGCGGCGGGCGTCGCCGTGGCGTTCGCCTCGCACGATGCGGCCCTCGTGGCGCGCGTCGCCGACGCCGAGCTCGTGGTGGGTCCCGCGGGGGCAGCATGACCCGCAGCGGCGGCGTGGCCCGCGGGGGCGGCAAGACCCGGAGCCGCGGGGGAGCGGCGGCGCTCCGCGCCGTGCGTGCGGTGCGTCGCGCGCGCGGTGACCGGCTCTCCGCCGGTGAAGTGTCGTACCGGATCTACGTCGCCGTGATGCTGCTCATCATCGTGGTCGCCCCGTTCGTGCGCACGGCGATCCTGGCCGCCGTCCCGGTGCTGCCGGACTCCGCGCTGTCGTTCCCGGCGCAGTTCGCCGCGGTGCTCACGCTTCTGGTCGCCGGCGTGGTGCTGCTCGGCGGGCGCGGCGGCCCGGCGCGCGCGGGCCTGCCGCAGCTTGACCTGCTGTTTCCCACCGCGATCCCGCGATGGCGACTCCTCGCGCCTCCGGTGCTCCGCTGGTTCGGCGGCGGCGCGGCAGGTGGGGCGCTCCTCGGCGGCATGGTGGCCACCGTGTTCGCGCTCGTCGGGCCGCTGCCGTGGGAGCTCGCGGTGGCCACCGTCGCCGCGGGGGCTGGCCTCGGCGTGCTCGTGGTGGGGGCGCTGCTGCTCGGGCAGCGGGGACCACGCACCCGCGCGGTCGTCGCGGCGGTGCTCGCGGGCCTCGCGGCGGCGCAGCTCAGCCTCGGAGCGCTCTGGGACCCGTGGTCTGCGGCGGCCCGGCTCCTCGAAACCGGTGCCGCGGTGTCTCTCGCTGGCGGACCCGGGGGGTTCGAAGTGGTCGCCGTGTTCGTGCCGGGTGTCTGGGCCACGATGGCGATCCCACTCGCGGCCGCGGTCGTCGCTCTCGCCGGGGCGCTCCCGTTTGCGGCCCGGCTGCCGCGCGAGCTGCTGCGCGCGCAGGCGGTCAACTGGGACGCCGCGAGCACCCTCGCGGTGACGGGGGACCCGAACGCGGCGCTCGCGCGGCTCGGTACGCCCGTGCGGAGCGGGAGGCGGCTGCGCCTGCGGCCGGCCGAGACCGTGTTCGGTACGCTCGTGCGCCGCGACCTGCTCGGCCTCGCGCGGGCGCCGGGGCGCAGCCTCGCCGCGCTCGTGGGGGTGGCCGCCGCGGGTGCGTGCTGGGCCGCCGCGCTCGCCCCGGGGCAGGGCTTCGTCGGCGCCGCGCTGCTCGGGGCAGCGGCCACGGCGCTCGCGTCGCTCTCGCTGCAGCCCTGGTGCCGCGGGATCGTCACGGCGGCTTCCGGCGCCGGCTCGCCGCCCCTGCTGCCGCTCGGACCCGGAGGGCTGATCCTGCGCCACAGCGCGGTCCCGGCGCTCGCTGCGGGGCTCGCGGTGTGCCTCGGCGTGCTGCTCGCCGGTGCGGGAGCCGGCGCGGGCATGCCGCTGCTCGCGCTCGCCACCGGGCCGGTCCTCGCGGCCTCGGTCGTGCTGCTCCGGATCGCCGCGGCGCTCAAGGGGTCGATCCCGCTGCGCTTGCTCGCGCCCGTGCCCACCCCGGCCGGCGACCTCGCGAGCGTCAACGTGTTCCTCTGGACCATCGACGGCCCGGTCGTGTCCGTGCTCGTGGGGGCCGTGCTCGGCGCGAGCTGGGGCTGGGGTGCGGCAGCGGGCGGCGCGCTGATCCCGGTCGTCGTGACCGTCGTGACCCTCATCGCGCTCGCCGGGTGGGCGCGGAGCCGGCTCAAGCCGAGTCTGGCCGACGCGTGAGCCGCCCGCCAAAAACCGCGGGATTCCGCGTGACACACCCGGGATTCTCGGCCGAATTTGCCGCGGGGCTGCCCGCATGTCAGAATATATGAGTTGCCACGGCAGCGGGGGAAGCCCCGAGGCCAGCATCACATCCGGCCCCATCGTATAGCGGCCTAGTACGCTGCCCTCTCACGGCGGTAACGCGGGTTCGAATCCCGCTGGGGTCACCGGATAGAAAGCCTCACCTTCGGGTGAGGCTTTCTTCGTTTCTGCGGGCCGCGCGTGTGTACGCCGCGCTGGCACCGCGCAGCGAGCCGCGCCCCGCGCTGGCCCCGCCCCGCGCTGGCCCCGCCCCGCGAGCCCGAGTTCGCGCAGGAGATCCGAACTCGCGCAGGAGATCCGAGCTCGCGCAGGAGATCCGAACTCGCGCAGGAGATCCGAGCTCGCGCGTGTGGATTTCCCGGGTTTCGTCCGCCTGAGTTCGAATCTCCTGCATGAGCTCGGGGGAGCGTGCGCGGGAACGGGCGGGAACTCGGGAGCGTGCGCGGGAACAGGTGGGAACGGGGGAGCGTGCGCGAGACCGGGGGAGTTCGCGCGGACGCGCGGCCGGGGGCCCCGCCGAAGTATGCTTGAGGCAGTTCTGTCCAGGCACGAAGAGGAGCGCTCAGTGACCCGCACCATCAAGCTCGCAGTCATTCCCGGCGACGGCATCGGCCCGGAGGTGATTGAGCAGGCGAACCTCGTGCTTGACGCGGTGCTCGCGGGCGGCGACGTGGCGCTCGAGCGCACCGAGTTTGCGCTCGGCGCCGAGCGGTTCCTCGCGACGGGGGACACCCTGCCCGAGGACGAGCAGCAGCAGATTGCCGAGCACGACGCGATCCTGTTCGGCGCGGTCGGCGGGGTGCCGGGCGACCCGCGCCTCAAGCACGCGAACATCGAGCGCGGCCTGCTGCTCAAGCTCCGCTTTGACTTTGAGCACTACGCGAACGTACGCCCGTGCACGCTGTTCCCCGGCGTCGAATCGGCACTGCGCGATCCGGGTGCCGTGGACTTCCTCATGGTGCGCGAGGGCACCGAGGGCCCGTACGCCGGCAACGGCGGCACGCTGCGCCCCGGCACCCCGAACGAGGTCGCGACCGAGGTGTCGGTCAACTCGGCCTTCGGCGTGGAGCGCGTGGTGCGCTACGCGTTCGAGGCGGCGCAGGCCCGCCCCCGCAAGAAGCTCACCTGGGTGCACAAGACCAACGTGCTCGTCTTCGCCGGCTCGATGTGGCAGCGCATCGTGCAGACGGTCGCGGCCGAGTACCCGGAGATCGCGGTCGACTACATGCACGTCGACGCCGCGACGATCCACATGGTGCAGGATCCGGCGCGCTTCGACGTGATCGTCACTGATAACCTGTTCGGAGACATCCTCACTGACGTCGCCGGCGCGATCGGCGGCGGCATCGGGCTCGCAGCCTCCGGAAACATCAATCCCGACGGCACGTTCCCGAGCATGTTCGAGCCCGTACACGGCTCTGCTCCCGACATCGCAGGGCAGCAGAAGGCGGACCCGACCGCGGCGATCCTCTCCGCGGCACTCCTGCTCGACCACCTGGGCCTCGGCGCCGAGGGCGACCGCGTCCGCGACGCGGTACGCGCCGATCTTGCCACCCGGGGGTCAGCTCCCCGCCCGACCGCCACGGTCGGCGCAGCGGTGATCGCCGCGATCCCCGCCCGCTAAGCCGCGCGCCCCGCCGCGCACCATCCGCCCTCGCGAGAAAGTATCCTCATGACTGACCTGGCATTCACCCACACCGAAGCTGATCGGCTGCCCGCCGCCGAGCGCGAGGCGCTCCTCGCGGATCCGGGGTTCGGTAACGTCTTCACCGACCACATGGTCTCGGTGGTGTGGACCAAGGACGCCGGGTGGCACGACGCCGAGGTGATTCCGTACGGGCCGATCCAGATGGATCCCGCGTCCTCCGTGCTGCACTACGGCCAGGAGATCTTCGAGGGGCTCAAGGCGTACCGCCGGGCCGACGGTTCGATCGTCACGTTCCGCCCCGAGGCGAACGCGCGGCGGCTGAACGAGTCGGCGGTGCGGCTCGCGCTGCCCGAGATCCCCGAGGAGCTGTTCGTGGCGGGCGTGCGCGAGCTCGTCCGGATTGACGCGGACTGGGTGCCGAGCGGGTACGACCAGAGCCTGTACCTGCGCCCGTTCATGATCGCCGACGAGAGCTTCCTTGGTGTGCGCGCCGCGGAGCGCGCCCGCTTCATGATCATCGCGAGCCCCGCCGGCCCATACTTCTCGGGCGGCGTGAAGCCGGTGTCGATCTGGCTCTCGCGGGATCTCGCTCGCGCCGGCCGCGGCGGTACTGGCGCCGCGAAGTGCGGCGGCAACTACGCCGCGTCGCTGCTGCCGCAGCAGGTGGCCGCCGACAACGGCTGCCAGCAGGTGCTGTTCACCGACTCCGCTACGGTCGACACGATCGACGAGCTCGGCGGGATGAACCTGTTCCTCGTGCGCGCCGACGGCACGCTGCTCACGCCGCGCCTCAACGGAAACATCCTCGACGGGATCACCCGCCGCAGCCTGATCCAGCTCGCGAAGGATCGCGGCCACGCGGTCGAGGAGCGCGATCTGACCGTGTCGGAGTGGCGCGAGGGTGTCGCCGCGGGCACCATCACCGAGGCGTTCGCCTGCGGCACTGCCGCCGTGATCACCCCGATCAGGCAGCTAAAGTCCGAGGACTTCGCGATCGACTTCGGCGAGTCCGGGCCCGGCGAGCTGACGATGGCGCTGCGCGAAGAGCTCACCGGTATCCAGTTCGGCACCCGCGAGGACCGTCACGGCTGGCTCTCGCAGATCACCGAACCGGCGGCGGGCGCGGCAGAGACGGCGGCGGCACGATGAAGGTTGCACGTTTCCAGGTCGACGGCGAGATCTCGTTCGGCGTGCTCGACGCCGCAGAGAACGGGACCGGTGTCGAGCTCGTTGAGCTGGTGAGCGACCCGATCGTCGCGGGCTACGACACCACCGGGCGGCGCTTCCGCCTGGAGCAGGTGCGGTTGCTCGCCCCGGTGATTCCGCGCTCAAAGGTGGTGTGCGTCGGTAAGAACTACGCCGACCACATCGAGGAGATGAAGGACGTGACGGGCGGGGAGACGCCCGAGGAGCCGCTGCTGTTCCTGAAGCCGAACACCTCGGTGATCGGCCCGGGCGACGCCATCGTGCGGCCGGCGATCTCCGAGCGGGTGGAGCACGAGGGCGAGCTCGCGCTCGTGATCGGCGCGCTCGCGAAGGACGTCCCCGAGGAGGACGCGCTGAAGTACGTGTTCGGCTTCACCTGCGCCAACGACGTGAGCGCCCGCGATCTCCAGATCAAGGACGGGCAGTGGACGCGCGGCAAGGGCTTCGACACGTTCTGCCCGCTCGGCCCCGTGATCGAGACGGATCCCGACCTCGCGAACGCGCGGATCACCACGCGGGTGAACGGTGAGACCCGCCAAGACGGCACCACCGGCCAGCTGATCCACTCGCTCGCGCGCATCGTCTCGTACGCCTCGCAGGCGTTCACGCTGCTCCCGGGCGATGTGATCCTCACCGGCACGCCCGCTGGGGTGGGCCCGCTCGTATCGGGCGACGTCGTCGAGGTGGAGATCGAGGGAATCGGCATCCTCCGCAACCCTGTGCGCGACGCCGGCGAGTAGACGCGCGGGTGGGGGAACACAGCGACGGGGCGCGCCCCGAGACCGACGCGGCCGGCTCAGCCGCCGCAGACGGCCCGGAGTTCGCCGCGGATCAGGCCCCCCGGGTGCGGCCCCTGAGCTACCCGGGGGTGCACCCGGCTGGCTCGGTGGTGATCACGCAGGACCGGGTGTGGCCGATCCGCGACCGCTGGAGCGAGCCCCTCGACTGGGAGCGCTCCGCGGCACAGCGGCTCGGGACCACGCGCGTACAGCTTGACGCGCCGTCGGCCGAGCGGCTGGGCCTCTCGACGACCACGCTTCCCCACCTCAACAGCGTGCTGGAGGAGGGGCTCGGCGTGGTCGCCGACGGCCTCGTTCCGGTCCTCGCGATCGGCTCGAACGCGTCGCCCGCGCAGCTGCGGCACAAGTTTGGGACCGAGCCGGGGGTGCTGATGGTGCCCTCGCTGCGCGCGCGCGTGACCGGCCTTCGGGTCGGCTTCGCCGGCTTCGTCGCGTCGCTCGGCTACGTCCCCGCCACCATTTTCCCGGAGCCCGGCGCGCAGATCGAGCTCGCCGTGCAGTTCCTCAGCCGATCTCAGCTGCGCGCCGTCGACCGCACGGAGACACCGTGGTACCGGCGCGTCTGGATCGCGGATGCCGAGATTCAGCTGCAGACGGGGGAGACCCTGCGCGGCGCGTACGCGTACGTCGCTCTGGGCGGGTACCTGGGCGACGCGGACGGTGGCTTCGTGATGGGGGCCACGACCGGGGAGCCCGAGCCGAGCGTCGGCCGCCGCTTCGGCACGCAGAGCGCGCTGCTCTTGCGCATGCTGCGCGAGCCGGGGATCGCCGCCGCGTGGGGGAGCGCCGCCGCCCCGCTCACGCTCGCTGGCGCCGCACCCGCGGCCTCGGCGCGCGTGCTGCGCGAGGCGGGCCTCGTGCTGCTGGAGAACCCCCTGGCGGAGCTCCCCGACCAGATCGGTCGTGCCGCGCAGCGATACGGCGAACACTTCACCGTGGTCGCGCCCGAGCTGCGTAGCGTGTCGGCGGAGCCCGGGCACGCGGGTGACCGGCTCCACGTGACGGTTGCGCGCACCCACGATCTGCTTGAGCGGAAGGGCATCTCCGTGGTGCGGCTCGGGGCAGAGCTGCAGCGCGTGCTCGGAGATCCGCACCACGTCGAGGTGGTCTCCGAGGCGCTCGCCCAGGAGGTCGGCCCCGCCGCACCGCGCGTGGTGGCCACCGTGTACCGCGAGCGCGCGGACGCGGCGCCAGACGCGGCGCCCGACACGATTGAGATCGACCACATGATCCGGATGGGCGCGGGCCTCGAGGTGGGAGAGCGCGCGGTGGTGCGCCCCGTCGAGGTGAGCCGGCCCACCGGCTTCGACGCGCTGCTGGGGATCCCCAACTACGTTTCGTTCCGCGTCACACTCGCCGACCCGGCGAGCACGGAGCGCGAGGTGTGCCTGATGAGCGCGCTGTCGCTGCAGCTGCTCGGGGTGACCAGCGGCGACTACGTGGTGCTGGAAGGATCGCCGGGCAGCGACGGCGTAGTGCCGACCGTGGTGATCAAAGCGTTTGAACTGCCGGACGACGTGTGGCAGGAGCGCGTGCGGGTCTCCGGGGGAACGTGGGGCGGCCGGTTCCCGGGCGCCCGCGACACGCTGGGCGTGCACCCTGATATCCCCACGATTTTTATCGACGCGTCGACGCGGGCGCGGCTCGGCGTCGGTGAGCAGCAGCTCGCGGTGGTGCGCGCCCGGCCGGCCCGGCGGCAGCAGTTCGGCAACGAGCTGCGCGAGATGCTGCTGCTCCTGGCCGTCGCGTTCATCGGGATCGTCGGGCTGATCCCCGACGCCTGGATCGGCGGCGCGCTCGTTGCCGCCCTCCTTGTTGGGGCGTTCGCGCTCATGACGCTGAAGATGCGACGCCGCCTCTCGCACCGCGCGCAGCGCCCGCTCCGCGCTGCGGTGCGCGGCAGGCGGCGCGGCTCCGGCGGCTCACGCTAGGCGGGCCGCGGGCCGCGGGCCGCGGGCCGCGGGCGCTGCCAGGTGCCAATCCGCTGGGGGAACCGGGCACGGGGCTCCCGCGTCCGCCCGCGCTCGGGTACGCTCGGGAGCAGTGGGGCCGCGAGGAGGAGGTGTCGGTGTGTCGAGCGTATGGCAGGCTCTGGGGCGCGGCGAATCTGTGCGCGCCAGGAGGCGACAGCTTGAACTCGCGCACGAGCGATTCCTCGGCCATCTCGGGGGCTTCGGACCGGAGAGCGCGGAAGCTGAGACCGAGCTTCGCGAGCGTTTTGGGCGCGCGCCCGAGCTGCGCCCCGTGGTGCTCGAATCGTGGCTCAGGTCGCAGCGCGGCACGATCGACCCGAACCGGGTGCTCGATCGCCCGGCGCTCGACGCCGACGAGCTGAGCGAGCTGCGCCGCACGCACCCGCTCTCGCAGGCCCTGCCGGTGGTGCGAAAGCTGCTCTTCGACGAGGCGCGCGACTCCGGCCTGATCGTCGCCGTGGGTGATGCGGCCGGGCGCCTGCTCTGGGTCGACGGCGACTCCGTACTGCGCACGCGCGCCGCCGAGATGGGGTTCGTCCCCGGCATGGACTGGTCCGAGCGCTCCGTCGGCACGAGCGCGCCGGGCAGCGCGCTCGCGCTTGACCACGCAATTCAGGTGCTCGGGGCCGAGCACTTCAACCGCGCGGCGCACGACTGGAGCTGCACGGCCGCGCCGGTGCACGACCCGATGACCGGCGCGATCATTGGCGTGGTCGACGTGACGGGTGGCGACAACGCGGCCTCACCGCACCTGCTGCCGCTACTGCAAGCCACGCTCGCGGCGATCGAGGCGGAGCTGCAGCTCGCCTCGCTGCGGCTGCTGCTGAACCGCCCGCGGCCAGACGGGCCCGCCGGGGCGGCCGGCGGTGCCGCGGCCGGCGGCTCAGCGGCGGGCCGTTCCGTGGTGGGGCCCCCGCGCGGGTCGCCCGCCAGCGCCGGGCACCCGGACGCTTCCGCGGTCGCCCCGCCGAGCTCCGAGCGCGCGCCAGAGCCGTTCGTGCCCCGCCTGCTCGTGCTCGGCCGCGACCCCGCGTTGCTTGAGTGGGCGGACGGCGCGGCAGCGCTCACGGGCCGGCACGCGGAGATCCTGCTCGCGCTCGCGGCGGCGCCGCAGGGGCGCGCGGCTGCAACCCTCGCCGAGCAGGTGTACGGGCAGCGCAGCTCTGAGCAGACGCTCCGGGCGGAGCTGGTGCGGTTGCGGCGCTGGTGCGAGGCCGAGCGGGTGCCGCTCGTGCTGAGCTCGCGCCCGTACCGGCTGGTGGGCCCGCTGCGGGTCGACGCGACGGACACGCTCGACGCGCTCGCGAGCGGGGCGGCGGCGGCCGTGCTCGCCGCCTACTCCGGGCCGGTGCTGCCGGCCTCGGCGGCCCCGGTCGTCGAGGCGCTCCGCGCGGAGGTCGACGCCACGCTGCGCGAGGCGATGCTGGAGCACGCGAGCCCGGACGCGCTCTACGATTACGCGCAGCACTGGGCCACGGGCGACGCCCACGTGTGGGAGACCCTGCTGCAGGTGCTCCCGCCGCAGTCGCCCAAGCGGGCGCGCGTGGTTGCGCGGCTCGAAACGCTCGGCGCCGCCCCACGCTGACCGCCCCGCCCCCCGCTGACCGCCCCGCTGCCGCGACAGCCCCGCCGCAGCCGCAGCCGCAGCCGCAGCCGCAGCCCCCGCCCCGCCCCGCCACCGCGCGGGGCGGGACGGGGCACTGAAATCCCGCGGAAACGCGAATGCAACGCGAATGCAACGGTCGGCGTCGTAGCGTCGGGAGCACCGGGAGACGATCCCGGCTTTCGACACTGACGTCAAAGGAGACGCGCCATGACCGTATACGCAGCCCCGGGACAGCCCGATTCGCTCGTAACTTTCAAGAGTCGGTACGAGCACTACATCGGTGGCGAGTGGGTGCCGCCGGTGGGCGGCCAGTACTTCGAGAACGTCACCCCGATCACGGGCAAGGCGTTCTGTGAGGTCGCGCGCGGCACGGCCGCGGACATCGACGCGGCGCTTGACGCCGCCCACGCCGCCGCGCCGGCCTGGGGACAGACGAGCCCCGCCGAGCGCGCGGTCATCCTGAATAAGATCGCCGACCGCATGGAGCAGAATCTCGAGCTCATCGCCGTCGCGGAGACGTGGGACAACGGCAAGGCGGTCCGCGAGACCCTCAACGCCGACATCCCGCTCGCGATCGACCACTTCCGGTACTTCGCGGGCGCGATCCGGGCCCAGGAGGGCGGCCTGTCTCAGATCAACGAGGACATGGTGGCGTACCACTTCCACGAGCCGCTCGGCGTGGTGGGGCAGATCATCCCGTGGAACTTTCCGATCCTCATGGCCACGTGGAAGCTCGCGCCGGCCCTCGCCGCGGGGAACGCGATCGTGCTGAAGCCGGCCGAGCAGACGCCGGCGTCGATCCTCGTGCTGTTCGAGCTCATCGGCGACCTGCTGCCTGCGGGCGTGGTCAACATCGTCAACGGCTTCGGCGCGGAGGCTGGCAAGCCGCTCGCCACGAGCCCGCGGATCCGCAAGATTGCGTTCACCGGCGAGACCACCACGGGCCGGCTGATCATGCAGTACGCGTCGGAGAACATCATCCCCGTCACGCTTGAGCTCGGCGGGAAGAGCCCGAACCTGTTCTTCGAAGACGTCATGGCCCAGGACGACGCGTACTTCGACAAGGCGAAGGAGGGCTTCACCATGTTCGCCCTCAATCAGGGTGAGGTCTGCACGTGCCCGTCGCGCGCGCTCATCCAGGAGTCGATCGCGGGCGCTTTCCTCGACGCGGTCGTGGAGCGCACCGAGCTGATCACGCGCGGCAACCCGCTCGACACCGACACGATGATGGGTGCGCAGGCGTCGAACGACCAGTTCGAGAAGATCCGCTCCTACCTCGACATCGGCAAGCAAGAGGGCGCACAGGTGCTCACCGGCGGCGAGGTGGCGGATCTGGGTGGCGAGTTCGCGGACGGGTTCTACATTCAGCCGACCATTTTCCGCGGCGACAACTCGATGCGGATCTTCCAGGAGGAGATCTTCGGCCCCGTCGTCTCGGCGACCACGTTCACCGACTTCGACGACGCGGTCCGGATCGCGAACGACACCCTCTACGGCCTGGGCGCCGGGGTATGGAGCCGCAGCGGCAACACCGCGTACCGCGCGGGCCGCGCCATCCAGGCCGGCCGTGTGTGGGTCAACAACTACCACGCTTACCCGGCCCACGCCGCGTTCGGCGGCTACAAGTCGAGCGGGATCGGCCGTGAGAACCACCTCATGATGCTCGATCACTACCAGCAGACCAAGAACCTGCTGGTGAGCTACCGCGAGTCTGCCGACGGCTTCTTTTGAGCCGGCCACACCCGCCCACACCCATTGAGAACAAAGGACAGGACACGATGACCACACAGACGATGCGCGCGGCGGCAGTCCCCGCGTTTGGGAAGCCCCTCGACGTTGCCGAGCACGCGGTCCCCACGCCGGGGCCGGGGCAGGCGCTCGTGCGCGTGCTCACGACCGGCGTGTGCCACACCGACCTCCACGCGGTTGAGGGCGACTGGCCGGTGAAGCCGAGTCCGCCGTTTATTCCCGGACACGAGGGGGTTGGCATCGTCGAGGCGATCGGCGACGGGGTCACGAACGTCGCCGTTGGTGACCTCGTGGGCAACGCGTGGCTGTGGTCGGCGTGCGGGCACTGCGAGTTCTGCCGCACGGGCTGGGAGACCCTTTGCGAGCAGCAGCAGAACGGCGGCTACTCGGTCGACGGTTCGTTTGCCGAGTACATGCTCGTCGACGCGGAGTACGCGGCGATCGTGCCCGCCGGATCCGATCCGGTCGAGGTCGCGCCCGTGCTCTGCGCTGGCGTCACGGTGTACAAGGGGCTCAAGGTCACCGGCGTGCGCCCGGGGCAGTGGGTCGTGATCTCCGGCATCGGCGGGCTCGGCCACATCGCGGTGCAGTACGCCGTGGCGATGGGCATGCGCGTCGCGGCGGTCGACATCTCCGACGACAAGCTGGCGCTCGCCAAGCAGCACGGTGCCGAGGTCACGGTGAACGCGCTCACGGAGGATCCGGTCGAGGCGATCCAGCGTGAGACGGGCGGCACGCACGGGGTGCTCGTCACCGCCGTGCACCCGTCAGCGTTCGGTCAGGCGATCGGAATGACCCGCCGCGGCGGCACGATCGTGTTCAACGGTCTGCCGCCCGGGGACTTCCCGGCGCCGATCTTCGACATCGTGCTGAAGGGGCTCACGATCCGCGGCTCGATTGTCGGGACGCGGCAGGACATGATCGAGGCGCTCGACTTCTACGCGCGTGGGCTGATCCACCCGACCGTCGCCGAGCGCCCGCTCGAGGACGTGAACGCGGTGCTCGACGAGATGCGCGCCGGCAAGATCGACGGCCGCGTCGTGCTGCGGCTCGCCGCGAGCTAGCGTCCGCGCGGGCGTGCGCCGCGGAGTGTTCCGCGGCGCACGCCCGACCGGTCTCGCGGTGGCGGGCCTTCCGGTCCGCCCCGGCGAGGCGTAGCCTGAAGAGACGCGGCGACGCTGCCGCGGAGAGGATGTGTCACATGTCCGAGCAGACGATTGCCAGCGCCGCGCCGGGTGAGACGTGCGACGCGGCCGGGGCGCCGGTCCCGCCGCCCGTGGCGAGTGCCCCGGTTCCCGGTACGGTCGCGGCCCGGCCCGAGGTGGCGGGTGAGACCGAGAGCCGGCTCGCATTCACGCCCGCGGCGCTCGATCTGATCGAGCGGCTGTGGGCCATGCACGGCCCGCTCATGTTCCACCAGTCGGGCGGGTGCTGCGATGGCAGTGCCCCGATGTGTTATCAAGCGGGCGAGTTCCGCACTGGCGGCCAGGACGTGCTGCTCGGCACGCTCGAACTCCCGCCGCGCGGTGGCGCGGCCGCGGACAGCGCAGCCGAGGACAGCGCGGCCGCGGGTGCGGCGGCCGAGCGCGGCGCGGCAGACGAGGCCGAGCGCGAGATCGCGTTTTGGATGTCGCGCGAGCAGTTCGGCGTCTGGGCGCACACCCACCTCACGGTCGACGCAGTTCCTGGGCGGGGGAGCGGCTTCTCGCTCGAGGCCCCCGAGGGGCTGCGGTTTCTGATTCGCTCCCGCCTCCTCGACCCCGGCCGCGCCTGAGCACCCCGGCTTTCGGGCCCGGCGCAGGCCGCGACGCGAGCACGCAGCTCGACCTGCGACAATAGAGCGGTGGATCCAAACAAGCTCAATCACGATCGCGGTGCCGAAGAGCCCAAACTGATCAAGACCCGCCCCAACCGTGGCGGCTTGGCGGCGCGCCCGCAGGTGCGCCCGAAGGCGGAGGGCTGGGAGCAGCTCACCACGCCCGATGGCCGCCCCACGCTGCAGTTCGCTTCCCCGCGCGTGAAGCAGCCGGACACGCACCTTGCCGACCTCCCGCTCGCTGAGCGCGAGGCGAAGATCGTGGAGCTCGGCCTGCCAAAGTTCCGCGCGAAGCAGATCTCGAAGCAGTACTTCGACCAGTACGTGTCGGACGCCGCGCAGATGACTGACCTGCCGAAGGACAGTCGCGAGGCGATCGCCGAGGCGTTCTTCCCGCCGCTGCTCACCGAGGTGAAGCGGCTCGTCACCGACGACGGGGCGACGATCAAGTTCCTGTGGCGCCTCTTCGACGGCGCCCTCGTGGAGTCGGTGCTCATGCGCTACCCGGGCCGCATCACGCTGTGCGTGTCGAGCCAGTGCGGCTGCGGCATGAACTGCCCGTTCTGCGCCACGGGCCAGGCCGGCCTCACCCGAAACATGTCGACCGCCGAGATCCTCGACCAGGTGGTGCAGGCAAACCGCGTCATCGCCGAGGGCGGACTCGGCCGCGCCCGCGAGGAGGGCAACGGTGCGGAGGCAGAGCGCGTCAACAACATCGTGTTCATGGGCATGGGCGAGCCGCTCGCCAACTACAAGCGCGTGATGAACGCGGTGCACCGCATGATTGCGCCGTCGCCCGAGGGGCTCGGCATGTCGGCGCGCGGGATCACCGTGTCCACGGTCGGCCTCGCGCCGGCGATCCGCAAGCTTGCCGACGAGGAGATCCCGATCACCTTCGCGCTGTCGCTGCACGCCCCCGACGATCTGCTCCGCGACGAGCTCATCCCGGTGAACAGCCGGTGGAAGGTCGATGAGGTGCTCGACGCCGCGTACGGCTACTACGAGAAGACCGGGCGCCGCGTGTCGATCGAGTACGCCCTGATCAAGGACATGAACGACCACGGGTGGCGCGCCGACCTGCTCGCTGAGCGCCTCAACTCGCGCGGCCGTGGCTGGGTGCACGTCAACCCGATCCCGCTGAACCCGACGCCCGGCTCGATCTGGACCTCCTCGACCCGCGAGGTGACCCGCGAGTTCGTGGACCGGCTCAACGCCGCGGGCATCCCCACGACGCTGCGCGACACCCGCGGCAAGGAGATCGACGGGGCGTGCGGGCAGCTCGTGGCCACGGAGGAGGACCGCCGTCAGGCGGAGGCGATCGCGGGCGCGCGCTAGCGGCCGAGCGCCGCGGCGAGCTGCGCCACGTCCTCCGAGGTATTCCAGAGATGGAACGAGATGCGCGCGTTGCCGGCGCGGCCTGAGGCAGTGATGCCGCCGTGCTGCATCGCCGCGAGGTCTGCGCCGTCGGGGTCTGCCCAGGTGACGATTGCCGAGTCGCCCGCGGGGAGTCCGAGCATGGCGCGGGCCTCGTTGGCGAGTCCAACGGTGTGCGCGAGCACGGCCGCCGGGTCGCGCTCGGTGCACTCGCGGAGCGCGACCTCGGTGCCGGCAATCGCGGGCCAGACGGGGGAGACGTCGAAGCGGCCGGCCCCCGCGGCGAGCGGGGTGTGCCCGGCGTAGCAGGACGACCACACGTCGTCGGCGGAGCACCAGCCCGCGGCGAGCGGGGTGAGCTCGTCGTCGAGTCCCGGGGCCACCGTGAGGAACGCGGTGCCGCGCGGCGCGCACAGCCACTTGTACGCGTGGCACACGGTGAAGTCGAACCCCTCGGCGCCGACGGGGAGCCAGCCGAGCGACTGGGTGAGGTCGACGAGCGTGCGGGCCCCCACCCGCGCGGCTGCGGCGCGGATGGCCGCGTGGTCCGCGATCTCACCCGAGGCGGACTGCACGAGCGAGAACGCGACCAGGGCGGTGCGCTCGTCGACCGCGGCGGCGAGCTCTGACACGGGGGCGTAGCGCACGCGCACGCCTCGCGCCGCGAGCTGTTCGAACGGGTGCGTGAGCGAGGCGAAGTCGCCCGTGGCGCAGAGCACCTCTGCCTGATCCGGCACGGCAGTGGCCACGATCGAGACGAGCTGTGAGATCTGCGAGCCGAGCGCGACGCGCGCCGGCGCGACCCCGGCGATGGTGGCGAACAGCTCGCGGCAGCGCTCCGCCTGCGCGCTGATCGCGCGCGCGTCGAGCCCGCCGCCAGCCCAGCGCGCGATGAACGCCTGCATGGCGTCGACGGTCGCGTCGCTCGGCAGGCCCGCCGTGCAGGCGGAAAGATAGCCGGGGCCGGCGGCAAACTGCCCCGCCCAGTTGGCTGCGGATGTGTGTGCTCCGCGGGTCTGGGTGCGCATGCGGCCAGGGTAAAGCACCCGGAGACATAATGAAAGAGAATCATTCTTATGCTTTGCCTCACTTGGAATTATGATTCGATGTAGAATCGCCCCATGACGAGCACACGCACCGCCGACCCGCTCGGCTCGATCGACTCAACCGAGCTGCGCATCCTCCACGCGCTGGCCACCACCGGATCCCTCACCGCCGCCGCGGCGAGTCTCGGTCTCAGCCAGCCAGCCGTGAGCCAGCGCATCAAGCGCGTGGAGACGCGCCTGGCGGTGCCGCTCATCGAGCGCAGCGGTCGCGGGATCAGGCTGACCCCGGCGGGCCGGATCCTCGCGGATCACGGCCGCACGGTGGTCACCGAGATCGACGCTGCCCTCGCGGCGATCGACGACCTGCGCGGGGAGCGCGCGGGCACGCTCCGGCTCGTCGGCTTCCCCTCGGCGTCGGCAACGGTGGTGCCGGCCCTCATGCGGGAGCTGGCCACCGAAGCGCCAGACGTCGCGCTCCAGTACCGCGAGGCCGAGCCGCCCTCGGCCACGGCGATGCTGCGCGACGGCGAGGTCGACTGCGCGCTGATCTTCGACTACGAGGGCGCCGCAGAGCTGCCCGCAGGCAGCGCGTTCCTCCCGCTCTGGCGCGAGGAGGTGCGCCTCGTCGTCTCTGACGAGCGTGAGATCGGCGGCGACAGCGCCCGCCTCGGCGACTTCTCCGAGGAGCACTGGATCGCGGGCTGCGAGAAGTGTCGGGGCCACCTGCTCTCCGCCGCGGGCGAGGCCGGCTTCGAACCCGACATCATCCAGGAGACCGACAACGTGCCGGCGATGCTCGCGATGGCGGCGGCGGGTGGAGCGGTCGCGCTCGTGCCCGGCCTCGCGCTCGCGGCCGCGCGCACCCTCCCGGACGACGCCCGCGCGGTCACCCTCGACCCGCCCCGCTACCGCACGATCGGGCTGGTCTCGATGGTTACCGCAAACGAGAGCCCGCAGGTGCGCCTCGCGAAGCGCCTGCTTGCCACCGTCGATGGGGCTCGCTGGGGGCTGGAGCCGGTGGCGTGAGCATGACGGCGCAGTCCGGCCCGGGCAGCGGGAACGTCGCGACACCCCAGCGGGTGGCAGCGCTGCAGCGGCGGATGGTCGGTGTGCTCGCGCTCGCCACGATCCTCGGCGGGCTCGGCGTGGGCGCCTCGCTCTCCGCGGGCGCGCTCCTCATCGCCGACATCACGGGGAACCCGGCGCTCTCGGGCTTCGGCTCCACTATGAACGCGGTCGGCGCCGCAATCGCCGGCGTGCCGCTCGCCCGGCTCGCCGCGCGCCGCGGGCGCCGGATCGCCCTCGCCACGGGCAACGCGATCGCCGTGCTGGGGGCGGTGCTCGTGGTCGTCGCGTCAGCGCTGCACGTGTCGGCGCTGCTTTTCGTCGGCCTGGGAGTGCTCGGCGTCGCGGTCGCGGTGCAACTGCAGTCGCGCTTCGCCGCCACCGACCTCGCGGTGCCGCAGCGGCGGGCGCGCGACCTCTCGCTCGTGGTGTGGTCGATCACCATTGGCGCGGTCACCGGCCCCAACCTCATCGGTCCGGGGGAGCTGCTCGGAGAGGCGCTCGGCCTGCCCGGCCTCTCCGGTATTTTCTTCTTCACGATCGCCGCGCAGATTGCCGCCGGGCTCGTGGTCTGGATCGGGCTGCGGCCGGATCCGCTGCTCGAGGCCCAGCGTCTTGCCGCGCTGACGGATGAGCCGGCCGCGCGCGCCGGAGCGACTCCGGCCGAGCGCGGCCAGGCTGCTCCCACCGCGCCCGACGAGGCTGCTCCGGCGGCGCGCGCCTCGGCCCTGCCGCAGTACCTCGCGATCGCCATGGTTGCACTCGCTCACGCGGTGATGGTGGGCCTCATGGCGATGACCCCGCTCCACCTCACCGACCACGGCGGCAGCATCACCCTCGTCGGCCTCACGATCAGTCTGCACATCGCGGGGATGTACGCGCTGTCGCCAGTGTTCGGCATGCTCACGAGCCGCCTCGGCGCGATCCCGGTGATCCTCTCCGGCTTCGGCGTGCTCGCGCTCGCGGCGCTCGGCACCGGGTTCGGCGGCGAGTCGGTCTCCGTGATCCAGACCGCGCTGATCCTGCTCGGGATCGGCTGGTGCATGGTGACGGTCGCCGGAGCCGCGCTCGTCACCGAGCTCACCCCGGCCGCGGATCGCCCGGCACGCCAGGGGCAGTCAGACACCACGATGAACGCGGCGGGCGCACTCTTCGGCGCGGCGTCCGGGGCGCTCTTCGCCGCGGGCGGCTTCCCGCTCGTGTCGGTGGTTGCCGGGGTACTGATCGTGCTCGGCGCGGCGACCGCGGTTCGCCTGCTCGCGCTCCGGCGAGGGTAAGATAGCAGCGATGTCACACACTGATGCCCCCAAGTTTTCAACCGCGACCGGCTCCGATGTTCGCGTCCGCTTCTGCCCCTCGCCGACGGGAACCCCCCACGTCGGCATGGTGCGCACCGCCCTGTTCAACTGGGCATACGCGCGCCACACCGGTGGCACCTTCGTGTTCCGGATCGAGGACACCGACGCCGCGCGCGACAGCGAGGAGAGCTACGCTCAGATCCTCGACTCGCTGCGCTGGCTCGGGCTCGACTGGGACGAGGGGATCGACGCGGGCGGTGAGCACGGCCCGTACCGCCAGTCTCAGCGCGGCGACATCTACCAGGACATCATCGCGCGCTTGACCGCCGCGGGGCACCTCTACGAGAGCTTCTCGACCGCCGAGGAGATCGACGCGCGCAACGAGGCGGCCGGCCGGCCCAAGCAGCTCGGCTACGACAACTTCGACCGCGACCTCAGCGATGAGCAGCGCGCCGCGTTCCGCGCCGAGGGGCGCCAGCCCGCGCTGCGCTTCCGCGTACCCGACGTCGACCTCTCGTTCACGGACCTCGTCCGCGGCGACATCACGTTCCCGGCCGGCGCCACGATCGACTTCGTCGTGGTGCGCCCCAACGGCGCACCGCTCTACACGCTCGTCAACCCGGTCGACGACGCGCTCATGGGGATCACGCACGTGCTGCGCGGTGAGGACCTGCTCTCGTCAACTCCGCGCCAGATCGCGCTCCACTCGGCGCTTGTTGAGCTCGGCGTCGAGGCGGCGATCCCGCAGTTCGGCCACCTGCCGTATGTGCTGGGCGAGGGCAACAAGAAGCTGTCGAAGCGCGACCCCGAGTCGAACCTGCTGCACCACCGCGAGCGCGGCTTCATCCCCGAGGGGCTGCTGAACTACCTGTCCCTGCTGGGCTGGTCGCTGGCACCCGACCGCGATGTGTTCACGAGCGCCGAGATGATTGCCGCGTTCGACGTGCACGACGTCAACCCGAACCCGGCACGCTTCGACCAGAAGAAGGCCGACTCGATCAACGCCGACCACATCCGCCTCCTCACCGAGGCCGACTTCGAGTCGCGGATCCTGCCGTACCTCATCGCCGGCGGGGCCCTCCCGATCGAGCCGAGTGCCGCGCAGCTCGAGACCGTGCGCCGCGCCGTGCCGCTCGTGCAGAGCCGCGTCACGGTGCTGTCCGAGGTGACGCCGATGCTCGGCTTCCTGTTCACCTCGGCCGAGGCGCTGCAGTACGAGGACGACGCGCTGAAGTCGCTGAAGGGCGACGCCCCCCAGGTGCTCGCGGCGGGTATCACCGCGCTCGAAGCGATCCCGGAGGCGGAGTGGGCCACCGAGCCGATTCAGAATGCGCTCCAGGCCGCGCTCATCGAGGGGCTCGAGCTCAAGCCGCGGGTGGCGTTCGGTGCGCTGCGCGTTGCGGCCTCCGGCCGCCGGGTGTCCCCGCCGCTGTTCGAGTCGTTCGAGCTGCTCGGCCGCGACGAGACTCTCGCCCGGCTGCGCAAGCTTGAGGACCACCTCAGCGCACAGGCTGCAAACGACGAGTAGGGAGACCGAGCGTGTCTGACCGGGTGCAGGAAGCGCCGATTGGTGTCGCGATCATTGGCGGCGGCCCCGCCGGCCTCTCAGCGGGGCTGCAGCTCGTGCGTGCAAACCGCAGGATCGCGATCCTCGACAGCAATCGGCCGCGGCACTCCGCGACCATGCAGTCGCACGGCTTCCTCACCCGCGACGGTGCGCCCCCGCTCGAACTCCGCCGGCTCGGCCGCGAGGAGTTCGAGGGGTATCCCACGGCCCAGTTCTCGCAGGCGGTCGCCCGCGAGATCGCGCCGCTCAGCCACGATGAGGCGATCGCGGTCGGCTTCCCCGACGGCATTGGCTTCCGCGTGCGCGGCACCGGAATCCGGGGCGCCGCCGACGTGGAGCACGTGGCGCGGCGCGTGCTGATCGCGACCGGGCTCACCGAGGAACTCCCGGAGCTGCCGATGATCCGGGCCTACTACGGCACGGCGCTGCACAGCTGCGTCGAGTGCGATGGCTTCGAGAAGACCGACAAACCGCTCGCGCTGATCGGCGAGACCTCAGACCTGTTCGCCCGCGCGCTGCTCATCAGCCGCTTCAGCTCCGACCTCGTGGTGTTCACGAACGGCGCCGACACGATCCGGCCCGAGCAGGAGGCACAGCTCGCGGCAATCGGGATCCGCGTTGAGCGGCGCCAGATCGACGACATCGTCGGCGAAAAGGCCGACATGACCGGTGTGCGGCTCTCGGACGGCGAGGTGATCGCCCGCGTTGGCGGCTTCGTGCGCCCGCGGTGGCACGCGCCCGTCGAGTTCATGGGGGAGCTGCCGATCGAGCGCGATGACTGGGGCCTGGTGGTCACGGACGAGCGCGGTGAGACCGCGGTGCGCGGCGTATACGCGGTGGGCGACATCGTGCCGCCCGGCCCGCAGCAGCTCATCATCGCGGCCGGCAACGGCGCGCGGGTCGCGGCGAAACTGAACATGGACATGATTCGAGGAGCACTCGGGGTGGGACTGGTCGATGAGTGAGGGGAACACGCTGGTGACGTCCGTAGGATCATCCGAACCAGACGCGGCCAGGGACGTGACCGTCGGGGGCCGCGCCGCGGCGGCCGGCGCGCGCTACGCGGTCGTCGTGGCGGTGTTCGTGGGGCTGCTGCTCATCTCGAACATCGTCGCCGTGAAGCTGATCGCTTTCGGCCCGATCCAGTGGGGCACGGTGTCCCTCGGGCCGTTCATCGTTGACGGGGGAGTGTTCCTCTTCCCGCTCGTGTACATCGTGGGCGACGTGCTCGCCGAGGTCTACGGGCTGCGTGCCTCGCGCCGCGCGATCTTCACGGCGTTCGCGCTGTCGCTGCTCGCCTCGCTCACCATCTGGGTGACGCAGCTGTCACCGGCTGCCCCGGGCTGGGAGAACCAGGCGGCGTTTGAATCGGTGCTCGGCTTCGTGCCGCGGATCGTCGCGGCGAGCCTCGGCGGGTTCCTCGCCGGCCAGCTCATCAACGCGTGGGTGCTCGTGCGGCTGCGCCGCCGCACCTCGGGCAGGTTCCTCCGCACGCGGCTGATCGCCTCGACCGTGGTGGGACAGGTCGTCGACACGGTCGTGTTCTGCACCATCGCATTCTGGGGCGTGCTCGAGGGCTGGGACTTCATCGGCTACACCGCGCTCGGGTACGGCATCAAGGTGCTCGCCGAGGTGGTGCTCCTCCCGGTCACCACGCGCGTGATCGCGCGGGTACGAGCGGCCGAGACCGCACACGCGCGGTAGCCGCCGCGCGGGCGACGCTGGCGCATATCGTGCGCGCTGGGGCGGTGCGCCCCGGCCTCGACCGGTGTCCGCGTTTCGAGCTCGCGCAGGAGATCCGAACTCAGGCGGAGAGATTCTTCGGAATCCATCCGCCTGAGTTCGGATCTCCTGCATGGCCGCGCCTGAACGCGCGCGACAGCGCGCGACCGCGCCTGAACGCGCGCGACAGCGCGCGACCGCGCCTGAACGCGCGCGGACCGCGGGCTACGCCTGCTTCGCAGCGGCCTCCCGCGCAAACTCGGGGCTGTAGAAGCGGCCGAGCACTTCGTCGCGCAGCTCAGCGAACGTGTCGTCGATGATGCTCGCGCGGATGCGCTCGACGAGCCGCACGATGAACCGCTCGTTGTGGATCGTGGCGAGCGTTGAGCCGAGCATCTCCTTCGCCTTGAAGAGGTGGTGCAGGTACGCGGCCGTGTAGTTCTCGCAGGTGTAGCAGTCGCACTCCGCGTCGATCGCCTCGAAGCGACGGCGCTGGCCGGCTGACTTCGCGTTGATGCGGCCGCCGGCCGAGTACATGCTGCCGCCGCGGGCCTGCCGAGACGGAGCCACGCAGTCGAAGGTGTCCGCACCGGCGGCGACCGCGGCGAAGAGATCGTCGGGTTCCGAGATCCCGAGGAGGTGGCGCGGCTTGTTCTCGGGAAGCTCGTCGGACACCCACGACACGATGGTGCCGAGCTCGCTCTTCTCGAGCGCGCCGCCGATTCCGAATCCGTCGAAGCGCTGATCCCCGGCCTCGGCCCCGGTCATCTCCGCGAGGCCGCGGGCGGCTGAGCGACGGAGATCCTCGTACTGCGCACCCTGGACCACGCCAAAGAGTGCCTGGTACGGGCGATGCGTGCGGTCCGAAGTCTGCCTGGCGTGCTCATCGAGGCACCTGACCGCCCACCGTGCGGTGCGCGCCACGGAGTCCTCCTGGTAGGCGCGCGTGTTGAGCAGGGTGGTGCACTCGTCGAAGGCGAAGATGATGTCGGCGCCGAGCTGGTGCTGGATCTCCATCGACACCTCGGGCGTAAAGCGGTGCCGATCCCCGTTGATGAACGACTTGAATGTCACGCCGTCCTCGTCGACGTGGGCGAGGCGCTCCTTGTTCTTCGCGATCACCTCGGCGTCGGAGTGCGCTGACTCCGTCATGGAGATGACCTTCTTGAAGCCGACGCCCAACGACATCACCTGGAACCCGCCGGAGTCGGTGAACGTGGGGCCGTCCCAGTTCATGAAGCGACCGAGACCGCCGGCCTCGTCGACCAGGTCCGAGCCCGGCTGTAGGAACAGGTGGTACGCGTTGGCGAGTACCGCCTGGCCGCCGAGCTGCGTGACGCTCTCGGGGAGCACCGCCTTCACCGTTGCTTTCGTGCCCACGGGTATGAAGGCGGGGGTTTGGATTTCACCGTGCGGTGTGCGGATGGTCCCCGCGCGTCCGAGTGGAGCGCCGTCGCTCCCGGAGACACCGCCTGCGGCGAGGCGATCGTCGACGGTAAAACCGAAGTCACTCGGGGTGGGCGGGGGAGTCAGGGGGATGCGCTCGTTCACCCGTCCATCTAAGCATCCGCGTATGCGCGAGTGCGGGGAAGCGGGTGGGGTGGGACCGCGAGGAGGACGCGGCGCGCAACGCGCCCGGGAAACCGACGCAGGCGGTGGGATTTGGCCGTTTTGGGGGCTCTGGCGGCCGGGACCCACACCGGCGCGCAGATGTGGGGCGAGGCAAGAATGGCGGAATCATGCGGAGACTCGCCCGAGATCCAGGCGCGGTTTGCGGGGCACCGAGATTCTGCGTAATGTAATCCCTTGTCAGCGCGACAGTGCGGGAAGCGAAAGCGGCCCGGAGCTGAAGCGGACAACGGATCTCCTACGGATCGCTTGAGTGAAGATTTGAAAGTTTTCGCTTGAGGGTGTAGAGTTTAGATTCTTGTCAGGCCGCATGGTGAACATCGTTCCCAGGCCCGGACCGCTCAGGGTTTGACTCAGTAGCGCCGGGGAAGCGGCACAAGACAGTTGCTGTTCGGAAGCCTTGTGATAGGGCTGACGGGTGGTGTCTGGTCTTTGAGAACTCAATAGTGTGCACTTTAATTGTCAAATGCCAATTATTTATCCCGTCGCTGGATCACGTTTGTGGTTTG
>NZ_SHKI01000003.1:0-66117 GCF_004217175.1 Leucobacter luti
GGCCACTTCTGCGACTACGTGCAGCGCTACATCAAGCAGGATCCAAACTTCGGCGAGACCGCCGCCGAGCGCGAGTTCAACTTCAGCCGCGGCGGGTACCAGATCTACACCACCATCGACCTCGACATGCAGGCCGCCGGCAACGAGGCAACCCGCAACAACGTCCCGGCAGCGATGGACGGCATCGACGTGGGCTCCGCGTCGAGCAGCGTCGAGGTGGGCACCGGCCGCGTACTCACCATGGTGCAGAACAAGCCGTTCAGCAATGTGCCCGAGGTGCTTGAGTCTGATCCCGGGTACTCCGCGATCAACTACAACACCGACTACGATCTCGGTGGGTCCGGCGGGTTCCAGGTCGGCTCCACATTCAAGGCAGTGACCCTCGCCGAGTGGATCCGCACCGGGCACTCCGTGCGCGACATCGTCGACGTGAACAGCCGCACGGTGCAGGAGAGCTCAATTAAGGCCTCGTGCATGCCCGACGGCGTCTACGGCTTCGGCTCGTTCCCGTTCACGAACGACAACGAGGGCACCCGCGGCAACCAGACCGTGCTCACCGCCATGGCGAAGTCGATCAACGGCGGCCTCGTGTCGATGCAGCAGAAGATGGACCTCTGCGAGACGTTCGACACCGCGAAGAAGCTCGGTATCCACCGCGCCGCAAACCAGACCAACGAGGAACTGCCCACGTACGGCACCCAGGAGCTGTCGATGGTGCCCTCGAACGTGTACGGCGGCATCGACGAGATCGCCCCGATCACCATGGCCGCCGCGTACGCCGCGTTCGCGGGCGACGGCACCGTGTGCACGCCCGTGCCGATCGACAGCATCACCGGGCCTGATGGCAAGGAAGTACCGTTCACCAAGAGCAAGTGCACGGAGGCGCTCGCCCCAGAGGTGGCCGCGGGCGTCGCGTACGCCCTGCAGTACGCCGTGACCAACGGGCTCGCGGACCACGCGGCCTCCGCCTACGGCACACCGCACCTCGCGAAGACCGGCACCACCGACGACGTCGTGGACAACTGGACGGTGGGCGCGAGCACCCGTGTCGCGACCGCGACCTGGGTGGGCAACGCCGGCCCCGTGCAGCTCTGGGACGGCTCCTGGGGCCGCGTCTCCACCCAGGGGTTCGGCGGGCTCATGTACGCCGACCAGTCGATCTGGCCCGCGATCATGAACACGGCCGACGCCAAGTACGGCGGCGACGCGTTCCCCGAGCCCTCGGCCGCGTCCGTGCAGCAGACCATGGTGGCCGTGCCGGACGTCAAGGGCAAGGCGTTCGACGAGGCCGTCTCGATGCTCACGCAGCTCGGCTTCAACGTGAGCGACGGCGGCGAGATCGATTCGTCCGTGGCGAAGGGGCTCGTGGCGGCCTCCGACCCGGCCGCCGGATCGTCGATCGGCCAGGGCTCCGGCGTCACCGTGTACCGCAGCAACGGCGAGGCCTCGCCGATCCCCGACGGCCTGGTCGGCGCCACGGGCAACGCCGCAAAGTCCACCCTGAACGGGGCCGGCTTCTCGAACGTCGACTTCACGTGTGAGGCCGGCGGCAAGGCTGACGGCAAGAAGCACCGCGTGGTCGCGTCGAACCCGGAGTCCGGCGCGGAGGCTCGCGTGACGGGCACCGTGACGCTCACGCTCGACTGCGGAAAGAACCGGGACTAGTCCCCGTGTCACGCAGCCCGCACCCCGCCGCGGTCGCTCTCGGAGCGGCCGCGGCGGGCGTTGCCGTCTGGTCGACGCTGATCGAGCGCCGGCTGTTCACGGTGCGCAGGCACACGCTGCCACTGCTCGCTGACGGGGCCGCACCGATCCGGATCCTGCAGCTCTCAGACCTGCACCTCGCGCCGTGGCAGGCGAACAAGATCGACTGGGTGCGCGCCCTCGCCGAGCTGCGCCCGGACCTCGTGGTCCTCACGGGCGACCTCATGGGCCACGTTGGCGCACGGCACGCGCTGCTGCACGCGCTGCGCCCGCTCGTGGAGCAGACGCCCACCGTGTTCGTGCACGGCTCGAACGACTACTACGGGCCGCGCCGCAAGAACCCGATCAAGTACCTGCGTGAGCCGAGCCGACTGAGCACGCGGCCCCCCGACATCGACAACGCAGCGCTCACCGAGGGACTCCTCGGCCTCGGCGGGATCGACCTCAACAACACCGCGCTCCGGATGGAGCTCCGCGGCACCACCGTGGAGCTTTTCGGGGTGAACGACCCGCACATTCGGTTCAACGACGTGGACGCGATGCGCGCCGCGCGCACCGCGCTCGGCGACGCCCCGGACGATTCGCTGCGGCTCGGTGTGCTGCACGCGCCCTATCAGGAGGTGCTCGGCGCACTGCTTGCCGACGAGGCCGACCTCATCCTCGCGGGGCACACGCACGGCGGCCAGGTGCGCGTTCCCGGGGTTGGGGCGCTCACCGCAAACTGCGACCTGCCAAACGCGCAGGCACGCGGGCTCAGCGTGTGGCACGACGCCCACCGCGCAGCGTTCCTGAACGTGAGCGCCGGGCTCGGAAACTCAATCTACGCGCCCGTGCGCTTCGCGTGCCGGCCGGAGGCCTCGCTCATCACGCTCGAGGCCGCCCGCTAACGCGCGCAACGAAACGGGGGCGGGGATCCGATTGGATCCCCGCCCCCGTCGCGTTCTGCGGGACGCTAGACCGCCGCGAGCTGCTTCGCTGCGACGAGCTCGGCGATCTGCACCGCGTTGAGCGCTGCGCCCTTGCGGAGGTTGTCGCTCGAAACGAACAGCACGAGACCGCGGCCCTCGGGGGCCGACTGGTCCTCGCGGATACGCCCCACGAGTGTGGGGTCCTGGCCAGCGGCCTCAAGCGGGGTGGGCACGTCGCTGAGCTCCACACCGGGAGCGGTGGCGAGCACCTCGCGCGCGCGGTCCGCGGAGATGGGGCGGGCGAACTCGGCGTTGATCGACAGCGAGTGGCCGGTGAAGACCGGCACGCGGACGCAGGTGCCGGCGACGCGCAGCTCGGGCAGACCGAGGATCTTGCGGCTCTCGTTGCGGAGCTTCTTCTCCTCGTCGGTCTCGCCCTGGCCGTCGTCGACGATCGACCCGGCGAGCGGCAGCACGTCGAACGCGATCGTCTTCGTGTATACGGCGGGCGCCGGGAAGTCGATCGCCGCGCCGTCGTGCACGAGGCGCTCGAGCTTGCCCGACTCCACAGCGGCGGTGGCCTGACCGGCGAGCTCCGTGGCGCCCACGAGGCCCGATCCCGACACCGCCTGGAACGTGGTGACCACGAGGCGCTCAAGGCCGGCTTCGGCGTGCAGCGCCTTCATCGCGGGCATCGCCGCCATGGTGGTGCAGTTGGGGTTGGCGATGATGCCCTTCTGGGCGGTGTCGATCGCCTCGGGGTTTACCTCGCTGACCACGAGCGGCACCTCGGGGTCGAGGCGCCAGGCGCTCGAGTTGTCGATCACGATCGCGCCAGCGGCGGCGAACTCGGGCGAGAACTGCTTCGACGCAGTTCCCCCGGCCGAGAACAGCGCAATGTCGATCCCGCTCTTGTCCGCGGTTGCAACATCCTCGACGACGATCTGTTCGCCCCGGAACTCGAGCGTGGTGCCGGCGGAACGCGCGCTCGAGAAGAACCGCACCTTCCGAATCGGGAACTCGCGCTCCACGAGCAGGCGACGCATCACTGCGCCGACCTGACCGGTCGCACCCACAACGGCGAGACTCACCCCGTGCTGTTCTGACATATCTGGTCCTGTTCTACTGAGAGTCTGAAAAGAATGCGGTCTAGCGGCCGGTGCCGGCGTAGACGGTCGCGTCGGTTTCGGCGTCGAGCCCGAACGCGGTGTGGAGCACGCGCACTGCCTTGTCCATGACGTCGGCGCGCGTGACCACCGAGATCCGGATCTCGGAGGTGGAGATCATCTCGATGTTGATGCCGGCTTCGAACAGCGTGCGGAACAGCTTCGCCGAGACACCGGAGTTGGTGCGCATTCCGGCGCCCACCACCGCGAGCTTCGCGATCTGATCGTCGTACTGCAGCGCCTCGAACTCAAGCACATCGCGCTCGGCCTCGAGGGCGTCGATCACGCGCTTGCCGTCGCCGAGCGGCAGCGTGAACGAGATGTCGGTGCGGTTGGTGTCCGCTGCCGACACGTTCTGCACGATCATGTCGATGTTTGCCTTGGTCTTCGCGACGATGTCGAAGATCTGCGCGGCCTTGCCTGGGACGTCTGGCACGCCGCCGACGGTGATCTTCGCCTCGCTCTTCTCAGCAGCGATGCCAGTGATGATCGGATCTTCCACCTGATCTCCCTTCGGATGCCCCTGCGCGGGGTCGTAAACAATGGTGCCCTCTTCGCCGGAGAACGAGGAGCGGACGTGCAGCACGACCCCGTGGCGGCGCGCGTACTCAACAGCGCGCAGGTGCAGCACCTTCGCGCCGGCGGCCGCAAGCTCAAGCATTTCCTCGGCGGTAATCGCTTCGATCTTGCGCGCGCGGGGGACCACGCGGGGATCGGTCGTAAAGATTCCGTCGACGTCGGTGTAGATCTCGCAGACGTCGGCGTTGAGCGCGGCCGCCAGTGCAACCGCGGTGGTGTCTGAGCCGCCGCGTCCGAGCGTGGTGATGTCGCGCGAGTCACGGTTGAAGCCCTGGAACCCGGCGACGATGGCAACAGCGCCCTGGTCGAGTGCCTCACGGACTCGCCCCGGGGTGACATCGACGATCTTCGCGGAGCCGTGCTCCGCGGTCGTGATCATGCCGGCCTGGCTCCCGGTGAACGAGAGCGCTTCAAGCCCCATACCCTTGATGGTCATGGCGAGCAGGGCCATTGAGATCCGCTCGCCAGCGGTGAGCAGCATGTCGAGCTCACGGGGGGCGGGGATCGGGGTGCACTCGGCCGCGAGGTCAAGCAGCTCGTCGGTGGTGTCGCCCATGGCGCTCACCGCAACAACGACCTCGTTGCCGGCGCGACGGGTTTCGACGATCCGCTTGGCGACGCGCTTGATGCTCTCCGCATCAGAAACCGATGATCCCCCGAACTTTTGCACGATCAACGCCACGCGGGTCCTCCTCAAATGCGAACGGGAATCACCAGTCTACCGCGTTGTATATGTCGCACTCGCTCTGAGCGTCATACGCCGTAGGGAGCGATTCGGCGGTGGCGGCCGGTGCCGCGCTGTGGGCCCCGGCGTCGGTCGCGGCGGGACCGCGCCCCGGGAGGACTATTCCACCCGGCGCCGGCCCTCGAACGCGCGCCCGAGCGTGACCTCGTCGGCGAACTCGAGGTCGCCGCCCACCGGGAGCCCGGATGCGAGCCGCGACACCGGCACCTCGATGCTGGTGAGCAGCCGCGACAGGTAGGCAGCGGTCGCCTCGCCCTCAAGGTTCGGGTCGGTCGCGATGATGACCTCGCGGATCTCGGACTCCCCCAGGCGCCGCATGAGGGCGGGGATCGCGAGATCGTCCGGGCCGATGCCGTCGATCGGGCTGATCGCGCCGCCGAGCACGTGGTAGACGCCGCGGAACTGGCGGGTGCGCTCGATGGCCACCACGTCCTTCGGCTCCTCGACCACGCAGATGAGGCTGCGGTCACGGCGCGGGTCGCGGCAGATCGAGCACTCTTCCTGCTCGGTGATGTTGCCACACACCGCGCAGAACCGCACCTTCTCGCGCACCTCGCTCAGCAGCTCGGCGAGCCGGCTCACGTCGAAGTGCTGCGTCTGCAGGATGTGAAACGCGATGCGCTGCGCCGATTTCGGGCCGATGCCGGGCAGGCGCCCGAACTCGTCGATCAGGTCTTGAACGATGCCGTCGTACACGGGGCGTGCCTCCAGGGGTGTGATGCGTGGGTCGCCGCTGTCCGCGTGCGCGGGTCGGTCTCAGTGTACGCCGTTAGCGCGGCGGGAGCGGGCGCTCCTCAACGAAGCGGGCGCCGAGCACCTCGCGCACCACGGCCTCGCCGTAGCGGGTGAACGTGGGCGCCGAGCGCTTGGCCTCGGGCTCCCCCGCGGCGTCCGACGCGGAGCCGCCGGTGGGCCCGGATCCGGGTGCCGCGGGTGCGGTCTGCGCTCCCGCAGCCGGGCTCGCGGACTCGCGGCTCGCGGGCTCGGGCGCGGGCGGCTGGGGTGCGGCGGCCTGCGTCGCGGCGTTCTGTGCCTGCGCGCGCGCCCGGCCCTCCGACGCGGCGATCGCAGCGGCGGCACGCGCCTCGGCCGCCGGGTCGAGCGCGGGAGACAGCTCGGGATCCGCGGGCGCGCTGTACGGGTCGACGTCACCGTAGTGGTCGTCGTCTGCGCCGCCGCTCGGAGCCGCGTCGGCCTCGCTGTACGGGTCACCGTGCGCGAACGGATCGGCGGGGTCGGCGGGCTCGGGCGCCTGAGTCGGGGCCTGAGCCTGAGCCGGGGCCGGGGCCGGGGCCATGGGTGCGGCGGGCGCCGCTGACTCGGCTGACTCCGGTGCGACCGGCACCGCGGGCGCGGGGGGCGCGGGTGACGCCGGTTCGGGCGCAGCGGGTGCGCCCGCGTCGGGGACCGGTTCGGGCGCAGCGACGGGCGGTGCGGCCTGCGCAACCACGCGGGCGACGGCCTCGCCGGCGGGTGCCGGATCGGCCCAGGCCGGGGCCGTGAGCGCCGGGCCCAGCCCGTTCAGGCGCGCGGTCGCGCGAGCGACCGGGTCGTCTGCAGCCGCTCGATGGGGCTCCTCTGCGTCGGCGTCGGGCCGCGGCTCGCGCGGCGCCCCCTGCCCGGCCGGGGCCGCGCCGGCGGGGAGCCGGGTGGGCTTGTACTTCACGCTGATCCCGACCGCGGAGAGGATCGTCTCCCGCAGCGGGCCCGCGCCCGTGGTCTTGAACGCGGCGAGGTCCGACTCGGAGGCGAGGCCTACCGTGAGCACGTCGCCGTCGAGCCCGAGCGGGGACACCGGGCTCACGGCGTTCCAGGCGTCCCGGTCGCTCTCGAGGAGCTCCTCAAGTAGATCCGGCCACAGCTCAAGCAGGTCGTCGAAGCCCGCGGCCTGAGCCTCGCCCTCGCTATCGTCGGTGTCTGGCACTCCTGCTGCCTCCGGCTGCGCGGGAGCACCCTGTTCGGCGGCGGGCGCAGCAGCCGCCGCGGCGGTGGCGGGCGCAGGCTCGGCCGGCCCTGCCGGGGCCGTGTCCGCTGCGGCCGGCGGGGTGGGTGCCGGCGTGGGCGATTCGCCAATGCTCGCGATCTGGGCCGGGCTGAGCACGTCCGAGATCGGTCGTCCGAAGGTGGCGGCGCCCGCGTTCGGGTGCGGGTCGCCCGCAGCGGGCGCGGCCGCCGCGGCGCCGGCCGCAGCCGGAGCGGACTCGCCGGCCGGAGCCTGGGCGGGCTCGGCAACCGCGGCCGGAGCAGGCTCAGCGGCCGGAGCCTGGACCTCGGCTGGCGCGACCGGTGGCGCCTGGACCGCGGGCGCGCTGGACCCGGAGGCCGGGGCGGCGGACGCCGCAGCACCGCCAGCGTCTTCGTCTCGCAGGAACTCGCGAATCGACGCCGCGGTCTGCGCGGCATTCTGCGCACCGGCGTCAGCCTGCTGCGGGGAGTTCGCCGCCGCCGTGCCCGGCGCGAGCGCGGTGGCCTGCGCGGGCGCAGCGGGCGGGGTGGCCGCCGCGGTGCGCGCCGCTGCGACCGCCGAGAGCGGATTCGCTGCGGGAGCTGCGGGAGCCTGCGGCGCACGGGCGGGCGGGGCGCTGCCCTGCGGCGCGGCCGGGCGGGCGGCAGCCTGCGGCGCGGCGGCCGGAGCGACCGCGGCTGGCGGCGCTGTCTGCGCGGCGGCGGGCTGCACCATGACCCTGGCGATCATCAGTTCGAGCTGCAGGCGCGGCGCGGTCGCGCCCGCCATCTGGTCGAGGGCGGCGCTCACCACATCGGCGATCCGGGACAGCTCGCCGCGGCCGAAGCTCTGCGACTGCTCGAACATGCGCGTGAGCTGGTCCTGCGGCACCCCGCGGAACACCGCGGCGGCGCCATCGACGGTCGTGGCGCTCACCACGATGAGGTCGCGCAGGCGCTCAAGCAGATCCTCCACGAAGCGTCGCGGATCCTGCCCCGTCTGCACCACGCGGTCGGTCGCGGTAAACGCCGCCGCCGGGTCGTGTGCGCCAAACGCCACCACCACGTCGTCGAGCAGCTCCGTGTGCGTGAAGCCGAGCAGCCCGGCCGCGCGTTCAGCGGTCACGAGGGCCTCCTCGGAGCCGGCGATGAGCTGGTCAAGGATCGAGAGCGTGTCGCGTACCGAGCCGCCACCCGAGCGCACCACGAGCGGCAGCACGCCGGGCTCCACCTGCACACCCTCGCTGTCGCAGAGGGTCTGCACGTAATCGATGAGCGTGCCCGGCGCGATGAGGCGGAACGGGTAGTGGTGCGTGCGCGAGCGAATCGTGCCGATCACCTTGTCTGGCTCGGTGGTGGCGAAGACAAACTTGACGTGCGGCGGCGGCTCCTCAACGATCTTGAGCAGCGCGTTGAAGCCGCCCGGCGTCACCATGTGCGCCTCGTCGATGATGAAAATCTTGAAGCGATCGCGTGCCGGGGCGAACACGGCGCGCTCGCGCAGGTCGCGCGCGTCGTCAACACCGCCGTGACTCGCCGCGTCGATCTCGACCACGTCGAGTGAGCCGCCGCCGTCGCGGCTGAGCTCGACGCAGCTGGGGCACACGCCGCACGGGGTGTCCGTGGGGCCCTCCGCGCAGTTGAGGCAGCGCGCGAGAATTCGCGCAGACGTGGTCTTGCCACAGCCGCGCGGTCCGCTGAACAGGTACGCGTGACCGATGCGCCCCGTTCTGAGCGCGGTCATCAGCGGATCGGTCACCTGAGACTGACCGATCATCTCGGCAAAGGCTTCTGGCCGGTAACGGCGATAGAGTGCGGCAACCACGAGGTCCATGCTACCCGGGGCGTCCGACATTCAGCCCGGGAAGGCACCGATCCTGCGCACCTCCGCGCGAGCTCGCGCAGGAAATCCGAAGTCAGGCGGGCAGAATCGCGGGATTCGCCCTGCGCGAGTTCGGATCTCCTGCGCGAGCTCGCGCGCGGGTCGTGCGGGACGGGCCCGCCGAACCCCACGCCCCTAGGCCGCGACGAGCTCCCAGGTCTGCCGCGCGATTTCAGCTTCCTCGTCGGTGGGCACCACGAGCACCTCGACGCGCGACGAGTCGGCGCTGATGCGGCGCGCGGCACCGGCCGGCGCCTCGTTGCGCTCCGGATCGAGCTGCACGCCGAACCACTCGAGGCCGGCGCACACCTCGGCGCGCAGCGCGGCGTTGTTCTCGCCCACCCCGGCGGTGAACACGATCGCGTCGCCGCCGCCGAGGGTGACCAGGTACGCCCCGAGGTAGTGCCTGATCCGGTGCACGGCGATGTCGATCGCGAGCCGCGCGGCCGGGTCGCCCGCGTCGGCCGCGGCGCGCACGTCGCGGAAATCGTTGGTGCGCGCCACACCGAGCAGCCCGGAGCGCTGGTTGAGGAGTTCGTCAAGCTGCTCGGGGCTGTAGCCAGCGCGCAGCAGGTGGAGCATGGCGCCGGGGTCGATGTCGCCGCTGCGAGTGCCCATCACGAGCCCCTCCAGCGGCGTGAGCCCCATCGAGGTGTCAACCGAGCGCCCGCCGTCGACCGCGCACGCCGACGCCCCGTTGCCGAGGTGGAGCACGACCTGCCGCAGCGATTCGAGCGGCCGGCCGAGGAACTCCGCGGCGCGGCGCGACACGACCTGGTGCGAGACGCCGTGGAAGCCGTAGCGCCGGATGCCGTACTCCGCGGCCACCTCGGTATCGATCGCGTAGGTGTATGCACTCGGCGGCATGGATTGGTGGAACGCCGTGTCGAAGACCGCGACGTGCGGCACGGTCGCGAACAGCGCCCGGGCCGCGATGATCGCCTGGTAGTGCCCGGGGTTGTGGAGCGGGGCGAGCTCGCTGAGCTGGTTGATCCGCTCCGTCACGTAGTCGTCGAGCAGCGTGGGCGCGATGAACTCGCCACCGCCCTGCACCACGCGGTGGCCGAGCGCCGCAATGTCGAGTGAGTCGACGGGCGTGCCGTGGCGCTCGAACTCGGCGACCATCGCGGCAAAGCCCGCGGTGTGATCCGGAACCGCGAGTTCGCGCTCGCTGCGCTCGATGCCCTGGTGCACGATGCGCCCCACGGGGTCGCCGATGCGCTCAACGAGCCCGGAGGCGAGACGCGCGCCCGTGCCCGCGGCGATGAGCTGGTATTTGATTGACGAGGATCCGGCGTTCACTACGAGGACATTGCTCACCGATTCGCCTCACTCCGCGCGAGTCCCGCCTGCACTGCGGTGATCGCCACGGTGTTGAGGATGTCTTCGATGGTCGCGCCGCGCGACAGATCGTTGACCGGCTTCGCGAGCCCCTGGAGCACGGGCCCCACGGCGATCGCGCCGGCGGAGCGCTGCACGGCCTTGTACGTGTTGTTGCCAGTATTCAGATCCGGGAATATGAAGACGGTCGCGTGACCGGCAACCTGTGAGCCTGGCAGCTTCGCGGCGCCGGTGGCCGGATCGCTCGCGGCGTCGTACTGGATGGGCCCCTCGATGAGCAGATCCGGCCGAGCTTCCCGAGCGATACGGGTTGCCTCGCGCACCTTGTCAACGTCGGCGCCGGTCCCCGACTCCCCCGTCGAGTACGAGAGCATCGCGACACGCGGTTCCACGCCGAACTGCGCGGCCGTCTCTGCCGAGCTCACGGCGATGTCGGCGAGCTGGCCCGCGTTTGGGTCGGGGTTCACTGCGCAGTCCCCGTACACCAGCACGCGGTCGGAGAGCGCCATGAAGAACACGCTCGACACGACCGAGACCCCCTGCCGCGTCTTGATGATCTCGAGGCTGGGCCGGATCGTGTGCGCGGTCGTGTGCGTGGCCCCCGACACCATTCCGTCGGCGAGGCCGAAGTGCACCATCATCGTGCCGAAATAGCTCACGTCGGTGACCACGTCGCGCGCCTGCTCGATCGTGACCCCCTTGTGCCCACGGAGCCGCGCGTACTCGACGGCGAAGCGCTCGCGCAGCGGCGATGCCGTGGGATCGATGGTTTCCGCGGCGTCGATCCCGAGCCCGAGCTCGCCCCCGCGCTTGCGGATCGCGTCCGGGTTTCCGAGGATAGTGAGCCGCGCGGTGCCGCGGGAGAGCAGCGTGCTCGCCGCGCGCAGGATGCGATCGTCGTCGCCCTCGGGGAGCACAATGTGCGCACCGGCGGCCGCGGCGCGCTCGAACAGCTCGTAGGCGAACATGACGGGTGTGCGCACGCCGCCGCGGTGCAGCCGCAGACGCTCGCGCAGGGTGACCCCGTCGACGTGCTGCGCGAAGAGCGACAGCGCCGTATCGAGCTTGGCGGGAGACTCCTCGGTGATGAGGCCGCGCGCGCGGGAGATTCGGCGCACCGTGTCGAACGTGCCGAAGCGCGTGCGCACGACGGGCACGGTCGAGTCGATGCCGTCGAGCAGCCTGACCACGTCGACCGGCAGCGGGAACTCTCCGTTGAGCACGATCGCGGCGATCGTGGGGAAGGTGGGGGCCTCGTGCGCCATGGTCACCGCGAGCAGGGTCTCCGAGCGGTCGGCGGCGATGACCACGACCGAGCCCTCGAGCAGGCGCGGCAGCACGTTTTCCATCGACATTCCCGCGACGACCACGTCGCGCACCTCGCGCGCGAGCAGCTCGGAGGAGCCGCGCACCAGCTCGCCGTCGACGGCGGCGATCACCTCGGACACCGGCGGCGCGACGAGCAGCAGCTCCTCCGGGATCGACCACACCGGCACGCCGTCTGGGAGCACGCCGGACACCGCACGCTGGGTCTCGGGCAGCCGGTCCGGGTCGGCGCGGTTGACGAGCGCCGCGAGCACCGTGGCGTGTTCTGAGCGGAGCTCGGCGAGGCCCATCTCCGCGAGCTGCGCGAGCTCACCCGGTGTGCGTGCCGACTGCTGGCCCAGGTGCTCAGCGTCCTCATTAGAGCGGCCCCCGAGCACGAGCAGCACCGGGGTGTCGAGGTTCGCGGCCACGCGCGCGTTAAACGCGAGCTCCGTGGGAGCCGCCACGTCGGTAAAGTCTGAGCCCACCACCACCACCGCGTCACACTCGGCACGGAGGGCCTGGTACGCGGCAACGATCCGCACCATCGCAGCGTCGGGATCCGCGTGCGCGTCGTCGTATGTCACGCCGACGCACGCCTCGTAGGGGACCTCGGCCGTGGCGCGGTGCCGTAGCAGCTCGAGCACGCGATCCCGCTCGCTCGCCGAGCGGATGAGCGGCCGGAACACGCCAACGCGCGGGGCATCGGCGAGGAGCGTGCTGAGGACGCCGAGCGCGACGGCGCTCTTGCCCGTTCGGCCTTCGGCGGAGGTCACGTAGATACTTGCAGCCACCTGATCAGTCTAATTCGTTCGACAGACAGCGGGACCCCGGAACGCAGTTTCTGCGATCCGGGGTCCCGGGTGCGTGCGGCGGCCACCGCGGCGCGGCGGTTAGCGGGTCTCGGCGTCACGTGCGGCGCTGATTCCGGCCGCGAATCCGCGCTCGAACGCCGCCTCGCGGCCGCGGCCGCGGCCACGGCCACGCCCGTGGCTGTGGGGCCCGAAACGGTGGGCGTCGTACCCACCGCGGCCGCGGCCGCGGCCGGCGCCACCGTGGTGGTCGGAACCGGAGCCAGCGCCCGGACCGGAGCCGAACGGAGCACCGCGGTGGTACTCACGCTCCCCCTGCCAGCGCTCGTCTCGCTCTGAGCCGCGGTCGAACTCGCGACCCGCGCCGCGCTCGAACCCGGGGTGCGGTGCGCAGGCGCCGGGCCAGCCGCGGGCGCCGAATCCCCCGAACCCCTGCCCGGGGTGCGGTGGCATGTGGGGGTGCATCCGCCGTCCATGTGGCCCGCGGGGGCCGTGCGAGCGCCGCGGCAACCGCGTGTCCTCGGTCCAGCCAAATTCGCGAGCGATCGTTTCGAGCGCGGCGCGCGTGGTGGCGAGGTCGTCCTCGGAAACCGCGCCAGCGACGCGGTCGCGCACGCTCTGCACGCTGACGGTGAGGCGCTCGTTCGCGGCCTCCCCCTCGGGAGTGAGGGCCCAGCCCGTGTCGGTCCGCGCGATCAGGCCGCGCTCCGCGAGGGCTCGCAGGTGCTTGCCGCCGCGCTCGAGCCGGGCGCGCAGGCGCTCCGGAAGCTCGGCGTCGCTGGCGATCGCCGAGAGGATGCGCCACTCGCGGCGCGTGATCCCGACCTTGGCGAACTCCTGCGCGTATGCATCGCGCAGCAGTGCGTCGTTCGCCCGGAGCCAGTAGCCCAGCGAGCGCTCGGTCGGAGGTGTGGTCTGTGTGGTGTCGTGTGTCGACGTCATGAGAAGTCCTTTCTACGGTGGAACCCGTTTCCACCAGATGCATGTCACCATGCATGTATATGTATCATGACATGGGTTTCATTCCATGTCAAGTGTCATGTAAAATTCTCTGCATGGACACTTCCCCCTCGGACCCGGACGCGGCGCAGACCGACGCCATCGTCGACGCGCTCGCCCGTATCCGAGGCAGGCGCGGCGGGCCGCGGGGGGCCGGGTTCCCCTGGGGTCCCGGGTTCCCGGGCGGACCGGGCGGAATGTGGGGGCCGGGCGGTCCGGGTGGGCCGGGTGGGCCGTGGGACCCGCGCGGCGGGGACCGCGACGGGCACGGGCGCGACTGGCCAGGAGCGGGCACCCCGGGACACGGCGAACAGCCAAGCGACGAGCACGGCCACGGCGGCCGAGGCCGCGGCGGGCGCGGCGGGCGCGAGCGCTTCGGCGGCCCGGCACAGCTGCGACTTTTGGGCACACTCGCTCAGTCAGCTGAGCCGCTGACCGTCAGCGAGCTTGCTGAGCGGATCGGCGTGGACCAGCCCCGCGCTTCTCGCCTCGTGCAGCAGTCAATCGAGCGCGGCTTCGCGCTCCGCGAGGCGGATCCGCGCGACGCGCGACGCACGCTCGTGCGCCTCACCGACGCCGGGCTCCACGCGGTGCGCGGCTTCCACGGGCGGCAGCGGGAAGACATGAGCGCCGCGCTCACCGCTCTCGCACCCGAGGAGCGCGCGGAGCTCGCGCGCCTGCTCACCAAGCTCGCTGCCGCCTGGCCCGAACACTAGGGGCGCGGCCGCGCGGCACCGCCCGGGCAAAGAAATACTCCCTACGTACCCGCTAGAGCCCGAGTACCCTTGCTTCGTTTCCGACCTGGGGGAGTTCCTCGAGATAGCGCCACGTAGGGAGCGTTTCTAGTCTAGCGGACTATTGCGGGCCCTCCGCGCCACGCTCACTCACGGCGTCGTCCGTCGCAGCGGCTGCGGCGGCCCGCCGCCGCCGAATCGCGACCGCGGTGACCACCCCGGCACCGACGAGCAGCAGCGCCACGCCGGCCAGCACGAGCGGAAGCGACCCCGAGCCACCCGTCTGCGCGAGCGGCGCCTGCGCCACCTGCGTCACGGGCGGGTCCACCGGCGTCACCGTGGGAGGTGGCGTCACGGGAGCCGCGGCCGTGGTGACCTCGATCGTGGCGGCGGGGCTCTCCCCCACCGGGTTTACCGCGGTCAGGCTGATCGCGTACACCGTGCTCGCGGAGAGCTTGGCAAACCGGTAGGAGGTCGCGCCCGCGTCGAGCTCCACGGCCACCACCCCGGGCGCGTCGTCGGCTGCGCGGGCCGCTGCGGCACTCGCCCCATCCGCGTCAGCGACCGCGGTGGCCAGCGGCACGAGCTGGAGCCGCAGGCCGCTCGCGTCGGCCACCGGGTCCCAGGCGAGCTCAACACTGTCTGAGGTGACCGTGCCGCTGCGCAGCCCCTGCGGGGTGACCGGAAGCGAGGTCAGCCCCTCGAGCAGCGCGGTCGCGTCGACAATGCCGGCACCGAACACGTCGGCGTCCGAGTGCCCCACGGCCAGGTATGGGTTGACCGGGCCGCCCGCCGCGGTGCCGCGGGCGGTGTCCTGGATTCGGGTGCTCAGCTCCGCGCCGGTGAGCTGCGGCCGGTACGACAGCGCGAGCGCAGCGACCGCGGCCGTGTTGGGAGCCGCCGCCGAGGTGCCGAAGAAGCGGTACTCGGGCTCGCCCGGCTCGCCGGTGTCGTCCCCGAAGAACGTGGTCTGCGTGCCATCAACCGCCGCGATGTTCGGGGTAGCCGGGGTCACGGGCGCCGCGAGCGGACCCGCGGGAGCGGGCGCCTCGCGCGACACCGGCTCGAAGAGCAGCGTGGCCGGGCCGAGCGAGCTGTACGAGCGCACCTCCGCGGGGTCCTCCCAGTCGAGCGAGGCGACGCTAAGCCCCGAACCGTCCCCGGCGTGCCCAAAGGTGGTGGGGCCGACACGGTCGGTGACCCCGTCGCCGAGGTGGGCGCGCTCGGCGATCACGTCGCCGCCGCGGATGAAGTTGAGCAGTACGGCGGGATCCGGAGCCGCGGGGTCGTGCCCCGTGCGCACCATGACGGCGCGAATCTCGGAGCCCGTCGGCACCGTGACCTGCCCGGTGCTTCCCGGGAGAACGTCGGCAATCTGCGACGCCTGTCCGATGAGCTGGGGCGTGGGAACGCCGGGCTCGACCGCGTAGAACCGCCACTCGTACGAGGTCGTGACGCCAAACGCTGGCTCCCCGATCGAGCCGATCACGTTGAGCCCCACGCTGGGCACCGTGGCCGAGTCGCGCGTCACGAGCGTGTCGTACGGGGTCTCGGTCGCTGGATCCGTGTCGAAATCGAGGCAGTCGATATCGGTCGCCCCGGCCAGCGGATCGTCGGGCCCGGTGACGAGCCAGTCCGGGCAGACGGCGGCGCGGTACGCGGTGGTGCTCCACGACGACAGTGGGCGGCCGGTGCTGGCACCGACCGTGCCGACCCCGGTCGAGTTGCCCGCCGAGGTGAAGTACGCGACCCCCTGCGCCTTCGCCGCCTCGATCGCTACCGAGATGAAGCCCTGCTGGTACGCGGTCTCCTGCGGCCAAGTGATGTCGTCGACGATGATGTCGGCGCCGGCCGCGACGAGCGCGTCAATGTTGTTCGCCATACCAAAATCGTTGCTTCCGGCGTCCGCAAACATGAGCGTGGCGCCGGGCGCGATGCCGTGCACGAGCTGCGCCATCGCGCGCCCCTCATCGCCCGCGACGTTCGCGTCCGAGACGATGTGCACCGGCGTCTCATAACCGCACGGGTTGCCGGGTCCCGGCAGGGCGCCCGAGGCTACGTCGTCGGCCCAGGACGTGGGGCTCGCGAGGCTCGCGAACGAGTCGGAGATGATGCCGACCGTCACGCCGGCCCCGTCGACACCGAAGCGTTCCCGCGCCTCGTCGGAGCGCAGCGGGCCGTCGGCCTCGATCGGGATCGGGCCGCACGCGTCGGCCTCGGCGACGGCGGCGCGGGGCGCGGCAGCGACGGGCCCGGCTGCCAGCGTGGTGGCGGCCACACCGCCGGCGAACGGGCGCAGCGCGGGGGTGACGCTCACCACGCCGGGCAGCGTCGCAAGCGCCTGCAGTTCGGCCGGCGCCACGCGCACGAGCGCCGCGGGGAACGGGCTCTGCAGCTCGTCGATCTCAGCGATCGCGCCCACCGCGGCGAGCACGGCGTCGTCCGGGGCCGCCGCAAACATCACGGTCGCCGTGATGCGCTCGGCCGCGTCGAAGGTGAGGCTGCCACCCCCGTCCGCCGGCAGCGATGCCTCCTCGGAGAGTTCCGCGGGAGCGGTTGCCCCGGCCTCGGCCGCTTCGACGATCCGGTCCACGAGCGTCGATCCTGGGGTCGCCGCCGGGGCGTCCTCGGCGTGAGCCGCAGGGCCCACCAGCATGAGGAGGAGCGGGATGGCGGCGCAGACCGCGACCCCCGAGAGCGCAGCTCTGCGCATGTCAACACCTTCCGGGTCAGTGAGGCGGGTCGGAGCGACCGCACACTGAGCGATCCTACCGAAATTGCTGGATGAGGTCCATGTTTACCTTCGTCCCGAACACGAAAAGCGCCCCGGTCGGCGGGTGCCGATCGGGGCGCTCTCGGTGCATCGCTAGGGCGCGGGATCCGGATCCGGTATCGCGGCCCGACCCGCCGCACCCGCGACGGGGACGGCCCCGGTCACGGTCGCGATCTCGCCGGTCAGCAGCTCCTCAGCCTGCGCCTCGTCGATCTCCCCGGCGAACTGCGCGCGGTAGAGCGCGGCGTACGCGCCGCCCCGCGCGAGCAGTTCCTCGTGGTTGCCCTGCTCCACGATCTGGCCGCTCTCCATCATGAGAATGGTATCGGCGTCGCGGATCGTCGAGAGCCGGTGCGCGATCACAAACGACGTTCGGTCGGAGCGGAGCGCGCTCATCGCCTGCTGCACGAGCACCTCGGTGCGCGTGTCAACCGACGAGGTCGCCTCGTCGAGGATCAGCAGCGACGGGTTGGCGATGAACGCGCGCGCGATCGTCAGCAGCTGCCGCTCGCCCGCGGACAGCGACGAGCCGTTCTCGGAGATCTCGGTGTCGTAGCCGTCTGGCAGCTGTCGCACAAAGCGATCGACCATCGTGGCCTGCGCCGCGGCGGTCACCTCCTCGTCGGTCGCGTCGAGGCGCCCGTAGCGAATGTTCTCCCGGATCGTGCCGTCGAAGAGCCACGCGTCCTGGAGCACCATGCCCACGTGCCCGCGCAGCTCGGCGCGGGAGAGCTTGGTGATGTCCACGCCGTCGAGCAGGATCCGACCGGAGTCGAGCTCGTAGAAGCGCATCACCAGGTTGACGAGCGTGGTCTTTCCGGCCCCGGTCGGGCCCACGATCGCGACCGTGTGCCCCGGCGTAGCCTCAAGGTTGAGCCCCGCGATCAGCGGCCGCTCCGGGTCATAGCTGAAGCTGACGTCCTCGAACACGACGTGGCCGTCGGTCCGGTCCGGCAGGTCCGCCACCTCGGTGTCAGGATCCTGCTCGTCCGCGTCGAGCAGCTCGAAGGTTCGCTCCGCCGAGGCGACGCCCGACTGCAGCATGTTTGCCATGCCCGCCATCTCGCCGATCGGCTGCGCAAACTCGCGCGAGTACTGAATGAACGCGGTCACGTCGCCCAGGGTCATCTGTCCGGCCGTCACCCGCAGCGCACCTGCCACGGCGATGAGCACGTAGCTGAGGTACTGCACGAACTGCATGGCCGGCATGATGGTCCCCGAGAGCGCCTGCGCCCGGTACGCGGCGCCAAACAGCCCCTCGTTGCGGCGGTCAAACTCCTCGGTCATCTCTGTGTCGCGGTTGAAGATCCGCACGAGCTCGTGACCCGTGAACGATTCTTCAATGTGCCCATTCAGATCGCCCGTGAACTTCCACTGCGCCACAAACAGCTTCTGCGCGCGCACGCCGACTACGCCGGCGATGATCCCGGAGAGCGGGAGCGCGATCAGGGCGATCAGGGCGAGCTGCCACGACACCGCGAACATCATCGCGGTGATACCGATCACCATGAGCAGCGACTGCACCAGCTGCGACAGCGCCTGCTGCAGCGCCTGCTGAATGTTGTCCACGTCGTTCGTGACGCGCGAGAGCACGTCGCCACGCTGCCGGCCATCGAAATAGCTGAGCGGCAGGCGGTTGATCTTCGACTCGATATCGCGGCGCAGCGTGTACACGACGCGCATGACCAGCTTGTTGAGCAGGAATCCCTGCAGCCACATCAGGAACGACGCGACGAGGTAGAGTCCCAGCACGATCAGGATCAGGCGCCCGAGCAGCGGGAAATCGATGCCCTGTCCGGGCACTACGCCCGATCCCGCGAGCATCTCCGCGTACTGGCCCTGGCCGGCGTCGCGCGCCGCCTGGACGATCGATTCGAGCGGCACCCCGGCGGGGAGATCCTTGCCGAGCACGCCGTTGAAGATCACGTCCATCGCCTGACCCAGGATCTTCGGCGCGATGACCGTGAGGACCACCGAGCCGATCACGAACACCACGACAAGCGCGAACAGCCACTTCTCGGGGGCCAGCAGGCCCACAAGTCGCTTCGCGGCCGGCCAGAAGTGCTTCGCCTTCTTCGCAGCCTGGCCGCCCCAGTCGTCAGGGTCCGGCTGATAGTCGTCGGGAAGTTCGAACTCCTCGACGGCCGCCTTCTTGGCGGACTTGCGTTCGGTCCGTGCCATTAGGCTGCCTCCGCCTCTTCGAGCTGTGAACGAACAATTTCCTGGTAGACCGCGTTCGTCTCCAGCAGTTCAGCGTGGGTGCCGCGGCCAACGATCTCGCCGGCTTCGACCACGAGGATCTGGTCGGCCTCGGTGATCGTGGACACGCGCTGCGCAACGATAATCGTGGTCGCGCCGGCCGTCGCCTCCGGAAGTGCCGCGCGCAGCCGCGCATCGGTGGCAACGTCGAGCGCGGAGAACGAGTCGTCGAACAGGTACACGCGCGGCTTCGCAATGAGCGCGCGAGCGATTGAGAGCCGCTGCCGCTGGCCGCCGGACACGCTGGTGCCGCCCTGCGACACCGGTTCCTCCAGCCCGAGCTCCTTGGCCCGCACGAAGTCATCGCCCTGCGCAACGCGCAGCGCCTCCCACAGCTCCTCATCACTCGCGTCGGCACGGCCGAAGCGCAGGTTCGAGGCGATCGTGCCGGAGAACAGGTAGGGGCGCTGCGGTACGAGGCTGATGGTGCTCGCGAGCTGCCCGCGAGTGAGCGCGGCGACCGGCTCACCGTCGATCGTGATCGTGCCCTGCTGGGCGTCGTAGAGCCGCAGCATCAAGTTGAGCAGCACCGTCTTGCCCGCGCCGGTCGAGCCGATGATTGCCGTGGTCTGGCCGGGCTCGGCGACGAAACTGACGTCGCTGATCACTGACTGCTCGGCGCCCGGGAACCCGAAGGACACCCCGGAGAACTCGACGCGCCCCGCGGCGGGGGTCGGGACGCTCTCGGTCTTCGGGAACGTGAGCGTCGACTCGGTGTCGAGCAGCTCGCGGATGCGCTCCGCGCAGACCACCGCGCGCGGAATCATCATGGTCATGAACACGCCCATCATCACGGCGCCCAGGATCTGCAGCAGGTACTGCAGGAACGCGGTGAGCGAGCCCACCTGCACGAGGCCGTCATCGACCCGGTGCCCGCCAAACCACAGCACTGCCGCGGTGGCAACATGCAGCACCATCATGATGATCGGGAACATCAGCACGAAGATGTTGCCCACCTTCACGGAGATCTCGGTGATCCCGCGGTTCGCTTTCTCGTACCGGTTTTCCTCGAAGTTCTCGCGCACGAACGCGCGCACCACGCGGATGCCCATGATCTGCTCACGGAGCACCCCGTTGATCGTGTCAACGCGATCCTGCATCTTGCGGAACAGCGGCAGGAGCAGCCACACGAGGAAGCTGACGATCACTGCAAGCACCGCCACCGAGGCCCACACGAGCCACGACATGCCCGCGTCCTCGCGCAGCGCCATGATGACGCCGCCGATCGCCATAATCGGCGCCGACACCATGAAATTCAGGGTCATCAGCACGAGCATCTGGATCTGCTGCACGTCGTTCGTGCCGCGCGTGATCAGCGTGCCGGCCCCAAACTTGGTGGCCTCGAGCGTGCTCAGCGAATCGACCTTGCGGTAGACCTCGCGACGCAGGTCGCGGCCCATGCCCATTGAGGTGCGCGCCGAGAAGTAGACGGCCACGACCGCGGTGAGCAGCTGGCCGAGGGCGACGATCAGCATGAAGCCGCCCGTGCGCCAGATGAAATCGGTGTCGCCCTGCGTGATCCCCTGGTCGATGATCTGGGCGTTGAGGCTGGGGAGCCAGAGCGCCGCGATCGTGGAGAGAAGTTGCAACACGAACACCGCGAGCACGAACGGCCAGTACCGTTTCGCGTGCCGCAGCGCGAGTGAGATGAGGGCCACGAGGCTCCTTTCGTTGCGCGCCGATCGCGTCAACTTCCCGCGGGGCAGGCGGCAATCGAACGACGGAGCAGAGCGAAAACACTACCACCCCGACGCCCGAAGATCGAGCATTACTCCCGATTCACGCGAGAATTGCGTGAATCCCACTCACTTGCGGAGTTCGGCCTCAGTCCGTCGGTGCGGGCTCAGGCCGTCGGTTCGGCCTCCACCCGCGACAGGACCTCCGCGACCTCTGAATCAGTGAGCAGTCTCCACGGCGAGTTTTGCGGGAGCACGAGCGCCGCGTCGGGGCTCTCCCCCTGCGTCCACCACCGCGCCTCGTAGCCGAGTCCGTCGAACAGCACCCGGTCGCCCTGGCGGTACTCCGTCTCTTTCACCCAGTCAGGGTAGCTGCCGGCCGGGAGCTGCGGGCGCTCGAACGGCTTTTCGCCGGGGAGCACGGGACCGAGCAGGCGCCACGGCTGCGCGCCGCTCTCGAGCGTCTCGTCGGGCTGCTCGTTCTGGGTCCACCACTTCGCCTCGTAGACGTTGCGGCGCCACACGACCTTCGTCTCCGCCGGGTACGCGGCCTCCGGGTTCCATACCGGGTACGGGCTCGTCTCCGGGTCGTCGACCACTGGGCCAGCATCAGGCTCCAGCGGATCGACCTCGGCCACCTGGGAGATCTCCCCCGTGCGGCCGGCGCCGAGCAGCGCGGCGAACCGGGTGTCGCCCTGGTCCACGCCGCTGCAGGAGTCCGAGACCTGCTTGGGATCCGGCCAGTTCGCGTCGCAGCTGCGATCGCGGTTGAGTGACCACATCGACACGCGCACCATGCCGCGGTCGTTCGCGAATTCGGCGAGCGCGCGGGCATCGTCGAGCGAGAACACCTCGCTGCGAACGTCGTTCTGCCCGATCATCGGCGTCGCCGAGACGCGGCTCCACGCGGTGGCGTCCCCGATCGGGGCCCCGCCCTCCTGCGCGACCGCGCGCAGCTGCATCTGCAGGGCGCTCAGGCTGCTGCGGACCCGGTCGATGAGTTTGACGTCGTCGCCGGAGTTGTAGTTCATCGTCATCGCGTTCACGCCGGCGACCACCACCCCGGCGGCCTGGTAGCTGCGGAGCACGTGCAGCCCATCCGCGGTGAGCCCGTCGGGGGCAACCGGCAGCGTCAGCCACACGTCGAGCCCGTCCTCGGTACTCTGCTGCACTTCGGCGATCGCCTCGGCCTGCCGCACCACTGCGTCGTGGTTCGCGAGCAGCTCGCCCTCCAGGTCCATGTCAATGCTGCCGAGTTCGTAGCGGTCGACCACGCTCTGGTAGCCGGCGACCAGCTTCGCCTGGTCCGTGCACTTCAGGGCCAGGTCCGAGTTCGCCTGCCCACCGAAGGAGACCATCGCCGAGCCGCCAAGGTTCCGGAGCCGCGCCAGGCGGCGGTCAAGATCCAGCGTCGCCTCCGCCTCGTCGAGGCCGTACGCGCCACCCCAGGTCGGTGCGCACGCGTCGCCGGGGGCGCCGACCACGAACGCGAGCACCACGTTTTTCGGCCCAGTGCTCCCGGGGCTCTCAAACGCGAAGCTCGGCGTCGCAGTGACGTCGACGTAGCCGTCGCTCCACGGCTGACGCTCGCTCGCCTCCTGCTGGTCCTGCCACGACCCCCACGCGAACACGGCGCCCACCACGAGCGCTGCGACCACCACCAGGAGGGTAGTCAGGCGAAACCACGACAGTCGGCGCCCCGGAAACCACTTGGACATGACCCCCCAATCACACGTCTCCCATGAGATATGCGGAGATCCGCCTCACTCTAGCTATGATAATCGTGTCACACACTAGGGAATCTCCGCAGCGCATTCGTGGGGAAAACGGCGCGCGAAATGCGCGGCGTGCCCACCGGGGATGGGAGAAGCGCGTGACCGACATTTCGCAACAGACCGTTCGACGGCGCCAGTGGGGCGCGGAACGCCGCTCAGAACCGCTCGCGATCGTGCCCACCAGGCCGAGTCCAGCGGCGATCGTGTGGGCGCGACTCGCGATCGTGATCACGGTGCTGTCCTGGTTCCTGTACATGCTCACGACCATCATCAGGATGATCATCGAGGGCCCGCAGGAGTCGTTCACGTTCCACCTCCAAACCTGGATCTACGGGCTCACGGTGACCGCGCTCACGTTCTCCGCGGTGATGTATCTCACCGCCAGGTACGGCGCGCTCGTGCGGTTCCGCGAGCACCGCCGTGTTGAGCGCGCGCTGCTCGACGAGCATTTCGCCCGCTCGGACGACCGCGTCACCGTGCTCATTCCGAGCTACGACGAGGAACCTGACGTGGTGCGGTACACGCTGTGGTCGGCGGCGCTGCAGGAGTTCCCAGACATCCGGATCGTGCTCCTCATCGACGACCGCGCCGCCGGGCTCACCGGGGAGGCGCTCGAGCGGCTCGAACGCACGCGCGGGCTACTCGGCGAGATCTCGGAGCAGCTGCAGCGCCCCCGCCAGGCCGCGCAGGAGGCCCTGGACGCGTTCATGTCCGGCGCGTCCGAGAAGCCGACGCCCGCCGACGCCAAGCGCGCGGCCGACGCCTACGCTGCCGCAGCGCAGTGGCTCGACGACTTCGTTGGCGGCGAGAACGTCACCGACCACATGGCCGAGTTCTTCGCCGAGTACGTGCTCCTCGGCCTCTCGAACGATCTGCGCCTCACCCGGCTCGCGCTCGAGGCCGCCCACGACCAGGGCAGCGCGCCCGACTGGGAGCGGCTGCGGCAGCTGCACCAGCGACTCGTGTGGATCTTCAGCGCCGAGCTCGGCTCGTTCGAGCGCAAACAGTACGCCTCGCTCTCGCAGGAGCCGAACAAGGCGATGAACCTCAACTCGTACATCTCACTCATGGGCGGGAGCTACCGGGTGGTGCGCGACACCGGCGAGCAGATCCTTGAGGAGCTCGGCGCCGACGACGATCCGGCCACCGCCGACCTGGTGATCCCGGACTCGCGCTACCTCCTCACGCTCGACGCCGACTCGCAGCTGCTGCGCGAGTACTGCCTGCGCCTCGTCTACCTCCTGGAGCAGCCGGAGAACGAGCGGGTCGCCGTGACCCAGACCCCGTACTCGTCGTTCCGCGGTGCGAGCACCCGAATCGAGCGCATCGCCGGCGCAACCACCGATCTGCAGCACATTCAGCACCAGGGCCTCAGCTACTTCAACGCCACGTTCTGGGTGGGCGCGAACGCGGTGATCCGCACCGCAGCCCTCGACGATATCGCGGTGACGCAAACCGTCGGCGGCTTCGAGATCACCACGTACGTGCAAGACCGCACCGTGATCGAGGACACCGAGTCGAGCATCGACCTCGGGCTGCACGGCTGGACGCTCGAGAACTACCCGGAGCGCCTCAGCTACAGCGCCACCCCGCCAGATTTCGGCTCCCTCGTGGTGCAGCGCCGCCGCTGGGCGAACGGCGGCCTCCTGATCATGCCGAAGTTCTTCGAGATGATCCGGGCCAAGCGCGGCACCCAGGATCGGGTGCGATTCACCGAGAAGATGCTGCGCAGCAACTACATGTCATCGCTCGCCTGGGCGAGCTTCGGCCTCCTGTTCCTGCTGTTCTTCCCGTTCGACTCGCGGCTCCTGAGCCCCCTCGTGGTGGCCGCGGCGCTCCCCTACTTCATCTCGATGGGCCTCGACCTGCGCGCGAGCGGCCACCGCTTCAGCGACATCTTCAGGATCTACGGGTTCAACCTGATCCTGCTCCCGGTCAACCTCGCTGGAGTGCTGAAGTCGATCCAGCAGGGCGCCACGGGCGCGAAAATTCCGTTCGCGCGCACCCCGAAGGTAACCGGGCGCACCGCGGCGCCCGCGATCTACGTCACCCTGCCGTTCGTGATCGTGGTGTTCTCAGTGTTCACCGCCGTGCGCGACTACTCGGTCGGCAACTGGGGCAACGCCGCGTTCGCCGCGTTCAACGCGTTCATGGCGGCCTGGGCGATCGTCTCCTACATCGGGATCCGCGCCTCGATCACCGACGCGGCGCTCGGCCTGGTGAGCTGGCTGTATGTGCCCGTGAAATCGAAGCGTGAAAAGGCGAAGTCGCTGGTTGATCCGACCGCGACCGTCAACTGGCAGGCGATCCTGTACCACGGCGATCGGCGCCTGAGCCGTGACCTGGCTCGCACGAGCGACCGCCGGCGGCGCCTGAGCCGCGTGCTCGCCGAGGCCCGCGAGGACACCGAGCCCGTGCTCGTCCCTGTCCAGGCCCGCACCGGTCGCGCCCGCCGACGGGCCGCGCGGCACGCACCCGCCGCCGCGCCCACGAGCCCCCCGGACTGATCCCGAAATACCCAGATCTCCACTCAAGAACGCCCCGTTTCGCGCCGGGGCGTTTCTTTTTTGCGCGCAGTCGGGCAAGGTAGGGACAAGGCCCCTCCTGGGACTCCTCCGGAGGGGGTTCAGGTGCGGTTGGGCGGCACGAACCACGTCCCCACCGCGACAACGGAAAGGGGGACCTTCGGTGCACACTGATATCCCGCAACGCTCGGAGATCGAACAGCTCGCAACGCAGTCTCGGCCAAATCTCGTCACGATCGTACTCCGCACAAGCCCGGTGACCACCGAGGCGGAGGCGAGCCGGATCACGTTCGGCACCCTCGTCAGCCAGGCGGTCAACGCACTCACCGAACTCGGGGGCGACCCCGGCGAGATCGAGGCGACCGAGGCGAGCCTGCGCGCGCTGCACGACGACAGCCACCTCTGGCGCTACCTCTCGCGCAGCCTCGTGGTGTTCGCGGCGCCGGACCGCACCGTCAGCTACCGCCTCCCCAACGAGCTCGAGACCGAGTGGTTCGCGGGCGAGCACTTCAGGATCGTGCCGCTGCTGCGCACGCTCACGTTCCCGCACGAGGCGACCGTCCTGGCGCTGAGCCAGAACGCGGTTCGCCTGATTGGCATCGGCCCAGACCACCGCGGCGCCGAGCTGCCCGTGCCCGACCTCCCGTCTGACCTCCTCGACGCGTTCAACGTAGAGGACCCGGGGGTTGAGTCGCACCGCCGCCGCCTGCACGGACCCGAGGGGCAGACGTCTCGACTGCTCGCCTACGCGCGCGCCGTCGACCGCGCGGTCGCCCCCGTGGTGCGCAGCGCGCGCACCCCCATGATCCTCGCGGCCACACAGCCACTCGAGGGACTGTTTCGCTCTGTCGCGACCCCGGGGCAGCTGCTTGCGCAAACGATCGAAGGCAACCCCGACGAGCGCACCGCCGCCGAGCTCGACGAGGCCGCACGAAAAATCCTCGACGCCCACTACGCGGCGGAGCTTGCCGCGGCGGCCGAGCGCTTCGGCAATCGCCGCGCCGGGGGCCGCGCCGTGACCGATCTCAGCGATGTGGCACGCGCCGCGGTCGCCGGAGCGATCTCGGTGCTCTACGTTGACGTCGACGCGCACCCCGCCGGGGCCCTCGACCCGGCCACCGGCGCGCTCGGCACCGAGCCAGTCCCCGGCCGCAGCCTCATCGACCAGCTCGCCGCCCAGGTGCTCGCACACGGCGGGCGCGTGCTCGTGCTGCGCGGCGGGGAGGTTCCTGGCGGCGGGGAGTTGGGCGCCGAACTGCGGTTCACGGTCTAACCGCGGCCGGGGCGACCCGGACCGGGGTGGGCGCCGCCCCGCGCCAGTCCGGGGCGGTGCATGCCGGTAGTCCGCGCCCGTCTGTGGGCGGCGCGTGCCGCTGATCCGCGATTCCCGTGACATCACCGCCCAAGGCGCCACCACCCGTGGCACTACAAAAAGCAGCAGGGGGCCGCTCGAAACCGAGCGACCCCCTGCTTTCGCGTGACGCGAAAAGAACTTACGCGAGCTTGACGCCTGCGCCTGCCTCTTCGAGCTTAGCCTTCGCCTCTTCAGCGGCTTCCTTCTTCGCGCCCTCGAGCACGTTCTTGGGAGCCTCCTCGACGAGAGCCTTCGCCTCGCCCAGGCCCAGGCCGGTGAGCTCGCGCACAACCTTGATGACCTGGATCTTCTTGTCGCCAGCCGACTCGAGGACGACGTCGAACTCGTCCTTCTCCTCGACGGCCTCAGCAGCAGCAGCCGGAGCAGCAGCAACGGCAACCGGAGCAGCAGCGGAAACGTCGAAGGTCTCCTCGAAGGCCTTCACGAACTCGGAGAGCTCGATGAGGGTGAGGCCCTTGAACTGCTCAAGCAGCTCTTCAGTCGAAAGCTTAGCCATGGTGTATCTCCTTGATGTGTGCCTGAGCACGTGCGTGCGTCAGGCGGGGTTGTTGTACGTGTAACGGCGTGAGCCGTTGCTTACGCGTCCTGCTTCTCCTGCAGCGCGCCGAAGCCGCGTGCGGCCTTGGCGGGCAGGGCAGCGAACAGCTGTGCAGCACCGACGATCGAAGCCTGCATTGCACCGGCGGCCTTGGCCAGCAGCACCTCGCGGCTCTCGAGATCGGCGAGCTTGCCTACCTCAGCGGCGGTCAGAGGCTTGCCATCGAAGTAGCCCGCCTTCACCACCAAAAGAGGGTGTGCCTTGGCGAAGTCACGCAGAGCCTTTGCGACCGCGACGGTGTCACCGTGCACGAAGGCGAGAGCCGAAGGACCGGCGAGCTCGTCATCGAATGCGGTGATCCCGGCGCCGTTGGCCGCAATCTTGGTCAGCGTGTTCTTCGCCACAGCGTACGTCGCGTGCTCGCGGATGCTGTTGCGGAGTTCCCGCAGTTCAGCAACCGTAAGACCGCGGTACTCAGTCAGCAGAACGGCGCTCGACTCTTCAAACTTCTGCTGAAGATCGGCGACCGTAGCGTCCTTCGTAGCCATGGCGCTCCCTAGCTTGTTGTACCCGCGCGGCGGATGCCGTGCGAGGGCCGTGCCACTCAGAGCGTTTTTCACAACGAAAAAAGCTCCGGCGCGCACGCACGGAGCTTCGAGAAGATGGGGACGAATCCGCCATTCAAGGAGTTCTGCACCTGCGCTGGTCTCTGCTTGGATCCTTGCGGATCCGTAATCGCAGACGTTCCGGGATTCTTGCGAACCCTACCGGCGGTCTTTGGCCAGATCCAACTGTACCACAGCTCCGGCGATGCGGGTACGCTCGGGCCATGCGGTGCGCGCGAGCGGTGCGCGATGCCGCCTGAACACGGGAGGCACGGGGATGGCTGAGAAAACCGATTTCAAGACCGCGCTCGACAGCTATCGCGCCGCGCGCGGCGAGTTCCGCGACCTCGTCGTGCCGCCGCTGCGCTACCTCATGCTCGACGGGGCCGGGGACCCAAACACGGCCCCCGAGTTCGCCACTGCGCTGGCGGCGCTCTATCCGCTCGCCTACAAGCTCAAGTTCGCGAGCAAGCGCGAGCTCGGCCGCGACTACGTGGTGCCGCCACTCGAGGGGCTCTGGTGGGCTGAGGACATGGCCGCGTTCACCTCGGCGCGCGACAAGTCGCGGTGGCACTGGACCGTGATGCTCATGGTCCCCGACTGGATCGACGATGCGCGGATCGCGGAGGCCCGCGCGGCCGTTGCCGCGAAGGCGCCGCCCGCCAGACTCGACGAGGTGCGCGTTGAGACGCTCACCGAGGGCCGGTGTATCCAGACGCTGCACGTCGGCAGCTTCGACGCCGAGGCCCCGGTCCTCGCCAAGCTACACGACGAGGTAATCCCGGGCGCCGGGCTCCGCATGACGGGCACCCACCACGAGATCTACCTCAGCGATATCCGCAGAACCCCGCCCGAGAAGCTGCGCACCATCCTGCGGCAGCCCGTGGCGCCCGCCGGGCCGGAGGGCGGGGCGTAGCTCGCCGGGTGAGCGAGCAGGTCGGGCCGTCGGGCTCGCGCGGTCCTCTCAGCCCGGACCGCCCGGGTCACTCAGCCGGAACCGCCCGGGTCACTCAGCCGGAACCGCCACTTCGTCGACCCGCCGCGTGAATCGCAGGTGCCACGCGCGCAGCAGCTCCACGAGCACGATGCCGCTGACGACCGTGCCGAGCACAAAGAGCCCGAGATCCGCGGGGAGCCAGGTGACCTGGAAGAAGTCGCGCAGCAGCGGGATCAGCCACACCAGGGCGAGTCCCGCGTACATCGCGAGCACCACGAGCACGCGCAGCGGGCTGACCGGGCGCGCGAGCACCGCGAGCACCCAGAGCGCGATCCCGGCGAGCGTGAGCGTCGACGCCGACTGGAGCTCGACCTGCGTGAACGAGCCGGCGCGCGAGGCCCACAGCTGCACCCCCACGATTGCGAGCATCACGAGCAGACCGGCCGGGATCGAGAACGCGAGGGATCGCTTGAGGAACCCGGAACGGTATCGCGAGGCGTTCGGCATGAGCGCGAGGAAGAACGCTGGAATGCCGATCGTCAGCCCGTCCGTGATCGACAGCTGTCGCGGCAGGAAGGGGAAGCTCCACGCGAGCAGCCCGAACACGACGGCGATCGCAAACGCGTACGTCGTCTTCGTGAGGAAGAGCATCGACACGCGCTCGATGTTCGCGATCACGCGGCGCCCCTCGGCAACCACTCCGGGCATCCGGTCGAACCTGCCGTCGAGCAGCACGAGCCGGGCCACCGCCTTCGTTGCCTGCGCGGCGGTGTCCATCGCGATCCCGAGGTCGGCCTCCTTGATCGCGAGCGCGTCGTTCACGCCGTCGCCCGTCATGGCGACAACGTGGCCGCGGCGCTGCAGGGCGTGCACCATCGCGAGCTTCTGGCGCGGGGTCACACGACCGAAGACGCGCTCGCGGTCGAGGATCTCACCCAGTTCGTCGAGGTCCTCGGGCAGCGTGCGTGCGTCGCGCCCGGTCTCGCACTCGAGCCCGACAGAGCGGGCCACCGCGGCGACGGTGCGGGGGTCGTCCCCGGAGATGACGCGCACGTCGACGCCCTGCTCGGCGAAGTAGCTGAGGGTCTGCGCGGCGTCATCGCGCACCCGCTCACTAAACGTGAGGAGCGCGACCGGCACGAGCTCGGCCGGGAGCTCGGGGCGCTCGGCGGCGGGCGGGCGGGCGGGGCTGTGCGCGAGCACGAGCGTGCGCGATCCGGCCTCGGCGAGCCGACCGGCCTCCGCGAGGGCGTGCGCTACCCGCTCGTCGGCGGCGTCGCGGAACACGAATTCGGGGGCGCCGAGCACCCAGGTGCCGGGCACCGGTGACTGCGCCGGGGCGGCGTCCGCGTCGAGCCGCACTGGGTCGTCCCCGATCACGAGCGCGCTCCACTTTCGCGCCGAGTCGAACGGAATCGCTTCGGGATCGGCGAGAAGTGCGGCACCAGAGAACGGCTCGGCAAGGCAGCGCGCCGTGCCGTTCGCGTCCGGGGCGGCGCCCATGTGTCCGAGCACGCGCTCCCAGCCGGCCACCTCGCGCAGCGGCAGCGCGCGGTCAAACACCATCTCGCCGGTGGTGAGCGTGCCCGTCTTGTCGAGGCAGAGCGCGTCCACGCGCGCGAGCCCCTCAACGGCCGGCAGCTCCTGAATGAGCACCTTGCGCTGGGCGAGTGCCACGCCGCTCACGGCGAACGCGATGCTCGTGACGAGCACCAGTCCGAGCGGCACCATCGCGATGACGGCCGCGACCGCGCCGACCACCGCCTCGCGCCAGCCACCGCTTTCGATGGCAACTTCCCAGCCGCCCTGGGCCTGCATCTGGCCGTTCGCAACGATCAGGATCATCGGCGCGAGCGCCCAGGTAATCCACTTCAGCAGCCGGTCGATACTGCCGCGCAGCTCCGAGCGCACCATCGAGAACTTGCGCGCCTCAACGGTCAGCTTCGCCGCGTACGAGTCAACTCCCACCCGGATCACCTCGGCGGTGCCGGATCCGCCAACCACGCTCGACCCGGAGAGCACCTCGTCACCCTCGCGCTTGCGGATAGCGTCGGACTCACCGGTCAGCAGCGACTCGTCAATTTCGAGCCCGCTGGGACCCGCGTGATCCGATTCCACGACTCGGGCATCGGCCGTGATCTGGTCCCCGGTGCGCAGCACGAGGAGGTCGCCGATCACCACCCGCTCGGGCGAGATCTCGACCTCGACGCCATCGCGCAGCACCCGCGCGGTGGGCGCGTTGAGCACCGCGAGCCGGTCGAGCGTGCGCTTTGCGTTGAACTCCTGCACCACGCCGATCACGGTGTTGAACAGGGCCGGCAGCCCGAAGAGCGCGTCCTGCCACCTGCCGAGCGCGAGCAGCACCCCAAACCCAGCGAACACAATGCCGTTAAACAGCGTGAACACATTCGCGGCCAGGATCTCCCACAGGGACCGACTCGATCCCGTCGGTGCGGCGTTACCCTGGCCAGATTCGAAGCGTCGTTCGGCCTCGGCGGTGGTCAGACCCCGATCCCCGGTCAATATCATGGGTTCAACACTAGGAGATTCGTGCTCGCGCAATCACGAATGACCCGATTATTGAGTGTATTCGTCGAAAAACTTCCGGAAACCCCGAAGCCTGTGCCGTTCGATCGCGCTACGCGGAGGCGGGTGCAGCCGCCTTCAGCATGTACCCGGCACCGCGCACGGTGTGGAGCATCGGCGAGCGGCCGGCGTCGACCTTCTTGCGAAGGTACGAGATGTAGAGTTCGACCACCGTCGACTTGCCGGAGAAGTCGTACGCCCACACGCGATCCAGGATCTGCGCCTTTGAGAGCACGCGGTTCGGGTTGCGCATCAGGTAACGCAGCAGCTCAAACTCGGTGTTCGTCACCGTGATCGGCTCACCGGCGCGCTCCACCTCGTAGCTGTCCTCGTTCAACGTCAGATCGCCCACCCGGAGCACCGGATCGGGGTTCTGCGAGAGGGTGAGCTGCGAGCGTCGCACCAGGCCGCGCAGGCGCGCAATGAGCTCCTCGAGGCTGAACGGCTTCACCACGTAGTCGTCGCCACCGGCGGTGAGCCCGTTGACGCGATCCTCCACCGAGTCAAGCGCGGTGAGGAAGAGCACCGGGAACATCTGCCCGGCGGCGCGGATGCGAGAGAGCACCTGCATGCCGTCAAAGTCGGGGAGCATGATGTCGAGCACGGCGACATCGGGGCCGAAGCTGCTGATCTTCTCGATCGCCTCCTGCCCGGTGGCCGCGGTCTCAACTTCCCAGCCCTCGTAGCGCAGTGCCATCGCTACGAGCTGGGTGATCGACTCTTCGTCGTCTACAACGAGCGCCCGGATCTTCCCTCCATCGGCTCGCGTGAGGTTCTGTGCATCCATGGTCTTCTCTATTTCTACTCTTCGTGCTGCGTGGGCCGTAGGATCACAAACGCAAAGCGTTCACAGCGGGTGCCCATCCCGGTGATACGTTCTCGCTACCGCGCGACGGGACTCCGGCGAAAACTCTCATGCGAGCATACTGTGGTTGTCTGACCTCAGTCCCAGGAATCACAGAATAGCGGAAGTCGTTCCCCGCGGCGAGCGCTCGGGAAAGCCCCCAGACGGGCGGGCCCGCGGTTCCCAGAGGTGGTGGGCTGCCGGGTTTCGGTAGTGCGCGGGTGGGGCTCTGGCGCGCGGGATGGCGGGCGCGCGGGTGGGCACCCTGAGCCCCGAAGCGCGCAGTCCGTGGGAGACTGGAGGGCGTGACCGATCCGACTCCCGCTTACCTCGCCCGCATGGTCACCGATGGGACCGACCGCAATGCGTGGCTGCGCGCGCGAGCCCAGGGCATCACCGCGACCGACGTCGCGAAGCTCTCGACGCCGAAGTCGATCCAGAACGCCGCCCACGAAAAACTGCACGGCAGCCGCTTTTCGGGCAACGTCTACACCGACCACGGGAAGGCCCGCGAGCCCGAGATCGCCTCGTGGGTGCTCCGCGAGTACGGGATCCTGCCCAGCCAGGCGCTCTTCCACGCGGCAGCGGACATGCGGCACCTCGCCACCCCCGACGGGCTCGCGCAGCGCCAGACGGGCGCGATCGAGCTGGCCGAGATCAAGACGACGAACAAGGAGTGGCGCACGATCCCCCGCCACTACCTGCGCCAGGTGTGGTGGCAGCAGTACGTGCTGGGCGCCGAGCGCACCCTCATGGTGTGGGAGCGGCACGAGAACTTCGTCCCGGTTGGCGACCCGGAGTGCCGGTGGATCGACCGCGACGAGAACGAGATCGCGCACCTCGTGTCGCTCGCGAGCAACCTGATCGACGTGCTCATCGCTCGCACCAGCTAGCTGGCCCCGTGCGTGAGTTGGTGCGGGCGGCGGCGTGCGCTAGCTCGCTATCTTGTGCGGGCGGCTGCGCTGTGCGCTAGCTCGCTGGTGCGGGCGGCTGCGCTGTGCGCTAGCTGGTGCGGGCGTGCGCCGCCGTGCGCTGTGCCGCCATGCGCTGCCGTGCGCAGCCGTGCGCTGCGGCGCCAGCGCCATTCCGCGATCCGAGCCGTGCCCCCTCTTCCCCTTCCACGAGCGTGCGGCTCCGTCTCGAGTGTGCGGCTCCGCACCGACAGTCAAGCCGCACGCTCGTCAACGAAGCCTCCACTCGCGGCGGGCGGGGGGCAGGATGGGGGGGGGGAGCGGCACGGGCGGGAGCGGACGCACGGCACGGCACAGCACAGCGCAGCGCAGCGCAGCGCAGCGCAGCGCGGACGCACAGCGGAGCGCGGCACGGTGCAGGGCGGACGGGACAGGGTGGGGCGGCGGGACGGGATCGGGGCGGCGCGGGCCGGGGCTCCTTGCCCGGGGCAGCGCCCATCACGCTCACCACCACGACCAAGCCCGACCCAACCCAACCCAGCCCAGCCCAGCTCACGAGTGTGCGGCTCCGTCACGAGTGTGCGGCTCCGCACCGACAGTCAAGCCGCACACTCGTCGACGAAGCCTCCACTCGTCGCGGGCTCGGAGGGCTCGAAGAGCGTGCGCGGCGGACGCACGGCGCAGCGGACGCACAGCGCAGCGGGCACACGGCGCCGCGGGGCGCGGCAGGCGCGCGCAGACCTCGGGCCGCGGGCGCCACGAGCGCCGCGCCGCACCAGCGCGCCGCGCCAGCGCGCCCCGGCCCCGGCGCTCAGCGCGGCGCACGCACGCGCAGCCGCTCAGCACCGCTACGCGGGCGGGGCGGCGGGGAACGGCGGGAGGCCCGCGCTCGCCTGGTGCAAGCGACTCTCGTAGGCGAAGTTGCGCTCCACGAGCTCCTGCAGCGCCTCCGCGGTCTCGTCCGTACCCGGCACGTCGTCGAGGACCATCCGCTCGGCCCCGTGCAGCAGGTCGATGCTTCCCGTGCCCCACAGGCGCTGCCCGATACTGCGCCGCTGCCGCACCTCGCGGACGCGGGCGAGCGCGAGCTCCCAGCGGTGCCGCACGAACAGCCCGCGGCGCACGATCACGCGGCGCGAGGTGATCGTGGTGCGCCCGGCGAGCCACCCGAGGATCGGGAGCACCCCGAGCAGGAGCGCCACCAGTCCGGCGCCAGCGGCGGCCGCGAGGTTCATCCAGGCCTCGGGCAGCCGCCCCACCCAGAACCCGGCCGCAGCGGCGACCGCGATCAGGACGAGCGCCGGCAGCACGATCCGGCGGGCGTGCGCACGGAACCGCAGCACGACCACCTCGGGGTGTGCGTGACTGGCGGGGGCCGGTCCGAGCACGGAGTCGACCTCCGCCGTCATCGAGCGCGCGGAGCGGGGAACCATGCCCCTATTCTGCCTGGTTCACCTGCGGCGAGGCCGCAGGTGACGCGCCAGCCGGGGGTGTCGCCCCGGCTGCGGAGCCCGCGGGCGCTGCCGACGCAGCGTCGCTGGCGGTGTCTGCCGCGCCGCGCGCGTCCGACTCATCGGAAGACGCGGGGCCGGCGGTTGCGGCGTCGATCTCCTGCGGGGCAGCGGCGTACGCCGATCCGGCGGCGCTCGCCGCGCGCCCGGCCGCGGCACCCGCCGCATTGCCCGTGACCGCGCCGTTGAGCATCCCAACGAGGTCGATTCCCACGGTCTCGCGCGCCATCTCGAGCAGGCCCTTGATGTTCGCCATCGCGTCGCCCGCCACCTTCGAGGTGCCGTCGGCGGAGACCACGGTCATGTTGTCGATCGCGCCGATCGCCTGCGCGTACTCGCCCGCGATCTGCGGCAGCAGGTGGATGAGCTCCTGAGCGAGCACCGCCTGCGACTGCGTCTCGAGCGCGCGGGCGCGGGCGTCGATCGCGGCGGCCTCCGCCGTACCCCGCGCCTCGATCGCGGCGGCCTCTGCCCGGCCCTCGGCCGCAAGTGCCTCAGACGCGGCGATACGGGCGGCTCGGCTCGCGAGGCCCTCGCGCTCAACCGCCTGTGCGCGACCATCGGCCGCCGACACGGCGGCGATTGCCTCGGCCTTCGCGAGCGCCTCCACGCGGTACGCCTCGGCCTCGGCCACGGCGCGCACGTCGGCGTTCAGCTTCTCCTTGCGCAGCGAGACCTCGCGCTGCGCGGTGATCTGCTGCTGCTCGACAATCGCCTGCTGCTGGATCGCCTGCTCGAGCGGGTCGGCGGCCTGCGCCTGCGCGTTCGCCTTGTCGGTCTCGACCTGGATCTCTGCCTGGCGCAGCTTCAGCTCGCGGTTGCGGTCGAGCAGCACGCGCTCGGCGGCGATCTTCGCCTCCTGCGACGCCTGGTACGCGTTCGTCTCGGCGATGTCTGCGGCCTGGCGCACCTTCGCGGACTCGGGCCGACCGATGTTCGTGATGTAGTCGGCGCCGTCGCGGATCTCCTGGATCTGCAGCGTGTCAACGACGAGACCCTGCTTGGTGAGCGCCTCCTCGGCGGCCTCGAGCACGCTCTGCGCCACCACGGCGCGGTCGCGAATGATCTGCAGCACCGTGAGCCCGCCGATGATCGAGCGGAGCGAGCCCGAGAGCACCTCCTGCGTCGACTCGTCGATCTCGTCCGAGTTCGAGAGGAAGCGCTGCGCGGCCGCGCGGATCATTTCCTGGGTGCCGCCGACCTTCACGACCGCCACCGCCTGCGCCTGGATCGTGATGCCGTCGGTCGTCTGCGCCTCGGTGGTGATCGACAGGCGCCGCGAGCGCAGCGAGATCGTGAACGACTTCTGCACGAACGGGACCACGAACACGCCGCCGCCGGTGACGACCTTCTGCCCGGAGAGGTCGCGCGAGCGCTGCCCTGATGCCTCAACGACCTCCTTGCCCTTGCCGCCGGTGACGATGATCGCCTCGTCTGGCTTCGCGATGCGATAGCGCTTGATGATGACGAGTGCGATCAGCACCAGAGCGATCACGGCGCCAAAAATGCCGATGATGGCCGGGCTTGCGAACAACATGTGTGTCTCCGTTCGGTCAGGCGGGTGAGGTGGGCGGAGCGGCGGGATCTGTGGGGCGCGCCGGATCGTCGTGGCCGGCAAGCGGCTCGGCCGGGACTGGCTCGACGCGCACTGAGGTTGAGGTGATCGTCTGCACGACGCGCACGGCGACGCCGCGCGGGATCGGAGCCTCGGCCGACGCCGCGAGCGACACGCGCTCGCCGTGGCGGGTGATCGCGACCTCGCCGAGGCCACCGGCCGGAATTGCCAGTACTACGGCGCCGACGCTGCCCACAATGTCGTCGCCGCTGAGCGCCGTCGTCGATTCGGCGCCGCGGATCATGCGCGTCAGCCACCAGGCGGCCGTGCCGCCGAGAAGGCCGGCGAGCCCACCGACCACGGCCGCGACCGGCGTCGCCATCCCGGCGCCGACCGCGGCGAACGAGGTGAAGCCAAAGATCGCGGTGAACGCCGCGATGGTGGTGAGGCTCAGCGGGCCGTCGCCGAAGTCGAATGCATCGAAGATGCCGTCGAGGATGAGTGAGAGCAGCAGGAGCACCGCTCCGATGATCCCGATCAGGAGAAACACGCCGCCGGCGAGCACTGAACCGTCGATGAGCCGGTCGAGCCAGTTCATGATGCCGTCCACGGACGCCTCCGTTCATATTCTTCGTTACTGGGAGCGTAGCAAGCCTGAGCCGCCAGGCGTACTCGGTGTGCACAGTGGAACAGCGGCGGGACACCCGGCGTCCCGGAAGTGGCGGCCGCACGGGAGTGGTGCGGCCACCGGTCGTCACGGGAGCCGGGGCACCGCGGCGATGAGTTCTCGGCCGTACGCGGACGCGGGCGCGGCAAAGAAATCGCGCCCGGCCGACTCGACGATCGCGCCGGAGCGCATCACGATCACGCGATCGCACAGCTCGTGGACCACGGCGAGGTCGTGCGAGACGAGCAGGAGAGTGAGCCCGAGCTCACGCTGCAGCTCGCGCAACAGCTCGATGATGCTCGCCTGAACACCAACATCGAGGGCGCTCGTCGGTTCGTCGGCGACGAGCACGCGCGGCTCGACGGCGAGCGCACGCGCGAGGGCGACCCGCTGCCGTTGCCCGCCGGAGAGCTCGTGCGGATACGCTGCGGCGAGCGCCGGGTCGAGGCGAACCCGCTCAAGCAGTTCGCTGATCCGTGCGGCAGCCTCGGTGCGCGGCACCGTGCGGTGCACGCGCAGGAGTTCGCCGAGTGTCTGCCCGACCGTGCGGCGCGGGTTGAGGGACGAGTACGGATCCTGCGGCATGAGCTGGATCGCGCGGAGCTGCGCCGGAGTGCGGCGGCGGCCCAGCTCGACGCCCGCGAAGCTGAGTGTCCCGCCGGCGAGGCCGAGCTGTCCGGCGACGGCGCGCGCCAGGGTGGTCTTGCCGGAACCAGACTCACCAACGATTCCGAGCGCGGCCCCCGCGGGGATAGCGAATGCCGCGTCGCGCACCGCGACGGCGCGGCCGTAAGCGATGCTCGCGTCACGCAGCTCGAGCACAGGGGCGGGCGCGGGGCTGCCGGGCGGGAGGTGCGAATCGGGTGCCTGATCAGACCCGAGCCGCGGATCGGGTGCCGGGGCGGGAGCGGTTGCCTGCCCGGTTGCGAGCAGCGACCCCACTTCGGGCGCAGGATCAGTTTCGGGCGGCCGCCCGGCGGTGGGCGCCGGATCAGTGTCGGTCGCGGCGGGGGGCCGGTCGGCGGCGGCGTCGCCCACGAGGCTCGGGAGCCGCGGCACCGCCGCGAGGAGCCCCCGGGTGTAGTCGCTGCGCGGCGCGCGCACGAGGGCTGCGGTTTCACCGGTCTCGACGACGCGGCCGCGGTGCATCACCACCACGTCGTCGCACAGTCCGGCAACCACGGCGAGGTCGTGGCTCACGAACACGAGGGTGAGCCCGCGAGTGCGCCGCAGCTCGTCGAGCAGCGCGAGCACGCCCCGCTGCACGGTGACGTCGAGCGCCGTGGTCGGCTCGTCGCACAGCAGCACCGCCGGGTCCCCGGCGAGCGCGAGCGCGATCACCACGCGCTGGCGCTGGCCGCCGGAGAGCTGGTGCGGGTACGAGCGGGCGATGCGCTCGATGTCCGGGAGCTGCACCGCGGCGAGCAGCTCGCGCACGCGCCCGGCGGGGTCGCTCCCTGCTGCCCCGCGGACGGCTCCCGCCGCGACCGCCTCCCGCAGCTGCGTGCCCACGCGAGTGAGCGGGTCGAGCGCGGTGAGCGGATCCTGGAACACCATGCCAACCCTGCCGCCGACGGCGAGTTCTCCGGCGGTGATCGTCACGCCGGTTGGTGGCATGCCGAGCAGCGCGCGCAGCGTGAGGCTCTTGCCGGATCCGGACTCGCCCACGATCCCGAGGGCCGCGCCGGGCGCGACATCGAGATCGAGGTCCGCGACGAGCGGTGCGGCAGGCTCCCCCGCGGCACTGCTCCCCGAGGCGACGATCCGCAGCCCGCGCACGCGCACGGCGCCCGCGGGCAGCACCGCCGCGGGCTCAGCGCCCGCAGACCCGATGCTTCCGGGGCTGGCGCTTCCGGGGCTTGCACTTCCGGCGCTGGCACTTCCGGGGCTGACACTTCCAGGCCCGGCGCCCGCGGGATCGGCACCCGCCGGCCCGGACACGACCGCGGACGCTCGCCCGCGCCGACGCGTGCCCGCACGCTGGCTCGCGCTCGCGCCCGTGCGCCGGGCCGCGCCACCGCGCGGAGCGCGCCGCGGACGCACGCCCACCCGCAGCGCGTCGCCGATCCCGTCGCCAAGCAGGGAGAGCGCGATCCCGGTCACCACCACGGCGAGACCCGGGAACGTTGGGAGCCACCAGTGCGTGGTGACGAACTGCTGCGCGTCAGCGATCATCGTGCCCCAGTCCGGGGTGGGCGGTTGGATCCCAAGCCCGAGGTATCCGAGCGTCACAATCGCCACCATGATGAGCACGATCTCGGTGGCGAGCAGCACGATCGCCTGCGGCAGCACGTTCGGCAGCACGTGCCGCAGCAGCACCCGCGTGTGCGAGAGCCCACCGCCGCGCGCGGCCTGCACCCAGCCCGACTCGCGCAGCGCCGCGGTCATGGCGCGCAGCACGCGCGCGTATCCGACCCAGCCGACCAGCGCGAACGCGATCACGATCCCGCCGGGTCCCGCGCCGACGGCGAAGACGATCGCGATCACGAGCACATAGAACGGGAACGCGATCACGGTGTCGGTGACCCGCGACGCCACCCAGTCGGTCGCGCCACCGAAGTACCCCGAGATCATGCCAACGGTGACGCCGATCACGAACGGCGCGAGCGCGGCGATCGCAGCGAGCCCAAGATCGGTGCGCGCGGCGAACAGCATCCGCGAGAGCACGTCGCGCCCGAGCTGGTCGGTGCCGAACCAGTGCTCCGGGGACGGCGGCAGGAGGCCGCCCGTCAGATCCTGCGCTGCCGGATCTGCCGGGGCGAGCGCGGGAGCGAACACCGCCACGGCGACGAGCGCCGCGGTGAGGATCGCGCCGGCCACGAACGCCGGCGAGGCGAGTGCCCGGCGCCACGCATTCATCGCGCAGCCCCGTCCGTCGAGGTCACCGCGGCGACCGCCATGGCGTCCGCCACGCGCAGGCGCGGGTCGAGGGCCGCGGCGAGCACGCCGGCGAGGGTGGTCACAAGCACCACAAGGATCGCGCAGTACAGGGCCACGCCCTGCACCACGGGAAAGTCGCGCGTGCCGATCGATTGGAAGAGCAGGGTACCCACCCCGTTAATGCCAAACACCTTTTCGACCACGAGTGTCCCGCCGATCAGGTAGGCGGTGTTGACGCTCAGCAGGGTCAGCGTCGGCAGGGCGGCGCCGCGGAGCACGTGGCGGAACAGGATCCGGCGCTCCGGGATCCTGGCGGCCCGCAGCGTGGTGACGTAGTCGGCGGCGAGCACCTCGATCAACTGCGCGCGCAGGGAGCGAATCAGCGGGGGCGCCATCCCCAGCGCGACCGCCAGCGCCGGGAGGAACAGGCTGCGCAGCGGCTCCCCCGGCCCCGTCCCCACACCGCCCACGGGGAACCAGCGCAGTTGCACACCAAAGACCACAATGAGCAGGAGGCCCACCCAGAACAGCGGCATCCCCATCCCCACGGCGGGGATCACACGCACCACGTGGTCGATCCAGCCGTCCTGCCGCAGCGCCGCCGCGACGGCGAGCGGCACCGCGATCAGCACCGCGAGCACCACGGCGAGCACCACGATGCCAAGGCTGACCGGGGCCTTCGCCAGAATCAGCTCGCGGGTGGAGACCCCCGTGACCAGCGAGTCACCCGTGTCGAAGCGGGTCACGAGCCCCCACATGAAGTCGGTGAACTGCTGCCAGAGCGGCAGGTCGAGGCCGAGCTTCGCGCGCAGGTCGGCAACCGCCTCGGGGGTGGCGCGCTCGCCGAGGATCATCGCCGCCGGATCGCCAGGCACCATGCGCAGCAGGAAGAACACCGCGACGACGACGCCGAGCATCACCGGCAGCACGCGCGCGAGCACGCGTCCCACCGCGCGCAGCGCCGCGCGCCCCGCTGTCGCTTCCCTCACCGTTGTACCCTAACCTCCCCCGCCCCCGCACACGCGGGCGGCGCACCTACGCGGCCGGAGCCAACCAGGCGTCCTGGAACAGCACGCTGCCGTTTGGCAGCACCGTGAATCCGTGCACCTCGCTCGTCGTCGCCTTGAGGTTCGACGGGAAGAAGAGCGGCACGTAGGGCACGTCGTCCGCGAGGATCTGCTGAATCTCGGCGTAGATCTCCGTGCGCTCCGGCCCCTCCGGGGTGGTGCGGCCCTCGTGCATCAGCTCCGTGACGCGATCGTTCGTGTAGTGCGTCCAGTACGACTTGCTGAACCCCTCGGGATCCGCCTGGAACGTGATGAAGCCGTTCGGGTCGGGCGCGTCTGACTGGCCGCTATTGAGCATAAAGTCGAAGTCGTACGCGAAGAATCGCTCGCGGAACACCGCGATGTCGAGCTGCTCGATCTCGACGTCAATGCCAATCTTGCCGAGCGACTCCTGCAGGATCTGCGCGATCTGGGCGCGCTGGGCGTTGCCGCTCGCGAGCAGCAGGGTGGTCGAGAAACCGTCGGGGTACGCCGACTTCGCGAGCTCCGCCTTCGCCGCCTCGAGGTCGAACTCGAGCGGTTCGACGGTGTCGTTCGCCGAGTCGGTGATCGTGGGCGGGAGCAGGGCGTTCGCCACCTCGGCGGTATCGAAGGTCGTGGCCGCGGTGATCCCCTCCCGGTCGATTGCGTGTGCGATCGCGCGGCGCACGTTCCGGTCGGCGAACTCCTCGCGCTGCGTGTTGAAGAACACCTGCTCGGTGGACCAGCCAGGGGTCTGCGAGAGCTCAGTGTCTGCGGCCGCGGCCACCTCGGCAGCGTTGGCCGCCGGAACCGTGTCGATGGCGTCGATCTGCCCGGCTGCGAGCTGCTGCCGCAGTTGCGTGTCGTCCGCGATCACCCGGTAGACGAGTCCGTCGAGGTAGGGCTTGCCCTCCTGCCAGTAGTGCTCGTTCTTCACGAAGCTGAGATCCCCGTTCGGGTCCCACTCGGAGAGCACGAACGGCCCGGTGCCAACGGGCTGGGCGAAGAATTCCTCCTCGCTCGCCCCGCCGAAGTCGGCGGGGAAGATCCCGTTCGAGAAGCTCGCGAGCTCCGAGATGAACGGCGTGTACGGCTCGGTGAGCGTGATCGTCACCTCGCGGTCGCCGCTCGCAGCAATGTCGGCGATCGGTGCCGTGAGCGGGAGCGGGCCGCCGACCTCGCGGTGCCGGTTCAGCGAGAACACCACGTCGGCCGGAGTCACCTCCGAGCCGTCGGAGAACTGCAGGCCGTCACGCAGCGTGAACACGTACTCGGTCCCGGCGTCGTCGACCGCGAAGTCCGCGAGCCAGGGCACGATCGTGCCGGTCTCGTCGAAGCTGACGAGCGGCTCGAAGATCTTGTCGATCGCGAACGCGTTGTTCGCGGTGATCTGCTGGTTGAGGTCGAGGTCGTTCGCCGAAGCCGCGCGGCCGAAGGTGAGCGTGCCGCCCGCGACCGGCGTGGCAGTCTCGCCGCCGGCGTCTGGCGCGGCCCCGCCTGAGCAGGCGGAGAGCAGGAGTGCGGCCGCGAGTGCCGTCGCGGCGGCGGCGAGGCGGCGGCGCCTCGGTGCGGGTGCAGTGTTCACTTCGGGTCCTTTCGGGCGGTGGTCTGTGGCGAGTGCGATGGGTCTGGGGCGGGGCTGGGACGGCGCGGGCGCCGGGGGCTACGTGCGCTGGGGGCTACGTGCGCTGGGCCGGATCGCGCCGGGCTTGGCCGCCCGGTGTCGAGTCGCGCCGAGCCGAGTCAGTCGGGGGCGCGGCGCTCGGGCGCGGATCGCTCGGGTGCGGATCGCTCGGGCTCGGATCGCTCGGGTGCGGATCCGCCGCGTCCGGAAGCAGTTCGCGGGGGTCGAGCAGCACGCCCGCTCTGAGCACGCGGACCACAGCACCCTGGTCGGAGAGCGCGCCGGGCTCCCGCGGGTCCCGGCGCAGCAGCACGGCGTCGGCCAGCGCGCCGGGCGCGAGGGTTCCCGCGGTCGAGGCGGCGCGGCTGGCTTCGGCTGGGCCGGCTGCAGCGGTGTCGGATCCTGCACCGCCAAATCCTGCACCGCCGGTTTCGGCGCCGCCGGGCTCGGTGCCGCCGGGCTCGGTGCCGCCGGGCTCGGTGCCGCCGGCCGCCCGCGCGAGGAGCGCGGCCCCGTTCCGGGTCGCGGCGAGGAGCGCCTCCGCGGGATCCAGCCCCGCGGCCACGAGCGCGTCGAACTCCAGCGGAGCGCTGCCGTGCTGGTCAGGAGTGCCGGAGTCGGTGCCGAGCGCGATCGGCAGGCCGGCGTCCCGCGCGATCCGCACCGCGTTCGGGTGCGCAGCGACCGCCTCGGCGACGCGCGCGTCGAACGCTGCGGGCAGCTTTCCGGCTGCGATCATGCGCCGCACCAGGTGATAGATCCGGAGTGTTGGCACGAGGGTGAGCCCGGCGGCCGCGGCCCGAGCCGCCTGGTCGGGGGTGAGAAAGATCCCGTGCTCGATGCTCGTGGCGCCCGCGTCGATCGCGTCGTCGATTGCGGCACCGCCCCAGGCGTGCACCATGACCCCGGCCCCGGCGTCGCCGGCGCGGCGCACCGCGTCGCGCACCTCGGCCGCGGTGAAGATTGGGTCGAGCCCTGCCCCGGCCGGGGCGGCCACGCCCGCCGTGCCAACGAGTTTGACCCACTGCGCGCCGGCCCCGAGCACCGTGTCAACGGCCCGGTCAAGGCCGCCGGCGGCCTCGGCGGCGGCGTGGTCGAGCATCCGCACCGAGAGCTGAACGGCAGGGCGGCGGGTCGCGGGCACCGCGGCGAGCGCGGCGGAGGTCAGGCCGCCCGCGTCGCGCACCGAGGTGATCCCGGCAGCGAGGGTGCGGGCGAGGCCCGCGGCGGTCGCCGCGCGGGTGCCGGCGTCCCCCAGCAGCTCGCGGTCGGCGGCATCGAACGCGTGCCAGGAGGCGTGCACGTGCGCGTCGACAATGCCGGGGATCACCCAGAGGCCGGTGCCGTCGAAGTCGGCGGCTCCGGCGGCGCGGGGTCCCGCAGCTTCCGGGCCCGTCCACTCCACGGCCGGTTGGCCCTCAAGGAACCGCCCCGCGGACCACGCGAGTGTGGCCGGCGCGGCAAAGTCTCCGGTCGGGCTCATCACCCGAGCGCCCCGAATCACCCCCGCTGCGGTGAGCCCGCCGTGGGCGCGCGCAGCCGCCGTCGATCCCTGGTCCATGTGATTAGGCTAGACAGTGTAGATCAAATAGACCACTTCTGCTCGGGGTCGCTGAACCATGCCTCCCCAGCGCGGCGGAACTGCACCCCCGCAGCGGGTACCATGGGAGGGTGTCAAGCTCCACCACTCCTCAGCCCACGCGCTCGACCACCCCATTGGTCCTCGTCCGCGGCCTCTTCCAGCTCGTCGCCATCGTGGCGATCACCGTGTGGGGGTTCATCTCCTGGCCGCTCCCGTTCCCCGGGATCCTCACCGGGCTCGGGCTGCTCGCGCTGTCGGTGCTGCTCTGGGCGCTGTTCCTGTCGCCGCGGCCCGTGCTGCACGTGGACCACTTCGCTGAGGCGCTGTTCGAGCTGCTGTTGCTCGCCGCCGCGGTTGGGGCGCTCCTGAGCCTCGGGATCTTCTGGCTCTGGCCGGCGCTGTACGGTGTGGCTGGCGCGGTCATCGGCTACCTCGCCTCGCGCCGCGGCCGCTAGTCCGTAGGGCTCGGCCGGCGCTCGCGGAGCCGCGCGGAGCGCTGCACGGCCGCCGCTTGGACTCCCCTCGGCCCGACCCGGCGGTCGGCCGCCGCCTGTCCTCCAGCCGACCGTCGCGCGGCGGTCAGCCGCCGGACCGGCCCTGTGGCCCACACCTTGGCGCGCACAGATCCGACCCGTTGCACCAGGTCCGCCCCGCTCCGCCGTGCGAGCATCGGGTCGGATGTGACGCAAGGGGTCGGACTTGCGGGGGCCGGGTCGGGCCTGCCCACACGCGCCCCGAACGCTGCGCGCCGCGCCTGCGCCACACACTCCGCTACCGGCGCCGGGCCCGCGCAAGCGCTCGGCCTACGCATCTGACCCGCCCACGCACCCGCCCGGCGCGCATAGATCCGACCCGTTGCACCAGGTCCGCCCCGCTCCGCCAGGCGAGAACCGGGTCGGATGTGGCGCAAGGGGTCGGATCTGCGACACGAGACACGTAAGACGGCGGATGCGGAGCAGACGGGGCGCCGGGCAAACAGGGGCAGGTGCGGGGCAAACGGGGTGCGGGGCAAACGGGGGGGGCGGGTGCGGGGCGGCCAGCGCGGCCCCGGGCGAACCGCGGAATAGCCACCGCGATCGGGCGGTTGCACCATGCATGACCTCCCAGCACTCAGGCGGCGACACCCCCGCCGATCAGCTCATCCTCGGCCTCGACACCTTCGGCGACATCACGATCGCGCCCGACGGCAGCCGCTCCTCCCACGCGCAGGTGCTGCGCGACGTGGTCGCTCAGGCCGAGCTCGCCGACCGCCTCGGCGTCGACGCGATCACCCTCGGAGAGCACCACCGCGACGACTTCGCGCTGAGCTCCCCCGAGATCGCGCTCGCGGCAATCGCCGGCAAGACCGAGCGGATCCTGCTCGGCACGGGCGTGACGGTGCTCTCGAGCGACGATCCGGTGCGCGTGTACGAGCGCTTCGCGACGCTCGACGCGGTCAGCTCCGGCCGTGCCGAGGTGATCCTGGGCCGCGGCTCGTTCACCGAGTCGTTCCCGCTCTTCGGCTACCGGTTGGAAGACTACGAGACCCTGTTCTCGGAGAAGCTTGAGCTGTTCGCCCGGCTGCGCGCCGAGGGACCCGTCACCTGGTCGGGCCGGCACCGCACCGCGCTCGTTGAGCAGGAGGTCTACCCCAAGACGGAGCAGCCACACGGCGTGAACGCCTGGATCGGGGTGGGCGGCAGCCCCCAGTCGGTGCTGCGCAGCGTGCAGATCGGGATCCCCATGATGCTCGCGATCATCGGCGGGGACCCGGCGCGCTTCCTCCCGTTCGCGGAGCTGTACCGCAGCACCCAGGACGAGCTCGGGCGCGAGCAGATGCCGCTCGGCGTGCACTCCCCCGGCCACATCGCCGCGAGCGATGAGGAAGCCCGTGAGCAGTTGTGGCCGCACTTCCGCGCGAATCGCGACCGGATCGGCGCCGAGCGCGGCTGGCCGGCCACCACCCGCGCCGAGTTTGACCGCGAGGCGGACGCCGGATCCCTCTACGTCGGCTCGCCCGAGACGGTCGCACGGCGGATCGCGTCGACCGTCAGCACGCTGGGCGCCACGCGCTTCGACCTGAAGTACGCGAACGGCACCATGCCGCACGCGCTGCTGATGCAGAGCATCGAACTGTACGGCACCGAAGTGATCCCGCGCGTGCGGGAGCTGCTGCGCGACGAGTCGGCCTAGCGGGCGGACCGGCCTCGCAGGCGGGAAGCGGGCCGGCGGGCCAGCCTCGGGGGCGGTGAGCGGGCCGGCGCCCCCGGGAGTGGGCCCGCGGCCCGAGCCCCGGGAACGCCCGGGCCGCGCCCGAGTCAGGCCCGGCCGCGCGCGGCTCAGGCGGGAGTGACGATCGCGGCCTCGTGGCGCAGCTGCTCGCCCAGCCCGTCCCCGTCGATCACGCGGAGCAGCAGCTCTGCGGCGGCCCGGCCGTACGCGCGCGGCCGCAGGTCCACCCCCACCACGCGGGCGGGCCCGGGCTCGGCGGCCATGGTCGCGAGTTCGACGCCCGCTCCCACGCCCTGCGCTTGCAGGGCGAGCGCGTGCGGCACCACGCTCTGCGCCACCCACAGGAGCGCCCCGCGGCCGGCGGCGGCCGTGTCAGTGAGCACGGCCGCGATCTCCGCGTCGCTCGGCGTCACCGGCACCCGGTGCACGAGCGGATCAATGCCGCGCGCCGCGCACCAATCGGTGTAGCCCTCGACCACCTGCTGCGCCCACAGCGGGGCGCGCGCCTCCGAGATCGCGCCGAGCGCCGGCACCCCCGCGCCGCGGGCGGCGAGCGTGTCGAGCACCTCGGCGGTGAGGCGCCGGTGGTCGGCCGCCACCCAGGCTGCGACGCGCTCGTGCCCGTCGCCCCGGTACTCGCCCACGGCGACGATCGGCGCGGCGCCGAGGCCGGCGATGGCGGCGGGGAATGTCTTCGGGGTGGGATCGACGACCAGCAGGCCGTCGACGTGCGGCCGGGTGCCGTTCGCCGCCGCGGCAGTGCGCAGCAGCAGGTCGTGCCCGTGAGCGGCCGCCACGTCGGCGACACCGAACGCGAACTCCATGTAGAACGCGAGCTCGCGCAGGTCGGCGGGCAGGTCGAGGCCGATCGCGCCGTGCATGCCGCCGCGCAGGCGCTGGGCGGCGCGGTTGGACACGTAGCCCATCGCTTCGGCCTGCGCGAGCACGCGCTGCCGCGTCTCATCCGAGACCCGGCCGCGGCCGTGAAGCGCAGATGAGACCGCGGTTTTAGAGATGCCGAGCGCGTGCGCGATGTCAACGATCGTCACGTCGGAGGAGGCCATGCGGATCAGTCTAGGGGCCGCGCCCCGCGCGGCCCCAGTTTGCGCGCTCCCCGCGATCCGGGTAGGTTTTCCGAGTGCGGGAACGTTCCCGCACCGGGTCGCAGTCGCGTGTACGCGGCGGCACCGCACCGGATCGCAGCCGCCCTCACGCGGCGGCACCACATCGCAGCCGCGTTCGCACGGCCGCACCGCACCACACCGCAGCGGCACCGCGCCGCTAGCCGGCCCCACCCGCACGACAAAGGAGTCCCCGTGTCCGCAGCCACATCGAAAGCCCCCAGCGGGCTCGCCACACTCACCGCACGCGTTGTCATGGGATTCGTGGGCACCTGGGTCTTCGCCCTCATGGCGGCAAACCTCGTGCCAGTGCTCATCGCCGCGATGGTGCAGGATCTCGGCGTCGACATCGCCACCGCGGGCGCCCTCGCCACGGGCATGACCGCCGGATCGGCGATCGCCATGTTCGTGACTACCCGCTTCATCGCCAACGCCGACCGCGCGCGCCTCGGCCGCCTCGGCCTCGTCGCGATGATTCTCGGCTACGGCCTCGCCGCCGCGCTCCTAACCACGCCGGCGGTGATGGGCGGGCTGATGCTCGGCGGAATCGGTGCCGGCATCATGATCGCCACGGGCACCGCTGCCGCGTCCTCCACCCAGAACCCCGACAAGACCGTCACCACGGTCATGGTGATCAACCGGCTCGGCGCCACCGCACTGCTGGCGATCGCGCCCCTGTTCCACAACGATCTCCGCTCGGTGCTCATCGTCATCACCGCCCTCGGCGTGCTCGGCCTCATCCTCGCGGGCGGCCTCCCGAACCTCCCCGGCACCGGCGCGAACGCGGCGAGCACCGCGGCCGCGGCACCGAGCACCGGCAGCAGCACCGCCGAGCGCGCGCTCTCCGCGACCACGATCATCCTCGCGATCTCGATGTGTCTGTGGTCGCTCACCGAGGACATGGTCTACTCGATGACCAGCGTGCTCGCCACGCAGGCCGGGATCACCCCCGAGACGTCGAGCGCGCTGCTCGCCGGCAAGGTGGGCGGCGGCCTCATCGGCGCGCTCCTCGCACCGCTCGCGCTGCGCTGGATCGGCCGCAGCTGGTCGCTCGTGATCATCATCGCAGTGAGCACGATCACGAAGTTCATCATGATCACGAGCGGATCCGCCGTCGCGTACGGCACCTCAATCATCGTGTGGGGCGTGATGTACGGCGCGATCCTCGTGCTCGTCACCGGCCTCGCGGCGGTCATGGACGTGACGGGCCGCGTGGGCGTGATCGTCTCCGGCTTCTACCTCGCCGGAGTCGCGTTCGGCCCGCTCATCGGCGGCCAGCTCGTGGGAACCCTCAGCCCGCTGCAGTACGCGCTCGTGGTCACCGCGCCGAGCGTGCTGTTCGGTGCCGCGCTGTTCGTCATCTCGCGCAGCCGCCGCAAGTTCGAGGACGGCAACACCACGGCGGTCGTCGTGGCCGAACCGGCCGCGGCCCACAACGACGCGGCACCGGCCGGGCGCGCATAGCCCGCGAGGGCGCACCGAGAATCAGGAGCACGCATGCACACACCACAGCTCGCCGAGCGCATCGTCGTCGCGGATCGGGTCCACACCTTCGCCGACGCCCCCTCGGGGGCCAGCCCCGCAACGGCGGTCGCGATCGCGGCCGGCCGGGTGATCGCCGTCGGCACCCCGGAATCGCTCACGGACTTCACCGGCCCCGACACGGTCATTGATGCCCACGCCGGCGCGACGATCGTGCCAGGCCTGGTCGACGGCCACACCCACATCGTGTTTGGCCTTGAGCTGACGCGCGGTGTGCAGCTCACCGACCTCTCGCTCGCGGAGGCGCGCGAACGGCTCGCGATCGCCGCGGCCGCCGCCGCGCCCGACGAGTGGGTGTTCGGCTGGGGCGTCGATCCGAATATCTTCAGCGCGACTGGCTTTTCCGGCCGGATCTTCGACGAGGCGACCGGCGGTCGGCCGATGTTCCTCCGGATGCGCGACGCGCACTCGGCGGTGATCAACAGCGCCGCGATCGCCCTGGTCGGCCTCACCGGCGCCGAGACGTTCAAGGACGAGTCGGCGGTGGGCGTCGACGAGAGCGGCGCCCCCACCGGGTACCTCCTTGAGCTCGCCGCGATGACCCTTGTGCTGGATCGCGTGCCCGTCGAGCCGCTCGCCGAGCGCGCCGAGCGCCTCGCCGCGGTGCTCGCCGGAATGGCCGCGAGCGGGATCACCGGCACCCACGTGATGGACTTCCACCCCGGGAGCCAGGAGGTGCTTGAGCTCCTCGAATCGCGGGGCGACCTGCCCGTGCGGCTGCGGTTCTCGCCGATGGTGCCGCCCGGCGCCGACGACGCAGTGCTGGCCGAGTACGCCGCGCTGCAGGGGCTGCACGGCCGGCGCTGGCGCGTTGAGGGCGTGAAATTTATGATCGATGGCACCGTCGACAACGGCTCGGCGTGGCTCGCCGAGCCCGACTGCTACGGGGAGGGAGTCCGCTCGATCTGGACCGATCCCGAGGCGTATCGGCGCGCGCTCCGATTCTTTGCGGAGCGCGGGATCGCGACGGCAACACACGCGATCGGCGACCGCGGGGTGTCGTTCGTGCTCGATGCGATCGAGTCGCTCGGCGACGTGGCCGGGAAGGCCGCGCACCGGATCGAGCACATCGAGACGATCCCGGACGACACCGTGCCGCGCTTCGCCGCGCTCGGCGTCGCCGCGAGCATGCAGCCGATCCACGGTACCCGCCACACGCGCGCAGACCGGAGCGACAACTGGTCGATCCGGCTGGGCGCCGAGCGCGCGGGGCACGGCTGGCGCTGTAAGGACCTGCGCGACTCCGGGGCGGTGCTCGCGCTGGGCAGCGACTGGCCCGTCACCCCCTACGATCCGCGCGAGATGATGGCCGAGACGGTGCTGCGCTTCCCACTGGCCCGCCCCGAACTCGCCCCGGTGCAGCCCGAGCAGGCGCTCACGGTGCGAGAGGCGCTCGAGGGGTACACCGTGCACGCGGCGCGGGCGATCGGTGCGGTGGACGAGGGCACGCTGACGTCCGGGGCCCGCGCGGCCATCACGGTGTTCGCCAGGGATCCGCTCGCGCTCACCGCGCAAGAGCTCGCGGCGGTTGCCGTGCGCGCCACCTACGTCGACGGCGTGCCCGTCAGCTAGCAGGGGCGCCTGCGCAGCGCGCGCGAGCAGCACACGCCAGGGGCGGGGTGCCAGTGGCACCCCGCCCCTTCCTGTGCGTCACGACGCGCAGCCGCGGCCGCCCAGCGCCCAGCGGTTCAGCGGCGGCGCTGAGCAGCCACCCGCACACCGGCGCTCAGCAGCGCAGCAGCGCACCGGCGCCCAGCGCGCCCGCGTCGGCTACGCGGTCAGCGTGCGCCAGGCCCCCGTCGCGGCGTCCGTCGGCATCCCGTCGAGGATGCGGATCGTGTGCGCGTCGGGGTCAGTGACGATCGTCGCGAGCGTCGCCCAGCGCTCGCCGAACTCCTTCGACATGTCTGCCACGCAGGTGAGCGGCGGCTGCCCCTCCCCCGACACGAGCAGCTCGATCATCTCGGCGGTCGCGCTCGGCAGCCCGCCACCGAGACGCTCGCGCACCAGCGCGAGGCGCTCGGACGAGTCGGGCTCGTAGACCTCGCTCTTCTGGCTCGCCAGCGGGGTCTCGTGCTGGAAGTGGTTGGTGCGCTGCACCGATCCGGCAACCTCGGGGATCGGGAAGATCCCCGCCGGGCTGATCTCCACCGACACGGCACCGGTCGCGTCGACCATGGTGAACGCCGATGACGAGGTGATCGGCGCGGCGCGGATCAGCTCGATCGCCTCGGCGATCGTGGCGCACTCGGTGAGCACCACGCTCGACAGCACGTGCATCGGCACGCCCTGCGCGTGGTCCTCGCGGTGTCCCAAGATATTGAAGTGCAGGCCGAGGCCGGCCTCGTTGACGCCGATCTTGCTGACGATGCCCTGCTCGGTGAGCCCCACGTAGCGGTAGCCCGGTCCCGTGACCTCGTGCGTGTGCCAGAACGAGTCGAACTCGATGTGCCAGTCCCAGGTCTGCACCCCGAAGCGGTGCCCATCGATCACGGCGGTCACCGTGGAGCACTCGCTCGATGCCCGCGGGCTCATCGCGATGATCTCGGTGCGCGCGTTCAGCGACACGATCTGGCTCAGCTTCAGCCCCGCACCCTCGGCGATCCCGGAGAGCTCCTCGACGACCGCGGGGCGCCAGGTGGCGAGAGTCTCGAGCACACGCTCCACCCCGGCTTCCTGCTGATCCGCGGTAACGCCGAGCGTGCGGAACAGGCCCTCGTAGTTCGCGTAGGCGTCGGCGAGCGTTGCGCGCAGCGCGGTTCCGCGCGCAACGCCCAGCTCCCGCCGCGTCGCGCCGCTGAGGTCAAGGTGGAGTCGGGTGGTCTTCTCGGTCATCTCTCGTTCTTTCGTGGGTGCGGGGCTCGCGAGCGAACCCGATCGTTCAGACACGGCTTAGCCCTCGGCGCCAAGCAGCGCGTCCCGCAGGCCGCGCTGTGGCTTCCAACCGGGCCGCGGCGCCGAGGCGATGAGCAGCTTCGTGTACGGTTCCTGCGGGTCGTCGAGCACGGTCGAGACCGGGCCGCGCTCGATGATGCGGCCGTGGCGCATCACCACCACATCGTCGGCGATGTCGCGCACCACCGACAGATCGTGGGTGATGAAGAGGTAGGACAGCCCGTGCTCCTCGCGCAGCCGCTTCAGCAGCTCAAGCACCTGCGCCTGCACCGACACGTCGAGCGCCGAGACGGCCTCGTCGAGCACGATGATCTTCGGCTCGGCCGCCAGCGCCCGGGCGATCGCTACGCGCTGCTTCTGGCCCCCGGAGAGCGCCGCCGGCTTCGCGTCGGCGTGCCGCTCGGTGAGGCCGACCTCGGCGAAGAGTTCGAGCACGCGAGCGCGGCGACCGGCGGCGTCGAGGTCCGGGCGGTGCGCGCGGAGCATCTCGTCGATCGTGACGCTCACGGGGAGGGAACGATTCAGCGATCCCTGCGGATCCTGGAACACCATCTGCACCAGCTTCGCGCGCTCCCGCAGCTGCCGCCGCGCGGTGGTCGGCTTCACCTCGGTGCCCGCGATCCGCACGGTCCCGGCGTCGGCCGATTCGAGGCCCACGATCACGCGAGCGAGCGTCGATTTGCCGGAGCCGGACTCGCCGACCACGGCGAGGCAGGTGCCCTCGCGAAGCTCGCAGCGCACGTTGTCGAGCGCGGTCACACTCGACTTGCGCCCCAGGTGAAAGGTGCGGGTGAGGCCCTGCGCCTCAATGATCGGGGTGTCGCTCATGCGTCCGCCTCCTCGTCGCTGCCGGCACCCGGCGCGGCGCTCGGCGCGGTGGCCGGGTGCCCGTCCGGATAGAGCATTGGGCGCGCCGCCATGAGCGCGCGGGTGTACTCGGTCTTCGGTCGGTCGCGGATGTCCTCGGGGGTGCCGATCTCAAGGATCTCCCCGTCCTTCATCACCGCGAGCCGATCGCACACGGCGGCCGCGAGGTCGAGGTCGTGGGTCACGAAGATCATCGAGAGGCCGTGCTCGCGACGCATCTCGTCGAGGATCGCGACCACCTCCGCCTGCGTGGTCACGTCGAGCGCGGTGGTCGGCTCGTCGGCGAGCAGCAGCTTCGGATCGCCCGAGATCGCCCCGGCGATCACCACGCGCTGCAGCATGCCGCCGGAGAGCTGGTGCGGGTACGAGTTCAGCACGCGCTCGGTGTCGGCGATCCCCACCTGCCGGAGGAGGTCGGCGGCGCGCTCGCGGGCGTCTGCCCGGCTCATGTTGCGCGCGTCGCTCATCCCCTCGACGAGGTAGCGGCCCACGGGCAGCACCGGGTTGAGGGTGCCGTGCGGGTTCTGCGCGATCAGCGCGAGGTCGTTCGCCCGGATCCGGCGCAGCTCTTCGCCGCTCGCCGCGAGCATGTCGGTGCCGTCGAGCTCGATTGCACCCTCGACGCGCGCGCCGGAGGGCTCGATCCCGAGGATGCACTTCAGGGTCATCGACTTTCCGGATCCGGATTCGCCAACGAGTCCAATTGCCTCGCCGGCCGCGAGCGTGATCGAGTTCCCGTGCAGGATCTCGGTCTCACGCCCGGTGTCCGGATCGGTGACGGTGAGTACGAGGCCGTCGATCTTCAGCATCAGCGCGTCCTTCCCGCGGCGCGACGGCCGCCCAGCTGCTCACCGACGTACCCGAACGCCGCGACGGTGATGACGATCATGAGGCCCGCGAAGATGCTCTGCTCCCAGAAGCCCTGCTGCAGCGAGGCCTGCCCGTTCGAGACCATGAGGCCCCAGTCGGGGGTGGGGGGCTGCACGCCGAGGCCGAGGAACGAGAGCGCGGCGAGCTCGATCATTGCGTACCCGAAGTTGATGGTCATGCCGGTCAGGATCTGTGTGCGCACGTTCGGGAGGATGTGCCGCACCGTGATGAAGAAGCCGGAGATTCCCTGCAGCTGCGCCGAGGCGACGTAGGGCAGGTTGCGCTCGCGCAGCGCGACCGAGCGGATCACGCGCGCCGAGTACGGGGTGAAGCCGATCGCGAGCGCCACCGAGGCGGTGAGCAGCGACGGTCCGAAGATCGCGATGGCGAGGATCGCGAGGAGCATGTTGGGGAACGCGAACAGAATGTCGAGCACCCGGCTGATGATCGCGTCGACCTTGCCGCCGAACCACACCGCGGTGAGTGCCAGCGTCGTGGCGAGCGCAGCCGTGATCACGATCACGATCGTGGGGCCGATGAGGCTCGTCCGGGCACCCCAGATGATGCGGGACAGAATGTCGCGGCCCGACTGGTCGGTGCCCATGAGGTGCGCGAGGCTCCACGCCTCGTGGCGGGCGGTCACGCTGCCCTCAAACGGGTCGTATGGCGCGATCACCGGGGCGAAGATCGCCATGAGCACGACGAGGATGATCACCGCGAGGCTCACCATCCCCACCGGCCCGAGACGGCGGCGCAGGAGGCGCCACCCCGAGGTGGGCACGTCGTTGCGGTGCTTGCGCAGCAGCTGCACGGAGACCGTGTCCTGCGCGCGGGTGTTGCGGTCTGGACTCCGCGTGAATCGTTGCTCGGTCATCGCGCTGCCACTCCCTTGCTCAGGCGAACCCTGGGGTCGATCACCGCGTACAGCAGGTCGACGATTAGGTTGATGATGCCAAACGCCAGCACCATGATGAGGGCGATCGCCTGGACGACCGCGAAGTCTTTCTTCTGCACGGAGTTCACGAGCAGGGAGCCGATCCCGTCGAGCGTGAACGCGTACTCGATCACGAACGCGCTCGCGAGCAGGCCCGCGATCTGCGTGCCGATCACCGTGGTGACGGGCAGCATCGAGTTGCGGATCGTGTGCCGCCACAGCACCAGCTGCTTGGGCACGCCGCGCGCGATCGCCATGATCACGTGCTCGGAGTCTTGCTCCTCACGCACGGCGGTGCGCGTGATGCGCGCCACCACGGCGATGCCGGGGAACGCGAGCGCGATCGCCGGCAGGGTGAGGTGCCAGAGCCGGTCGAGGAACCCCTCGCCCGATCCGGACACCGGGAACCACCCGAGAGTGGATCCGAACAGGAACATCAGCACGAGCGCCGCGAAGAACGTGGGGACGGCGAACCCGAGGTTCGAACCGAACACGACGAGCTTCTCGAAGACGCCCGACTTGGTCGCCGCGAGCACCCCGAGCCCCACGCCGAAGACGACGATCAGGATCGCGGCGAACGCTGCGAGGGAGAGCGTGGTGGGAAGTCGGGAGGCTACGAGGGTACTCACGTCCTGCTGCGTGAGCAGCGAGCGGCCGAGGTCGCCCTGCAGCACCCCCATAAACCAGTCCCAGTACCGCACGAGGAAGGGATCGTCCAGCCCGTACTGCGCCCGAATCGAGGCGAGTACCTCCGGCGTCACCGTGCGCCCCTGCACGAGGAACTGCTCGGGGCTTCCCGGGGCCAGGTACATCCCCGAGAACACGATGAAGCTGGACACGATGAGCACGCCGACGAGCGCACCAAGCCGTTTCACTACATAGATCATTGACGATCCCTTCCTGCGCGAGCCGCTACCTGCTCGGCTGCTTACTCGGCCGAGCCGAGGTCAGCGGCCCAGGGGTAGTACAGGTAGACGAACGAGGCGGGTGCGCCGGTGATGCTGTTGTCCATGTACATGCGCACGGCGAGGTCGTTGATCGGCACCCACGGCTGCTCGGCCATGATGAGCGCCTCGGCCTCGACCGTGAGCTCGGCGCGCTTCTGCGCGTCGGGCTCGGCGATCGCCGCGTCGAGCGCCGCGTCGACCTTCGCGTCGGAGAACTTCGCGTAGTTCTGGTCGCTGCCCGTCTTCGCCACGCTGATGAGGTGCAGCAGCGGGTCCGGAGCGCTCAGGTAGTTGGTAGTGACGAAGCCGTCGAAGCCCTTGCGCGCCTCGGGGTCCGAGAAGAACGCGCCGAACTGTGCGCTGGGCACGCCCGTGGGCTCGAGCGTGATGCCGAGCTCCTTCGCGCCGTTCGCCATCTCGTTCAGGATGTCAGCGTAGAAGCTGCGCTCGCTCGGGTAGGCGATCTTGATCGGCTGCGTCAGGTCGACATCAGCGGCCTTCAGCTCTTCCTTCGCAGCGTCGATGTCGAAGCTCAGATCGGGCAGCTCGGTGTCGCGCAGCTCGGCCACGCCGTCGATCGCGTCCCAGGCCGACTGCGGCACGACGGAGCGCGACACGGTGCCGGTGCCCTCGTAGACCGTGTCGGCGATCGCCTGGCGGTCGGTGGCGCGGGTCAGTGCGCGGCGCACGGCGGGATCCCCGAAGAGGCCCTCACCCGTGGAGATGATCGCCATGTCCTGCATGCCCTGGCCGGCGAAGAGCGTGCCGGTGCTGCTCGTCAAGAGCTGGCCGAGCGCCGGAAGCGGCACGTCGTACGAGCCCTGGATCTCGCCCGTAGCGAGGCCGTTCGCGATCGCGGTCGGGTCGACCACGAAGCCGATCTCCACCTGCTTGGCGCGCGCCTGCTTGTCGGCGTTCCAGTAGCCGTCGTAGCGATCGAGGGTGATCGACTGCCCCTGCTTCCAGTTGCCCGGGGTGAACTGCAGCGGGCCGGTGCACATCACGCCGGTGTCCGGGTTGCCGTAGTTCTCGCCCGCCGCGACGCGCTGGTCCTCCTGCACGACCACGCCGATGATGGTGCTCAGCGATGAGGGAAGCGTGTAGTCGGGGGTCTTCAGCGTGATCGTGACCTCGTTGTCGCCGGTTGCCTCGACGCTCGCGATGTTCGCGACCACGCCGCCGCCCCAGTAGCTGCCCTCTGCCGGATCGATGTGGCGGTTGATCGAGAAGACCACGTCGTCGACGGTCATCGGGGTGCCGTCCCAGAACGTCACGTCGTCGCGGATCCCGAGCTGCCACACCTTGCCGTCGCTGGTGTTCGACTCGGTCGCGAGGTTGGGCTGCACCGAGAAGTCGGGCTGCATCTGGAACAGCGGCTCGCACAGGTTCGCGACGATCGTGTTCTCGGGGTAGTTGAATGCCTTGATCGGGTCGAGGCTTGCGAGCTCGCCGTAGGTCGAGTTCCAGCTGACCTTCTCCGCGTCGCTCTTCGCGGCGGGCGTGGTCTGCAGCAGCTCGGTGCCGGCCTCAGCGCCGGACTCGGCCCCTGCGTCGCCGCCGCGGCTGCCGGATGCGCAGCCGGCGAGCGCGAGGCCCGTGACGGCAAGGAGGGCGATTGCTGCCCTCGTCTGTGCGAGTTTCACGTTGTTCTCCATTCGAAGTTTCGTCATTGAATCCCCTGGCCCGGTGAGCACCGAGCGAAGACCCTGCGAGCGATAGTAGCACCCAAAACGATTTGTGAAAAACGGTTTGGTCTGTCACGTTTCCGTAACAGAACTGGGCTATACCCCCCGGTTTCGCCCCCCGTTCCCCGCCGCATGCAAGTATCCTGGCGAGGTGCAGGGAAGCGTGAGACCAACCATCAAGGACGTGGCCAAGGCGGCCGGGGTCTCTCCGACGACCGTGTCACACGCGCTCAACGGGAAGGGCGTGGTGCGCCGCGAGACCGTCGAGCGCATCGAGCGCATCGCCGCCGAGGTGGGCTACCGGCCGAGCGCAATTGCCCGCGGCCTCCAGAACTCGCGACTCGGGCTGCTCGCACTCGTGATCCGCCCGCTGCACAGCCTCGACACGTTCCTCCCGGAGGGCGTCGACTACTTCCTCCGCATGGCCGGCGCGGCATCGCTCGCGGCGCTCGACCGCGGCTACAGCCTCATGCTGATCGACGATCCGACCCGGCCAGACGCCCCGCTCAGCGCCACAGCGGCCGACGCGTACATCGTCACCGAGCCGTTCGAGAACGATCCGGTACTCTCGATGCTCTCGGAGCGCAACATCCCGTTCGTCTCGGTCGGCTCAGACCCCGCCCGGCCCGGCCAGTTCTTCGAGCTCGCCACGCGCGACTGGGAGGAGGCGCTCCTCGTGCTCGACCACCTCGCCGCGGCCGGCGGCACCAGGGTCGCGCTCCTCACCGGCACCGACCAGAACGCGTGGAACCGGGAATCGCAGGACGCCTACCTCGACTGGTGCGCGCGCCGCGGTCAGACCCCCGACCTCGCGGCGTTTCCCGAGGTCGAGGGTGAGGGTGTCGGCGAGGCCGCGGCCGAGCGCTTCTTCGGCGCCGCGGGCACGCACCCCGACGCCGTGTTCTGCCTCACCGGCCGCCACGCGGCGGGCCTGAACGCCGCCGTCGCGGCACGCGGGATCCGGGTACCCGAAGAGCTACTGATCGCAGCGGGATCCGGCGCTATCCAGAACCGTATGTCGAAGCCGAGCGTCACCACGCTCGACCTGCACCCCGAGGGCATCGCGGCGCGCGCCGTCGAGGTCGCCGTGCTGCTTGCTGAGGGGCGCCCGCCCGAGGGGCCGCTCGAGGTGCCGACCGCGACGCTCGATATTCGCGAGTCGACCACCCGCGCCTAGCCGCGCGGGCGCTGACGCGCGCGGCTAGGCGCGTCGTGCGCGCCCGCGCGTCGTGCCCGCCCGCCCTGCGACCGCCCGTGTCTGTCCCGCGCCTCGCGCACCCGCGCCTCGCGCACCCGCGCCTCTCACCCCGCCGAGTGAAGCCATAACGCCCTGTCGCGGGGCCCGAAGGGGGCTTTTCGCTCCACTCGGCGGGGTGTGGCGGGGCACAGGTGGGGCGAGGTGCGGGCGGGGTGTGGCGGGGGCGTGGCACAGCGCAAGCAGGGCGCAGACATGCCACAGGCGGGGTGCCGCGCCGGGCAGCACGCCGGGCACCACGCGGGAGCGCGGGCGAGACGCCGAGTGGAGCCTTAGTGCCCCGTGCGCGAGCCCGAAGGGGAGGTTTGGCTCCACTCGGCGGGGGTTCGCGCGGGCACAGCACGAGGGCACAGCACGCGAGCACAGCACGAGAGCACAGCACGAGAGCACAGCACGCAGGCACAGCACGCGGGAGCGCGAGCACAGCACGCGCGCAGGGAAGCACGCGCAGAAGCCCGGACACACCACGGGCCCCGGCGCAGTGCGCCGGGGCCCGTGGTGTGTGCGAGAAGACTACGCGAGTCGCTGCGCGAGGTTCTCGTCGATCGCGGCGAGGAAGTCCTCGGTCGTGAGGAACGCCTGATCCGGCCCAACGAGCAGCGCGAGATCCTTGGTCATCTTGCCCGACTCGACGGTCTTGATCACCACGTCCTCGAGCGTGTGCGAGAACTCGATGAGCTCCTGGTTGTTGTCGAGCTTGCCGCGGTGCGCGAGGCCGCGCGTCCACGCGAAGATCGACGCGATCGGGTTGGTCGACGTCGGCTTGCCCTGCTGGTGCTGACGGTAGTGCCGCGTGACGGTGCCGTGCGCGGCCTCAGCCTCGACGATCTTCCCGTCCGGCGTCGCGAGCACGGAGGTCATCAGGCCGAGCGAGCCGAAGCCCTGCGCCACGGTGTCCGACTGCACGTCGCCGTCGTAGTTCTTGCATGCCCAGACGTAGCCGCCCTCCCACTTCATGGCCGAGGCGACCATGTCGTCGATGAGGCGGTGCTCGTAGGTGAGCCCGGCTGCCTCGAACTGGTCCTTAAACTCGGTGTCGAAGATCTCCTGGAAGATGTCCTTGAAGCGGCCGTCGTAGGCCTTCAGGATCGTGTTCTTCGTGGAGAGGTACACGGGGTAGTTGCGCGAGAGGCCGTAGTTCAGCGATGCGCGCGCGAAGTCGCGGATCGAGGCGTCGAGGTTGTACTGCACCTGCGCGATGCCGTCGCCGGGCGACTGGTAGACCTCGAACTTCTGCGGCTCACCGCCGTCCTTCGGCGTGAACTCGACCGTGAGGGTGCCCTCGCCGGCGAAGCGGAAGTCGGTGGCGCGGTACTGGTCGCCGAACGCGTGGCGGCCGATGATGATCGGCTTGTTCCAGCCGGGCACGAGGCGCGGGATGTTGGAGATGATGATCGGCTCGCGGAAGATCACGCCGCCGAGGATGTTGCGGATCGTGCCGTTCGGGCTGCGCCACATCTTCTTGAGGCCGAACTCCTCGACGCGGGCCTCGTCGGGGGTGATCGTGGCGCACTTGACGCCAACGCCGTGCTTCTGGATCGCGTGTGCGGCATCGATCGTCACCTGATCGTCGGTCGCGTCGCGGTGCTCCATGCCCAGGTCGTAGTACTCGAGCGTGACGTCGAGATACGGGTGGATCAGGCGATCCTTGATGAACTGCCAGATGATACGAGTCATCTCGTCGCCGTCGAGTTCGACGACGGTTCCTGCAACCTTGATCTTCGCCAACGCTTCTCCCAGATTCGTGTGTTGATGAGCTCGGAGGCGCGCGGCTTCGTGTGCGCCACGCGCTGAATTCTTTCGGCCGCGGCGGAGCAATCGCACCGCATGCCAGGTCCGGTAGGACCGGGAACCACTCTACCCGAGTTCTGCAGAGTCTCTCGGCGTCGAGATAATTTTGCTCGTGCGCGGGGCGCGCTATCTGGCGTTCAGGGCCGCGGCGTCGCCGAGGATCTGGCCGACGGCGAACACTGCGGCGACGTGCAGGTCCGGATCGAGCACGACCAGATCGGCGACGAGCCCCGGGGCGAGGTCGCCCGCATCAGCCCATCCCACCGCGCGCGCGGGTGTGGTGGAGGTCTTCCGCACGGCGGCGCGCAGCTCGGCCTCGGATCCGGCGCCGGCGGCGATCCGGAAGAGCACGTCCATGGTCACCGTGCTGCCCGCGATGGTCTCGGTTCCAGCGAGTTTCGCGACGCCCTTGCGCACCTCCACGGCAAGCTCGCCGAGTCGGTAGTCGCCGTCGCCGCAGGCAGCGGCGCCCATGGCGTCGGTCACGAGCGCGACCCGCTCGTCTCCCACCCGCTCGGCGATCCAGCGCGCGAGGCTGGGGTGCAGGTGGGTGCCGTCGGCGATGAGCTCGACGGTCACGCGCGAGTCCTCGAGCAGCGCCAGAATCGGGCCGGGCTCGCGGTGGTGCAGCGCGGGCATCGCGTTGAAGAGGTGGGTGGCGACGGTTGCCCCGGCGGCGAGCGCGGCGCGCGTCTGCTCGTAATCGGCGTCGGTGTGGCCCAGCGCGACCGTCACGCCCGCGCCAACCAGGCGCTCAATCGCGGCGAGCGCTCCCGGCAGTTCGGGGGCGATCGTCACCATGCGGATGGCGCCGTCCGCTGCGGCCAGCAGCGCGTCGATCTCTGCCGGATCGGGGGCCCGCAGCTGGGCGACGTCGTGCGCGCCGGCGCGCTTCTGGCTCAGCCACGGCCCCTCGAGGTGGATCCCACCGAGCTCGCCGGCCGCCACGAGCGGAGCAAGCCGCTCGACCTGCGCCAGCAGGGACGCCCGGTCCGCCGTGACGAGGCTCGCCATCGTGCGGGTGGTGCCGCGTGCGCGGTGCGCGTCGCGCGCGGCGAGGGCACCGCCTCGATCCCCGTCGGGGTAGTCGCTGCCGCCTCCGCCGTGGACGTGAATATCAACAAAACCGGGCACGATCGTGTGCTCGGGGTACGCGCGGTCGGGGGTGCGCGGCGGCGTGCCGGCACCGAGCGCGCGCACGCGGCCCGCGTCGATCTCCACCCAGCCCGGGCGGTGCACCGTCTCGCTCGTGACGACGCGGCCCGCCGCGATCAGCATGGCTACCGCGCCCCGGCGCCCGCGGGCCGGTGGCGTTCGACGTGCTCGTAGTACTCGGTGTGACGCAGCTGGCTCGCGGCCGCGCGGTCGATGATCACGGTGGCGCGGCGGTGCAGTTGGAGCGCGCTTGCCGGGCACAGGCTCGCGAGCGGCCCCTCGATCATCGCCGCGACCGCGGCGGCCTTCGCCTCGCCCTGCGCCACGAGCAACGCCTCGCGGGCGTCGAGGATCGTGCCGAGGCCCTGCGTGATGCAGTGCAGGGGCACATCCTCGAGCCGGTCGAAGAAGCGCGCGTTGTCGGCGCGCGTCTGCGGGGCGAGGGTCTTCACCCGGGTGCGCGAGCCGAGGGACGACATCGGTTCGTTGAAGCCGATGTGTCCGTTTGCGCCGATGCCGAGGAGCTGCAGGTCCACGCCGTCCGCCTCAGCGATCAGGCGTTCGTAGTCGTCGCCCGCCGCGGTGAGGTCGGCGGCGCCACCGTCGGGGACGTGCACGCGGGCCGGATCGAGGCCGAGCGGCTCGGTGACGGTGCGCCGGATCACCTCGTGGTAGCTCTCCGGGTGGCGGAGGTCGAGGCCGACGTACTCGTCGAGCGCGAACGCGCTCACCCGTGCGCAGTCGAGGTTGCCGGCGCGCACGCGCTCGGCGAGGGCCGAGTAGGTGCCAATCGGCGAGGACCCGGTGGCGACCCCCAGCGCCGCCTCCGGCTGTCTGTGGATCAGCTCGGCGATGAGGTCTGCGGCGCGCTCAGCGACCGCCTCCGCGTCTGCAACGATGACGACGTCCACGGGTCCTCCAGGGGTTCGATGGTGCTGCGGCGCGCGCCCGGCGGTGAGCCGGCGAGCCCGCCGCGGGCGCAGTACAGGACCAGGATAGGGCCCCGGCCCGGGTCGCACGCAATGCCGCGGAGGCGCGCGCCCGACGAACGCCCCTGAGATCCGCCCCCGGGCCGCGTGCGGTCGGGCACCCCGGGCCCCGTCGGATCGGTCGTACCCGACCCCTCGGATCCGGCACCCCGGGCCGCCGGAGCGCGCACCCCGCCTACGCGGATCCGGCGAGGGCCATCCGACTTGAGAGCTCGGAGCGGGAGTTCACCTCAAGCTTCTTCATCGCGCGGGCAAGGTGGTTCTCCACGGTGCGCACGCTGAGCGAGAGGCGATCCGCGATCTCCCGGTTCTGCATGGTGGCCGCCAGCATCGTGACCTCTCGCTCGCGCTTCGTGAGGTGCGCTTCCTGCCGCTCGACCCCAACCTCAGTGGCAACGATCGTGAGGCCGGAGGCGAGCAGCGCGCGGAGCTCGTGCATGGTCGCGGCGAGCTGCTCAGAGAACGGATCACTGGCGCCGGGCACGTCGCGCTGCCGCTGCCGGCACACGGCGTCGAGCAGCGTGATCGCGGTGGCGATTTCCGCGTCGAGGGCGAGGTGCTGCACGTTGCGCAGGAGCGCCGCGTCCCCGTGGAGCGCGCCGCGCACCAGGTCCATGAGCGGCTGCGAGCCGTAGCCGGAATCGGCGCCCACGCGCTGCAGCTGCGCGAACACCGTGTCGCTCGGCTGCTCGGTAAACGCCACCGCGGCGTAGGTCCACGCGGCGTCGCTCAGCTCGATCGCATGGCACTGCTCGGAGGTGCGCAGCAGGAGCGCCACCGCGGCGTCGAGGTCGTCCTCGAGGAGCAGGTGGATCGCCTCCCCAAACGCGGGGTCCATCGCGGGCAGCGGGCCGTAGAACTCCGGGTAGCGTTCGGTCTCAACGAGCACCGACCGCGCGAGATCCGGTTCGCCGTGTCGGTAGTGCAGGTAGGCGGCCCACCGCAGCTGCGCCACGAAGTACACCGCGTAGCCCTGATTTGGGGTGCCGAGCGCGAGCGTGACGTTGACGGTCTCCGTGGCGAGCAGGTCCCTGAACGTGGCCGCCTGCTGCTGAGCGAGGAAGTATGTGCTGACGGTGATCCGACGGTTGTCGGTGCCCGCGCGGGACGCGTCGAACTCAGCGTGGAGCTCCTGCTCGTACACGTCCGGGCTCGCTTCACGGAAGCGCAACACGGTGTTCGCGACGTTGACCAGGAAGGTTTGGATGTCGAATGCGGGGTCGAGGGTGTCGCCCGGGAGCGGCTTGGTGATTCGGCCGGTGATCACCCCGATGAAGTGGTGAATCGAACGCGAGAACCCGTCGCGCAGCTTGGCAGCACGCTCCCACCAGCCGAGCACCCACGGTTCCATGCCGTACCGGGAGAACACCAGGTACGCGGTGAACGCCGAGTAAGCGGCGAGCGCCGTCTCGTCGGTTTCCGAGGCGAGGATCGCCTCGATCCGCTCGCGAGCCTCCTCAGGGTGCGCCTGGGTGGCCCAAAACAGCTCGTGCATCCCGAGCCGGATCGAGAGTGGGTCGGCCCCACGGGGGATCGGGTTCGCGAACACGCGCGTCGCTGACTGCGCATAGGTGTCCGTGTCGAGGAGCAGGTCGAGGTAGGCCACCGCGGTGGGCACCGACGGCTCCCGGCGCCACTCCCGCGCGCTGCGGGCAAGGAGGTGGGCGGTCTCGGTGCGGTGGAAGCGTGCGCTGCCCGTGCCCCGGTTGTGCGTGCGATCGAAGGTCTTCGCCCGCGCAACCATCCCGTTCGTGCGGGTGAGCGCGCGATCCTTGGCCGCCGGATCCTCAAGCTCGCGCAGCAGGCTCAGCGCCTCGTAGTAGCGGGAGTCGATCGGCATTTCCTGGAAGTAGTCGATGATGAGCGACGGCCGTGGCGCGACGTGGGTGTCGCCGTTCGCGCCGGCGAAGGTCGTGAGCAGCCCCTGCTTCGTCAGCCCGAGCAGCTCGTCGCGGGCGAGGTCGCGGAAGCGCTCCGTGGTGACGCTCTCCGAGAGGGCCAGCGCGTGGAGCGCGCGCAGCTCGGGAACGCTGAGGTGCCGGATCATTTGCTCGACGGTGGTGCGCAGGTGCACGTTCCAGAGCGCGTTTGCGTTGAGCGCCCACCCGTTCTCCTGCTCCACAATGTGCTGTTCCCGCGCAGCCGAGCGCAGGATCGCCACCGCGATCCCGGTAATTCCCGACGACATTGTGAGCACTCGCGCGATCACCTCCGGCTGTGCAGGCGCGCCGAGCACGCGCTGCGCGAGCAGGCTGATCTGCGCGTAGCCCAGCGGTTCGAGTTCGAGCCGGGCGGTGGTGCGGATCTTGTGCGAAGCGGCTCTGCCGTGATCGTCGAGCATCACAAACGGCGGCGCAACCACCACGGTCGGGGTATCGCGTCGACTTCGCAGCTGCTCGAGCAGGTAGGCCGACGTGAGATCGAGGTGTTCGGCGTCGTCGATCAGCAGCACCGGGTGGGCCGCGGGCGCAACGCTCTGCAGCAGCTCATCGCCGATGTCGCTCTCGCTCTGCGCGCCCCGCAGCTGCACCAACCCGGCCTCACGGAGCGCCACGTACTGCTGATCCCGGAATGAGCGGCGACCCGTGACGTGGAAGACCGTGAACCCGCGCGACTCCATGTCTGCCGCGAGCTGCCCCAGGAGGTGCGTCCTCCCGGTCTCTGAGGGCGCGACGAGGCGCACGGACTCCCCCTCGAGTAGCAGTGTTCGAAGTTCGCGAATTTCCCTCGCACGCATGGATCCGCCCCCCGGCTTGTCCCCAAGACTCACCCCGATCTGGGGTAGTCAGCACAGTGAAAGTCTATGATCCATCGGCTGCGGGCGCGCGACCCGGGCCGTGCGTCGCTGTGCTAGCCTGAGCGCGCCCAACGACGGGCGCGGCGTCCGCACGGGCGCCGTCTTCTACAACGGATCGTCCGGCACGTGCCTGCCGGTGGAGGACACACATGTCAACAATCTCATTTGATGGCGTCACTCGGGTGTACCCCGGGAGCAGCCGACCGTCGGTCGATTCCCTCGACCTCGACATCGCAGACGGCGAGTTTCTCGTGCTCGTCGGCCCATCCGGCTGCGGCAAATCGACCACGCTGCGCATGCTCGCGGGACTCGAGGAAATCGACTCGGGGCGGATCCTGATCGGCGACCAGGACGTCACCGACACCCCGCCCAAGGATCGCGACATCGCGATGGTGTTCCAGAACTACGCGCTCTACCCGCACATGACCGTTGCCGAGAACATGGGCTTCGCGCTCAAGATCGCCGGCGTCGGCAAGGAGGAGCGCGCGGCGCGCGTCGGCGCGGCCGCCCGCATGCTCGACCTTGAGCCACTGCTCGATCGCAAGCCGAAAGCGCTCTCCGGCGGCCAGCGTCAGCGGGTCGCGATGGGGCGCGCGATCGTGCGGCAGCCGCAGGCGTTCCTGATGGACGAGCCGCTGTCAAACCTCGACGCGAAGCTCCGCGTGCAGACGCGCACGCAGATCGCAGCGCTGCAGCGGCGGCTCGGGGTCACCACCGTCTACGTGACCCACGATCAGACCGAGGCGCTCACCATGGGCGACCGGATCGCCGTGCTCAACGAGGGCAAGCTGCAGCAGCTGGGTACGCCGCGCGAGCTGTACGAGACCCCGGACAACATCTTCGTAGCCGGGTTCATCGGATCCCCGGCAATGAACCTGTTTGACGCCGAGATCGCCGGCGACGCAGTGCTCGTGGGCGGAACCGCGGTGCAGATCGCCGCCGACGTGCGCGCCCGGGCGAGCACGTCAGCGGTTGTGGTGGGAGTGCGCCCGGAGGACCTCGCGCTCGCCCCAAGCGGCGCCGCGGGCCTGTCGGTGGTGGTCGACCTCATCGAGGAGCTCGGTGCCGACGGGTACCTGTACGGACACCTCGCGAACACCGAGGCCCGCGTCGACGTGGTCGCCCGGGTGGACGGCCGCGCGCACCCCGCCGCGGGTGAGACCGTGACGCTCGCGCCCGCCGCCGCGCACCTGCACCTCTTCGACGCGGCGACCGGCCTCCGGCTGGGGTAGGCTCGCGCGCCGCGCGGGCTGCGCCGCTGCGCCGCATGCCGCGCCGCCGAACTCAC
>NZ_SHKI01000003.1:66214-164983 GCF_004217175.1 Leucobacter luti
CACGCAGGAGATCCGAACTCACGCAGGAGATCCGAACTCACGCAGGAGATCCGAACTCACGCAGGAGATCCGAACTCACGCAGGAGATCCGAACTCACGCAGGAGATCCGAACTCAGGCGGGGAGAATCGGGCGAATCCGTCCGCCTGAGTTCGGATCTCCTGCGTGAGCGCGCGTGGGTGGGCGGTTGAGCGCGCGTGGGTCGGCGGACGAGCGCGCGTGGGCGGGCGGTCGAGCACGCTTAGGCGGGCGGATGAGCGCGGGCGCGCGGCTAGGCGCGGCTAGGCGCGCGCGGGTCACAGTTCGGTCACGAGGCACGATTCGCCGAAATTCGACTTGCGCATATTTAGTTCGTTAGCTTTACTAACTTCCATGACTGCTGCGATGACGCACCCCCCGGCGCCCCGGGATCCGGTGTTCCCCGCCACCCCCGCTCCCGGCGGGGCGGGGGCCGGGGCCCCGGCGCGTGCTGGCGGCTTCGGTACCCGCGGCATGCGCCCCAGCGAGAAGGCGACCCCGGGCGGCGCGAAGCAGCACAACCGCACGCTCGTGCTCCAGACGCTGCACGGCGCCGGCCCGCTCAGCCGGGCCGATGTCGCCCGCGCGACGGGCCTCACCAAGGTCACCGTCTCCGGCCTCGTCGCCGAACTCGTCGAGGAGGGCCTGATCCGCGAGCTCGGCCAGCGCGAGTCGCCGCGCCCCGGCAAGCCCGCGATCCTCGTTGACCTCGCGCGCGACGCGTTCGCCGTCGTCGCGCTCGACCTCAGCGATCACCTCACCATGCGCGGCGCGGTCGTGACGATCGACGGCGCGGTGCTCTCGCGCGCGGAGGTCGAGCGCGCCGGTGCGACGGGCGCCGCCGCGAGCGACCTCGCGCTCTCCCTCGCGGCCGAGCTCACCGCCGCGGCAACCGTGCCGCTGCTCGGCGTCGGCGTCGGCACCCCCGGCGTGGTCGACGATGCCGGAGTGGTGCGCACGGCCCCCAACCTCGGCTGGGAGGGCCTGCCGCTGCGCGAGCTGCTCGCGGAGCACACGGGCCTGCCGACCGTGGTGGCGAACGACGCGAACGTGGCCGCGCTCTCCGAGTACAGCTTCGGCGGCACGAGCGACAGCTTCATCCTCATCACGATCGGGCACGGCGTGGGCTCCGGCCTCGTCATCGACGGCCACCCGATCGTGGGCTCGCGCTTCGCCTCGGGCGAGATCGGCCAGGTGATGGTCGGCACCGATCTCGGCCTCGACGCGCCCTACTCCCGCGATCAGGTGCTAGAGCACTGGCTTTCGGTGCCGTCGCTCACCGCGGCGACCGGAGCCACGCACACGCCGGCAGACCGCGCGCGCGTGCTGCGCGAGGCCGGGCAGCGCCTCGGGATCGCGCTCGCCCCAGTGGTGGGCGCGCTCAACCTCGCCGAGATCGTGCTCGCCGGGCCGCTCGACCTCATCGACGGCACGCTCGCCGAGGCGACCCTCGACATCCTCCGCAGGCGGACGATGCCGGACACGCACGGCGACCTCGTCCTGCGCACGAGCACGCAGGGCGCAGACCTGATCCTGCGCGGCGCCACCGCCACTGTTCTCAAGGAGCAGCTCGGGATCAGCTGAACCCGCACCCCCCAGACCTTCACAGACCGTGATCCCACACCCGTCGGATCGCACCACCCGCATTGCGCGGCACCCCCGCGCAACGCCCACCGAAAGGAAAACACCATGAAGAGAAAGCTCACAGGTCTCACCGCAGCGGCCGTGGCTTCGGCGCTGCTGTTCACCGGCTGCAGCCAGGGGGCTCAGGGTGACGGAGGCGCGGAGGGCGACGGCAAGTCGATCACCCTCTGGCTCGCCGGAGGCGACACCCCGGACGAACTCCGCGACTACCTCAAGACCGAGTTCAAGGACGAGACCGGCGCAACACTCAAGATCGAGGAGCAGGGCTGGGGCGACCTGGTCACGAAGCTCACGACCGCGCTGCCGGATCCGAACAACACCCCGGACGTTGCAGAGGTGGGCAACACGCAGTCGCCCACGTTCACGAACGTCGGCGGGTTCCTCGACATCAGCGATATGAAGGAGGAGCTCGGCGGCGACAACCTGCTGCCCTCGTTCGTTGAGGTGGGCGAGGTTGACGGCAAGAACTACACGCTCCCCTACTACTTCGGGTCGCGCTACATGTTCTACCGCAAGGACGTGTGGGACGCGGCGGGCGTCGCCCTGCCGAAGACGCTCGACGAGTTCAACTCCGCGGTCACTACGATCACGGAGAAGAATCCGAAGGGCATCGATAAGTTCTCCGGCTTCTACCTGGGCGGCCAGGACTGGCGCGACGGCATCTCCTGGATCTTCGCCAACGGCGGCGAGATCGCGGAGCTGCAGGACGGCGAGTGGGTGGCGACGCTCGACTCCCCCGAGGCGGTCAAGGGCCTGGAGCAGCTCCAGGCGATCTACCGCACCGCTTCGAATGCGCCGAACGACGCGAAGGACGCGAACCAGTACCAGTTCCTCAACGACTCCGACGAGGTGAAGGACGAAGAGGGCGAGGTCACCGAGGACCTCTCACTCGCGGCAGCCACCATCATGGCGCCGGGCTGGGCACACTGGTCGATCGGCGATCTCGTCACCGGCGAGGACGGCGAGCCCGCCCGCGAGTGGAACGACGACGTGTTCGGCACCTTCGTGCTGCCCGGGAACGACGGCAAGCCGGCGCCCGTGTTCGCTGGCGGCTCGAACATCGGCATCTCCGCGACGTCGAAGGAGCCGGAGCTCGCCAAGGAGCTGCTGCGCATCATCTACTCGGAGGAGTACCAGACGATGCTCGGCGAGAACGGTCTGGGCCCGGCGAACCAGGAGTACGCCTCCTCGCTCGGCGATGACCAGTTCGCGAAGGCGCTCATCGAGTCGGCATCGAACTCGAAGCTGACCCCGGCCGCACCCGGCTGGGCCGCGGTTGAGGCGAAGAACATCATGGAGAGCTTCTTCTCCAAGATCCGTGATGCAGACGACCTCACGAAACTGGCACAGGACACCAACGCCGAGCTCGACGCGCTGCTCAACCAGAAGTAACCGCGCTGTGGGGCGCGGCCGCGCCGCGCCCCACAGGCACCCCGATCTCTCCGAGAGGCTCGCGATGACCACGAGTGCCCCACCCGCACCGAAACGGCGCAGGATCCGGCTCACGCCGTACGCCCTGCTGCTGCCGGCAACGCTCATCGTGTTGCTCGCGCTCGGGTACCCGATCGTGTGGCAGCTCGTCACCTCGATGCAGCACTTCGGCCTCGCCCAGCAGTTTGGGCAACCGCCGGAGTGGGTGTGGTTCTCGAACTACATCGAGCTGTTCACCAACCCCACCACCTGGCTCGTCGTCGCGCGCTCGGTGGCGTTCTGCCTCGTGACGGCCGGGGTGACGATGGTGGTGGGCGTGGGCTTCGCGCTGCTGATGCAGGCGGTGTCGACGTGGATTCGGCTGACGCTCCAGATCGCCCTGCTGCTCGCCTGGGCCACCCCGGTGGTTGCGGCGATGACGATCTGGAACTGGATCTTCGACTGGCGCCGCGGGCTTGTGAACTGGCTCCTTTCGGGGCTCGGTTTCCCCGCGCAGGGCCACAACTGGCTTCAGGAGCCGCTCTCGTTCTTCGCCGTCGCGCTCATCATCGTCGTGTGGATGAGCGTGCCGTTCGTCGCGTTCTCCGTGTACGCGGCGCTCACGCAGATGCCGGGTGAGGTGCTCGAGGCCGCGCAGATGGACGGCGCGAGCCCCTGGCAGCGCCTCCGCTTCATCATCATCCCGGTGATCAAACCGATCCTCGGGATCGTGATGCTGTTGCAGATCATCTGGGACCTGCGCGTGTTCACGCAGATCAAGCTGCTGCAGGATCGCGGCTCGATCGCGAAAGACACCGACGTGCTGGGCACCTACATCTACCAGCTCGGCGTCGGCTCGAGCGACTTCGCAATGGCGAGCGCAATGTCGATCTTCGTGCTCCTGCTCACTATTGCCCTGAGCTGGGCCTATGTCCGCAATCTTGTGAAGGAGGACGAGCAGCCATGAGTCGCAGCGACACCGTCACCATGACCGCCCCGCTCGAGGTCGTGCGCCGCCGCGGCCGGACGAGGCCGCGCAGGGTGCCCCGGATCCTCCTCGGCGTCCTCGCCATCGTCGTGGCGCTCCTGTGGGCGTTCCCCGTGTACTGGATGCTCAACTCGGCGCTGCTGCCCGGAGTGGTGCTCGATAAGACCACCCCCACGCTGCTGCCGTTCGGCGGCTCGTTCAAGAACTTCGCCTCGGTGTTCGCCGACGGGAGTTTCTTTCAGGCGCTCGGGATCAGCCTCGCGGTCGCGGGGATCGCGGTCGTGTGCTGCCTCATCTTCGCGTTCCTCGCGGCGCTCGCGATCAGCCGGTTCCGGTTCAAGGGCCGCCGCAGCTTCGTGCTCGCCGTGCTGTTTATCCAGATGCTCCCCGCGGAGGGGATGTTCATTGCGCAGTACAAGCTCATGGGCTCGATCGGGCTGCTGAACTCGGTGCTCGGCGTGAGCATCATCTACATCGCCGCCGTGGTGCCGTTCACGATCTGGATGCTGCGCGGCTTCGTCGCGGGGATCCCGGCGGAGCTTGAGGAGGCCGCAATGGTCGACGGGCTCAGCCGCACGCAGGCGTTCCTGCGCATCACCTTCCCACTCCTCGCTCCCGGGCTGATCGCCAGTGGTGTCTACGCGTTCTTGCAGGCCTGGAACGAGTTCACCGTCGCCCTCGTGATCCTGCAGGACTCGAGCATGCAGACCCTTCCGCTGTGGCTGCGCGGCTTCATTCAGCAGTCGTCCTCGCGCGCGATCGACTGGGGCGAAGTGATGGCGGCGTCGACGCTCGTCGCGGTGCCCGTGATCATCTTCTTCATGTTCGTGCAGGGGCGCATGACGAGCGGCCTCGTCAGCGGGGCGGTGAAGGGATGAGCACCGCCGCCCCCTCGGCCGCGGACGAGCTCCGTCGCGCGGTGCGCGCAACGCTGATGCCGGGCTTCGAGGGCTTCGTTGCCCCGGAGTGGCTGTGCGACGCGCTCGGCGATGGGCTGCTCTCGGCCTGCGTGTACGGCGCCAACGTGCGCGACCGCGCGCAGCTCGATGCGCTCGGCGCGCAGCTGCAGGCGGCGGCCCCCGGCGCGCTCATCGCGATCGATGAGGAGGGCGGCGAGGTGACTCGGCTGCACTACCTCGACGGCGCACCCTACCCCGGCGCCGCGATCCTCGGCCGCATCGACGATCTCGCCTACACCGAGGAGATTGGGCGCCGCGTCGCCGCGGACATCCTCGCCTCCGGTTTCACGCTCGCGCTCGCGCCAGACGCCGACGTCAACAGCAACCCAGACAACCCGGTGATCGGCACGCGCAGCTTCGGTGCAGACCCCGAGCTCGCCGCGCGCCACACCGCGGCGTGGGTGCGCGGGCTCCAGAGCGTCGGCGCGATCGCCTGCCCCAAACACTTCCCCGGGCACGGGGACACCGCGCAGGATTCGCACCTGATGCTGCCGACCGTGGACGCCGACCTGGCGCTGCTTGAGGCGCGCGACCTGCCGCCGTTCCGCGCGGCGATTGCCGCGGGCGCGCGCACCATCATGACCTCGCACATCCTGCTCCCCGAGATCGATCCGAGCGGCCCGGCGACCTTCAGCCGGCCGATCCTCGAGGGGCTGCTGCGCGAGCGCCTCGGCTTCACCGGCGCAATCGTCTCGGACGCGCTCGACATGCGCGGCGCGAGCGGCGAGATCGGGATCCCCGAGGCCGCGGTGCGCGCCCTCGCCGCCGGCTGCGACCTGCTGTGCCTCGGCACCGCGACGGGGGCCGCCGGTCTGCGCGCGATTGAGGACCACGTGCTCGCCGCCGTCGCGGCGGGCAGGCTCGACGCCGCCCGAGTCACCCAGGCAGCGGCGCGCGTGCGCGAGCTGTGCGCGGTGAGCGGCGCGTCCGGGCTCGCCGAGATCCCGGCCCCGCCGGCGCCCGGCGCGGCCGAGCTCGACCGCGTCGCGCGCAGCTTCGCCGGGGCCGACGCCGCGCGCGCCTGGTGCGCCGCGCACCCCGGCGCGCGCGTGCTCCGCGTCGACACCGAGGCAAACATGGCGGTGGGACACACCCCCTGGGGACCGTTCGCGCCCGCGGCGCACGAGCTGGCGGGCAGCGCCGCCGCGCGCTCGTTCACGGCCCGGCCGCTCGTCGCGGTCACCGAGCAGACCGCCGCGCCGTGGCTCCCGGCGCCCGGCGGAGCGGTCTCGGCAATGCCCGCTCCGGCGACGCCCGCTCTGGCGACCCCGGCCGCCCCAGCGGCTGACCCCGGCACCCTCGTGATCGGCCGCGATCTGCACCGCAGCCAGTTTGCGCGGGGCGGCATCGCTGCGCTGCGCGCCGCCGGGCACGCGGTGTTCACCGTTGACATGGGGTGGCCGGCGGACCCGGGCGGTGCGTCCGGCTACGCTGATCTCGCAAGCTTCGGCTCCTCGGCGCTCGCCGGGGCCGCGCTGCTGCACATCACAGAGGGAGCTGGCGCATGAGTGCGGCACTGCGCATTGGCATGGACATCGGCGGTTCGAAAACCGCCGCCGTCGCGCTCGACGACGCCGGGACGGTGGTCGCCGCCACCGAGCTCGGCACCGTGCGCGGCGACGACGGCGTGGTCGACACCGCGGAGTCGGCGATCGTGGCGCTCGCGACGCAGACCGGGGTCGCGCCGAGCGGCTTCGCCTCCGTGGGGATCGGGATCCCCGGCCAGGTTGATCGCGGGCTCGGGGTGGTGCGCAACGCGTACAACATCGGTGTCGCCCGGCTCCCGCTCGCGCAGCGGCTGAGCGCCCGGACCGGCCTCGCCGTGAGCCTCGACAACGATGTGACGGCGGCGGCGATCGGTGCGGCGCACCTCATGCGGCTCTCGGGCACCGTTGCCTACCTCAACCTCGGCACGGGTCTGTCCGCGGGCTTCGTGGTCGACGGCGTTCCGCTGCGCGGCGCGCACGGGGTCGCCGGCGAGATCGGGCACCTCGCGGTCGATCCGCGCGAGCGCCCGTGCCCGTGCGGCCAGCGGGGCTGTCTTGAGACGGTAGCGAGCGGGTCCGCGCTGCGAACGTACTGGCCCGCGGGCGGCGACCACCCCGGCCGCGTGCTCCTCAGCGCGATCGCCGCCGGCGACGCCGAGGCGCGCGCGGCGTACGACGCCCTCGTCGCCGGCGCCGCGAGCTGCGTGCGCCTCCTCGTGCTGGCGCTCGACCCGCACACGGTCGTGATCGGCGGCGGGCTGCGCCTCCTGGGTGCGCCGCTCGTCGACGGGATCCGGGGAGAGCTCGACCTGGCCGCGGCGACTTCCCCGTTCCTCACGGAGCTCGAGCTCAGTGCTCGGGTGCAGGTGCTCCCGGCGGACTCCTCAGCCGCGGCCGTGGGCGCGGCGCTCGCCGGGAATCTGTAGTTCGCAGGGTCACGTTCGTGTCGTGGGGCTTGCGAAGAGCCGGGCAGACGCTAGCCTGGGGGTATGACCGATCTCAGGCTTGAAGAACTCTCCGCCGCGACCATCGTCGCCGTGAACACGCTCGGTCTGAAGCCTGGCCAGGAGCAGTTCATTACCCCCGTGTCCTACGCGGCCGCGGCTGCGGTGACCCCAGCCCACACCGCGTGGCAGCGCGTGATCCTCGATGGCGACGAGGTGGTGGGGTTCATCCACGGCCACTTCGACGCCGACGCGACGCAGGAGGAGTTCCGCGCGGCGCTGTGGCGCATCAACGTCGACGCCGAGGCGCAGGGCGCCGGTGTTGGCACCTTCGCGGTCAACGCGCTCATCGACGAGGCGCGCAACCGCGGCGTCTCGCGCCTCACCGTGCTCTGGGAGCGCGGCGAGGACGGCCCGGAGGAGTTCTTCCTGCACATTGGCTTCGTCCCGGTCGGGGAAACCCCGTACGGCGAGGTCATTGGCGCGATCACGCTGTAGCCGGGAGTGACCGGCACCTCCACTCCCACTTCGCGCGGAATTCTCGCGTCGGTCGGATCCTCGATCGCCTTCGCGGGCGTGTATTTCGTGACCCCGATGCTCGCGCCGGCGTCAGCCGAGTCGATCTGGGGGATTCGCAACCTCATCACGATCCCGCTGATCGCGCTCGCGCTGCTCGCGGTGCGCCAGTGGCACCTCGTCACCGACATCGCCGCCCGGATCAAGCGGCGCCCGGTGCTCGCGCTCGGGATCCTCGCCTGCGGCTTCCTCGTTTCCGCGCAGCTCTGGGTGTTCAGCTGGGCGCCGCTGCACGGCCGCGGGCTGCAGGTCGCGCTCGGCTATTTCCTGCTGCCCCTCGTGCTGGTGATCATCGGAAAGTTCCTGTACCGGGACCGGCTCGTGTGGTGGCAGTGGCTCGCGGCGGGAATCGCCGCCGTCGGGGTGGTGTTCGAGCTGGTCCGAGTGGGCGGGATCTCCTGGGAAACCCTGCTGGTCGCGCTCGGCTACCCCGTGTACTTCGTGTTGCGGCGCTCGCTCGGCACCGCGAACCTCGGGGGGATGTTCTGGGAGTTCGTTTCCGTCGCACTCTTCGCCGGGGTGTGTGTGGTGCGCGAGCTCGCGGCTGGAGAATCGACGGCCGCGAACCCCGCCCTGTGGTGGGCCGCACCGGTGTTCGCGCTCTGGACCGGGGTGGCGCTCATGCTCTACATCTCCGCGTCGCGCTTGCTGACCATGAGTCTCTTCGGCCTCCTCAGCTACCTTGAGCCGGCGCTGCTCGTGGTCGCCTCGATCCTCAACGGGGAGCGCATCGGCGCGGGCGAGTGGCTCATCTACGGCGCGATCTGGACCGCCGTGACGGTCCTGCTGGTCGGGGGCGTCTCAAAGATCCTCGCCGATCGCAGATCCCGGCCCGCCGCCGGCGCCTAATCACACCGCCGGCGGGCGCTCTGGCCGCGGTGGTGCGCGGCGGGGTCCTTCCGCGTGTATGGTTCTGGCATGAGCGATGTGACAGCAGAGACCGGTGAGCACCAGACGCACGGCTACATCGGGCAGAAAGACGATCTGCTGAAGCGACTGCGCCGGGCCGAGGGCCAGGTGCGCGGCGTGCACCGCATGGTCGAGGAAGACGTGTACTGCATCGATATCCTCACGCAGGTCTCGGCGGCGACCAAAGCGCTCGAGCGGGTGGCGCTCGCGCTGCTCGACGATCACCTGCGGCACTGCGTGTCCGACGCCGCCGCCGAGGGCGGGGCCGTTGCCGCAGAGAAGCTCGCGGAGGCCTCTGCCGCGATCGCGCGGCTGGTGCGCTAGCGCGGGCACGGGCGCAGAACCGACAGCGGGCGCGAGCGCGGACACAGAACCGGCAGCGGGCGCCACGCGGCCCCCGCGCGACGGCACAGCGGACTATCCCGGCGGGCGCGCGGTCCCCACCGCCTCACCCACCGGGCCGCGTGCCAAACCTCACACGCGAGAGTCCCCATGTTTTATTACGCGCCCTCCCCCGAGAGCGCCTGCCGGGTCCGACTGCATCCGGACCAGCGGCAGTGTCGCGCCGCTCGCCTGACTCAGGCAGCAGCACCGACACTTGAAGACTACAGAGGTCAGACGACCCGGCGCCGGTTGAACGGACCACTTCACCCCGGATTTCACCCGCGTGCGCGCGGGGCGGATCACGGCTAGATCAGTCCGCGCCGCTGGGCCTCGAGCACCGCCGCGCTGCGCTGCGATACCTCGAGCTTGCGATACACCGAGCGCAGCTGCGTCTTCAGGGTGTTGAGGGAGATGAACTGCGTTGCGGCGATCTCCTCGCGCGTGCGCCCGCTCGCGAGCAGCGCGAGCACTTCGATCTCGCGCTCGGTGAGGTGCCGGCCGGTCACCGCCGTGGCCCGCGCGAACGGGCCCGCGGGGGCGAACACCTCGGGCCACCCGGTGACCTCAGTGGCGGCGAATTCGCGCACCGCGTCGTCGAACTCGCGGGCGTCTCTGGCAGTAAACCTGCCGGGCAGGCGCAGCGCACGCTCAAGCACGTTTCTGCACTCGTCGTGCTGATCAAGCCGCAGGTGGGCGGCGGCGAGGACGCCGTGGCGCCAGAGCGCGACCTGCCGCAGCTCCCTGCCGTGCTCGGGCATGTCGAGCATCAGCTGGAGCGCGCGGCGCGGCTGGCCCATATTGAGGCTTAGGACCGCCTGCATCAGGTGCGTGCGCGGCAGCTCAGGGTCCGCGGCGTCGAGGTACGGCTCCGCGCCCCGCGGATTGTCGAGGCCGAGCAGCAGGCTCGCCCGCAGCAGGGAGACGATGCTCCCCGGATAGCCGACGCCCGGGGTGCGCGGGAACGACATCCCGTCGAGCAGTTCAAGCAGCCGCTCGGACTCCGCGTAGGCTCCCCGGTCGGCGAGTACCCGGTTGCGGGCGATCGCGTAGAACGGCCACATTTCGCCGACCTGGCCGAGCTGCACCGATGCCATGAACCGCTCGGCCGCCTCCAGATCCGGATCGAGCATTGCCTCGACGACCGCGATGATCGCGTCGACGCCGGGCTCCGACCAACTGGTCGAGCGCTCGATCACCTGCGCCTCGGTGAGGTACTGCCGCGCGAGCCCGGGGTCGCCGTCGCACGCCTCGAGCAGCGCAGCCTTCGCGCACGCTTCACGCACCAGGAACCGCAGCACCGGAGCGGGCGGGTGCATGCGCGCCTCCGCAAAGTGCAGGAGCGCCTGGGGCATGTCTCCGGCGAGCATCGCGGTGGTGCCGAGCTGCACGGAGAGGAAGAGGTTCCAGCCCCCGCGGCGGTCGAACACCGGGTGCATATGGAGGCGCCGCGCCATGATCTCCGCGCCGGCGGCCGTCGCCTCGGCGGTGCGCCCGCGCAGCCGGTGCTCAAACATGCGCGCAAACGGCTCGGCCTCCGGCAGCACCGCGTCGGCGATCCTGGTACCCCGCAGCGTGGTGGGAAGTGGGTCTCCCAGCAGGAAGGCGTACACCGCGCCGGCGATGCTGTTCTCCGGGGCACCGCGCGCCATGAGGTTGCCCAGGGTGCCGCGCAGCCGGTTCGGAACCGAGCCGAACCACACTTCAAGCGCGTACTGATCGAAGTACGAGAGCGCAATCGAGATGGGTTCCTGTGCGCAGGCGGCCTCAAACTCCCTGACCGCGTCGTCGAGTTGGCGCAACGCCGAAGAATTGCGCACAGCCACCCCCGAATCCACGCCGCCTGGTCCTTTCTTCCACCCTAACCACTGCCGCCTGAAACACCGCATTGAGCGACCCCCCGGCGGAGACGCGCCCGGGCGTCACCGCGGCCCGTAGACTGAAAAGTATCCGGACCACCCGGCACGCGATTGGAAGGTTTCCGCATGGGAGAAGCACCCCGCACGCCCCACAACTCTGAGTCGGAGCCGGAGGAGTTCTCGCTGGCGGATCCGGAACAGATCGACGTCACCCCCGAGATCGACGAGATCGCCGAGCTGCGCAACGCGGGCAAGCCCGCGGACACGCGCGCGGACGCCCCGTGGCGCCAGGGATACCCCTACGACACGAAGATCTCGCGCTCCGAATACGAATCGCGCAAGCGCGTGCTGCAGATCGAGCTCCTCAAGCTGCAGGCGTGGGTCAAGGAATCCGGCGAGCGGATCATGATCGTGTTCGAGGGGCGCGACGCGGCGGGCAAGGGCGGCGCGATCAAGCGATTCACCGAGCACATGAACCCGCGCGGCGCCCGCGTGGTTGCGCTTGAGGTTCCCACCGAGCGCGAGCAGACCCAGTGGTACTTCCAGCGCTACGTGCAGCACTTCCCCGCGGCCGGCGAAATCGTGCTCTTCGACCGCTCCTGGTACAACCGGGCGGGGGTCGAGCGGGTCATGGGCTACTGCACCCCGCAGCAGTACCTCGAGTTCACGCGCTCCGCCCCCGAGCTCGAGGGGATGCTCGTCAACTCCGGGATCCGGCTGATCAAGTTCTGGTTCTCCGTGGGCAAGGCCGAGCAGCACGAGCGCTTCATGTCGCGCTCGCAGGACCCGGTCAAGCAGTGGAAGCTCTCGCCCACCGACCTCGCGAGCATCGACAAGTGGGACGACTACACGGCCGCGAAGCAGGCGATGTTCTTCTACACCGACACCCCGCAGGCGCCCTGGACGGTCGTGAAATCGAACGACAAGAAGCGCGCCCGGCTCGAGGCAATGCGCTGGGTGCTCTCACGCTTCGATTACCCGGGCAAGGACCACGACGTGGTGGGCGAGCCGGATCCGCTCGTGATCGGCTCGCCGGCGACCGTGTATGACGACGGCGAGACGCCCAGCTTTCCCGTGGTCTCCCTGTCTTAGCTCACGATTCGTCCCGGCGCGCTCTGGTTGCTTGCGCCAGGGCGGTTGGCGCGAGAACATGAGGGTATGAGCGCAGACGCGAACCCCACGCAGGCACCGATCGAGCAGCCCGCCCACGCGGCGCCCCCGGGGGAGGTCGCGTTCTCACTGTTCGCGGTGTTCCGCCTGAGTTCTTCGCACCCGGTTGTTCTCGACGGGCGCGAGGTCCCCGAGATCGTGCAGGAGCTTGAAGACGTTGCAGCCTCGCTCGCGGCTGAGCGCGTGTTCGTGCGCGGCTGGTACGACGTCAGCGGGTTCCGCTCGGACGCCGACCTTATGGTGTGGCTGCACGGCACCGAGATCGAGGATCTGCAGTGGGCGCTGCGCCAGCTCCGCCGCTGCGCTCTCCTGCGTCCACTGATCCGCGCGTGGAGCGCGATCGGCGCTGATCCCGGCCCCGGCGACGATCTGGGGACGAGCGAGCCCGCCGAGTGGCTCGCGTGCGCGTCCGCCGAGATTTCAGACGCGACCCCGCTCTCGGGGCTCGACGCCGACGGTGATGTCGCCCTGCACGTCTTCGATGCGGCGGGGCTCACCGACGCCGGCTGGCTGGTCGCTGCGGAGGCAGACGACCCGGTCGCGCTCACGGGCCTTGTCCGCGCGATCCAGAGCGGGGCGCCGATCATTACCGACGTGCGCACCCGCTACACGGGTCGCTTCATTGAGCCCGCCGAGATCGTCGAGGTCTTGCAGTAGCAGCGGCGCCCGCCGCCGCCCGGCGTCGCACACCGAAACGACGAGTGCCGCCGCGCCCCTGACAGGGCGCGGCGGCACTCGTGCGTGTGGGGGTTAGAGCCCCGAGTAGGCGTGCAGCCCCTTGAAGAACACGTTGACGATCGTGAAGTTGAAGATCACCGCGGCGTAGGCGATGATCGACAGCCACGCCGAGCGCGTGCCGCGCCAGCCGCGGGTGGCGCGCGCGTGGATGAAGCCGGCGTAGAGCACCCAGATCACGAAGGTCCAAACCTCCTTGGTGTCCCAGCCCCAGTAGCGGCTCCAGGCAGCCTCAGCCCAGATCGAGCCGGCGATCAGTGTGAAGGTCCAGAACACAAAGCCGATGATCGCGAGCCGGTACGAGAGGTCCTCGAGCCGCACCGCCGAGGGCATCGTCGACAGGAAGCGCAGTCCGCCCGGCTCGCCCGCGGCGATCTTCGCGTCGCGGCGCGCCTGCATGAGCTGCAACACTGAGAGCCCGAACGACAGGGTGAGGAACGCCACTGCGAGCACGGCGACGAGGATGTGGATGACGAGCCAGTACGAGTCGAGCGCCGGCTGCAGCGGAACGATCGCGACGTAGAAGTTCACCTTCGTGACGCCGAGGAACAGGACCGCCATGCCCGTGACCAGGGTCCCCAGGAAGCGGAGGTCCACGAAGAACTGCACCAGCAGGAAGATCAGCATGATCGCGCAGGTCGCGGTCAGTGCGAACTCGTACATGTTTGCCCACGGGACGCGGCCGGCACCGATGCCGCGCAGCACCGTCGCCGCAAGGTGCAGCGCGAATCCGAGCACCGTGAGGGAGAAGCCGATGCGCAGCGCCCGCGACCGGGGCTGTTTCACGGCGGAGGTCGCGGCCCGGGCGCGCGTCAGTGTGCCGACGCCACCGCCCGCCGCCGCCGCGGCCGGAGCCGCCTCGCGGGCCGCCGCTGCGGCATCGCCGCTGCGGTTCGCAAGGTCCACCGCGTAAAACACGAGGGCAATTGAATACACGATCATCGCTGAATACAGCGCGATCGTTGAGAAGGTTTCCAGCTCGCTCAGCACAGTTTCTCAGGGTAGCCGCATCCGCCGCGTGCTGGCTGAGAACTCGCCCCGCTGCCGTGCCGCGCTTGCGACCGCGCACCCGGAACGCTATTGCGCTGAGACGACCACCGTGAAGCGCAGCGGCTCAACTCCGCCCTGCTCGTGCGTGAGTGTCACCTCGGTGGTGCCCACCGCAAGCGCGGTGACGCCGGGGTTGAACTCCGCGCTGTCGTCGCGGTGTCCCGCGGTAAACACGGCAACCTCGGGGTCGGACACGGCCCCGCGGTAGCTCGCGACGTCCAGGCTCGCGGTATCGATGTTGAGCGTCTGCCCCACCACCAGGTCCACGCTCGCCCCGCGCAGCGCGGTCGCGTCTTTCGTGACCGGTGCGATGACATCGCCGCCGATCAGCTCCTGCTCCTCGCTCGTGCGCGCCGCGCCCTCGTCGCGGGCGTCGCCCTGCACCGCGCCGCAGCCCGCGAGCGCCAACGCAAGCAGCACTGCCGCCCCCTGCACCACAACTCCCCGAGTTCCCATGCGCCAATTCTTGCACCGGGCCGGGCCTGGCGCCAGGGGTGCGCGGTGAGCAGCCACTCGGATTCTCGCTTGAAATCCCCGATCCGGATACCGATATGCCATACCATGATGAGCGCGAACTCCCCGCGATGAGAGGACCCCGTGACCGGCGACGAACTCACCACACTCCTCGTGCCGCTCGTAGCGGTAATTGCCCCGCTGCTCGCCGCGCTCGTGCGCCGCGTGCTCGTAATTCCCCTGGTGGTGTTCGAGATCGGCCTCGGTATGCTGCTCGGCCCGTCCGGACTTGGCTGGGTGAGCGACACCGCGGTACTCGACACGATGTCGCAGTTTGGCCTGGCGGCGCTGTTCTTCATGGCGGGAAACGAAATCGATCCCGCCACGCTGCGCGGCCCCGCCGCGCGGCGCGGGCTCGGCTGGTGGGGCGTCTCGGCGGCACTCGCCCTCGCGGCCGGCTTCGTGATCGGCGCCGACCCCGGCGCCGCAGTGATCATCGGCGTAGCCCTCACTGGCACGGCGCTCGGCACGATCATGCCGATGCTCCGCGATGCCGGGCTCTCCCGTACCCCGCTGGGCCGCGCGATCACCACCGCGGGCGCGATCGGGGAATTCGCCCCGCTCGTGGCGATCTCGGTGTTCCTCAGCGGCCGCCAGCCACTCGGCGGCACCCTCGTGCTCGTGCTGTTCGTCGCGGTTGCGGCGGTCGCGTTCTGGCTCGCCAGCCGCGGCCCGCGCGATTGGCTGCGCCGGATGGTGTCGATGACGCTGCACACGAGCGGCCAGTTCGCGGTGCGCTTCGTGCTCCTCCTCCTCGCCGCGCTCGTGTCGCTCGCGATCGCCCTCGGCGTCGACTTCCTCCTGGGCGCGTTCACCGCGGGCATGCTCGCGCGCGTGGTGCTGCAGGGCGGCGACCCCGAGGAGCTGCGGGTCATCGAGGCGAAACTCGACTCCGTGGCCTTCGGGTTCCTCGTCCCCGTGTTCTTCATCACCACCGGGATCTCGTTCCCGCTCGCGGCACTGCTGAGCGACCCCGCGGCGCTCGCGCTCGTGCCCGTCTTCGCCCTGGTGATGCTGCTGGTGCGCGGGGTGGCTGGCTGGTTCGCCGCCGGGCGGGGCGCGCCGCTCAGAGACCGGCGCACGGCCGCGCTGTTCACCGCAACAACGCTGCCGCTCGTGATCGCGGTGACCGCGATCGGCACCGACCACGGCGTCCTCGATTCGCAGGTCGCGGCAGCGATGGTGGGCGGTGCGATGCTCACCGTACTGCTCTTCCCGATGCTCGCGCTCGTGGGGCACCGCCCCGACCCCACGGCCCGGGTTGCGGGCGAGACGGCCCCGGCCGCGGCGGGTGCGCCGGACCCGTTTTCTCAGGGAGCGCACGAGTAGTCCCCCGCCACCCAATATAATTGGACATTATCCAACTTTTTGGACCGCGCGGGACGGCTGCCGCTCGGCACACACGACTCGGGGGAGCACACATGACCACGCAAGAATCACAGAGCGCGCAGGCACCGGGAGCGGCTGGGTGCCCCGTGGCGCACGGCGCCGGTACCCCGTCCCCCTCCCCCGACGCGGCGGACAGCGGGTACTTCGGGCCGGGAAGCGTGAGCTGGCGGCTGTACTCGGACCCGTCATCAAAGCTGGGCGGAATCGCCGCTCTCCTGCTGCAGTCGCTCAACCCGATGATGATGCGGGTGTTCTCGGGAACGAGCGGCTACGCCACCGACATGGAGGGGCGCGGCGAGCGCACGGGGCGCTACATTGACACCACCATTTTCGGTGACCGGGAGCACGCGGACGCGGCGGGCGCCGCGGTGCAGCGACTCCACGCGGCGAGCGTGTGGACCGACCCGCGCACCGGCGAGGAGCTTCGGGCAGACACGCAGGAGTGGCTCGCCTGGACCCACAACTGCATTGTGTACGGCGTGCTGCGCGCCGCAGACGCGTACGGCCCCACGCTCACCGTCGCCGAGCAGGATCGCTTTGTGACCGAGCAGCACGAGGCGGCGCGCATCGTGGGAATCACCGGTGACGAGTTTCTGCCAGGCTCCCGGCTCGCGCTCGACCGCTACATCGACGACAACCGGGAGTGGATGGCGCTCACCATTCCGGCCGCTGAAATCTCCCGCAGCATGCGCAAGCCGAGCCTCTCGGGCAACCCGTTCAAGGTGTGGGCGTCCGTGAACATCCAGGACGGGGTGCTCGCGCTGCTTCCGGAGTGGGCCCTCCTGCTGTTTGGCATCGAGGGGCGTCCGATGAACCTGCGCGCGGCCGCGCGCGTGACGCGTCGCCTCATCGCCTCGGCGCGCGCCGGCCGCTCTTCGGAGGACCTGATCGCGGAGGTCGCCGACCGGGTGCAGACGCACCCGTACCAGAAGCTGCGCACCCGGCGGTAGCCACGCCGCACGCGCAGAGCGCGGGGGCGCTCCTTGCACCCCCGCGCTCTGGCCGCGCTAGTTGCCCTGCTTCAGCGCCTGCAGGCGCTGGTCCACCTCGCTCAGCGAGCCGAGATCGTCAAGCTCGTTGAACTGCGCGTCGAGCGTCGAAGCGGCGAGCTCGGCCTGGCCGCGTACCATGGCCTCCTGCCGCTTGATCTTCTCCTCGAAGCGGCCCAGCTCGCTCGTCGGGTCGAGCACGTCGAGGTTCTTCACCGCGTCCTGCACCTGCGACTGCGCGTCGGCGACCTTGCCCCGCGAGACCAGCTCGTCGCGCTTTGCCTGCAGCTGCACGAGCTTCTCGCGCATCGTCTGCAGGCCCGCCTTCAGCTGCTCAACCACCTGCTGCTGCGCTGTGACGCTCGGCTCGGCGGTCGAGACCTCCTTCTCGAAGGAGATCTGCTTCGACAGGGCAACGCGCGCCAGGTTGTCAAAGCGGTCTGCGTCGGCGGCGTCGCCGCCCGCGCGCAGCGTCTCGGCCTGCGCGGACGCGGCGGCCGCCTTGCTGCCCCACTCGGTGATCGCCTTGCGATCCTCCTCGAGGTCGGCCTCCATGAGGCGCAGGTTGCCGATCGTCTGCGCGACCGAGCTCTCGGCGTCGGCGATGCTGTTCTTGTAGTCGCGCTCCATCTGATTGAGCATCTTCTCGGGATCCTCAGCCGAGTCGAGGAGCGCGTTGATGTTTGCCTTGGCGAGCTGGGTAATACGGCCAAGGATTGACTGTTTAGCCATGTCGGCTTCCTTTCATTACGTTCCACCGAACCCGCTCGGAGGAGCAGTGCACGCTGGCCCGGCCGGGCCAGCGGAGTCTTTCGCGTTTCGACGCCCGGTGGCGCCCGGGATCAGAACCGGCCGCCGCCACCGCGACGCCCTCCGCCACCGCCGCCGCCGCCACTCGAGCCGCCGCCCCACCCGCCGCGGAATCCACCGCCGCCACTCGAGCCGCTCCACCCGCCGCTCGAACCGCCGCCGGAGCCGCCGCTCAGCAGCCCGCCGAGGATCCCGCCGAGCACCGCGCCGCCAAAGCTGCCGTCCGAGCGAGCCCCGCCGCCGTAGCCGCCGCCACCGTAACCGCCCCCGCCGCCCCAGCCGTTGACATCTGAGCCCGCGAGCTGCGACGCGGCGCGCGCGTACTGCGTCGCCTGCTGGGCGCACTGGTACGAGCGTGCCGGGTCGCTCTGCGCGTAGCTCTCGGCGAGCTGCAGCTGACGCTGCGCTTCCGCGAGCCTGGTCCTCGCCTCGGCGCCGATCGCACCGCGACGGGTCTCGATAAACTGCTCGGCCGCGAGCACCTCGGCTCGTGCCGGCACGAGCGCCTCGTCGCGCGCGGCCTCCGCGCGCCTGGTCCGCTCCGCGGCCTCGCGCGCGCCGCCGATCGCGGCGTCGATCTGCACGTTGGCGGCGGCAACTGCGGTGAGTGCGCGCACCGGATCGCCCTGCGTGCCGGCTGCGAGCACCGCGTTCACCTGCTGCGCCGCGGCTTCAAGCGCCTGCCGGTCGCCCTCCGCGGCGCCGCCGATCAGCTGCGCCACCGTCTGGAGGTCCGCCCGCAGGTCCGCCGTCGCTGCGTCGAGCTGCCGCGCGCTCTCGGCGAGCTCGGCCGCGGTGGTCTCGGGCGACCGCGAGAGCGTGCTCGCCTGGTCGAGCGCCGCCTCAGCCGCGCGCAGCGTCACCGCCGCCGCGGCCGGAGTGCCGGCCGCGATCTCTTGCTCGGCGGACCCGAGGCACTCGGCAACAAACACGAGCCGGGTGTCTGCCTCGTCGAGGTTTCGCTGCAGCTGCCCCACGATGCTCTCCGCGTAGCTGGCCGCGAGCCCAGCGACCGTGGCGCGTGCGGCGTCGAGTTGCGTGCGCGCCGCGGGAAGCGCGGCACCGAGCTGGGCGAGCACCTCGGGGGCGCGCTGCTCGACCTCGCGCAGGCGCGAGAACGACTCGGTGTGCTCGTCGAGCGACGCCTTCGCCCCCGAGCAGCGGTCGATGATCTCCGTGAGCCAGGCCCGGCGGTCCTCGTCGGTGTCTGGGACGTCGTCGTCGAGCTTCTGCCGCAGCTCGAACGCGGCCTGCAGCTGCGCACGCGCGTCGGCGATCGCCGCGGCGAACGGCTCGGCCGCGGCGGCACCAAACTGGGCCTGCGCGAACCCGAGCTCCTGCTCGCTGCTGCGCACGTCGTCGTCAACGCGCACGAGCAGCCCGCTCGCCTGCGCCTCAAGCTCCTGCATCGTTGCCGCGGCTTCGCCCTCGGCCGCCGCGCGAGCGCGCTTCTTCTTGCGGGCAACCAGCACGCCAGCGGCGACACCGCCGACCACCACCACGCCACCCACCACGGCAACGGCGACCCCCGTGCCGTTCGACGCCGGGTTGAGCACCACCTGGTCGATCCCGCTGAGCGTGGTACCGACCACCCCGGTCCAGTCGCTCTGCTTCAGCGCCGGGCGCACAAAGTCGTTCGTCAGCCTGGTGTACTGCTCGTCGCTGATCAGGCTCTGCGCCGCGTTCAGGTCGAAGAGCCGATCCTCCACCGCCACGCTCAGCAGCACCCCGTCGTCGCCGAGGAAGTTCTTCTGCGCCGTCGCGGCGCCCCACGCCTCTGGATCGTTCGGGTCGCTGAAGCGATCCACATAGACCACGAAGAGCTGCACCCCGTGCTCCGCAGCGAACTCCCGCACCTCTGACTCGAGCCGCTCCTGGTCGGTGCCGAGCACGGCCTGCGAAGTGTCGTCGATCACGTAGCCACCGGCGAACTCGGGTGGGGCCGTCGCCTGCGCAGCGGCCGGCACCAGCCACGCGAGTGCCGCGAGCACCGCGAGCCCCAGCATCGTAGCGACCCGCTTCATCCCGTTCCTCCCGGCCGCGGCGCACGAGAGCGTCGCCTTGTCGTTGGTCTCAGTCTAGAAGTGCGCGGGCGCGCCCCGCCAGTGGCAAAACATTGGCTCACCTGCGGCTCTAAGCTATTCGAAGGCCCGCACTCGACGCGACACCGGGCCGGAGGATCGGGGAACGGGCATGCGGGGGAAGCGGCTGAGCATTTGGGGCGAGACCGGGGCGATCCTGCGAGCTGCCACCGCGCGCGTGCGGGCCGGTGGCGCGCGCCTTGCCGGCCTCATCCTCGCGACCCAGCTGGTGGTCCTCCTCGTGGCGCTCCCGCTGGTGCGGTGGCTGTTTCGTGAGGCGCTGCGCGCCAACGGGATGTCGGGCCTCGACCTCGGAAAGCTGCCGATCGGGCAGGGATTCCCGCTCACGGTCACCCTCATACTCGCGATCGTCGTGCTCGTGTTCTGGCTGCTCGCACTCCAGTTCACCGCGCTCGTGGTGCTTCTGCGCTGGCCCGCCCTGTCGGGCAGGCAGTTCCTCAGCGAGCTCGGGCGCGTGGCGCGAGCGCTCCTGCGCCCGCGCTCGCTCCCGCTGCTCGGCTACCTGTTTGTGCTGCTCCCCCTCACCGGCTTCGGGTTCACGTCAGCCCTCACGCGCGGGCTCGCGATCCCGCAGTTCATCTCCGGCGAGCTGTTCAAATCGCCGGCGACGGCGATCGGGTTTATAGCGTTCCTCGTGGTGCTCACCTGGCTGAACCTGCGATATGCGCTCACCGTCCCACTGTTCGTGCTGACCACCGGCCGGCGGCCCCTGCGCACCAGCTGGCGACTCACCCGCGGGCTGCGCGCTCCGGTTTCGCTCGCGCTCGCCGGGGCAGTGGTCCTCATCGCGGGCTCGCTGGCGGGCTCGGCACTCGCGCTCATCGCGCTTGCCCCCACGGCGATCGCCGACGCGGTGCTCCCCGGGGCGGCCCCGGGCGTCGCTGCGGTCTCACTCGGCCTTGCACAGGTGGCCGGGATGCTGCTCAGCGGGGCAGTGACCGCGGGCATCGCCGGGGTGCTCATCTCGCGGCTCGAGCGCAGCGCCGATCGCTTCCCGGCCGGCGTCTCGTGGGCCACGGATCCGGCGCGTGCCGAGCGGGTGCCCGCGACGGCAGGGGCGGCAGGGGCGGCAGGTGCCGCGGGCTCCACGGAGTCCGCGGGACCCGCAGTGCCCGCGGGACCCGCCGGGGCGGCGCCCGCCGGCGCTCCGGCAGCGGCCCCGCGCACGGGCCGCCTCGTCCCGGTGGTCGTCACTGCCGCCCTGCTGCTCGCGGCCGGGTGCAGCGTCGCCGGCTGGGACACGATGCACCGGCTCGCGGCGGCACCCGACACGCTGGTGCTCGCCCACCGCGGTTTCTCCGACGGGGGCGTGGAGAACACCCTGGGCGGGCTCGACGCGGCCGCGGCGGCCGGGGCCGACCTCGTCGAGATGGACGTGATGCAGACGCGCGACGGCGAGTTTGTCGCCATGCACGACGCGCGGCTCGAGCGCCTCGCCGGGGAGCCGCTCGCGGTGAAGGACCTCACGCTCGCGGAACTCACCCAGATCATGGTCACCGACGCCGCGGGGCACACCGATCTGATCCCCAGCTTCACCGACTACGTGCGGCACGCACAGGCGCTCGAGATGCCCCTGCTCATCGAGGTGAAGCTCAGCGGCGCCGAGACGCCGGACCACGTCGACCGGCTCGTCGCGGAGCTGGAAGAGCTCGGGGCGCTCGAGGAAAACATGTACCACTCGCTCGACGCCCCGAGCGTGGAGCGGCTGAAACTCCTGCGCCCCGACCTCACCGTGGGCTACACGATGGCCTTCGCTGGCGGCGGGCTGCCCGAGACCGTCGCCGACTTCATCGTCGTCGAGCAGTGGACGGCTACGTCGGTGATGCAGGACGCCGCGCGAGCCGCCGGGCTCGGATTCATGGCGTGGACCGTGAACGACGAGGCCGGGTATCGCGAGCTGCTGCGCCGCGACGCCGACGGCATCATCACCGACCATCCAGACCGGGTGCTCGCGGCCAGAGCGGAGATGCAATCGGGCAGTGGCGTCGCGGGGATTCTGGTCGACGCCCTCGCGCGCTTCGTAACCGTCGTATAGCCGGGCCCGGATCCCGCGCGGCCCGGCGGGACGGCTTGCCCGGCGGCAGGCCGTCCCGCCGGGCAGGGCCCGGATCGCGATTACGCCGGCAGCCCCTCGCGCTCGAGCCTCGCGTAGCTCGTCTCCATCCCGTCGACCATGCCGGTCGCGAGGATCATCTCGCGGGTCTCGGCGTCGGGGTACGTGATCATGAGCGTGAGGCGAGTCCCGTCCGCGGTCGGGGTGAGGGTGAGCTCGTTCAGCGTCACCGGGCCACCGCTCCCGTCCGGATTCTCCGGGGTAGTCATCGCCTCGGTGGTGACGAGCCGCACGGGCGGCACCGCCTCGACCACGTCGCCCGTAAAGCCGAAGCGGTTCGCCCCGCCCGTCTCCGCCCACTCGTAGCGGTAGCGGCTCCCGGGCTCGGCGGCGAACTCGCAGACCGGCATCTCCCAGCCGTCCGGGCCGAGCAGCCACCGCTGCAGCAGCTCCGGCTCGGTGTGCGCGCGCCACACCTGCTCGACTGAGCCGCTGATCAGCCGCGTCACCCGCGCCCGATCGTCGCCCACCCGCTGGAGCAGAGTGCCACGATCCGCGGCGTACTCGGCGAGCTCGGCGAGGACCCCGTCGATCTGGCCCATTGCCGCTCGCATCCCCTCCTCCATCTGCATGGCCATCAGCTGCTCAAGCTCGGCGAGGGAACCGAACAGGGTGGTCGTCGTGAGGCGCGAGCCGAGGGCGGTCTCGGCGAAGTCGAACACCATGCGCATGCTCGGCATGTCCGGGTGCGGCGAGCCGTCCTCGCGCGCGAAGCCGTCGCGCACCTCGAACGAGCGCCCGTCGTCGACGGACACCCACTCCCAGTAGCCACAGCTGCGGTCGCCTTCCGGACCGGTCATGCAGTACGAGCTGCGCCCGCCCGGGGCCGCGTCGTGCCGGAAGAACGTTGCCGGGTACTCGGGTGGCCCCCAGAAGCGTTCGATCTGCCGCGGATCGAGGTAGGCGTCCCAGAGCCGGCGCACGGGAACGGTGAAGTCGGCAACGACCGTGAGCGTCAGCGCTTCAGGGTCGGTGGTGACGGAGGTGATGGGCATGATCGCGCCTTTCAGTTCGGGTCGGGCTCGGCGAGGAAGGCGTCGAGTCGGTCGATTCTGGCGCGCCAGAGCTGCTCGAAAGCACCGAGGAGCTCACGCGCGTGCCGGATCGTCTCGGGGTTGCCGCGGATAATCCGCTCTCGGCCGCGCGGGGTGCGCGCCACCAACTCGGCGGCCTCGAGCACCGCGACGTGCTTCTGGACCGCGGCGAACGACATGTCGTACTCGCCCGCCAGCTCCGAGATCGAGGCCTCCGCCGTGAGCGTGCGGCGCACGATGTCGCGCCGCGTCGTATCGGCGAGGGCCCGGAAGATCCGGTTCGCTCGCTCGTCATCCACCATTTGTGCAACCATTTGGTTGTACGTTACGCCGCGCGACCGCCGACGTCAAGCCCTGAGCAGGAATTTAGTGAGCGTCGCCCTCGACCGCGGGCGCGGCATCCGACGCCGGCGTCGAATCAGCGGCCACCTCAGCCGCCCGGCGCTTCGCCCGCCACGACGAGAACGCGCGCCACAGCTCGAAGAGGATCGGGATCCCAGGGATCAGCACGAGCACGATGATGAACACCTCGCTGTACTCGCGCACGAACGGGATCTGTCCGAGGAAGTAGCCGAGCAGCGTGACGCCAACACCCCACAGCAGGGCCCCCACGGCGTTGTACACCACGAACTGGCGATAGCGCATATTGCCCACACCGGCGGCAGCCGGAACAAACGCGCGGAAGATGGGGAGGAAGCGGGCGATGATGATCGCCTTGGGGCCGTGCTTCTCGAAGAACGCGTGCGTGCGCGCAACGTTTTCGGGGTTGAATAGCCGACTCTTGTCCTTACTGAAGATCGCCGGGCCGAGTTTGCGCCCGATCATGAAGCCCATTTGATCGCCCGCAAACGCAAACACGAACAGCAGCAGGCAGGTGATCCAGATCGGGACGTCGATGATCCCGGTGGCCGAGAACAGGCCCACCGTGAACAGCAGCGAGTCGCCCGGCAGAAACGCCAGCACGAGCACGCCGGTCTCAAGGAACACGAACGCGCACGCGAGGATCAGCGCCGCCCAGCCGCCCGCCTTCAGCAGCGTCTCGGGGTCGAGCCAGTCGATGCCGAAGAGGGCAGGGACAGCTACCGAGGTTAGAGCAGCAAGCATCGAGGTCACGGGATAAATCTCAGCTCTCGTGGGGGGGCGGATCGTGGCAGCACGTGGCGTCTCCACCCCGGCACCCGTCCAGTATGCCGCGAGTCGCTGGACGCGGGCTGGTGAATCGGCCCGGGGGCACAAATCCGGGCGCGGTATCCTGAAGACACTGCGCAGTGACTCACCCGAGGGGGACGCATGAACCGCACTTCGATCCAGCAGGCCGGCGCGATCCGGGCGGGCGGCGCGCTCGCCGCAGCGGCCGCGCTCGCGCTGACGCTCACGGGCTGCGTCACCGTCAACGTGCCCCCAAAGTCGGGCACTGACTCGGACTCCGCGTCCCCGACGGTCCCCTCAGCGACCGCAGCGCCCGGCACACCATCGCCCGGCAAGAGCGACACTGACTTTCCGGCCGGCGGGATCCCCGCGGACGTGGCGTGGCCCACCGAGTGGTTGCAGACGATCGCCGACAAGTCCGTGGGAATCGACGGCGCCGTGGTGGGGATCGACCTCGACTACGACCGCGGCGCGTGGGTGTGGGAGGTCACCAGCCGGGTGCCCGGGGCCGACGCGGCAGCGGCGCGCCGCGGGCTCGGGACTGATCTCGACGCCACCGCGCTCACCCGGATCTCGCAGCGCGACGTCGAGCTCGACCGGGACGAGCTCATCGACATCACGGTCGATGCGGCCGAGGCCGCACGGATCTCGGGCGAGACCAGCCCGGGCACGCGCCTCACTGAGCTCTCGCTCGACGAGGACCGCGGCCGCGCCGTCTGGGACGCCACGATCATCGACGTCACCACGCTCGCCGAAACTGAGCTGAAGATCGACGCGCTCAGCGGCGAGGTGCTGGAGCGCGAGGCGGACTAGCGGCCGCCCCGCGCCCGCAGCTTACGCGGAGGCGCGTTCCGCCATCTCCACGACGTTCTTGAGCAGCAGCGCGCGGGTCATTGGCCCCACACCGCCCGGGTTCGGCGACACCCACCCGGCGACCTGCGCCACGGCTGGGTCCACGTCGCCCACCACGCGGCTCTTGCCCGTTTCGGGGTCGGTCTTGCGCGAGACGCCCACGTCGAGCACGATCGCGCCCGGCTTCACGTTTTCCGCGCGCACGATGCCCTCGACCCCCGCCGCGGCGACAATCACGTCGGCGCGGCGCAGCTCGGCCCCGAGATCCTGGGTGCCCGTGTGCGTCAGCGTGACGGTCGCGTTGAACTCGCGGCGCGTGAGCAGCGGCCCGATGGGGCGGCCGACGGTGATCCCGCGGCCGACCACCACGACGTGCTTACCGGCCCAGGAGAGGCCGTTGCGCTCCACGAGCTCGATCACGCCGCGCGGCGTGCACGGCAGCGGCGAGGTGATCTCGGTGTTCGCGTTGAGTACCAATCGCCCCAGATTGGTGGGGTGCAGGCCGTCGGCGTCCTTCGCCGGGTCGATGCACTCGAGGATGCGATCGGTGTCAATGTGCTTCGGCAGCGGCAGCTGCACGATGTAGCCGGTGCACGCTGGATCGGCGTTCAGCTCGCCGAGCACCGCCTCCAACTCGTCCTGGCTCACCGTCTCCGGCAGCTCACGCTTGATCGACGCGATCCCCACCTCAGCGCAGTCGCGGTGCTTGCCCGCGACGTACCACTGCGAGCCGGGGTCCGCGCCGACGAGCACGGTCGCGAGACCCGGCACGACCCCGCGCTCGGCGAGCGCCGCGACGCGCACGGTCAGCTCAGCCTTGATCGCGGCGGCCGCGGCCGTCCCGTCGAGGATCCGGGCGGTGCCCGAGTCGCTCACCGGACTCACCACTCCTCGAGGCCGGGGTACAGCGGGAACGCGTCGGCGAGGGCCGTGACGCGCGCCTTGAGCGCCTCGATGTCGCCGGCCTGCTGCAGCGTCAGCGCGATGATGTCTGACACCTCGGCGAACTCGACGTCGCCGAAGCCGCGGGTCGCGAGGGCCGGGGTGCCGATGCGCAGGCCGCTCGTCACCATGGGCGGACGCGGATCGAACGGCACCGAGTTGCGGTTGACCGTGATGCCCACCGCGTGGAGCGCATCCTCGGCCTGCTGGCCGTCGAGCTGCGAGTGACGCAGGTCTGCGAGCACGAGGTGCACGTCGGTGCCGCCCGTGAGCACGTCGACGCCGGCCGCCTTCGATGCCTCGGTGGTGAGTGCCGCGGCAAGCAGCTTCGCGCCAGAAAGCGTGCGGGCCTGGCGGTCTGCAAACTCGTCCGTCGCGGCAAGCTTGAACGCGGTCGCCTTCGCGGCGATCACGTGCATCAGCGGGCCACCCTGCTGGCCGGGGAACACGTTCGAGTTGATCTTCTTGTAGAGATCAAGATCGTTCGTGAGGATGAAGCCCGAGCGGGGGCCACCAATGGTCTTGTGCACGGTCGACGAGACCACGTGCGCGTGCGGCACCGGGTTGGGGTACAGGCCCGCGGCGACGAGCCCCGCGAAGTGCGCCATGTCGACCCAGAGCGTGGCGCCCACCTCGTCGGCGATCGCGCGGAACGCCGCGAAATCGAGCGTGCGGGGGTACGCCGACCAGCCGGCGATGATCACCTTCGGCTTGTGCTCGAGCGCCTGCTGGCGAACCACGTCCATGTCGACGAGGAACGTCTCGGGATCGACACCGTACGAGGCGACCTTGTAGAGCTTGCCGGAGAAGTTGAGCTTCATGCCGTGCGTGAGGTGGCCGCCGTGCGAGAGCTCAAGGCCGAGGATGGTGTCGCCCGGCTCGGCGATCGCGGAGAGCACCGCGGCGTTGGCCGAGGCGCCGGAGTGCGGCTGGACGTTTGCGTACGCGGCGCCGAACAGCGACTTCGCGCGGTCGCGGGCGAGATCCTCGGCAACATCGACGAATTCGCAGCCGCCGTAGTAGCGACGCCCGGGGTAGCCCTCGGCGTACTTGTTCGTGAGCACCGAGCCCTGGGCTTCGAGGACCGCGCGCGGCACGAAGTTCTCGCTGGCGATCATCTCGAGCGTGCCGCGCTGGCGGCCGAGCTCGTTCTTCAGGACCTCGGCGATCTCGGGATCGACGACCTCAAGCGGCTCGTTGAAGAAAGCTGACTGGGTGGACATAGTGCGCTCCTCATGCTGTGTTCCGCGCAGGCGGAATTGGTGTCGGATCCGAGACCCAGGCGAGCGGCCAATCCGTGAAGAGGTGTCGTTCCCCGATGGTGGACCATCTGTACGCCAGTCACGACCCACTCAGCATACCAGCGGCCCGGCGCGACACTCCGACGATTGCCAGCTCCGGAGTGGAATAGAATCGGTCGGATGAACACGATCGCTGCTTCCACGTCAGACGCCCAGTGGGTGCTCACGCTGTCATGTGTTGACGGTCCCGGTATCGTCCACGCGATCAGCGGGGCGGTGGTCGCGGCCGGCGGCAACATCGCCGAGAGCCAGCAGTTCGCATCGGCAGACACCGGCCGCTTCTTCATGCGGCTCCAGGTCGAGGCGGTTGCGCAGCCAGACACGTTCGAGGACCGCTTCACCGGCGCGCTTGCCCCGGTCACCGAGCGCTACCACATGAGCTGGCGCCTGGACCAGGTGGGCCGCCCCGTGCGCACGCTGATCCTCGCCTCCACCGCAACTCACTGCGTCAACGATCTGCTCTACCGCCAGCGCGGCGCACAGCTACCGATCGAGGTGCCGCTGATCCTCTCGAACCACGAGACCGTGCGCGACATCGCCGAGTTCTACGACGTGCCGTTCGAGCACCGCGCGATCGCGAACCCGGACGACCGCGACGCGTTCGAGGCCCGGGTCCTCGAGGCGGTCGAGCAGCACGACATCGAGCTCGTGGTGCTCGCGCGCTACATGCAGATCCTGTCGCCCGGCCTGTGCGAGGCGCTCGAGGGGCGCGCGATCAACATCCACCACTCGTTCCTGCCCGGTTTCAAGGGGGCGAACCCCTACAAGCAGGCGCACCAGCGCGGCGTGAAGCTGATCGGGGCGACGGCACACTTCGTCACTACCGACCTCGACGAGGGGCCGATCATCGAGCAGGACGTGACCCGCGTGGACCACTCATACTCGCCGCGCGAGCTGGTGCAGCTGGGGCAGGACGAGGAGGCGCGCGTGCTGCGTCGGGCCGTCGGCTGGTTTGCAGAGAACCGGATCCTCGCGGACGGCGCGCGCACCATCATCTTCCGCTAGCGCGCAGCGCGCGCTGCGGTGAGCCGCACGCGCGCGCTGCACACGCGAGCGTTCGCACGGACGCAGAACGGGCGGGGCGGATCCGACTTCGGATCCCGCCCCGCCCGTTTCACTCTCGCGAGCCGCGGACCCTACAGCAGCTCGCGGTGCTTTTCGGTGAGCTCCGCAACCGCGCGCTCAAGCGCGGGGTCGTCGCCGCGGGCGAGACCCGCGTACTGCAGCGTCACGCCGTCGTCGCTCGTGATCGCCTTCACCCAGAGGCGGCGGCGCGGCACGAACAGCGACCACATGAGGCCACCCAGCGCGGCAAGCGCAAACACGAGCACCCAGATCTGGGCGGGGTTGCGCATCACGTCGAACGATGCGTAGCGCGGAACTTCCTCGAGCGTGATCGTGCCGAGCCCGTTGGGCAGGTCGGCGGTGTCACCCACGGCCAGCTCGATCGAGTCGATATCCACCGCGCGCCCGGTCAGCTGGTCCATCTGTGCCGTGTCGAGCGCGTACACCGACTGCGCCACACCGTCGTCGATCCCGAGGTCGCCGCTGAACACGTCGAGCGTGAGCAGCGGGTTCTCAAGATCGGGGTAGTTCGAGGTGAACGCCCCCGTCTCGAGTTCAGCCTTCGTGGGGTAGAAGAAGCCGCGCAGGCCGAGCTGCGTGCGCGTGCCGTCCTCCTCGGTGATCCCGTACGGCACCTTCAGCACGCCCAGCGAGGTCATGGTCAGGTTGTCCTGCGGGATGAACGGCATCGATTCGCGGTACACGACCTCGCCCTCGGCGTTCTTGATCGTGATGAGCGGCGCGTACCCGTTGGCGATCAGGTAGATCGGCGATCCGTGTACGCGCAGCGGGTGGTTCACCCGGATCGTGTGCTCGGTCTCGGAGCCGTCCTCAGCGTCGATGAGGGTCATGTTCGCCCGGTAGTCCTTCACCTGGCCGAGCGCCGACAGGTTGCCGTCCTCCGGCGTCATGTAGTCGACGTCGAGCGAGTTGAGCCGCAGCCCGAACGGCTCAAGGCTCGACGTATCGAACGCCTGCCCGGAGTTCACCGTGTCGTAGTCGATCAGCTGATTCACCATCGTCTCGCCCTCGATGAGCACCTTCTGCCCGTTGAAGGTCATGGCCGAACCGAGGCCGACGGCGATCAGCACGCCGACGAGCGAGATGTGGAAGATCAGGTTGCCGGTCTCGCGCAGGTACCCGCGCTCAGCCGAGACCGAGATCTCAGAGGTGCCACGGCGCTCGGCACGCTGAATCTCCACGCGGTAGCGCTGCTTCTTCAGCAGGTCGCGCCCGGCCTCGACGGCCCGCAGCGCAAACTCCTCGCGCTCCGCGGGGGTCGCCTCGGGGTTCGACACCCGCACCTCAGTGAACCCGGCCATGCGCTGCAGCCGAGCCGGCGTCTTCGGCGGGGTGCCGCGCCACGCCTTCCAGTGGTGCGTGATGCGCGGCAGCACGCAGCCGATCAGGGAGATGAACAGCAGCAGGTAGATCGCCGAGAACCACACCGAGTTGTAGACATCAAACGCCTGGATCGGGAACGCGTTGAGCACCTTGTAGAGCTCCGGGTAATCCTTCGCGTACTGGATCACGCCGTTCGGGTCGGCGGAGCGCTGCGGCACGAGCGAGCCCGGGATCGCCGCGATCGCAAGCATCAGCAGCAGCAGCAGCGCCACGCGCATGCTGGTGAGCTGGCGCCAGAACCAGCGCGCCCAGCCCTTCAGGCCGAACTCGCCAGACTCGCCGCGGAGCGATCCGCCCGCACCGGTGCCGTCGTCGTAATCAGAGGGGCGTGACATATCCGCCAATCACCGCCTGCAGTGCGAACATCATCTTGCTCCAGAGTCCGGTCACCATGAGGAGACCGATGAGGATCAGCAGCCCGCCGCCGATCAGGTTCACGACACGAATGTGCCGCTTAAAGAAGGTCATCGTCTGCGTCATCCACCCGAAGCCGAACGCGGCAAGCACGAACGGGATGCCGAGTCCCAGGCAGTACGCGAGCGCCAGCACGATCGATCGGGCGACCGACCCCTGCTGCAGGCTCAGCCCCATGATCACGGTCAGCGTGGGCCCCATGCACGGCGTCCACCCGATCGCGAACACCGCGCCGAGCACCGGTGCGCCAGCGATCCCGAGCTTCGGCTTGAGGCGCAGCTTCTTCGTGGTCTGCATGCGCGAGAACATGCCGATGAACACGCCGCCCATGATGATCACGAAGACCCCCATGATGCGCGTGATCAGGCCTTCCCACTCAAGCAGCCAGACGCCGACGGTGCCCGCCGCGGCCAGGAACGTCACGAGCACCACGCTGAATCCCGCCACGAACAGGATCGCACCGACCACGAGCCGCCGCCGCGCCGGGGGTTCCCCGGGTGCGGCACCGGCGCTCGCGCTCGCGTATGCGAGGTAGCCGGGCACGAGCGGGAGCACGCACGGCGACAGGAACGACAGCAGGCCGGCAGCGATCGCGATCAGCGACGCGAAGAGGAGCTGCCCGTCGGCGACGAGGTCAGAGACGTTCACTCTGCCCGCCCGGCGGTGTCACCCGGGTCGGCGTCTGACTCTGCGGCGGCCGCGCCGCCGTCCTCAGCGAGCGTCTCCTTGATCAGTGTGGTCAGCTGCGACTCCGCGGCGAGCTGCCCGAGCACCCGATGGGCCACCCGGCCCTCTCGGTCGAGGATCAGCGTCGTGGGGACCGCGTTGAGCGGCACCTCGCCGGCGAAGGCGCGCTGCACGGAGCGGCCGCCCGGCATGTCCATGATCGACGGGTACTCGACCCCAAACTCCTCCGCGAACTGCTGGGCCTGCGCCACCTGGTCGCGAGTGTTGACGCCGAGGAACGCGACGTCGTCGCCGGCGAACTCGTCGTAGGCTGCCACCAGGTCTGGCGCCTCGGCGCGGCACGGCGCGCACCCCGCGTACCAGAAGTTCACCACGGTCACTTTGCCGAGCGTGTCCGTCGACGCAAACGTGTCGCCGTTCTCCACGGTGCCCGAGAACTCGACCGGGTCAGTGCGCTCGCTCGGGAGGAAGCTCGCCGAGGTGCCGTCCCCAGAGATGTACCCCTTCTCGTTCGACTCCTGCCACTGCTGCGCCAGATCGTTCCCGGCACCACTGCAGCCGGCGAGCGTCAGCGCGGCGGCGAGGCCGAGCGCCACGGCGGCGCTGATCCGCTTGGCCGTCATACGGCGCCCACGTCGACCGCGTCGCCGAGGAGCCCGGCGGCGGGCGTGCGGTAGTCGACCTCAAACCAGCGCTCGCCGCGCTTTTCGAAGCTCGTGATGCTCGACAGCTCGCAGCGCCGGGTCGCCGGGTTGTGGAACAGCGGCTTGCCGGCAACGTCGAGGTGCGCCATCCAGATCGGCGACTGGTGAGACACCATCACGATGTCGCCACCGCGCGTCGACTCCCAGGCGTCGTCCATCGCCTGCCGCACGCGGGCCGCAACCTCGCGGTACGGCTCACCCCAGCTCGGGCGGAACGGGTTCCAGAACTTGTGCCAGTACCGCGGCTTCTTGAACGCCGCGTCGGGCCCGGAGTTCACCATGCCCTCAAAGAAGTTGGTCGGCTCGATGATCCGGTCCTCGGTGTTGATCTCGAGCCCCAGCGCGCTGGCGATCGGCCGCGCCGACTGCTGCGCGCGCTCAAGCGGCGACGCGAACAGCTTCGCCACGAGGCGGTCGCTTCCCGCGAGCTCCAGGGCAGCGGCCTCGGCCATCTGATGCCCCCGCTCGGAGAGTCGGAATCCAGGGATACGCCCGTACAGCACCAGGTCGGGGTTGTGCACCTCGCCGTGGCGCACCAAATGCAGCAGTTTGTCGCTCACACCCCCATTGTACGATCGCTCAGGCTGAGAAAGCCGAGAGGGTGCCCCGCCGTGGCGCTCACCCGCGCGGCAACCCCGGCGCTACGCCAGCCAGGAGCGCAGCTGCGCCGTGGTGAGCTCGTCCACCGCGATCGTTTCTCCGATCGGCACGACCGTGTGCAGCACCCGATCCCCGTACAGGTGCACGAGGTTGAACCCCTGCGCGCCGTCGCGCCCCCGCAGGTGTCCGAAGGGGACGTTGAGGTCTTGCGTGTAGCAGGTGGCCGAGGCCACGGAGACGGGGATGCCGCCGACCGTGCTGAATGAGTTGTAGTGCAGGTGTCCGCCGAGCACCGCGCGCACGTCGGTGCCCGCGATCGCGTCGGCGAAGCGCTGCTGATCGCGCAGCTCGACGAGCTCGAGCGGCTCGAGCAGCGACGGCACGGGCGGGTGGTGCAGCGCGATCAGCGTGCCGTGCGGCGCCGGCTCGGCGAGCACCCCGGCGAGCCACGCGTACTGCGCATCGGTGATCTCGCCGTGGTGTTTGCCCGGCACCGTGGAATCGAGGGCGACGATCCGCAGCCCGTTCACCTCGTGCACCGCGTCAACGCTCGCTTCCCCGGCGTCCGAGTCGAGGAGGAGCTCGCGGAACGGGGTGCGCACGTCGTGGTTGCCCATCACCCAGATCACCCGCGCCCCGATCGCGGCGGCGGCGGGCTCCACGAGCGCGCGCAGCCGGCGGTACGCGTCCTCCTGGCCGGCGTCGGCAAGATCGCCGGTGAACACGATCGCGTCTGGCCGTGCCCCGGATCGCGCAAATTCGGCGAACAGCCGCCGCAGGTTCGCGTCGCTGTCGACGCTGCCGAAGAGCAGTTCGCCGTCGCCCACGAAGTGGGTGTCGCTGATGTGCAGGATGAAGTGCGAGGCCGGCGGATGCTGCGCGGTGTCTGACACGATTGAGTCCTTCCGAGCTGCACCAGCACTGGTGACTGGCGTCTGTTACTGAGGAGGGTACCCCGGCCGCCAGCCGAGTGCGGGGCCGATACTGGTCGCGAGTTCGCGCAGGATCTGTTTCCAGTCGTCGAGCTCGAACTCGAATGGCAGCTCAAACAGGTAGTCGTCGGCGGCGCGGAACGCGAGGTCCTGCCGAATGAACTCGACGATCTCGTCGGTCGAGCCGAGCACGTCTCGCGCGATGATCGTCTTCCCCCCGTGCACCCGCTCCGTGCGCGGCGTGCGCGCCTCGGCGTACGCCAGGTACTTGCGCTGCTGCTCGGGGGAGGCGCCGTCGGTGGGCACGATGACGCGCGCGACGGACGCCCGTGCCGCATCTCCCTCGGGGTGCGCGGCCCGGAACGCGTCGATCTGGGCGCGCTGCACCCGGGAGAAGTCGAGATCCCCGTCCGCCGTCGAGCTGATGTTGCTCACGAGCCAGTTGAAGCCGGCGCGGCCGGCCCACTCCGCGGACCTGAGGGAGCCGCCGCCGTACCAGAGGCGATCCGAGAGGCCCGGGCTGTGCGGTTCCACTCGTTCCGAGTCGAGGTCGCCGCCGATGCCGCTGTACACCGGAATCTCGCGCACCTGCCCGCCGTCGAGCAGCTCGCGCAGGCGCTCAATGCGGCGGTAGGTGTAGTCCTCGTCGCGCCAGCCGGCGTCGTGCACCACGTCGTTGACGGTGTCGCTGTACCCGGGCGGGTGCACGCTCAGGCCCGCGAGCACGCGGCCCCCGGAGAGCGCGTCCGCGGTCGCCAGATCCTCGGCGAGCCGGAACGGGTTCTCGTGCCCCACCGGGATCACGGCGGTGCCGAGGCCGAGCCGCTCGGTGTGCTGCGCGACCGCGGCGAAGAACACGGCGGGCGACGGCAGGCCGTACTGCAGGTGACGGGTGCGCACCCAGCCGCTGTCGAGCCCGAGCTCCTCCGCGTAGCGGAACAGCTCGATGCCGTCGCGCAGCCCGCGCCCCGGATCGGCCCGGTCGAACGGGACCAGGTGGATAAAGCCGAGGCTCCGCAGTGGGCGCGCGTCGGGGCTGGAGGTCATGCCGCTCCTCAATCGGTCTGGCGGGCAAACGGCCCGGGTGTGGGAGCCAGCGTAGGAGCCGCCCGCTCCCCCACACAGTGATGTGACCCATTATTACCGGTTATGAGAATTGAGTTCGCCCGCGCGCGAAGTGTGGCGGGCCCGGCACAGCTAGACTGTGGGAGTGACTGAGCGTGTATTGATTAAGGACCTGGCCGCCCGCGAAGACGGCACCGTACGTGTTTCCGGCTGGGTCGAGAAGGTGCGCGACCAGCGCTACGTCCAGTTCGTCGTGCTCCGCGACGAGTCGGGTGCGGTGCAGCTCGTCAACGGCGGCGTGCTGCGGGAGCCGGATCCGGAGAACCCGCGCTCCGACATCCTCGTGCCCCGCACCACCACCATCTCTGAGCTGACGCACGGCTCATTCATCACCGTGACCGGTGAGCTGCAGCACAACGAGCGCGTGAAGCTCGGCGGCGTGGAGATCCAGATCGAGGAGATCGAGGTCATCACGAAGTCGCTCCCGGACAACCCGGTCGCGGGCGACTCCGGCATCGACGTGCGCCTCGACTGGCGCTTCCTCGACCTGCGTCGCCCCGAGCAGAACCTCGTGTTCCGCGTCCAGACCACGTTCCTGCACGCGCTGCGCAACCTCTGGGTGGAGCGCGGCTTCATCGAGATCCAGACCCCCAAGCTCATGGCTTCGGCATCGGAGTCCCGGGCCGAGCTCTTCGAGGTCGAGTACTTCGAGGGCAAGGCGTTCCTCGCGCAGAGCCCGCAGTTCTTCAAGCAGATGGCTCAGGCCGCCGGCTTCGGCGGCATCTTCGAGGTGGGGCCTGCGTTCCGCGCAGACCACTCGTTCACGTCGCGCCACGCGACCGAGTTCACCTCGATCGACACCGAGCTGAGCTGGATCGACTCCCACGAGGACGTCATGGAGCTCCACGAGGAGCTCATCGTCGCGGGCCTCACCGCGGTCAAGGAGAAGCACGGCGAAGAGATCCAGAAGCTCTTCGGAGTGGAGATCACCGTCCCCGCCCGCCCGTTCCCCCGCATCCCGCTCGCCGAGGCGAAGCAGGTCGTGAAGGATCGCGGCTACGAGGTCCCGCGCGCCGACGCCGACATGGACCCCGAGGGCGAGCGCCAGATCGCCGCGTGGGCGAAGGAGGTGCACGGCTCGGACTTCGTGTTCCTCACCGACTACGACTCGTCGATCCGGCCGTTCTACCACATGCGCCACGAGGGCGACGCGAACCTCACGAAAAGCTACGACCTCATCTACCGCGGCACCGAGATCTCCACGGGCGCGCAGCGTGAGCACCGCATCGAGGTGCTCGAAGCCCAGGCGCGCGACAAGGGGATGGACCCGGCCGAGTTGGGCTTCTACCTCGACTTCTTCCGCTACGGCGTGCCCCCGCACGGCGGCTTCGGCATGGGCCTGAACCGCGTGCTCATGCTCATGCTTGAGCAGTCTTCGATCCGCGAGGTGACCTACCTCTTCCGCGGCCCGAACCGCCTGCTGCCGTAGTCACGCGGCACGCCGCCCGGCGCAACGCGTGCCCCCTGCCTCCCCGCGAGGCAGGGGGCACGCGTGCGTTCGGGGCGGGCCGGGCGCGCTGCGCAGGGCCGGATTGCGCCGAGCCCGGCAGCGCCGAGCCAGCGCCGGGCCCGCATAACCAATGGATCTGCAATGAATTTGCTTGCCGAACCGCCCCCGCGATGTTAGTGTCCAGAGCATCCGGCGACGACGCAGGAAACGGCTTCCCGCTTCGCTACCGGTACGCAACGGGGGAGTTCGCGTACCGCGATCACTGTCGAACCATCAGGCTCTCGCCCGCTGCCTAACCAGGGGAGAAAGCACATGAGCACCACACGTCAGGCGTCGCGCAAATCAAGGAAGATCGCGGCAATCGCCGCCGGAATCCTCGTCGTGGGGGTCGGCGCCACCTACACCCTCGCGTCGTGGAACGACGCTGAGTGGGTTTGGGGCGGCGCGGACGGCGACCCAAACGTCGGCACGAGCAGCTTCAACGTGCAGCAGAACGCCTCGGCACCGTTCACCACCACCGGGTGGGGCGACTTTGAGACGAACCCGGGCGACGAGCTCACGTTCACTGCGGGCTCGCTCACGCTCACGCCCGGTGACACCATCTACGCGCCGGTCGCGCTGCAGACCTCGGCCGACTCGGTCGCCGGCACCGTGCAGTTGCAGGGCGCGGTCGCGGCAACCGGGATCACCGTCTCCGACACCGGCGGCAGCCTCTGGAGCGCCATTCGCGCGACCGTGCACACGGCGACCGGGGCAACCCCGCCCGCGGCCTGCACCGCCGCGGGAGCTGGCAACGCCGGCTGGACCACGCTCGTGACGAACGCCCCGCTCAACACCGTGGGCAACGCCACACAGACCCTCGCGGCCGATGCCGGTTCGGTGCAGCACTACTGCTTCGCGCTGACGCTGCCGGCGGGCTCGCCAGACACGCTGCAGGGCCGCACCATCGCCCCCGCATGGGAGTTCGCCGCAACCTCAAATTGACGTCCGCTCGCGGTCCCCGCCCCGGGCGGGGACCGCGACAACGCAGGAGGTGGGCATGCGCAGGCACGTATTCGGCGTCGCCGGGACGACGCTGCTCGCGGTCGCGGCGATCGCGCTCGTGGGGTGGTTCGCCGTCGCCGCCGCGACAGGGGCCACGCTGGTGATCTTTCGTACGGGATCGATGAGCCCGGCGATCCCGCAGGGCGCGCTCGCAGTGTCGGTGCCGGTTTCCGCCCCCGACATCAGGGTCGGCGACGTCGTCACGGTGCAGCGGGAGACCGGCACCCTCCCCGTGTCGCACCGGGTCGTGTCGACCGGGGTGCCGGCGGTGAGCGAGACGGCGGCCGGCGCGGAGCCAGCCCCGGCGGACGCCCGCGAGCTTGTGCTGCGCGGGGACGCGAACGACACGGCCGACGCGCAACCGTACGTGGTGCGCGAGGCGCGCAGGGTGGTTGCCTCCGCACCGTGGCTCGGCACCGGCCTCACCCTGCTGCAGTCCCCGCTCGGCCTCGGGCTCCTGGTGATCGGCGCCGGTGGCATCACCACCTGGGCGTTCTGGCCGCGGGCGGCGGGCGACGCTGGCGGGCGCGGCTCCGATCCGGGTCTGGCCCAGGCCCACGACCCGGCGCGGGAGCCGGATCCTGCCCCGGAGCCCGCCTCCGGCCCCCGGCACGCCCGCGCGGAGGCACTCCCGTGAGCGCGCGGCGTACTATGACCCGCTCGGTGCTCGTCGCGGCGGCGGGGGCGCTGCTCCTCGGCGTCACGCTCACGGGGGTGCGCGCGGTCGCCGCCTACGAGCACATCGTCGATGCCGGGCAGCCCGGGCTCCTCACGCTCAGCGTCGATGCGGCGACCCCGGTCTGGAGCCGGCTCTCCGCAGGCGAGACCACGCACTGGCTCGTGCGCGCCGAACTCACCGACGCGACGACGGCAAGCTTTGGGCTCGAGCTTGTCGCGAGCGGCAAGCTCGTCGATGCGGCCGGCCTCACCGCGGCGGTGACCGCGTGCTCCGCCGGCTTCGTTGAACGGGCCGGGCGGCCGCGCTGCAGCGGCACGTCCGAGCCGGTCCTCGCGACGACCCCGCTGCGCGACCTCGCGCACACCCACACGCGCTACACGCTCGCCGATCTCACCGCCGACGCCCCGCGCGAGTTCCTCGTCACGCTGCGCCTCCCAGACACCGCAACGCGCGCGGAGCTCACCGACGCGCGCGCCCGCGTCGGCCTCGGACTCTTCGCGGCCGGCGAGACGGTCGATCCAGAGCCGCCCACCCCCGAACCGCCCGGGCCCGAACACCCCACACCCGAGCCGCCGGGACCTGCGACGCCCGGCCCCGAGACGCCAGGCGCCAAGACCCCGCCCGACCCCACCGGGGCCACACCGGCGGCGGGGCCCACCGCCGGGTCGCAGCTCGCGCTCACCGGCGGCGACGTCGCGGCGCTGGCGCTCGTCGCGACCGGCCTCCTGGGCATCGGCATCGCGCTCGCCACCCGCGGCACCGCACGGCGCGGCGGAGCCACGCACCCCGGAGGCCGGCAATGAGGCGCCGCGGTGCCGCGGCACTCGCGGTGGGAGCGCTCGCCGCGTTCGCCCTGCTCGTGCAGAGCGCCTCGCCCACGAGCGCCGCGTGGACCGACACCGAGTGGGGCGCCGAGCGGGTCGGGAGCGCGAACTGCGCCGCTGCCGCACCCGGATTCGCCACGCGCGGTGAGGGCCGCGCGCTCAGCGGCGCGCTGCTCGGCACCAACCTCGACACGGTGGCGGCGGCCTCGGGCGTGACGGTCACGAACAACGGGGCACGGGATCTGCACGCCCCGGCCTCGGCCCAGGCGGCCACCGGGATCCCGCAGGCGTGGGCAGACCCGCTCAACGTGGCGTTGCTCAATGGCGCGCTTCCGCTCAACCTCACGCAGGCGCTCCAGCTGCCCGTGAACGCCGGCACCGGAGCCGTCGGTCAGTTCGGGCAGGCGCAGAACGCCGGCACCGCGGCGGGCGCGGCCGGGTATCTCACGAGCAGCGGCGGCATCAACCTCGACGGCGCGCCCGGCGGCTACCCGAACCTCGCCACGCTCAAACTCTCGAACGTGCTGAGCTCGCTCAACTACAACCTCGGCACCCTGATCCCCGGAATCACCGACGTCTCGCTGACCGCCGGCGCCGTTGCCGGGCGCGCACAGCTCAACGGCTGCGACGCCGCGTGGCGGGGCGCCGTGCCGGTGCCGGCCGCGGGCGGCTCGGGAAATCTCTCGCGGCAGTACCTCGCCTCCCACCTGAACCTCACCCTCACCTCGCCAACGGTCAGCGCGCTCACGCAGGGAATCACCACCACGGTCACGGGACTCGAGACCGCGGTGAACGGGATCGCGGGCAACGCCGGGGTCACCACCGCCATTACCACCGGGGTGACGTCGCTGCTCAACGGGCTCATCGGCGGCAACAGCGGCTCGCTGAGCCTCGGCAACATCACGGTCGGGCCGGTCACCGCCACCGTGAACACCACTCCGCTGCGCAACTTCATCGCGGCCCCGTTCTCGGATCCGGGCGGCGTGCTCACCGTCTCCCCCGCCTCCGGGACGATCTCGGTCAATACGACCGCGCTGCTCGCCGCCGCGTACCCCGGCAGCTACAGCGCCGGACTCAACGGGCTCCCACCCAACACCAACCTCCTCGCGGACCCGGCGATCCTCACCGCGCTGACAACCGCGCTCACGAGTGCGCTCTCAGCCTGGATCGGCAGCGTCAACACCCTGCTCACCCAGACGGTGAACGGGATCGCGGTGCACGCGACACTCACCATCGATCTGCGGGCGAAGGTCCTCGTCACCCCCTGGATCCACATCGGCACGATCACGGCGACCACATCGGGCACGCTCGCGCAGCTCCTCACGCCCGGCAACACCACCACCACCGCGTCGCTCACACTCCTCAACGACCTCGGGCTCGTCGCCGACCTCGTCAACGGCCTCCTGAAACCCGTGCTCAACAGCCTCGTGACGGGACTCGTCGGCGGGCTCGGCGGCATCGTGGGCAACGCGATCTGGGCCGTCGTCGGCGGGCTCGCCGTGCTTCCCACCGCGGTTGCCACGCTCACCACCCCGATCGTCACCGCGGTCTCGACGCTGTATTCGAAACTGTTCGTCGCCGGAATCGTGGCGGTCACCGCGAACGCGCAAAACGATCCGTTCTTAGGCCTCCCCGAACCGCCGGAGTGGGCGAGCCTCCCCGCCGGCAGATACGAGGTCGCCGCGCTGCGCGTGGGCGTGCTCGACACGCTGGGCGGGCTCGGCGTGCGCCTGTACCTGGGCCGCGCGGCCGTGGGACCGGTGTGCTCGCCCGCGCGGGTCGCGGCCGGCAGCTGCGCCGGGTACTAGAGCCCGGTGCGACCGTCGGCGGCTGCACCGAGGATGAGGACCCGGTGCGGCCGCCCGCGACCGCACGCCCGGCTACGCCAACCGCTCCGCGACCACCACGCTGTCGCCGATCGTGCCGGGCGACCCGTCTGGCGCGGTGAGCGCGCGCTCGCGCACCTCGGCGACGGCGATCTGCCAGGCCGCGGGATCGAGTGCGAGTGCCGCTAGCTCCGCCTCGGGCGTGGGAAAATCGAGGTGCGCGTGCGACCCGGCGGCCACCCACGACGGGGCCGCGGCGTGGGCGATCACCACGAGGCGCCCGCCCGGGGCAACGCGCGCCGCCGCCGCGCGCAGGATCCGCTCGCGCGGCAGCTCGACCGGGGACTGCAAGAAGCTCGCGGTGACGAGGTCAAAACCGGCTTCCCCGCCGCCGTCGACCGCGGCGGGATCGGCCGCCCACGCCGCAAGGTCCGCGGCGACAAACGTCGCGTCGAGTCCCCGGGCGGCCGCCTCCGACCGCGCCCGATCGATCGCCGACGGCGCGAGATCAATCCCGCTCGCCGCCCAGCCGCGCTCGGCGAGCCAGAGCACGTCGCCGCCCTCCCCGCAGCCGAGGTCGAGTGAGCGCCCGGGCGCTGCCGCCCCCACCGCTGCGGCGAGCGCGGCGTTCACGCGTCCGGACCAGACCGGCTCCGTACCGGCGTAGTGGTCCTCCCAGAAGGCCGCGGGGTGCGTCGCGAGCGCCACCGCCACGTCGTCCTCGACGAGCGCGAAGTTCACCGCGCCGCCCGCCTGCGCGCCAGCACCCATTGCAATCGGCACGGTCGCCATGGGGTTTGACACGTTGCCGATCGCCCAGATCCGGGGGTGGCTGGTGCGCCCGGTCTGGTCCACCGCGAGGAAGCTGCCCACGGGAGTCTCGGTGCGCTCAAGCTCGAGCTCGGCGAGGAAGGCGTCGTGCGGGGTGACCGCGGCCATGGTGAAGATCGCGTCGAGCGCATGGGTCGCACCCGCCCGGGTGCGCACTCCGGTGACTCGCGCACCGTCGCCGAGCACCTCGACGACCGGGTCTGGCTCGATCACGGTGCCCCGGGCGCGCAGTTGGCGCTCGACCGCGGGGTCCAGCTCCCCGAGCGCCGCACTGAACACCGTGAAGCGGTCGCTCCACTGCCGGATCAGCGTTGCCTGGTGCAGCGAGAGCGGCGCGGTGGCGAGCACGCCCAGGCGGCCGCCGCGCACCTCCCAGCCGTGGCAGTAGGGGCAGTGCAGCACGGTGCTGCCCCAGTAGTCGGCGAGCCCGGGGACGTCTGGCAGGGTGTCGCGCACGCCCGACGCGACCACCACGGCCCGCGCGGTGGCCTGCTGCGTCGGCGCCCCGTCTGCCGCCCGTGCTCCTTCTGCCGGCGGCGCCCCCGGTGCTCCGGTTTCGGCCGGCGCCCCAGTTGCCCCCGGTGCTCCGGTTGCGGCCGGCGCCCCAGTTTCCGTTGTGCGCCACTCGACGCGCACCGTGCCGGGCTCGCCGTCGCGCACCGCCACCACGTGGCCCTGCGCAAACTCGACCCCGTACGCCGCCGCCTCGGCCCGGCCACGAGCGATGAGATCGAGCGGGGGCGTGCCGTCGAGCCCGAGCACGTTGTGCATGTGCGTGGCGAATCGGTTGCGGGGGGCGCCAGCGTCGATCACCAGGGTGCGGCGGAGCGAGCGACCGAGCGCCTGCGCCGCGCTCAGGCCGGCTGTGGCGCCGCCGATGATGATGGCGTCGTAGTGTGTGTTCGTCATGGCTCAATCCTGACCACACTGTGCGATACTGGCAATCTGATTTGCACTATTGGCAAGAAAGTGTGGTGGTGCGCATGGCACTTGACGAACTCGCGCAGCTCGGCCCGCGGCTGCGGGCGGCGCGACAGGACCGCGGTTGGACGCTCGACGAGCTCGCGGGGCGCGCCGGACTCTCGGTGAGCACGCTGTCGCGCCTGGAGTCCGGGAAGCGGCAGGCGAGTCTCGAACTCCTTCTCCCCCTCACCCGGCACCTTGGGATCCGGGTCGACGACCTGCTCGCCCCGCGCGACCGCGACCCGCGCGTGCGCCGCAGCGCAGTAACCCGCGACGGGCTGACGGTTGCCCCGCTCACCCGCGAAGCGTCGGACGTGCGCGCCTTCAGGATCACCTACCACCCGGATGCACCGGAGCGCGGGCCCCAGACCCACGACGGGCACGAGTGGCTCTATGTGCTGTCCGGGCGCCTCCGGCTCGAACTCGGCGAACAGGTGCTCGTGCTCACGAGCGGGGAGGCCGCCGAGTTCGACACCACCGTGCCGCACCGCATGCGCGCGGAGGGCGCCCGCCGGGCCGAGGTGCTGAGCATCTTCAACGCGGTCGGCGAGCGCGTGCACCTGCACTCGCACGCGGCGGCGGCGGCCGTCCCACCCGCGGGCGCCGCGCCCCCACCCGCCGCACCCGCACCCGCCGCCGCACCCGCACCCGCCGCCGCATCCACAACCGCCGCCGCAGATCCGACCCCCTAGCCCAGATCCGACCCGCCGCACGGGCGCGACGGGCCGGTGGCGCGGGTCGGATCTGGGCTCACGGGTCGGATGTGTGCGGGGCGGGGTCGGGGGCGTTGGCGCCGCACGCCAGCGGGCCCGGGCGGGGCGGGGCGGGGCAGGACGCGCGGAGCTAGCTCTCGCCGCCGGCCGTGAACGACTCGGCCCAGGCCCGCACGCGAGCCGCGCTCTCTGCCTCGGACAGATCCTCCACGCGGGTCATCACCGACCACCGCACCCCGAACGGGTCGCGCACGCTCGCGAAGCGGTCGCCGGACACAAAGTTGGCGAGCGGCTCGCGCACGGTCGCGCCGGCGGCCACCATCCGCGCGACCGTCGCGTCGACGTCGGGCACGTACAGGGCCAGCGAGTAGCAGTCGTCTTCGCCCGAGGGCGGCGCGACCAGGTGGTAATCGGGCATCGGCTCGCCGAGCTGGAGATGCCCGGCCCCGAAGTCGAGTTCCGCGTGCACCACCACCCCGCCCATCTCGGTGACATCGACGACGCGCGCGCCGAACACGTCGCGGTAGAACTCGATTGCGCCGGCCGCGCCGGGGATGGCGAGGAACGGGGTGAGGCTCGTGGCGCCGTTGGGGCGGCCGTTCGTGGTGTGCGCGCCGGTCGCGGCGCGGGTCTCGTGTGAAGTCATACGCCCACCGTAAGATTTGAGCACACTGACGCGCTTGCAGATTCGCGCCAGATCGCGGACGCGGGAGGGGACCCATGGCGGAGGATCGCCGCGGCGTGCTGTACCCCGGGCGTCTGCCCGAGTTTCACCGGATCGCGCCGCCGCCCGAACTCGCCCGCGCGGTGCGCTGGTTCTGGATCCCCGAGTGGGACCTCCCGCCCGGCACCACCTCGCGGCAGGAGGTGCTCGCGTTCCCCGCGTGCAACCTGGTCGTGGAGCCCGACGGGGTGACGCTGGTGGGGCCGCCGACGCGGCGCTCCGAGCGCGTGCTGCGCGGATCCGGCTGGGCGGTCGGGGCTCTGCTACTGCCCGCGGCGGTGCCGAGCCTGGCTCCCGAGCCCGCGCGGCTCAGGGACGCGGTTGCACCGCTCGACGAGCCGGCGCTCCTCGCTCGCGTGGCCGCGGCGATGCGGCACCCGACCGCCGCGGGGGCTGAGCGCCGCGCGGGTGCCGTCGCCGCGGTCGGCGCCTGGCTCGGCGCGCGCGTGCCCGAACCGGACGCCGACGGCCAACTCGCAAACGAGCTCGCGGCGGCCCTCGCCGACCCGGCGGTCACGCGCGTCGATCAGCTGGCCCCGCGGCTCCACGCGTCGACGCGCACCCTGCAGCGCACGGCCACCCGCTGCTTCGGGCTGTCGCTGCACGCGATGATCCGGCGCCGCCGACTTCAGGAGGGCGCCGAGCGGCTCCGGGAGCAGCCGGAACTCGGGATCGCGGCGCTCGCGGCGGAGCTCGGCTACGCGGATCACGCGCACTTCTCGACCGACTTCGCCGCGCTGCTCGGCGTCACCCCGAGCGAGTATCGCGCGAACGCGACGCGCTAGCCGGCCCATCGCGACGCCTCCCGCCGCCCGCCCGCCGCGCAGATCCGACCCGCGAGCCCACAACCGACCCGCCCGCGGCATGCCCCGCCGCCCCGCCGCTCCTGCTGCCCGCTGCTCCGCCGCCCCACCTCGCAGATCCGACCCGCTAGTTCACAACCGACCCGGTCCTGGGCGCTCCAGCCCTGAAGTACCGGGTCGGATCTGTCGAACCGGGTCGGATCTGCGAGGTGGGGGGGCGGGCGGGGCCGGGCGGGGCCGGGCGGGGCCGGGCGGGGCCGGGCGGGGCGGACGGGCGGGGCTGGCTAGGGTAGGCGGCTCTGGGCTGCCACACGCCGCCCCGCAGATCCGACCCGCTAGCCCACAACCGACCCGGTCCTGGGCGCTCCAGCCCTGAAGTACCGGGTCGGATCTGTCGAACCGGGTCGGATCTGCGGTTCGGGGGGCGGATCTTTACGGCGGCGGGGGCGGATCTGCGCGGCGGCGCGGCGGCGCGCGGCGCCGCCGCGGGCGAGGGCGGGGCGCAGGGCGACGCGGAGGGCGGATCAGGCGGCGAGCGCGGTCACGGACGCGCCGGGCCCAGCGTCACGAGCTCTCCGCCCGCAGTGCGCAGCGTGAGGCGGAACCCCGAGGCTCCGGCGGCGTCCAGCTCCACCCGCGCGACCCCGTCGCCCAGGCCGAGCGTCGCCAGCTGCGCCGACACCGCGGCAACCGCCTCGGCGCTCGGCTCGAGCCGCACAAACGACACCAGCTCGACGCTCGGCACCACCGTCTCGCCGGGCTGCGGCGTCGCACCCCAGTCGATGAGGAACGGCAGCTCACACCGCCGGCCAGCCGGCCCGTCGCCCGAGACCGTGCCGAGGGTAAGCCGCCACTCGAGCAGCGCCCCGTCCGGGGTGCGACGCGACAGCGCGGAGACGTCGCCGAAGTCGACGCCCCGCTCGCGCGCCCGAGCGACCGCCGCCTCGATGCGCGGCGGGTGCACCGCGTACGCCTGGACCCGCGGCTCGGCCAGCCGGTCGATGCCGAACGTGGTCGGCAGCTCGAGCCCGGCCCGATCGGGATCCGGCCCGATCAGCTCGATGTACTGCGGGCCACGTGCGCCGGCGACCGTGAGCGCGACCAGCGCGTTCGCCGTGCCCGTTGGGTGCGCGCCGCCCGGCGCCGGGACAACGCCGGTGTGCGCGGTGAACCAGGCGCTCAGCGCGTCGAGGTGAGGCCCAGCGATCACCACATGGTCGAGCAGCGCCGGGATCGCGGCGGCAGCAGGCACCCCGGCAGCAGGCACCCCGGCGGCAGGTACCCCGGCGGCCGGATCCCCCGCGGCGGTCACGCGCGCGCCCGTCGCGCCGGCACCTCCGGCTCGCCCAGCGAGAGCATGAGGCGGTTTGCCCAGTTAAAGAACGCCGCCCCGCTGATCACGTCGACGATCTCGGCGTCCCCGAGGCCGACCTCGCGGAGCCGGACGATGTCTTCCTGCCCAAAGCGCAGCGGGGTGTCGGTGAGCGCCACCGAGGAGGCGACCACGGCGTTCCACACGGGATCGCCGAGATCTGCGCCGACGCCCGCGTCGAGCAGCCGCTGCACCGTCTCTGCGCGGCCGGACTCCCGCGTCGCTGCCGCCGAGTGCACCGACGCGCAGAACACGCAGCCGTTGTGCCGCGACGCCGCGGTTGCGGCGAGCTCGCGCTCAGCGCGGCCAATGCCGTCGGTGACGTTGAAGAAGATGTCGAGGTCGGTGAGCGTGCGCGCCTTGAGCGCGGCCGGATCGCGGGCGAGCAGCCGGAAGTACGGCATCTTCGCGCGCTCGGGCTGGATCAGCGCGTCGAGCTGCGTCGCCGTGAGCTCGGCCTCGGCGACCGGCGCGAGCCAGGGCACCCAGCCAAGCCCCTGCTGCGTGAAGCGATCCGGTCGCGCCAGCTCCGGATACGCGGTCACGAGATCGGGCAGATTCGCGGGCGCGGGATCAATGGCGGAATCAAGCGCGGGATCGGGCACTTCGCCCGCGGCGTCGCTCGCCGGGGCGGCGGCCGACGCTGGCTTGAACGCGTCCGCCGACCCACCGAGCACGCGCAGGCCCCACGCGAGGCGCAGCTGGAAGGCGAGGAACGACACGAGCTGCGAGAGCGACACAATCGCGTCGGCACTCCAGCCGGCCGCGACGAGGGCCGCCAGCCACTCCGGCCGTGCCTCGCGCGGCCGGAACACGAGCGCGTGCGCGTGCGCGAGGCCGGCGGCGAGGTGCGCACCGAGGCGTTCGGCCGCGTCGGCGTCGGGGCGCCACACAGCGGCGTGCGTGCCCTCGGACGCGAGATCCGGCTCACGGTACGCGCCCACGGGACCACGCCCGGCGCCCGCAGCGACGACGTCCGCCGCAGCGGCGGCGATCTGGGCGGCGAGCTGCGAATCCTCGTCTCCGAGCAGGTCGGCGTAGAACTCAGCGGCCTCCGGGAAGCCGTGCAGCTGCGCCACGAACGCGGCGATCGCGTAGCGCTCCGCGAGCGAGAAGTCGCCCGGCTGCTCGGGCTCGAGCAGGGCGGTGAAGCTGAGCTGCGCGTTCTCGCGGGCCTGCGTGCGCTGGGCGCGCACCGCGGCGAGCTCGCTGCTCGGCGTGATGCCCGCGAGCAGGTCAATGATGTCGGCGCTCTGGTCGCTCATGTGGGTCTCCTTGGGGGTGGGGTGCGCGCAGGCCGCGAGCGGGCCGGCGCGTGAGTGCTGAGCGGATGCGACCGCTCGGAGTTCGGGACCGCGTCGCTCGGCTAGCCGAGCGCGGCCAGCGACGCGCGGGGATCGGTCCGCCCGGCGGCGGGCTCCCCTGGGGATCCGGCCGCCCCGGCGAGCCCGGCCGGATCGGCCAAGCCATCGGCGCCAACCGAGTCAGCCGGATCAACCGGATCGGCAGGATCAGCCGGATCGGCAGGATCAGCCGGATCGGCAGGATCGGCAGGATCAGCCGGGTCAGCGGGATCGGCCGGGTCCGCCGACGGTGCCGCGCGGGCCCCCGCGCCGGCGGCCGCGCGCGCGGCGCCACCGGGGATCGCCGCGAGGAGCCGGCGCGTGTAGTCGTGCTGCGGGCGCTCGAACACCTGCTCGGCGGTGCCGATCTCGACCTGACGCCCGTGCTGCAGCACCGACACCGTGTCGGAGATCTGGCGCACCACGGCGAGGTCGTGCGAGATGAAGACGTAGGTGAGGCCGAGCTCAGCCTGCAACCGCGCGAGCAGGCGGAGGATCTGGGCCTGCACGGTCACGTCGAGCGCGGAGACCGCCTCGTCGAACACCACGAGTTCTGGCTCGACGATGAGTGCGCGCGCGATCGCCACCCGCTGCCGTTGGCCGCCCGAGAGCTCCTGCGGCTTGCGCCGGCCCATCTCGGGGGCGAGCGCGACGAGTTCGAGCGCGTGCGCGATCCGGTCGGCGCGGTCCTCCTTGGTGCCGATGCCGAAGTTGCGCAGCGGCTCGCCCAGCGCGTCGGCGATCGTCTGCCGGGGGTCGAGTGAGCCGTAGGGGTTCTGGTAGACGAGCTGGGTGCCGCGCCTGAACGCGCGGGCGGCCCGGCCCCGGCGCACCCCGCCCGCGGTGAGGTCGGTGTCGCCCACCCGGATCGTGCCGGCGGTGGGGGCCTGGAACCCGGCGATCGCGCGGCCGGTCGTGGTCTTGCCCGAGCCCGACTCGCCGACCAGCGCGTGCGTGGTGCCGCGGGGCACGGTGAACGAGACGCCGTCAACGGCGACGAATGGCGCGGCCCGGCCCGCGACGCGGAACTCCTGCCGGAGGTCCGCGACGGTCACCAGCGGCGCACCGGCCACCAGCGGCGCACCGGCCACGGGGTCGTCGGCGGCACCACCAGCAGCAGGGCGTGGCGCGCGCTCGACCACGCGGGCGAGCGACGGCGCGTCTGCGAGCAACTCGCGGGCGTACTCTGACTCGGGTGCCGAGAGCACGCGCGCTGCCGGCCCCGATTCTTGCACCTCGCCGTGGCGCATCACCACGACGGTGTCGGCGCGATCCGCCGCGACCGCGAGGTCGTGCGTGATGAACAGCACGCCCATCCCGGTCTCGGCGCGCAGCCGGTCGAGGAGGTCGAGCACGGTCTGCTGGATCGTGACGTCGAGGGCGCTCGTGGGCTCGTCGGCGATGATGAGCTCGGGTTCGAGCGCGAGCGCGGCGGCGATCAGCACGCGCTGTCGCATCCCGCCCGAGAGCTCGTGCGGGTACTGCTTGGCGCGGGTCTCGGGGTCGTCGATGCCGACGCGCTCAAGCAGCTCGAGCACGCGCGCGTCGACCGCCCGGCGGTCCTTCCACCCGTGGATGCGCAGCGCCTCGCCAACGCTCGCGCCGATCCGCGCGACCGGGTTGAGCGAGTTGCCCGGGTCCTGCGGGATGAGCCCGATCCGGCGCCCGCGCACCTGCCGCCAGCTGCGCTCCGAGAGCCCGGCGAGCCGGTCGGTGCCGTGCAGTTCGCTGTGGAGCGTGATCTCGCCGCCGGCGATCTGCCCGTTCGCGGCGAGCAGCCCGATCACCGCTTGCGCGACGGTGGTCTTCCCCGAGCCCGACTCGCCCACGAGGGCCGTGACCGATCCCGCGGCAACGTCGAGCGACACCCCGCGCACGGCGTCGACGCGCCCGTGGTCGGTGCGGTAGGAGACGGCGAGGTCTCGGATGCTGAGCAGTGGTGTGGTGGTCATGAGTCCTGGTCCCCTCCGCGGATCGCCTGGCTGAGTCGGTTGGTGGCGAGCACGATCGCGACGACCACGAGCCCGGGGAGCACCGTGAGCCACCACGCGGTTGCCACGTAGTTGCGGCCCTCGGCGATGAGCAGACCCCACTCCGGGGTGGGCGGCGGCGCGCCGTAGCCGAGGAAGCCGAGGGTGGAGATCTGCAGGATCGCCGAGCCGAGCTGCAGCGCGGCGAGCGCGATCACGGGGGTGAGCGAGTTCGGGAGGATGTGCCGCCACAGCACGCTGCCGAAGGTGCCGCCGGATCCGTATGCCGCCTCAACGTACTCGCTGACGCGCACGCTCACCACCTGCGAGCGGGCGAGCCGCGCGAAGACGGCGATGGACGTGACACCCACGGCGATCGCCGCGTTCGTGGTGCCGAATCCGAGCAGGATCACGATGCTGAGCGAGAGCAGCAGCGCCGGGATCGCGAGCAGCACGTCGACGAGCCGCATGAGCGCGTCGTCGAGCAGCCCGCCGACGGCGCCCGCGAGCACGCCGATCGTGGTGCCCACCACGAAGCCGACGAGCACCGCGACGAGAGCGGCAACGATCGACTGCGAGGCACCGTAGATGACGCGCGCGTACAGGTCGCGACCGGTCGCGTCGGTGCCGAACCAGTGGGCGCCGCTCGGGGCTTGGAGGGCCGGGCCGACGCTCTCGGTGGGGCTCAGCGAGGTGAAGAGTCCGGGCGCGATCGCCCAGACGAGCGCGAGCAGGATCACGAGCGTCGGGAGCAGGAAGCGGGCGCGCAGCAGCGGGTGCCGCGGGCCCTGCGCACCCCGCGCGCGGCGCGTCTGCACCTCGGCGGTGCCGGGAGCGTCGGCAGAGCTCGGGCGGGTTCCGAGGAGCGTCATCGTGAGTCTCCGTTCGTCGGGGTGGGGCGCGAAGCGGCGGGCGTCGCGGCGGCGGGCGTCGCGGCGGCGGGCGTCGCGGCGGCGGGCGTCGCAGCGGCAAGCTGATCCGGATCCCGCCGGGTGCGCTTCCCCCCGCCCGCGGCCCGCGCCTGCGTGCGCAGCCGCGCGTCGAGCACCGGGTAGAGGAGGTCGACGATGAGGTTGATCACCACGAACGTGACCGTTGTGATGACCACGATCGCGAGCAGCACCGGGGTGTCGCGGTTCTCCACCGACTGCGCGGTGAGCTGCCCCAGCCCGGCGCGCGCGAACACGGTCTCAGTGATCACGGCGCCGCCCACCAGCTCACCAAAGAGCAGGCCGGCCATCGTGAGCGTGGGCAGCAGCGCGTTGCGCGCCACGTCGCGCCAGAGCAGCCACGAGGTGCTCGCGCCGCGGGCACGCACCACCGTGACGAACGGCTGGGCGCGCACCTCGTCGATCGAGCGCATGAGCACCTGGGCGAGCGGGGCGGCGATCGGTATCGCGATCGTGATCACTGGCAGAATCAGGGATTCCGGCCCGGTCGCGCCGATCGCGGGCACGAGGCCCAGCTGGAACGAGAACACCTGGATCAGGATGATTCCGATCCAGAACACGGGGAGCGAGACGAAGAACGGCGGCAGGTTGCGGAAGAGGCGACGCAGCCACGAGGCGCCGCCGTAGGTCGCGGTGAACGCGATCGTGACCGCGAGGAACACGGCGAGCGCGAGGCCCAGCACCGCGAGCAGCAGCGTGCTCGGCAGCGCCGTGGCGATGAGCGTGGAGACCGCCGCGCCGCTGTAGACCGAGTAGCCGAGGTCGCCGCGCAGGAACGCGCCGGCCTGTTCAAGGTAGCGCTCGATGAACGAGCGATCGGCCCCGTACGTCTGACGGATCTCGTCGAGCTGCTGCGGGGTGAGCCCCAGGTCGGGGTTGCCGTAGCGCGCCGCCACCGCGTCTCCGGGGAGCGCTCCGAGCAGCACGTACACCGCGGTATAGGCGAGCGCGAGCACCAGCAGCGCCTGCAACACGCGCCTCACGACGTACCTCATCTGTGCGGATCCTTCCTCGGGGTGTGGGGTGCGCAACCGGCTGCGCGGGGTGACGCCGAGTCGGCGTCACCCCGCGCGATCGGCTACTTGTTGAGCCAGGCGCTGTAGAACGTCGGCCGCCCGACCGACTCGGTCGCGAAGCCCTGGAGTGCGTCGGTGAGACCGAACACCTGCGGCTCCTCGAGGATCGGCAGGATGTATGCCTGCTCAGCGAGGCGCTGCTGGGCGGCGGCAGAGGCGGCGGCCCGGTCCTCCGTGACCGGCTCGGAGGCGACGTCGGCGAGCAGCGAGTCGAGCTCCTCGTCGCCGATGCTGCCGTCGGCGGTGTCGAGGTTGAGCAGGGTGTTGCGGTTCGCCGAGAAGAACTGTGACTTCAGCACGTCGTAGTCTGCGCGGCCGACCATCGAGTGGTAGACCTGGATCGTGTCGAGCTCAAGCCGGGCGGCGTCCTGCGCGGCCTGGTCGCCACCGAAGAGCTTCACCTCGACGCCGAGCTTGCCGAGCTGCTCCTGGATCAGGGTCACGACCTCCTTCGAGCGCGGCTGCGGGAGCGCCTCGTTGAAGGTGAGCGAGAGCCGCGCGCCGTCCTTCTCAAGGATGCCGTCGCTGCCGGCCTTCCAGCCGGCCTCGTCGAGCAGCTTCGCGGCCAGCTCGGGGTCGTAGACGTAGTACTCGGAGGTGTCCGTGTAGCCGAGCGCCGTTTTGGCGAGCGCGCCGGTCGCGAGCGGGTAGCTCTCGGTGAACAGGGTGTCGACGATCGCCTCGCGGTCGATCCCGGCGATCAGCGCCTGGCGCACCTTGATGTCTTCGAGCAGCGGGTGGCGGAACCGGAAGTTGAGGCCGTTGTTCACGCCGTTGGTCGACGCGGCGACGATGGAGAGCCCGTCGGCGGCGAACTGCGCCTCGTCGGGTGCGTCGATCTGGCGGGCGAGATCCGCCTGCTTCGAGACGACCGTGCCGACCCGGACGCTGCTCTCGCTCGCGACCACAAAGTTGATGCCGTCGAGGTACGGCCGCCCCTGGTGCTCCACCGACGGCGGCGCCCAGTCGTAGTCGTCGCGCGCCTCCAGATCGATCTGGGTACCCACCTGCTCGTCAGCGATCACGAACGGACCGCTGCCGACGATGTCGGTCGCGTTCCCGGGGCCGAAGCCCTCGCTCGTGAGATCGAGCGTCGCGTCGGAGACGAGGCCCGAGTTGATCGTGGAGACCGCCTGCGCGAAGCCCGGTGAGGGGGCGGTGAAGAAGAACTTCACGGTCGTGTCGTCGACCACTTCGCCGCGGTCGTAGTTGTTGATTGCCTCGGACACGGTGAGCGCGCGGTCCTCGTCCCCGCCACCGTAGAGGTCGAGGTTCTTGACCACGTTCTCCGCGGTGAGCGGGGTCCCGTCTGAGTAGGTCACGTCGTCACGGAGCGTGAAGGTGTACTCGGTCGCGTCGGCGTTCACCTCGGGCAGCGCCGTCGCGATCCACGGCTCGAGCTCGAGGGTCTCGGGGTTCTGGTAGAGCAGCCGGTCGGTCACGTTGTTAATCACGCCACCGTTCGGGTAGAAGCCGGCGGCCGGCGGGTACAGCGTGTTCCAGGTCTGCGGCTCAAGGTAGGTCAGCGTGCCGCCGGTGACCGGGTCACCGGCCGGGGCTGCGCTGCTGTCGGCGCTGGCCGAGCACCCGGCGAGGAGCGCGGTCGTGGCGGCCAGGGAGAGCGCGGCGAGGGCCGAGCGGCGTAAACGTGACATGTGTTTCGGTCTCCGGGAGTCTGAGTGGGTGAGCGCAAGACATGCGCTGTACTTCTACGAGGTATTGCCAGACGTTATTGTTCCATGCCCGGCGCCGAGCACACAAACCGCGCCGCACACGCCCCGTCACACGGCGTAACCCCCGCACCCCCGCCCACCGGGGACCCAGCAACCCCAAGCTAGAGTTATGAGAAGCATAATTGAGACGAAAGCGATCCGGACCCAGACACCATGCCCCACACCCCTGTGCGCACGCATTCGACCGCCGCCACGAGCATCGCCATCGTGGGACTCGGACCGCGGGGCACCTCGCTCATCGAGCGCCTCGGCGCCCACCTCGACGCGGCCGCCGCGCGGGGCGACGCACGCGCGGACGCCCCGCTCGATCTGCACCTGATCGACGATGCGCAGGCGGGCGCCGGGCGGATCTGGCGCACCGACCAAACGCGCGAGCTGTGCATGAACACGCTCGCCGACGCGGTCACGCTCTTCACCGAGCCCGGCAGCACGGTCACAGGGCCGATCCGCCAGGGACCGACGCTCTACGAGTGGGCACTGCTGGTGCGCGACGGCGCGAGCGCCGCCGTCCCCGCGGCGCACGCGGCCGCGTTCTCGGCGCACCCAACGCGGCAGGGGCTCGCCGCGGACTACCGCGCCGAGCTCGCCGAGCTTCGCCCCGAGTCTCACCCGAGCCGGGCGCTCTACGGCGAGTACCTGGTCTGGTGCTTCGACCGCGCCATCGCCGCGCTCCCCGCGAGCGTGCGCGTGGTGCACCACCGCGCCCGCGCCGAGCGTATCGCCCGAGTCGATGGCCGCGAGCGCCTCACCCTCGACACCGGCGCAACCGTGGCCGCCGACGCCGCCATTCTCGCCACCGGCTGGCTGCCGCGCACGAGCACCCCGGCGGAGCGGGCGATCGAGGCGAAGCTTGCGGATCACCCCGGCCTCACCTGGGTGCGACAGGGCAGCCCCGTCGATCAGGACCTCAGCGGGGTCCCCGCGGGCGAGCCGGTGATCGTGCGCGGGCTCGGCATGGGATTCTTCGACACGATGGCGCTGCTCACCATCGGCCGCGGCGGCGTCTTCACCCCGGATCCGGCTGCGCCGGGCGGACTGCGCTACGCGCCGTCGGGTCACGAGCCGATTATCCACGTGACCTCGCACCGCGGCGTCCCCTTCCGCGCAAAGTCGCTGTATCGCTCGCTCCCGCCGCGGGCGGCGCAGACGCTGCTGCGGGAAGTCGAGTGGGACTCGATCCCCCGCCCCATCAACTTCGACCAGCTCCTGTGGCCGCGCATCGTGGGCGACGGCTTCATCGCGCACGCCACCGCGCTGCGCGAGATCCGCCCGGAGGCACTTGGAACCGACGCTGCGCGCGCCGACGCTGCGCTCGGTGCCATCGCCGACGCGGTCCGCACCGCGATCGCCCCGATTCTCGCCGGCGCAGCGTCGGCCGCCCCCACCGCGACCGTCGACGCCGTGGCCGCCGCCGTCGCACCGCACATCCCCAGCCCGGCCGACCGCTTCGATCTTGCCGGGGAGCTCACCCCGGTCGACGTCGCCTTCAGCGGCCCGGCAGCGTTTGACGCCTGGGTCGCCGAGCGCGTCGCCGCCGACCTGCGCGCGGCCGAGCAGGGCCGGGCCAACGCGCTCAAGGCCGGGCTCTGGTCGATCAGCTCGGCGCGGGCAGTCTCGAGCCGGATCGGAACGCTCGGCGGATTCGACGCGGAGTCGCGCCGCGGGGGCTACGCGCTCCTCCTCGCCGTTGGCGGGATGGTCGGCTCGGGTCCGCCCGCGTTCCGCAGCAGCCAGCTCCTCGCGCTCGCGAGCGCGGGGATCGTGCACTTCATCGGGCCGGAAGCCGCGCTCACCGTCGACGATCGCGGGTTCGTCGCGAGCTCGCCGCTCGTCGCGGGATCCGAGGTGGTCGCCCCCGCGCTCATCGACGCCTGGATGCACTTCCACCGCCTCGCCGAGACCGCCGATCCGCTGAGCCACAGCCTCGTCGAGGCCGGGCGCGCACGGCCGTTCACGGTCGCGGCTCGGGCGAGCGGGCCGGCTGCCGGCACGCGCCTCACGACCGGCGGCATCGACATCGACGGGCCCACCGGCCGTCTCCGCGGCGCCGACGGCACGGTGGACGCCGCGGTGCACGCCTCGGGCATCCCCGTCGACGAGACGCTGCACGACACGGTCATCAGCCCGATGCCCGGCACCGATCCGTTCATGCTGCGCGAGACCGACCGCGTCGCGCTGAGCACCCTCGAGGCCGCCCTCGCGGCGACCGCGGCACCCACACTCACCAGCACAGGAGCCACGCATGACTGACCACACCCCCGTAGCACTCGTCACCGGCGCGACCGGCGGGATGGGGTCTGAGATCGTGCGCGAGCTCGCGCGCACCCACCGCGTGATCGCAGTGGGCCGCGACGCGGAGCGCCTCGCCGCCGTGGCCGCGCAGGCCACCGCCGCGACCGGCGGCGAATCGGCGGGCGGCGCCGGGTCGGCGGGCGTCGAGACCTGGGAGCTTGAGCTCACCGACGCGGCGGCCCTCGCGGCGCGCGTGGCGCAGCTCGACCGGCTCGACCTGCTCGTGCAGGCCGCGGCGATCGCCCAGCCGTTCAGCGTGGAGTCCGCGCGCCCCGCTGACTGGGAGCGGCACTTCGCGGTGAATGTCACCGCCCCGGCCGAGCTGACTCGCCTCGCGCTGCCGCTGCTGCGCGCCGCTGCCGGCACGATCGTGTTCATCGGCTCGGGCGCCGGCACCCGACCCGTGCCCGGCAACGTCGTGTATTCAGCGAGCAAGCACGCGCTGCGCGGGCTCGCGGATGCGCTGCGCATCGAGGAGGAGCCGCACCGCATCCGCGTCGTCACGCTGGCCCCCGGCCAGACCGACACCGCAATGCTCCGCAGCTCGGTCCCCGCCGCCGACTACGACGCGGCCCGCTACATCAGGCCGGAGTCGGTCGCCGGCGCGCTCCGCTTCGTGGTTGACGCCCCGGCCGACGTGCAGATCACCGACATCGCGGTACGCCCCCGGCAGGAGATCGCCCGGCTGTAGCGCCGGCACCCGCCGCGGGCGGGTGCCGGCTGGACCGAGCCTAGCGCGCGGTGGTTCGGCGGCGCAGCACGATCACGGCCCCGAAACCGAGCAGCACGAGCCCGGCACCGAGCAGCCAGAGCGGATCCGCCGCGCCCGTCTGCGCAAGCTGGGCGCTTCCGGCGCCGGCCTGCGTCTGCGCCGGAGCATCCGCTGAGCCGCTCGTTCCGGGCTGCGCGTCGTCCGTCGCGCCCGGGGCCGTGGTATCCGGGTTCGTGGTGTCCGGGCCGGTCGTGTCCGGGTTCGACGTGTCCGGGTTTGACGTACCCGGCGGGGTCACCGGCGGGGCTACGGGCGGCGTCACCGGTGGCGTCACAGCCGCGTTCGCGGTCACGGTCAGCGGGAATTCGCGGGTGTCAGAGCCGAACACGTCGGTCACGGTCACAGTGAGTACGTAATCGCCCTCGGCCTCTGGGGTGCCCGAGAGCACACCGGTTGCCGGGTCGAGCGCGAGCCCGACGGGAAGCCCGGGGGTCGTCCGCGTCATGCCGTCAACAGACCACTGCAGATCCGCCTGACCACTCGCCGTGATCGCCGTGTCCTCGTACGCCTCGCCGACGACGCCCGCGGGAAGCGGGGTGTCCAGCGTAATCGCCGGGGCGGGGGTAACGATTCGTGCCGCAGCGCTCTCTCCAGATGCGCCCCAGAACGCATCCGACCAGCGCACGCGATAGCTCTGCGCGAGAGTCTCCGCGTTCACCGCGACCGCGAGTTCGTCGCCGGTCGCGCCGGGTACGTCCGCCCACTCGACACCGTCGTCGGAGCTTTGCCACTGCAGAGCTCCGCCGCCGCGCGGCTTGATTCCGGTTACCGCGGTGGTGAAGACCGCTTCGCCCTCCAACGCAGTGATCGCGACGTCCGCCGGATCAGTCACGCCCGGCGCGTACACGATCGACACTGTGCTGCCTTTGACGCCGTTCGACCAGCCGGCGTTCGCGGACAAGAGGTCTCCAGTGGCAGGGTTCGAGGACAGCGAGAATGGAGCGGTCGGAGTCGCACGGTAGCTCTCGGAGCGCGCTCCGGTATCGAAGTTCGCCGACATGATCATGTCCCAGTACGGCACGTTGCCGTACGCCCGATTGTGTTCGTCCGATCCAACGATCATCGCCATCGGGTTTCCCACGGGCGCCGAAGCGAGCAAGACACCGCTCGCGGGATCGAGCACGCCGAGCCGTGATCCCGTCGAGTCAGACACGTACAGGCGGGAGGGGTCAGTGTCGTAGCTCAGATCGCCCACGCTCGTAAAGTTCGGCAGAGCGATCGCGCGCTGAATAGTGAGGTCGTCCGCACCGACGACCTGGATCACTTTCTCCCCACCGACCAGCAGTTCGGCTCCGTCGGCGGCGAACGTGAGTCCGTGGTAGTTCGTGCCCGGCACCTGCCCCTTGGCGAGCACCGTCCCGTCTGCCGGATCGAGTCTCGCGAGCTGCCCGTCGAGGCCGAGTGCGTAGAGGCGCTCACCGTCCGCCGAGACGGCGAGCCGCTGGGGGTAGCGGACACTCGATGCGAAGCTCCTCGCGAGGGAGCGGGTGGCAAGATCGACCACCGCGATCTGCCCGTCGCTCAGCACGAGATAGGCGGCGGCTCCGTCGGGTGACAGTTCGATGAACCTGCCACCCTCGGCCGGCAAGGCGATGCTGCCGGTGACGGTTTCCGCGGCCAGGTCGAGAAAATGCAGCGTGCTGTCGGTTCGCGTCGTTACCAGGCCGGTCGCGCCGTCGAGCGGCGCAACAAAGTCGCTGGGCTGCACGTCCGCACCGATGAAGACCTCGGTCTGCACCTTCGCGGTGAACGCGGTGGCGCTCCGTGAGTCAACCGGACGCTGCTCAGCGTTCGCCAGCGCCGGTGAGCCGAGCATGGGCACGATCGCAAGCGCGAGCGCCGTGCCGATTCCAAGAATCCGGCCGTTCTTGGGGGCGCGAGAGCGGCGGCGAACGGTGTGAGTGGGGGGAGCTTCGACTGTCAAGATTTCCTTACTCGCGGTGCGCCGAGAGGTCGACCGAGGTCGCCCCCTAGACGCGGCGGACTGCACGGCCTCGGAGACGCGGCGGCGGCGGCGCTTCGTGCGCCCGCTCAACACTCCGCGTATGAGACCGAGGCTAGCCGCGCGTACCAGCCCCCGGCGGGCGGTCCGGAAGTAGCCGTGCTCGGGCCTGTCCGGTGCAGTGGAGGCGGGCGACAGGCTGCGTGCACCGAGTGAACCGACACCCGTGCACGGTGGTGGTGTGTACGTGCACAAGCGCGGATGCCGCGACGCCCGCCGATCCCCGGCCAGCGCCGCTCCGCGCCCTACCGCGGCTCGACGGCGGGCGTCGCCGCCGCGGACCCGGTTTCACTCCCGCCGTCCGCTGCGTTCCCGCCCCGCGCCGCACGCACGCGCACGAGCACGAGGTACACGGCCGCGGTCACCACGAAGCCGACCAGCCAGGCGATGTCGATGTTGCGCAGCGGCGCCGCCATCGGACCAGTGAACAGCGGGGTGATCATGAACGGCACCTGCGCCGCGAAGCCGATGGCGTAGCTCCACAGGCCCACCGCGTTCCAGCGACCGTACTCCCCGCCCTCCCGATTGAAGAGTTCCCCGATCGCGTAGTCGCCCTTCTTCACGATGAAGTAGTCGGCCAGGTTGATCGCCGACCACGGGATCAGCACGTACAGCAGGAGCGACAGGAAGCTCTCGAACATCGTCATGAAGTCGCCCTGCCCGAGCAGCGCGATGAGTGTCGCACCAACGCCGCTCACGATCGTGGTCACCACGCGGGTGCGGGAGGTGATGATCACGTTGCGGAACGTTGACTGGATCCCGGTCAGCGCGTTCATCACCGCCGAGTAGAGCTCGACCCCGTTGATGAGGGCGGAGCTCACCGCAAAGATGATGAGCACGACGAGTCCGATCGTGCCGAGGTGCTCGCCGAGCGCGGCGAGCGGATTTTCCGGGCTCGCGGCACCGAGCAGCACGCCGAGCGTCATGACGAACACCGAGCTCAGCACGAGCCCCAGGTAGGTGCTCCAGAACGCGGCCTTGGGTCCCGTCGTCTTCGGCAGGTACCTGGTGTAGTCGGAGACGTACGGGGCGTAGGCGAGCTGCCACACGATCCCGATCGCGAGCATCGCGAAGAAGCCCTCGAAGGTGAACTCGGCGTCGGCGCGCAGGCCGGAAACCTCGGGCTGCAACCACAGCAGCACCATCGACACCGTCACGGCGAGCGCGATCACGATCGAGAGGTAGACCATGGTCTTGCGCAGCAGGTCGTAGCCGAAGACGCAGAGCACGATCCCGATCACCGCGAAACCGAGGATCGCTAGCGAGCCGTTGAAATCGGGGAACACCGCCAGCAGCGCATCGCGCGCCACGATCAGGATGCTCGCAAAGAAGCCGATGAACATGATGAAGGCGATCAGCGCGAACAGGCTGCCGCCCATGTATCCGAACTGAGCGCGCGCCTGCAGCATCTGCGGGATCCCGAGGTGCGGCCCCTGCGAGGCGTGGAGGGCCGATCCGAACGCCCCCAGCACGTTGCCGAGTAGGATCGCGGCGATGCTCCAGCCGATCGGGAGGCCGTACGCACCGCTCGCGACTGCGCCGGTTACGACGGTGAGCGGCATCATGTTGAGCCCCACCCAGATCGCGAACAGCGACCAGCTGGTGCCGGTGCGCTGGTCCTCGGGGATCGGGAGGATGTGCTGTTGCTCGAATCGCACGAATGACTTCGTGACGACGGGTGGTTCCTGGGTCATGATTCTCCTCGTTCGGTGGGCGCCCCGGCGGGACCGGGGCAGAGTGCCTCAGCGCCCCGGCGGGGCCGGGCGAGCGTCGGCGGCGTAGACGGTGGCCCCGCCGAGCAGGGTGCGTGCAACGCGCACTCCGTCGAACGCCTCGGGCGCGCCGATCGGGCCGGTGAGCAGTACGAGGTCAGCGAGCGCGCCGGCCGCGATTCTGCCCGCGTGCGCGGCGGTGCCCGAGATCTCGGCCGCTCCGAGCGTGTAGGCCCGGATCGCGGTCTCGGGATCGAGCCGCTCGGCGGGGAGCGCGGGGACGCGGGCCGCCGCGTTTCGGGCGTGCAGGTCGCCCGCGGGTGCCGTGCGCGTGCACGCGGTGTGCAGGCCCCAGAGGGGGTCCGGGCTCGTCACCGGCCAGTCGCTGCCCATCGCCAGGTGCGCCCCGGCGCGGTGGAGCGAGCCGAACGGGAAGTGCTGCGTGGCGCGGCCGGGGCCGAGCAGCGGGAGCTTGCGCTCGACGATCTCCTGGTCGTTGCGCGCCCAGAGCGGCTGCAGGTTGGCGGTGACCCCCAGCTCCGCGAAGCGCAACACGTCGGCCGGATCAACGAGGTCGAGGTGCGCGATCTGGTGCCGCGCCCCCGCGCCGTTGCGCGCCCGCGCCGCGGCGACCGCGTCGAGGCACTCGCGCACGGCGCGATCTCCGACGCCGTGAAAATGGACGCTCAGCCCGGCGGCGTCGATGCCGGTGACGATCTCCGCGAGGTCTGACGGCGCGATCACTGAGTCACCGCGCGCCTCGGGCGAGACGCCCGTGTACGGTTCGATCAGGGCGGCGGTGCAGTTCTCGCAGATCCCGTCCTGCATGATCTTGACGCTCGACACCGCGACGCCGGCGGACCGCGCAGCCGCGACCCGCGCGAGGATCTCGGGCAGGTACTCGGGCCCCGCCGCCGGGGGCCACCACAACGAGCCGGTGACTCGGGCCGTGAGAGCACCGGACGCGATGGTGTCGCGGTAGCTCGGCAGGCTGTCCGGCAGCGTCAGGTACTCGCCGAGGATCGCGTCGTGCCAGCTGGTGATGCCGAGCGAGAACAGGAGTTCTTGGGCCGCGAGCAGCGCGCGGCGCATATCGGCGGCCGCCCTGGGCGGGGCGAGCCGCGTCACGAGTTCGCCGGCGGAGTCGAGCAGCATCCCCGTGGCACGGCCAGCCGCGTCGCGCACGATCCGTCCCGCCGGTGGGTCGGGGGTCGCGTCGGTGAGGCCCGCGAGTTCGAGCGCCGCGGTGTTCACCCACACGCCGTGCGCGTCGTGGCTGGTGAGCACGGCCGGGCGGTCCGGCACGAGCTCATCGAGCAGCTCTCGCGTGGGGAGTCCGCCGGGAAATACGTCCCCGAACCAGCCGCTCCCGACCACCCACGGTGTGGGCTCAGCCGCGGCCGCGCGGATGAGTCGCGCGTAGCCGGCAAGCGAGTGCTCAGTCTCCAGGTCGCAGCCGAGCAGCGCGAGGCCACCGGCGAGCGCGTGGATGTGCGCGTCGTGAAACCCCGGGAGCACCGCCGCGCCAGCGGCGTCGAGTCGCACCGTGAGCGGGCCGGCGAGGGCGCTGATCGTCGCGTCGCTCCCGACCACCGTGATCCGGTCGCCCGCGATTGCCACCGCGGTCGCCGCGCTCGGTGCCGGATCCCAGAGCTGCGCGCCCGTGATGACGAGCTCGGGCGCGGTCACCGCCGCACCTCGGCACGCGGTGCGGCGGCCGCCGTGGCGCTCCCCGCCACCGCTGCGCGCAGTTCGCGCCGCCGCCACAGACCGTACACCAGGGCCGGCACAATGAAGCCGACGATCCAGGCGACGTCGACGTACCCGAGGGGAGCCGCGAGCGGTCCGGTGTACATGTTCGTGACCATGAATGGCACCTGCACGAGCAGGCCGATCGCGTAGCTGATGAGACCGATCGCGTCCCAGCGACCGTACCGCCCGCCGTCACGGCGGAACATGTCCGCGACCTCGTACTCCCCCTTCCGCAGCACGAAGTAGTCCACCAGGTTGATCGCCGACCACGGGATGAGCACGTAGAGCAGGATCGTGACGAAATCGCTGAAGATCACGAGGAAGTTGTTCTGTCCGAGCAGTGCGGCGACCATCGCGAGCGCCCCGTAGACGACGGTCATCAGCACGCGCTTCGCGGTGTTGATGTCGATGCGCGCCGAGACGGTCTCAAGCACTGTGAGTGAGCACATGACCCCCGAGTAGATGTTTGAGGAGTTCATCACCGCCGTCGCGGTGCCGAGCGCAAACAGCACGACCGGGCCGAACCCGCCCAGGAGGTTTCCGAGCGCCGACATCGCGTTCCCCTCGGTCGTGGTGAGCCCCACGATTCCGCCGAGCGCCATCACGAGGATCGTGCCGAGCACGAGTCCCAGGTAGGTGGCCCAGAACGCCGGCTTGGCGCCGCCCTCCCGCGGCATGTACCGCGAGTAGTCGGAGACGTACGGTGCGTACGCGAGCTGCCACGTCACCCCGATCGCGAGCATGCCGAAGAACCCGGCGGTGTTGTACCCGAGGCCCGGCTGCGCCTGGAACGTGGCGGGGTTCGCGATCGCGATGATGATCGACACGATCATGAGCGCGCCAATCAGCACGGAGAACACCGCCATGCTGCGGCGCACGAGGTCGTACCCGAAGATCGCGATGGTGAGCGCCGCGATCGCGCACGCGATGATCCACGCGAAGTCCGCGCTGCTGCCGAACGCCGCGGCGAAGCTCTGCGCGGCGACCACCAGGTTCGACGCGAAGAAGCCGAGGAACATGATGAGCGCGATGAACGCCAGCAGGCTACCGCCGAAGAAGCCGAACTGCCCGCGCGCCTGCAGCATCTGGGGAATCCCCAGCCGTGGCCCCTGCGAAGCGTGCAGCGCCGCGCCGAACCCGCCGATCACGTTGCCCAGCACGATCGCGGTGATGGTCCAACCGAGCGACAGGCCGAACAGCGTGGGTCCCAACGCCCCGGTCACCACCGTGAGCGGGCCCATGTTGATGCCGAGCCAGACGAAGAAGAGTCCGCGCGTGGTGCCGTGCCGCTCGTCGTCGGGGATCGGCCGGATGTGCCGGCGCTCGAAGGTCATCACCTTCGTGGTCGAGGTTGAAAGTCGTGGATATTCACTCATGATGGATCCCTACGTTCGCCATTGAAGTGGGTCGAAAATTGGCGCGCGAAACCGCGCCACCCGGGGCCCGCGCGCTGCGGGCCCCGGGGCACTGCGGGCGTGTTAGAGGCCCGCGCTTGCCGTCGCGGCGGTGAACGCGCGGTCGAGGAGGCCGGCGAGCTCGTCGATGTCCGCGCGGGTCATCACGAGCGGCGGCGACACCTGCACGAGCGGGTTGCCCTCGGCGTCGATCGCCACGCGGCACAGCAGCCCGGCCGCCGCGAGTGCGGGGTTGAGGTGCCCGCCGACGAAGTCGCTCGCGTTCACCGGGGTCTCGGCCCACCGCTTCGCTGCATGATCTGTCACGAGCTCGAAGCTGCGGTGGAAGCCGTCGCCGCGCAGGTCGCCGACGATGCGCTGGTGCTTCGCGGCAACCGCGGCGAGCTGCTCGCCCAGGTACGGCGTCAGCTCCGCCACGTTCTCGACGACCCGCTCGCGCTCCATGATCTCGAGGTTCTTCAGTGCCGCGGCGCAGGCAACCGGGTGTCCGCCGTAGGTGAGGGCGTGGTTGAACATGCCGAGCGAGCCGTCGAGCACGGTCTCGATGATCCGGTCGCTCGCGATCACGCCGCCGAGCGGCATGTACGCGGAGGCGATGCCCTTTGCGAACGTGATCATGTCCGGCTGGAACCCGTAGTGCGTCGAACCAAACCAGGAGCCGAGTCGCCCGTACCCGGTGATGACCTCGTCGGCGATGAGCAGGATGCCGTACTTGTCGCACAGCGCGCGCACCCCGGGGAAGTACTCGGGTGTGGGCGGGGTGAGGCTGCCGCCGGCGTTCTGCAGCGGCTCCATGATGATCGCGGCGATCGTGTCGGCGCCCTCCTGCACGATGAGTGATTCGAGCTCGGCGAGCAGGAACGCGGTGGTCTGCTCAGGCGTCTCACCCTCGGGGCGGCGGTACCGCTTGGTGTTGTGCGTGTGGCGCACACCGTGCATGAGCGGCTCGAACATCTTGCGCACGTCGGTCATGCCGTTGAGGGACATCGCGCCGTAGCTCGTGCCGTGGTACGCGACGCGACGGGCGATGAACTTGGTGCGGGTGCCCTCGCCGCGGTCGATGTGGAACTGGCGGGCGAGTTTGATCGCCGCCTCGTTCGACTCGCTGCCGCCCGAGGCGAAGAAGACGCGGTTGAGATCGCCCGGCGCGAGCTCCGCGATCTTCTGCGCGAGCCGCGCCGCCGGCGGGTGCGCAACGCTCCAGGTGGTCTGAAACGGGAGCTCCGCGAGCTGCTCGCGCACCGCGTCGCCAACCTCGGCGCCGTGGGTGTAGCCGAGCTGCACGCAGAACAGTCCGGCGAGGCCGTCGAAGAACCTGCGGCCGGTGTCGTCGAACACGGAGCAGTGCTCGCCGCGCACGAAGACCGGCAGATCGTCGTCGCGGTACTTGCCCGCGGGGGTGAAGTTCATTACGAGGTGGCGCTTCGCGATCTCCGCGAGCCCGGTGGGCGCGTCGCTCAGTGCCTGCTCGGGGGCTGCGGTGTCTTGGTGCAGTGTCATCGTTCGTGTGTCCTCTCAGTCAGCGTTGACCGGGCGGGGTGCCGTCGCTGTTCCCCATGCTGGCAGCGCTGTCGTCATCGGTAAAATAGGGATATTGGTTCAGCTGAATCTCTGAATGCGATGCAGCGGCGCTAGCCCCACTGCATCCAGGTGGTCTTGTAGTCCGTGTAGTTATCGAGCGCGTGCACCGACAGGTCGCGGCCGAAGCCGGACTGCTTGAACCCGCCGAACGGGGTGGTGAACCCGAGCGCGTCGACCGTATTGACCGACACCGTGCCGGCGACGAGCTGCTGCGACACCCGGTGCGCCCGCGCGAGCGATCCGGTCCACAGCGAGGCCGCGAGGCCGTAGGGGGTCTCGTTGGCGCGGGCGATCACCTCCGCCTCCGTGTCGAACGGGGTGACCACGGCAACGGGGCCGAACACCTCGCGCGTGTGCAGCTCGTGGTCGGCGGGGACGTCGGCGACGATCGTCGGTTCGATGAACGCGCGCGACCCACCGATCTCCGGCCTCGTGCCGCCGGCCACGATCGTGCCGTCGCGCCGCGCGGCCTCGATCGTGGCCCACACCTCGTCGGCCTTCGCCTCGGAGACGAGCGATCCGATCCCGCTCGCCGGGTCGAGGGGGTCGCCCGGTGCGTACGCGCGCGCGGCCGCGGCGTAGAGCTCCAGGAACTCGTCGTACACGGCGCGCTCAACGAAGACCCGGGAGTTTGCCGAGCACACCTCGCCCTGGTTGTAGAAGCTCCCGAACGCGGCCTTCTCGGCGGCGAGCGCGAGGTCGTCGCAGTCGGCGAAGATGAGGTTGGAGCTCTTTCCTCCGGCTTCGAGCGCGAGCCGCTTCATGTTCGACTGGCCGGCGTACTCCTGCAGCTGCTTCGCCACGGCCGTGGAGCCGGTGAACGCGATCATGTCGATGTCTGGGTGCAGGCCGAGCGCACGGCCCACGACGGAGCCGCGGCCGGTGACCACGTTGACCACACCGGCCGGGATGCCGGCTTCGAGTGCCAGCTCCGCGAGCAGCAGCGTCGAGTGCGACGCCTCGACCGGGGGCTTCACCACGACCGAGTTTCCTGCGGCGAGCGCCGGGGCGAGCTTCCACGTGGCAATCTCGAGCGGGTAGTTCCAGGGGACGATCACGCCGATCACGCCGAGCGCCTCGCGGGTCACGAGCGCGGTTGACCCGGGCGGGGTCACGGGGATCAGGTCCTCCGTCTTCTCGATCGCCTCGCCGTAGAAGCGGTAGAGCGCGGCGGATCCCGGCGCGTCGACGGTGGCGGACTCGCGGATCGGCTTGCCCATATCGAGGGTGTCGTGGAGCGCGAACTCGTCGGCGCGCGCCTCGATGAGCCGGGCAAGCTCAAGCAACCGCTCGCGGCGGAACCCGGCGCCGGCGCGCGACCAGGCGCCCGAGTCGAACGCGGCGCGGGCAGCCGCGACCGCGGCGTCGACCTCGGTGTCCCCGCACTCGTGGATCTGCGAGATCACTGCGCCGGTGGCGGGGTTGCAGTTCGCAATGGTGGCCCCCGAACTCGCGGCGACGCGGGCGCCGCCAATCACTGGGCGGCCGTCGAGGGTGAGCGCGGCGGCGGCGGCCTGCCAGTCGGTGTGGCTGCGGGTCATGAGGAGCTCCGATCGGTGTGGGTGGTGTGGTGGGGCCCGCCGGTGGGCGGGGAGTCGGTGGCGGCGGCCGGGGCAGCGGAGTCCGTGGGGTGCAGCGCCTGCAGCACCTCCGCGGGGATCTCGACGGTCGCCGTCTCGAGGTCCTGCGCCTTGATGAGGGGGGTGCCGCGCGTCTCGGGCAGTGTCAGCACGGTCACCACGCCGATCACGCCGACACCGAGCAGGAAGTACCCGGGGACGAGCATGTCGCCGGTGACGCCGAGCAGCCAGGTCAGCACGTACGGCGCGGGGCCCGCGAAGAGCGCGGCCGTGAGCGCGTACGCGGTCGACAGCCCGGTCTGCCTGGTGCGCGTGGGGAAGAGCTCAACGACGGTGACCGCGTGGGTGCCGAGGATGATGGCGAGGATCAGCGCGAGGCCGAGCGTCGACACGAACGCTGCCCACTCCTCGCCGCGCTGCATGAGCATGAAAAGCGGCACCGCGAGCACGGTGAGGGCGATGGCGGCGGTGAGGAGCACGGGCTTGCGGCCAAGCCGGTCGGAAGCGATGCCCGCGAACGGCACGATGATGAGGCCCAGTGCTGAGGCGAGCGTCGAGAGCAGCGCGGCGCGGCCGGCGTCGAAGCCGATGTACACCTCCTGGTAGGTGAGGAGGTACACGAGCACCACGTAGAACGTGACGTTCATGAAGGTCTCCATGCCGCTGGTCTGCAAGAACTCGCGCCAGTTGCGCTGAAACACCTCGCGCACCGGGGCGTGCGACACGGTTTCGAGCTCCTTGAGCTGCTCGAACTCCGGCGTGTCTTCGATCTTGCGCCGGATGTAGAGCCCGATCAGACCGAGCGGCACGGTGATGAGGAACGGGATGCGCCAGGCCCAGTCGATAATCTGCTGCGGATCGAACGCGAGGTTGAGCAGCACCACGGTGAACGAGGCGAGCAGGAAGCCGAGCAGGCTCCCGAACTCGAGCCAGCTCACCCCGAAGCCGCGGTGCTTCGCGGGTGAGAACTCGCCGAGGAACGCGGCGGCGCTGCCGAACTCGCCGCCGGCGGCGAGCCCCTGCACCACGCGGGTGGCGATGAGCAGGATCGGGGCGAGGATCCCGATGGTGTCGTAGCCGGGGAGCAGCCCGAGCACGAGGGTGGCGAGCGCCATCGCGAGGATCACGATCGACAGGGTGTGCTTGCGACCCAGCCGGTCGCCGAGCCTGCCGAAGATCACCGCGCCGATGGGGCGCACCAGGAATGAGACCGCGAACACCGCGAACGCCGAGAGCAGGCCCGCGGTGCTGTTCGACTCCGGGAAGAACACGACGGCGATGGTGCCGGCGAGGTACGCGTACACGGCCCAGTCGAACCAGTGCACCAGCACGCCGATCGACCCGGCGACTACGCTCTTGCGGAGGCTCTTCTTGCTCACGAGCTCGCTGATCTCTGGGGGCGGGGCTGCGGTCGACATTGACACGTCCTGTTCTCTGAGTGGGTGGTTACGCGGGCTGGGGCGGCGCGAGTCCGGCGCCGCGCCGCTCACGCGCGACGTCGGCGGCGACGTCGAGCGCGGTCCAGGCGAGGGCGCGGACCCCGTCGCGGAGCGCCTGCTCCGCCCGTTCGCCCACGCACGACTCAGCGAACGCCGGCTGGTGATTGCTCGCGGTGCCGCCGACTCCGATGTACGGGTGGATGGCGCGCACGAGCTGGGACACGTTCCCCATGTCGGTGGAGGCCCGGTTCATGCTCGCCGCCGCCGGGTCGACGTCGAAGCTGCGGCCGAGCGCGCGGGCGTTCTCGCGGTAGTGCTCGAGGGCTGCCTCGTCGGTGCGCATCTCGGCGTAGCGCTCGCTCTCGGGGGTGATCGTGAGCGTCGCGCCGGTCGCGAGCGCGCCGGCCTCGAAGCACGCGCGCACCCGCGATTCAAGTGCGAGCAGCTCCGCGGTGGTCTCGGCGCGCACGTACCAGCGCCCCTCGGTCCGCTCGGGGATCGCGTTGGGCGCCTCGCCGCCGCGGGTCTGCACCCCGTGCACGCGCGCGGTCGCCGGAAGCTGCTGTCTGAGCAGTCCGATCGCGAGCTGCGCGATCAGAAACGCGTCGTTCGCATTGATCCCGCGCTCGGGGTACGCGGCGGCGTGGGCAGCGGCGCCGTCGTAGCTCACGTGCCAGTGTGTCACCGCGAACGGCCGCGCCTCCGCAACATCGACGGGGGCCGGGTGGGCCATGAGCGCCAGGTCGAGCTCGGTGAACGCGCCGCGCTCAAGCAGCACAATCTTGCCGCCGCCGCCCTCCTCAGCGGGGGTCCCGATCAGCTCGACGGCGATCCCGAGCTCGTCGGCGACGGCGGCGAGCGCGATCGCCGCGCCCACCGACATCGCCGAGATGAGGTTGTGGCCGCACGCGTGGCCGAGCCCCGGCAGTGCGTCGTACTCGGCCAGAAACCCGACCGTGAAGTGCGGGAGCCCGCGCGGGGTGCGCACCGCGCGCACGGCAGTATCGAGGCCGAGGTATGGCTGCTCGACGGTGAAGCCGTGCGCGGTGAGGAGCGCGGCCACCGCGGCCGCGGACCGGTGTTCCTGCCAGCCGATCTCGGGGTTCGCGTGCAGCGCGTTCGAGAGCGCAATCAGCTCGGCGTCGACGCCTGCGGCGCGCGCGGCGATTCGGGCCTTCAGCTCGCCCGGGTCGTCACTCATCGCCCGGCACCCCGTACGAGGGGGCCGCGGCCGGGTTGAGCCCGCGGCGGGTGTAGTCGTCACGCTGCGGGAGCCACTCGTCGAGCGCGCGGCGCAGTTCTCCGATCGGATCCTCCGACCAGTCGACGCGCAGGTCGGTGATGCGCCATCCCGCGGCGCCCACCACCGCGATGCCCGCGGAGTGCACGGGGCCGGCCTCGCCGCCCGCGGTGATCGCCGCGCGGAGGGCGGCGTGCAGGCGCTCTTCGATCCCGCCCGGTGCGGTGAGCGCGGTGTCGACGAGGGCGTCGAGCACGTCGTGGCTCGCGAGCATGTTGCCGCCGGCGACCGCGTTGTCCCGCACCGCTGAACCGTAGATTCCGAGCGCGCGATCGCCCGAGTGCACGGCGGCGCGCCCCGCGGCGTCGAGCACGAGCAGCTGCCGGTAGCCGATGGTTGCCGGATCTGCCGCGGCGACCACGGCGGCGAGCGCCGCCTGCGCGGTCGCGCCCGCGCGCAGCTGTTCGATCAGGGCGGGGCCGAGCCGCGGGTCGGTCACGTTCTGGGAGTGCGCCCCGCCGATCCCGTCGGCGAGGTTGACGCAGCGCGCGGCCACGGCCGGGGACGAGGACGAGATCGCGGATCCGAACTCGCCGGTCACCGGGTCGCGCAGGATCAGGGAGAAGGTCACGCTGCACCCCCGTCGCTCAGCACGGCGGTCGCGTCGATCTCCACGAGCCACTCGGGCCGCGCGAGCGCCTGCACCACGATTCCGGTCGACACGGGGTACACGCCGCGCAGCCACCGGCCGACGGTGCGATACACGTCCTCCCGGTACCGCGGGTCGACGATGTAGATCGTGACCTTGACGATGTCGGCGAGCCGGCTCCCCGCCTCGTCGAGCAGCAGCGCGATGTTCTGCATCGCCTGCTCGGTCTGCGCAACCACGTCGCCGATCCCCACCGATTCGCGGGTGTTGAGGTCTTGCCCGATCTGGCCGCGGAGGTACACCACACCGCCAGCGACGACCGCCTGACTCAGGTCGTTGTCGAGGTTCTGCTCGGGGTAGGTGTCGCGGGTGTTGAACTTCCGCAGGCGCAGATGCGTCGTCTCCGTCACAGTGTCTCCTCGTCGAGTGGGCGGCCGGGGTGGCTCTTCAGCCAATTGTCGGGAGCCACAGAGAATCTGTAAAATACTCAAAAGGGAGATAAGGTATCTGAAAATTAGATACCTGGCCCCACGGCCCGGCCGGAGGATCCTCGCAATGGTGCACCGCTTCTCGATCACACTCACGCAGCTCAGCTACTTCGCCGAGTGCGCGAAGACGCTCAACATGACCGCGGCGAGCCAGGAGCTGCACGTGGCGCAGTCGGCGGTCTCCACCGCGATCTCGCACCTCGAACGCTCGCTCGGCGCCGCGCTGTTTATTCGCCAGCACTCGAAGGGCCTGATCCTCACCGCCGCGGGCGAGTCTCTGCTGCGCGACACCCACCGCGTGTTCGGCATGCTCTCCGACTCGATCGAGACGATCCAGTCGCACCAGGACGACGTGCGGGGCACCATCACGGTCGCGTGCTTCCACACGCTCACCCCGTTCATCCTGCCCCAGCTTCTCGCCGAGCTGCAGCAGCGGCATCCTCATCTCGTCGTCGAGGTGCTCGAGGGCGACTCGGAAGAAAACCTCGCCGCGCTGCGCGGCGGGCGGGCCGAGATCTCGATCGGGTACGACCTCACGTCGCCCGACGGCGTGGACCAGGAGGTGATCGGCAGCGTGCGCCCCCACGTGATCCTGCACACGGACCACCCACTCGCGCACCGCAGCGAGGTGGCGCTCACGGAGCTTGCCGGCGAACCGCTCGTGCTGCTCGATCTCCCGGACAGTCGCGAGTACTTTCTTGACCTCCTCACCGGCGCGGGCCTCACGCCGCGCATCGCGTATCGCACGAAGAACTACGAGGCCGTGCGCTCGCTCGTCGCGATGGGCTGCGGCTTCTCGATCCTCAATCAGCGGCCCCGGATCGAGGAGACCTACACCGGCAACCGCACCGCCGTGATCGAGATCAGCGGCGACGTGCGCTCACTAAACGTCACGGTGTCATCGCTGTCGCAGGTGGCGCACACCGCGCGCGCCCGCGCCGTTGCGGGAGCGGTGCGGGCGCTCGTCGCCGGGGCAGAACTCGCGGCGCCGGAGCCCCGCGGGGCGGAGCCGGCGGAGCAGTAGCGAGGCGGCAGCCGCCACGGCGCCGCACCGACGAGCCATCATGTGAAATTCCGATCAGCTCGGATAACTAGTTCTTAGAAACCGATCCAATGCACCACGAACGTGTATTGGCTTCGCCCCCGCGCCCTGCGCTTTGCTGGTGCCTACCCGGACCCACCCTCGGCGTCCGGGAGCTGAATCCGGCCCAGCGCGGCACTCGACCGCGCGCGCCGGGAACAGCCCAGTCCCCCGAGACGAGCGGAGAGCGAAGTATGTCGAGCCAAGAGATCGAGGCCACCGAAGTCCTCATCGTCGGTGGCGGCCAGGCCGGAGTGGCAATGAGCGAACACCTCAGTGCGCTCGGAGTCGCGCACGTCGTGCTTGAGCGCCACCGCGTGGCAGAGCGCTGGCGCAGCGAACGCTGGGACTCGCTCGTGGCAAACGGCCCCGCCTGGCACGATCGGTTCCCCGGCCTCGAGTTCGAGGGGGTAGACCCCGACGCGTTCGCCACGAAAGACCGGGTCGCGCAGTACATCGAGGACTACGCGGCGCAGATCGGGGCCCCCGTGCGCACCGGCGTCGAGGTGCAATCGGTGCGGCGCCTCCCCCACGCCGACGGGTTCCACGCGGACACCTCCGCCGGGCCGATCCGCGCGCGCTATGTGGTCGCAGCGACCGGCGCGTTCCAGATCCCGGCGATCCCGCCCCTCGTTCCCGAGCAGGCCGGGCTCACTCAGATCCACTCGGCCGGCTACCGCAACCCCGCGCAGCTCCCCGCCGGCGGGGTGCTCGTTGTGGGCGCCGGCTCCTCGGGCGTGCAGATCGCGAACGAACTGCGCCAGTCGGGGCGAGAGGTCACCCTCGCGGTGGGGCCCCACGACCGGCCACCCCAGCGCTACCGCGACCGCAGCTTCGTGTGGTGGCTCGGGGTGCTCGGCAAGTGGGACGCCGCGACCCCCGCGGAGGGCGCCGAGCACGTCACCATCGCGGTGAGCGGGGCCGACGGCGGCCGCACGATCGACTTTCGCAACCTCGCGGCCGACGGGATCACGCTCGTGGGGCGCGCGAACGCGTACGCGGACGGCGTGATGCGGTTTGGCACCGACCTCGCCACCAACATTCGCGGCGGCGACGAAAACTACCTCGCGCTGCTCGACGAGGCCGACGCCTACATCGAGCGACTCGGCCTGGACCTGCCGGAAGAGCCCGCGGCCAGGGAGCTGGGGCCGGATCCCGCGAGCGTGACCAGCCCGATCCTCGAGCTCGACCTTGCGCGGGCCGGGATCACGTCGATCGTGTGGGCCACCGGGTTCCGAGCCGACTACGGCTGGCTCCAGGTGAACGCGTTCGACGAGGTGGGGAGGCCGGTGCACCAGCGCGGGGTGTCCCCGGAGGCCGGCGTCTACTTCCTCGGCCTGCCCTGGCAGTCGCGCCGCGGCTCAAGCTTCATCTGGGGAGTGTGGCACGACGCGAAGTACCTCGCCGACCAGATCGCGATCCAGCAGGGCTACCGCGCGTACCGCCCCGCGCCGCACCTCACCCACGCGTAGCGGGGCGATCGGGCGCCGGGCGGCAGCGCGCCCGGCGCCTAGAGCGTGAAGTCGGTGGCGACGCGGGCGATCGCGTGCCGCTTCACCACGGCACCCGCCGCGACGTGGTCCGGGTGGGTCGCATACACGGCGAGTCCGGCCGCGTCGTCGAAGTCGGCGACGAGCGTCAGGTCGTAGTTTTCGCCGTCGAAGAGCTCGTTGCGGTGCACCGCGAGCGCGCGCACGGTGGGCACGAGGTCGACGAGGGGTTCGAGCGCAGCACGAATTTCGGCCGCCTGCGTGTCGCGCGCGTCGCGGGTCTCGCCGCCGAGCTTCCAGGAGACAATGTGGCGCAGCGTCATGGTGGGTTCCTTCCGGGGAAAACGTGAGTGTGGTGGCGCGTGGGTGAGCTGGTTCAGCCCAGCAGCCGGCCGAGCGGGCCGCGCGCGGCCCGCTCAATCGCGGTCGTGAGCTTGGCGGGGTCAACGCGCCAGATCGCGTGCTGCTTGCCGCTGACCCGCACCACAGGAATGTGCTCCGAGTACCGGCGGGCGAGCTCCGGATCCTGCAGGATGTCGAGTTCTTCGAACCGCGTGTCGAGCCCGCGCGTGGCGGCGTCCGCGCGGACGGCGGCGATCACCTCGCGGGCCTCGTCACACAGGTGACAGCCCGGTTTCCCGATCAGCGTGAGCTGCACGGTGCGCATCGCGCTCCCTTCCGGCCACGGGCACCGCCCGTGGCACCGCGGACCTCAGCCGCAGCGCGCTGGGCGCGCGGCGTTCACCCGAGGCGCTGGGGCCTCAGACAACAAAAGGCGCCGGACCAGAGGTCCGACGCCAGCATCGGTCGCGCCCGGGGCGCGCCGACTACTTCTTGTTGCGACGCTGGTGACGCGTCTTACGAAGCAGCTTGCGGTGCTTCTTCTTGGACATACGCTTACGGCGCTTCTTAATTACTGAACCCACGGTCACCTCACAACGTCTCTCGGGCCGCCGGATTCGTGGCCCACAAAACAGTAATCCTACTCTGCGCAGCGGCCCAGCGCGAACCAACGGGCGCGAAAAGTGAAATCAATCGCGCAAACGGAAGCGTGCAACGAGCTCTTTGACGCGATTCTCGGCGCGCGCGGCGGCGCGTCCGATCCGCTCGGCGGCCGCGGCGGCTTCCTCGGGGAGCACTTCCTCACCCAGGTCGGCAAACGCGTCCTGCGCTCCGGGGCCCGCCACGCGCTCGCCGCTCTCAGAGAGGTACTCGACCGTCACCTCGGTGTCGAACCCGGCGGAGAGGAACGGGATCACGAAGTCCTCGATCATCTCGAGCGGCTCGGGGTTCAGCGAGTAGTAGCGATGCTGCCCCTCCTCGCGGACCGTGACGAGCTCGGCCTCGCGAAGAACCTTCAGATGCTTCGAGACGGTGGGCTGGCTAATCTCCAGCTGGCCCACAATTTCCGAGACGCTGATCTCGGCGTCGCGCTTGAATCGCTCGAGCAGCACCTGCAGGATGTCGCGCCGGGTCGCGTCGGCAATGACCCCGAAGATATCTGGCATGACCCCAGGGTAGTGGGCCGGGGCCGTTCTGTCCCGTTCCCGCGTGCCGTGGGGCCACAATTCACCCTTCCGCCGCCGGATGTGTAGCATGACAGCATCGAGTCGAGACCGTGAAATCCACGCGCCTCGCGCCGTCAGCGGAAAGTAGGGCACCGTGGGGGCATCCGTCGTGAGGCAGCGTCGCTCCGCCGCACTCTCGCGCAAGTCCTGGGTCGGCGCGATGATCCACTCATCGCCAGCGCGCTTTGCGCTGCTCGTATTCACCGCGCTGATCCTGCTCTGGACCGCGCTGCTGTCGCTGCCGTTCGCGAGCGCGGACGGCAAGATGACGCCGCTCGTCGACGCTCTCTTCACGGCGGTCTCCGCGATCTGCGTGACCGGGCTCTCGACGCTGGACATGTCGACGCACTGGTCTCTGTTCGGCGAGATCGTGGTGCTCGCCGGCCTGCAGATCGGCGGCATCGGCGTGCTCACGCTCGCGAGCATCCTCGGGCTCACGGTGACGCGCCGCCTCGGTCTGCGGCAGCGCCTCCTCGCGGCCGGCGACACCAACCCCATGCGGATGGGGCGCGACGTGTCCGAGAGCCAGGCGGTGGGCCTCGGCGAAATCGGCGGGCTGCTCGGGGCGGTCGCGCTCAGCGTGGTCGTGATCGAGGGCGTGCTCACCCTGCTCATCACGCCGCGCCTCATGGTGGCCGGCTACGACTTCTGGCACGCGCTCTGGAACGGGTTCTACCTCGCGGCCTCCGCGTTCACGAACACCGGCTTCGTGCCACTCAGCGGCGGCCTCGACCACTTCGACACCGACGTCTACCTGCTCAGCATCCTCGCGATCGGCGTCTTTCTGGGCGCCATCGGCTTCCCCGTGATCTTCGCGCTGTACCGCTACGTGATCGGGGGCGGCTGGCGCGTGCACAAGCGGCTCGGCCTGCACGCGAAGCTGACGCTCACCACGACGATCATCTTCGTGATCTTCGGCTGGCTCGCGATCGCCGCGCTCGAGTGGAACAACCAGGCGACGCTCGGCAACCAGAACTTCTGGCAGACCATGTTCAGCTCGGTCTACATGTCGATCATGACGCGATCGGGCGGGCTCGGGATCATCGACCCGCTCGACATGAACGGCTCGACCCTGCTCGTGATGGACATGCTCATGTTCGTCGGCGGCGGCTCGGCGTCCACCGCCGGCGGGATCAAGGTCACCACCATCGCGGTGCTCTTCCTCGCCGCCTACGCCGAGGCGCGCGGCTACAAGGACGTGCAGGCGTTCGGCCGCTCGATCCCCAACGAGGTGCTGCGAGTCTCGGTGTCGATCCTGATCTGGGGCGCCACGATCGTGCTCGCGGCGACCGTCGCGATCATGCACATGACCGGAGAGTCGCTCGACATTGTGCTCTTTGAGGTGATCTCTGCCTTCGGCACCTGTGGACTCTCGTCGAACCTCTCGGCGGATCTCCCCGACGCGGGCAAGTATGTGCTCGCGGCCACCATGTGGGCCGGCCGCGTCGGCACCGTCACCCTCGCCGCGGCGATCGCCGCGACGAGCCGCTCACGCCTGTTCCGTTTGCCCGAAGAAAGGCCGATCGTTGGTTGATATTCGCAGTGACGCCCCCGTGCTCGTGATCGGCCTCGGCCGCTTCGGTGCCGCAACCGCCGGGCAGCTCGACCGCCAGGACCGCGAGGTGCTGGTGGTCGACACCGACCCCACGCTCGTGCAGAAGTGGGCGGATCGCGTCACCCACGCGGTGCAGGCCGACGCCCGCTCGATGGAGGCGCTGCGGCAGATCGGCGCCGACGAGTTCCAGGTCGCCGTGGTTGCGACCGGCTCCTCAATCGAAGCGAGCGTGCTCATCGCCGCCAACCTCGTCGACCTCGAGATTCCCCAGATCTGGGCCAAAGCCATCTCCGCCTCGCACGGCAAGATCCTTGAGCGCATCGGGGTGAACCACGTGATCTACCCGGAGCGCGAGGCGGGCGAGCGCGTGGCGCACCTGCTCAGCGGGGCGATGCTCGACTTCATCCAGTTCGACAACAACTACGTGATCGCGAAGATGTACCCGCCCCGCTCGATCCGCGGGCGCACCCTCTCCGACAGCGGCGTGCGCACCCGCTACCGGGTCACGGTGGTGGGCGTGAAGACGCCTGGGCAGCCATTCACGCACGCAACGCAGGACACGATGATCTCGCCCCACGACCTCATCATCGTGAGCGGGACCGCCTCGGACGTGGAGCGCTTCGCCACCATTGGCTAGCGCCTCGGCCGGCGCTCCGGGGAGGCAGAGCCTGCCTCCCCGGAGCGCCGCCGCCCGGCCGGGCGACTAGGACCCCTGGAGCTCCTCGGAGCGGCGGATGTTCGCGGCGAACGCGCGATCGAACAGCTCACCCCACGCGCCCTCCTGGAGCACGGCGACCGAGCGCTCGGTGGTGCCGTTGGGGCTCGTCACGTTGCGGCGCAGCTGCGCCGGGTCCTCGCCCGTGGTGCGCATCAGCTCGATCGAGCCGAGCACGGTCTGGCGCACCAGCTCGCGCGCCGCCGCGGCGTCAAATCCGAGCCGCTCAGCCGCCGCGATCATCTCCTCGACGAAGAGGAACACGTGCGCCGGGCCCGATCCGGACACCGCACCGACCGCGTTGATCTGCTCCTCCGGAACCACGAGCACCGAGCCGACGGTCTCGAACAGGCGGCGCACCAGCTCAAGCTGCGCGTCGTCGGCGGTCGCCCCGGCGGCGATCCCCGTGACCCCCAGGCCGATGTGGGACGGGGTGTTGGGCATGGCGCGCACCACGGCGACCCCGGCGGGGAGCACCGCCTCGATCGCGGCGGTCGACACTCCGGCGGCCACGCTCACCACGATCGCACCCGGCGCAAGCGCGTCCGCGATCTCGCGCGCCGTGTCGACGATCAGCCAGGGCTTCACCCCGAGGACCACCAGGCCCGCCCCCGCCACCGCGCGCCGGTTCGCCGCCGCGTCGTCGTCGGTCGCCGCGGCGGTCACATCGGCGGCACCCGCAAACTTCGCCGCGCTCGCGGCCGACTTGGTGGTCACGGCGATCGGGCGCACGATCTGCACCTCGGGGGCGCGCAACCCGGTGAGGATCGCACCCCCCATCGAGCCAACGCCGAGCATGGCGGTCTGCGGAAGGGTGGGCTGCGGGGACTGCGTTGTTTCGCTCACTCGCCCAGTGTAGGAGCTCCCGTCCGCCGCGCTGGGAGATATAGCGGGTTCGGCGACCCCCGCCCCGTAGACTGGCGCAGATAGGTTCGACTCTCGGCTGGAGGCATCTGACATGAGCGCGACAGGCGGAAGCAAGGCGATTATCGCGGCGTTCCTTGCAAACATGGGTATCGCGATCACCAAGTTCATCGCGTGGGCCCTGTCCGGCTCGTCCTCGATGCTCGCGGAGGGCGTCCACTCGCTCGCTGACTCGGGCAACCAGCTCCTCCTGCTGCTCGGCGGGCGCCGCGCGAAGCAGGCGGCCGACAAGGAGCACCCGTTCGGCTACGGTCGCGTGCGCTACGTGTACGCATTCGTGGTGGCGATCGTGCTGTTCTCCATCGGCGGTGTGTTCTCCGTGTACGAGGGCGTCTCGAAGATCCAGAACCCGCACCCGCTCGAGATGTGGTGGCTGCCGCTACTGGTGCTCGTCATCGCGATCGTGCTCGAGAGCTTCTCCCTGCGCACCGCGGTGCGCGAGAGCCGTCCGCACAAGGGCGATTCGAGCTGGTTCCAGTTCATTCGGCGTTCGAAGGCCCCCGAGCTGCCCGTCGTGCTGCTTGAAGACGTCGCCGCACTCGTCGGCCTCGTGCTCGCGTTCTTCGGCGTGGGACTCACCGTGCTCACGGGCAACGGCCTGTTCGACGGGATCGCCACGATCGCGATCGGCGTCTTGCTGATCGGCGTCGCGATCATCATCGGCACCGAGGTGAAGAGCTTGCTCGTCGGCGAGGGCGCGAGCGATGAGGACGTCGCGAAGATCGAGGCCGCGCTCCTGAAGTCGCACGACATCGACCGCATCATCCACATGAAGACCCTGTACGTGGGCCCCGACGAGTTCATGATCGGCGCGAAGATCAGCCTCGCCCCCGAGCGCACCATGAACGAGGTCTCGATGATCGTCAACCTCGCGGAGCGCCGCATTCGCGAGGCGGTGCCGGCCGCGCGGATCATCTATCTTGAGCCGGATGTCTACCTCGATCCAAACGCCGCGCAGCCGACCACGAGCTCGATCGTGATGCTCTCGAGCGACTAGCGCCGTCGGCGCATCAGCGCTTCACTCACCGTTCACCCGCAGGGCACTCTCGCGCTCCCTGGCGGAAATCAGCCTTCCCTAGCGTTGGATCGGATCGGCGCCACCACGGTGGCAGCCGCACGCGCCGCACCGGCGATCCGTTCACACCTCCGGAAGGAACACCAGTGACCTCTCGCGCACTCCTGCGCTCGGCGACGCTCGTCACGACCGCGCTCCTGATCAGCGGCCTCGCCGCCTGCTCCACCAGCAGGGCGGCCGATACCGGGTCCGGCGATGCCGGGGCCGCGGCCGTCGACGCTGCAACCGCCACCAGCGCCGCAGATTTCGGTGGCCTCGACGCCCTCGTCGCGGCCGCGGAGGAGGAGGGGCAGCTCAACGTCATCGCCCTTCCCGAGACCTGGGCGAACTACGGCGAGATCATCGCCGGCTTCGAGGAAAAGTACGACATCACCGTGAACTCGGCTTCCCCCGACGCGTCGAGCGCCGAGGAGATCCAGGCGGCGGACAACCTCAAGGGGCAGGACACCGCGCCCGACGTGTTCGACCTGGGCGCCGCGGTCGCGCTCGAGAGCACCGACTACTTCGCGCCCTACCAGGTTGAGACCTGGGACTCGATCCCCGCGGAGAACAAAGACCCCGAGGGCCTCTGGGTGAACAATTACTCGGGGATCATGTCGATCGGCTACGACGCGGACAAGCTGCCCGAGCCGAAGGCACTCACGGATCTGCTGGGCACCGACTACTCCGGCGCGGTCGCGCTGAACGGCGATCCGACTCAGGCCGGCGCGGCGTTCGCGGCGGTCGGCTCGATCGCCGCGCTCAACGGCGGCGGTGTCGACGATTTCGGACCCGGCATCGATTTCATGGCCGAGCTGCGCACCGCGGGCAACTTCCTGTCGCTCGACCCCACGCCGGCCACGATCGCCTCCGGCGAGACCCCGGTCGTGTTCGACTGGTCGTTCAACAACGTCGCGGCAGCCGCGGACAAGCCCAGCTGGACCACGACGGTGCTCGACGGACCCACCTACGTCTCGTTCTACAACGAGGCGATCAACAAGGACGCGCCGAACCCCGCGGCCGCTCGCCTGTGGCAGGAGTGGATCTTCTCCGACGAGGTGCAGGCGATGTTCCTCGACGCTAACGCGGTTCCCGTTCGCGTCGACGCGCTGACCGAGGCCGGCACCGCCGACGCGAAGCTCATTGAGCAGGCCACCTTCGGCACCGACTCGGCCGACTGGGTGTCCCCCACGCAAGACGAGACCGACGCCGCGAACGCGCTCCTCGCCGAGCGCTGGGCGACCGCGGTCAAGTAGCCGGCCGGTGGGGTGCGGAGCGATCCGCACCCCGCTCCGCCGTTTCACATGAAACGCATCGCCCCGGCGCTCGGCCTCACGCCGTTCGTCGCATACGTCCTCCTCTTCCTCGCCGTGCCCACGCTGCTCGCTATCGCGAGCGGCTTCGCCGGCCAGGACGGATTCACCCTCGACGGCCTCGCGGTACTCACGCAGCCGAACACGCTCTCCGCGTTCGGCGCGAGCGTGTGGGTGAGCGCGCTCACCGCGGTTGTGGGCGCCGCGGTCGGTGCGGTGCTCTGCTGGGCGCTCGCCGCACTCCCCGAGGCGGGCCCGCTGCGCCGCGTCGTCGACGCCGCCAGCTCGGTGCTCGCCCAGTTCGGCGGCGTGATGCTCGCGTTCGCCTTCATCGCGACGATCGGCATCCAGGGCGTCGTCACCGTCATCCTGCGCGAGCAGTTCGGGATCGACATCTTCGCCGGCGGTGTCTGGCTCTACGAGCTGCCCGGCCTGATCCTGCCCTACCTCTACTTCCAGGTCCCCCTCATGGTCATCACGTTCCTCCCGGCCGTCACAGCGCTGCGCCCCGACTGGTCAGAGGCGGTCGCCACGCTCGGCGGCACGAGCCGCGCGTACTGGCGGCGCGTCGGCCTCCCGGTGCTCGCTCCGGCATTCCTCGGTTCACTCCTGCTGCTCTTCGCAAACGCGTTCTCGTCGTACGCAACCGCGGCGGCCCTGATCAGTCAGGGCTCGCAAATCGTGCCGCTGCAGATCCGCGCGGCGCTCATCGGCGAGACGGGTGCCAGCCAGGCCTCGAGCGCGGGCGTGCTCGCGCTCGGCATGGTCGTGGTGATGACCGTGGTGATGCTCGCGTACGGCCGGCTCATGAGCCGCGCGGCCCGGTGGCAGCGATGAGCGCCCGCACGCCGGGCCGGCCGTCTCCCGCCATCGCGCGCACGGTGATCGGCGTGATCGGTGCCGCCTTCATCGTGCCCCTCCTCGCGATGCTCGAGTTTACGCTGCGCCGCGCCGAGGGCGGCTACGGCGCCGAGCACTGGGTCGCGCTCTTCGACCCGGCGAACGAGCGCAAGTACCGTGTGCTCTTCGAGGGGGTGGGCAACTCGGCGCTGCTCGCGGTGCTCACACTCGCGCTCGTGCTGCTCGTGTTCTTCCCGACCATCGTGCTCGTGCACCTGCGCTTCCCGCGGCTGCAGCGCTGGCTCGATCTGCTCACCGTGCTGCCGATCGCGATCCCCGCGATCGTACTCGTCGTTGGCTTCGCCCCGATCTACCGCGTGATTGGACAGACGGTCGGATCGGGCGTGTGGACGCTGTGCTTCGCCTACGGCGTGCTCGTGCTGCCCTTCGCGTACCGCGCGATCGTGGCCGACCTCTCGGGAATCGACGCGCGGGTGCGCGCCGAGGCCGCACGCTCGCTCGGCGCCGGTTGGGGCACGGTGCTCGTGCGCATTATCGCTCCCGGCGTGCGCCGCGGACTCCTGGCAGCCTCGCTCCTCACCATCGCGATCGTGCTGGGCGAGTTCACCGTGTCGTCCCTCCTCAACCGGATCACGCTGCAGACCGCGCTGTTGCAGGTCTCGAAGGCAGATCCATTCATCGCGGTCGCGGTGTCGCTGCTGTCGCTCGTCAGCGTCTTCGTCGTGCTGCTCATCGTGAGCGCAACGGGCGGCCCGCCGCAGCGGCGCACGCGGGGCCGCGGCCCCGACCCGGATCCGACCGCTGCGGCGGTCGCCGCCGCCCACGGCGCCCTGCCACTGAATCGCCCGCTGCCAAACTCCCGCGGCGCCCTTCCCCCACTCACCGCATCACCCAGTTCCTCCGAGGAGGCACCCAGTGCCAGCTGATCACGCACCCACCACCGCAGGCCAGTCGGTCGCGCTCGAGGGCGTCACGAAGACCTACGGCTCCACCACCGTGCTGCACGGCGTCGACCTCGCGCTCGACCCCGGCGAGCTGCTCTGCCTGCTCGGTCCGTCCGGCTGCGGCAAGACCACCGCACTGCGCTGCATCGCCGGGTTGGAAGCGGTGTCTGCCGGTCGGGTGCGGATCGGTGGCCAGGAGGTGACGGATGTGCCGGTACACCGCCGCGACATCGGGATGGTGTTTCAGCAGTACTCACTGTTCCCGCACCTGAGCGTGGCGAAGAACGTGGAGTTCGGCCTCGATATGCGCCGCGTAGCGAAGGCGGAGCGGCGCACGCGGGTCGGCGAGATGCTCGAGATCGTGGGCCTCTCGCACCTCGCCGAGCGCTTCCCGCACGAGCTCTCCGGGGGACAACAGCAGCGCGTCGCGCTCGCACGGGCGCTCGTCACGCGGCCGCGGGCGCTGCTGCTCGACGAGCCGCTGTCCGCGCTCGACGCCAAGGTGCGAGTCAGGCTGCGCGAGCAGATCCGCGCGATCCAGACCGAGCTCGGGATGACCTGCGTGTTCGTCACCCACGACCAGGAAGAGGCGCTCGCGATCTCCGACCGCGTTGCCGTGATGGAGGCGGGACGGATTGCGCAGCTCGGCACCCCGGAGGAGCTCTATCGGCGCCCGGCCTCGTCGTTCGTCGCCGACTTCGTGGGCCTTTCAAATCGGATTGACGGCGAGCTCTCGGGCGAGCGCGTGCTGGTGCACGGCGCCGAGCTCCCTGTGCTCGCCACCCCGTCCGGTCTCACGGGGGTCGCCGGGGCGCGCGTCACGGCGTATGTGCGGCCCGAGCATGTGCGCCTCGGTGCCGCGGGGAACGGCGCCGGAGCGGACGGCGCCGACGCCGCCGTGGTGCTCTCGAGCGGCTTCCTCGGACCGATCCGACGCACCGTGGTGCAGTTCGCCGACGGCAGCACCCTCGCCGCCCAGCACGGCTCAGAGGCCGAGTTTCGCGCGGGCGAGCGGGTGGCGGTCGCCTTTGCGCCGGAGGCCGTGACGGTCGCCCCTCGCATCTAGGCGCGGGGGCCCGGCGGTGCGGGGGCGCGTGAGTCCGGCGCGGGCGTGAGACGCTCGGCGCTAGCGACGGTCCGCGAAGAAGTCGCGCAGCAGCTCGACACTCTCCGCCTCGCACACGCCGGCGCTCACCTCGGGCACGGGCGAAGGGAGGCGGCCGTCGCGCAGCAGATCGTAAACGCTCCCCACGGCGCCGGCTTTTTCGTCCCACGCACCGAACACGACACGCGGGATCCGCGCGGCGAGAATCACCCCGGCGCACATGACGCACGGCTCGAGCGTGACCACGAGCGTGCAGCCGTCGAGAATCCGGTCGCCGAGCGCGGCCGCGGCGGCGCGGATCGCGAGCACCTCGGCGTGTCCACTCGGATCGGGGGTGGTTTCCCTGGCGTTGTGGCCGGCGCCAAGCACCTCCCCGCTTGGCCCGAGCAGCACCGCGCCCACCGGGATTTCGCCCGCGGCGGCGGCGCGACGCGCCTCCGCGAGGGCGAGATGCATCGCGGCGATGTCGGCGGGGGATGGAGGGATGGTGGGCACGGGAATAGAATAGGCGCATGCGAGTTTTCGTTGCGGACCATCCCCTGATCACCCACAAGCTGACGGTGCTCCGCGACGCGAAGACGCCGCAGCCCACGTTCCGGCTTCTCATCGAGGAGCTCATGACCCTGCTCGCCTACGAGGCGACGCGCGAGGTGCGGGTCGAGCCGCACGAGATCGAGACGCCCGTGGCACCCACCACGGGCGTGCGGCTCAGCGAGCCGCTCCCCCTCATCGTCCCCATCCTGCGCGCCGGCCTCGGCATGCTCGAGGGCATGGTCAAGCTGGTGCCCACCGCCGAGGTCGGCTTCCTCGGCATGGTGCGCGACGAGGAGACGCTGCAGCCCACCACCTACGCCGAGCGCCTTCCCGAGTCGCTCGCGGGGCGCCAGTGCTTCGTGCTCGATCCAATGCTCGCGACCGGCGGCTCGCTCGCCGGCGCGATTGAGTTCTTGTTCGCGCGCGGCGCCGACGACGTGACCGCGATCTGCGTGCTCGGCACCCCCGAGGGCGTCGAGGCGATCCGCCAGGCCGCCGGAGACCGCGACGTCACGCTCGTGCTCGGCGCACTCGACGAAGGGCTCGATGAGCACGCCTACATCGTTCCCGGCCTCGGCGACGCCGGCGACCGGCTCTACGGCACCGCGTACTAGCCCACACCGTGGGGGGGGGTGCGGCGTCCCGCAGACGCAGAGCTCCCCGCCCCGCCACAGGACCCCGCTGCGTCATCGCGCGGGGTCTTGTGCTGTGTTCTGGCGCGATCAGGCCGCATCGCTTGACACGCGACGCAATGTTTTGCTTAACTGTCCCTTATGCATGACACCATTCGTCCCCGGTCCGCCTTCGAGGTGAACTTTGGGAACACCGGCATGATGATGGCCGGTCAGGGAGTCATGCGCTGTCGAATGTGCATCTAGACCGCACGTACGTCTGGTGTATCGCAGCGCTTCCACTTCTCGGAACCGCTTCCCCGTGAGCTTCTGAGCCGCTCGGCTCGCTCGCACAGCATTCACGCCACCGCGATATCGCGGGAGGCTTTCCGCCACGCGGAACGACAGTCAAGGACATCATCATGACCACCACGCAGACCCTTCGCTCAGCTCGCCCCGACCTCACCTCGCTGCTTCCCGCCCAGCCGGCCCCGGAACGCAACGTCCCCGAGGGCACCGAGGTGCGCGGCTTCGCACTCTATGTCGGCCTCGCCGACGACAAGATCGCCGACACCGATCCCCGCCTCGGCGCGATCGTCACGCAGATCAAGCAGCTCGTCGCCCAGCTGGCCCCCGCGGCCGAGACCTACGCCGCGGTGGCGCTCGCCCCCGAGGGCACCGGGGGCCGCGACGTCGACGTCGTGCGCCTCGCACTCGGCGACCCCGCCGCGCACGCGCGCCAGAAGCAGCACGACGCCGCGGATCAGGATCGCGCCGCGAGCGGCGTCGTCCTCGACCTCTCCCGCAAGCGCGTGCTCCTCGACAACGTTGCCGCGGCGCTCACCTTCCGTGAGTTCGAGCTGCTGCAGTACCTCGTGCTGCGCGAGGGCCGCACCGTGAGCCGCGACGAGCTGATCACCGCGCTGTGGCACGACGCGTCCGAGGAGGACACCCCGAGCGAGCGCACCATCGACGTGCACATCCGCCGCTTGCGGGTCAAGCTCGCTCAGTACCAGGACATCGTGCGCACGGTGCGCGGCACCGGCTACCGCTTCGACCGGCACGCCGACGTGTCGATCCTGCACACGGCCGGCCCCAGCCCGGACGTCTTCTAAGCCGCACGAATACCGCCCCCGTCGCGCGCAAGACTCTGTCCGTGACCTGGAAGTCCCGCGACGAGTGACTACCGTTGAGTGGGGCGCCTGCGGTAACGTCGTATACAGATCAATCTGCAGAGGAGATCCCCATGAGCACGCTGCCCCCCCGAAGGACAGGACGGCCAGCCCGTCGGCAATGAGCCGGCGACCGGGTCCCCGGCCGATCCCGCACCCGCCCCCACGGAGCCGCCGCAGGCACCGGTGCCCCCGCAGGCCCCCGTGCCGCCGCAGGCACCGCAGTACACAGCACCGCAGCAGCCCGTGCAGCCGCCGCAGTACGCTGCCCCACAGCAGCCGGTGCAGCCCCCGCAGTACACGGCACCGCCCGCCGCGGGCCAGTACCAGGCCCCGCCGCCCGGCGGCTACCAGCAGCCCCCGCTCGGGTACCAGCAGCCCATCGCCGATCCGGTGAGCAATGTCACGCTGAACTACTGGCTCTCGGTGTTCTTCACCTGGATCCCGGCGCTCATCTTCTTCCTCATCGAGAAGGACAAGGGCAACCAGCAGGCGTACGCTTACCACCGCGACAACCTCAACTTCTCGCTGCTGCGCGTCGGCGTGGTGATCGCGACCTGGATCCTCGGGGCGATCCCGTTCCTGGGCGGCTTCCTCGCGGTCATCCTCGGCATCGGCTCGCTCGTGCTGTTCATCTTCCACATCATCGCGGCGGCGAAGGCTCCCGAGAACTACCGTCGCGGCGAGCAGCCGGGCTTCATCTTCAACATTCCGCTCGTCAAGTAGTCTGTGGCGCGGCACGCAGGGCTCGGGCTTCGGCCCGGGCCCTGCGTCGTTTCCCGGCGCCTGCGCTGTGCCCCGGGGCTTCGTCCGTGTCCCGGCCCAGGCTTCTCACCGGAGCGCGACTAGGGTGTTGCGGTGCCGCCCTCGCGGCGCTCCCCGCGTGCCTCGCGGCGCGCACGGCGCGCAGCGCGCCAGGTGTTCCAGCGCTCCCAGAACCGCGCGAGCACCCGCCTGAGCCAGCCCAGCAGCCGCCGCGCCCAGTGAAATTCGGTGCCCAGGATCGTCAGGCCAATAAACACGATCAGCCAGCCGGGACCCGGCAGCGGGACGAGGATCAGCCCCACCACCACCACGAGCACGCCGAGGGTGGTCACGAGCACTCGGTAGACGGTGTTGAGCCAGGGCCTGCGCCGGATCCGCTCGCGCCACCGCGCGGCGAAGCGGCCGAACCCGCGGCTGAGCCGGTGGGCCCGCGCAGCGTCCTCGGCGTATGGATCCGTCATGCGTTCGAGCCTACGGCGCAGAACTGGGGATCGCCCGGACACATCGGCTCGCGGTCTCGTACACTTGACGCATGACTCCCAGGTGGCGCACCGTTGCCCAGGCGAGCGGCCTCGCCGCCCCCGACGGGACCACGCGTCCCACGATCTTCGCCGAAATGACCGCGCTGGCTCACGCGACCGGCGCGGCAAACCTGGGGCAGGGCTTCCCCGACGCCGACGGACCGGCGTGGATCCGCGAGGCCGCGGTCGACGCGATCCGAGGCGGCGCGAACCAGTATCCGCCCGGCCGCGGGATCCCGGAGCTGCGTGCCGCGATCGCCGCCCACCAGCTCCGCCACTACGGGATCGAGCTCGATCCAGACCGCGAAGTGCTCGTCACAGCGGGCGCCACCGAGGCGCTGGCCGCCGCGGTGACCGCGCTCGCGGGCCCGGGGGACGAGGTGGTGACCCTTGAGCCGTTCTACGACGCGCACGCGGCGGTGATCGCACTCGCGGGCGCCACGCACGTCACAGTGCCGCTGCGGCCGAGCTCGGGCGGTTTCCGTGTGGATACCGTAGCGCTCGCGGCCCGCGTGAACGAGCGCACGCGGCTCATCCTCGTCAACTCACCGCACAACCCCACGGGCACGGTGCTCAGCGATGCGGAACTCGACGCGATTGCCGCCGCGGCCCGCCGCGTCGGGGCGATCGTTATCACCGATGAGGTGTACGAGCACCTGGTGTTCGGGGCGCGGCCGCACCGGCCCATCGCCACCCTGCCGGGAATGGCCGAGCGCACGGTCACCATCTCTTCCGCGGGGAAGACCTTCTCCCTCACCGGGTGGAAGATCGGGTGGGCTACGGGCCCCGCCGAGCTCATCGAGGCGCTCACCGCGGTCAAGCAGTTCCTCACCTACTCGGGCGGCGCGCCGTTCCAGCCCGCCATCGCTCGCGCCCTCACCGAGGGCGACCCCGACATCGCGGAGCTGCGCAACTCACTCGCCGCCCGACGCGATCTCCTCATCGCGGGTCTGCGGGCAGCTGGCTTCTCGCTCGTCGAGCCCGACGGCACCTACTTCGTGTGCGCCGATGCGTCGCCGTTCTTCACCGCTGAGGTCCGAGACGGGGCCGAGTTCGCCCGCGCGCTCCCCGCACTCGCCGGCGTCGCGTGCATCCCGCTCTCCGCGTTCTGCCACCCCGGCTCAGACACCGCCGGCGCACTCGCGTCGTGGGTGCGCTTCACCTTCGTGAAGGACGAGGCGACCCTGCTCGCCGCGATCGAGCGCCTCGCGCAGCTCACGCCCCGCCCCACGCACTGACGCCCGCGGCCGGGCGTCCCCGCTCGCGGGCGTGAGCGACCCGGCGAATGCCCCAGAACCTACGCGGTGGGGACCGGCGCGTGGTTGCACTCCGCGCACAGCGTGCGCTTCGCGCCGTTCCCGTCGCGGTACTCCACCCGCTCCTCGTCGCGCGCGATCTCGCGGTCGCAGTCATCGCAGCGGTGCGTGCGGCGGCGCAGCGCCAGCAGCAGCCAGCCGATGAGCAGCAGGGCGATCGCGATCCCAATCAGCGCGAGGATTCCCGTGGCACCGGTCACTGACAGCGTAGGGATCACGGGCGGCTCGGTCTCACCCGTCAGCTCAACGCCCACGTCAAAGCTCAGCACCGTCGAGTCAGCGCCGAGCGCCCGCGATGTCTCCACCGCGGCGTCCATCTCGAAGCCCACGGTCACCTGCACGGGGTCGCCCTGCGGCACCGCGATCTCTGCGACGTTTGCGCGGCCCTCCGGTACGAGCGCGGAGAAGCGCTCCTCACCGGAAACCCCGGCGATGTCCCAGAACAGCGTGACGTCGTCAGCGAGGTTGGGGTTCTGTGCCCCCTCGGGGACCACCTCGGCGAGGTCGATCGTGACCGTCGCGACGCCGTTACCGGGCCCGGCGTTCACCACGTTGAGCGTGCGCACCACGCGGTCGCCCGGGGCTGCCACGCGGTCGCCAATGAACGTGGTCTCGGCGCGCGCGTACTCGGCCCCGGTCCAGTCGAGGTTCACCGCGGGGCCGTCCCAGGTTGCCTCGATCACGCTCGGGTCAACGGGCACCGCGGACGGGTCGGAGGCAACTCCCCCGAGGCGCTCGGGGAGCGCGCTGTCAGAGGCGGCGGGCGCCGTGTTCTGCGCCCGCGCGCCGGAGATCGGCAGGGCGTCGGCCGCCGCGAGCGCGAGCACCGAGGTGACAAGCAGCAGGATCGCGAGTACCCAAGCGATCGCCCGGCCGCGCGACGACAGGCCGTCGCGCGAGTCGATGGTGATCGCACTCAGCCGCGGGTCTCTCGTGTCGATAGACGGGGACATCATCACGCCTCAATTCGCTTGGTCGCAGGAAGTTCACTTGACTGGTCCTCGTCGGCGGTGCCGAGGAAACGTTCGGGGGTCAGCAGCTCGGTGTCAAAGCTCGGCTCGGCAGCGTCCTGCTGCGGCGCGCGCTGCATCGCGAAGGCGAGTTCCCGCTCACGCAGCTCGAGCTCGCGCTCACGCAGTTCGAGCTCGCGCTCGACGAGCGCGTGGTCCCTGCCGGGAACCTGGGCGTCCGCGCGCCGCGCCGCGCCGTGCGCCGGGGCGGCTCCCCCGGCCGGGGTGCTCGGGCCTGCGGGCCGGGGCACGGTCATCACGGTGGTGCGCGGGCGCTTGAACGAGGACCACAGTCCGGCGATCACGAGGGCCGCGGCGGCGATCCCCACCACCAGCATGGTGTTCTCGCTGACCCACTGGCGTGCCCAGCCGAGCTTCGGAATCCCGTACATGAAGACGCCGCGCACCTGCGCCGGCGAAATCGGCTCGTCGACCGAGGAGTTCGCGTCGCCCTGAGTGATCAGGCGGCAGCTGGTGCCGTCGTCGAAGGTGCCGATCGTCTTGCCCACCACGCGGTGCGTGATGAGGGTGGGATCGTTCGGCTTGGGGAAGAACGTGACGATCGTGCCCACCGAGACGTCGGTGCACACCTCTGCCTCGCTGATCCCCTTCGCAACGACCACGTCGCCGGGGGCGAAAGTGGGCTCCATCGAGCCGGAGAGCACCGTGAACGAGTCGCCGCCCAGGATCCGCGGCACCGCGACGATCGCGAGCAGCAGGATGATCACTGCGAGGACGAGCGCGGAGCTGACTGCGCGGCCGGCGATGCGCCAGGGCGACTCGAACCAGCTGCTCTTCACCGCACCCCGGGAGGTGAGGCGGCGGACCTGGCGTCGAACGCTCATGCTGTGGCTCCCTTCAGGTGCTGAAAACTTGTGGGGCGCGTGTGCGCCGCTCGGGGGTGCCGGTCCGAGACCCGGGGTGGTGCCCGCCGCTCGCTGCGGAGGGGCGGGCACCTGCCGCGCCGCGGAGGCGGTGCGGGGTGTTCGGGGTGCGTGGGTGCCGCGCGCGGCACCCACGCGGGCGCGGGGTTAGCTGAACTGCGCGCCCGTGTCGCGGACCTGCGACAGCGAGACGGTCAGGTCGCCCAGCGTGTCGGCGAGCTGCACGTCGGTGCGATCCTCGACGGTCACGTCGGTGTCCTGGTAGCGGAAGTCGCCATCCTGGTCCTCGTAGAAGGACGCGTAGATGACCACGTTCAGGTCAACCGTGGTGGCCGGCATGCCGAACACAGCGCTCTGCGCGGCGACACCGGTCACGGTCGTGGCGGTCGAGCCGAGGATGCCGTTGGTGGCGTCCTCTGCGCCCTCGTCCTGGCCGGCTGCGGGAGCCGAGAGGTAGAGCAGCGGCGCGTCAGCCGTGGTCGGCAGCACGGTCTCGCTGACGAGCAGCGCGTCGCCGTAGTAGACCTCGTAGCTGTAGTTCATGCCGGTGATGGTGTTCGCCAGCTGGTCCAGGCCATCGATGCCGACGCGGGCAACGAGGTTGTCGCCGTCGAGCGTGGCGGTGGCCTCGAACGATGCCGCGAGCTTGTCGCCCGGGGCGATGCGCCACGTGTTCACGTCCGTGATCTTGTGGCCGGGCTGCGAGCCGTCGGATGCGCCGACGGTCTCGGTGGCGTCGACACGGTCGTTCGACACGTCCCAGAAGCTCGTGTCCTCAAGCTGCACGAGGTTCAGGTCACCGGCGGTGATGGTGCCGCCCGAGAAGGTGTCGTTCGCTGCCCACAGCGCGAAGGTCGAGCCACCGGCGAGGAGGGCGGCGGCGCCTGCGGCTACCCACAGGAGGCCGCGACGGCGCTTCTTCGGCTCGCTAACGACGATGATCTGGTCGTTATTCATTTCAGACATGTGTTATCTCCTGGTAGGTGAGCGCTAGGGGGATAAGGGGCCGCGACGGCGCTCGTCGACGCGGCCAAGTATGGGGGAAGTTGGTCTTGCTATATTCAGTTTGATCTGCGATTTGCTGCCAAAACGCGAGTTCAGTAGTTTCCGGTTATTCCTGAGTAGTGAGTGAGCAGCACCTGAGTTCTCCTCAGGGGATGAGTCGCACTACTCAGGGCACCGTCGCCCGGGAGCTAGTCCCGGGGGTCGACGTCCGGGTTGAGGTTGGTGACGATCGGGTCGAGCTCGATCACCACGTCGGGTTCCCCGGACGGATCCGGGTACACATCGGCGGACCAGTCGGCTGTGGCTCGCGCCTTGGTCGTGTCCTCCGCGGTCGCCTCGGCGAGCGCGCGGTTGTGGTAGACGCCGAGCAGCTCCAGGGCCGGCGGGTAGCCGACCGCGGCGTGCCACCGGTCGGTGGCCCCGTTGAAGCTGCCGTCCTCGGCGAGGCCGGTGACCTGCACGTCGTTGACGTAGGTGCCGTCAGCGACGTCGTTCCAGTCGAGCGCCACGCACCACTCCTGCTCCGATTCCGCGCCAGTGAGCGCGGCTCCGGGGGCCTGGAGTTCGACGTCGACGGTGTCGTACAGGTACACGTTCTTGGGCGTCTCGCCCTCGGCCAGCTCGGGGGTCTCGGGCACTGCCGAGCAGTCCCCGCCGGCGGCCGCCGGGTAGACCTTCATGGTGGTCCGCTCCAGCACTGAGCCGGGCTTGGCCACCCCGGAGGTGAGGTCGTGAGCGTCGTCGTCGGTGCGCTGCTCGGTGGTCGCGACGCTGTAGTTTAGGCCGGCGATTCCGAGCGCAGTGCCCTTCGCCGTGAAGCGCCAGATCACCGGCTCCGCGTCGATCGAGGTCTGGTCGAGCACCTCGATGATCTTTGATCCGGGGAGGGTGACGCTCACCGGCGCACCGCCGTCGGAGAAGGTGCGGGAGTCGGCGTCGAGGGATTCCTCGGCCGAGAACCTGACGGATCCGATCGAGAAGTCCGGGACGGGGGCGTCGGTCTGCGCGTTCCAGAGGGCGTTCGCAACGAGCGCGCCGCCCATCAGCGCGACGACCGAACCGCCGATCAGCAGATTCCGAGTGCGGGCCTTCATTATGCGCCACCCCCAGCCGTCACGAAGCCGTCGCCCTCGCGCACCTGCTGCAGTTCGACGTTGATTCCGTCGACAGACCAGGATGCGAGGTCGAGCATCGGCTGCTCGGCGGTCCAGCGGTAATCGCCGAGCACCTCAACCGTGACGACGACCGTCCAGTTCGCGGTGACCCCAGCGTTCGAGCTCTCGAGCCCGGGGACGCGGACCGGCGTACCCAGCTGGGCCTCGCCGGTGGCGGGCGCCACCTGTGCGCCCGTGCCGTCCTCGATGCGATAGCTTGCCGCGACGATCCCGGCCTCAATGTCGCTGGCCGCGCCAGCGCCCGTGTCGACGGCGAGCTCCGCGTTCAGGTTTTCACCCTGCAGCGTGGTCGTGATCGGGACCGAGATCTCGATCACGTCGCCCGGCATCGTGTTGAAGCCGGCGGTGCCGCCGCTGAGCGTGCCGCTCTCCGGGGCGGTCACCCCGGGGGTGACCTGCTCCCAGGAGCCCTCGCTCGTCGCGACGTTCAGGTCGCCGGAGCTGACGGTGCCGCCCGAGAACGTGCTGTCCGCGTTCCAGAGGGCAACGGCCATGCTGGCGGCAGCGACCACGCCGACCGCGGCGAGCGAGGCGCCAGCAATGAGTTTCGTTCTGTACCGCATCCCGCTCACCCGCCTTCCTGCCGCTTGTAGTGTGTTGTGAAGTTTCATTACGGAGCGCTCACCGTCGTATCAACGGGGATCAGCGAGCCGCACGCCGAGAGCAGTGTGCTCTGGCCCACGCCGAGCTCGGCGACCGTTCCGATCACGCCGTCGGTGCCGAGGCGCGCGTCGGTGTCGGTGACCGTCACGTCGGTAAGCTTCGTGGCCCAGTCGTCGGCCGAGATGTTAGAGACCTGGTAGACGAAGCAGACTGCCTGCCCGTCGGTGAGTCGCGTGCCACTCAGCGCCTCGGTGCCCGTCGCCATAACCTGCTCGGGGGTCGAGGAGTCCGCCACATCGACGAACGCGCGCTTGGTGATCCGGATCGACGGATCGGTCGAGAACAGCTTCACGGTGGTGGCACGCACCACGAGTCCGTCGTAGTTCGTGTCGTCCGAGGTGACGGTGTGCGCAATGCTCACCGGCGTGTTCGCCACCACGTCACCCGCGTCCGCGGTGACTCGCACCTTGTCCGAGCTGGTCTTGCCAGCGGGGATCACGGGGCTGGTCGTCGACAGGTTCACCTTGTTGTCCACCCCGGCCTGGTCGAGCGCGCCGGTGAAGTTCAGGTCTGCGCCCGGCGTCGGTGCGCCTGCGGCGACCGAGAACCCGTACTGCTTGCCATCGGGTTCGCCGGTGACGAGCGTAAACGAGCTCGGCTTGGTCGAGATCGGGTTGATGAACGTGATGTCCGGGTCGGTACTCTTCGCAGCGGCGGCGTTCTTCAGCCCGCCGGTGCTCGTGACCTTTTCGGCAGCAATCGCCGCGGTGACCTTCGCCGAGTCATCGACCCGAGCCACCACGTCGAACTTCTTGTTCGCGGTGCCCTCGACGGCGCTCACTGCGACCGAGCGCGGGTTCAGACGACCGGCGTCGATGGTCTCGGTGACCGCGGCTGCGGTGACGTCGACGACCGCGGCCGACACGGATGCCGGGTCGAGCGGCAGCGAGGACTCCACCGTGTAGTGGAGATCGCGCGCCAGCGTCGAGTCGTTCTGGTTGTCCGCCTGATTAATGGTGAGCTCCGGGCGGCAGTTGCCGCTGAAGCCGACCGTCCGCGAGTACTGCGATGACTGCGTGCCCGCGTTTCCGATCGTCTGGAGTCGGAGGTAGCCGCCGGCCTTACCGGTCGCGGCGTCAACGATTGTTGCCTCGTCGAACTCGTCCACCACGGTGGACGGGAACTTCTGCGCGCCGACCGGCAGGTCGAGCACCAGCTTCGCGTCGGTACCCGAGACCTGCTCCACGCGGCCGAGGTAGATCTCGGCGGTGCGGTCCTGAGTCCAGTACAGGTCGAGATCGACCGTGGCCGACGGGTACGGGCCGGCGGTGGGGTACTTCACGTCGAGCGTCGCAACGCACACCGGGATGTCCTCGGCGAGCGGGGACTCGACCTGCTGCGCGCCCGCGGGCACGTCCTCGGTGAGCACCGCCGCGTCGGCGGAGGGGTACCAGGTGTTCACCCGGCCGTTCGCCGTTCCCGCGTTGTCGACGAGCGTGCTCGTGCCGTCGCGAGTCTCCTCCGCGACCGCGGGCCGCGCCTGGCTGGCGCTGCGCGCGCCGAACGTGTTCTTCTCGACCAGCACGTCGCCCGTGTTGTTGAGGTAGATCGAGGTGCCCGAGTAGCCGTTGAAGTAGTTGTTCGAGATGCGCAGGTCGCCGGCGCTGCCGGACGTGGTGTTGCCGGCCCAGGACACTGCGTACGAGTGCCCGCTCGTGGCGCGCGTGACCTTGTTGTTCTCGATCACGTTCGTGCCGCCCATGGGGCCGTACGGCAGCGCGATGAACGCGTTGTGCACCCCAGAACCGCCGGAGCCCTGCATGTTGATGAACTGGTTGTTCGAGATGTTGATGTTCGAGGCCTTGACACTGTAGCCGGCAGCTGCCGCCGTGGTGAAGGGGAAGGTCGCGTTCGAGGTGATGTTCGACACGAACGAGTTGGTGAACGTGAAGCCGTCGAGGTTGACGTTCGCCCCGCGCTGGTAGAACCCGATGAGGTCCGTGCGGCAGCCCGAGCCGTCCGAGGCGTTGCAGTAGCCGCCGACGGTGTAGGTGACCTGCACGTTGTCGATCACGACGTTCTGCACCGGAGTGCTCGACAGCTGGTTGAAGTAGAACAGCGCCTGGCCGGGGTAGAAGCCCTGGAGCCGGTAGTTCTGCACGGTGATGTTCTTGGCGCCGTCGCGGTAGATCACGAAGCGCTCGGGGCCGTAGCTGCGCTGCGTCAGCGAGGTACCGCCGTCGATGACCACGCCGTCGGCCTTCGGGCCCATGACGTACGAGGTCTCGCCCGAGAGCACGTTGTCCATGTTCAGGAAGTTGATGCTCGGCCCGTTCACGTGGAACATCGCCGGGGCGGAGTCGAGGAGCGTCTCCATGGTGACCTGGTTCTTCAGGTCGATCGTGACCGGCGCGGTCACGAGGTAGTGGGCACCACTGTCGAAGTTTGAGACCGCGGTGGTGTCCATGCGGCTCGCGACCACCGGGTTGATGTTGCCGGTGAAGCCGGGCTCCACCGTGATCAGTGCGGCACCGGCCGGGAGGTTCAGCGCGTTCGTTTCCTGCAGCGCGGCCTGCATGGTGCAGGTGCCGGCCGCGGTGGCGCAGACGCCGTCGCCGACGTTGATGTCCTTCGCGGCCGTGGTCGCGTCGAGCGAGTTCACCACGAACGTGTGCGTGACGGCCTGCGCCCCGGTCGCGTTCAGAAGCGGGGCGGCCAGGAGTGCGAGCACTGCGACGAGTGCGGCGGCGCTCCGGCCGAGGACCTTCTTCTTCTGGCCGGAGGGCACTGAATGCCGACCCAACGCGATGCGCCCATTGGTCGCCCGATGCCTCATAATCTGAAATCCCTCCACAGGTGTGCTGTACAGAATCGATTCTCGACCCTCGTCGCGACCCGTGGGGGCGGTGTAAGTAAGCTGAGGCCAGACCTGAGTACCGGTCGTTCATATCTGAGTCGTGCTCAGTCGCGGTTGTCGCTCCCCCACGTACTCAGGCGCTCAGCGAGTGAGAGCCGAATCGGGTTCGATTTTGAGGGAATCGGGCACTCTCACACGCGGATCCCGCCCGGTACGAGCAGCACAAAAAAGCCCCGAGCGCGGGCGCGACGCGCGCCTGCGCTCGGGGACAGAGCGCTAAGAAATCCCAGTTCCTAGCCAGGACCGTACCCACTCGACCGCCTCGCGGCGACTGGAGACGCCGAGTTTGCGCATGAGCCGATGCACGTGGTTTTCGACCGTCCGGATACTGAGCACCAGCTCGTCCTGGATCTGTCGATTCGTGAGCCCACGCACCATGAGTTCTGCCACCTCGCGTTCGCGCGCGGTGAGCTGGGCGCCGGCCGACTCCTGCTGCGCAGTGTCGTACGTGCCCGGTTCGAGGGTGTCCAAGAACTCGGCCTCGAGCGCCTCGATCTGCACGGCGTGCGGCTCGTCGCCGTGCTCCCGGGCGATCGACGCGACCACGTCGTAGACCTGCACGGCCTGCCCCACCCGGCCGTTCTCCACCAGGCGCGGCAGCACCGCGAGTAGCCGGTCGCTGTCCGCCTCGTGCCTGGCCACGATGAACTCGTAGTACACGTTGACGTACTCGCTCCGCATCGGGGCCATCCACTCCTGCAACTGCTCGTTCCGCTCGCGGTCGAACTCGTAGTCGAGCGAGCGCAGCCCGCCGAGCACCGCGGCGAACGTGGCGCCGCGCTGATACATCACCTCCGCGCCGATCCAGCACTCGCGCGCGGCCCCCTCGGGCGAGCCTTCAAGCGCCAGGAGGCGCGCCCGCGCCCAGGCGCGGGACGTGCCGAGCAGCGGGCCGTCGGGCACTGGGAGTTCGTCGAGCGCGCGCACGAGCTTGCGCAGGCTGCGCGGAGACTCGCTCGCCGCGGTCGCCGCGCACACCTTCACCCCGAGGTACGAGATCTGCGGGAAGAGCGGCAGTCCCCCGATTGCCTCAACATAGTCTTGAATGCGGGTGATCTCCTCGTGCTGTCCGCGCACCAGCAGGAGCAGACTCAGCAGGTGCCCGTGGGCGCGGAGCGAGCGCTCATCGAGTTCGTCCTGCGCCAGCTCGAAGCCGTGCACCGCGATCTCCCGAGCTCGCTCGAAGTCGCCGCGCGCGAGGGCGACGAAGCCCTCCATAGAGTTCTGCAGGTAGGGGAAGTAGTCGTCGGACCAGGTCGACACGCGCTCGAGGGCCGCTGCCGCCAGATCCGGAAACCCCCGGTTGAGGTACACGAACGCGAGCGTGCGGGACATCTCGGTCTGCGCCACGAGCGGCAGCCCGTCGGTAGCGCTCAGCAGCTCGACCGCGTCGGCCGGCACCGTCGCGACGTCCGAGAGGAGTCGGATCCGTGCCGCGACGAGGATCCCCCAGTACTCGCCGGCGGCCTCGCGCTGCGACAGGAGCTGCTCCGCCCGCGCCACGTCGCCGCGAATGTACCCGTGCACCCACGCCTCCCAGACGATCAGGCGGACGCGCTGGTCGGTTGGTCCCTCCGCGGCGAGTCCCGCGGCGATCGCATTCAGGATCTCGTCGGTCTCGGCATTGACCACCACCAGCGTGCGCACGAGATTCACCGCGGTGGCGGCGCTCGGCGTGCGGGCCCAGTCTGACTCCGCAGAGGCGCGCAGGTCGCTGCGCTTCTCACCGAGGAGCCGCAAGAAGAGTGGGTCGATTGGCGCCACATGGATCCCGCGCTCGTGCGACTGCGATTTCGCCTCAAGCTGCCGCAACGAGGTGACCTGCTCGATGCGCGCGCTGAGGTGCTCGCGCCGCGCCGGAAGCACCGTGTGGCGGTACATCTCGCTCAGCAGCGGCGGATTGACCGTGACCCACCGGTTCTTGCCGGCGGGGTCGATGGTCACGGCGGCGCAGCGCTCGAGCTCCTCGAGCACCTCGCCCCCGATCAGCTGATCGGCCGCGCTCACGTCCGTGAGCCCCACGAGTGCGAGCATCTCGAGCGCGGTGCGCTGCGCATCCGTGCAGTCTTCGACGTAGCCGCTCGCGATTGAGATCAGCGCGTCGCTCCACAGGTCGCTCACCGCGACCCAGTAACCGTCGATGAGCTGCAGGCTGCCCTCGAGGCGGGCGATCTCGCAGATCGCGATCGCGAGCTTGATGTAGCCCGCCGACTTGGCGTACACCCGGTTAATCGAGGTCGTCTCGAACATCGCGCCGAGGCGCGAGTAGAGCACCGCGTGCACCTCTTCGCGGGTCAGCACGGGCAGGTGCACCACCACGCCGGTGCCGGGGAGCATGCTGTGCGGGATCGGTGCGTTGGTGAGCACCACGACCTGCGCCGCCGCGCGCTGGCGGTACAGCGAGAGCACCGCGGTAAGCGCGGGGGTGAGGTTGTGCTCGCCGTCCATCACCACCACCAGGGGTTTCCCGTCGAGCGCCCGCACAAGCTGCGCCGCGAGCGCCGCGGGCGAGTCCCCCGCGAGCCCCGCGTTCGTCGCTTCGCGCAGCACTCCGAGAAACGCGCTCGGAAGCGTGGCCCGCTCCCCCGTTTCCGGGAGGAACACGACCTTCGAACCGGATTCCTGAAACTCGTCGCGCAGCTCCCGCAAGAAGCGGGAGCCCCCGTTGCCGCGAGGCGACACCAGGTTGACGTCGAAGCCGAGCTGAGCGTACCGCACGATCAGCTCAACGGTCTCCGTCCGCGGCTGATATGCAAGCTGTCGGAGCATGAGTGAGTGCCTCCCCCCAGGCGGAGACACTCGCCGCCCGTTTAGCTCAATTTAAGTGAGATACGGGGGTACTCTGCAAGCGTTCTCACGAGTTTTCGCCAGAATATGAGTGTGTACACAGATCACCCCCGACTGACCGCCTGAGTACCCCTAAGTGACCCGCCCGGCTCGGCTCTCAGAAGGGTCACTCGTCTTCCTGGTCGCGCGGCCCCCGGCCGCACGCCACGGGGTGGCCGCCGGACGGGTTTCCGGTGGCCACCCCGTGGCGTGCTGTTCTAGTCGCGTGAGCCCGCGCGCGACCGGCGCGACCGGGCGGCGATCCCGGCTCCGGCACCGAGCAGGAGCACCCCGGCCGCTCCGAGGAGCAGCAGGCTCTGACCGCCGGTGATCGGCAGGCCCGGCTGCGGCGGCGCCGTCGGGGTCGGCGGCACCGGCGTGGCCGGCGCGATCACCGTGAACGCCTCGCTGACCTCGCCCGAGGCGACGCCGTCGAGCACCGCACGGTGCTCACCCGTTTCGAAGCCCTCCGGAACGGTGAACGTGAACGTGACGTCGCCATCTGCGTCCGCGGTCAGCGTGCCGAGGCCGACCGGATCCGAGTACACGGTCCCCGCGACCTGCTCATTGGGCAGGAAGCCGTGGCCCATAATGTCGAGCACATCACCGGCGAGCAGCCGCTCGGCGGACAGTTCGAGCCACGGACCGCCGACGCGAACGAGCGTCGCCTCAGACTCGTTGCCGTTCGCGTCGGTCGCGGTCACCGACAGCAGGTCGCCCTTCTTCGCGGGCGGCTCGAGCGTGCAGCTCCACCGGCCGTCAGGCGCCGCCACGGTTTCGCACAGCACGTTGCCGTCGGCGTCCTTCACCTTGACGGTCGATCCGGGCTCCGCGGTGCCCGACACGCTCTCACCGTCCGTGGGCTGCACTGTGGGTGCGTCCGGCGGCGTCAGGTCGACCTCCACGATGATCGGTGCGGACTCGTTGCCGTCCGGATCGATCTGCACCACCTCGTAGGATCCCTCGCCCACGGGGCCGCACGACCACGTGCCGTCGGGCTGCACCGTCGTGGAGCAGATCACCTCGCCCGTGTCCGGGTCGCGGATCACGATCTCGTTGCCCGGCTCGCCGGTGCCCGTCACCTCGCCGCCCGTCGTCGAGTCGATGTGCGGGGGCTTCGCCACGATGATCTCGACCGGCTCGGACTCGTTGCCGTCCGGATCGATCTGCACCACCTCGCTGCTCCCCGGCGGCACCGGGCCACACGACCAGGTCCCATCCGGCCGCACGGTCGTCTCGCACAGCGTCTCACCCGTGTCGGGGTCGCGGATCACGATCTCGTTCCCGGGATCGCCCGTGCCCGTGACCTCGCCGCCGTTCGTCGAATCGACGTGCGGGGGCTT
>NZ_SHKI01000003.1:165080-186598 GCF_004217175.1 Leucobacter luti
CTTCGCAACTGTGATCTCGACCGGCTCGGACTCGTTGCCGTCCGGATCGATCTGCACCACCTCGCTGCTCCCCGGCGGCACCGGGCCACACGACCAGGTCCCGTCCGGCTGCACCGTGGTCGAGCAGATCACGTCGCCCGTGTCCGGGTCGCGAATCTCGATCTCGTTGCCCGGCTCGCCGGTGCCCGTCACCTCGCCGCCCGTCGTCGTATCAACGTGCGGGGGCTTCGCAACTGTGATCTCGACCGGCTCGGACTCGTTGCCGTCCGGATCGATCTGCACCACCTCGCTGCTCCCCGGCGGCACCGGGCCACACGACCACGAACCGTCCGGCTGCACCGTCGTGGAGCACAGCTCCGCACCGGTGTCCGGGTCGCGGACCACGATCTCGTTGCCCGGCTCACCGGTACCGGTCACCTCGCCGCCGTTCGTCGAGTCGACGTGCGGGGGCTTCGCCACCGTGATCTCCACCGGCTCCGACTCGTTGCCGTCCGGATCGATCTGCACCACCTCGCTGCTCCCCGGCGGCACCGGGCCACACGACCACGAACCGTCCGGCTGCACCGTGGTCGAGCAGATCACGTCGCCCGTGTCCGGATCGCGAATCTCGATCTCGTTGCCCGGCTCACCCGTGCCCGTGACCTCGCCACCGTTTGTCGAATCGACGTGCGGGGGCTTCGCCACGATGATCTCGACCGGCTCCGACTCGTTGCCGTCCGGATCGATCTGCACCACCTCGCTGCTCCCCGGCGGCACCGGGCCACACGACCAGGTCCCGTCCGGCTGCACCGTCGTCTCACACAGCGTCTCACCCGTCTCGGGGTCGCGGATCACGATCTCGTTCCCGGGATCGCCCGTACCCGTGACCTCGCCGCCCGTCGTCGTATCAACGTGCGGGGGCTTCGCGACCGTTGCCGGCGAACTGGGGGATTCGTTGCCGGAGCGATCGATCGCGACCACCCCGTACTCGCCCGCCGCGACCGGCTGCGCACTCGACCCACACGTGAACGCCCCACCGGCGTCCGCCGTTGTCTCGCACACCACCGCGTCGGTATCCGCATCGCGCACCTCGACCGTCGCGAACGGCTCAGCCGACCCCACGATCACCCCACCATCGGTCGAAGCAACCGTCGGCGCCGCCGGCGGGGTCACGTCCTGCAACCGCACCGTCGCCGTCTGATCCGCCGCAGCAGCATCAACCGTGAACGAGAGCGTCGCGTCCGTGGGATCCCAATCCACCAGATCCTCCGGCGTGCCCGAGAGCACCGCCGTGTACCGGCCCGTATCCGTCCCGTCCGCCGACGTCACCGTCACCGAACCCGCCGACGTGGCAATCACCACCGTCGCCGTGTTGTCACGCAGATCATTGCCGAACTCGTCCTTCAGCTGCACCGTGATCGTCGACGTCTCCGCCACCGACAGGTCCACATCGATCGGCGACTGCGACGCCGTGATCGTTGACATCTCCAAACTCATCGCACCGGCAACGAACTGGATCGAGATCGGATCCGGATCCACCTCGGTCCCCGCGATCAACGCCGAGATCGGGAAGTCCGTCCACGCCTCCTCAGAGGTCAGCTCGAACGTCGCGATCCCGTCCTCGTCACTCACGGCGGTCCCGCTCGTCACCGAGGTCCCGTTCACCCCCGCGGGGAAACTGAACGTCACCTCTTCGTCAGCGACCGGGTTGTTCGTCGCGTCGCGCACCGTCACCGTCGCGGTGTACGTACCGCCAACCGCGACCGTCCCCGACGCCGGAGTGATCTCCCACTCCGAGTTCGCCGCCGACGCACTGCCCGCACCGAACCGCACCGTCGCCGGCGAATCAGTGATCTCCGTCGCGGTCCCCGCAACATCGATCGACGCGGCAACCGAATAACTCCCGGCAGTCTCCGAGGTCAGCTCAAGCTCCGCTTCCCCAGTCGCACCCGTCGCGACCGTCTGCGGCGACGCGCTCCCGTCACCCAGCAGCGCGGCGGGGAACGTGAACGTCACGTCCACCCCAGCACCCACCGGGTTCCCGTATGCGTCCTTAATCGTCGCCGTCGCCGTGTGCGGCGTCGACCCATCAGCCTCAGCCACACCCGTCGTCGCGGTCAGCACCGACAGCGTCGCGTCAGCCGCGGCCGCCGTGAACTCAAGCCCCTTCGTCCCGGCAGCACTGCCACCGACCGGGTCACCGTCCACCAGCGCGGTCACGTCATGCGTGCCCTTCACCGTCGACGTCAGCACGAACGACACCTCGCCCGCCGCGTTCGTCACCCCGGTCGCCGCACCGTCCCCAGCGACCGTCACCTCGGCCGGCAGCGTCAGCGACACCGCAGCACCCGCAACCGGGTTGCCCTGCGCGTCACGCGCCACCACCGTCGCCGTGTACGTCTCACCGGCAGCCACCGGACCGGCCGGATCAACCGTCCACTCCGACGCCCCGGCATCAACCGCACCAGCAACAAACTCGATCTCGTCCGGCGACCCGGGCAACTCACCCGCACCGATCTCGCCCGACACCTCGTACGTGCCAGCAACCTCGCTCGTCACCGAAATCTCAGCGACCCCGGACGCGGCCGTCTCGACCACAATCGTGCCCGACGCACCCGACACCCACGTCCCCGCAGACACCCCGGCATACGTCACATCAGCCGGCAACACGAACGACACTTCCTCACCGGCCACCGCGTTCCCAAACGCGTCCGCCGCCGAAGCCGTCAACACATGCTCAGCCACACCATCCGCCACCACCGGCGACGCAGACACCGAGAAACTCGACGACCCCACCACCGCAGCACCCGCAGACCACACGGCGTCGGCCGTATCAATCTCCTCGGCGCCAAGCGCGGCGGTGATCGGGAAGGTTCCTGCGGTTTCGGAACTCAGCTCAAGCTGGGCGATGCCCGACGCGTCGGTCTGCACCGTCACCTCAGTCTCGACCGCGTTGCCGTTCACCCCGGCGGGCACCGTGAACACCACGTCGATCCCGGCGGCCACTGCGGCTCCGGTCGTGTCGTTCACCTGCACCGTTGCCGTGTACCGGTTGGCTGCCTCGGTGCCGACCGTGAGCGGCCCGGCGGGCGTCAGCGTGAGCGTTGAATCGCCGGCTGACGGTCCGAGGATGGTGATGGGTGTGCTGGGGGATTCGTTGCCGGAGCGATCGATCGCGACCACCCCGTACTCGCCCGCCGCGACCGGCTGCGCACTCGACCCACACGTGAACGCCCCACCGGCGTCCGCCGTTGTCTCGCACACCACCGCGTCGGTATCCGCATCGCGCACCTCGACCGTCGCGAACGGCTCAGCCGACCCCACGATCACCCCACCATCGGTCGAAGCAACCGTCGGCGCCGCCGGCGGGGTCACGTCCTGCAACCGCACCGTCGCCGTCTGATCCGCCGCAGCAGCATCAACCGTGAACGAGAGCGTCGCGTCCGTGGGATCCCAATCCACCAGATCCTCCGGCGTGCCCGAGAGCACCGCCGTGTACCGGCCCGTATCCGTCCCGTCCGCCGACGTCACCGTCACCGAACCCGCCGACGTGGCAATCACCACCGTCGCCGTGTTGTCACGCAGATCATTGCCGAACTCGTCCTTCAGCTGCACCGTGATCGTCGACGTCTCCGCCACCGACAGGTCCACATCGATCGGCGACTGCGACGCCGTGATCGTTGACATCTCCAAACTCATCGCACCGGCAACGAACTGGATCGAGATCGGATCCGGATCCACCTCGGTCCCCGCGATCAACGCCGAGATCGGGAAGTCCGTCCACGCCTCCTCAGAGGTCAGCTCGAACGTCGCGATCCCGTCCTCGTCACTCACGGCGGTCCCGCTCGTCACCGAGGTCCCGTTCACCCCCGCGGGGAAACTGAACGTCACCTCTTCGTCAGCGACCGGGTTGTTCGTCGCGTCGCGCACCGTCACCGTCGCGGTGTACGTACCGCCAACCGCGACCGTCCCCGACGCCGGAGTGATCTCCCACTCCGAGTTCGCCGCCGACGCACTGCCCGCACCGAACCGCACCGTCGCCGGCGAATCAGTGATCTCCGTCGCGGTCCCCGCAACATCGATCGACGCGGCAACCGAATAACTCCCGGCAGTCTCCGAGGTCAGCTCAAGCTCCGCTTCCCCAGTCGCACCCGTCGCGACCGTCTGCGGCGACGCGCTCCCGTCACCCAGCAGCGCGGCGGGGAACGTGAACGTCACGTCCACCCCAGCACCCACCGGGTTCCCGTATGCGTCCTTAATCGTCGCCGTCGCCGTGTGCGGCGTCGACCCATCAGCCTCAGCCACACCCGTCGTCGCGGTCAGCACCGACAGCGTCGCGTCAGCCGCGGCCGCCGTGAACTCAAGCCCCTTCGTCCCGGCAGCACTGCCACCGACCGGGTCACCGTCCACCAGCGCGGTCACGTCATGCGTGCCCTTCACCGTCGACGTCAGCACGAACGACACCTCGCCCGCCGCGTTCGTCACCCCGGTCGCCGCACCGTCCCCAGCGACCGTCACCTCGGCCGGCAGCGTCAGCGACACCGCAGCACCCGCAACCGGGTTGCCCTGCGCGTCACGCGCCACCACCGTCGCCGTGTACGTCTCACCGGCAGCCACCGGACCGGCCGGATCAACCGTCCACTCCGACGCCCCGGCATCAACCGCACCAGCAACAAACTCGATCTCGTCCGGCGACCCGGGCAACTCACCCGCACCGATCTCGCCCGACACCTCGTACGTGCCAGCAACCTCGCTCGTCACCGAAATCTCAGCGACCCCGGACGCGGCCGTCTCGACCACAATCGTGCCCGACGCACCCGACACCCACGTCCCCGCAGACACCCCGGCATACGTCACATCAGCCGGCAACACGAACGACACTTCCTCACCGGCCACCGCGTTCCCAAACGCGTCCGCCGCCGAAGCCGTCAACACATGCTCAGCCACGCCATCCGCCACCACCGGCGACGCAGACACCGAGAAACTCGACGACCCCACCACCGCAGCACCCGCAGACCAGTCGCGGGTGAGATCCGAGTCGATCTGGTCGGCGCCGAGCGCCGCGCTGAAGCTGAAGCTGCCGGCCTCGGTGGACGAGAGATCGATGCTCGCCACGCCCGCCGCGTCAGTTTGCACGGTGACGTCGTTCGCGGCTGCGGAGCCGTTCACCCCGGCGGGCACCGTGAACACCACGTCCACGCCGGCGCCCACCGCGTTGCCCTGGGCGTCGCGGATCGTGGCGGTGGCGGTGTATGTGCTCGCGGCGCCCGTGCCCGAGGGGAGCGGACCGGGCAGCGCGATCTCCCAGCTCGACTGCGCAGCGCTCGGCGCGCCAGCCGTAAACTCGGCGTCCGCCGGCGATCCGCTCACCTCGGTGGCGACCCCGCCGATTTCCACGGTCCCGGCGACCGGGTACGTCCCTGCGACGGAGCTCGTGAGCACCGCGGTGTAGGTCCCGTCCCCGTTGTCGGTGACGGTGGACACGGTCAGGTCGGCGTTCGCCGGGTCCGCGGCGATCGTCACTGTCTCGCCTGCGAGCGGCGCACCGGTCACCGAGCCGAGCACCGTGACGGTCGCCACGATCTCGGCCGTGCCGTCGGCCGTCGCCGTGGCCGGCGCGAGCGTCAGCGTTGACGTGTCGGCCGACGGAAGCTCTGAGTAGGTCAGGATGAGGCGCGCGTCCGAGCCGGACGGCATCGCGGAGCTCGGCACCGTGATGGTGGTGGCCGGCGCCGTGCCGCCGACGGTCGCGTCAGCAATGTGCGCACCCGTGAACGAGTCGATCACCTCGGCGCTGCGCAGCACCGCTCCGGTGGGGGCCGCGCTGGTGGTCAGCACGACGTCCTGTCCCAGCACCCCCTCGTGCACGCCCGCGCTCGGCGTGATCACGCCGGGCTCCGTGACCGTGATCGACTCACTGGTCGTCGACGGGGCGGTGCCCGTGACGCCCGTCATCGAGTAGGCGTACGTGCCCGGCACCGTACTGTCGGCCGACACGCGAAGCACCGTGTCCACCGTGCGCACGTCGTAGTCTTCCACCTCGCCCGAGGTGGTCCACGGCCGGGTGTCGGCGGTGGTCGCGGTGGCCGCGTACTCGCCGTCGGTGTTGTCCGGCTTCGTTACTGCATCGAGCGAGCTGTTGACGCGCAGCGTCGAGTATCCCGCGGTGTTCGGGAAGCCGAGCTCCAGCTCGGCGGCCGCGCCCGTGCCGCTCACCCCCGGCCCAAACGCGCCGCGCGGGTTCGCGTTCTGCGCACCCGCCGCAGAGATCCAGGCGGTCACCTGCGCGTTGTCTGCCTGCGCGCCCTGGCTCTCCGCGAGAAGCGGGTAACTGAGGCCCTTCGCAAAGAGCTGGTTCGCGGCGAGCGGACTGTCGCCCGCCAGGTTGAGGAACACGCCGTCGTTCGTGGTTTCCGCACCGTCGGTGCCGCCGACCACGCGCGCGCCACTGGTGGCGCCGAGGCGCAGCTCGGTCTCGGCGTCGTCCTCGATCGTCACGTGCTGGGGCCCAACGCCCGTGGTCGCGTTGGTGGTGAGCAGGCTGTTGCGTGAGAGGTCGGCCGTCGAGCCCTCGTACTTCACGGTGAAGTCCGCGGTGTAGAAGACGGAGGCGTTGTTGCCGGTGATCTTCACGAGGTCGTCCGTGTCTGCGACGTCGATCGTGGTGGTCAGCGGCGTGCCGAGCGCGGGGTTGATCCCGTTGTTGCGCTCGTTCATCGTCTCGATCAGGTTCGTGCCGTCGTTAATCGCGGTGTCGGCGGTGATCGCGACGACCTCGCCGTTCTTCACCTGCGCGGCGGCCCCGGCTCCGGTGGTGAGCGCCGGCTGCACCACGCGCACGTAGCCCACACCGTGCGACCAGTTCAGCATCGCCGCATAGCTGCCGTCTGCGGCCGTGGTGCGCGAGCCCTGCAGCGTCGCGGTCCCGTCGCCGTTGTCCTGGTAGATTCCGATCGTCTGCCCGGCGACGCCGGCGCCGTTGGTATCAACGACCTTCCCCTCGAGACCGATCGCGCCCTCCACGCCCGCGCCGTCGTAGTTGACGTACTGGCGGTTGAGGAGGCCGGGTGTGTACCCATCGACCGCCTCGGCCTTGCCCGTGAGCGGGTCCACGGCGAAGAGCTTCTGTCCGGTGTTGACGTTGCCCGTGGGGACCACCATCTTGCCGTTCTCGAAGCCGAGCGAGACCCACTCGTAGATACCGGTGGCCTCGGTGGGGGCCTGGTTCCAGGCGCCCACCTCGGTGACCTCACCGGTCGCTGCGGAGGTGCGCACGATCCGGCCGCTGCCGACTGCCGGGCTCAGGAAGTTGTACACGTTGCCGAGGGCGTCAATCGTCATGTCGCTCACCGCGCCACCGTTGACGGTGGGGGGCGACGCGACAAACCAGTCGAAGCTGTTGTCCTCGAGCGTGAGCGGATCGCCGTCGGGCCCGGGATTGAGCACGAGGTACTGCACGTTGTTCTCGTTCGCCGTGCAGTTGTTGAGGATCACGATCGCACTCGTGTAGGGGTTGACCTCCATGCCGCACGAGGAGTTGTTGAAGTTGCGGTAGATCGGCTTGCCCGCCGCGGTCGCCTCAGCTGTCGTGGGCACGGGGATCTCGATGGTGTACACCTTCCCCTTCTCGCCGACACCATTGTCGGTTGCCGGGGTCCAGTCGACCTCGACGGAGAACTGGAAGCCGTAGTGCGCTGCCACCTCAGGGGAGGCGGCCGAGCGCGTGCCGAGGTTGAGGCCCGGGGTGGCCCAGATGCCGGGGTTCGTGACGTGCGCGCTCACCCCGAGGTTGATCGAGTTGCGCGAGCCCGTCGGCTGCCCCTGAGCATTGGTGTTCTGGCGGAAGATCGCCTCCGTTGGCGTGCCCTTCGTGCCGATGATGCGGTTCATATCGCCGCCGCCCCACACGCCGCCGGCGTGGAGATCGGCGTCGGCCGGCCACGTCGCGTGGCCGACGACCTCACCCTGCACGTGCCCGGCCGCCTGCGCGGGCGTGGGAGCGAGCAGCGGGCCGTAGCCGAGCATCGCGGTCAGGGCGACGAGGAAGGCGAGCCCGAGTGTGACGGCTCTGCGGCCCCCCGTCTGGACGCCCGCGAGCCGCAGGCCGATCGAGCGCGACCCCTTGGCGCGCAGCTGTGAGCGTGTCATCGGTGTAGTCCCCCCTGGACAGCGTGTGAAGCGTGGTGTCTTAACTGTTCCCCGGTATCCGGTTCCTGCGTACTGCGGTGACGCCGAGCCGTCGGTGTACTACTGCTCGGTATCCGCCCCGGCGCGCGGGGAGGTGAGATAAGTGACGGTGAATGCGCCGTCTGAGTCCTGGTCGAACGAGACCCGCACCGAGTGCGTCTCGCTGCTGAGCGAGGTGACCGTGCCGATGGGGCCGGAGCCCTCGGATCCGATCACCCGGTACCCCGCGTCGGTGAGCGCCGTGAGCGCGGCGGCCTGCTGCGCCGGATCCGCGACCCGCACGGTGACCTCGGTCTGCGCGCCCGGCAGTTCCGCGGAGCCGGCGATCTCGCCGTCAACGAGCGGCAACTCGGCGTGCGCGGGGAAGCTCTCCGGAAGCGCCCCGCCCGCGTCGCGCGCCTGAAAGAAGAAGAAGCCGACGACCGCGAGCACCGCGATCACCACGAGGCCGCCGATGATCCACGCGAGGCGGCCGCGCCGGTCCTCCGTCGCGGGCACCCGCGGTTCACTGCCCCCGCCTGATTCGGGCGCGGTGGTCGCCGCGGTGTCGTGCGTTGAAATATCTGGTGTCATGTCGAGTGCCGTCGTACCCATCGTTGAACTACATCCTCGGACACGAGCAACATACAACGAATTTTCAGGAATGCCTAGCAAATTCATAGAAACCAACAATGCCGCTGCGCGACAGTTGTCCCCGGCCGCCAGATTGGCCAGAAAAGCCGCCAGAAACGCGAAAAACCCGCCGCAGTTGCGACGGGTTTTTGGCGGAGGATGGGGGATTTGAACCCCCGAGGGCGTTAACCCAACACGCGTTCCAGGCGTGCGCCATAGGCCGCTAGGCGAATCCTCCTCGCTGGCCAAAGCCAGCGCGCACCAGTCTAGCGGGTTCCCGGGGCTCCAACCGAACTCGCCCGTCCGCCCGGCGGTGCGCGCCGGGCTCGGCCACCGCCAGCGCGGCCCCCGAGGCACGCCCCAGCAGCGCACCACCGATGCTGCGCAAGCGCCCGATATAGGGGCCCACACCGCGCCCAGAGCCCTCAGCTGACGCCGCCCCGGGCTCCTCCCCGAGAAGAATCGGAGGTGCGACATCCGCGGAATTCCGCGGGAAATGGGGCCCGGACCCGAGATTCTCAGCTTCGCGACTTGAACGTAACAGAACGGTAACGCATACTGGATGAGGCGCACGGGCCAGAGCCCGGCGTTTTTTGTTGGACAACCCACCGGAGTTTTACGAGTGAAATTTTCTGCCAAGCCATTCATTGTGAGTCTGGTTGCTTCCGTAACCTTCACCATGGGTGCAGCACCGGCGGTCGCTACGGAACCGGTTGAGGACTTCGCAGTCGCGGCAGTGCTCCCGTCCACCACGGTCTCTCAGACGCTCGACACCACCGGCGAGGAGCTCGCCGGTGCAAACATCGACTCGGTGCTGCAGATCGAAGAGACCCCGCAGGTCCCCCACAACTTTGACGTCGCCGCCGCGATCGAACTCGCCGAAGACGAGATCGGTACCAGCCGCCCCACGGGGTGGAGCCAGCCCGGCGAGTGCATCATGTCCGCCCAGCGCTGGATCCGCGCCGGCGGCGGTGCGTGGAACGGCAGCGGCGACCCCGTCGCAAACTACGCCGGCGCCACCCGCATGACCGTTGAGACCGCCGCTCCCGGCGACATCATCCAGTACGAGTACGCGTCCTCACCCACGTCCTGGGTCACCGGCGTGCACACGGTCATGATCACCGAGGTCAACACCGACGGCACCTTCACGATCATCCAGTCGAACAGCCCCGGCGGCTCGGGCCTGGTCACGCAGGAAACCAACTGGACCCCCGCGCCCCCGGCCGGGTTCCAGGCAGCCGTCTGGCGCTTCTAAGCCGCGGACTCCGCCCCGGGCACCGGGGCGCCCAGCGCTCGCGCGTACGCGGCGAGCATCACCCTGCTCTGCGCTGACTGCAGAAAGCCGGCGGCGGCGCGCTCCGGCACACGGAGTTCCGCCGCGCTCAACTCTGCCACCGCGGTGCGCAGCGTCGCAGCGAGGGCCGCAACGCTGCGGTCAGCGACTCGCCACTCAGGCTGCACCCCCACGTCGTCCGCGATCTCGGCATCGCAGTAGATGGTCGGGGTTCCGAGCGCCGCGGCCTCAAACGGCGTGAGCCCCTGCGTCTCGAAGCCCATCGACGTCTGCACCAGCGCGTCGGCGTCGCGCATCGCCGCCAGCGCGTCGGCGTACGGCACGGGCCCGGGGATCGTCACGCGATCCCCCAGGCCGTGCTCCGCAATGCGCTCGCGCACCCGCGGCAGCAAGAGTCCCGCGCCGTGCAGCGCCACGTCGGCGTCGATCCCCGACTCCGCGATCGCATCGACGAACTCGAGCACCCGCTTCTCCTGGCTCATACGGCCCAACCACACCAGCCGGGGCCGTGACCGCGCCGTGCGCGGCACCGCGCGCACGCTCGCGATCGCCGCGTCGGCGACCCCGCCCGGCGTCACGAGCACGTCGGCGGCGACCCCGTGCGACCGGAGCTCGCGCGCGAAGTGGCGCGACGGCGCGGTCACCACGTCGGCGTCGGCCGCAAGCTCGGCAAGGTAGCGCCACGCCCCGCGGGCGGCGGGGTCCACCGGGCCGCGTGCGCGACCGAGCGCCAAGCGCCGCCAGATCCGCAGGCCCGCGAACGCGACGGGCGCGAACGGGGTGACCGCGCGGGTCCCGGCGTCCACGTGATTGTGCATCGTGTGAACGATCGGCACACGGAGGCCGCGGGCCGCGCGGATCCCGATCATCGCCCCCCAGAAATCGCCCTGCACGTGCACGAGGTCGACCGGCGGCCGTTCAGCGAGCGCTCGGGCAAGCGCCCGATCCGTACGCGCCCCGGGCCAGGTGATCCCGTACTCGCGGTCCCGAGTGATCGGCCGCGACGGCAGATCGATGTACGCGCCGCGGTCGGCATCTGCCACCGCGTAGCCCGGGCGGTGCAGCGCGGGGGCCGCAATCGACACCCGGTGCCCCAGCCGCTCGAGCGCCTCGCGCTGGAGTCGAATCGCCACCTGCACCCCGCCCAGGGAGTCCGGGTGCTGATCCGTGACGACAAGCACGTGCACGGTCAGCTCGCGGGGGTCTCGCCGCGGTACAGCGCCTCGAACGTGTCAAGGGTGCGGTCGATGTCGTGCACCTTGACCGCTTCGAGCGACGCGCGCTGCATCTGCTCGAACGCCTCCGGCGACAGCCGCAGCACTCGCTCGATCCGCTCGGCGAGCTCGCGGTCGTAGCCGGGCTGGAACAGATACCCGTTCTCGCCCTCGTGCACGAGATGCGGCAGCGCCATCGCGTCGGCCGCGATGATGGGCAGTCCCGACGCCATCGCCTCCATGGTGGCGATCGACTGCAGCTCGGCGATTGACGCGATCACGAAGATGCTCGCCTCGGTGAGGTGCGCGCGCAGCTCCTCGTCGCTCACCCGCCCGGTGAAGTGCACCCGATCGCGGATCCCGAGGTCGGTGGCGAGCTTCTCGAGCTGCTTGCGCTGGTCGCCGTCGCCCACGACCGTAAAGCTGACGTTGAGCTGCGGATCGATGCGCGGGATCGCGCGCAGGATCACGTCGATCTCCTTCTCGAGCGTCACGCGCCCCACAAACACGAGCTTGTTCTCTGCACGCGGGGTGAGGTCCGCGGTGTAGTCGGACGCGCGCAGCCCGCACGACACCGGCAGCACGCCGCGCCGATGCGTGTTTCGCTCCAGGAAGTCGGCCGCGCGGCGCGTCGGCGTGGTCACCGCGGCGGCGCGCTTGAGCACGCGGTCCGCGTCGCGCCAGCCCCAGCGCACGAACAGCTTCTTCGCCCGCTCGGGCAGCAGCGTGAAGTCGAGCACGTTCTCGGGCATCACGTGGTTCGTGGCGACGATCCGGATCCCCCGCTTCGCCCCCTCCTTCGCGAGCGCGCGGCCCACGACGATGTGCGACTGGATGTGGATCACGTCCGGCTGCAGGCGGTCGAGCAGCTTGCGCGCGTGGCTCGCCGCGCGCCACGGCAGAACGAAGCGCAGCCACTCGTGCGGGTACCAACGCCAGCTGGCCCAGCGGTGCACCACCATGCGCTCGCCCTCGATGGTCTCGACGAAGCTGCCGGCGCGGTTGTACTTCACCGACGGGGCAACCACGTGCACTTCCTCGCCGCGCCGCACCAGGCCGGCGGCGAGCCGCTCAGCGAATCGCGCCGCGCCATTGACGTCTGGGAGAAAGGTGTCGCACCCGATCAGAATGCGAAGTGGGGACTGACGATCGGTGGTGCTCACGGTGTGCGGGCGTCCTTCGGTCGGGGCGAAACGAACGCCGGTGGGCGAACAGTCTCAAGTGTAGGCAACGCCGCGGCGAATGCGCCGGTGAGCGCGCGGAATCGCGGATCTCCGGTACCAGACGATACGAAAATGGTACCGGGGTGCTACCCGCGGGGCCGGGCGCGCGGAATATACCGGGGCACCCAGCGCGCGAACCCCGCCGCGCCGAGCACGGCGAGCACCCCGACCGACGCCGCGGCGAGCGGGAGTGACACCGTCGCGATCGCCGAGACCGCGAGCGGTGCCGTGGCCCCGCCAAAGTCGACGAGCGTGCGCCACGCGGCGAGGAACGACGCCGGGTCGCCCGGCGGCGCGAGGTCGGCGCCGAGCGTGAGCACGATGCCGCTCGAGAGCCCGTTTCCGATCCCGATCACGACGGCGCAGACCACCAGCCAGGTCGCGGCCCCCGGCAGGTCGTGGGTGAACGCGAGCGCGAGGAAGGCGACCGCCATCCCGATCGTCGCCGGGAGTGCGGCCCACAGGCGGCCGAAGCGGTCCATCACCTGGCCGCTCGTGTAAAACAGGGCGAAGTCCACAGTGCCGGCGATGCCAACGACGAGGGCGATCCCGGCGGCGTCCATGCCGATTGAAACGCCCCAGAGCGGGAGGAGCACGTCCTTCGTGGTGCGCAGGCCGGAGAGCACCGCCGCCGCGCCGCCCACGCGAACCAGCGGGGCCCGGCTGTGCCGCACGGCGGCGCGGATCCCGGCGGTGCGCGGCTCCGGCTCTTCGGCCGGGCGCTGCACCGGGAGCACGCGCTCGGGATCCGGCGCGAACAGCACGAGGGCCGCCGTGAGTACCAGGCACGCGACGAACGCCCACACCGGCGCCGCCGGGGCGCCCGTGATCGCCAGAATCCCCGCGGCGAGGAACGGGCCCGCGAAGCGGCCGAGCCGGTGGGAGCCGCCGATGAGCGAGAGGGCACGCGCGCGGAACGCAACGGGGACGCGGGTGGTCATGAACGAGTGCCGCGCGAGCCCGAACGTGGCGGCCGCGAAGCCGACGACGAAGACCGCGAGACCCAGCGCTCCCGGGTTCGGGGCGAGCGCGATCCCGAGGGCACCGAGTGCCGCGACCCCCGTCGCGATCAGCATCGCGATGCGCTCACCGGCGCGGGAGACCACCCACCCGGCCGGGAGGTTGCCGGCGAGCTGGCCGACCACCAGTGCCGACGCGATCACCCCGGAAAGCCCGATGTTCGCGCCCATTTCCACCGCGATGACCGGGATCAGCGGCATGAGCGCGCTCTGGCCCAGCGTGAACAGCACCGTCGGGCCGTAGATACTCGGCGCCATCCGGAGCAGCAGCGCGCGCGTTGAGTTCGACATGACCCTTTAACAGTAGCCCCACACCGGTCGGGGCCCGGGTCGATGCTTTTTGTACCTGGTCATGAACGGACTGGCATTCCAGACACTGGCCCACCACGCTGGAATAGTGGCCAAGATTCACTCTGCCGCCGCCGTGAAGATCGGCCGGCGCGTACGTGCCGTGCGGCACCACCTGGGGATCTCACTCGAGGATCTCGGGGAGTTGTCTGAAGTGAGCTGGACCAGCATCGGGAAGATCGAGCGCGGGGCGCAGAGCCCGAACGTGGAAACCCTCGTGCGCCTCGCCACGGCCCTCGGGGTTGCCCCCGGCGATTTTCTTGAGGACGTGACCGCCGACGACTACGGCCGGCGTCTGCACCAGGTCACCGCCCGCGACCTCATTGCCGCCCGCGCGCAGCGCAGCGGCGCCGGACCGGGCACGGGGTCGGGTACTCGGCCGGGCACGGGATCCGGCACCGAGTCGGCCACGAGCTCCTGGCCGGGCGCGAGCGCTGGGCCAGGAGCTAGCGCCGGGTAGCCGCCAGCACCGTGAATGTGCGGTCCCGCGCGACCTGGCGGGTGGGGCCGATCACGCGTTCGACGAGCGGCCGGTAGCCGAGGTGGGAGTTAAACACGATCCGCAGTTCGCCCCCGGGAGCCAGCGCCCGCTCACACGCGGCAATCAGCCGGTGGGCAACGCCCGCGTGCACCGTCGCCCCCGTGTGGAATGGCGGGTTCAGCAGGATCAGCTCGGCCCAGCCGTCGGGCACCGCCTCGAGCGCGTCCGCGCGGTGCACGCACACGCCGGGTGGTTCCGGGGCTCCGGCGCCACCCGGCGTGTGCGCGCAGCCGGCGGCGCACAGGACGCCGGCCTCGCTCGCGGTGAGCCTGGTCGCCGAGGCCGCGGCGGCCGACTGATCGGTGGCGATCACCCGAGCGGCCGGGCGGGAGCGCGCGGCCGACACGGCGAGCACGCCGTTGCCGCAGCCGAGGTCAACAATTCGCGCGGCGCGCGGCGCCGCGTCCGCGAGGCCGGCGAGCAGCAACCGGCTGCCGTGGTCGAGGGTCGGACCGCCAAAGGTCGCGCCAAACGCGGCGACCCTGAAGTCGAGGTCTGGGTCTTCGCCCCAGCGCGGGAACGGGGCGCCCGTCGGCGCGCTCGGCACCTCGGCGGTGAGCACGCGCGACTTGCGCCAGCCGAGCCCGGCACCGACCCGGTCGAAGTGGCGCGCGAGCACGGTGTTCATGGCGTGCGTCATGTGCTTCACGCGACCGCCGGCGAAGACCACCACCTCGGGCTGCGCCCAGCGCGCGATCGCCCACGCGATCTCCGCGAGCGCGTCGAGGCCGCGCGGCAGCTGCACCAGGACCACTCGGGCCCCGCGCAGCAGCTCGGCGTCGAGCGCGTGCGACGCGAAGACACCGGCAGTGGTGTTGGGCGTGGCGTTGGGGTCGGCCTCGGTATCGGTATCTGCATCTGCATCGGCAGCGGCATCGGCATCGGCAGCGGCATCGGCATCGACGATCCCGAGCCGCGCCGCGTTCGCGCGGAGCGCCCGCTCTCCGAGCACCGGATCCTGAAACACCCGGATTCCCGTGGCGCCCAGCAGGGCCGCCGCACCGAGCGTGAGCGCGCCGTGGCGGTCACCGATCACGACCAGCTCGCCAGGCCCCAGGCCCCGAATCTCTGAGGCCGCGGTCGCGAGCAGCAGCTCGTCGGTCGCGTCGAACGCCTGCAGCTCGGGGGCGTCAAAGTCTGGCTCGCGGCTCAGCCGCGCACACAGCTCCGCCGCGCCGGCTAGGGCTTCCACACGACGACTTCGGCGTTGCGGCGCATGCGGGTTCCGCGGCGCAGCGTCACGACTTCGCCGCCGGCCGAGCCCGCGGCGAAGACACGGCGATCGGTGCGCTGCAGCCGCTCCTCCGAGAGCGCGCGCTCAAGCTCCCGTACCTGGGACTGCAACGCCTGCACCCGGTCTTCGAGCTGCAGCACGCGCCGAATCCCCTCGAGGCTGAGCCCCTCGGCCGAGAGGCGCGCCACCTCGCGCAGGCGCGACACATCGTGCAGCGAGTACCGGCGCGTGTTGCCGCGCGTGCGCTGCGGAGAGACCAGCCCAATGCGGTCGTATTGCCGCAGCGTCTGCGGGTGCATCTCGGCAAGCTCCGCTGCCGCCGCGATTGCGAATACGGGCGTGAAGCGATCCATCTGCGGTGTCGCCATGATGTCCTGTCCTCTCGTCCCAAAAAGTCTGGTGGGTCCGGCCGCCGCACGGGTGGCCGGACCCGACGCACTAACTGCGTGCGCGTGCGAGGAGATCCTCGCGGGGGTTTTCGTTCGGTTCGACTGCCTTGAACGCTTCAAGCGCCGCCGCGGCCTCCGGGGACAGGTGGCCGGGAACGACCACCTGCACTTCGGCGAGGAGATCCCCCGTCGCCTTCGCGGTCTTCACGCCGCGACCCTTGACCCGCAGTACACGGCCGCTCGGGGTTCCTGGCTGCACCTTCAGCTTGACGGGGTCGCCGCCCAGCGTGGGCACCTCCACCGTCGCGCCGAGCGCGGCCTCAACGAACGTGATCGGAAGCTTCAGCCGCAGGTTGTTGCCGTCGCGCTCGAACACTGGGTGCTTGCGCACGGCGACCGTGAGGATGATGTCTCCCGGCTGCCCGCCGTTGGGGCTCGGCTCGCCCTTGCCGCGCACCTTGATCTTCTGGCCGTCAGAAACGCCGGCCGGAATCTTCACCTTCACGTTGCCGCTCGGAGCCTGCAGCGTGACGGTCTTGCCCTGGACCGCGGTCTCGAAATCGAGCGTCGTCGACGCCTGGATATCGCGCCCGGGCTGGGGGCCGCGCTGGCCGCCGCCAAACATCCCGAAGATGTCCTCGAAGTTCTGGCCGCCGCCCTGCTGGTAGCTGTACTGCTGCCCACCGCGCGCGCCGCCGCCGAACATGCCGCCGAACACGTCCTCGAAGCCCTGGCCACCACCACCGCCGGAGGTGAAGCGGGCACTGCCCGTGCCCATCGCCCGAATCTGGTCGTACTCGGCGCGCTGCTCAGTGTCAGAGAGCACCGAGTACGCCTCGCTGATCTCCTTGAACTTTGCCTCGGCCGCCGCATCCCCCGGGTTTGAGTCGGGGTGATACTTCCTGGCCAGCTTGCGGTACGTCTTCTTCAGCTCAGCGTCGCTCGCGTTCTTCGCAACACCGAGGATCTGGTAGAAGTCCTTTTCGAGCCAATCTTGACTAGCCATCTGCCCCCACCGCCACCGCTACCTTTGCGGGGCGCAACTCAACATCGCCGAGTCGGTACCCCCGCTCGATTACATCAAGTACGGTCTGCTGCTCGGTGCCCGGAACCGGGACCTGCGCAATCGCCTCGTGCAGCTGCGGGTCGAAGAGGTCACCCTTCTCACCGAAGCTTGAGAGGCCGAAGCGCTCAAGCGTGGCGCGCAGCTTCTGCGCGATCGTCGCGAAGGCGGTGCCCTCGAGAAGATCGCCGTGCTGCTCGGCGCGATCGAGATCGTCGAGCACCGTGAGCAGCGGGGTCACGGCCGCAGCGATCGCGCGCTGCTTCTCGATCACCGCGTTAGCCTCGGTGCGCTTGCGATAGTTCGCGTACTCGGCGCTCAATCGGCGCAGATCCTCAAGGTACGGGTTTTCCGCATCGGCTGCAGCGGCGTCGGCCTCCACGGCGTCGGCGTTCTGCTCCGCGCCCAGAATGTCGTCGACCGTCAGATCCTGCGGTTCGGTCGGTGAACCGGCCTGGCCGGGGGCCGCCCCGCTGTGCGAGGCGTCCCCGGGCTGGCCCGCGGGGCCGGAAGCGTTCGCTCCCGACCCCGCTGCAGGAACTTCACTGCCGTGCTGCTCGTCGTCCGAGCCCGGTGTGCGCTGTTCCTCGTTCATCATGATTACTTCTGCTCTCCTGCGTCAGTCGCCTCGTCGTCCTCAACGACCTCGGCGTCAACCACGTCGTCATCGTTCGACGACTCTGCACCATCGGCCGCGGGCTGCTCAGCCTGAGCGGCCGCGTAGATCGCCTCGCCCAGCTTGCTCTGGCTCTCGCCGAGCTTGTCGGACGCGGACTTCAGCGCCTCGTCGTCGTCTCCGGCGAGCGCCTGCTTCAGCGCGTCGAGGTCGCCCTGCACCTCGGTCTTGACGTCCTCGGGAAGCTTGTCCTCGTTCTCAGAGATCAGCTTCTCCACCGAGTACGCGAGCTGCTCAGCGTTGTTGCGCTGCTCAGCCGACTCACGGCGCTTCTTGTCCTCGGCTGCGTGCTCCTCGGCCTCGCGCACCATGCGCTCGATGTCGTCCTTCGAGAGCGTCGAGCCACCGGAGATGGTGATCGTCTGCTCCTTGCCGGTGCCCTTGTCCTTCGCGGACACCTGCACGATGCCGTTTGCATCGATGTCGAAGGTGACCTCGATCTGCGGGATCCCGCGCGGTGCGGGGGCGATCCCGGTCAGCTCGAAGGTGCCCAGGTTCTTGTTGTCGCGGGTGAACTCGCGCTCGCCCTGGAACACCTGGATCGCCACGGAGGGCTGGTTGTCCTCAGCCGTGGTGAACGTCTCCGACCGCTTGGTGGGGATCGCGGTGTTGCGCTCGATGAGCTTGGTCATGATGCCACCCTTGGTCTCGATGCCGAGCGACAGCGGGGTGACGTCGATGAGCAGCACGTCCTTGCGCTCGCCCTTCAGCACGCCGGCCTGGAGTGCGGCGCCGACAGCGACGACCTCATCCGGGTTGACGCCCTTGTTGGGCTCGCGGCCGCCGGTGAGCTGCTTCACGAGCTCGGTGACCGCGGGCATACGGGTCGAGCCGCCGACGAGCACCACGTGGGCGATGTCGGAGACCTTCACGCCCGCCTCGGCGATGACGTCCTGGAACGGCTTGCGGGTGCGCTCGAGCAGGTCCTTGGTGAGCTCCTCGAACTTCGCGCGGGTGAGCGTCTCGTCGAGGTTCGCCGGGCCATTCTCGGTGAGCGAGAGGTAGGGCAGCTGCACCTGGGTGCTCATCGAGTTCGAGAGCTCCTTTTTCGCCTGCTCAGCGGCCTCCTTGAGGCGCTGCAGTGCAATCTTGTCGCCCGAAACGTCGACGCCCGTCGAGTTCTTGAACTGCGTGGCGAGCCAGTCAACGACGCGCTGATCCCAGTCGTCGCCGCCGAGGCGGTTGTCGCCCGAGGTGGCGCGCACCTGAATAGTGGAGAAGTCGTCGTCCTTGCCCACCTCGAGGAGGGAGACGTCGAACGTGCCGCCACCGAGGTCGAAGACGAGGATGAGCTCGTCTTCCTTGCCCTTGTCGAGGCCGTACGCGAGCGCGGCCGCGGTGGGCTCGTTGATGATGCGGAGCACGTTGAGGCCCGCGATCTCACCGGCTTCCTTGGTGGCCTGACGCTCGGCGTCGTTGAAGTATGCGGGGACGGTGATGACCGCGTCGGTCACCTTGTCGCCGAGGTAGGTCTCAGCATCGCGCTTCAGCTTCATGAGCGTGCGCGCGCTGATCTCCTGCGCGGTGTAGCGCTTGCCGTCGACGTCGTCGCTCTTCCAGTCGGTGCCCATGTGGCGCTTGACGGACGCGATCGTACGATCAACGTTGGTGACGGCCTGGCGCTTGGCGGTCTCGCCGACGAGCACCTCGCCATCCTTCGTGAATGCGACGATCGAGGGCGTCGTACGGAAGCCCTCTGCGTTCGCAATAACGGTGGGTTCCCCACCCTCGAGAACTGCAACCACAGAGTTCGTGGTGCCGAGGTCGATACCGACTGCACGTGACATGTGTGCTCCTTCGTGTTGGTGTGTCAGACGCGCCGCCGTTGCGTGCGTCCGGGTCTGTCAGCTCGGTCGGAATCCGACCTTGAGCCTGATGCACTCAAGTTTAATACGCCGCGCGCGTGAGTCAAGTCGGTTTCGAAAAACTTGAGCCAATCTCACTCAACTTTCAGCTTTCTTGCCAGTTCATCACGCAGAAACCCGCGAAACCGCTACTGTGAGCAGCATGAGCGAAACCTCGCAGGTGGGTCCGTCGACCGCCCCAGCTCCACCAGCGTCCGCGCTTCCGCAGCAGCACCCGGCCGGCAAGGGCAAGATCCTCGCCTGGTCGCTCTGGGACTGGGGCTCAGCCGCGTTCCAGGCGGTCGTCACCACGTTCGTGTTCGGCGTCTACATCACGCAGCCGGCCTTCGGCCCCGAGGCCGAAGTCACCGCGCAGCTCGGCACCGCGCTGCTCATCGCCGGGATCCTCGTCGCCCTCCTCGCCCCCATCACGGGGCAGCTGTCAGACGCGGCGGGGCGCCGCAAGCTCTGGCTCGGGATCACCACTGGCGTCGTGGTCGGCTGCACCGCGCTGCTCGCCCTCGTGGCGCCCGAGCCCAACTACCTCATGCTGGGGCTCGTTCTGCTCGCCATCGGCAACGTCGCGTTCGAGTTCGCGAGCGTGAGCTACAACGCAATGCTCAGCCAGGTCTCGACGAACGCGAACGTGGGCCGCGTCTCCGGCTTCGGCTGGGGCATGGGCTACCTCGGCGGCATCGTCTTGCTCGCGACCCTGCTCGTGGGGTTCATCTTCCCGGACCCGGGCTGGTTCGGGGTCACGCACGAGGGCGGCTGGAACATTCGCGTCGCCATGATCGTCTCCGCCGCGTGGTTCGGGTTCAGTGCGATCCCCGTCTTCTTCGCCGTCCCCGAGATCGCGGTCGACCCGGCCCGCAAACCCGGGATTCGCGGGATCCTCACCGCGTACGGCACGCTGTTCCGCACAATCGGAGACCTCTGGCGCACCGCCAGGCAGACGCTCTTCTTTCTCGTGGCGAGCGCAGTGTTCCGCGACGGCCTCGCCGGCGTCTTCACGTTCGGCGGTGTGATCGCCGCGCGCAGCTTCGGTTTCGACGCAACCACCGTCATCATCTTTGCGATCGCCGCGAACGTGGTCGCCGGCCTCGCCACGATCACCGCGGGCTTTGCTGAGGATCGGATCGGCGCGAAGCCGATCATGGTGTGGTCGATCGGCTGCATGATCCTCGCCGCGCTGCTCGTGTTCATCCTCGCGCCGCTCGGCACCTGGGTGTTCTGGGTGTTTGGTCTACTGCTGTGCATCTTCGTGGGCCCCGTCCAATCGGCGAGCCGCAGCTACCTCGCTCGACTCATCCCCGCGGGCCGCGAGGGCGAGATCTTCGGCCTCTACGCAACCACGGGCCGCGCCGTATCGTTCCTCGCCCCCGGCGCGTTCACGCTCGCCGTCACCCTCGGCGGCGCCGCGATCTTCGGGATCCTCGGCATCGCGCTCGTGCTCATCGTCGGCCTCCTCCTGCTGCTCCCGGTCCGCGCAAACCGGGCGGCGTCGGAGGTTCAACCGATCGGTTGATGCCGCGGCTCCGGCGCGCTCGTACCTTTGGTGTCGGTTGCCCGCCCCGCACTCACTGCGGGCGGGCGGCCATCACGCCAACAGAGACGAGGACCCCGATGACCGCCCCCACCCCGCACCGCCGCACCCCGCTCGCGCTCGCCGCGCTCACCGTTGCGGCGGCGTGCACACTGCCGGCGGCACCCGCGTTCGCGCTCGACGCGGTGGCCCCCGCCGCGATCGTCGCGGCGCCCGCGACACTCGCCTCGGCCGCGCCGGCACTCGCAGATTCCCCGGCCGCGGTGCTCGCCGCCACCCCCTGGGAAACCACCGGCGCGATCGACCAGGACGGCGCACCCGTCGCCCTCGACCACCCCGCGGTCGCAAA
>NZ_SHKI01000003.1:186696-632791 GCF_004217175.1 Leucobacter luti
CGACGAGTTCACCTACCGCGTGATCCCCGACGCCAGCGTCCCCGACGTCTACTACGACATCATCCACACCCCCACCACCCACCAGGAACCCGGCACCGTGAGCCCGGCCGCGGTGCTCGCCGCCACCCCCTGGGAAACCACCGGCGCGATCGACCAGGACGGCGCACCCGTCGCCCTCGACCACCCCGCGGTCGCAAACTTCGTCGGCTGGGCCTACTACAACCCCACCGGCACCTTCACGATGTACAACCTCGACGACACCCCCAAGATGCAGGGCGACTGGGAAGTCGCCGCCGACGGCTCCACCCGCACCATCACCGCCCGCGACGCCGACGGCGCCCCGCTCTTCACCCGCGTGGTCCCCATCACCGTGCTCACCGCCGACGAGTTCACCTACCGCGTGATCCCCGACGCCAGCGTCCCCGACGTCTACTACGACATCATCCACACCCCCACCACCCACCAGGAACCCGGCACGGGGCTGCCCGGTGAGGGTGGCGAGGACGGTGAGAACCCGGGCGACGGTGCAGGAACACCCGGGACCCCCGGAACGGAGACACCGGGGACGGAGACCCCCGGCGGGGGCGAGGGCCAGGGCACCGAGACGCCCGGGAATGCGGGCGGTGCCGGCGCCGGGCAGACCCCCGACTCCCCCGCGACCGAATCCGCGACCACGGGGCAGAACGGCGCAAGCCCCAAGAATGAGGCTCTCGCCGTCACCGGCGGCTCCGCCCCGGTCGCGGGCGGGATCGCTGCCGCACTCACGGCGCTGAGCGGCGGTGCACTCCTCGCGCTGCGCAAGCTCCGCCGCAGCGCGTAGCCCGACCCGTCCCGGTCGCGCCGCAGGGGGCGCACGGCCGGGACGGGTCGCACGGGAACGGCGCTCAGTTCGAGGAAGCGCCGTTCCCCCGGGCCCCGTGTGCACTGCGCCACCACAGCGCCCGCGACTCCCGGTAGCCTAGATCGGTGCCCCGTCCTCCGCTCTCCCCAGAACAGCTCGCCGTCTACGAGCGGATCGAGCACACGCGCGAGCACATATTCGTGACGGGCCGGGCCGGCACCGGGAAGTCGACGATCCTCAACCACCTCGCGTGGAACACCAGCAAGATCATTGCCGTCTGCGCCCCCACCGGGGTCGCAGCCCTCAACGTCGGCGGGCAGACGATCCACTCGCTGCTGCGGCTCCCCACCGGCGTGATCGCCGACCAGGAACTCGATCAGCCGGCAGAGCTCAAGAAAATGCTTGCCTCGATCGACACGCTCGTCATCGATGAGATCTCGATGGTCTCCGCAGACCTCATGGACGCGATCGACCGCTCACTGCGGCTCGCGCGCGGCAAGAAGCACGACCCGTTCGGCGGCGCGCAGATCATCATGTTCGGCGACCCGTACCAGCTACCACCGGTACCGCCCCGCGACCCGCACGAGCGCGCCTACTTCGCCGATACCTACCGCTCACTGTGGTTCTTCGACGCGAACGTGTGGTCGGCCACCGAGCTCTCGACCGTCGAGCTCGTCGAGGTGCACCGGCAGCGCGACGACCGATTCAAGCAAATCCTCGGCGCCGTGCGACACGGCGTGGTGCAGGCCGACCAGGCGGAGGAGCTCAACGCCGCCGGCAACCGCCCGGCCCCGCGCGACGTGATTACGCTCGCAACCACCAACGCCACCGTCAACCGCCTCAACGCCGAACGCCTCGCAGAGCTCGGCGGCACCGCCGTGCGGGCCGTGGCCGAGATTAACGGCGAGTTTCGCGAAAACACGTACCCCGCCGACGAGGTGCTCGAACTCAAGCCGGGCGCGCAGGTGATGTTCCTCCGCAACGACGCCGACGGACGCTGGGTCAACGGCACCATCGGCACGGTCTCGCGCGTTGACGGCACCGTGTGGGTAGCCGTCGACGACGAGGAATTCGAGGTCGAGCCAACGGTGTGGGAGCGCTACCGCTACCGCTACGACGCCGAGACGAAGAAGCTCGAGAAGGAGGTCGTGGCCGAGTTCGAGCAGTTTCCGCTGCGCCTCGCCTGGGCGGTCACGGTGCACAAGTCGCAGGGCCACACCTACGACGCGGCAGTGATCGACCTCGGGCCGCGCGCGTTCAGCGCCGGGCAAACTTACGTGGCGCTCAGCCGAGTGCGCTCGCTCGATGGGCTCTTCCTGCGGCGGCCACTGCAGCCCCGCGACGTGATCGTCGACCCCAACGTCGTCCGCTTCATGCAGAGCCGCGAGATCCCCGACGAGGGCTGACCCGCGGGGCGCGCTCCGCGGCTGCGATCGGGAATAGCGGCGCGCGCAGCAACGCCCCGCTCGCCACGGCGCGTGCCGTGGTGAGCGGGGCGTTGCTGCGTTGGGCGTCGAGCGCTGCTGCGCCGGGCGCTGGTGCGCCTAGGCTGCGGCGGCCTTCGCGGCACCGAGGTCCACGAAGACGGCGGTGTTGAACGCGTACGCCGCGCGCACCTCGTCGAGCATGCGCGCACGCTCCGCGTCGTCGAGCCGCTCGCCCAGCGCGTCGAGCGCCGCCCGGTAGCCGGTCTTGAAGTCGGCGATCGAGCCGAGATCCGTGAAGTCGTAGAACTCGATTCCCTCCGAGGAGAGCTCGTGCTGCTTCGCGACGCGACGCGCGATCATCTGCCCGCCCGACAGGTCTCCGAGGTAGCGCGTGTAGTGGTGCGCCACGATCCCGGCGGCCCAGCCCTCATCCGCGATCTCCCGGATCCGGGCCGCGTACGCCGCGGTCGCCGGGACCGGGCTGATGCGCTCGCGCCAGTCGGCGCCCACCAGGTGCAGCAGATCCGCCTCGAGCGCCGGCATGCGCACGAGCGCAGCCGGGTGGAAATCGGCGAAGGCCGGATCCGCGCTGAGCTGCGTCGCCGCGGCCTCAAGCGCCTCGTACATGAAGAAGTGCTGCGCGACCAGGTCAATGTAGTCCTGCTTCGTGCCGATCCCGCGCATGATGTCTTCCATGAAGGTGGCACCCTCGCTGTCGGAGTGATCCGACCAGGAGCTTTCGCGAATCACGCTCGAAAACGGCTGCGGCCCCTCGTGCTCCTCGGCGGGCGCACCGTGACGGCCGCCCGCGTGGGGGTGTGCGTCGCCGTGGCCGTGACCGCCGTGGCCGTGGCCTCCGTGAGCCTGCGCGCCGGCCGCAGCGCCGCCGTGCTCGTGCCCGGCGTTCTCCGCGGCCGGGGCGTGCTCGTCGCGCGGCGAGATTCCCAGCTTGTCGCAGGCGACCTTGTACAGTTCGACAACCTGGCGCCGGATCTCCGGGCGCTCAGAAATCGCGCCGCCCGGCCACGCCACGGAGAGCTGGTGCTCACCCGCAGCGTCGGTCACGGCCCACTCGCCGCCGTCGCCAGACACACCGACCATGCGGCTCTGCGTCGCGTCGGGATACCCGAAGGCCCGCGCGATCAGGAGATTGTCATCCGTATGGTCACCGTTCATGTGTCCGGTCACGGCCGCCACCACGTCATCTGTAAAGATCGTCACGCGTCCAGTCTAGTAAGGACAACCTCAGTCTGCGTCCCTGAGTGCCCAGGCCGGGCACACGCAGTAGACTCTGCACTTGTTCTGTGTCCAGCAACTCCCGCATAGATTGGCGGTCGAATTTGATCCCGAAACGTGCTCACCGCGCCCGCCTCGCGGTCGTCAGCCTCGTCGCGGTCGCGACGCTCGGCCTGACCGCGTGCTCTGGCAACGGGCCACTCTCCTCGTCCGGCGACATCAACACGATCGACGGGGGCCTGGCAACGAGCATCGACGGCGCCGTTGAGAATGCGCTGGCGCTCAGCGGATCCACCGAGGCGGTCGTTGGCGTCTGGGACACGAGCGGCAACGCGTACGTGCGCGGCTACGGCTCCGACGAGGTCGACGGGTCAAGCCGGATCCGCGGCGCCCAGGCAACGCAGCCCGTCATGTGCGCGCTCCTCCTCGACCTCGTCGACGAGGGCAAGATCGACCTCGACCGCGAGATCTCCGAGGATCTCACGCGGCAGTCGGGCGTGGAGGGGGTCACGTACCGCCAGCTGTGCGACATGCGCTCGGGGATCGCCGACTTCAAGGCACCGTTCGGGAGCCTCTTCGCGAACAACCCCACCCGCCCCTGGCCCGAGCAGGAGCTCATCGCCCAGGGCCTTGCGCACTCGCCGCTTGCCTGGCCCGGCCTCGACTTCAACCAGTCGGACACCAACGTTCTTCTGCTCTCGCGCGTCCTCAAGGTCGAGACCGGTGAGGAACTCTCGGACCTGCTCGCCACGCACGTCTACGACAAGGCCGAGATGGGCTCCACCTACTACCCGGCGATGAGCAGCACCACCGTGGTGGGCTCCACCATGACCGGGCTCACGTACCCCCGGCAGGGCGGCAAAGCCGTGTGCGATGCCGGACCGGTCGAGGTGCCCGAGGTATCGCCCACGATGCTGGGCGGTGCGGGCGCGACGGTGACCACCGTCTCGGACCTCAAGTCGTTCTACGAGAACTACCTCGACGGCACCTTCGGCGGCGAGGCAGCCGGCGTGGTCACCGAGCTCCAGCCCACGAAGAACCCGGCTCGCGACGAGGACGGCACCCCCACGGAGGAGCCCGACACGTCGGGCCGCCAGTGGGCCTTCGGCATGGAGAAGGTTGGGCCACTGTACGGCCGCTCCGGCGCGATCACGGGCACACTCACCGCCGCGTACCACGATCCCGACTCCGGCTACTCGGTCGTCGTTGCGCTCAACAACTCCGCGGCGGGCGCAAACTTCGTCAAGGCGCTCGCGCAGCAGATCGCTGCGCTCTCCGGGACGGCGGGTGCAGCACCCGAGATGCCCTGGACCGTCGACGATCGCGCGGCGAAGCTCGCCGAGGGCGCGGTCTGCCAGTAGACGGCGGCCGCCGCCGGGCTCGGTGCTCGGCGGCGGCTCGATCTGCTAGTGTGTATTCGTTGCGATAATCCGAGATTACGCTTCGGGGATGTAGTTCAATGGTAGAACTTCTGCTTCCCAAGCAGACAGCGCGAGTTCGATTCTCGTCATCCCCTCTGATCGGGCCTTTTCCTCCACGAGAAGGCCCGATCTTCTTTTGCAGGGCCGCGCGGTGGCCCGCGCCTAGCGTCGGGCACCGCCACCCGTGGTGCGCCGCGCGGTGGCCCGCGCCTAGCGTCGGGCACCGCCACCCGTGGCGCGCCGCACGCCATCAGCCGCCGGGTGTAGCCAAATGCCCCCTTCGGGTCTGACGAAGGGGGCATTTGGCTACACTCGCCTGGCCCAGGCGGGGCGGGGCGGGGCGGGGCCCGCGCGCTACGCCTTGGGGATGGGCGGGCCCAGCCACAGGAGGACCGTGAACACCACGGTCACGCCCGCGGCGAGCACCACGAGTGCGAGGATCGGGTGCCGCAGCACCCAGGCCTGCACGTGCTCGATGAAACCGCGCGGCTCGTCGCGGCCGGGCGCCAAGCGCCACTCGCCGCGCAGCAGCCCGCGCCGGTCGATCGCGAGCTCGAACGGGAGCGTCGCGAACGGGACCACCGCGGAGACGAGGCCGAGGATCCCGACCCCGGCGCGCCAGCGCTGGTTCACCCAGACGAACACGGTCACGACGCCGTACGAGAGGAACACGAAGCCGTGCAGTCCGCCCGCCGGGCTGACCAGTGCGTCGGCGACCCCGGTCCCGCGCAGGATGAGCGCGGTGATCAGCCCCGCCCAGGTTACGAGTTCAGCGAATGCGAAGATACGAAACAGGGTGCGTGGCGCCATGACTGCAACCGTATCGACCCTGGCTGGGCCGATCCCCGGGACGCGCCAGGCAGCGTACGTTATAGGCTCCGAAACCGCGGCACGGGCTAGCGCAGCGCGCCCTCGTGGTACAGCAGGCGCTCCTTCACCTCCACGCCGAACAGGTACCCGCCGAGCCCGCCGTCCGTGCGCACGATCCGGTGGCAGGGCACGATCAACGCCACGAGATTGTTGGCGCACCCGGAAGCAGCGGCGCGCACGGCGCTCGGCCGACCGGCCCGGCCGGCAAGCTCCGTGTAGGTGACGGCCTCGCCCGCGCGCACCCCGCGCAGCGCGCGCCACACCTCCCCGCGGAACGGCGTCTCTCGCTGCGCAACCGGGATCACGTCGATGGCCGAAGTGTCGCCCTCGGCGTACGCACGCAGCGCATCCACGACGGCACCCCCCTCGGCGGGAGCGGGGGCGAGCCCGCGTGCGGCGAGCCCGGGGTCGCTCTGCGCGAACCGCTCAATGAGCCGCTCGGCGCCGGGGTCCGCAGCGGTCGCGAAGCCCGCGGCCCGCACCGCCCCGTCCTCCGGGGTCCAGATCGCGTGAAACGGGTGTCCGACGATATCGACGACGGCGTGGGCGAGCGGGGCGCCCGAGCGTGAGTGGGTCATGGGGTGTCCTTTCGTGTGGCTTCCGCGAGGAAGTCGGCCCAGAGGTGTTGTGTGGCGTAGCCCCGGAACGGGCGCCAGGGTGCAGCGAGGAGTTCGGCGTCGCGCGGCTTCGCCACGCCGAGGGCACGGCGCAGGATCAGGTCGCCCGCCGGGTAGGCGTCGGGGTCCCCGAGCGCGCGCATGGCGACGAGCTCCACGGTCCAGGGGCCGATCCCGCGAATCGCGGCGAGCTCCGCGCGGGCACGCGCTCGGTCGGCCCCAGTTCCGAGATCGAGCCCGGCGGCGAGCTCCGTGGCGAGCGCGCGCACGGTCTCAGCGCGCGCACCAGTGATTCGCAGCGTCGCCTGCAGCTCTGCCGCGGAGTGCCCGGCGATCTGCGCCACGTCGACGCGGTGGAAGAACTCGGGGGACGCGCCGCCGCGGCCCGGCGTCGCACCGGCGAACGCGGCCGCGAGGCGCCCCTGCAGGGTGCGGGCGGCGGCGAGCGAGACCTGCTGGCCAAGGACCGTCGCGAGCGCAAACTCGTGCGGATCCCGCGCGGCGGGCAGGCGGAGGCCGGGCCGGGCGGCGAGGAGGCCGGCGAGCCGCGGATCCGCACCGAGCGCGTCGGCGACTTGCCCGGGGTCGGCGTCGAGGTCGAGCATGCGCCGCACGGTCTGGATCGCCGGCATCGCGTCGGACAGGCTGGGGAGCGTGAGCACGACCGGGATACCGACGGTCTGCTGCCCGGCCTGCGCTGCGACCGGCGGCACGTCGTCCCACGACACGAGCACCACTGCGGTGCCGCCCGGGACGTCCACGGCGTGCGCGGTGCTCCCCGCATCGCCGTCCGCGGCCGCGGTCGCGGCGCCGATCCGGTCCCGGCCGGGAATCGCGTGGGCTGCGAGGAACGCCCGAGTCGCGGCGGCGTCGAACGGGGCCCGCGTGCGGAGCCGGAGCGCGATGCGCGGGCGCTCGTCCGAGACGGGCGCGGCGGGGTCTATGTGACGCGCGGAGCCGCCGCGGCGGGGGATCGCGGAGGGCGCCATCCCGAACTCCTCGCGCATCGTGTCGCCGAACTGGCGCACGCTGCCGAAGCCGGCCGCGAAGGCCACGTCGCTCAGGCCGAGCTCCGTCTCCTCGATGAGCGCCCGAGCGGCGTGCGCGCGCCGGGTGCGCGCGAGCTGCAGCGGGCTCGCACCCACCGCTTCGATAAGGAAGCGCCGCAGGTGTCGCTCACTCACCGCGAGCTCATCGGCGAGGCCGCTCACCCCGATCGTGTCGACGGCCCCGTCGCGGATGCGCCGCACGGCGCGCGCAACGATGTCGCCACGCGCGTCCCAGTCGCGGGTGCCGGGCACCGCGTCGGGCCGGCAGCGCTTGCACGCGCGAAACCCGGCGGCCACGCACGCCGCGGCACTCCCGAAGAACCGGCAGTTTTCCGGCTTCGGCTTGCGCGCCGGGCAGGAGGGCCGACAGTAGATCCCGGTGCTTGTCACGCCCAGGTAGATCCGGCCGTCCCAGCGCGCGTCGCGTCCGGACGCCGCGCGGTAGCAGGCATCGAAGTCGGGCAGCGGGGCGGATTCGGTGAGTGGCACGTGACCATTCTCGCGCGGGGAGCGCGGCCGCGCGCGCGGAAATCGGACATGGCGGTGGGACGCCGCTGGGGCGCCGGTCGCTCGGCACCCGCTGGCTCGCGTACGCTCGAAGCCATGACTGACGTGTCCGGGCGCACCGCCCTGCTCCGCGCAACCGTTGTGGTGGTCGCCGGCGGCGGGCTCCGGGCGCTCACCTATCGCGCCGTCGCCGCCGAAGCCGGAGTCTCGCACGGGCTCGTGCGGCACCACTTCGGTACGCGGGATCAGCTCGTCGCCGAAGCGATGGAGTACGCGATCCACGCGAGCCTGCGCGACTCGAACATGCTGAAGGACGCGCTCACGCCGGAGGAGTTCGCCGGCGGCATCGAGTCGCTCGCGGATCGCGAGGCGAGCATCCAGTCGTTCCAGTACGAGCTGCTGCTCGAGTCGCGGCGCCGGCCCGAGTTGCGGCCGCTCGGCGAGCTGCATTACCGCGCGTACCGGGACGCGATCAGCCGGCAGCTCGCGCGGCTCGGCGTTGACGACGCCGACCTGACCGAACTGATCTGGTTCGCGCTCGACGGGATCGTATTCAAGCAGCTCGTGGTCCCCGAGGACGTCACACCGGCGGTGCGCCGGATCCGGCAGCTCGTCGCCGCCGCGGCCGGCTCCTAGCCCCCGCTCGCTCACCGCGCGGCCGGGACACCCGCCCGGCCGCGAGCGCACCTGCGCGCCCGCCCCGCCGTCCGCGAGCGCACCTGCGTCCGCGCGCAGGCCTCGGCCAGAACCTCGCACGCGCTTGACTATCCAAATGGATAGTTTTAGGCTTGCGCTATTCGCGGGCGCCACTGCCGGTTCCCGCGCCCGGGCGCAGCCGCCCGGGACGCAGAACGAGAGAGACACACTGACGTGACCGACACCAAGATCGACTTCCTCTACCTCAGCGAGCCGGACATGATCCGCGCCGGCGTGACCGACATGGCCGCGTGCGTCGACACCATGTCCGAGTTGCTCGGCCTCTTCGCGGCGGGCGACTACCGGATGGCCGGCACCGAAAACAACTCGCACGGCGCCCAGATCTACTTCCCCGAGACCGAGGAGTTTCCGGGCATGCCCGTCGACGGGCCGGATCGCCGCTTCATGGCGATGCCCGCCTACCTCGGCGGCGACTACCAGGTGGCCGGCTGCAAGTGGTACGGCTCGAACGTGGAGAACAAGCAGCGCGGGCTGCCGCGCTCGATCTTGATGTTCACGCTCAGCGACAAGGACACCGGCGCCCCGCTCGCGATCATGTCGGCGAACCTGCTGAGCGCGTACCGCACGGGAGCGATCCCGGGCGTGGGCGCGCGCTTCCTCGCCCGCGAGGACGCGCGGGTCGTGGGCATCGTGGGCCCCGGCCCAATGAACCGGACCTCGCTCGAATCGTTCATGGCGGTGCGACCCGGCATCGACACGGTGAAGGTTGCGGGGCGCGGCCAGGCCGGCGTCGACGCGTACATCGCCTGGGCGAAAGAGCGTTTTCCGCAGATCACCACGATCGAGCAGGTCGCGGATCTCGAGGCGGCTACCCGCGACTCGGACATCGTCAGCGTCGCCGTGCCGAGCCCGTCCGGGTCGGAGCACTACCCGCACATCGCGGACGAGTGGGTGAAGCCCGGCGCGTTCATCTGCTGCTCAGCGCACCTCAGCCTCGACGAGTCACTGATCCAGCGCTCCCGCCATGTGGCCGACGCGCGCAAGATCTACCAGGCCTGGGCCGAGGAGCTGCCGGCTCCCGCACACGAGACCGTCGGCATCTGGGGCATGCACCTGGTTGACCGCGTGCGTGACGGCCGCATGACTCCGGCGCAGTTCGAAGACATCGGCGAGATCATCCAGGCGAAGACCCCCGGCCGGCAGCACGAGGACGAGGTATTCATTTACTCGGTCGGCGGCATGCCGGTCGAGGACGTCGCGTGGGCGACACAGGTGTACCGCAACGCGGTGCGCGAGGGGATCGGCCAGAAGCTGAATCTGTGGGACGCCCCGGCGATGGCCTGATTGCCGCCCCACACACCGACAGAGCACGCGAGAGAGTAGACACACATGGAACTGCAACACACCGACGTCGTCGTGATCGGAGCGGGGGCCGTTGGCTCAATGGCGCTCTGGCAGCTGAGCAAGCGCGAGGGCCTCGCGGTCGTGGGGATCGAGCAGTACGGCCGAGTGCACTCGCACGGCTCGTACGCAGGAGAGTCGCGAGTGTTTCGCACCGCCGTGCACGAGGGCGGCACCTACGTGCCGATGATTCAGCGCTCGCGGGAGCTGTGGCGCGAACTGGAGCGGGAGTCCGGCCGCGACATCTACTACGAGGTGGGGGCGCTCAGCATCGCGCCCGAGGGCTTCCCGGATCTGCTCACCGCGCAGGGCACCGTGCGCGAGTTCGATCTCGAGCACCGCATGCTCAGCACTGAGGAGCTGCGCGCCGAGTTCCCGCAGCACCGCGTCCAGGACGGCGACGTCGGCCTGCTTGACGCGCGCGGCGGCGGACTGCGCCCCGAGGTCGCGATCATGAGCGCGCTCGACATCGCCGAGCGCAATGGCGCGGAACTGCACTTCAACACCCCCGTGATCGACATCGAAGAGCGGCCCAACGGGGTCGTCGTGCGCACCACGCAGGGCGCCTGGCTCGCGCGCACCGTGGTCGTCGCCTCCGGATCCTGGTCCACCCGGCTCTCCCCCGAGCTCGACGAGCTGCTGCGCCTGCAGGTGCTCGGCCTCACCTGGTTCATGCCGAAGGATCCGACCCTGTTCGTACCGGAGCGGTTCCCCGCGTTCCTCCGCGACGCCGGATCCGTGCACTTCTTCGGCGCCCCGAGCTTCGACGGGTACGCGTTCAAGGCGTGCACGAACCCGGAGTGGCCGGTCTTCCGCGACGTCGCCGAGGTGCCCACCCACCACACGCGCGAGGAACTCATCAAGATTGGGCAGCGCGCCGCCGAGCTGTTCGAGGGCATCAACCCCGAGCCGGTGCGCGAGAGCGTGCACCACTGCGCCTACACTCCCGATCGCCTACCCGTGGTCGATCTGAACGCGAGCGGGCGCATCGTGACGGTGGCGGGCATGTCCGGGCACGGCTTCAAGTTCGCCCCGAAGATCGGCGAGTGGGCCGCGCAGCTTGTCACTGACGAGGACGCCGGCGTTGACCCGCGATTCGCGCTTCCCGCACACATGGCGCGACTCGCCCTGACCGGACCGTACACGGGCGGCGGACACTAGGGGGCCGCGGGGCGCCGCGCGCGCCCCCGCTCCGTCCCGACCCTCCGCACCCGCGTGCGCGCCTGTTCGGTTACCCCTCGCGCCATTAGTTCTACTTCATGTAGAGTTAATGCCACATGGACCACGTGAGGGGACCGCACATGCAACACACTGTCAGGGTCGAGGGACTCACGAAGAAGTACGGGACGGTGCGCGCCGTGAGCGCGCTGAGCTTCACCGCGGAGCCGGGGCGCGTTACCGGTTTTCTCGGACCGAACGGGTCTGGAAAGACCACCACGCTCGCGATGGTCCTCGGGCTCGCGAGGCCCGACAGCGGCTCCGCCACGATCGGCGGGGTCCCCTACACGGCGCTCGAACGCCCAGCCCTCACCGTTGGCGCCTCGCTCTCCGCCGATTTTCACCCGGCACACACCGGGCGCGCGCACCTCGACATCGCCCGGCGCGCCATCGGCGTGCCCGCAGCGCGGGTCGACGAAATCTTTGAGCTCGTCGGGCTGAGCGACGCTGCCGACCGCAAGACCGGCGGCTACTCGCTCGGAATGCGGCAGCGCCTCGCGCTCGGCACCGCGCTCCTCGGCGACCCCGACGTGGTGCTCCTCGACGAGCCGATCAACGGCCTCGACCCCGAGGGAATCCGCTGGATCCGCGTGCTCCTTCGCCACCTCGCCAGCACCGGCAAGACCGTGCTCCTCTCTTCGCACCTCCTGAGCGAGGTGCAGCAGACAGTAGACGACGTGGTCGTGATCCGCCGCGGCGAGCTCGCATTCGCCGGCCCGCTCGCGGAGCTGCAGCGCGGCACTGGCGAGCACACCGTACTCGTGTCCGCACCCGATCAGCCCGGGCTCGCGGCCGCACTCGAGGCGGCGCAGGCGACGGTGCACGGGCAGCACAGTGGCGCCCTGCGCGTCACCGGGGCCGATCCGGCAGCGGTGGGCAGGATCGCGCTTGCCGCGGGGATCCCGCTCACCCACCTCAGCGTCGAGACCGGCGAACTGGAGCAGAGCTTCCTCGACCTCATCGACGGCACCGGCCAGCACTCGTCGGCCGCGCAGGCCGCAGCCCAGACGCAGCACGCACCGACTGGGGGCCCAGCGCCAGATCCGACCGCAGCTCCGAGCGAAGGGGATCACGCATGAGCCGCCTCACCCGCAGTCTGTCCGCCGAGTGGCGGAAGGTCCGCTCGACAAAACTCTGGTGGGTGCTCGGCATCGTGCTCGCCGGCTACTCGGCGATGATGGCCGCGGTCTTCGCGTTCATGTTCGGATCGCTCGCGTCCGAGATGGGCGGGGTCGCACTGCCAGACCAGGACGCCGCAAACCTGGTGTACTCGTCGGTATCCACGTTCGGCTACGTGATCCCGCTGCTATTCGGCGCGCTCATGGCGACCGGGGAGCTGCGGCACCGCACCCTCGGCCTGGCCTTCACCATCGAGCCGCGGCGCGGGATCGTGCTCCTCAGCAAGGTGCTCGTACTGATCGGAGTGGGGATCCTGTTCGGCGTCTTCGGAGTGGTCGGCGCGGCAGGCGCCGGCGGCGCGATCCTGAGCACCACCGGCGGCGATCCGATGCTCGGCACCGCGGACACCTGGGCACTGATTGCTCGCATCATCGCGGCGATCGGGATCTGGGCGGCGATCGGCTTCGGTGTGGGCGTGCTCGTACGCAACCAGGCCTTTGCAATCGTGCTCACCCTCGTGTTCACCCAGTTCATCGAACCGGTCGCGCGACTCGGTGCGAGCTTCTGGGACTGGAGCGCGCAGCTCGCCAAGTTCCTCCCGGGGGCCGCGAGCGACGCCTTCGTGGGGGCAAGCGTGATGAACAGCATGTCCGAGGTGGACCCCACGCTGCCGGACTCGGCGCAGCCGCTCGGCATCTGGGGCGGGCTCGCGGTACTCGCCGCCTACGCGGTGGTCGCGGTGGTCGTCGGCTGGGTTACCAGGTGGCGCCGCGACGTGGCGTAGCCGAACCGTCACGGGGCACCGGGTGCCGGACGCCGGGTGTGCCGGGTGCGCGCACGCCCCGCGGGGCGTGCGGGCTAGGAGGCGCGCGGCACGAGCGGTGAGTGCTGCTGCACCCAGCTGTACATCGCGACCGCCGCGGCAGCCGATGCGTTGATCGACCGCGTCGAGCCGTACTGCGTGATCTCGACCACGGCGGCAGCGGCGGCGATCGCCTCGGCGGTGAGCCCGGGCCCCTCCTGGCCGAACAGCATGACGCAGCGCTCCGGCCAGTCGAACGTCTCCATCGGCACGCAGCCGGGAACGTTGTCGATCGCGATCACCGGAATGCCCTCGGCCGCGGCCCACGCGACGAGCGCCGCGACATCCTCGCGGTGCTCGACGTGCTGGTAGCGGTCGGTCACCATCGCGCCTCGCTTGTTCCAGCGGCGGCGCCCCACGATGTGCACGGTGTCGGCGGCGAACGCGTTCGCGCTGCGCACGATCGAACCGATGTTCATGTCGTGCTGCCAGTTCTCGATCGCGACGTGGAAGGGGTGCCGGTGCTCGTCGAGATCCGCCACGATCGCCGGCATATTCCAGTAGCGGTAGCGGTCGACCACGTTGCGGCTGTCGCCGTGTTCGAGCAGCTCCGGATCGTACCGCTCGTCCTCTGGCCAGGCAGCGCGCCCGCCGGGCCAGGGGCCCACCCCCGCCGTGGTGCGCTCCGGGTGCGGCGAGGCCGCCCCGTCCGGGGTGGTCACGGGGGTGTCTCGGCTCTCAGTCACTCCCCCATTCTCCCAGCACGCGCGGCCGCCGGCGCGCACGGGCACAGGCACGGGCACGGGCCGCGGGCACGGGCCGCGGGATACCCCCACAGGATCGCCCCGGGGGAACAGCCAACCGGGATCCGCCACAGCCGCGGCGCGCGTCATATGCTGAAGCGATGACCGCCGCACAGCCGCGCATCGTGATCGCGCCAGACTCACTCAAGGGAAGCTGCACCGCTCCCGCCGCAGCCGCGGCACTCGCCAGTGGCGCCAGGGCGGCGCTCGGCAATCGCGGCTCGGTCCGCGAAATCCCGCTCGCGGACGGGGGCGAGGGGACGCTCGACGCGCTGACCGCCGCGTGGGGTGGCGCGATCATCGAGGTGCGCACCGCCGACGCGCGGGGCAGGGCGCGCACCGGGCGCATCGGGCTCAGCGCCGACGGGCGCACCGCGATCATCGAGGCGGCCGAGGCGAACGGCCTGCCACTCGTGTCAGACCTCCCGCTCCGCGCACTCGACGCCGACTCGGGCGGGGTGGGGCACCTCGTGCGCGCGGCGGTGACCGCCGGAGCCTCCGAGCTGCTCCTCTGCTTGGGCGGCTCCGCCACCAGCGACGGCGGCGCAGGCATGCTGCGCGAGCTCGGCGCGCGACTCCTCCGCGCCGACGGACGCCCGGTGTCCCCTGGCGCGCGCGGGCTGTCAGAGATCGCGCAGGTCGACCTCTCGGCGGTGCCGGCCGCGATAGCGGCGGCGCGCTGGCGGATCGCCGCGGACGTGGACAACCCCCTCGTGGGACCGCGCGGGGCCGCCGCCGTGTTCGGGCCCCAGAAGGGGGCCAGCAGCGCCGAGATCATCGAGATCGACACCGGGCTGCGCCGCCTCGCGGAGGTGCTCGGCGCGGTGGCGCACACTGATCGCCCGGGGCTTGGCGCCGCCGGCGGCCTCGCGCTCGTGCCGGCCGCGCTCTGGGGCGCGGAACTCGTGCCCGGGGCCGAGCTCGTGGCGACCGCGGCCGGGCTCGATGCGGCGCTCGCCGGAGCAGACCTGGTCATCACTGCCGAGGGGCGGCTCGACCAGCAGTCGCTCGACGGCAAGGTGGTGTCCCGGGTCGTTGCCGGGGCCGCCGCGGCCGAACGCGAAGGGCCCGCGGGGACCGAGCGGCGCGCGCCGCTCGTCGTGGTGATCGCGGGGTCGGTTGCCCTGAGTCACGCCGAGTGCCGCGCCGCGGGAATCACCGCCGCGTTCTCGATCGCGCCGGGACCGGCGGCGCTCGACGAGCTACAGGCGGACGCGCCCCGGCTCCTCGCCGAGGCCGCGGCGCAGGCCTGCGCGCTCGCGTTTCCCGCGCACTGAGCCCCCGCGGCCCCGGGAGTGGGGAGCCCCGGGACCGGACCCGTCCGCCTACGCCGAGGCGGCGGCGAGGCGGTCGAGCTCTGCCTGGCTGAGCTCGAGGGAGAGCGCCGCGAGCAGCGCCGGGAGCTGCTCAGTCGAGCGCGCACTCGCGATCGGCGCACCGACGGTTGGCTGCTGACGCAGCCACGCGAGCGACACCGACGCCAGCTCGGCGCCGTGCGCTGCCGCGACCTCGTCGAGCGCTCCGAGCACCGCGCGGCCACGGTCGTCGAGGTAGGCAATGGCGCCCTCGGCGCGCGCGCTCGCACCCGGCGCGGTGGCGTCCGCGGCCTCGCGGTACTTGCCCGCGAGGAATCCCTTCGCGAGCGAGAAGTACGGGAACACCGACAGCGCTTCGCTCTCGGCTACCGCGCGCAGTCCGTTCGTCTCGAACTCACGCTCCACCAGGTTGTAGTGGGGCTGCAGCGCGACCGGCAGGTGGTAGCCGCCGTCGCGGGCGATCCGGAACCACTCCGCCACCCGCTCAGCCGTGTAGTTCGACACACCGATCGCGCGGACCTTGCCCGCGTCCACAAGCTCGGAGAACGCGGCGACGGTCTCCTCAAGCGGAGTCTCCGCGTCGTCAAAGTGTGCGTAGTAGAGGTCGATCCGGTCGGTGCCGAGGCGCGCGAGGGACGCGTCCGCGGCCGCACGCACGTTCGCTGCGGCGAGGCCGGCGAACTCCGGGTGCGTCGACACCTTCGTCGCGAGCACCACCCGGTCGCGCGTGCCGCGCGCGGCAAGCCACTCACCGATGATCGTCTCAGACTCGCCGCCGGTGTGGCCGGGCACCCAGTGCGAGTAGCCATCGGCGGTATCGACGAAGTCGCCCCCGCCCGCGACAAACGCGTCGAGCACCTCAAACGACGCGGCGCGATCCGCCGTCCAGCCGAAGACGTTGCCGCCCAGCGCGAGCGGGGCAATATCAATGGCCGAGGTTCCAATACGGGTGCGGGCAATCTGAGTCACAGAGCGCTCCTTCGCGGGTCGAGTCAGGTGGGTACGTTCGATCGTATCGCTGCCCCAAACACGGCGGCAGGGCGTTGCATTCCCCGCTGTCATGCTGGGAAACTTAAACTCCTGAACCACCTGGGAGGGCGCATGTCAGCGAAGCAACCGGCAATGTCCCCGTCTGACGCGCCGATCGAGCCGGTGCTAGACCGCGCCACCGGGCCGCGCCGCGCCGAGGCGGACGAGCTGCTCGCACTCTTCGGCGAGCTCAGCGGGGAACGACCCGTGGTCTGGGCTGGTCGGATTCTCGGATTTGGCGAGTACGAGTACCGCTACGACAGCGGGCACGGCGGGCGCGCCCCGCTCCTCGCGTTCGCGCCGGGACCCAAGCAGCACACCATCTACCTCGTTGACGGCTTTGCCGAGCGCTGGCCCGACCTCGTTGACCGGCTGGGCCCGCACCGCGCGTCGAAGGCGTGCCTCTACCTCACCCGGCTGAGCGCGGTCGACCGCGATGTGTTGCGCCTCCTCCTCGAGCGCTCGCTCGCCGAGACGCTCGACACCGCGGCGTAGCGGCTGCGGCTACTGCTGCTGCTGCTGCTGCGACGCAGCGGTCGCAGACGCGAACATCACCCGCACGATCCCCCGCGCATCCTCACCGACCACGCATGACTTTTGTGACGATATCGCTGTGAAATCGCTCTTACAGGGCTAATCTTAAGTCGATTCAGATCGCTGACTCACATTCATCACAGGGGGATCCTCATGACCGACACCACGACTCCGAGTACCGGCGCCCGGCTCGCAGCCGAGTTTGCTGGCACCTTCATTCTCGTCTTCGGCTCGATCGGCACCGCACTGTTCGCCGCGACCTTCCCGGGCTCGCCCGAGAACCCGGTGAACGTCGGCTTCCTCGGCGTCGCGCTCGCGTTCGGCCTCACCGTGCTGGTGGGCGCTTACGCGTTTGGCCCGATCTCCGGCGGTCACTTCAACCCCGCGGTGACGCTCGGGCTCGCCGCTGCCGGCCGCTTCGCCTGGCGCGACACCGCCGCCTACATCATCACTCAGGTCGTCGCGGGTGCCGTTGCGACCTCGCTGCTCTACGTGATCGCCACCGGCCGCGAGGGCGTGGACCTCGGCAACTTCGCGTCGAACGGCTACGGCGAGCACTCGCCCGGCGGCTTCTCGCTGGTGTCGGTGCTGCTCATCGAGACCATCCTCACCGCCGTGTTCCTGTACGTGATCATCGGGGTCACGTCGAAGCGCGCGGCCGTCGGCTTCGCACCGCTGACGATCGGCCTCACGCTCACGCTCATCCACCTGGCATCGATCCCGGTGTCGAACACCTCTGTGAACCCCGCGCGGTCGATCGCCACGGCCATTTACGGTGGCGGCGACGCGCTTGCGCAGCTGTGGGTGTTCATCGTGTTCCCCATCGTCGGCGCGCTGATCGCGGGCTTCACGTTCAAGACGCTCTTCGACGGCACCGTCCGCACCGCCAAGTAGCCGACTCGCGTCAGGCGCTCCGTCTCTGGTGAGAGCCCGTGGCCCTCGTGCGCTGTGCGCGCGGTGGGGCGGCGGGCTCTCTCGGCGTTCCGCTGCCGTGCGAGCGCGGCGCCGGGTCTCCGGTTTCGTCGCGCCACGCGGCGAGCCGCACCGGATCGTCGGTGACGATCAGGTCGATCTGCTGCGCGCCGGCGTCGCGCCAGGTGTCCGCTGTGTTGAGCGTGTAGGCGAGGGAGCCGATGCCCAGCTCGCGCAGGCGGTCGAGGAGCTCGGCTCGCTCGGCGAAGAGCTTGGGCCGCGCACCCACCGCCGAGACCCGATACTCGGCAGCCAGCGCAACCGTCTGCTCGTCCCACTCCCGGGTGAGCAGCACCCGGGCGAACTCGGGGGCGGCCTCCGCGAGCCCCGCAATGATCTCGGGCTCGAAGGATTGCAGCGCGACGCGATTCACCATGCCGGCCTCACGGAGCAGGACAGCGGTCGCCGCGAGCTGCTCCGGCGTCCAGATCCCCTTGAGCTCAACGAGGGCGCGCACGTTGGCGCCGTCAAGCTCGGCGAGGAGCTCTTCGAGGGTCGGCACCGGCTCGCCGGCAAACTCCGCCCCAAACCAGCTCCCCGCGTCGAGCTGACGCAGCTCCGCGAGCGTGAGTGCGGCGACCGGACCGGTGCCGGTGGTGGTGCGGTCGAGCGTCGGATCGTGCAACAGCACGGGCACCCCGTCAGCGGTGAGGTGCACGTCTGCCTCAATAAACTCGACGCCCTGATCAATCGCGATCCGCATCGCCGCGAGCGTGTTCTCAGGAGCGAGCGCCGCAGCGCCCCGGTGCGACACGATCCCCACGGCTTCCGTGCGCTGCAGCGCCCCGTGGAGCTGCATCGTGCTTCCCGCGACCGCGTGCGAGGTGGCGCCGGTCCCCACCACGAATGTGGTGGTGAGGAGGCCAGCAAGCAGGCTACCCCTCACCGCGCGGGCGACGCCCCTGGGGATGCTGCTGCGCATGTGGCCTCCTTGCCGCCGCGCGACACCGCGCGGTGGCTCACAGCATAGCGGACGCCGTTACCGTTTTGTGATCTTTTTTTGCACGCAAAATCACGGCCGGCCCGGCACCCCGTTGGGCGCCAGGCCGGCCGCGTCGTGCGCCACAGTGCGCTAGACCCCCGGCATCACCGCGAGCTCGAGCGTGTCCCCGCTCGGGGCCACGTCAACGCGCACGGCAGAGCCGTCACGCACCTCACCCGAGAGGATCGCCCGGGCAAGCCGGTCGTCGATCTCCTTCTGCATGAGCCGGCGCAGCGGCCGCGCGCCGTAGTTCGGATCGTAGCCGCGCGAGGCGAGCCAGCCACGCGCGTCCGGCGTCACCGCGAGGGTGAGCCGGCGCTCGGCAAGCCGATCCTGCATGCGGTCGATTGCGAGCTCGACGATCTGCGCAAGATCCGCCTCCGAGAGCGGGTGGAAGATCACCATTTCGTCGAGCCGGTTGATGAACTCCGGCTTGAAGGCGCGCCGCACCGTCTCGCGCACGGCGTCCTCCTTCTCCGCCCACGCAAGATCCTGATCGACGAGGTACTGGCTCCCCAGGTTCGAGGTGAGGATCAGGATCACGTTGCGGAAATCGACCGTGCGCCCCTGCCCGTCGGTGAGCCGGCCATCATCGAGCACCTGGAGCAGCACATCGAACACCTCGGGGTGCGCCTTCTCGACCTCGTCGAGCAGCACCACGGAGTACGGCCGACGCCGCACCGCCTCGGTGAGCTGGCCGCCCTGCTCGTACCCGACGTACCCGGGAGGGGCACCAACGAGCCGGGAGACCGAGTGCTTCTCGCCATACTCGGACATGTCGATCCGCACCATCGCGTGCTCGTCGTCGAAGAGGAACTCCGCGAGCGCTTTCGCGAGCTCGGTCTTCCCGACCCCCGTGGGTCCGAGGAACAGGAATGAGCCCGTGGGCCGGTTCGGGTCCGCGATCCCGGCTCGCGTGCGTCGCACCGCGTCGGCAACCGCCGACACCGCCTCGCCCTGGCCGATGAGCCGCTTGCCGAGCTCGCTCTCGAGAGCCAGGAGTTTCTCTGTCTCGCCCTGAAGGAGGCGCCCCACGGGAATGCCCGTCCACGCGGCGACCACCCCGGCAATGTCCTCATCAGTGACCTGCTCGTTGACCATGCGCGGCTCACCGTCGATCTCGTCAGCCGCCTCGGCGTTCTCCGCCTCGGTCAGCTGCTTCTGAATCACCGGGATCTCACCGTAGAGCAGCTTCGAGGCCTTCTCAAGCTGCCCTTCGCGCTGGGCGACCTCGGCCGCCATGCGGAGCTGATCGAGCTTTTCACGGAGCGCACCAACCCGGTTCAGGTTTGAGCGCTCACGCTCCCAGCGCGCCTCGAGCACATCGAGCTCGGCCTGCTTCATCGCGAGATCGTCGCGCAGCTTCGCGAGTCGCTCCTTCGAGGCGTCGTCCTTCTCCTTCTTCAACGCCAGCTCTTCGAGCTTGAGCCGATCCACGGCGCGACGTAGCTCATCGATCTCCATCGGCGCGGAGTCGATCTCCATACGGAGCCGGCTCGCGGCCTCGTCGATCAGGTCGATTGCCTTGTCGGGGAGCTGCCGCGCGGTGATGTATCGGTTCGACAGCGCCGCCGCAGCGATGAGCGCGGAGTCGGCGATGGTGACCTTGTGGTGCGCCTCGTACCGCTCCTTCAGCCCGCGCAGAATCGCGACGGTGTCTTCAACCGTCGGCTCGCCCACGTAGACCTGCTGGAAACGCCGCTCGAGGGCCGCGTCCTTCTCAATGTACTCGCGGTACTCGTCGAGCGTGGTCGCACCGATGAGCCGCAGCTCGCCGCGGGCCAGCATCGGCTTGAGCATCTGCGAGGCGGCGACGGAACTCTCTCCGCCACCGGCGCCCATCAGCGTGTGCAGCTCGTCAATGAAGGTGATGATCTTGCCATCGGAGTCCTTGATCTCGGCGAGGACGGCCTTCATCCGCTCCTCGAACTCGCCGCGGTACTTCGCGCCGGCGATCAGCGCCGAGATGTCGAGCGAGATCAGCTCCTTGTCTTTGAGCGACTCGGCGACATCGCCCGCGACGATGCGCTGGGCGAGGCCCTCAACGACGGCGGTCTTGCCCACGCCGGGCTCGCCGATCAGTACCGGGTTGTTCTTCGTGCGCCGAGTGAGCACCTGGCTCACGCGACGAATCTCAGAGTCGCGCCCAATGACGGGGTCGAGCTTGCCTGATCGCGCTACCTCGGTGAGGTTGACGCCGAACTGCTCGAGGGCCGATTGCTCGGCACCCTCGCCCTGGGCGGGCGTCCAATTAGCCTGCATGTGGGTTCCTTCCGGTCGCAGTGCTGCGCGGCGAACCACTCCCCGGCGCGACTGCGCCGGATTTTCGCCGCAAACTTGAGTGTTGTTGACTCAAGTTTAACCGAAACTCGCCGATCACGCCAGATGCAATTCAGATGAGGCTCGACTCACTCCTCGCGCGGGTGCCGCTCGACTCTGCCGCCACCCACGATCCCCGGAGCCGGATACTGCACCCCCGTGAGCCGGTGGTACCCGAGCGCGAGTCCAACGATCAGCACCGGCGCGACGAGCGCCGGCAGCAGCAGAAACATCCAGTCGGCCCCAATCACGAGCGCGACCACCGCGGTCGCGACGGCCGGCGGATGAATAACGCGCAGCAGCGCCATCGCCGCGGTCGCAACCCCGGCGGCGAGCGCGGCGCTCCACCACGAGAACGGGAGGAGCTGCACGGCGAGCACCCCGACGAGCGCTGACACCAGGTGACCGCCCACCACCGCGATCGGCTGCGACACCGGCGCTTCAGGCAGCAGGTAGACGAGGAGGCAGCTCGGCGCGAAGCCGAGGAACAGCGCGATCCGGTCGACGGAGCCGCCCACGATCCCCAGCAGGCCCACGAGGAGCGCCACCCCAGCGACCGCAAACAGGAGCCGTCGCCACGGCAGCCTGGGTTGACCCGAACGCAATAGACCCCGCACGGGTGCCCCCTCTGTCTCTGCTCGTGCCGCGGCTCCCCCGCGGACGACACCCGCGTAGCCTACCCGGCCGCGTAGTCTTGAAACGCCATCGGTCCACGGGAGAAGGAGCCCTCAGCATGTCACACCTCGCCCCAACCAGCCGCCTCGCGGGCGGTGCCGAAATGCCGGTCCTCGCGCTCGGGACCTGGCCCATGGACGACGCCGAGACCGCGGACGCCGTTGAATCGGCGCTCGCGGCGGGCTATCGCCACATCGACACGGCCGAGAACTACGGCAACGAGCGCGGTGTAGGCGAGGGGATCCGCCGCTCAGGCCTGCCCCGCGACGAGGTGTTCATCACCACCAAGTTCAACCGGGCGCATCACAGCGAGGCCGGGGTGCGCGCCGCGTGGGAGGCGAGCTGTGCGCGCCTGGGCGTCGACACGATCGATCTGTTCCTCATCCACTGGCCAAATCCGGATCAGGACCGCTATCTCGATGCCCTGCGCGGACTCGTCGCGCTGCGCGACGAGGGGCGAATCCGCGCTCTGGGCGTGTCAAACTTCACCGCGGCGCACCTTGAGCGGGCCGCCGCGGCGGGGCTCGTGCCCGAGGTGAATCAGATCCAGCTGGATCCCGAGCACAGCCAGCCGCGCGTGCAAGCCGCGAACCGCGCGCACGGCATCGCGACGGTCGCCTACTCCCCGCTCGGCCGCGGCGGCTCGTTCCTCGATCATCCCGCCGTCGGCGATGCCGCGCGCGCACACGGGAAGACGCCGGCCCAGGTGGTGCTGCGCTGGCACGTGCAGCACGGCAACGCTGCGGCCCCTAAATCGGCGAACCCCGTGCGGCAGCGCGAGAACCTCGCCCTGTTCGACTTTGCGCTCTCCCCGGAGGAGATGGCGGCGATAGACGCACTCGACGTTGGTGCCCCGCTGCAGCACGACGCCGATACGTTCGGGCACTAGCGGAGGCCGCGGGCCTGGATCTTCGTGGCTTGGGCAGCTACAGCAGCCTGAGGTCCGCCTCGATCGCGGCGGCGGTGTCGAGCAGCTGCGGGAGATGGTGCTCGCGGAGGCGCGCCACCGTCTCTCGACTCGCGCTCGTGGACACGTTGATCGCGGCGACGACGCGGCCGTCGCGGCCTCGGATCGGTGCAGCGACCGAGCGCAGGCCGGCCTCGAGCTCTCCGTCAACGAGCGCCCAGCCCTGGGCGCGAACCCTGGCGAGTTCCGCCGCGAGTTCTTCCGGCTCAGCGAGCGTGTGCGGGGTAAGCGCGCTCAGCACGCTCTCTCGCAGCAGCGCCGCCTGGCCCTCTTCCGGGAGCGCCGCCAGCAGGGCCCGGCCCATGCTGGTCGCGTACGCGGGGAACCGGGTGCCGATCGTGATGCCCACGGTCATAATCCGTCGCGTTGGCACGCGGGCGACGTAGACAATCTCCGTTTCGGTGAGGACGGCCGCGGAAACCGACTCATCGAGCGCACGGGAGAGCCGCTCAAGGTGCGGCTGCATCACTTCCGGAAGTGAGAGCGCGGAGAGGTAGCTGAACCCGAGCTCGAGGATGCGCGGGGTCAGGGCGAAGGAGCGTCCCGTCGCGCGCACGTAGCCGAGTGTCTCGAGCGTGCGGAGAAACCGCCGGGCCGCGGCAGCCGGCATCTCCGCGCGGCGCGCTACCTCGCTGAGTGTGAGTTCGGGATGCTCCGCATCAAATGTTCGGATCACGGCGATGCCGCGCGCGAGGGACTGCACGAAATCGCCGCTCGCGCTCCCGGCCTCGGTGCCGACCGCGGTTTCAACGTCGGCATCGGCGGTTCCACTCTCAGTCACGAAACTCAGACTAGCCGCTCACCCGCGGCAGCGACGCGTAGCGCGTGCGCCCGCCCAAAAGTTTCATTCCCACCGACCGCTCCGCCCATCTACAGTTGATCACATGGTGAACTATCGCTTCCTTGGCAACAGCGGGCTCAAGATTTCAGAGATCACATTCGGCAACTGGGTAACCCACGCGTCCCAGGTTGGTGACGATGCTGCGGTGCAGACCGTGCACGCGGCGCTCGACGCCGGCATCACCACCTTTGACACGGCAGACACCTACGCGAACACGGCCGCCGAGGCGGTACTCGGACGCGCACTGCAGGGCCAGCGCCGCGCCGGGCTCGAGATCTTCACCAAGGTGTACTTCCCCACGGGCCCCATGGGGCCGAACGACACCGGCCTCAGCCGCAAGCACATCTTTGAGTCGATCGACGGGTCGCTCACCAGACTCGGCACCGACTACGTCGATCTGTACCAGGCCCATCGCTACGACTATGAGACGCCGCTCGAGGAGACCATGCAGGCGTTCGCCGACGTCGTGCGTCAGGGAAAGGCGCTCTACATTGGCGTCTCCGAGTGGACCGCTGAGCAGCTTCGCGCCGGCCACGAGATCGCCACGCGCCTCGGGGTGCAGCTCATCTCGAACCAGCCACAGTACTCGATGCTGCATCGCGTGATCGAGGAGCGGGTGATCCCCGCGTCCGAGGAGCTCGGGATCTCCCAGATCGTGTGGTCCCCGATGGCGCAGGGGGTCCTCTCCGGGAAGTACCTGCCCGGACAGCAGGTGCCGGCCGGCTCCCGCGCCACGGACGAGAAGTCGGGGGCCGACTTCATTCAGAAGTACCTCCGCGACGATATCCTCGAGGCGGTGCAGCGCCTCGCGCCCATCGCGGCGGCCGCCGGGCTCACCATGCCGCAGCTCGCCATCGCGTGGGTGCTCCAGAACCCCGGCGTCGCGGCGGCCCTGGTGGGTGCCTCGCGCCCCGAACAGCTCGCTGACACCGTCAAGGCGTCCGGGGTGACGCTCGACGCCGACACCCTGCGCGCCATTGACGAGGCGCTCGGCGACACCCCCAACCGGGACCCGGAGGACACGTACGGGGTGTCGCCGAAGCGGCGCCTCGTCTAGCGCTCCAGCACCACGGCAAGGCCCTGGCCCACGCCAATGCAGATCGCGACCACGGCGACGCCGCGACCACGGCGGCGCAGCTCGTGGGCCGCGTGACCGATGATCCGCCCGCCGGACGCCCCGAGCGGGTGTCCAATCGCGAGCGCGCCACCGTGCACGTTGAGCCGCTCCGGGTCGAGCTCCGGCCAGCCCGCAAGGCACGCGAGCGCCTGTGAGGCGAAGGCCTCGTTGAGCTCGACCAGGTCAACGTCGGCCCACGTCTTGCCCGCGCGGGCGAGGGCCTGGTTCGCGGCCTCAATCGGGGCGATCGGGAAGTCGTCCGGATCGACGCCGTGAGCGGCGCGGCCGATGATCCGAGCCAGCGGCTCCTCCGGCAGCGCACCCTCGGCGCCGAGCAGCACAGCCGACGCACCGTCATTGATCGGCGAGGCGTTGCCCGCGGTCACCGTGCCGTCGGCAGCGAAGAGCGGGCGCAGGCCGCCGAGCTTCTCGACGGATGAGTCGTCGCGAATCCCCTCGTCGCGCGTGAGGGCCGCGCCGGGCACCTGCACGATCTCAGGGTCGTAGACCCCGGCGGCCCAGGCCGCCGCCGCGAGCCGGTGCGAGCGCACCGCAAACGCGTCCTGCGCCTCCCGGGTGATGCCCCAGGTTCGCGCGGTCTTCTCGGCGGCCTCGCCGTTCGAGATGGTCCAGTGGGTGGGCAGCTCCCGATTGATCATGCGCCACCCAATGGCGGTGTTCCACATGGTCTGGTTTCCGACCGCGGGCCACGGCTTGGCCGATTTCTCTACGACGAACGGGGCGCGGCTCATCGACTCGACACCACCCGCGAGCACCAGGCTCGCGTCGCCCGACTCGATCGCGCGTGCGCCCTGGATCACCGCTTCCACTGACGAAGCGCAGAGACGGTTCACGGTCACCCCGGTCACGGAGGTGGGAAACCCGGCGAGCAGAGCGCCGAAGCGCGCGACGTTGCGATTGTCTTCGCCCGCCTGGTTCGCGTCTCCGAAGATCACGTCGCCGATGCGGGCCGGGTCAATGCCGGTCCGTTCGACCGCGGCCCGCATCACCGTCGCCGCGAGGTCGTCCGGGCGCACGCCCGCGAGCGCACCGCCGGCTCGCCCAAACGGCGTGCGTACCGCGTCGTAAATGTAGGTGCCGCTCATGCCGGTGCTCCCTCGGTCAGCGCCAGTCCCGTGAGTTCGCGGAGCTGCTCAATTGTGGTGCCCCCAAACAATTCGCGCACCGCGAAGCCAGTCGCGGTCACGTCAAAGATTGCCCGGTCGGTGTAGACCCGAGACACGCAGCCGACCCCGGTGAGCGGGTAGCTGCACGCCGCAACGAGCTTCGACTCGCCTTGCTTGGTCAGCAGGTCGGTCATCACGTACACGTCCTTCGCGCCGATGGCGAGGTCCATTGCGCCCCCCACCGCGGGGATCGCCCCGGGCGCACCGGTCGACCAGTTAGCAAGGTCGCCGTTCTCCGCGACTTGAAACGCGCCGAGCACACATACGTCGAGATGCCCGCCGCGCATCATGCCAAACGAATCCGCGTGGTGGAAATACGCGGCGCCCGCGACGGCAGTGACCGCCTGTTTGCCGGCGTTGATGAGATCGGGGTCGACGAGGCCCTGCTCGGGCGCCGGCCCCATCCCGAGCATCCCGTTTTCAGTGTGGAGAATGATTTCTTGGTCGGCGGGAAGGTAGTTTGCCACGAGGGTGGGCGCGCCGATCCCGAGGTTCACTGTCGATCCCTCACGGATGTCCGCGGCGATCCGAGCCGCGAGCTCATTCCTGGTGATTCCGGTGCTCATTTCGCGCCTCCCTGCGTGGTGAGATCCGTGCTCGCGTCCACGTTCGCGTGGACGAGTGGTTGCCCCTCAAGGTCGACGCCACCGACGAACTCACCGTTGCGGAGCCAGCGCCGTTCGCCGACGGCGACGACACGGTCGACGAAGATTCCGGGGGTGACCACCGTTTCTGGGTCGATCGCGCCGAGCTCAACCAGTTCGTCAACCTGCACGATCGTGGTCTGTGCCGCGGTCGCCATGATCGGACCAAAGTTGCGGGCGGTCTCGCGATACACGAGGTTGCCCCAGCGGTCAGCCGCCCGCGCACTCACGAGCGCGAAGTCTGCTCGGATCGGGTACTCAAGGGCGTACACGCGGCCTTCGATCTCCCGCGTCTCCTTCCCCTCGGCAAGCTGCGTGCCGACCCCGGTGGGCGTGTAAAAGGCGCCAATGCCCGCCCCGGCTGCCCTAATCCGCTCGGCGAGGTTCCCCTGGGGCACAAGCTCAAGCTCGATCGCGCCCTCGCGGTAGAGCCCGTCGAACACCCAGGAGTCTGACTGGCGCGGGAAGGAGCAGATGATCTTGCGCACCCGGCGCTTAGCCAGCAGCGCCGCGAGCCCCACGTCGCCGTTGCCGGCGTTGTTGTTCACGATGGTGAGCTCGCTCGCGCCCTGCTCAATCAACGCGTCGATCAGCTCGACCGGCTGCCCGGCTCGGCCGAACCCCCCGATCATCACGGTCGCCCCGTCATGGATCCCCGATACCGCCGCCTCGACGGACGTGACGGTCTTGTCAATCATCCGCTGCCTCCTCGCCCCGGAACGTCGCGCGATACCGCGCGAGAGATAATTCGTAATGCGAAAAATACTTCGCTTCTCGCATATCCTACGGGATTGTCCAGCTGCCCGCACCCGTCCGCCGTGCGATAGGGTCCAGGCGTGACCAGACACCAGCTCGCCGCAGCACGCCCCTGGGGGCTGCTCTTCGTGGCGGTCTGCCTCGTGGCGGTCAACATGAGGATGACCATCACCGGGGTCGGGCCACTCCTTGAGCAGATCGCCGCAGACCAGAGCGTGAGCCCCGCCGTACTCGGCGGGCTTGCGTCGGTGCCACTGCTCACCTGGGCCCTCGTGTCGCCGCTCGCGCACGGCCTCAGCATGAGGATCGGCCTGTCGCGCGCCGTCACTTGGTCCCTCATCGCCCTGATGGTCGGTACCGTCTGGCGCTCGCTCCCCGGCGGGCCACCCAACCTCTGGCTGGGTACGGCGCTGATCGGAGCCGCGCTCGCGATCGGAAACGTACTGCTCCCCGCGGTCATCCGACGTGATTTCAGCACGCGCGTGCCCCTCGTTATGGGCGTCTACACCGCACTCCTCGGCGGACTCGGTGCGGTATCGGCCGGCCTCGTTGTGCCAATCGCGCGGATTGACACGGGTGCCGGCGAACTCGGGTGGCGCGTAGCGCTCCTCACCACCGGGGCGCTCATTCCGATTGCGCTTGTCGTGTGGATCGCGGCAACCCGCACCCCGGGAGGTCGGCCGGTACCCGCTCCGGACTCGGTGGCGGCGCCCGCAGGTCTCCCCCCGCGCTCGGGCCGAGGGATCTGGCGCGATCCAGTGGCCTGGTGGGTGGCGGCCTACATGGGACTGCAGGCGGCGCTGTTCTACATGATCTCAACCTGGCTCGCCCCGATCGCCACCACTGCCGGGCGCTCCGCGGTCGAAGCAGGAGTCGAAGTGATGCTCTACCAGGTGGTCGCGATCGGCGGTTCCCTGCTCGTCCCGTTGCTGTATCGCGGCAACCTCAAGAAATGGGTGCCGGCGCTCATTCCAGCGGTGATCGCCGGAGCGTTCGCGGGCTTCGTTTTCACCCCCGCGGCACCCCTGCCCTGGATCCTCGTGGGCGGGGCTGCTTCGGGCGCCTCCCTCAGCCTCTCACTGCTCTTCATGGCCACCAAGGCGCCCGATCACTCGTCCGCGAGCGCGCTCTCCGGCATGGCCCAGTCGGTGGGGTACCTCATCGCGGCGGCCGGCCCTATCGCGTTTGGCGCCGCGCACGAGGCGACCGGAGACTGGCTGGCGCCGCTGATACTGCTCCTCGCCGTCGGAGCAGCTCAGCTGATCGCCGGAATCGTGCTCGGTCGCGATCGCTTGGTGTTCGAGCGGGCGTAACTCGGAGGCGCGCACGCCCCCCCACTCGCCACCCCACGGGCCTCAGCCCTGACGGCAGCTCCTCATCTCGCGCAGCACCGCGGGATTCGAGGCTTGAGTGCCACCGCCGGCGAGGGGCGGCGGAGCGCAGCCAGACTGACCATGAATCTTTGACATCCGCGCGCTACCCAGGATAGTTTCGCTATGGGCAATTCTTTTCGCAATGCGAATTGCCGCAAGTTTACGTTCAAAGGAGAACCCATGCGATCCCCAATCCCCGCGCTCGCACTCGTCGCGGCAGCCGCGCTCGCGCTGAGCGCCTGCAGCGGCAGCTCATCCCCGGCACCGTCTGAGGACACCGACGGACTCACCCCGATCACGGTCGGCGTGATGCCGATCGTCGATGTCGCAGCAATATATGTGGGCGTCGAACAGGGGTTCTTTGAGGAAGAGGGCCTTGATGTCTCCCTCGAACTCGCGCAGGGGGGAGCGGCAATCGTCCCCGCCGTCGTCTCTGGTGACTACCAGTTTGGTTTCAGTAACGTCACTTCACTCCTGCTCGGGGTGTCAAACGGGGTCCCGATCCAGGCCGTAAGCGCCGCGAACTTCACCACCGGGAGCGATCCGGATATCGGCGCTGTCGTCGTGCCCGAGGGATCACCGATCACGACCGCGGCGGATCTTGCCGGGAAGACCGTCGCCGTAAACACCTTGAACAACATTGGCGATTCGACCGTGCGCAACGTGGTCGAGAAGGATGGCGGAGACCCGGCGAAGATCCAATTCACCGAGATGGGCTTCCCTGATATGCCCGCGGCGATCGCCTCAGAGCAGGTTGACGCAGCCTGGATCCTCGCCCCACACCTCACCCGCGCCGTGGCGGAGGGCGCCCGGGTGATCTCCTGGAACTACGCGGAAACCGACCCCGATCTCATGATCTCCGCGTATTTCACGAGCACCCCGTACGCGGCCGAGCACCCCGAGATCGTTGAGTCGTTTACCTCGGCGATGCGAAAGTCCCTTGAGTACGCCGACGCGAACCCCGATGTCACTCGGGCCACGCTGGACTCCTACACGGAGATCGACCCGGAGATCAAGGAAACGATGACGCTCCCCCGGTTCAAGCCAGACATCAACACCGAGAGCGTGCAGCTCCTGGCAGATCTCGCGCTGCGCTACGGCATGGTTGACGAGGCAATCGACGTTTCGCAGCTGCTGCCACGATGACCACGACTACCGTCCGCGACGCCTCCGTTCGGCGAATACCCGACTGGGTACTCGGCGCCGCTGGAGTCCTCGCGCTCCTCATCGTTCTTGAGCTGCTCCCACAGCTCGGGATGGTCGACGCCCGGTACTTGCCCCCAGTCTCCGAAATGCTCGGCGCGCTGTTCGCAATCGCGACGACGTCGACCTTCTGGATCGCGCTCGGCCAGACCCTCCTCACCTGGCTGATCGGCCTCGGCATCTCGCTGCTCGCCGGGGTTGGCATCGGCGTGCTGCTCGGCACGGTGGGCTGGCTGCGCGAGTACACGGCGTCAACCATCGAGTTCTTGCGGCCGGTGCCGTCGGTCGCGCTGATCCCCGTCGCGGTGCTACTCCTCGGCACCGGGATGCCGTCCACCCTGCTGCTCGTGGTGTACGCCAGCTTCTGGCAGATCCTGATGCAGGTGATGGCGGGGGTCCAAGACATCGACCCGGTCGCTTCCGACACCGCACGCTCGTACCGCTTCAGGCCCCTCACCCGCATTCGCTCGGTCGTCTGGCCTACGACACTCCCGTTCGCGATGACCGGGCTGCGGCTGGCGGCGTCCGTCGCGCTCATCCTCACCGTCACCGTCACCGGCGAGCTTCTCATCAGCGGCGACGGTATCGGCGGCAGGCTCGCACTCGCTCGCGAGTCTGGCGCAGTCGCGCCGATGTACGCCTACGTAATCGTGGCAGGCGCCCTCGGGGTCATCGTGAACGTCATTGCGCGGGCCACCGAGCGGCGCACACTCTCCTGGCACCCCTCGATCCGAACGGAGGCGCACGCATGACCACCACCACCCTCCGCACCATCGCGCAACGCGGCAGCGGGGCGAAAGCCCGGAGCGCAATGAGGCGCGCAGCCGCGCTCCTCGCGCTTCCGGCGATCCTCGTCGCGCTCTGGTGGTTCGGATCCGCCGGCAGTACCAATTACCTCAACCCCCCGCTCTCGACCACGATCGCTGAGTTTTGGCCCACCTGGTTTGGTGGCGAGGATTTCATGGCGACCCGGTTCATGCGCGACGTTGTGCCGAGCGTGCTCCGTATCCTCGCAGGATACACACTCGCACTGGTGGCGGGGATCGTCCTCGGGATCACGGTGGGCACCTCGCGGCGCATCCGGGCAACAGTCGAACCGGTGCTCGAGTTTTTCCGCGCCATTCCCCCGCCGGTGCTCGTCCCCATCTTCATGCTCTTCATGGGAATCGGCGACGGCATGAAGATCGCGGTCATCGCAATCGGGTGCCTCTGGCCCATCCTCCTGAACACCGTCGAGGGCGTCCGTGCGATCGATCCGGTGCTCCGCGACACCGCGCGCAGCTACCGTTTCTCACGCTGGGGAACCCTGCGCCGTGTCACACTTCCCGGCGCGAGCCCCCAGATCGTCACGGGCGCGCGGCAGGCGCTCTCGATCGGCATCATCCTGATGGTGATCAGCGAGATGTTCGCCGCAAAGGACGGGCTCGGGTTCACGATCGTCCAGTTCCAGCGGAGCTTCGCCATCCCACAGATGTGGGGCGGGGTGATCCTGCTCGGGGTGCTCGGCGCCCTCCTCTCCCTAGTGTTCCGAGTGATCTCGGGCTCAGTACTCACGTGGTACCACGGGTACCTCCAGACGCAACGCGAAGGTGCATGACATGTCAATGATTCCCCCCGCAGGCTCAGCCACGCTCGAAGTACGCGCGCTCAGCAAGACCTACACCGGACGAGGCGAGCCGGTTGAGGCGATCCGGCAGCTCGACTTCAAGATCAGCGCGGGCGAGCTCGTTTGCATCGTCGGTCCGTCCGGAGCGGGCAAGACCACGCTGTTGCGCTGTCTCGCGGGTCTCCTCACGCCGAGCTCCGGCGAGATCGTGCTCGCTGGCACGACGATCTCCGGCCCCCCACCAGGCCTCGCCGTTGTGCTGCAGGAGTACGGCCGCTCACTGTTCCCGTGGCTCACGGTCGCCGAGAACATCGAGCTTCCACTCAAGGAAAAGCGGATTCCCCGCTCCCGCCGTCTCGAACTCGTCGCCGAAGCGCTCGCCGCGGTCTCGCTTGCCGGCGAGGGTGAGAAGTATCCGTGGCAGCTCTCCGGCGGCATGCAGCAGCGCGTCGCGATCGCGCGCGCCGTCGCCTACGAGCCCCAGGTCCTCCTCATGGATGAGCCGTTCGCGGCGGTAGACGCGCAGACGCGGTTCGAGCTCGAAGACCTGGTGCGGTCGCTGTGGGAGCGGCTCGGGGTCACAGTGGTGTTCGTGACGCACGACATCGACGAGGCGATCTATCTCGGCGAGCGCGTCCTGGTCCTCTCGGGGCGCCCCACCGTGATTTTCGAGGACGTCCACGTCAACCTCGGCGCGCAGCGCTCCCAGATCGAAACGCGCAGCGACGCCGAGTTCGCGCGGCTGCGCACCCACGTGTACGAGCTCGTTCAGGCCGCGAAGCACGGGGCACGGACGGTCGCGGAGGCGCACATCAGTCACTGAGAGGAACCGCCGCAGCTGCGATCGCCGCGAGCACCCCGGACGCCCACTCGCGCGCCGCCTCCGTGACACTGAGTGGCCCGCCCGCGTCGTGCCGCCCGTACTCGCCCACTCGCGCAGCGCCGCAGGCGGTGAGCGCCTCATCCACGAGCTCGCTCCCGCGCGAGTAGGTCTTGTCGTAGCTGCGGTCGCCCATGCCGAACACCGCGTAACGAATCCCGGTGAGATCGGGCCGCGCCTCAACGAGCGCCCGGTGGAACGGCCGCGCAGAGGTTGGCACCTCACCGTCGCCGTAGGTCGAGCAGATGAGCAGGTGCATACGATCCGCGTCCAGGTCTTCGGGGGCGATCTCCGCGAGGTCGTGCACGCGCACGTCGGCACCCGGCGCGGCGCCGAGCACCTGCGCAAGCTCCTCCGAGACGAGCTCGGCCCCACCGGACTCGGTACCGAAGAGCACGGTGAGCGGCACCTCGGCGGCGAGCGCGTCTGCGCCGCCCTCGGGAACTGGCGGGAGGTCAAGCGTGAGGTCACCCGCCGCCGCGCGCAGCTCGGCGCGGGAGGCGAGCTTCGCGCGCTCGCGGCCGGGGGCCGCCGTGAGTCGTTCCCGGAGGTCGATGCGGCGCCACCCGTCAAAATCAGTTCCCGCCGCGCGCACGCGCGCCAGGAGTTTCGCTGCGGCGGCGCCGTCCTCTTCGACGGCAATCGCGCCGCTCGCGAGATCAGCGGCAACCGTCAGGGCGAGGTCCCGCGCGTCCGTGCGCTGGTCCGGGATCGTGCCGCGCGGGCCGCGCCGGAGCCACCCCGCCGTGTAGAGTCCCGGTTCCACCCGACCGTCAGGGTGGGCGCCTGGCTCGAGCGGGGTGTCCTCGGTACCTTCGAAGCCGATCGCGGTGATCACGTCGTCAGCGGGAAGAACACGCGACACCGAGGCTGCGTCGCCCGTGGACTCGATCGCGACTCCGGTCACACGATCCGCTCCCACTATCCGTGTGGGCGCTGCAGCAAACCACCACTCGACGCGCACGCGCGGTGTGCCGGCGGCGGTCTGGGCCGCTTCGCCCGCGGCAACCAGCTCTCGGACCGCATCGACCCTTGCATCGCGGGCCTGCTCAGGCAGCTCCGCGGCGCCGTGCACCACGTGGTGCACACCCGTGAGGCCCGCGAGCTCGCGCACCATCACTGGGTCGAACTTCGCCGCGCTCACCCCGCTCCGACCAACCAGGTGAATGGTCCGGACGGCACCCACGAGCGCATCGCGCGATGGGTCGTCCACGTCCGAACCGTCGAACTCCGCGGGATCCCGCGCCAGGAGGCGCACGACGTCCATCGCGACGTTCCCGTGCCCCAGCACCACCACGCGGGCTCCGAGCGGCGGCTGAGCGGGCTCGTCCGGGTGCTGCGTGAGCACGCGCGTCACCGCTCCCGCGCCGCGCACCCCGGGAAGGGTCGCCCCGGGCACCGGGAGTGGCCGGTCGCGGTGGAGCCCCGTCGCGAGCACCACCACGTCGAAGGCGGCGCGCAGTTCCGGTAGCGTCACGTCGCGTCCCAGCTGCGTCTCCCCGGTAAACCGCACCCCTTCAGCGAGGAAGAGCCGATCGAACTGCCGGGTCACCGATTTGGTTCCCTGGTGGTCCGGGGCGACGCCGTAGCGAACAAGCCCGTACGGTGTGGGAAGCGCGTCGAACACGTCGATCGGCGCCGCGGGGAACGTGCGCCGCAGCGCCTGCGCCGAGAAGCTCCCGGAGGGCCCGGAGCCAACGATCGCGATCCTGGGCGCGGGGATCCCTGGCTCGGGCGCTTCCGTGTCGCCCTCCGCCCCCCGGGCCGCGGGAGCCATCTGCGCCGCACTGGCGGGTGCGGCTCCGGAGACGTCTTGCCCGCGAACCGCGGTCCAGCTCACGGGAAGCTTCGTCATTCCTCGGAACACCCAGCCGCCGATCTCCGGCGGATCTTCGGGGAGCACGCGCAACCCCTCGAGCGATTCAAAGAGTAGCGGCAGGCCGACGTCTGCAACCTGCGCCCGGGCAACCCAGGCTCCCAGGCAGACGTGCACACCCTTTCCAAAGGCGAGGTGGGGTTTCGATTCCCGGCGCAGGTCGAATTCTGGGGCGCGGTCCCAGATCTGCTCGTCCCGGTTTGCCGAGAGGATGCAGATCCCGAGCTTTGCACCGCTCGGGAGCCGCACTCCCGCAACGTCGACCGCGCGAGTGGTCTGCCGCGAGTAGAGCCCGATGGGCGCGACCCAGCGCAGGGACTCGTCGAATGCCGTGGACCACAGCGATCGGTCGGCCGCGACGGCCGCGCGCTGCTCGGGGTGGGTGAGCAGCGCCCACGCCGTGACCCCCAGCGCGTCGCGCGGTTCATTCAAACCGCCGCCGATCGTCATCTTCACGTTCGCACGGATGCGATCAATGGGCATCTCGTAGTCGGGGATGCGCAGGAGCGTGGAGAGCAGCGTGTGGTCGGGGTGTTTCTGATGCCAGGCGAGCATCTCGTCGAGCACCACGTCAACCTCGTCGAACGATCGCTTGCCGCGCGCCCACACCTCAGGATCGTCCGCGTAGTTGCCCGTCGCATCGATCATGGTCTGTGACCAGCGCTGCAGATCCTCCTGCGTCGCGTTGTAGAGCCCGATCACCTCCCGCAGGCTCTCTGCCGCGTAGGGCGCGGCGAAGTCCCAGATCAGGTCCGCGCCAGGCCCCTTGTCTACGAGCTCCGCCAGGTAGCGCTTGGCGTTCCTGTGGAACATTTCGGTCCAGGTGCGCTTCACCACTCCGGGGCGGAGCGCGGGCTGCCAGGCCTTGCGCTCGAGATAGTGTTCGGGATCATCTCGCCGCAGCATTGAGTGCCCCATAGCTCGGATCTGGAGCGAGTCGCGCTCGTTCGCCGAGAATACCTCCTGATCCAGTTCCGTCTGGTGGACCGCCTCGTACGATGTGATGAGGAACCGATTGACCGCCGGCACCCAGTGCACCCCGCCCTCTGCGCGGAGCCGCTCATAGATGAGAAACGGATCTCGGTAGAGCTCCGGAATCGTTACCCAGTCGGCGATCGGAGCCTCGATACCAGTCATGTCACGTCCTTGTGTTCGGCGGTTCGTTCCTACTTGCCCCGAGTATGCGCGGGATTCTTATTCAAGAAAAGCTCAATGTATTTCAGATCAAATTCGGTATTATCGAATTATGGAGCGCACAGAGCAGTCGCAGCCCACCACGCCGAGTCCCAGGAAGCTGCGCTGGGGCGTGAAAGCCTCGCTCATCGCGTACGTCAGCGGGATGTCAGACGGGCACGTCGCGGCGACGCCCCCCGCGACCGTCAGCGACGACGGATTCGCCTTCCCCTCCGACCCCGCAGTCGCGGGGGAGTCAGCCCCGGCACCACTGCACTTCCGCGGCACCGTGACGCTGAGCGGGCACTCGGGGATGCTCCGGCTCGTCTTTGCCGACCCGGCAATCACGGGCGCGAACGGAGGGTGGACCCTCACCATCGCGGATCCGCACGAGCCCGGGGCGCGCCTCCCGTTCGCCTCGATCGCAGCGCTGGTGGCGGGAGCGGACGAAACCCTGCGCGGCACCGGCCTCCGCCTCACCGAGGCGGGCGCCGACCTCTTCTTCTCCGGCCCATACACCGCGGGCACCGAGCTCGACGACTTCGAGATCCGGCCGGAGCGGGGCCCCCAGTGAGTGCGCGATCCGGCATTCCGCCGTTCACGCTGCGGCAGCTCGCCTACTTCGTCGCCGCAGCAGACGTGGGGACGATCACGGGGGCGGCCGAAGCGCTGCACGTCTCCCCCTCTGCAATGTCCGACGCGATCACCGAGCTCGAAACGATTGTTGGCGAGCGGCTGTGCGTCCGCCGGCGCGCGCACGGGCTCACGCTGACCCCCGCGGGCCAGCAGCTCATGGCGCACGCTCGGCAGATGCTCTCCGAGGCCGACGAGCTCTCGCGCACCATGGGAAGCACCGCGGACGTCCTGAGCGGACCGATTGTGATCGGCTGCTACCCCACGCTCGCGCCGCTCATCCTGCCGCCGCTGCTTCAGGAGTTCGCGAGGCTGCACCCGGCGGTCGAGCTCTCGATTCTCGAGGCCACGCAGGATCAGCTCGCCACCGCCCTCGCCTCGGGCCGGGTCGACCTCGCCTTCGTCTACGACATGCTGGTCGCCGGAACACCCGCACGAAGCCGCCTGTTCGAGCTGCCACCCCACGTGATCCTCCCGGCGAACCATCCACTGGCGGAGCAGCCAGCGGTACGCCTGGAGGAGGTAATCGACGAGGACCTGATCCTGCTCGATGCCCCGCCGTCCAGCGAGCACACGCTCGCCGTGTTCGCCGAGCGCGGCCTGCGCCCCCGAGTGCGGCACCGCACCGCGAGTTACGAGGTGGTGCGCACACTCGTGGCGCGCGGCCTCGGCTACGGGGTCCTCGTGTCTCGCGTAGCAAACTCCGCGAGCTACGAGGGCTTCCCGCTCGTCACGAAGCGAATTGAGCCGCCCGTGCCACCCGTGGCCGTCGAGGTGATCTGGTCGCCCGACCATCCGCTCCCCGCCCGCACGCACGCGCTGCTCGCATTCGCGCGACAGGTCAACTGGACGGGGAGCGGGGATCATCTTGCCTCGGCGGCAGCAGCGACGTAGTCGTCCGAGCGCTCAATGAGCGGCGTGCCCCACCGTTCCCGAATGATGAGCACCGCGGCGAGCGAGATCGCCGCCATCACGGCGAGGTAGATCGACACCGATCCGATCCAGCCGGTCGACTGCTGCAGCCACGTCGCGATCGTCGGCGCAAACGCGCCGCCCAGGATCGCGCCGAGCGCGTACGAGAGCGAGACGCCCGAGTACCGCACCCGCGACGGGAAGATCTCGGCGAAGTAAGCGGCCTGTGGGCCGTATGTGAGCCCGGTCGAGAGCATCCAGGCCGACAGCGAGATCGCGATCATGATGACGAGTTGCAAATCCACCAGCCAGAACAGCGGGAACGCCCAGAGAATCTGTAGCAGGTAGCCCACAACGTACACCTTGCGGCGGCTCTTCCAGCGATCCGAGAGCCACCCGCCGAGTAGCGTGGTCCCGGCCCACACCGCGGACGCGAGGGTGACGCAGGCGAGCACCGCCGATCGGTCCATCCCGTGCACCGTCGTGGCATACGAAAGCACGTACCCACCCGTCGACATGTAGCCCGCGGCGTTGTTACCGGCAAACGTGAGCGCGGCGAGGAGCACGAGCCACCAGTGCTTGCGAAACAGCTCGACGAGCGGCATCCGCGAGCGCGACTTCTGCTGCTGGAGCTCCTTGAACACCGGGCTCTCCTCCACCGAGCGCCGGATCACGAAGCCGACCACCAGCATCACCACGCTCAGCAGGAAGGGGATCCGCCACCCGAACTCAAGGAACTTCTCGGGCCCGAACGCGGCCGTGGTGAGCGCGAGCACTCCGGACGCAAGCAGCATGCCGAGCGGAACGCCGAGCTGCGGCGCCGAACCGAACAGTCCGCGCTTCTCCGTCGGCGCGTGCTCGACCGCCATGAGCGCCGCCCCGCCCCACTCCCCGCCCGCGGAGAAGCCCTGCAGGATCCGCAGCAGCACGAGCAGGATCGGCGCGATGACGCCCGCCTGCTCGTACGTGGGAAGCACGCCGATCAGCGTGGTCGCCGCCCCCATGAGCAGGAGGGTGAGCACGAGCATCGAGCGCCGGCCCATGCGGTCGCCCAGGTGCCCCGCAACGATCGCGCCGAGCGGCCTGAACAGGAAGCTGATGCCTATCGTTGCGAACGACAGCAGCAGCGCGGACTGGGCGCCAAGCGGCTCGAAGAACAGTTGCGCAAACACGAGTGCCGCGGTGTTCGCATAGATGAAGAAGTCGTACCACTCGATCGTGGTGCCGACCATCGTTGCGAGCGCAACGCGACGACTCTCTCTTCGGCCGCTCGTGACGGGTGCGGATGACATACAGACTCCTTTGTCCGGTGGGTGCGCCGCCCGGTTCGGGGCGCCGCGCGCGTGCGCTCCACGTGGTGCGCACGCCCCATCCTGTGACGCACCGCATGCACGGGTCAAACGGATTGAATCGCACAACACTTTCGGAGATTCCGAAGAATGGGGTGGTCAATTCCGAACCCGCGCCCTACCCCCGCGCTTCCCGCCGGTGCAGCAGCGCGGAGCCGATCGCGAGCGCGGAGCCCACCGCCGTGTCGAGCACCCGCTCCCCCGCGGAGGCGAACGGGTCACCGCCCGCCGCCGAGCCCGTGATGAGCAGCACGAGCGGCGTGATGAACACGAGCGCGAGCGCGTAGTTGCGCACCACAACGATCTCGATCGAGAACTGCAGGGCGGTGAGGAGCAGCACCAGCGCCACCGGACTGGCCCCGAGGGGCGCGATTGCGAGGTATACGGCGGCGCCCAGCAGCGTGCCCGCCGTGCGGTGCAGCCCCCGGCCGAGTGCGTGGCTGCGTCCGGCCGCCAGGCCGACCACCGCGACCCCGGCCGACACCGTCCAGTACGCGCGATGCGGGTCAAGCCACACCACACTGATCACGGTGCCCAGCACGGCGACAACGGCGACGCGCAGCAGGAGCTCTTGCTCACCGGCGCCCAGCCACGGCCCGGGCAGCAGCGCGCGCAGGGGGCGCGCAGGCCGGGCGCGCTCCGCGCGGCGCAGCAGTGGGGTGAGCGCGACGAGGTACGAGAAGACCATGCCGGCGAGCATCGTGAGGAGCACGGTCCCGGGTGCGCTGACCCGCTCCCCGTCGCGCACCGCGGTGATCATCCCCGAGAGGCCGTAGATCAGCACGAAGAACACGGGGCCCGGCGGGCCGAGCCGGAACGCGAACGCGAGGCCACTCACCCCCACCGCAACGACCACGAGGCCCACGGCGAGCCACAGCGGCCACGGCGCGAGCGCGACGCCCAGCGCGGCGCACGCGAACAGGGCAACCCCCACGATCGGCAGCACCTTCGCGCGCTCGCGGGCGGCGGCGCCCGCGACGAACAGTGCGAGGAACGCGCCCACCGCCGCCTGCAGGCCCAGGTCCTCGCGACCGAGCAGCGTGAGCACGGCGAGCGGGACGCCCATCGAGGCGGCGGCGCGCGTGGCGATCCAGCCGCGGGGTGCGGGTCCGGGAGGCAGGCTGAACAGGCTCCGGATCTCGCGTTTCACAGAGTCAAGGATACGCGCTATGCCTCGCCGAGCTCGGCGAGCACCCCCTGCGCCAGCTTGAACGCCGTGTTCGCGGCCGGCACGCCGCAGTACAGCCCCGCCTGCAGGATCACCTCTGTGATCTCCGCGACCGTCAGTCCGTTGCGCCGCGCGGCACGCACGTGCATCTCGAACTCCTCGTGGTGGCCCAGCGCGATCATTGCGGTGAGCACGGCCACCGAGCGCGAGCGGCGGTCGAGGCCGGGCCGCGACCAGATATCGCCCCAGGCGGTGCGGGTGATGAAGTCTTGGAAGTCGGCGGTGAACTCGGTGGTGCCGGCGATCGCGCGATCCACGTGCGCGTCGGACAGCACCTCCCGGCGCACCGCCATGCCGCGGGCCACGCGCTCGCGGTCGCTGAGGTCGCCGCCCACCGGGCCGGCAGCGGCAGCGGCAGCGGCAGCGCCAGCGTTTGCGTTTGCCGTCGACTCGCCGCTCGCGGCGCTCATCGGGTGACCCCGCCGAAGAACTCGAGCAGCGCCGCGGCGACCGCGGCCCCCTGCTCCGCGGGCGGCTGGTGGGCGGCACCCGCGATAATCACTGACCGCGCGTCGGGCACGCCCGCGACGATCTCGTCCTGCCGCTCCGCCGGGGCCACCGTGTCTGCCTCGCCGCCGAGCGCGAGCACGGGGATTCGGATCTCGCCCAGGCGGCCCCGCAGATCGTAGCCCGCAAGCGCCTCCGCGCAACGCGCGTACCCCTCGTCCGAGGTGTTCTGCAGGACGCGCAGGATCCGGCCGGTAAGCTCGGGCTCCCGCGCAATCGACTCGGGCGCGAACCAGCTCTGCGCCGATGGCGCGACCAGCACGGAGGTGGACTGCTCGCGCACGAGGGCCGCGCGCTTCGTCCAGTGCTCACGGTCACCGAGGGACGCGGCGGACGCGAGGCTCGCCACGGCGGCGAACGTCTCGGGGTGCTGCAGCGCGAGCGTGAGGGCGAGCGCGCCGCCGATCGAGACCCCCGCGTAGAGCGCGCCGCCGACACCACCCGTGAGCTCGCGCACTCGCGCAGCGACCGCGTCGCCAAGCTCGGCCATCGAGAACGGGTGCGCGGGCACCGGCGCGGTGTCGTGCCCGGGCAGGCTGAGCAGTGTGACGCGGTACGCCGCGGCGAGCGCGGGAACCACGGGCTCCCAGATCAGCGAGCCGGTACCGAGGGAGTGGCCGAGCACCAGCAGGGGCGCGCCGGCCGGGCCAACCGGTTCGGTGAGGGCGATCTCTGGCAGTGTCATGCGGGGTCCTCCGTGTGCGTGCGCGGGGGCGCTACGGCGGCGTCGACGAGACGCCCCGCGAGCCCGGTGTAGTGTGCGGGATCGAGCAGCTCGGCGACGTCGATGCCGGCCGCGGGAATCGCGGGCTCCGCGCGCAGCAGCGCGGCGAGCTGCGCGCCGTCCTCGGCGGCTGCGACGATCGCACGCACGCGCGGGGCACCGAGAACGGGGCCGAGGACGAGCGCGAGCCGCTCGGCCACGATCAACCCGCCGGTGCGGGCGAGGTTCCTGGCGGCGGCATCGGTGTCGGCCCGTAGCCCGGCGGTGAGGATCCGGGCGTGGGCCGCCGCGCCGCGGGCGAGCCGCAGCAGCTCCCGCAGCGTCGGCCACTCGGCGTGCCAGGAGCCGTCGGGGCGCTCATCGACGGCGAGCCCGGCCGCGGCGACCAGCGTCGCCGCCAATTGCGGGGCGCGAATCGCGGCTGAGCGGATCAGCACTGAGTGCGCGGGGTTGCGCTTCTGTGGCATTGCCGAGGAGCCGCCCCCCTCACCCTCGGCGAGCTCACCGATCTCGGTGCGACTGAGCGTGGCCACGTCCGCCGCGATCACGCCGAGCGCCGCGACCGCCTGCGCGAGGGCGTCGCCCAGCTCGGTGACCGGCCAGCGGGTCGTGTGCCACGGGGCCGCGGGTGCCGCGAGGCCGAGCTCGGCGGCGTAGGCGGCCGGGAGCGCGGCGGCCCGATCCGGGCCGCCAACCTCAACGAACGAGGCGAGTGTGCCGCCAGCGCCCCCGAGCTGCGCGGGCAGCTGGGCCACCGCGGCGTCGAGCCGCTCGACCGCGCGGGTCACCCCGCGGAGCCAGCCGCTGGCCCGGAGCCCGAGCGTGGTAGGCACCGCGTGCTGGGTGAGCGTGCGCGCGGCGACCGGGACGTCGCGGTACTCGCGGGCGAAGTGCGTGAGGCTCTCCGCGCAGCGGCGCAGATCAGCCGCGAGGAGCTCGCCCGCGGCGCGCGCGCTCAGCATGAGCGCCGAGTCGAGGATGTCCTGGCTGGTGGGGCCGCGGTGCACCCAAGGGCGCGCCGCCTCGGGGACACCCGCGCGCAGGATCCCCACCAGCGGGATCACCGGGTTTCCGCCCGCGACGGCACCCGTGATCAGCTTTGCGAGCGGGAGTTCAGTCCACTCGCATGGTACCCCGGGGCCGCGCCAGCCGAGCGCGGCCGAGATCTCCGCGGCCGCGGTGTCCGGCGCCACCCCCACGGCCGCCCAGGCGCGGGCAAGGCCCACCTCAGCGGCCACGAGGGCCCCGGCGATCGCCGCGTCGCTCAGCTCCGCCGCGGTCCCGGTGGAGACCGGGGTGAGGAGGCCGGCGTCAAAGCCGGCCGGGGGCACCACGCGCGCGGCACCGCCGGGCGCCTCGATCTCGCCGGCGTCAGTAGGCAATGAAGACGGTCTCCCTCTCGCCCTGCAGACGGATGTCGTGGGTCAGGTGCCCCGCGGGCGTTCGCGTTGCCACGAGAGTACCGCGAGCCTCCGGCGAGAGCGACGCGAGCAGCGGGTCCGCCGCGAGCGCTGCCTCGTTCTCCGGCAGGTAGATTCGGGTGTGCAGCTTGTCGGGCAGCCCGCGCGCGAACACGACCACCGCGAAGAACGGCGCCTCGCCAGACACTGAGCCCGGGTTGCGCGTCCAGAACTCGTAGTGGCCCTCGTCGGTCGTGAACGCCCGACCGAACCCGGTGAAGGTGTGGTCGTCGCGGTGGAAGCTGCCGCGTTCGCGCGGCACCGACCCGTCGGAGTCGGCGGCGAAGATCTCCACGACCGCGTCCGGGATTGGGCTCCCGGCGCCGTCGCGCACCACGCCACCGAGCACGATGGCGCCCGGGGAGTGCGGGAAGGCGACCTCGTGCTTCTTCACGGAGTCGAGCCCGAACGCGAAGAACGGCCCCACGGTCTGGCCCGGCGTGGGCTCGTGTGTCTGTGCGGGAACCTGCGCCGCGCGGTCGCCGCTCACGGCGCGGGTACGGTCGGTGCTCATCAGTGCTCCCCCTCCTCGGGCTCGAACCAGGTGGCGGCGGCGCCGTCCACCACGATGTCGAATCGGTAGCCCATCGAGAACTCGGGCACGGTCTGGTCGTGGTCGTACGCGCCGATCAGGCGGTCGCGGTCGCGCTGGTCACGAATCGTGTTGTAGATCGGGTCGAGCGGGAACAGCGGGTCGCCCGGGAAGTACATCTGGGTGATGAGGCGCTGCGTGAACGAGCGGCCGAACACCGAGAAGTGGATGTGGGCGGGGCGCCAGGCGTTGACGTGGTTCTTCCACGGGTACGGGCCCGGCTTGATCGTGGTGAACGTGTAGCCGCCGGCGTCGTCGGTGATCGCGCGGCCGGCCCCGGTGAAGTTCGGGTCCAGGGGCGCCGGGTGCTGGTCACGCTGGTGGATGTACCGTCCGGCGGCGTTCGCCTGCCAGACCTCGATGAGCTGGTTGCGCAGCGGCCGGCCCCACGAGTCGAGGAGGCGGCCGGACACGGTGATGCGCTCGCCCTGCGGTTCACCCGTGTGCTGCAGCGTGAGGTCCGACTCGATCGCCGCGACGTCGCGTTGCCCGTAGGCGGGCGACCACAGCTCGATCGACTCTGGGTCGACGAGTCGCGTGTCCTTCGTGGGGTGCCGCAGCAGGCTGGAGCGGTACGGCGGGAAGTTGAGCATCGTGCGCGGCAGCGTCTCGCCGGCGGCGACGCGGCGCGCGTACTCATCGTGCAGCTCGCCGATCTCGGAGGTGATCTGCGTCTGCGATGCCTGATCAGGCGCCGCAAGCAGCGATTCGGGGGCGGCCGCGGGCTCGGCCGGCGTGGGGGCGGTCATCAAGCACTCTCCTTCGAGGGGTGTCCTGTCTCCGTCCAGGGTGCCAGCGCCGATCGACCCCGGCGCCGCTGACTCCCACTGAGTGGGACTGTGCGGGACGGAGCGGGACGAGGCGGGCCGGGGGGGGCGGAGCAGCACGAGGTGGGCCGGGGCGGGACGGGACCGAACCGGCGGAACCGCGCGGGAGCGCCCGCGCTACGCCTCGCGCACCTCCGCGTGGATCTCCTTTGCGGTCTGCCGCGCGAGCTGCGCCAGCAGGCGCTCGTCGGCCCGGTCAAGGTGCACCACGACGCCGACCGCGATCGGCGGCAGCCCGGGCACCCGCGGCAGGGCCGCGGCGACCGAGATGTTCCCGAGCGTCATCTCCTCGCGGGTGCGCGCGTACCCCCGCGCGCGGGCCTGGGCGAGCGCATCGCGAAGCTCCGCTTCGGCCACCAGCGAGTGCACGGTCTCGCGCTCTCGCGGCGTGGTGAAGTATCGCGCGAGCCACGCTTCATCGCAGGTGGCGAGCAGCGCTTTCCCCACCCCCGTCGTGTGCAGCGGACCCCGCCCGCCGGCCCGGCTGACCGTGGGGATCGAGCGGCGCCCGGTCACGCGCCCCACGTACAGCGCACTCGCGCGCTCCGGCTCGCCGTCGAGCACGCCGAGGTGCACGTTTTCACCGGTCGCCTCGTACAGCCGCATGAGGTGCGGGATCGCGCGCTCGCGCAGCCGCAGCGACAGCGGGGAGAGCTCGCCGAGTTCCCAGAGCCGCGGTCCGACCGCGTAGCGGTGATCCGGCATCCGCACGAGCAGCCCGTGGTCCAGGAGCGTGCCGAGGAGCCGGTGCAGCGTCGACGGGGCGAGCCCCGTCCGCGCGGCGAGCGCGGCGGCGGTGAGCTCGGACTCGTCCTCGGAGAAGCAGCCGAGCACGTCGAGGGCACGGTCAAGCACGCCAGCTCCGGCCACCGCGCCTCCCTCGCTTCGTATGTGTACCGAGCGTACCCCGTGGCATGCTTGCCGCATGGCGAACTCACCCAGCGGCGACTCCCTCATCGCGCGCGTGGTGCGCGTGCTCGAGACGTTCTCGGCCGAGCGCACCGTGCAGACCGCGAGCGAGATAGGGCGCGCGGCGGGGCTCCCCCCGTCCACCGCACACCGCCTCGTCGACGATCTTGCGGCGAGCGGCCTCCTCGAGCGCGACGAGGACCAGCGCGTCCGCTTGGGGATGCGGCTGTGGGAGCTTGCGCTGCGCGGCTCACCGGCGCTGCGCCTGCGCCAGGCCGCGCTGCCCCACATGGAGTCGGTGCAGACTCGGATCCGGCAGCACACCCAGCTCGCCGTGCTTGAGCGCGACGAGGTGCTGTTCATCGAGCGGCTGTCACACCCGGAGGCTGGAGCGAACATCGCGCGCGTGGCCGGGAAGCTCCCGCTGCACGCGTCTTCGGCCGGGCTCGTGCTGCTCGCGCACGCCGAGGCCGCGGTGCGCGAGCGCGTGCTCGCGGGTCCGCTGCGCCGCCTCGGGCCGGGCACCATCACCGATCCGGCGCTGCTGCGCCGCGAGCTCGCCGCGATTCGCCGCGCCGGCTTCGTGGTCGCCCCCGGGTCAGTCGAGGGGGTCTCCACCGGGGTCGCCGTGCCGATTCGGGACGCCGGCGCCGTAATCGCGGCGCTCTCCGTGGTGCTTCCGCGCTCGGGTGAGCACGCTGGCGACGCGGACGCGGACGCGCGCAGTGGCCCCGGCGTCGGACCCGGATCCGGATCGGGCTCGGGGTCCGACGCGGCCGTCACCGCGCTCCAGGCGGCCGCACGTGCAATTGAAGACGAGCTGCGCGCACTCAGATCCTCCCATTGAATGGGAAAATCTCACTGAAGCGGCGGTGGCCGGGCACACTCGGTCACGACCCCCGCGGCGCACACCCACCGCGGCAGACCGTCGTCAAAGGAGACCTCATGACCGCCGAGCGCACCCGCGTCGCCATCGTCGGAGCCGGCCCCGCCGGGCTGCTCCTCTCGCACCTGCTCGCCGAGGCCGGGATCGAGTCGATCGTGCTCGATCGCCGCACCCGCGAGGAGATCGAGTCGACCGTGCGCGCCGGCATCCTTGAGCAGGGCACCGTCGAGATCCTCGACACAGTCCCCGGCAGCCGCGCGCGCACCGTGGGGCACCGCCACGACGGGATCGAGTTCCGCTTCGCCGGCGAGGGGCACCGCATCGACTTCCCCAGCCATGTGGGCCGCAGCGTCTGGCTCTACCCGCAGCACGAGGCTCTCACCGATCTCATCGCCGCGCGGCTCGCCGCGGGGCAGGACTTGCGGTTCGGGGTCACCGCCGACCGCGTTGACGACGTCGATACCGCGACCCCCCGCGTGTTCTGCACGGCCGCCGACGGCACCCGGTTTGAGATCGCCGCCGACTTCGTAGTGGGCGCCGACGGGTCCCGCAGCGTCGTGCGCACCGCCGTAACTGGCTCGCACACGGGCGGGTCCTTCCGCGAGTATCCCTTCGCGTGGTTCGGGATCCTGTGCGAGGCGCCGCCCAGCTCCGAAGAGCTCATCTACAGCAACTCCCCCGACGGCTTTGCGCTCATCAGCCAGCGCTCGGACACCGTGCAGCGCATGTATTTTCAGTGCGATCCGGACACCGACGTCGACGCGTACAGCGAGGCCCAGCTCTGGGACACGCTGCAGGCTCGGGTTCCCGGCACCACGCTGCGTGAGGGACCCATCTTTCAGCGCGACGTGCTCCGCTTCCGCAGCTTCGTCGCCCACGAACTCCGCCACGGCCGCGCCGCTCTCGTCGGCGATGCCGCCCACACCGTGCCGCCCACCGGCGCGAAGGGAATGAACCTCGCGGTCGCCGACGTGATCCTCCTGAACGATGCGCTCCAGGGGCTGCTGCTCCGGGGCGACGAGGCCCCCATCGACGCCTACGCCGAGGCCGCCCTGCGGCGCATCTGGAAGGCGCAGCACTTCTCCTGGTGGATGACGAGCATGCTGCACGCGTCCCCCGACGCGTCGGAGTTCGACCGCCTGCGTCAGCTCGGTGAGCTGCGCTCGGTGGTGGAGTCCGATGCGGGCCAGCGCTACCTCGCCGAGGCGTATACCGGGTGGCCGCTGCAGCGGACCCTGTAGTCGGAGTCGTTCTCACACGGGGGGGGGATTGGGCCGGCCGGCGGTTCAGGCCCGGCGCCACCAGCGTGCGGCCGGGCGACGGCTGAGTGGCCGCGGTTCGCGTCGGCTTGATGCTTGACTTTCGCGGCGTTCGCTCTGGAGAATAGCGAAAGTTCGAGTGCGCCGTTCTCGGCGAGTGTCCGACACCGCGATCCGACCGGCCTGCAGCCCCACCCCCGCTGCGTGCCCACTCAGAACCAGGGAAGCCCGCCCCGAATCCGGCGTGCGGCTTCGCCGCCATGTGGCTCCACGGCCATCGCACACCCCACGCCCCGGTACCCACGCGTTGCACCGCTGCATCGCGGCTCGCACCGAGCGTCGAGCCGAGTGGCCCGGGCACCCAAACTGAGAGTGAGAGAGACCGTGACGAGCGTTCAGCATCCGAGCACACCCCCCACCCACACGACCATCCCCGAAGCCGAGATCTTCGCCGCGCACGAGGGTGGCAAGCTCTCCGTCGGCGTGACGCGACCCATCGAGACGACCCGCGATCTCTCCATCGCCTACACCCCCGGGGTCGCCCAGGTGAGCCGCGGGATCGCCGCCGATCCGCAGCTCGCCACCAGCCACACGTGGGCCTCCCGCCTCGTGGCGGTCGTCTCCGACGGCACGGCGGTGCTCGGACTCGGCGACATCGGGGCGAGCGCCTCCCTGCCCGTCATGGAGGGGAAGTCAGCCCTGTTCAAGACGTTCGCCGATCTCAACTCGATCCCGATCGTGCTCAACACCACCGACACCGACGAGATCGTGGAGACCCTCGTGCGGATCGCGCCCAGCTTCGGCGCCGTAAACCTCGAGGACATCTCGGCACCGCGCTGCTTCGAGCTCGAGCGCCGCCTCATCGAGGCGCTCGACATGCCGGTGATGCACGACGACCAGCACGGGACGGCCGTCGTGGTGCTCGCCGCCCTGCTTGGTGGAAGCACCGTGGTGGGCAAGGACCTCGCGGGGCTCCGGGTCGTCATCTCCGGATCCGGGTCCGCGGGCGTCGCGGTCGCCGAGATCCTGCTCGCCACCGGCATCACCGACGTGATCGTCATCGACTCGAAGGGCACCCTGCACCCGGATCGCGCCGACCTCACCGGCGTGAAGCGCGACCTTGCCGCGCGCACCAACCCGCGCGGGATCGCCGGCGGCACGCGTGAGGCGCTGCGCGACGCCGACGTATTCGTGGGCGTCTCGTCCTCGAAACTGCCCGAGGAGCACGCGGCGGGCATGGCCGAGGACGCGATCATCCTGGCGCTCTCGAACCCCGACCCGGAGATCATGCCCGAGGTCGCGGCGAACTACGCGGCCGTGATCGCCACCGGACGCAGCGACTTCCCCAACCAGATCAACAACGTGCTCGCGTTCCCCGGCATTTTCCGCGGTGCGCTCGACGCGGGCGCGCGCCGGATCACCCTCGCAATGAAGCTCGCCGCGGCGCGAGCGATCGCCGATCTCGCGGCGCCGGATCTCGCCGCCGACCGGATCGTGCCGAGCGCGCTCGACCCGCGCGTGGCCCCGGCGGTCGCCGCGGCGGTGATGGCCGCGGTCGATGCGGAGTAGGTCGGGCGCCGCAGTGGGGCGACCGCGATCCGGGCGCCCCGCTGCGGTCCCGCTACAGGGCCCGGAGCACCACCGCTGAGCCCTGGCCTCCGCCGCCGCAGATGCCGATCGCCCCGAGCGATCCGGCGCCCGCTGCGGCGAGCTGGCGGGCCAGCGTGCCAACGATCCGCGCGCCCGAAGCTCCGATGGGGTGCCCGAGCGCGATCGCCCCGCCGTGCTGGTTGACGATCGCCGGATCGATGCCGAGCTCGCGGGTTGACTGGAGCCCCACGGAGGCAAACGCCTCGTTGATCTCGACCGCGGTGAGATCGGCGGCGCTCGCGCCGGCGACCTTTGCGAGGGCGGCCGTGATGGCGCGCGCGGGCTGCGAGTGCAGGTGCGTGTCGGGGCCCGCGACAAACGCGGTCGCTTCCACCGCGGCGATGGGCTGCAGGCCGAGGCGTTCGGCCGCGGCGGCGCTGACGATCACGAGTGCCGCGGCACCGTCGGTGATCTGCGAGGCGTTGCCCGCCGTGATCGTGCCGTCGGCGGCAAACGACGGGCGCAGCTTCGCGAGCCCCTCGGCCGTGGTGTCGGCGCGCACCCCGTCGTCGGCCGCCACAACCGTGTCGCCACGGCGCGAGGCCACGGTGAACGGGGCGATCTCGGCGGCGAGGAACTCGGCCGACGCGGCGGCGCGCTGATGCGAGGCGGCGGCGAACGCGTCTTGCTCGGCGCGGCCGAGCCCCAGCTCGCCGTTGCCGGTCTCAGTGAGCGCGCCCATGGCCACCTGGTCGAATGCGTCCGAGAGGCCGTCGCGCTCGACCGTATCGATAAGCTCCACCGTGCCGTACTTTGTGCCGGCGCGCAGCGGGGTAACGTGCGGGGCGAGCGACATTGACTCCTGCCCCACGGCGAGCACGATCTCGGCCTCGCCGGCGTTGATGAGTCGCACCGCCTGCGACACGGCCTCCGCGCCCGAGAGGCACACGGCGTTCAGCGTGATCGCCGGGACGGTGAGCGGGATCCCGGCGCCGACAGCGGTCTGGCGCGCGGGGTTCTGCCCGGCCCCCGCCTGGAGCACCTGCCCGGCGACCACCGCGTCGACCTGATCCGGGGCGACGCCGGCCCGCTCGAGCGCGGCCGCGGCGGCGTGCGCGCCGAGCGCGGTGGCGGGCTGGGCGGCAAGCTGGCCCGTGAAGCGCGTGAATGGGGTGCGTGCGTACCCAGCGATCAGAGCGGTCATGGTGGGCCTCCTCGGCGTGGTGTGGGGCCGCCGCGCGGCGAGGCTGCGCGGTCGGGTCGCCGCGCGACGCGGCGTTGTAGGGCCATCTTGCCACCAACCGCGGCGTGGGCCGAGCGGATCCTCGCACAGCCGCACGCGGTGCCGCTATGCACAGGCGCGTGCCCGCTGTCGGATCGGGCGCCGCCCAGCGGCCCGAGCCCGCGCCCAGCGCGCACCGGCTAGAGGCCCCGCCAGGGGCCACCGCCTAGGGTTGAAGAATGAGCGACACCGTCCCCGCCGCAGCGCCCGGCACGCCGGAGCCCAGTGGACCGTCACGTGAGACCGGTGGCGACGAACCACCGGCGGGCCGGAAGCGGCGGCGCGGCGGCTGGATCGCGGGCGGGATCGGCGCGGCGCTCGTGCTCGCGGCCGGCGGCTACACGGCCGCGTGCGCACTCACACCACTCCCCGAGCCGAGCGTCGCCGCCGCGGATCAGGCCGCGTGGGATGAGTCCGTCGCCGCGGCGGCCGACGAGGCGGCGGCCGCCGCGCAGGCCGCCGTCGACGCGCAGGCCGGGCCCGCGGCAATCGGCTGGCAGGACAGCGACGACGTGTGGGCGAACGACGACACCCCGCGCCCGATCGCCAGCATCTCGAAGCTCGCGACCGTGCTGATCGGCCTGGAGCGCGCCCCGCTCGAGGCCGGCGCCGACGGCCCGGTGCACGTCTGGAGCGAGGCCGACGCGGCACGGCAGGGCGCGTACATCGCGCAGGACGGGGTGGCCTTCCCGATCCCCGTCGGCACCGAGGTCACCACCCGGCAGATGCTGACGCTCGCGCTGCTGCCGTCCGCAAACGATTTCGCAGCCGCGTTCGCCGCCGCGACGATCGGCACCGACGCAGAGTTCTCGGCCGCGGTCGCCGAGTGGGCCGGGCGCAACGGGCTCGAGTCTCTGAGCCTCGCGGAGCCGACCGGCATGGACGAAGCGAACGTCGCGAGCGCCGCCGACGTGGTGCGGCTGGGCAAGCTCGCGCTCGCGAACCCCGCGATCGCGGAGCTCGTGAGCACCCCGAGCGCCGAGCTGCCCTGGGGCATCGGCGTGGTCGAGAACACGAACCCGCTTCTCACCCAGCTGCCCGGCGTGGTGGGACTCAAGACCGGCCGCTCCAGCGTGGCCGGGTACAACCTGGTGACCGCGCAGGAGGCCGACGCCGACGGGCGCCCCGTGGTGAAGCTCACGGCGGTGCTCGGGCGCGACTCGGGCGCTGAGCGCGCCCGCGACAGCAGCGCGCTGCTCGCCGCCATGGACGCGGCCGCCCGGCAGCTGCCGCTCGTGCACCCGCAGGAGCTCGTGGGCACGGTGGCCACGGTGGACGGGCAGCGGATCGAGCTGGTCGCCCGCGGCAGCGCCGCGACCGTGCTGCTCCCTGGTGAGGGCGCGGGCCGCGAGGTGACGCTCGACGCCGTGGGCGCGGGGCCGGAGGGCCAGCCGGCCGGCACCATTGCGGTGTCCTCACCGACCGGGGACTCCGAGGTGCCGGTGGTGACCGCCGCGGCGATCGTCGAGCCCGACCTGTGGTGGCGGCTCACGCACCCGGCCGCCGTGTTCGGCTGGTCCTAGCCGCCGCGCGGCGCGGCCGTGCGGCCCCCGCGCAGCCCGGCCGCCCGGCCCGGCCGGGTCCCCCCGGTCGCCCGGGCCCAGGTCGCCCCGGCCCGGCCCGGCCGCCCGGGTCGCAGATCCGACCCCTAACCACAGATCCGACCCCTAACCACAGATCCGACCCGAAGCTGCACCGCTCCGCCCGCGTGGAGCGGGTCGGATGTGGGCCAGCGGGTCGGATCTGTGGGCGGGCGCGGGCGGGCGGACGGCGCGGGCGGCCGGCAGACGCGGCCGGGCCAGCGCCGCGCGCTACCCCGCCGTGAGCGCGCCGGCGGCGAGCCGACGGACGACGCCCGTGAGGTGGGCGATCCCGGCAAGCAGATCCTCGTCCCGCGTGTACTCGGCGAGGTTGTGCGAGACGCCGTCGACGCTCGGCACGAACAGCATCACGGTGGGCACCTGGTCCTTCATGTTCGTCGAGTCGTGTCCGGCGACCGTCATGACCCGGTCGTGCGTGAGACCCAGCTCGGCCGCGACCGCGCGCGCGAGCTCCACCCCGTCCTCCGGGTAGGGGTTCTGATCCCACGCGTGCTCGGCGATCACCTCGATGGTGACGCGATCCTCACGCTCGACGCGCGCAACGGTCTCCATGAGGGAGGCGTGGGCGGCGCGGATCACCGCGGCGTCCGGGGAACGGAGATCGAGCAGCAGCCGCGCCTCGCTCGCCACCACCACGGGCGAGTTCGGGTACACGTTCAGCTCGCCGCACGCGGTGTGCAGCACGCCAGGCTCGAACTCGTCGACCAGCTCGCGCGCGGCCACCACGAGCCGCGCGGCCCCGAGCAGCGCGTCGCGGCGCTCGGCCATGAGCGTCGAGCCGCTGTGCGCCTGCTCACCGGAGACCCGGAACTCGAACTTGTGCGCGGCCCAGGTGGCGTTGACGAGACCGATCGTGACGCCGTCCTCCTCCATGCTGCGCCCCTGCTGCACGTGCACCTCGGCGTACGAGGCGACGCTGCGCCCCGAGGCGGCACCGAACACGGGCCCGGCCCCGAGTTCGCCCAGCTCGCCCAGCGCCTCCGCGACGGTGGCGCCGCGCGGATCCGGCGTCGCGAGCGCCTCCGCAAGCCCCAGTTTGCCCGTGAACACCGAGCTGCCCATCATCGAGGGCTTGAACCGCGAGCCCTCCTCGTTGAACCAGTTGACCACGGCGAGGTTGAAGCGGGCACCCTCGGGGGCCGCGCGCAACTCATCGGCGACGCGGAAGCACGCGTACGCCGAGGCCATGACCCCGTAAGCCCCGTCGAAGCGGCCCGCAGTCGGCTGCGAGTCCATGTGCGACCCCGTGAGCACGTACGGGGCGCCCGGCACCAGCTCCAGCAGCCCGAACTGGTTGCCGATCTCGTCGCGGTGCACCGTGAATCCGCGCCCGGTGAGCAGCTCGGCGAACCACGCGCGCTGCGCGCCGTCCGCGGCGCTCGCCGCCTGCCGATCGACGCCGCTCGTGCCCGGCACCGCGCCGAACGCCGAGTGGGCGGCCCAGTCGACGATGAACGCCGCGTCGGAATTCTGGGTGCTGATGGGGTGAGACATGGGGAGGGGTCCTTTGCGCTGGGGGCTTCGGGGAGACGGATCGACCGGGCTGGGGTTAGGCCTCCGCGGCGGCGGGTTCTCGCTTCGCCGCCGGTCCCGACAGGTTGTTCCAGCTCCGCTTGAGCAGCCGCTGCACCGATCCGTCGAGCACCACAGCGACCACCAGCGTGGCACCGATGAGGATCGTCTGCAGGAACTGCGAGACGCCCATGATCACCAGACCGTTGCGGAGCACGCCAACGAACAGCAGACCGGCGATCACGCCGCTGATGCGGCCAGCGCCGCCCTCGAGCGCAACACCGCCGAGAAGCACAACGGTCAGCGCCTGGATCTCCATGCCGGTCCCCACGGTCGGCGGGGCCGAGTGCAGCTTTGCCGAGAGCAGCACGCCAGCGATCGCCGCCGACACGCTCGTCAGCACGAACAGCAAGAACTGCGTGCGCTGCACGTTGATTCCCATGAGGTGCGCGGCCCGGCTGTTGCCGCCGATCGCGAGCATGTTGCGGCCCACGGGCATGCGGTTCAGCATGTACCAGGCGCCCGCGGTGAACAGGATCAGGATGATGACCTGCAGCGAGATGGGACCGAAGGTCTGTGTGCCGAGCGCGGTGAACGATTCCGGGAATCCGGTGACCGTTGCGCCGTCAGTGAGGAACAGGGCGAGACCGCCCCACACGCTCAGGAACCCGAGGGTGATCACGAGCGCGTTCAGCTTCAGGTAGGCGACGAGGAAGCCGTTCAACGCTCCGGCGATCACGCCAACACCGATGGCCGCAGCGAAGCCGAGCAGCGCGCTCCCGGTGCCGACCATCACGGTTGCGGAGACAATTGCGGAGAGACTCGCGACCGAGCCAACCGAGAGGTCGAGCGTGCCAGACATCACGAGGAACGCGAGCGGCAGAGCGATGAGCCCGAGCTCCGCGATCTGCAGCAGGATCGTCTGGCCGTTGTTGAAGGTGAAGAACCTGGGGTTCATAATCGCGAAGAACGCGATGAGCGCGAGCAGCGCGATGAACGTGCTGTTCTGCGCAACAAAAATCTTGAGACGGTTCATGAGTGCAGGTCTCCCGCTGGTGTGAGGTCTAACAGAGTTTCAAGTAGGTCAGCTTCGTAGCGGCCGCTGCGGTGAATCTCGCGGCTTGCTCCGTGCGCGAGGACGTAGCTACGGTCGCACATCGAGGCGATTTCGTCAGTCTCCGCGGACGCGACGACGATGCACACGCCGGTGTCGGCGAGCGCTCGAAGCGCAATTCTGATGTCGAGCTTCGCGCCGACGTCGACGCCCTGCGTCGGCTGCGCGAGCAGCAGCACGCGGGGCGCGACTGGGAACATCCACCGCGCGAGCAGGTGCTTCTGGCGGTTTCCACCGGAGAAGCTCATGATCGGGGCGTCCCCATCGGGGCCGTGCACGTTGAGGGTCTGCCTGATGCTCTCGTAGGCGACATTGATCTTGCCGCGCGAACGCCAGCCCTTCGCGAACCACGGCAGGTAGGTGTTGTCCTTGCCGCTCAGCCCGCCAACGAGGCCGTCGGTCTCGCGGTCGGCGGGGACCAGGTGCACGCCCTGGGCGATTGCCTGCCCGGGGCGTGCGGCGCGGTAGCGCGATCCGCTCAGCTCCGCGTCGACGCCGTCACGCAGCCCGAAGAGCGCATCAAGGAGGTGGAACTGCTCTCCCGCGGCCATGCCGTACAGGCCGACGATCTCACCGTCTCGGAAGCTGAGCTCAGAGCCAGCGGCCCGCACGGCGAGCCTGGCCTCACCGACCGTTGGCGCCCAGCCGCTCTCGCGCTGGACCCCCGGGGCGAGCGCCTGCGAGAGCTCTGCAACGCTCATCCCCTCGGTGGTGGCGTCCATCACCAGGGCCCCGCCGCGCAGTACGACGATCCGCTCGCAGACGTCGACGATGTCTGGGAGACGGTGCGAGACGTAGACGATCGCGGTGCCCTTCGCCGCAAGATCGCGAATGAGGGCGTGCAGCGCGCGCGTCTCGGCCTCGCCGAGTGCCGCGGTGGGCTCGTCGAGCAGGAGTACGCGCATGTCGCCCCGCAGGAGTCCGCGGGCGAGGTCCACCAGCTGCCGCTCGCCGAGCGAGAGCGCCCCCACCGGCGTGTGCACGGACAGGTGCGCTCCGCCGACGGTGCTGAGTGCATCCACCGCGCGCTTCGCGCGCTCAGCGCGCGACAGCCCAACCTGGCGGCCGAGGAAGAGGTTGTCGAGGATGCTCAGGTTCCCGGCGAGCGCCGGCTCCTGATGAATCACCGCGACGCCGAGCTCCGCAACGTCGCCCGGGGTCGCCCGGGGCGGCACTGCCTCGCCGTCGAGCGCGAGCGTGCCGCTCGTTGCGGAGATTGCGCCGGTCGCGACGTTGAGCAGCGTCGACTTCCCTGCCCCGTTGTGCCCGAGGAGGCCGACGATCTGCCCAGCGGGAATATCGAGATCGATTCCGTCGAGCGCGAGCGTCGAACCGAAGCGGACTCCGACGTTCGAGAAGCTCAGCCGTGGCGGCTGATTCGTAGTGGTTGTGGTGGCCTTCACACTCAGTCCTTCCCAGCAGGAAGGGGCGCGCGGGTGTTCCCGCGCGCCCCTCAGCTCGGGGCTAGTTGATGTAGAACTCGTCGGCGTTCTCCGCCGTCACCCGGGTCGAGGTGATGACGTTGTCTTCGACGTCCTCGCCCGCCGCCGCGCGGAGCAGGAGATCGGCGTTGCTCTCGGCCAGCTGCTGCGCCGGCAGGATGAAGCCGCCGCGCCAGATGCTGCCCGGGATCTTGATGACGTCGAGCGTCTCGTTCGTCGCGTCGGTTGCGCCGACGTAGTAGTCGGGATCGTCCTTGGCAACACCGCTATCGAGCAGCGACTGGTAAGCGCCGGCGGTGTTGTCGTTGCTGGTGCCCACCCACACCTGGGTGTCGGGAACGGCGACGAGGTGGCTCTTCGCCACACTGTTTCCCTCCTCGCGGGAGATCCCGGGGAGCTCATAGATCTTCGCGTTCGGCGCGTTCTCGGTGATCGCGTCGATGATGCCCTCGGTCCGGCCCTTGCCCAGATCGGAAGTCTTGTCTGCCACGACAGCAACGGGGACCTCGTCCTCGTCGGCTTTGTTCTCGGTGATCCACTCGGCGGCGGCGGCACCCACGAGGTAGCCGTCCTCGTAACTGTCGATGATCGTCCCGGCGACGGTGCCTTCCCAGCGAGTGGCGTAGCCCAGGACCGGAATGTCAGCCTGCGTTGCCTTCGCGGTCACCGGCACCATCGCGTCGCTCTGCACGGGGAACCCCATGATCGCCTTGACGTCGCCACGCTGGATCCAGGCTTCCCAGTCGGAGACCTGCTTCTGCACGTCCCACTGCGGGTCGCTCGTCAGGAACTCGTATCCGGCGTCCTCAATGATCGGCTCCATGAACTTCAGCTGATCGTTCCAGATGGTGATGTCCATGCCCGCGAAGCCCATGGCCACGGCGCCCTTGCTCGAGTCGCTGGTTGCGCCCGAATCTGAGTCGGCGGCTGCGCCGCACCCGGACAGCATGAGCGCCGCTGCGGCGCCCAGAGCGGCGACAGCGCCGGCTCGTCTGAACAACTTCTTCATTGTTTCTCCTCGATTGTGTGTCGTGCGTGCTGAGTTGGCTTAGTTGATGGTGAAGTCGACGATCTTGCGCTTGCCGACCGGCTGGGTCAGGGCGTGCACAGCCTCGACCGCGCGGGCCTGCGGGATGCGCTCGCCCACCATGAGGTCGAGCGGCAGCTGGCCGGCGAGGTACAGCCGCGCAATCTTTGCGAAGTCGACCTGCGGCCGCGACGAGCCGTAGTTGCAGCCGAGAATCCGCTGGCCGGAGACGATGAGACGCCAGGGCTTGATGGAGACCTCCGCGTCGCGAGACGGCATACCGACGAGCACCACGGCGCCGCCGGACTTCACGTACGCGACGATCCCCTCCGTTACCTGCGGGACCCCGATCGCGTCGAACGCGAAGTCGACGCCCGAACCACCGGCGATCCCGCGCACCCGGTCGACGGCGTCGGGATCGCTGCCGAGCACCGTGTCGGTCGCCCCGAGCTGGCGAGCGATCTCGAGCCGGTCCTCGGACAGGTCCACGGCAATGATCTTGCTCGCGCCGGCGAGCTTCAGCCCCAGAATGATCGCCTGGCCCACGCCACCGGCGCCCACCACGACCGCGGTCTGCCCGGCGCGCACGTCGGCGGTGTTGAGCACGGCGCCGATCCCGGTGGCGATCGAGCACCCGATGAGCGCGGCGACCGGCGCCGGGACCTCGCTGGGCACCTTGACCACCGCTGCGCGCGGCACTAGGGCATACTCAGAGAACGTACCGACGCCGAGGTACGGGCGCACCTCTTCGCCGTCGTCGGCGGTCAGCGGGGTGGTGCCGTCGGGCAAGCCGTTGCCGATCGCGCCGCTCTCCGCGCACAGCCAGCTCTTCCCATCGACGCAGGCCTCGCACCGCCCGCAGGGCGCGTACCAGGAGAGCACCACCTGATCGCCGACGGCGAGGTCCACGTTCTCACCCACGGCGGCCACGATGCCCGCGCCCTCGTGCCCGAGTGCGATCCGGTGATCGAACGGCCAGTCACCATTGAGTACGTGCAGGTCCGAGTGGCAGACGCCTGCGGCGGTCATGCGCACGAGCACCTCCCCCGCGCGGGGATCGCGCACCTGAATCGGCGCGATGTGGGGTTCTGCGTCGCCGCCGGCGAACAGGATTGCGTGTGCAGCGGTAGTCATATGCTCTCTCCTCATTGAAATCGTGTGCGGTGGGTGCGGCTCGTCAGCGTGCGTGCGCGCTCATCACGTGCTTGATGCGGGTGTAGTCCTCGTAGCCGTAGATCGACAGGTCCTTGCCGAGCCCCGACGCCTTGTAGCCGCCGTGCGGCATCTCGGCGGGGATCACCTGATGGCAGTTGATCCACACCGTGCCGAACTCGAGGGCGCCAGAGAGCTCGGTCGCGCGGCCGTGGTTGCGCGTCCAGAGGCTGGCCGCGAGCGCAAGGTCGACCCCGTTCGCAAGCTCGATCGCCTCGTCCTCGGTGTGAAACTCCTGCACGGTGAGGATCGGGGCGAACAGTTCAGACTGCACCACCTCGTCGTCCTGGCGCACGCCTGAGAGCACGGTTGGTTTCAGGAAGAATCCCGGCTCGGTCCAGTACCCGCCTGCCTCAACGACCACGTGGGCCGGCAGGCGCCCCAGCACCCCCTGCACCCGCTCAAACTGGGCGGCGCTGTTGAGGGGTCCGTGGAAGGCGTCCATAGTGTCGGGTCCGCCGGTGCGGAGCGTCGCGGTGTGCGCTTTGAGTCGCGCAAGGAACTCTGTCGCGACCGATGCCTCGACGAGGATCCGGGTCGCCGCGGTGCAGTCCTGGCCCGCGTTGAAGAATCCGGCCGCTGCGATGCCGCGCACGGCGAGGTCGAGATCCGCGTCGGCAAAGACGATTGCCGGGGCCTTCCCTCCGAGTTCGAGGTGCACGCGAGTGATGTTGCGGGATGCCGCGGCCATGACCTCCGCGCCGGCACGCACGCTCCCCGTGATCGCGACCATATCGGCGGCGCGGTGCTCGGAGAGCAGTCGACCGGTCGCGCGACCGCCAACCACCACGTTGAAGACGCCCGGCGGCAGCACCTCGGCGGCAATGCGCGCGAGCGCGACCGTGCTGCTCGGGGTCGTCTCCGCCGGTTTCAGGACCACGGTGTTCCCGGCGGCGAGCGCCGGCCCAATCTTCCAAATCGCCATCATGAGCGGGTAGTTCCACGGCGTCACCTGGGCGATCACGCCGACGGGCTCGCGCCGGATGAGTGAGCTGAAGCCCTCGGCGTACTCGGTCTGCGCGAGGCCCTGCGGTGCGCGTCCGAGGCCGGCGAAGAACCGCAGCTGATCGGCGGAGCGGAGCACCTCGAGTTCCCGTGTCACGGCGAGTGGTTTTCCGGTCTCGGTGATTTCAAGCCGCAGGAGCTCTTCGGCGTGGGCTTCGATCGCGTCGGCGAACCGCAGGAGCACCGCCTGGCGCTCACGCGGCGTGATCCGCTTCCAAGCGGGAAACGCCGCGTGGGCCACTGCAAACGCGCGCGTAACCTCGGCCTCTGACGCGGCACGGTACGTCTCGATCGCTTCTCCGGTGGCGGGGTTCACCGTGGTGAAGCGCTCGCCGGTCCCCGGGACCGCGACGGAACCGATACGGTTCACGATCGTTTCGCTCACGTTCCCTGCCCCCTCGACCCGGTGATGTGTGCAGCTCCAGGCGGGGCTCGAACGAGGCGCCGCTGCGACTGCATTTAACGTTAGGTCGGGATTCGGGATCAGTCCCGAGGCAATGGCACCGGGATCAGCGCGGCAGCTTGTGCGATTGCATAATTGCTCGCGCCGGTTCTGGGGCGAGCGCGACCGTAATCCACGCGGCGTCGCGCGGAACGGTCGGGTCGAAGCCGGTGAGCTCAGCGAATGCACGCAGGCGATTGATCACGGTGTTTCGGTGGCAGAAGAGGCGCTCGGCCGTTTCCTTCACCGATCCGGTAGCGAGGTAGGAGCCGACCGCCTCGAGCAGCCGACCACGCTCGTGCTCGGACACCGTGCGCAGTGCCGCATCGATCGCCTCCGTGTAGCGGGGGAAGACGCCAGCGAGGTGGGCGCGCGCCACGGTTGGCCAGACCTCCTCTTCGGTGGCGAGCACGAGCGGCACCCTGGGTGCGTGGCGCGCGACCTCGCGTGCAACGCGGGCGGCTCCGGGGACCCCAGCGAGCCCCTGAACGTCGCCGACGTACCCGCCGATGCCGGGAGCGTCCCTGCGCCAACCGTCGGTTGCTCGCTGCTCACGGAAGAGGATGAGGTCGCTCGCGCTCTCCGAAATCCCCACCCCCCGGTCAGCTCCGTAGCGCGCGATCATGGCGGCGGTTGCTTCCCCCATCACGGCCACCACCTCAAAGGTCGCGTCGGAGCGCATCCGGAGCCGCGTCGCCACGAGCTCGATATCGTCGGCCACGAGCGGGGTCTCGCCGAAGAGTCGCAGGATCATGCGCTGCCGCTGCGCGGCGTCTGTGCGGTCGATGCGCGAAGCCTCGGCGCGATACGCCTCGCGGAGCGCGTCGACGTAACCGTCGACCGTGTCGAGGAGGCGCATGGCGTTGGCGGCGAGCACCGCGCTACCGTCTTCGCCGGCGATGCGCTGGACGCGCAGCCACATCACCCGGAAGTCGATGCGCACCGCGCGCAAGAACGTGGAGAGCGGCACTCCCTGCTGAGCCCGGCGGGCTGCTAAGCGCTCGATCAGGCCCGCCGTGCCCGGTGGGTCGGGTTCGCTGCGCAGCCGGCGGATGAGGACCTCAAAGGTGTGCTTCGCGGTGTCGGCGATGTCCTGCTGATCTACTTGATCCCCGGGGTATGGTTCGGTTGCCCGAAACTCCCGCAAGAAATCCTCAACGAGATCCGGGAGCTCGTGGGTGAGCTGGCCCAGGATCCAGTCCCACGTAATGGGCCCGTTCGTCTCACGCTCGGCCCGATCAATCCCCCCGGAGTGCATACGCACAATGTTACCCGCGAGAGTGAGGGGCTTTGCCCAGCAGTGGGCCTGACGGCGGCCGCGATGATGGAGGCAGCAGGGCCGCGCGACCCGCGCGGATCGAATCCAGTCAAGGGAGCCACGTTCATGCAGATTGCCGACGCCGGGAACGATCACGACCTGGTCATTCTGAACGCGAACGTACTGACGCAGGATCCTGCTCAGCCGCACGCGTCGTCGATCCACCTGCGCGGCACCCGGATCGTGGCGGTCTCTGAGGCGCCAATCAAGGTTCCAGGCGCACGAACGATCGACGCCGGCGGCGCGACCGTCGCGCCCGGATTTAATGATGTGCACGCGCACAGTGTGTGGTTCGGGCTGACCCAGATTGAGCTCGATCTCAGCGCAGCGACCACGCTCGCAGAGTTTTACGAGCTCATCGCCGCATACGCGGACGGTATGGGCGCTGACGAGTGGGTCATCGCGGCGGGATTCAGTCACATCCGGCTCGGCGAGCAGTACCCGGATCGCGACGCGCTCGACGCCGCTGCTGGCGGGCGGCCCGTGTGGTTGAAACACAACTCGGGGCACGCGGCGTTCGTCAACGGGGTCGCGCTGCAGCTCATTGCCGCGGAGCGCAGCCTCACCGATCCCATCGAGGGCGGACTGGTGGTGCTCGACGAAGCGGGTCGGCCAACGGGCTTGCTCGAAGAGAACGCCATGTCGCTCGTGCAGAACCTCCTGCTGCCCTACCCGGTGGAGACGCTCGTGCGGGCGCTTGAACTGGCCACCGAGCAGTACGTGCGCGAGGGGATCACGAGCGTGACGGACGCCGGGATCGCAGGCGGCTGGATCGGCTACTCCCCGCGCGAGTTCGCCGCGTATCAGCTCGCACACTCGCGCGGTCTGCTCCACACGCGCATGCAGCCGATGTTCATCATCGACGCGCTGCACCCGGTCCCGGGGCACGGGGAGGAGCCCGCAGTACTCACACTCGACGGCGGAATCCACACCGGGTTCGGCGACGATCGGCTCCAGCTCGGCCCCGTGAAGATCTTCAGCGACGGCTCGCTGCTCGGCTCAACCGCCTCCGTGACCGAGCACTACATCGGCTGCCCGGGCAATCACGGCTACCTCCAGGAGAGCGCCGCCTCGCTGCGGGAGCGCGCACTCGCTGCCTACGCCGCGGGGTGGTCGATCGCCATGCACGCTATCGGCGACGCCGCCGTCGATCAGGCGATCGCTGTGATCGGTGAGGCCCAGGAGCGCTACGGCCGGCGCGCGATTCCGAACCGCATTGAGCACGCGGGCATCGTACGAGACGATCAGCTCGACCTCCTCGCTGACCTCGGCGTCGCGGTCACCCCGCAGCCGTATTTCCTGCACGAGTTCGGCGATGCAATGGTCGACCGGATCGGGGCGCACCGGGAGCCGCAGCTCTACCGCGCGAAATCGTTCGTTGACCGCGGGATCATGCTCCCCGGGTCCTCGGATCGCCCCGTCGCGCCCGGCAAGCCGCTCGCGGGCATCCAGTCGTTTGTCGAGCGGCGATCCGCGGCCGGCACCGTGATTGGCGCGGCAGAGCGACTCACCGCTGCAGAGGCACTCGCCGCGTACACGATCGGCTCTGCCCGGGCCACGGGTCAGGCCGCGAATCGCGGGTCGATCGAGCCCGGCAAGTATGCTGACCTCGTGTTCCTGAGCGAGGATCCCCTCGTGGTCCCGAGCGAGCGAATCAGCGAGATCGAGGTCGTCGCGACCGTGGTCGGCGGGGTCGTGGTGCACGGCGCGGACCGACTGGCGTAGGCGTACCGCGGCCGCCGCACCCCAGCCGCACCCCAGCCGCACCCCAGCCGTGAATCTGCCCCCAGAACCGGGGCTGAGCGCTTGCGGGCAGGGCCCGCACCCTACGCTTGAGAGCATGAACTGCCCCACGGACGGAACGACCCTGCTCATGAGTGAGCGTCAGGGGATCGAGATCGATTATTGCCCCCAGTGCCGCGGTATTTGGCTCGATCGCGGAGAGCTCGACAAGATGCTTGAGCGCGCGCAGTCGGAGGCGGAGGCGTTCGCCGCGCAGCAGCAGGCCGCGCAGCCGGTGGCCGCCCCGCAGCCCGTGCAGCAGGTGCAGGCCGCCCCGCAGCAGCAGTACCAGCAGCCGGTGCCGCAGCAGTACATGGACCCTCGACACGGCCAGCGCGGCGGCGACGATCGCCGCCGCGACGGCTACTCCGGCGACGGTCGCTACGGCGACCCGCGCTACAAGAAAAAGAAGAGCCCGTTCGACTTCCTCGGCGACATCTTCGAGTAGCCCCGCACCGGGCTCACGAGCGCGGCCCTCTGAATCGTCAGGGGGCCGTTGCTGTGCGCGCGATCGACTCGAGGATCGCGGTGATCCCCGCGCGGTACACGGTGAGGCCGTCGATGGCGAGCAGCTCGTCGCGGTGCGCGCGCACGTGCGGGAACGACGCGAGGTCGACCGAACCGAACGTGCTGATCCACGGGATCGAACCGTCACGAGCGGTGTCCCGGCGCACGAGCGCCTCCTGCGCGAGCGCGGCGCTCTGCGCGAGCGTGAATCCCGAGACCGCCGCGTACGCCGTGATCAGGTCGCGACCGGTCAGACCCGCCGTTGAGAGCATCTCGAGGATGAACTCGTCGGAGGCGACATCGCCCGGCCCGACCGGATCCACCATCGCCCACTCCGCGCCGATCGCGGGGTGCTCGAGGCTCAGCTCTGCCATGCGCGACACGAATCGCTCAAGCCTGCCGTGCCAATCGCCGGTGCTCGCCCGAGCGTCGGCGGTGGCGATCCCCGCGAGTCGGTCGAGCGCCGCGCGCGTCAGCTCGTCCTTGTTGCGGAAGTGCCGGTACATGGCGGTCGCGTCCACCCCGAGCGCCTCGCCGAGGCGTTTAAACGTGATCCGGGCCTGCGGTTCGCTGCTCGCGAGCTCAAGCACCGCGTCGACGATGGTGCGCTGGTCAAGGCGGCCTCGCTTCATGTGTGCCACCTCCGTGTGCTCGCGAGTGCGCCGCGAATGTGGCGCAACAGGGTCCCAGACAGTCTAGTCCGACCGCCCCGCCGGGACCTTCGTGGCACACACCGCCCGCACCGGGCGGGAATCTCGCGCCGCGCGTGGTCAAATAGACCCATGACCCAGCTCCTCGCGCCATCCTCCGCCCCGCGACTCGGCGCGTTCGCCGAGGGAGCGCTCACCTTCCGGCTCCTCGCGCTCGGGTTCCGGATCATCGCGTTCGCCGTGATCCTGACCGGGATCGTGCGGATCACCGGCGCCTTCACCGCAGACCCCTCCTGGGGTGCGCTGCGGTTCTACACGGTGTTGAGCAATCTGCTCTGCCTCGTTTGGGTCGCGCTACTCATCGTGCGCACGGTGCGCGACATCGCGGCGACCGGCCCACGCGGGCACTCGACCCCGTCGGCGCGCTGGAGCGGTGCGATCATGATGGCGATCACGGTGACGTTTCTCGTCTACCTCATCGTGCTGGTCCCCGCGACGTTCACGCAGGACAGCGACTACGCACCGTTCTCGCTCACCGACAACCTGATCCACATCATCACGCCGATCCTGCTGATCCTCGACTGGCTGGTGTTCGTGCCGAAGGGGCGGCTGCGCTGGTTCGACCCGCTGCTCTGGGCGCTCATCCCCTACGCGTACCTCGTGTTTGCGCTCGTGTACGGCGGTCTCGGCGGCGAGTTCGCGCCGGGTCTGCGATACCCGTACCCGTTCCTCAATGTCGATGCGCACGGGGTCGGCGGCGTCGCGCTGTGGATCCTGGCGCTGTCGGTGGCCCTGATCGGCGTCGGCTACGTCTACGTCTGTATCGACCGACTGCTCGCGCGGGCGGTGCGAGCGCTGAGCTCGCGCGGGTAGCGCCCACGGGCAGCGCCCATTGACTACACGTGAAGCGCAGAATAGTCTCACAGGTGTTGTGTGTGGGCGAGGGGGCCCCGCCACTGCCCGGTATCTCGCTCCCGCGCTGCGCACCGCAGCATCGGGGGATGACGTGGGATCGAAGCTGTACGCAATCGGGGTGGGCGGGCTCGCCGCACTCCTCGCACTCTCGGCCGCGGCACCGGCGGGCGCGGAGCCGCGCGTCGCCGCGGCCCCAGCGGTCGGCGACTTCCCGCCACCCGCCATCCCCGATGCCGGGTGCACCGCGGGCACCGTGTTTACTGTCTCGGCGGCGGAGGGCACGGGCGAGGGCTCCTTCTACCAGGCCGTCTGGGCAGCGAACGAAAACCCGGGCATCGACAGCGTTGTGATCCCCGCCGGCATGACCGTGGTCGCCGACTACACCGTCCCGCTCACCGAATCGGTTCGCGTGTGCGGCGCCGACGCGGCCACGTCGAAGATCCTCCTCGCGAGCCCGGATCCCGAGCACCGCCTCGAGACGCCGCCCGCAGACGCGCTCACTCCCCGGTTCAACGATCCCGAGTGGATCCCTGACTACTACGGCAGCCTGCTGGACGCCACACTGCTCGTCGACCGCCCGATCTCGGCAAGCATGTCGTCACTCACCATCGATGGCCAGCTCGACCCAGACGGCAGCTTCTTCGAGGCCGTCTTCGTCTCGAGCAGCACCGACCGCGACGTGCCGCTCGTGTACCGCGATCTGACACTCTCGGGCCTCGGGAGCCTCGCCAAGGTGCGCGCCGACAGCGGCTCGATCTACGCGGACGGGCTGCGCGTTGACTCGACGATCTCCGGAAACCACACCTCACTCATCGACACCCAGACCCTGCACGGCGAGCTCTCGCTCACGAACAGCACGCTTACCGGGCTCGACACGGCGGCAGTGACCGTCTGGGACGGGTACCTCGGCGACGATCAGCGCATCACGCTCGACCACGTCACCCTCAGCGACGGAAACGCCAGCAACACGCTCAACCAGGCCTCGCTCATCGCCGTGCCCGGCGTGCTCGGCCGCGGCGAGCTTGCGGCCGATATGCCGAGCGCCACTGATCCGCTCCTCGTGCTCAACGAGGTCACTGTGACGAACGTGTTCCCCGAGCCGGATCTGCCCGCCGCGCAGCCCTCGGTCGTCGCGCTGCGGCAGGTCTACGGCGACGTCCTCGTGGCGAACACGAGCATCTCTCAGCCCGCGCAGGATCGCGCCCACGGCTACGGCCAGGCCGCGATCGCGCTGCAGGGCGTCTCGGGGCGTCTCGCAGTGGTGGACTCGTCGCTCACGGACCTGCTCGGATCGGCGATCGACTACCAGGCGACCGGCCGGTGGGAGCAGAGCGACCGCATCGGGCTCACGATTGAACGCAGCGACGTCGCGCGCGTGGGGCGCCTCGACGACGGATCGACCCCGGCGGTCACCGCCCACATCGCCACGAGCGATCCGCTCACCGAGCCCGTGCTGCAGCTCACCGACTCGCAGTTCGTCGAGCTGAGCACCAGCGAGGGCCCCGGCGGCGTCATGGTGAACTTCAGTGCTGCGGTGCCCGCGCGGGCCGCGGTCGCCCGCGTCGCGTCGGAGACCGTCCCCGCGGTGAAGGTGAGCGGCACCACGTTCGCGAACAACGGGGGGCGCGAGGCAAACGACCTCGTGGCCGGCGTGTTTGGCGACTGGGACGCCGACGCCGCCGCGGTGGAGATCGAAAACTCCACGTTCTCCGGCACGCAGGGCGGCGAGGGCTACGCCGAGCAGGCCGTGCAGGTCTACTCCGCGGCGGGCGCCCTGCGGCTCACCGAGGTCACGATGCACGGCCTCGGCGTGGCACAGGCGGGCATGGGCGAGGACAACGTGACCATGCAGGTCGCAAACTCCGCGATCCAGACCGGCGACGGCCTGAGCGCCATGCGCGCGGAAGACGCTGCCGTCCCCGTAGCGACGAGCACCACGGTCACCGACGCGAGCGGCGCGGCGCTGGGCGCCGACGCGGCAACGGCGGCCGCGATGGGCCTCTGGGAGCTCGCCGAAAACGGAGGCCAGGCATTCCGCGATGGCAGCACGATCCTCACCCACCTCCCCGCGACGTCCTCCGTGCTCGTGGACAGCGCGGCGGCCGCGGCGGCAACCGCCACCGACCAGCGCGGCGTCGCCCGCCCGCAGGGGCCAGCGCCCGATCGCGGGGCGGTGGAGGTGGTGCTGAATGAGGTCTCCGCGATGCTGGGGCTCGACGGATCCGCTCGGGTGACCGCCGGAAAGCCGGCCACGCTCACCGCGTCGCGCACCGGTTCTAGCGCGGGCGAGGTCTCCGCGACCGTGCGTCTCTCAGGCGGAGCCGCAGCGCGCGCCGCCGACGGCGCCGCGATCGCCGGGACCGACTACGTGGACGACACCATCGTGGTGCGCTGGGCCGACGGGGAAACCGCGGACCAGACGTTCACCATCAAGACCCTCGCACGCGGGGAGGCCGGAACGCGCACCCTCACCGCCACGCTCGAGGACCCGAGCGGAAACGCCGTGCTGGGGGATGACACGAGCGCGACGGTCACCATCGTTGAGCGCGCCGCGGCGAGCACTGACCCGGCCGAGCCCACCGACCCGAGCGAGCCGGGCACGGCCCAGCCGCCCGCCGGCGGAACCGACGGGCTCGCGACCACCGGTGGCGAATCGCCCGCCGCCTGGTTCGCACTCGCGGCCGCGCTCGCCGCGGCCGGCGGCGCAACCCTCGTCGCCTCCCGCCGGAGCGCACGCTCCAGGGTGTAGTTCCGTACACGCAGTGGGCCGGGAGTCACCCTGTGACTCCCGGCCCACTGCGTGTAAGGTCTACTCGACCTCGGGGGCGCGCACCGCGTGGCGGTCAGCGACGAGTGCATCGCGCACGCGTCGGCGCAGCACCTTGCCGATGAGCGACTTGGGGAGTTCCTCCCACACGATGTACGTGCTCGGGCGCTTGAACTCGGCGAGCTGCTCGCGCGCCGCGGCGCGCACGGCCTCCTCGTCGAACACGGCCCCGGGCTCGAGGATCACCGCGGCCGTCACCACCTCGGCGCCGCCGCCGCGCGGCACACCCACCACTGCGGACTCGGCGATGCCGGGGACGCCGTTGATCACGCGCTCCACCTCGCTCGGCGAGACGTTGAAGCCGCCCGTGATGATGAGCTCCTTCTTCCGGTCGACCACGGTAACAAAGCCGTCGTCGTCCTGCACCACGAGGTCGCCGGTGCGCAGCCAGATCCCGTCGTGCATCGCTGCGGCGGACTCCTCCGGGCGGTTCCAGTACCCGTGGAACACCTGCGGGCCGGCGATCAGCAGCTCCCCCACCTCTCCGAGTGCGACCTGCCGGCTCGGATCCTCCGGGTCGACGACGCGGATGTCGGTCGAGGGGAACGGGATCCCGATCGCGCCGATCCGCCGCGACTCGGTGAACGGGTTGGCCAGCGCGACCGGGCTCGTCTCGGTGAGCCCGTAGCCTTCGTTGAGCATGCTGCCGGCGAGCGCCTCCCAGCGGTCGACGATCGCGGGGGTGAGCGTCATTGCGCCCGAGATCGCGTACACGACGCCGCTGAGGTCGAGCTTCCCGTCGCGGGCCACCCGCGCCAGCCGGTCGAACATCGGGGGCACGGCCGGCACGAAGGTTGGCGGGAAGCGCTTCGCGGCCTGCGACACGAGCTCGGGGTCGAAGGTGGGAAACAGGACCGCGCGCGAGCCGGTCTCCACCGAGTAGATCACCGAGAGCAGCACGCCGAACGAGTGGAACATCGGGAGCAACCCGTAGATGCTGCCCTCGCCGCGCGTGAAGTCGGGCATCCACGCGGCCCCCTGGCGGGCGTTCGCCCACAGGTTGCCGTGCGAGATCATCGCGCCCTTCGGCGTGCCCGTGGTTCCGGAGGTGTACTGCAGGCAGGCGATGTCGTCGCGGCCGGGGCGCGGGTGGCTGGCGGGCAGCGGCCGGGCGCGCTCGAGCTGCGCGAACGGCACCGTGCCCGTCGTCTGGGTGGTGAGCTTTGCGCGCGACTCGCGCGCCTTGCTGATCGGGAGCCGGAGGGCCGCACGAGTGGCGAACGGCATGGCGCGGGTGACGTCGAGCGACACGATCGTCTCGATTCCCAGCTCGGCGGGCAGCGCCTGCACGCTGGCGACCACGTTGCTCCACGCGACCACCACGGTGGCCCGGTGGTCGCGGAACTGCACCTCGAGCTCGTCGCGGGTGTAAAGCGGGTTGTGCTCCACGACGACGGCGCCGAGCCGCAGCACCGCGTAGAACGCGATGACGTGCTGCGGAGCGTTCGGCATGATGAGCGCGACGCGGTCGCCGGCCTTCACCCCGAGGTCGGCGAGACCCTGGGCCACGCGCGCCACGCGGTCGCCCAGGTCGCGGTAGCTGACCGTCCGGCCGAAGAAGCTGATCGCGTCGCGGTCCGCCCACTGCGTGCAGCGCTCCTCGAGCAGATCAACGAGGGAGCCGGTGACCGGCTCGACATCGACCGGGGTGCCGGGAGCGTAGAACCGGTTCCACGCGCGAGTTTCGTTCAGGTGCATGCCTCAAGGGTAACGGGCACCCGAGTAGGGTGTGCGCGCCGCCGAGCCGCGCCCACAAAAACCCGCGGGGCTCGGCTCGCGCTCAGCCGAGCCCCGCGGGGCAATTCGCGGATCGCCTGATCCGCTGGGTGGGGCTAGAAGTCCCAGTCCTCGTCTTCGGTGGCCTCAGCCTTGCCGATGACGTAGGAGGAGCCCGATCCCGAGAAGAAGTCGTGGTTCTAAAGGCCCCTTATGGGGAGGGGTGAGTTTGGCTTAAATAAAGGGATCCCGCCCCGTAGCTTCCCACTGATTCCGGGCCGTGCCCACAAAAATGTGGGCAAAATGTGGGCACGGGATCGCCCCCAATGGCCTCGCTTCATTCCCGTTGATGCTGTTGTTCGATTCGAGCCGCCAGCCTCCCCAAAGATCAACGTAACCTCCGCAACAACGACGACGAGCGCGTCAAGATCGCGGGCGAGAGCGCGGTCTCGGAGACAGCGAAAGCGAGGCACGAGCCACAGGCAGGCACCCACATCAGGACCCGATTTCTCGAGCACTAGCGACCTATCCACAGGACTGCGCAGCGTCTTCTCGATAGACGCAAAAGAACCCTCACCCAATATCTGGGCAAGGGTTCAACGTTCAGCGCTTAGTACTAGCTACTGCGTGCCAGCCTTGTCGGCCTCAGCCTTAGGTTCTGGCGCCTTCGGTGCCTCAGGATTGGCGACCGGCTTCTGCTTCTCTTCTTTGTTGGACATGCTGTCCCACTTTCTGTTTGAGCCCCGAGAATCCTCGGCCCTCAAGCCTGACCATACGCGAGTAATGCGCCGCGCACTGTCACCCTGACAGTCTTGACAGGAAGCCCAGAACTCGGCGCTGGGTCAGCTATGGGCGCAACGCTCCGCCTTCATCCAACCATTCTGAAACCTGCCCTGCTTCGCCTTCACTAGTAGCATCCCCCGCTTGGCGAACAGGCAAGTCCGCCTTGGGCGCAAATACAACGGATTCTGCCAGTTCAACAACCGCAGCTTCTCGCGCGGTCTCCCTTTCGAACAGGTCTTGGAAGATCGCCGTGGCTTCGCGTTGGTGCTGCTGAACCAGGTTACTAATTTCCAGAAGTAGATCCGCAATCACCTCCGCAAGCCCGTCACGCAGCAATTCGAGCGACGAGTTCTCGATCTGAAGGCGCCGGTCAGCAACCGTCAGTCTGACGTCCGGATACCCCCGGCCAGCAAGATAGACACGAGACCCGGCACTGACGATTGCATCCACTTCCTCCTGCTCTGGGCGGCGGGTAAAGATAGCTTCCACCGTATACAGTTCTGGCGCCTGCTCACTTTGAAGAGTGTCTGGCAAGGATCCGACGAGGACCGTGCTTAACCCCAGAGAAGTGTCGTTGGTTTCTAATGATGAGTTCATGAGATCTCTCCTTACTTTCACCCCAGCAACCCTGGCTACGAAAAGACGAGCAGCGAAACCAAGAGAGCCTCACTGTCCACACTTGCAAGAGGGGACCCTGCGACCATGAAGTACGTCTGAGAACGACGTGAGAGTCACTGAGTATTGAACCGGGCCCCTATTGCCCACAGTACGCTGCTTCTGGAACGCAATACCAAAGTCACAGGAAGCACGGCCCCCTCGCCCGAGGCTGTTAGCCCGGCTCGGGTCCATTAACAGCCTTTCAGAGACGGTCTTTAGCGTGCTCGGCTCCGTGAGACTCGCCCACCGGCATCGCAAGGACCTCTTCTGCAACTGACAGAGAGCCTGAAGTGGCTGCAAACTCGGCCACAAGTTTGCGGTTTGGACCCGGAAGGGCTCACTCTGCCGCTAGACGCTGCGTGTCACTTGGCATGCGGGCAAAGCGAGCATTACTGTTTTCGCTGAGTGCCTGTCGCGTTTAGTCCCTATCCCCGGAGCATGCTTACGCGGCGGGCACCGCTGTGTTTCAAAACCGTGCAACTCTTGACCAAACTCGATGCACGCGCATCATTCTAGGTAGAGTTTCACTGAATGCCCGCCGGATCCCCGCATCATTACTGATGCTCGGCGGGCTTTCTTGCATCCGGCATCCTTGACGGGCGCCGGAGTAACACCTAGGCTCACGACAAGTGCCCGTCGCGTCTCGTCTACCCCGGACCATGCCCACGCGATGGGCATGACCATTCCCCCAGAACAGAGCGCACTGCCTCGCTCGGTGCTGAACTCGCGAGGTACCTGCTCAGCAGGGCAGGCTAGGCGGGCAGGATGAGTTCGGGCCCGTCCCCACGGAGCGGCTTCACCGCATACTCTCGCAGCTGCTCGCTGATCGGGAGAGACGCGTCAGAAACAGCACCCATCAGCAGTTGGTCACCAACCGTGTCCGGGTCCAGCCAGTCTCCAAGGAGCTCATCCGACATGAACACGGGCATACGATCATGCAAGGGCTCCATCACCCCGGCTGACGCGCGAGTGAGGATTGTTGCAGTGAGGTGCCAGCCCTCATCGTCGCCGGCGTCGGGCTCGTGCCACCAGGAGTAGAGGCCCGCCATCGGGATAATCGGGGCTGGACCAAAGATCGCGTGCGGGGTGCGCTGCGTTTTCGGGCCAGTCCATTCGTAGAACCCCGTGACAGGGATGATGCAGCGGCGGTTCTTCACCGACGCTTTGAAGCTCGCTTTCTCGGCGGCCGTTTCTGAGCGGGCGTTGAACGTCGGGAACTTCGTTTTCAGTTCTTTCGACCAGATAGGAACGAGCGACCAGTATGCGTACTCGAAGCGGTGCGTCCCGTTCTTGTGGTCAGTGAACGCTACAGGCAGAGGTTGGGTGGGTTTCAGGTTCCAAGTCGCCTGATACCCCTCGGGGCGTTGCTCGAGCCAGCTGGCAAGCTCCGTCCCCTTGGCAACGTCCATGTTTTCGTCGTAGTCAACGATGACTCTCCCGCACATGCGTTCAGAGTACGCGCATCCTTCAACGACGAACAGTCACCGCATCGCCCAGAGTTACGCCAGACGGGCAGCGAAAGGTGTTGCTTTCCGCGCGGGCGTGGACCCGCGCCGACGCGATTCGAACGGTTATACGTTCCCAGCCTCGCCAGTGAGCCGCTCACGCAAGACCGATGCGCGCAGGATATCTCCCTCGGAAAAGCGAACTGCCGCCTCATCGCCGGCGTCTTGTGCTTCCTTGATTCGAGCAAACGCATCAGCAATCTCAGTGTCGAGTCCACCCGTCACGATGTCCTGAATGAACAGCGGGAGCCGCAAGAATCTCTGATCAGCCATTACTCAAAGGTAATACATAGATACCGGGGCTTGCCAGCCCCTTTTGCAGCACACGGGGGAAGAATGGTGCCTGGCGAAAGCGGCAAGATAAGGACAGGACCAGCGTGGCAATCAGGGCAAGTGAAGAGTTCGGGGAACAACACTCCCGCTTCGACGCGTCCGCCGCAGAAGACACACTCCGCGAGCTCGAAGAACAATACGCCGCCGGCCAGATCGAACGCCACGCCTACTTCGAGAAGAAACAGTCACTCGTGCGACTCTTCCTCAAAGCCACCACGAACCCCACGCGCCGACACCGGGAAGAGAACTACGACGGCCTCTAAACGCAAAAGAGGCCCCCTGTAGTGTCCCGGAGGACACCACAGGGGGCAATGAGTACCGCGACTACTTGGTGCGCCAGCCGGCCTAGCTCTTTTCTAGTTCTCAACAAACTCGATACTCCGCTCGTTGCCTGCACGCAACAACCACTAATCCCGAGGCCCACTGCGTATCCTCTCGGCGAAGCGACATACATACATCTCGCTACCTGGCCCGAGGCTGTTCTTGTGCGCTCTCCGCCGAAGTCGCAAAGGCAGCAAGGAGCCAGCATGTGCGACAGTCGGTGGCCCAGCCTCTGCTTTCATCGGCAACATGAACCAAGGACCACCTTTTCTGCGCAGCAAGCACTCAACGCGCCCCTCATTGGTACGCTCGGCAACAAGGGTGGGGGCCATACAGATCTGGAGATAGTGCATGAAAACAACGAAGCCCCTGATCGCGACGATGCTTGCGGGCGCTCTTCTCGCGACTGCCACGCCTGCGATCGCGTCCGTGCCAGACCAATCCGACACCGCTCAATCAATTGAGCTTTCGTCAGGCCAGGCGCAAGAACTACAGGAAGAAATGCAGTCAAATGGGGTACTCCCATCTGACCAGGGCCCCCTTCTTGAGGGACTTGAGGCGGGGGTGCTCCCTGAAGCGGATAGGCCCGGTGAAGTAGAGCCGGTCTCAGTAGAGGAGATCGTGGATGGAGACTCCACAGAGGTCCGATCGACCTACTCTGATGGCTCGATAGGCATTCTCACGGTAAGTGGTGGAGAACACACTACGGACACGGCGTCGGGAGTGATCCAAACAAGGGCCGCTGCCCCGATCACGTATGTCAAGGGAGCCAGGATTGCATACGACGGCATTAGCTTTGCCTACTCGTTCAAAGCCAACTACCACTACCGAAAGACAACTCGCATCACAAAGGTCAGCCAAGCCGTTGTGCACCGTGCGATCGGGCACAGCATTTCTGGAAAGTCCTTGCGGGTAATCACGGAGAAATCTACCTCGAAGTCAAACCCGGCAATGGCGCAGTTCAGTTTCGACATGACTGCTTTCAACGTTCTCTGGTCTCGAACCGTTACCCTCACACTCAAAGGCCATGGGTCCTGGTCCAACGTTTCAACAAATCTGTAACTCCAAGACGATAGAGAAAGGTTGCATGAAATGACATTCGCTTTCTACGACGTCCTTTGGACAGCGGTTTTGGTTCTGCTCGTCGCGGGCGCCGCCTGGCTGGTCATACGAACGATTCGCAAACGGTCAAAACGAGACCGCTAGCACTAACCCAGCAGGCTCGAGCCGGCAAGCACCAAAGCGCCCCCTCACCTACCCAAGAAGGGCGAGTGAGGGGGCGCCAGCTTACTCTCCGTGGCGCGGCTCGTACGTCGGGTTCGTGGGATAGCCGAGCAGCCACCCAAACCACGCCCAACGCTGCGACAGGGCACGCACGAGCGCGTAGTACGAGGCCGTGAAGATCGTCGCGAACAGCAGCGTTACGGACTCCGCCGTTGCCGCGTCAAGCTGCAGGCCAGCCTGCGCGAGATAGGACAGCACCAGACCGACAACGGCCGGCACGACCGTCCGTACGAGCGCCTTCAGTACATCGCCAACAGTTTCAGTCATCAGTTCTCCTTCGGTGGTTGCAGCGTGTTCTCGATGTCTTCGACGCGCTCGTTCAGGGCCGCGTCTCCGGTCTCCATCAGCGTTTGTAGAGCGTCGACCTTGTTCTCAATCCGCACCGTCGCATCTTTGATCGACGTGCCCGAGTTGAAATGGGTTTCGTGGTGGATGTCTTTCACCTGCGACTCGATACGCACCACCTTCTGTTCGATGTCGGAGATCGTGCTGAGTTTTGCGGGTAGGTCAGCGAGCGCGTTCACCGTGGCGACAAAGCGGTTCAGCCACGGCCACATCTTCACTCCGAAGAACGCGAGCGCGATGACCGCGAGCGCCCAGAATCCGAGCTGCACGGCGCTCAGGTCTCCAAGGAGCACCCGCAGTTGGTCCTCGCTCACTTTTCCCAGTAATCAGTGACGGTGCGGATCGCACTGACCTTCACTGGCTTCGCCCCCACGGGCCGCACCTGCACCCGCAACCGCGTCTCCGTGTTCGCACCCTTCGCGGAGAGGTCGACCGGCCACGCGTGCACGCCCTTGCGGTCATAGCGGGCGATCACCGACCCTGACGACTTCGCAACGCGCTCCGTCTTCGTGTTGACGGTGTCATACACGAACCGGGCCTCGAACTCCCCATCCGTGTGGATGATCGCGTTCGTCGTCCCGACACGACGCTTCGCACCCGGGTGGAGGATCGTGACGTGCCGCTTCTCGTTGATGTGCAGCGTCGTCCACTTACCCGGCGCGCACACCTGCCCACCGTTGTATTCCTTTGTGCTGTGCCGTTCCGGCATGGGGTCCTCCAAGATGATCGGTGCGGGCGGTGCCGGCACGATGATGTTCGGTATCGAGACAGGCGCGCACACGCGCACCCCGTTGAGGTCTTCCGACCAGAACCGGAAGACAGAGTTGAACGCCCGCTCAACCTCTTCGATCGTGCGGAACCACTCCCCACCGATGCCCTCACTCGGGGACGAATAGAACCCGCGCTGCCCGATCCCGAAAGCGTCGGGAGTCGTGACGACGACGTGCCCGTAATCCTCATACGTGTACCGCTGCTCGATGTAGTTCCAGTACGTTCCCCAGTGGGAGAACCACACCACCGCGAGCGCGTCCGTAGGAAAGTTCCGGTCATAGTGCCGATACTGGGTTTGGTTCGCCGCCGACGTCGCCGAGTGCGGGCCACCCCCAGCACCCACAACCTTCTGCGCCTGAATCAAGCAACCACCGGCCGCTGACTTCGCCTCAAAGTTCGGGCTGATGAGTGTTCTGTAGGCCATGAGAGCTCCTGAAATAGGAGAGCCCCGCGGTTAGGCGGGGCTCGAATCGTCGGGGGCTGGGTTTCTGAGGGCTCGGACCGCGGCGAGGATCATCCCGTCAGTGATGACTCCCGGGTCCGCGCCTGGCTCTTCGTTGCCAGCCGCGAGCGCGGACGCGTAGGCCGCATCCCACCCGGGCTGCGCGGACAACTGCCACGCCTGAGCTTGCGCCCAGAACTGGGGGTCGGGGCTTTCTCGGTTGCTGCGCACGCGGTGACGCGGAGCAGGATGTGGGTGTCGCCAGCGAGGCGAGCCTGCGTGAGATATGACATGTTTTGCTCCTTCATGAGCCCACCGGGTTACGGGAGTAGATAGGTGACCGATCCATAGGCGTCCACGTTTGACAGCGCTTCCGAGAAGATGACCTGCACAGCACCGCCGGAAACACGCATCTGCCCGAAGCGGCTGGTGCCACCCGACTTGTACGCGTTCCCCACACCGAGGGTTCCGGCTGGCGCGTACTCCGACCCGATCGCGGCAACAGTGAGATACGTGTTCGCCGCGACTGTGATCGGGAACGCCGACATTTTCACCATGATCGAGTTGCCCTTGCGGACAACTGTCACAGGCGCCCCGATCGAAGACGGGAGCATAACGTTGCCCACGGTGTCACCAGGAAACGCCGCCTGCGAACCAAAGGCGAAGCGATCGCCTTGGTGGACGATAGAGCTCAGCACGTTTCCCAACGCGTCGTATACCGTGATCGCGGTCCCGAACACCTCAAGCCGTTCACCAGATTCAGCTGTAGCCAAGCGTCCAGAGAAATAGTTCTCGGCACCGTTCAGGCGCGCAGTTCGGGCGCCGAGTGAGTTAAACAGTTCAAGCCCGTCATCTTCAGTGAGACGCCACCCCGCGGTGGGCTCGACCTGAGCGAATACCGCTGTCTTGATCTCCCATTCCAGCGTGGCCCGTTGCGCGTATGCAGTTGGGATCGAGTCTGTGTAGGAAGCTGGATAGCCCCCATACCCGAGACCGACAAGGGCGCTTGTACCCACCCACTCGGCGTCCTGCACGCCGGACCTCGTGCGCCTGCTCCACGATGCACTCGTCGTAGTTCGGTTCAGGCCCGTCCCCGCTGCCGTATACGTTGCCCGTACCCGATACCGAACCTCCCCGGTGTACGAGGCGTTCCACCACGCGTTCAAGCTGCCTGCAGATAGCTGCGCACTACTGATTGGCACCGACACCAGAACGGCAAGAGTGTCAGCACGTACGATTTCGACAGATGCGGCAGCAAGGAACGAACGAGAATACTGCCCCGGCACGGTGTACTCGAGCCGAATATTCCACCGCTCCCCTGCGGCAACCATAACTACCGAAGAGTTTGTCAGGTAGGTAGTTCTCGAAACATCAGCGTTGCGGGCAGGTTCGGTAACCTCCGCGAAGGACGGGTCAAACCTACCGCCGCTCCCATACGTAAACGTAAGCGCGCTCTGGTTGACGAACTTGTACGGGTTGTTGAACCCGCGCGAGGTCTGCCTCATCCACGCATAGTTCGGCATGACCGCCGTACCGGTCTTTCGCACAAACGTGCGGGACCGTAGCTCGGCCACGACCGACCCACGGTTTCTGGTAGTCACGGTCACGCCCGACGCATTCGGCATCGTCCATGACTGGTCCCAAGTGATCGTGTCACGTTGCAGAACCGCTGCATCCCCCAGGTGCCCAGACGCGATCCACGCAGTGTCAATCTGTGACTCGAAAGCTGGGTCTGCGAGCTTGTTTGCGCCGGTCCCCAACCGCGACGACGAGGCAATGGTTGGCGCTTCGATGTACCCGCCGAAGAACTGCCCATTCCGAATTACCTTCGCATCGAGTGCATCAGTAGACAGGTTGGGAGCCGAAACGATTCCATCCGCGAGCCGGATCGCCCCTTCATCACTCGGCACAATGAGTTCGTCAGCGAGGTACTGGGCGTGCACCCAAGCGCCACCGTCCCAAACATTTGCCTCGTAGGGCTTCCCGTTCTCACGTACCCGGACGAGTTCCGCACCAACACGGACCCCGTCATCAGGGAGAGTGGGCACGATCTCGCCGCCGTCGATCTGCCGATACCTCGCGTTGCCAAGCGCAGTTTCCGTCGCGTAGGACGCATCCACAGCTGCCTGCTCCGCGGCTTCTTGCGCCTCGTCCACCGCGCGGTTAACTCCGATGGCGTCCATTGCGGCTTCGTGGGCCACTTCACCAGCATCAGCGATTTCTTCCCACCGATCCGTGCCCTCCTGGATCGTCTCGTTGACGAGTTCTGACGCATCAATCTGGTCATCGATATCAAGGCTGGGGCCTTCAAGATAGATGTCGAGGTTGTCTGCCTGGTCCTGGTCCAGAAGGTCGAGCGCTTCCTGCTGCAGCTCAGACAGTTCCCCAGCTTCGACCCCGCCAACCAGGGCTTCGTCCATCGGCACCGTGTTGTCGCCCACATCAATCGTGGATCGCACGACCTGCCCTGTGCGGGCCTGCGCAGCCCGCTTACGCGCCTCGGCAGCCCGCGCTTCAGCGTCACGCCACAGCAACACTTTGCGCTTCAGTGGGATGCTCATACGTCTCCTAGCTTCAGGTCCGCCTCGTCCAGGCCGATCCACTCGATCTCTTCGATCCGGCGCCACAAACGAACGCGACCCAGATGCTCAATCTCGGCGTCGATGAGGATCTCGTCTCCCACACCAAACGTGCCCTTCTCAGCGTTCGGGTGAGAGGCATCCACGCGGATCGCGTCCACGCTGAGGCGCCGCATCCGCCGCCGCAGCTCCGCACGGGCCGCTACCTCCAACGAGGCCTTGCGGGTGATGTGCTTCATATCGACCGCGACAAGCTTTCGACGGCGCGTGTCCGTCGCCCCCACAGTCACTCTGAGCGCGTCACGCCCCTCACCCGCACCGATCGCGAGGACCGTGTTCGCGTACTGCGACACATCGGACTCGACCACGACCGGCTCAATGATGTTCGCCTCGCCCACGAACCTGAGATTGGTTTGCCGGCGACCCACGCGCGGCACCAGGCGGATCTGCTTCAAAACCCTCGTACGGTCAGCGTTCCAGCCAGACCACTCGTACCATTCCCACCCGGCTTCATCGATGGCTTCTTGCATCTCCTGCGAGCTGTCGGGGGTGTCCCACCACAGAATCTTCCACGCGCCACCGTCTTTCTGAGCCTGCTCCTTCGCAGCGTCGTGCTTGTCTTTGGCAAGATCCAACGCTTCTTTCGGCGCTTCCTCAGCCTCTTTCAGCGCCTCGTACTGTGCCCGCAACGGCTCGATCACGACAGCCTTGTTGGCTAGGACTACCTTGATCTGCGCGTTCTTCGTATCGACAGGAGCTTTTGCAGCCTCCCGAACCGGGTTCAGCGCTTTCACCACTTCAGCTTGCGCGTCGATCGGTTCCTTCATCGCGTCCACCGCAGCCTTCGCAGCAGCGATCTGCGCGTCAGGGGCTTTCGCTTTCACGAGCGCGTTGTACGCGTCCCGCTTCAACGCCCGCTCCTTGTTCAGCGCCGTATACGCATCTCGAGCGGGCTTCTGCTGCTTCACGACCGCCGCGTACGCGTCCCGCAACGGCTTCGCTTCATCGTTCAAACGTTTGATCTGAGCGTCGTACGGAGCGGACCGTTTCTTAAGCTCCGCATACTTCGCTTTGCGCTTATCCGCCGCAACCTTGTGAACCTGCTTCGCGGTCTCCCACACCAGCTTCGCGGCCGCAGCTTTCTCATCAGAGTCAGTGCCCCGCACCACACCCGTCATGCCCTCAACGGTCACCCCGAAGCGTGATGAGGTGAAGCGCTGCAGGCTCCCCCAGAGCTCCCGCACCACAGAAGCCATATCGACCTTCACACCGCGGTACTCCCCCTCGTAGGGGTGCCCCGAGAGAGGCGAAGAAAACCCCGCCCCCTCGATCTTCCAATCAAACCCATCCACTTCCGAACGCGTCACCACCCACGTTCCACGGATCACCCCGTCAGCTTCCTCATGGATGAACGTCGCGTACGGGTCGATCAGCTGATCCGTCCCAGCAAAGCGGTATGCGTCCGCCACCGGGACGACGGTGCCCGAGAACCTGCCCGCCCCGCACAATGCCTGCCCTGCCCCAGAAACACTGATGGGAAGCTCCAACTCGAGGAACTTCCCATCAGAAATGCGCTCAACAATGTAGCGAAGCATCTCACCCCCTTACTAAGACACGTCAGGAACAAACGTCGCAGTGAAGTCGACGTTCGTAGCCCAATCCGCTGCCGGCCCCTGCGCCGCCGTCCCGGCATCACGTCGCGCCCGGGGATAGAACTTCTGCAGGGTTCCACGCATCGACCCGGGAACCGGCATCGTGTACGCAACCCGAATCGGGCCAGGCCGGTCCGCCGCCCACTCCGTGTGCTGCGACTCCTGATGATCAGGGTGAGCGTTCGCCCCCAACTGGAACCAGAACCGCCCCCGAGCCGGCGAACCGTCCACATGCTTGTAGCCAGAAACCGTCATGATCACTTTCACCAACCGCGCATCGTCAGGAATATCGACCGACAACACCCCGGCAGTCTCCGCGAAATGCGGCCACGTCTCCGCAGTTGGCGACTCAATCAGTTCCGGCGTGGTCACCCCAGTGGCCTGGTACGCACGAACCTCGGTCGTTTCGATCGCCCGCTGCAGCTTGCGCAGATCACGAATCATCGCGTTCGTGACCGTCGCTGTCGACGCCGGATACGTGATCAACGCCAACGCATACCCAGTGACGTTCACCAACGCCGGCACATCATCAATCGTGCGTGCAGCCGCCGGCACATTCTGAACAACCGACAGCTTCACCGACTGCCCCACCGGCCACTCCTCCACCGGAGTGTAGAACTTCGGAAGCCCCGGATCCAGGATCTCAAGAAACACCATGTCATGCCGCCCACCAGACGGCACAGACGACCCAGTGCCCGGGATCCCATCCCCGCCATCCCCCAAATAGTTCTGCGCCGTCACCAACGGAAACCCATACGTCTCCCGCTCAGCACCAGGAGCTCGCGACTGAATCAGAGCGTCCCCCACCGCGATCTTCACCCCCGGCCCCGGAGTGTCCATCTGCGTGATCTTCAAATCACCCGACCGCACCACACCAGACCCAGGCCCCGCATCCCGCTGCGTGTTCCGCCGCAACTCAGACCCCGGAATAACTGTCCCGTCAATGTACGAAGCTTGCCCAAAATCGACCATCACACACCCCTAAAAACTCGTGAACGCCGGAGCAACCCGAACATCCAAAGACGAAGAACCCGTAGGGTCATAGCCGCCGAAAAACACTTGATACGAGCCAGGCCGCAACGCCATATCCGACAACCGCGACCCCGCCGGCGACAACGCACCCGGGAACGCCGCCCCGTCACGCTTCACCCACCCATCACTCGTGTTCACCGTGAGGGTCTGGTCATAAGCAAGCTGCCCGGTAAACACCAGGCGCCCCACACCCACAACCTCGATAAACGGGTCACGGATCGGCCCATGCAGCTCGAACACCGGCCACGCCGCCACATCACCACCAACAGTGACCATGTACGACGACTCCCCGCTGCCACCGCCCAGAACGAACGGCACCTCCGCCGAGATCGGCAACCCACCCGTGAACACCGGCACAAACCGGATCGTGGTGGCCTCCTCAGCCCCGTACCAGTGGTCATCGGTGGCGTCGAACACCAGCACGGGTTCATCCGTGCCGTCCCACAGTCCGGAATCATCCGGCATGAAATCTCGGGGCCGGCCGCGCGCGACACGATCACCGACCCGCAGCTCCGCCACCGCCCCAGACTGAGACCGCAACGAATCCGCAGACCACACCGCCGCCAACGCTCGCACCAGCGAACGCACATCAGCTTCACGCTCCGCACGCGTCCCGCCCTCACCAAGCACAGCAAGACTGAGCTCGTGGGACGGTCCCGCTTTGTAGTCTCGGCCCATCTGCCGGCCATCACGCCGTACCCGGTCCCGGTCCGAAGTCCGGTAGCCCGCGGTGCCGCGTTTGAAGTTCGTAATCGCGTAGGGGGTGCCCTCCCCGAACTGGAAAGACACCCCCGCGTAGGTCAAAGACCCACAACTCAGATCAGTCATGAACGCTCCTTACACATACGCGGCGAACCGCCCAGCGGCAGCCTGATCTTCGAAGCCGCGATCCACCGCAGCATCAGCACGGTCATCCATCCACCCCTCGAACTGGCGATCCCCGATGAACACCGTCACCGGGCCCCGGGAACCATCACGATCCGCAGCGATCGCGTCCCATTGCGAATCAGTCAGGATGTGCTCCGGCCGGCCAGTCTTGTTCTCCACCAGCGACACACCAGGCTGCAACCAGCCCCCGTTGTCGTAGAGCGTGGTCCCCGCGTCCGTGCCGATCTTCGGCATGAACACATCGATCGCGGTCTTCGCGGCTTCCTTCGCGAGCCCCGCCGCAGCATCAACCCACATGCCACCCTCGGGGAACGCGCCCTTCACCTGCGACGCCGCCCAATCGATCAGCCCATCCAGCAAGCCCCCGCTATCTCCGAGGTCCTTCCCGAACAAGCCCATGTACGGGGCAGGGTTCACATGGTTGCCGTAGTTCCCCGCACCACCACCGGGCGCGTGAACCATGTAATGCAGGTGCGGGCCGGTCGACATGCCAGTCGAACCGACATACCCAACCCGCTGCCCAGCCTTCACCGGGGTACCCGCCTGCGTTGCGAACCGCGACAAGTGCGAATACCTCGTACCCAGCCCATTCGTGTGCTGGATATACACCTCGTTGCCGCCCATGTTCACACTGCCGGCAAGCCCAACAACACCATCACCCGCCGCGAAGACAGGCGTACCCATCGGCGCGGCAAGATCGATACCGTTGTGGCCCGCGTTGCCCCACGGCTGCGACACCGAATATGAGCCAGCAGGGAGCGGGTTCACCAGGCCGCCCTTGCGGTAGCCCGGGATCTCTCCGTACCGGTTCATGTGCTCGAGCACACCCGGATGATTCCGCATGATCTTCGACGTTGACTCGGCACGCGTCACGAACTCGCGTCCGTGCACGATACCCGCCGCGGTATCCACACCCACATCGCCGGTGTACCCACCAACACGGAACCCCTTGGGCAGTTTCACCTTCGGGATGTTCACGCCGGGGATCATGTTGATCGTGTCGATCAGGCCGTTGATGACCGTCTCAACGACGAACTTCACCGGCTTCTTCGCGAGATCCTGGATACCCTTCCAAGCCGTCCCGATCGCGTCACGAGCTGCCTCGAACGCTTTCTTCGGATCCGACGTTATGACCCGAACCATCGTGTCAATGACGCCCTTCACGGTGTTCCATACGTTCGAAATCACCGCGGAGACCGCATCCCACGCCGGCTTGATGTACTGCTCGTACATCATCCGTGTTCCGAGGCCCAGGAGCTCCCATTTCTCCCGGATCCAGTCCACAACCGGGGAGATGACGTTCACCCAAATCCAGTTCAGGGCATCGCCGATCGCTTGGAATGCGGGCTGGATGTACGTCACCCACATGTACTGGGTCGCGAGGCCAAGCAGTTCCCACTTTTCCTTGATCCAATTCACGACCGGAGAAATGACGTTTGCCCACAGCCACTTAAAGCCTGAGCCGATCAGGTTCACGATTGGCTTGATGAAGGTGAGATAGACGCCTTGGATAACTCCACCGACGATTGCAATGCCAAGCCGGATCGCGGTGAACACCGGCGAGAGGATGGTTTCCCAGAGCCATTTGAATGCCTGACCAAACCAATCCACGACCGGTTTGATAACCGCCCACACGTTCTGAAACGCCTGGCCAAGCCAGGGAACAGCGTTGGTGACCGCAGTGGTAATGATCCCAACGACCCAAGTGAGCGCCTCAGCCAAGAAGCCAATGACCGGCGTAAGTAGATCGGCGATAAGGGCGATCAGGGGAGTCAGGGCATTTGCCAGGATCACAATGATTGGCGAGAGAGCGTTCATGATCGGGGCGAGTGCCCCGACAAGAACGTTCACCAATGGAAGCACCGGCTTGAGAAGAGTCAGTACAGCGTCAGCCACAACGCCGAAAAGCTGCGCGAGAACCGGAAGCAGGTTCCCGAGCGCCCCGGCAAAGATCTCCACGAGTTGCAATAGGGGCGGCATGAGCGCAGGAAGCACCTTCGCGAGCGCACCACCAATGACCCCTGCTACCTGTTGAAGCGCATCACTCACGACTGGCAGTACTGGCGCAAGTGCTTCGAAAATCAGGCCGAGTGGCGTGAACATTGAGAAGTCGACGCCGTTATTCAGTGAGGTGATCAGCCACTCAATCGCCGGGGCAAGGAACTTCCCGATCTTTTCGCCAACGGATGCCGCTATTGTTTCGAGCGGCCCCAGCGCGTTCGTTGTAGCCTGCAATACGGGAGCCAGCGAGGACCAAACGCCGCCAAGCGCGCCAGCCCCAATCCGTCCGAGCGAAGACATGAAGTTCGCCCACGACCCGGAGACAGTGTTCCCCATCTCGCTCGCAACGGTGCCCGCCGCAGTGGTCATCGCAGTTTCGAAGTCCTTGAACCCGATCTTGCCTGCCGAGGCCATCTTGAAGACTTCGTCTGTAGTGACACCCATCTGGGTTGCCAAAGCCTGATAAATCGGCAGGCCGCGGTCCGCTACTTGCTGCAGCGAGTCATTCTGAGCTTTCCCGAGCGAGGCGACCTTGTTATAGATCGAACCCATCTCATCCATGCCAGAACCCGACGCCGCCGCTGAGTTCGCAACCGACTTGAGTACGCCTTCAAGCTCTTTGCCTGGTTTGATGCCTGCGGCAACAGCCCCGGCCGCTGTGGTCGCTGCCGAATCGAGCCCGAACGCTGTGCCTTTAACTGAGGCCAGCGCGTTTGCCATGATCTTGTCGACTTCGGAAGCAGAGTTTCCCAGGCCTCGCAGCTTCGCCGTGGCCTGGTCAATGCTGTTCAGCCGCGAGAAGCCCTTTACTAACGAGGCTCCGATACCCGCTGCAAGCACGCCACCCACTGCCGCAGCGGAGTACTTGAGGGACTTCTTAATGCCGTCAGCAAGACGGCTCCCCATCTGCCCGCCAATGCTGGACATATCGACACCACCGAGGTACTTCCGCACATCGTTCTTGACGCCTGGCATCGCGATCTGAAGGGTCACATAGGCGCTAGCGATTTCGGCACCAGTTTTTGCAGCCATTGCCACCTCCGGGAACGCAAAACGCCCCCGCAGTAACCCGCGAGGGCGTCTATCTGTATGAAATTAGATTTGGCGCGGTATGATCCCGCTATGACTCAAAACGTTGCTCTTCCGCCAAAAGAAACCGGCATCGCAATTGGTTTGACGCTGCTAGGTTTCGTGCTCGTGGCGGGGATGCAGCACTTCTATATGGGCAAGATCGGCCGCGGTATCCTGTGGTTCCTCACAGGAGGGCTCTTCTTCGTGGGCACGATCGTTGATCTATTCACGATGTCCCAGCAGGTAAAAAACGTGAACGCGCGACGCGCAGTAGGTATCTCTTAGTCGCTAAGCACAGCGCGAAGAAGGGCGAGCCGGTCAGTATCAGAGACAGTCTCGCCGGGCCGCGGTTCCACGAATGCGCGCGCCGTGTAGTAGGCATCGCCAGAGGTCAGGGTCCAGTTTGCAGACGCAAGAAAGCCCCGGTCAATGCCGGGGCTTTCTTGACGCATCTCGAGATGCGTCGCTAGCTAAACTTGGCCCACGAAAACGCAATTTCATTCTTGGCGTGATTTAGGTTTCGAGTTCCAATCGAATTTGCGAAACTAATGTCGTTAACAGCAACGTCTATCGGAACCAAAGCCGCCATAACGTCAAGCGCCTGCTCCACACCGAAGTCCTCATCGGGAGGGACCGTAAAAGCGACAACGCATTCCTCGGCTTCTCCAGAGTCATCAACATAGAACTCGATGGCTATCGAGATTGATGCCTTGAGGGCGGTGTCAGCGTCTTCATCAGTCGAGAAACTGATCGAACGTCCGATCTCTTGGCGCGGGCTTAGGCGAGCCTCTTCGTAGAGTTCGCGGCCCAGCTCCGTAAGCGCATCAATGAACTCCGCAGAACTCACAGACTCAAGCTTTACTGCGTCCCCTTCCGTGGGCATGAGTTCGCCACGGGTGTCCAAATCTTCAAAGTACTTGTAAGCATCGTCACGTGCCCCCTTTGAATGCTTAGGGGAGTACGCCAAGAGCCAGCAAACATCGTTCTCCAAGTCATGAACAGTCAACGCGCGTCCTCGCCCAACGTGAAGAGTCTTCACGTTGGGATACGCGTTCACGTTGAGCATGTTCTCGCCCTCGCCGGGAGAGCCACACCTCTTGTTAAAAAAGGTTCGCAGTCCAACATGCAGGGACCCTAAAAAACGAGCATCTCGGTTCGCGTGCGCTGCGTCAAGTCCAAAGTCGTCGACAAGACAGCGTTCAGTTACGCGAAACCTTGTCAATGGAGCGGCTCGTAGCTAGCGTGAAGCGAGTCGGTCTGCGGTTGCTCGCGCGCGCGCTTTAGCGTCAGCCGTCTGCTTTTCCTGCCGTTCGACTGAAGTCATTGCCCGACGCTGCTCGATCGCTTCGCGGACCGCTTCAATGCCCATTGCCCGGACCTTCTCAGCGGTCCCGTTGCTACGCTCCATACCCGAAGCGCTGACGCGCAGAATAGCGGGGGATGAGTTTCGCGTTGCGGTGAGCATGTCTCGACACTACTACACGATGTTGTGAAACCGGCGTGTCGTCCGGGAAATGTAGGTAGCCTAACCCGTTAGCCAACATCTGACCTCTATTCAATGCATCTATCACATACATCGGTCATCGGGCAACCATAACTGATCGGCACACGACGGGTAGACCTGCTCCGGGCGGGGCGCTCAGCCACTAGCTCCGCCAAGCGCTCGGAGCAACGCAAGCCTGTCAGCATCAGAGACAGCCTCGCCAGGCAGCGGTTCCACGAATGCGCGCGCCGTGTAGCGGTGCGGGGATGGCGTGACCCGAAACTTGCCACCAGCTCTCGCCGCCATCCGCGCACCCTCCGCGTTCACTTTCGATTGGACGGGGGCGGACCGCATGAGCTTGTTCAAACCCTGAAGCTTCAGCTTCACCCGAACATCTTTACCCATACAGGCCGCCCCTCATCGTCCACGCGCCCGGTAGCGCCTAGCCTTCGCCAACGCTTGTTCCCGTTTACGTTCCGCGTCCCGCACACCATCAGGCATCGGGCGCGGCTTGATTTTCTTCTTCGAGTTCACCTGAGCCAGAATGTGGGACAACTCCCACAAGCTCGCCGTTTCAGCGGTGACCGCGAGTTCCCCACCGAACCACTCCCCCACAGCACCTCCGCGAGGGAGATACGCTGCAGCGTTCGCGACCGCCCGAACCGATCGCGCTTCTGACCACAAGTCGTCAAGATCGATCCCATAGAAACGGATCAGGTCAGCTTCAAGTCGGTCCGGGCATTCGCGGAGCAGACCGGCGAGGGTCGCTAGTTTTTTGCGCCCGCAGCCTCCAGCGCCTTGCCAAGGAACTCGGCCACCTTCTCCATGTCGTCGGTGCCGAACCCGTCCTCGATCGCGTCCAGCAGGCGGTCGTAACCGTCATCACCGATGAGGCGTTCGATAGCGGCAGCGATCGCGTTCTTCTCCAGCAGGCGAAGGAGACGCGCAGACGATGCGGCGCCCACCGGAACCTCGAACTCGGCGCCTGCGTACTTCACCTTCACGGTCGCAGTGTTCGCGGGCTTATGGTCTGCGGGCTTCTTTGCACTCTTGGTACGGGTGGTTTCAGTCATGGTGACTCCATTTCGTTGAAAGTATGGGTGTGACTCAGAGGAAGAACCTGGGGCGCGGAGTCACCACGCGCCCCAGGCGGTCTAGCTAGGCGTCTTCCGTGTACGCCGGAGCGTTCGTCAGGATGTACGCCTCACCAACGATCTCCGCGGTGAACTCGTACACCGTCATGTCGTCGTTCTTGTGCGAGATGGTTCCGCGCTCGGTGATCTGGATGAGCTCGCAGCAGAGGAACTTCACCACGTCACCGTCAACGAACTTGAACACCGCGGAACGCTCGACCGTGCCGATGCCCTCGGGCAGGTCGACCTTCGCTACCGCAGTTGCGCCAGAACCGGTGACAACCGGTGCACCATGATCGAAGTACAGCTCCGTCACGCCCGGCGTCTCCTCGAGACACTGGAACTTGATCGTCTTCTCCGTCGAAGTCACCTTCACCCGAAGCGTCGCACCGCCCTGCCAGCCCTTGAACTTCGCGGAGTCCGTCGTCACCTCGAAGTCGATGCCATCCTCCGACAGCCACCCGAGCGACTCGAACGGTGTGATTGGATCCGTCAGCGTAGTGGGGAGCGTCGAACCCTTCGGCGCAAGGAACGTCTCTGATTCGAGATCCCCATAAACGCGCACATTCTCGCGATTCTTCATCACTTACCTTCCTTCGCTGCCAGCGCGGCCGGCTTGTCCTGCTCGATGTGAGCGCGGACCTTGCCCTGACCAAGCAACACCCGCTTCTCCCCGCGAGTGACGTCGACCACGTCGCCGCCCTTGTATGTCTTGCCGTCCCTCACGAGACGATTTGCAACCACGACTTTCACCACGGCCACACCTCCCTGAAATAGGAAAGGCCCCGCCAAAAGGCAGGGCCAGAAACAGAAAAAGCCCCCAAGTTAGGGGGCTTGCTTGCCGCGCAACCGCAGCTCGAGAGTGAATTGGTAACGCGGGGAACCATCAACCGGGTCAGGAGCACGCGAGAGCCCGCCGACCTCTCGCACCCGATACACCGGAAGCTCCCCCAACCGGGTGAGCGAGTGCATCCGCCGCTTCGTCAGCGCCGCCAAATCATGCGCGGCACCCCACGACTCCGCCCAGCAAAAGAACGTCACCATCGGACGATCAGCGACCATCCCAGCCGTGCCACCAACCCGAGTGACCTGCACAAACTCCGGAGGCCGCGGACTATCCACCGCCACCGACGCCGGCACACGAACCCTCGAAGTGACTACACCAATCAGTGCAGCCTCAACATTCAGAAACTCGTACGCCTCCATCAGCCAACCACCCGTTTCAGGTTGATGCGGCAGCCAGGTGTGAACCCGAACGGCCCAAAGTCGTATTCCTCAGGCCACCCCACCGCCAGGTAGGCGACCCCCTGAATCGTCACCCTGTCCTTCGGGACGGCGAACGGCTCACGACAGTACAGGTCAAGGTCACGTTCGACACCGGAGTGTTCCGGCCTGGTCTCCTGATCCGTCCCCGGGATCGCCCACCCGTACACCCGCTTCTCGACAGGTGCCGCGAATGTAACAGCAGGGACTCCCATCGAATCCCTGCCACCCTCAACACGCGCCTCATGCAGCACAGTGAACCGCTCAGGGATACTCCCCCGCTTACCCATGGCCAAACCCACCAGACCACGACGTTGGCACCGTGTTTACGACGAACGCCGCCCGCTTCCCGCCACCAGTGAGCTCACGAATCTGCTCATCTGTCAGAACCATCACGCCAGGGTTGTTCCCCCCGAACGTTTCTGACTCCGTGTAAGGGCCGGCCGTGGAGTTCATCTGCCGAGTACCGCGTGGGTTCTTCAACCGCTCAATGACCAAAGCGACCGTGATCTTCACCACGCGTGCCAATGGCAGCTGCTCCGACCCGATACGCTGCGGCACGTCAGGGACGCGCGCCACGATCGTGTCCTCAGCGTCTTCGATCAACGCTTTGAGCTGCTCCGGGGTTGCCGGGATCTCTTCCTCAAGCAACCACCGAGCCTCAACATCTTCCGGGGTTGCCCAAGGCATTACTGCTGGGTCTTCCGGGGACGTCCACGCGGCTTCGAGGGTGCAGGCTCAGGCTCCTCCGCAAGCGGATCGAACTCTTCCCCAGCTTCCTCACCCGGAGTTTCCTCCGGTGCAGGCTCAGGCTCCTCACCAGTCAGATGCACACCAGCGCGAACCCCCTTAGGCACTTCGTCACCCGCCACCAGCACGTGACCGTCAACGTGGACGGCCCCCTCAAAATCGTCGCGAATCCTCGCCATGTTTCCTCCCGGAATCAGTGAGGGCGGGACAAGCGTCAGCCAGCCCCGCCCTCGCAGGTCATCTAGAGAACCTTCGCCGCCAGTGACAAGTTCGGGTTCGTGAGCACCGGCAGGCCGATAGCTGCACCGTGCACCCACACGCCAATCGGGTCGATCGTCTTGTATGCGCCGACGACGAGGCCACCCTGCTCTTCGGAGGGCAGGTTGTAGTCCGGCTCCGACGCCTCGAGCGTGGTGCCCCAGAACGAACCGCCCAGGTCGGTGCCCTCGGCGTTGTTCGGGTCAGTCGCTGCGGGGAGCAGGTACACCTTGTCCTCTGGGGTGACGCGGGTGTTCGCGCCGCCAACCTTCACACGCCGATCGAAGATCTCGAACGCCGGCAGGCCGAACGCTTCGAGGATCGTGTTGAACGTTGCACGAGTGATCACCGTCGGCGCCGGGCCGCTACCCGCGACGAGCGCGCGCACTGCGGCCGACTTCAGGGCAGCATTGAGCACCTTCGTGGAGGTGAGGATCGTTCCCGGCTCTTCACCGTTCTCAGCGACGTACGCGGCACGCCACGCCTCGATGTCCTTCAGCGGGTCCGCGTCAGTTGCCGACCACAGGTTCGCTGCAGTGGCCGAAAAGTCCGGGCGGCGTTCGAAGTCGGCGTTCGCGATGAAGCCGCCCTCGTTGATCGCGACCTTCGCGGTGTCGATGACGCGGCCACGCTCCAGCTCGAAGCGATCCGAAACGGACCGTGCGACCTGCGCAGCGTACTTCTCGAGCGTGGGACGAACAGACTCGTCAGCAACGTTTCCGTTGCGGCGCAGCTGGTCGTACTCCGAGTTGCGAAGCTTCCGACCCAGCGGGGGAAGCTCGAGCGTGACCCGCTCGCCGCCCTTGACGTCACCGATCGAGGTCTCCGCGTCGTACGCACGGTACTCCGCAACCTCGGTCAGGCCGCCTTCGCCGCGAACGAAGCGTGCAACGATGTCGGAGATCGTTCGGTTCGGGAGCCAGCGCGAGAGAGAACCCTTCTGCGCCTCGTAGTCCTCAAGCGTCTGGCGGGCGTACCCGGTCAGCTCTGCGGGCTCAACAACATCAGTCCAAAGTGCCATGTGCTAATCCCCTTCCTTAAACAAACACGAACGAGGTCGCGTTGGTGGGTGCGGTGAAAGCCACCGGCAGCTTTGCCACGATGACGCGGCCGTGGTCGATCAGCGGCGCCACGATGTCTCCGCCGCCCCCCTTCACAGCCTGATCAGTGAGCAGGAAGCCCACGAACACTTCGCCTTCCGCAGCGGTGTACGGTGCAACCTTCGTGCCCGCCTTGGCAAGCGGCGTACCCGCAGGGATGATCCCTGCGGTAACCGTCGCTGTGGCGAGCTTCGAGCGGTCAATGGTCACCGTTCGGGCGTTGTCCACGCCGTGACGGGAACCGAGCCACGACAGCTTCGAACCGCCGTAGCTTTCCTTAGTGAGAGTCAGATCCATCAGGATCCCCTTCCGTGTCGAGTTACTTGGAACGGGCTTTTGCCCGCTCCCGTCCAGCAGCGAAGGAGCCAGCGGCAGCCTGGTCTGTACCAGTGCCCGAACTTGGGACGTAGTTCAGAGGCGGCTTGGGGGTACCAAGAAGTGGCGCGAGAAGATCGGCATGAGCCTCCAGCTCTTCCTTCGTGCCCCCACGCAGCGCACCAACCGGCACATTCTTGGCCGCAGCAACCGATTCGGCAACCTTCGCGAGTGCCGCAGCAGCTTCAGCATCAGCTTTCGCCGCCGCATCAGCCGCTTCACGGTCCGCGATCACCTTCTCAGCCGCCACCGCCCGAGCCTCCGCCTTCTCAAGGTCCGTGCGGTTCTTTTCTTCGAGCTCATCGAGCCGAGCCGCCTTGGCCTTCACATCGTCGTAGTCGGCAAATTTGCCCCGTTCCCGGTCGAGCCGCGCCGAGATGATCGCGTTGAGCTCTTCCTGAGTTGCAGGAGGCGTGAATCCTGCGTTGTTACCGCCACTGGGGGTTACCGGATCTACCTGTTCGGGCATGTGTTTTACTCCTTCACCTCGCTGTTGACCGCCGCGAGTGCTCAGCGTGCGCCCCAAAGGGCATGAAAAAAGCCCCCACTACTGCGGAGGCTCTTCCCGCCCTCAAGAGAGCGGGAAGAATAGTTACCGGGTGCCGTGGTAGCGGCGCCACTCCGCGAGAATGTCTTTCGTCGCGGAGAGCGAGGTACCGGCACCGTCGTTGTTTGACTGCTGATACATTTCCTCGAAGTCATGCCGGGTAGCAGCCGCAAGAGAAGCCATCTCAGTTCCCGGGTACAAGGGCACAACAACGCAGTGGCATTCATCGTGGCTGGCTGTCCCCGACCATGACACACCGCCCCGTTCGTACTGCACGGCGCCACCTGCTGAAACTCCCGACTTGTACGCCATCCACGGCGGACGGGAAGCGAGCATTCCGCAGAACGCGCAACAACCCGGCCGAGGCATCCGCTGGAACTTGATTCCCTGCTGGCCACCGTTAAGCAACATCGTGTCTCGAGATGCATCCATGATCGACCTTGCCACCGATCCCGACAGCCGAGATTCGACCGTTGACTGCACTGACTCATCAAGCAGCGGTGCGACTGCCCACCTTGCGGTTGCTTCCACCTTCGCCGGAGGAATTCCAACAGGTGCAGTCTCAGCGTAGAACACGCCACGACGGCCTGCTTCCATGCGTAGATCCTCAATAAACGCTGCCGCGAGTTCCCCTGACGCGGTCAGGTATGGGGCCAGCACCTCCGGTAGCGCCTCGATGAGAGCATCACGCACCGAAGCTACTGGCCCACCTGAAACAGCCCGCAAAACAGCGGCCACGTCAGTATCGGCCAAGGCCCGCAACTGCATCAGTTGAGTGCGATGTTCGTTGACCATTGACGAAGCCGACATGGCACCACCTCGCTACTCGTCCGCCTGCTTGATCGTGATCGGTTGGCCCGGGATGAATTTCAAACCTGGCAGGCCGGCACGGTCAGCGGCATCGTTGGCGTCAACACCTGCACGCCGAAGCACTCCAACAGCGTCAGCCTTGACTTTGAGCACCTGCGCCGCGCTCAGTTCGTCAGCCGGGCTGACCGGCTGACCGGCTGGCTGTGCAGCGCTTGTCTGAGCAAGACGTTCCACCAGCGGAGCAATACTCGAGCGGCGCCGATGCGCCTTCAACCGCTCCACAGTTGGGCCGTCATGCCCGAACCCTTCGATGGCAACATCAGAATCAGCCATCCACGGAAGAGCAGCGATCTCCTTGCCCATTGCATCAGCAGTCGCCGCCCGCGTCGGCGTAGAAGGATCCCGCCACAACGGCGAGAACCCCGAAACCTCCGCGGCAAGCGACAGCGAAAACTCACTCCCAGCAAGCACAGCAATCGCGTTCAGGGCGAGGCTTGATCGGGCAGCGTTCAACCAATCGATCTCGGTCTCTGCGATCGACACCAACTCAGCTTCATGGGCGATGATCGCCTCAGCCGATGATGGGTTGTCGTGCAGGATCCCAAGGAAGCTCGACGGGATCGATGTCTCGCCGGAGAACATCATTGCCACAGTCCGGAGGTGATCCGAGTGGGGCTGCATCGACATCTGCGCAAACTGTCCAACGGTTACCCGCTGATTCTCGTACTTGTCCTCGTCATCAGGGACTGCAAGCAGTGCGCCCAACATTGATTCCCACCCCGTGCGAGGCTCTCCGTTCTCGCCAACAAACATGTCCTCAGTCGCACCCAGCATGTACCGCTGCGGGGAAGAGAAGAACTCCGCCGAGACTTCCTGGCGGAGCATCACACGCACTGCCATATCGGTCAGTGCCATCACTGGGCGGGTAATGCGAGACCGCCCAAAGAGCTGGTCTGCCTCGCCGCCGATCACATATGCGGTGCAGAGCACCCGGCCTGGGGTCGTCGGGAACACATCAACAACACCCCAGTCACGCCCCCGTTTCCGGATCGCCAACGTTTGCCCTGGCAAGCTCATGTTGAAGCCACCATCAACGACCTCAAGTGCCGCGACAATTCGACGCGACCTCGGGTCCTGCAACGCGGTAGCCGTCAACGCCGAACATACCGAATGCACAACCTCTGGCTCACCGATGCTCGTGTCCCCCGCCGACGTGAATACGAACGACACCCCATGACGCGCTGCAGCACCGATCGCCATCCGCTCAACCAGCTGCACGTCGGTGGAACTGAAATGCCTGTTCACATCCTCGAGCACTGCCGAGTCATTCACCGACGCGAACAGGCGCGGACGCAGCCGACGGGTAAGCACACCGCACGATTTCTCCGGCCACCCAAGGACAGCCTGAAACGAAGCCATATGAGGCGGGATCGAGAACCCCACCTGGTCCAAGGTCTTCTTGCTGTCGGCGTATCGAACCAAAAGCCTGTTCCGGCGCTTCAACCTGTTCAGCTGATCATGGAGCTTATTGAACGTCTTCGTCTCGTCATCAGAAAGGACACGAAAATCCGTCATGAAATCACCGGCCCATCACAAGTAGTTTCCGTTGCCCACCCTCGGCAGGCTTCCCGGACCGTCGATGCAAACCAGCAAACGCAAGCGTCGCAGCCACCAACGGTGAAATATCCACAGACGACGAAGCCGCCCATTTCCAAAGAGTCGATTCCCCGTCTTTACGCCCAGCACCCGAAACCGCGTCGTTGAGTTCCTGCTGCCCGGTATGCACAATCCGCATCTGTGAGATCGCGTCGAACAAGGCGCCGCACGCGCGAAGGTACTCGCGATACTTCACAGCCCACACCCGGATCCGCAGCCGGCGTAGTTCCCCCAGGATCGTCCCCGTCGCGGCGAGCTCATCAATCACGATGGCCACCGGGTTGTACTGAGCTTTCAGCTCAGCAAGCCGATCAGCAACCCAGTCAGTACCGACACGACGGTCAATGAGCACCAACGAGGTCCGCCCATTTCCAAGATCGCCCGCCATGACAATCGAAGCCGAATCGCGAGATCGCGGAATATCAACCGCGAACGCTACCCGCCCGATCTCGCGTGTCTCAGTCTCGACGGTGAGAGCGTCACCGGCGGACTCAGCCCAAGGCTTCTGCGGGATGATCCCGCTGCCACCCAGCTTCGCCCAGATGCCGAGGCGTTCACGCTTGAACCCCTCGTCACTGCCAGTCTCGCCAACGAGGGTGTCGTACTCGTCTTGAACGAATTCCTCCGAGATCCGGTAGCCAAGACTGGGGTTCGCCTCATACCAACCGTCTCGGTCAAGCGGATCAGTATCGTCAGCGGTCGACCATTCGTAGTAGGCGAGGCGTCCAGTGGATTCCTTTTGCGCCTGCGCCCGAAGCGAAGCCAACAAATCAGAGTCGAGCATCCCTGCAGACGATGTGAACCAGACCTGCGGATTGCCCTCGATCGACTTCGCCGCCATCGTCGGCAACAGTGCATCCATCTCAGCGGACTTCAACGCGTACGCCTCATCCAGAACTACAAGATCGCCAGTGAAACCACGGCCAGAACCGCCAGAGCGAGCCGCGAACTGAAGTTTGTTCCCGTTCTTCATCGTGATCGCAGGGTTGTTGCCCGTGCGGAACCCGTCAATCTCTCGCAGGTCATCGTCGGCAGACATGCCGGCGCCGCCCTTCACCTCCGCAAGGAGCGGAGAAGCCTTGATCCGGTTCATGAGCGCGATCATCGAGTTGTTCGCCGTCTTGAACTCATGCGCGGTGTGAATGATCACGCCCTCGTTGAACAGCAGCAGTCCGGCGAGCTCACGTGCCTCAAGTACAGCGTTCTTGCCGTTCTGACGCGGGACTACCAAGCAAGTGCGAAACGCCGACCAACGGCCATCAACTCGTTCCCCCAGCGATCCACGGAGCACATGCTCCTGCCACGGATACAGGCCAAGCCCCGCGACCGCCGCAAGATCCACAGCATCATCAGCCGCCGAAGAATGAAACAGAGGGTACGACTCAATTCGAGGAAGCTGCGAGCCTCTCCGCACGCTTTCGAGCGATCTCGTCAAGAGCACTCACCTCCGGCTTACTCGCACTCTCGAGACGCCTAATCAGCGACACAATCTCCATGCGTTGTTTCGCCAGCGCGGCAGCACCCTGCGCAACACCGGAATCCATCTGAGCTTTAATCCACGCCAACGTGTCATAGGCCTCATCGAGTTCATCGATCGTCCGCGACGGCCCCACCAGATCAGGAACCGCCGCAAGCTGCGCACGCACCCTCGCAGCCTGATCAGCACGGCGCTCATCAGACCGACGCTGCTTATCCGCAGCCACCTCCGCAAGACACTCAGCACACGCGTCTTCACCGTTACGACGGTGCCGGCGGTACGCAGCCAACGTGCCACAAGGCTTCAACGGAGCAGCCACATCAACCTCCTTGTCAGTGCCGCACCACGAATGTCAGACCGCACACATGCCCTGTGCAAAAAGTCACTATGCCGCGAGCCTGACTTTGGGGGCCAGGGGGAGGTGGAGCCCCCAGGGGTGCGATTGGGCCTGGTTGGTACCTTGTGTGTTGGTTGTCTGCCTGGTTACCAGTTGAGTGCCGTTTTTGGTGGTTGGTCAATGGTTGTGACGCGGTTCGAGCGGCTGCTGTTGCATGAGCGATGTGCTGCTCGTATTTCGCCGTATAGATGTCCGCCTTTGGAGCGTGGTTGCACGTGATCGGCTGTGAACGCGAGTCTGTGCCTCCATGGCAGCGTGTAGTCGATGGGTTTGCGGCACAACCAGCAGTCTTGCTTGAGTGCTTTGAGTGCTGATGTTCGTTTGCGGTAGGTCTTGTCATCGAGGCCTCGCATCGTTCGATCCTCCTTGGCTTCGTGCTTCACGCATGTGCGGGCCCCTTCGCCCTCGTGCTCCTCGCTGGCTTGTTGTCGGCGTGTGGCACGACGTCGAGTGCCTTGCCCCTACCCGTGGGGGCCGTTGTGCGGCACGGAGGCCTCGCATGTCAGCCCCGGAGGCATCAACTACGACCGCCCCGGGCGTTCGAACGACACCCCGGGGGAACAGATTGGGCACCCCGGGGTGTTCATCGCGCGGTTGTCATGCGGCGAGGGCGTGAGTGGCAGGCGTGAGGTGCGCGTATCTCGCGTCATCCGGCGCCCAATGTGTGACAACTGGATCGAGTTCTCGTCGATTCCTGTCTGCCCGCCATTCGCTCATGCTGAGATCTCGCTTGTCACTGTTGCATGGACCACATGAAGGGAGGATGTTGCCGATGTTGTTGGCGCCACCACGTGCTAGAGCAACCACATGCTCGGCTTGCACTTCGGTGAGTGCGGTTGGTGTTCGGCAGTATGCGCACGCTTTGTCGAACTTTGCCCACAGTCGAACTACCTCACCCCAGGTGTAGGTGCCGCGCGCACCGTACTCGCGGCCTCGGCGCCGCGTGCGACTTGCCCTTGATTTACATGCATTCTGGCAGTACTCGGTTGTCGCACGGTTGCTTTGGAAGGTGGCCTCGCACCACCCGCATTCGATTGTGAATGGGCTGGCTGGCTTTGGTGGTGTCCATTCGCATGTCTTTCCGGTCATGCGCGCCATGTGATCTTTGGGGAGGTGCTGCGTTCGGGGCCCGTACTTGTCGTAATCACGGCAGAGGTATGAGCAATACGCCGCGGCGTATCGTTTCTGGTTGCGCTTCTCGCGGCTGAACACTGTGCCGCAGCAGGAGCAGTCGATGCTCTCGAATGCTCGCCAGCTACTGCGCGGGCATGGTCGGCCTTCCGCTTTGCGTCGAGCCGTGTAGGCCCGCATTGCTGCGGCCTTCGCGTCTTTGCAGAGGTGGCACCTGCACCCTGCTGAGTACCCCGAAGTGGATCCGCACCGTTCTTTTTCTCTGCATTCACGGCATGTTATTCGCGCTGCGCTGGTCTTCGAGCGGGTTACGGTCTTGCCGCAATTTGTGCACGAGTCTTGCTGTGGCATCGTTGCCTCCCATGTCGGTGGGGGAAATGGAAAATGCCCACCGCGACAGCGCCAACTGTCCGTGGGCTCTCACCTCCGACAAGGTGATCGGTCTATGCGTTTAGCGGTTCAGTCGGCCGCGGATCTCTTGAAAGCGTGGAGCTGATCTGCGCGGTCAACTTCTCCGCACTCTTCTGCTGCTAGTTGCGAGCTGTACTTGGCCCCGCATTCAGGGCAGCTGGCGAACGTGTCACTCGCCATTGACTCGGCCCCAGTCCTCGGAGGTAAGGATGGGTTCCGGCTTCCCGGTCTCGTTCACCACTATCTGAGTTGAGCCACCGGTATGCCCAAGCATCTGATGCTGAGCGACATGATCGCCTGCTCCGACGGTGGGAGTCAGATGGGAGTAGACCGTTTCGCCGGGAGGCTCAGTGATTGATGGGATCATTGGACTTTCCACGAGGATCGGCACCCAGAGGATGTGCATCCATTCGTCGTGGCCGATGCTTTCGACCTGTGGCCCGCCCTCAGCGAGTAGCCAGGGCAGAGCTTCACTGTCGATGGTGAGCTTGTGGCTGTCGACTTGGTAGCTGCCCGCGAGGTGAGCGCCAGTGCTTTCGAAGGTGCAGCGTCCATTTGTGCACATGGGTGTCACTCCTTGGTGGTGGGGATCTCGGCTACTCGCACAGTGATGCCGCTGGGCCAGGCCCTGAGCTTCACGGTGCGGGGTTCCTCCGCGCGTTCCGGTGCGCTCATCGTCGCCTCCTGTGGGCGTGTGCCCCTCGCACTCGCACCCGTATGGTGTGTGCGTCGCCTTGTGTGGTGCGCTGGGGTGGTGCGGTGCGGGGAAGCTGCCGTGCGTATTCTCGTAGGCATGGGCGAAAAAGAGTTGCCAAGGACTAGTCGACCGGCCGAGTCCGCGTTGCGTGCTGTTGGGGTCACGGACCTGGTTGAGCTCGCGAAGTGGACACGTGCTGACTTGGCAGCGCTGCACGGGGTAGGTCCGAAAGCTATCCGGATTCTGGGTGAAGCGCTCTCGGCGGCTGGGCTGGCATTCAGCGGCGAATGACCCCACACACGGCGGGGCCTCCTGTCTGGGTGGCGGGGTACATTGCGTGCGGGTGCCCCTCGTCGTTGAGGTGCCACCCCTGTCGGGTTTGGGCCCGCCCCCGTTCAATGTTGGGGGCTTCCTGCTGCCGGGTCGCCCGTTCCTGCAGGGGCACAGCAGCAAGTCGCCCGCGGATTCCGGCACCTGAGCGCCTCCTCCGATTCAGGCTGTACATGCTGATATGGTTGACGCCCGCGCCTTCAAAGATGAAAGTAGCCACAATGATCAAGATGTCCGGCAATGGTTTTGATGCTGACGCGATTATGCAGAACATGATCAATGCGGCTCATGAGAAGATGGCGCAAGCGGCCGCAGATGGTGCGATCGAGCAAGGCGTTTCCAGCGTGGCAGAGGCAGAAGCTTTAAAGTTCGACCTGAAGTCAGATTCCCCCGAAGTGGATCTTGAGAAGGTTGAGCGCTTAGCACGCGAGATCCTCGTCCGGCGCTTGAGCTAACCCACCTCCCGCCGTCGACGGCAGCCAGAGCGTTGCTCCGCCAGTCCAGTCACCAGTCGGGGTATCGGTCGCCGCGGTATTGTTCGTCGCAGCAGAGCAGGGCGGCACGGGTTGATGGGTAGCGTCGGCCGCAGTCTTGGCATGCGGGCTGGTCGCTCATCGTCGCCTCCTGTGTAGTTTGTGGAGTAGCCCCGTGTACAGGTCTGTGTGGAGGTGTGCGAGCGTCTCGTTGAAGTGTGTGAGGTGGTCGCGTGCCAGTGCATCGTCGGGCAGTGTTGCGCCGTAGAGTGCGTGGGCTGCGTGGGCCATCTCGTGCGAGATTACGTCGTGGGTGAGGTGCTCTTCGTTGAGCTGCACGAGGATCTGCGTTGCGCGTTCTTCTTCATCCCACCATGCCTGGGTGACTCCCTGAGCGCGTTCGCTGAGCGTCTCACCAGTGAACGCTGCAGCCGCTGCCAGCATGGCCTCCGCGGTCGCGTGCACGTGCGCATGGACGGTAACTCGGCTGCCGAGCGCTGTTGACGCCAGCCGGTAACAGTCACTCATCGTGCGCCTCCGTGGGTGTGTGTCCCTCGCACTCGCACCCGTCTACGACGGTTGCCCGCCACGGTGACGTAGCTTGATGGTGCGCGTTGGCGCGGTGCGCCCTCCCCGGTAAGTGAGAGGGCGCACCATCCTGCTTGGTACTACTGGACTACAGAGCCCACTTGTAACCGCGGAACGAGTAGCGTGCCACCTTCACGGTGCTAGACCCTGACGGGACCGTGATGCGTACGCGGAGTCGCTCGTTGCTGTTGAGGTTGTTGGCGATGATGAGCTGTCGTCGAGCGCGGCCGTTGGGCTGCAGGGTGACGTCGATTTCCTCGAGCATCGTCTCGGTCTCGGAGCCGTTGGCGGCGATCGTGATCCGGTATGAGGTGAGTGCGACTCGAGTTCCTGCGACGCCGGTGAGGTCGTAGGTGGTCTCGATCATGTACTGGCCGGCGCCGGACGCGATCGCGCTTGCGCCGGGGCCGGTTTCGACCCAGCGCTTGGTGCCGCCTGCGACGCTCTGGGTTCCGCTGCTGTTTACGCCGTAAATGTATGCCACGGGCTTGTCCTTATCGATTGGTTCGGGGGTGATGGGGTCATCGGGGAGGTTCTTCGGGCGCAGGTATCCGAGTGCGCCCTGGAGGGTGAGGTATTCGCGGTGTGCTGGGCCGGGGTTCTGGGTGAGGCTCGGCACGTATCCGTCGACTGGTGGTGCTAGTGCGACGGCGACATGGGACCAGGGGTAGTGTGCGCTGCCGTAGCTCCAGAACACGACGTCGCCCGAGCGGATGCCGTCTGTGCCGTAGTGCTTCGTCATTACGGCGTCGACCCCGTTTGTGGGGAAGGCGGTGAAGACGCTGTCGGTGAAGTCGCTGGGTGCGTACCCCATGTGCTGTGTCCCGCCAGCGACGCTGACGAGGTAGCTGAGCCAGATGTCATGGCACTGGTAGATGGGGTTGCCGTACCCATCCATGTCGATGTACTGGCCGTCTAGTGCGGCGGCCCAGTTCTCAACGATTTGAGACATGGAGCTCCTTTCGAGATTGTGGTTGATGTGTGGTGGTTGTGTCTGTGCGGTCCGCGAGGTTGTGGGGTTTCGGATGCAGAGACGTGTTGTTGGCATTCACCGCGCACTCTGACCGCTTCGTTGCGTGTGGTGCTGTGTCGGTGGTGGGGTGAATGCCAAGTTGGTGCCCGCGGGTGCACGGGAAGAGTGTGGGAACGACAAAGCCCCCGAGCGGAATCGCTCAGGGGCTTTGTGTTCGGTTCGTTGGCAGTGCATCGCGGCGTCACCTTGTGTGGTGCGCCGTGGTGTGTGCCGGTGGCTCGGGGAGGCTGGGTTTGTAGCGCTCAAGCTTGACTAGTCAGTTTGGTAGCGTCCCTTATGTGGACACCCTGTTATCGACCATCGCGATTGCCATTTCGCTTTCAGCCGCTGTATTCACAGGACTCACCTACAGGCGAAGTGGGCGAGCGAATCTCGCCGAAAACGAGTTGCTCGACGTGCGGTGGGAGGTGGAGCTAGCTCGCGTAGATCCTCAAACCGCATCGTTGAAATTCACGAACGTTGGAACCACAGTTGCGCGAAGTACACATTTTGCGGCAGATCGAGCAAATGACGGCAAAAATAGCTGCTTCACTTTTCCAGACACGTTCGCAAAGAAGGTAGCGCCGGGAGCGTCGCACGTTGTCCGCTCTCATAAAGCGCTTCAGCCCGTAGAGATTGATCCTGCGAATTTGTTGTTTGAAGACCCATATCTCCAGTGGTCCGTGACATGGGTGAGCCCACTGGGTAACCGCGAAACATATAAGCACTACGGCAATCAAGTGTTCTAGTGATATTTCCGCAGAGACAAGAAGTGCCCGGGGGCGCACAGCGATGACGTGCGCCCCCTAGAAACACGAAAGGCCCCGATCGTGAGATTCGGAGCCGGTAGCGGAGCATAAAACTCCACCATCTATATTCATTATGACACATCGGACACTTAGCGTCTACCTTGCCCGCGAGTCTCTCGTTTTGCTTGGTCGATGTCGTCTCGGTTGAACAATCTGACGCCTACGGGTTCCCATGCTCGGATACGTCCGGTGGCTGCCCAGCGTCGGATCGTTCGTGGGTCTCTATGCGCTCTTTCGGCGGCTTCGGCGAGCGTCAGCCAGGGTCTTGCGTTTGCGGTCATCGTCCTCCTTTTTGAACATGTCCACGAGCTGTTCGAACTCTTCCATCGTCATCCGGTAGCCGCAGGTGCAGGTCACGATGGAGTGGTCACCCTCGAAGCGTGGCGGGCGCACGGTGAGGGTGAACTGTTCGCATTCTCCGCACATGAGTTCGCGTATGCGGCGGGGCTTGTCTTCCATCGGCCACCGGGCCATCGCGGTCCCAACCTCGCGTCCGAGGTCGAGGAGCAGTGACGCGCCGAACTTGTCGTGTGCGGCTTCATCGACGCCGGGCCATTTGTTGAGCTCGGCTGAGATGCGTGTGATCTCGTCGTGGGCGAGTTTCGTTGCCGGGATCGGGATGCCGGGTGAGGTGCCGGAGTCCACCCGGATGTCCTCCACGGCGAAGGTTACGTTGCCGGCGGTTCGGAGCCACTGCATGAATGGTGATGCGGGGTGTGATTGTTCGTACGCCCACCGGGCTTTGTCGTAGTCGCGCATTTCGAGGTAGCCGACGCCCTCGGTGGCGAGGTGCGCGCGCTCAGTGTCCTGCATCAGTCCTCCTTCGAGGCTTCGGTGAGGGCGAGGCCCAGCACTGCGGCCTCCCCTTGGCTCATGGTGACTTGCTCGCCGTGCAGGCTCAGGGTTACGAGTTCCCCGGTGCCGTGCACTCGAACGTCTCCAACTTCAACGTCCACGTCCCGCTCCTTGTGGGTATAAGAAAGCCCCGACCGTGGCCGGGGCGTATAGATAAAAGCCGCCCACCTGGATAGGTTGAGCGGTATGCAAACAATCTCGTTGGTAGCGGCTCTTTTGGGTCTTGCGCTATCCCTTTGGGGTGCTGTTTGGCTGTGGTTTGGACTTGACCCTGACAACGAGCGCTACAAGGACGACGGGATGGCATACCCCGGTACCCAGGAGTCGCAGGTTCTCCCCCGCTATATTGCAGATTCGCGCCGTCCGACGCTTCTGGTCGCGGTGGGAGGCGCGGTTCAGGTCGCGGCTGGCGTGCTGGCGCTAATCAGCGCCACCGTCGCCCCCTGCTAGCAGCGCCAGTACAGCGTCGGCGATGCGTTCCTGCTTCCGCCCAACAAATGGCACGTTCTGAGCTTCCGCAACCGCTTCCGCGATCTGTTCCCGTGTGGGTGTGACCAGTGCAGCACCCCACACAGCGCCCGCACCAAAAGCTTGCACGTAGGTTGCCCACTTGATCGTGCGGTCATTCGGGGCTGAGAAGTCTGGCTGCCCGAAATTGGCTGTTGCTTCCGCTTCTGCTTGTGCGGCGGTACGCACATCAGGGGCGGTCACTACCATTCGCTTTCGGGCAGCTCGCCAAACATGCGAAGCCATCGCTCCTGAATCCGGGCCAGCACGTCGTGTGCCATGTCTCCTTCGCCGTCGGCATAGTTGGCGAGCTCTTGCCCGACAAAGTTCTCGTACTTGGTGTTCGCACTCATTCGTTCTCTCCTTCTGTCAGGGCGCGCACGGTCGGGCACGGCCAATCGACTCGCTCGCCGTCTTTAGTGCGGCATTCGTCACACACTGCGCCTACCGGCATCTGGTCGCAGTAGAACTCACCAACCTCGTCAGCACATTCGTGGTGGTGTTCTTCGCGGTGCTCGTAACTGATGTCCGGGCATGAGTCTTCGAGCTCGAAGAGCCCGTACCGCCGGTGCAGCGCTTCTACTCGCGCTATACGGGCAAGAGCTTCGTCACGTTCTATCTTGAACACGTCTCGCTCCTCGGCGGCTCCCATGAAGCGGGATTCGATACCCCCAAGACGATCCGCCTCTTCGTGCGCCCTTCTCACACGCTCGATCAGTTCCAGTACGTCACCCTCAGTGAGTTCGTCCCAGAACCTCTGCCACGGTCGCCCATCCGGGTCCTTGATTGCGGCTTCCGCTGCGGCTTGCAGCTTGTCCAGGTCAATCATCGTGCCCCTCCTTCGTTTCGTCGGTACGTGAGCGCTTGGTTTCGAATTGCTTCTCGCGCCGCTTCGAATACCTCGCGCACAATTTCATCGTTGCCCGGGTTGCCGCACCGGCATTGCTTCTTGTGGCATTCGTGGTGCATCGCGATTGCGGCCCCGCGGCTGAAGTTCACTCGCAGATTTTCTGCGGCTTGGTTCAGTGCTTTCTCTGCGGCTGCACGCTCCACCTCGGCAAGCCCCGTATCAGTGAGTACATGCACGACCTGACCGCGCTCGAATTCCACAGTCGGGCCTGTGCCGTCGTAGATTCCTGGCCCTTCCGGCATCTCGACCGAGACTTGCCACGGGTCGCGCCCGTTGGTGCTGTACCCACGGATTACGCCCTTCCAGTACGGCGTGTGCTCGCTCATCGCCCACCACCTTTACCAGCGGCAGTCTCCTCATCACAGTTCATAGCTTTTCTCTTCCGATCCAAATAGGGTTTACAAATCAGCAGCACCGACCGATGAGGAACACATGACCACTGAGAAGCCCACGCCTTTACCGACCGGTCCCGCACGCACGGCTCTCATCGCCGGGATCTTGAGCATCGCGCTCATCGTGATCTACTTCGTCACTTCGGCAGGCGCGTTCACTTTGTATGCGAGCATTGCCGCCGGTCTTGCAGGTGTCATTCTCGGCATTGTCGCTCTGAGACGGCATCAGTTTGTTGGCGTTTCCATCACCGGCCTGGTTTTGGGGGCGTTGGGGTTCCTCACAGGCGCATCGATCATCGTCTTTGCCCTCGTTTTCGTGGGAGCGATCGGGTAACTCACTCATTGCCCACCACCCCGCAGCCACTCGGCAGCATCGTTCGCCTGCACCGCTGCAATAGCGTTGTTCGTTTCAGCATCAAGCCCAGTGGAGTACGTGAGGCCGCGCACCAGCACTTCGGCGAGCTTCGCTTCGTCTACCTGCGCCGTTTCCTTGTATCGCCGTTCCCAGAAGTCTCCGCGCTGACGCTGCGCGTCGAGAAGCTGCTTCAGGCTTTCCAGCTCGCCAATCATCGCGACCCCGGTGCAGTCGTGCGGCTCCCCAGCTTCCTGATGTTCGGCGGCAACTCCCGCACGTGCAGCGATCACCGCAGGGTCCGACTCGTCATAGCCCAAATCCCGGAAGAGGTTAATCCCGCCGGGCTCCTGTGGGGTGGCACCAGCAGCGGCCACGAGGGCAGCGAGCGCCCATTTCTTTCGAGCTTCAGCGACCGTGCCGCCGCGCAGTTCCGACCATGTCGGCCAGTGAAGACCGGACGGGGCGATCAGACGCTCATGGTTGTAGATCGCCTCAGCCGCGGCTTCGATACGTTCGGGTGTTGGATTAATCATCGTATTTATCGCACCATTCACATTCGCCACAGCTCTCTCCTTCTTAGTGGTCCTCCCATTCGCCGCCGACTTTGAACCAGGGGCCGTCGCTAGCGTTCTGGCACCCGTCTGAGCGTTTGGGAATACTTTTTGGGGCGGGTTGTTGCTTCGCCATGGTCGCTATCGCCGTCTGCCACATAGCCCGGGTTCCTCTCCGGGCGTTGTCGCGTTGTCGCTGGCCCCTGAATGCGTTCATGCGTTCTCTCCCTGTACCGGGAGCCACTGGCCAGCCTTGCGGCGGCGCACGACAATTCCAGTGTTCGTCCGAGTTGACTTGTTCCACGCCGCAGCGCGAATCTCCGCAGCCCGCTTGCTCGACTCAGTAGCACCAACGCCGGGGTCGGCAGTATGCCCGGTGCCGTACTCCCATTCGGGTTCGGGTGCCGCTTCCTGGGGGTGTGCGGCCAAGTGCCCACGAACGTAAGCCTCTCGCAGCGCGAGGAGCACCCCAGTGGTGGTGTACTCCCCGGCGGGGTACTCGAGTTCGGCTCGTGCTTGTGCTGCTTGCTGGTCGGCTTCCCGCTCAGTGGCGCTCAGGCTGTTGTTCGTCATCGTTTCGTCTCCTTCTGTAGGCTCACTCGTCGGATCTCGCGTTCGACGTACCAGGCCGCTTTCTGTAGGTCGGTCAGTTCGTCCGCGCCAGGTTTCGATCCGGCGCGTGCGAGGTACTTCACCGCGTTGCCACGGTTGAACGAGAGGTGCTCGGTCAGGTCGATCACTTCGACCGGGAACTGTCGGTAATGGTCCGGGTTGATCTGGTCACTCATCGCACACCCACCAATGCGTTCAGGTCCGGTGCCGTCCACCCGGCAGGCTTCAACACCTTCCCGTCCGGGCGACGATGCACCACACCATCCACGAGCTTCGCCATGTTCGCCTCATGGATCGCGTTCACGGCCGCGTCGAGGTCGTACCCACACTCCAACGCCGCCCCGTACACCAGGTACAGGATGTCGCCGAGCGCATCCAACACTTCTGCCGGGTCTCGTTCCCTGATCGCGTCCAGCAACTCCGCCACTTCCTCGCTGATGAGTTTGTGGTGCAGTCTGAGTGCCGCGTCGGGGGCGAGGTTCGGGTATGCGGCCACGTGCAGGCCGAAGTGGTGACGGAACTGCGCCACCATATGAGCATTCTTAGAACGCATGGATCATTCCTTTCGTTGGGTTACAGTCGTGGCGAGCGCCGCGACTGCTTGCTGTGTCACGACACCGTTTCCGAGCATCTTGAGCTGCTGAGTGCGAGACAGCCCCAACACGGGATCGGTCACCCACCCTTCAGGGAGGCCCATGAGCCATTCCACGAACGCCGCCGAGAGCCGCCGGCCACCCTTCGGACCAAGCTCAGTCGGATCGGGTGCAGGCCTGCCGAGCACGGCCTCCCAGCGTTCTATAGCGGCCGCGTATGGCCCCCATTCCGCGTTCTCCGGGAGTTCGATGCTGCCCTGTTCGCGGTAGTCGTCGCTGCGTTCCCCGCCAAAGCCGTAAGCGATCTCTGTAGCTGAGCCGCCACGAGTCGCACGGGGCGTTGGGAGCATCGCGTTCGGTGACGTATGCGCGAGCCGTGTCATCAAGTGAGTGGACTTCTCCGGCGGGCGCCCAGACGTTCGGGGCATCCCGAAGTCAGCGTCACCAGCCTTCGGCGTCGGCAGAAGCGATACTGCGGTTCGGAGATCATCTCCCCCATCGCCGTGAGCGCCGGCACCGTTTGCCTCATTAGAGAGCGGCGTGGGCAGCAGCTTCCCGCCTGTCTCGAGTAGCCCGTTCTCTACGATGATCGCGAGATCAGTGACCACCTCACGTCCTGGCTTCTTGCGCAGGTGATCATCAGGCGAGTTCCCCGACGGCTGAGCCACCGGTGACGGCAGCAGTTTCCCGCCGAGTTGCGAGAACAAAGACCCTGAATCGTCCGTGAGGGGCGCCGACATCTGATGCTCGTATGCCACACCATTCCGCATCGAACCCGAGATCGTGAAGGTCCCCGAGTACACGTCCGAGCGCTGTGAGATTACGTCCACTTGGTCCGTCTCCCACACATCCCTCGCACTGTTCCAGGTAGCAATGCGCCGCATGAATGTCCTCCTCGCTGGTCGCTGTGGCTGAGTATGCGCCTCTCACGTTTTCCCACACCACGTATTTCGGTTTGAGTTGCGCGATCGCTTCGCGCATGTTGACCCACAAATTGGAGCGGGTGCCGTCGGTCATGCCTGCACGCCGCCCAGCAGCGCTGAGGTCTTGGCAGGGTGAGCCGCCGTCGATGATGTCCACCGGTGGGACGGTCGACCAGTCCACTTTCGTGATGTCGCCAAGGTTCGGGACACCTGGCCAGTGATGCTCGAGCACTTTGGAGGGTGCGTCCTCGAACTCGCAATGCCACGCGATCTCAGCATCAAAGATCCGCTCAACGGCGAGACTCAGCCCGCCGTAACCAGAGAACAGAGAGCCTACTTTCAGCGCCACCAAGGCGACCTCCAAACTTGGATAGAGTGCGAGACATGAAAAGTGCTGCAATGACGCCGCTCCTGGCGGCTTCTACGCCTGACGAGCAACTAGTTTTAGTTACGGGCGTTTCGATACTGGCTACGGCTCTGCTTGGCCTTCTGGCCTGGCTGAACGGTCATCGTGCAACAGTCATCGCAGAAGATGCGATTCGAAGGGACCAAACACACAGGGACGCGGAACTCGCGCTTAGAAGCCAGGCAGAACGAGATAGCGTCGCTCTAGCCGTACTGGAAGCATTTGCTTCAATCGAAGCAGTCAGAACAGGCACCCCACCGACTTATGTAGACGCCCAATCGGCCCTTGAACGGGAACGGTCCAATCTCGTATCTAGAGCGAATGCAAAGATCAGCCTGTATACAGCGAATACCGACGAAGCGCTGTTACTTGATTGGTTCGAAGTAACGATCAGCCGGATAGATTCCAATGATCGCTTCGATGACGACTCCATCCCAATGAGGCGGAACGCATTCATGTCCCAGATGCTGGCGTCCAAGGAAGGTATCTCAAGTTGGGCCCGCCGAGAGATCTCAGCCAAAGCTCTGTGCGGCATAAAATCGTGAGGGGCCAGCGCTAGGCCGGCCCCGGATATGCGAAAGCCCCGTGTGTGCGGGGCTTAGAGAGTTGGGCAGGAACCGGGTTTGTGGTCGGTCCTGCGTAGAGATGTGTGCCTAGAAAGGCTGTTCGTCGTCGAATCCGCCGAACCCCTGTGCGCCCGTCTGTGGCGTGTTCACGGGTGGTTGCGCCCATTCACTCTGCCCCTGGGGTGAACCGCCCCCAAAGCCGACCTGGTGGCCCTGCGCGGGCTTACGGAGCACGACCGCGCACTTCGGCCAGAGCACCTCAAGCTGCCCGCGAGCCTCACCGCCCTTGTCGATGTACGCCACCACTCGCCCTCGTCCACGCAGCGTCACGAGCGTGCCCTTCGACAGCTGTGAAGCGAACGCGGTGGCTTCGTCTTCCCAGAACGTGGCCCGGATCCAGGACACGATGTCGTTGCCGGCCTGGTCCTTCGCGTTCTCCCACTGCCCGGACTGCTGGTTCTTTCGGCGTTCGTTGTGCGCGACCGACACCTGCAGGTACGGCTTTCCCGCCTGCGTGGTGCCCTGCACGGGGTCTGTCGCGATGAACCCTTCGACGTCGACGTTCAATTCACTCATTCGTTTTCCTCCTCGTTGTTGAGCCGTTCGACCAGCTCGTGTATGTGGTCCGGCCGGAATGGTGGCCGGGTTTCCCCAGTCATGCGGACTTCCTCTCTCGTTTCGCGGTCGACGCTGCGGCCCGCTCGTTGAGGATGTCGCGGAGCTCCGCAACCCGACGCTTCTCGGTCAAGTACGCCTGCCCGTTCACCGCTGCCTCATGGTTGGCCGCGGCAAGGAACCCGCGCATCCGGTCCGTCTTCGCCCGTTCTTCCCGCAGGAGGTCCGCGCACAGCACCGCGACCGCTTGGGGACCGTCGACGCCGAACCGGGACGCAACCTGCGCATACACAGACGTGATCGCTTCCGGGTCGCCCACCTCGACAGCGTTCACGAACTGCACGATCATCGGACGCGCCAACATCACCTCACGATCACCAATCACACTCGCCTCCCAACGTCGAGCCGCAGCCGCTTACCGTCCTCGGCCGCAGCGATCTCCCGATTCAGCTGCTCACGCTCTGCCGACTGATCTGCCCGCCAAGCGTCAAGACGCGCAACCACCTCAGAAGGCAGCTGCTTCGACTCATGCCAATCACGCGGCACCAGACCAAACCGGCGAGCCATCCGCACATCACGCGCCAACTCCACCGGAGCCTGCGCCTTCCCCGCCAACTGCTCCCACGTCGAGATCAGATCACCGATCTGCATCGATCTCCCCACCCGCGCGTAGTAATGCCCGATCGAGCATTGAGCCTGATCGAACGTCATCTCCGGAGCTTCGGTGAGGATCGCGTACATCCACAACTGCACCCGCTCGCTCGTCATCCGCTCAGCCGTCATGTACTGGTCACCGGCAGCAGCGAGTGCCACCACTTCCCCGATCTGGGCCGCGGTCATCGCTGGACGGTTCATGATTCGATCTCCTTCCCACCGAAGCTCATGTCGGCTGCGAGAGCGCGAGCCTTCTCGACAGCGCTCATCCGCTGGGCAGGCTGGAACCCCTTCTGCCCCGATGCCTGACGTTGCTGCGCCATCTCGGCGCCCTTCTTCAGCCAGTTCGTGAAAGCGGTGTTCCAGTTCTTCATTCGTCGCTGCTTCTCGGCCGCATGCTTCCTGAACCGCGCTAGCTGGTACTCCGGGTCCAGGCCCAACGACTTCGCATAATCGAAGTGTCTCTGGCCCGGGTTCCAGTCCGGAGAGAGCAGTTCACCTTCCGCGTTCGACCCGTTCGGGTCGGACAAAAGAAGTCCCTGTTCCTCTGCTCCCTGATCCCCTGTTCCCTGCTCCCTGTTCCCTGTTCCAGGCGCGAGGATCTCCGGAGACTCTCGCGAGACACTCCGGACTGCCGCTAGTTCCGCATCATGACGCGGAAGTCGCTCCTTCCCCGGCTTATCAATGCGCTGATGGTCCTTCCACCGGCAAACCTCGAAATAATCGCGATCCGCGACGGTGTATCGAACGATCTGACCACCTTCGGACAGCCTCGCGAGGCCTCGCGACACTCTCGCGAATGTCTCGCTAGGGTCTCGCTCAATGTCATCCGCAAACAGATCAGCCGCGATCATCGGAACCCGATCCTCACCCACCCCGTTGTCGTCCACATAGACCACAACCCGATGAACAACAACCGGTCCTCAATAGCCAACCGTGAGACATCCTGCGACCGCCAAAACTCCGGCTTGATACTCCGAATCCGCACCCTCCACCTCCTTCCTTCTAGTACGGGTGCGGGTCGATCTCCACCCGTGTCCCGTCATCGTTCAGATAAAACCAACGCCCACCCGGATACCGAACAGGCGTTGACAGAGCGCGCTCAGCGGTCTTCTGATGAGTGGAATCACCACGCACCCGAACACCCCGCGCTTCAAGCTCGGCACGATCAGCACCAGACTCTTTGAAGCCGTTGCAGACACGGCACGCAGCGATCAGGTTCGACGGCTGATCCAGCACCCCCGACTTCGCACCACCATGCCCACGATTCGCACGATGGTCCGCATCCGTCGCTACCTTCTGGCAGATCTGATCGAACGCGAGAACACAAAGGCCGCCATCACGGAGAATGACAGCGGCCTTGGTCCTCGGCTTGATGCCCTTACTCATCTATTGGTCCCCGCACCCAACCAGGGAAAAGGTCAGAGCACCACTTGGCCACGCCCTCCATGCCTGCTTCTGGCCCGTAGTAGGAGAGCCCGTCTGGCACCGTGACCACCCACCAGAACTCGTGACGTTTGCGGCACACGAAGCACCACTTATCGCCCTGCGATTCCCTGCTGTGTTCCTTCATGCTGGTGCCGCAGATCGCGACCCCGCCAGCTTGGGCACACCAGTCAGCACTGGCCTGCACGCTCATAGCCCCAACGCCTCACGGACCTCAGGACGGAGTGCGCAGCTCATGACGTCGCCAACGTTGCCGTACTCAACTTCGTAGATGTCGTATCTGGCTTCCCCACCACCCGGGAGTTGCACGGGCTGCGCGAGCGCGATCAGGTTGGCGATGCGCTGCTGCTCCACCAGGGCAAGCGTGGCATGTACCTGCGCTTCCGCCTGGCTGAGATGAGCCTCAGCAGAAGATTCGGTCGTGCGTGCGTAGCTGATGCAGTTGCGTGCTTCTGCTGCGTGGTCGATACGGTCACTCATGGTGCCTCCATTACTGGTTGTGTGGTGCATGCGCACCGATGAGAAAGGCCCGGGACAACGCCCGAGCCATGACAGTTACTGCACGACGGCAGCGGATCAAACAGGGACCCCATCTGGCACCACCTCCGCGTCAACCACGTCGTGCTGGATGGTGAGGTCCTCAATGCCGTCAACCTTGCGCACAGTCGCCTGGTCAGCGTCGGCCGCGAGGGCAAGCGGCGCAGCCTCGACGGATTTCGGGAGTAGCTTCTGCAAGACCCGCACCCCCGTCTTCTTGAACATCTCGCCCTCGTCGCTCCCCCACGGGGTCTTCTCCCAATAGCGGGGACGATGCCGGCTACGGATCGTGTCGGCATCCAGGAACACGTACTGAGACTCGTCAAAGCCCTTCAGTTTCACGTATGCGATCACGCCGACCACCGGCCCTCGGTCACCGCGCGACTTCTTGAAGTCGTAGAACTCGCCACGCTCTGAGTTGGCGCCCTCATCGAAATAGTCCTTCTCGTAGATCAGGAACGCCCCCACCTTCGAGTACAGGCCCGTGTTCATGATGAGCTGCACGTATCCGCCGAACCCGATGATCGGCAGCACCTCGAGCTTGTCGCCACGCTTCCTCGGGGTCAGGTGGAACTGTGCGAGCGGCCCACCGACAGGGAGCTTGAGTTGGGCCGCGAGGAACAAGGAGCCAAACAGGGTCTGCAAGTCTGCCTGCCCCAGCTGAGGCGTCTGCTTGATCGCGGTCAACGCATCCTGCGAGAACTTCGCCGCGTCCATCGACTTACCAAGTGCCCGTTGAAACTGCGGCTCATACTCCGTCAGATAATCCTCAACGGTCTTACTCTTCTTCACCGCAACAGCAGCCTGACTGAGGTCGCTCACTTCTTCGTCTCCTTCGGTTTGATGGTGCGCATGACCATGAACGGGGCACCCTGTGTCGTGTACTCGGCAGCGACATCCGGGCGCTCTTCTCGCAGACGCTTCTGGTCGAACGATGCCCGCCCGGCCTGCCGCTTGTACGTGAGCAGCTTCTTCCCACCAACCGTGAACACCTCCACGTTGTGGTCAAGCATGAACTGGCCCAGCTCCACCTGGATCTTCTTCGCGTCCTCTTCCGCCTCTTTCGCGGTGGCGAGCAAGAACGCGCGCTGCTCGATCCGCTGCTGCAGCTCTTCGGGGGCTTCCATCTCGTCGCCCGAGTCGTGCCAAGCCTCCGAGATCTCCGCGACCGTCGAAGCCTGCGGCGCTATTCCGGCCTGCAGGTCGACCCAAAACTTCGTGAGCGCCGGGATCATGTGATCCTCGATGAACACGTTGTCCCGCTGCTCCCAGAACAGCTTGAACTCACGCCCACCGATCCACACCACCACCGCGGCCCTCTGCGTGCCAGCCACGAGCATTTCGGCCTGCACCTGCACCCGCACATCAGTCGGGATACCTTCATCCCATTTGTGACCCGTGTAGAAGTGGGCCGTCTTGAACTGCCACGTCGTGAACGGATCCGAACTCAGCCGGTCGAACGACGCATGCAGGAACGGGTACTCGATCGAACGAGCCATGAACGCGGGCTCGAGAGTCACCTGCACACCGCTGAACTTCTCCACCCACTCCGCAATGATCGGCTCCGACGCGTGCCCCACGAACGACAAGAGCGGGTCGAACTCCCGATCGATCCCGCTCTTGCTCTTGTAGATGTCCAGCGCCGTGCTGTACGGGCTGAGCCCCATCACTGCCGCAACCTCTGACGCGCCCACCGAAGCTCGGCGTTCATCTAGCCACGCATCCGAGTCCGGCACCACATCGACAACATCAAACATCACCGAACACCTCCCGTTCCTTCTGCATGTCGTGCAAGTAGTCCGCCTCAGCCCACGGATCCCCATACGGTGACTCCGGGAAGTCGTCCTCGTCCTCCACGTACGGGACGATCTGCGAAGCCAGGTAGCGACCCCACCACCCGCACGCGCATTCCTTGTTGTGCCCGAACGGGTTATGAGAATGGCGGCACTCGGTGACATGAGTAGGGGCCGGCACCCCGTAGATGCCAGCCCCCTTTACTGCGCTCCCGATGGGAGGAACTTCGCGCGTCATCCCGCATCTCCTTCGCCTCGTGCGGCGCCCAAGAGCACCGCGAAATCAGTGAGCGTCATCGTCACGTACGTGCCGCCCATGTTCTTCGCCCCGAACCCGCGGCGTTTGTGGGCCACGACACCGAACACAGCGTCATCGTTGCCTCGCTCCGTTTCGGCTTCGTTCACCCAGCCAGATAGGTTCATCGCGCGAACGTCTTTGCACTCGATGACCACACGGCCACCAGTGAGGGTTCGCACGCTGCCAATGTCGCCACGGTCCTTACTGCCGTTCTTCGCGCGCCGCTCAATCCGGTCATCGCCCAAAGCGTCAGCAAGAAACCAGGCCACATGAGACTCGAACAACGAACCAGCCTGCTTCGCGGTCGCTCTACTTCTTCCCACGCCGCTCCTCCCACCGGTACATGAAGTACACGCACGCGAACATGCCGATGTAGATCAGGATCGACAGGCCGTTGAACAGGCCGGCCGCGGTCACATCGCCCGCCCAAGAACGTCATCCCGGACAGTCGCGAGCGCCGATAACACGGCCTGCCCAAGCTCGCCGCCGACCATCGCCGCCGCCAACTCGAGCTGTTGCTTCTGTTCCAACTCGCTGTCGTATTTACCAACCACCACCCACGACACCGCAGGCTTCTTCACTTCATCCACAATTCACTCCCTCCCATAAAAACGATCGCGGCCACGCAAAACACCAACGCAGCCCAAAAAAACCACCACCCACGCCCAAGCCAACGCATCACACAACCCCCAACAAGCCAGCCAAAATGACCAACCCCTGAGCCGCCGTATACACACAAAACCCAAACGTCACACGGAAATACGACTCATCCACGAGCACCTCCAAAAAGCTGTGCGGGCAGTGAACCAGCACTACCCCGGCAGGGCATGCGTGAACAGCGAAGCTCGCAAGGCGCGAGCAGCACGATCCGCTTCTGCCAAATCTGAAAAGTGGCCACCGTAGTGACCGGCGCCGTTGTGCATGGCATGCACCCGGTACTTCCCGTTCTCGACTGTCACCCCGCGGACACCGGTCGCAGAACCTCGAACAGCGCCTCGGTTCTCTGCGTTCTGTTTCGTCGTTGCGAGGCGCAGATGAGAAGGACGCACACAAGATCGGGTGCGGCAAATGTGATCAATCAGTAAGCCTTCTGGGATCCGGCCATTGCGGGCAGCGAAGGCGAACCGATGAGCCGGCATAGCCTTACCAGAGACTCGAAAAGCGCCATACCCTTTCCGCAGGTGTCCATCCCATAGCCAGCACCCACCCGCAGAAATCACAATCTGACGGACAAACCGCGCAGCATCTGTGGCATCAGCTCGCAAAGTCGAGCGTTGCATTCCTGCTCTGATCTGCTGATAGTGGCCGTCACAACTACCACGGGCAGCATGGGGCCGGCCACACCCTGGGTAGTCACACACTCCCTCGGCGATCACTTCTTTGATCGGCCGAAGCTGCTGCCCCTTCTTGGCCTGCATGTAGTGGGAGTGGCAGTACCCCTTTGCTGCGCACTTCCGTCCGCAGCCATCATATGAACATGGCATTCAACCTCCTACGTTTGGCGGGTGTACACGCCATCACGCCAGCCCTTATCTAGCCATGCCCCATCCGGGGTGCGACCGTCCGCCTCCTACCCGAGGGCGCGCCCCAAACGGGGACTTCAGTACCCGCCGCAGCTTCGACACTGCGCCGGGCTGCAACTACTCCGCCAGAACCGGAGCAGCCGTATCCGCAATCGTCGGAACCTGCACCGACATACCCAGCAGCGACTCCGCCACATCCCGGGTCTGCTTCGCCTTCTCGAGCTTCTTCTCCGCGTCCCGCACAGCGCGCTGCGTGGAGCCGATCAGGCCTGCAACATGCGTTTCGAACTCTTCCCGAGTAGACGGGAAGATCTTGAGATCATCGCTCGTGCCGAACACCTTGAGCTCGACGTTCATGCCGTCGCTGTAAGCCTCCTCGTACTCGAGCGCGGTGATCGCCGCATCATCGCCGTTGTGAAGCGTGCCGGTGACGACACCGAACTTGAGCTTCGCGCCGCTGTAAGACGACTCTTCGAGCCGCTTGTACACGTCACCCACCTTGAGTTCCGCCACTCGCGTGATCGTTGCCGACGCCTGGATAAGGTTCTTGGTCTGCATGACACTCCTCTTTCTCTCGTTGGTTGATGTCGTGGCGGTCAGGGGTTCGAACCCTGCGCGTGGCCGGGTATCCCAGTCACCACGCAGCACCTTGCGCCGCCTGGCACGGCAGAGTCACCTCACCTCCGCACCCCGAATGCCTGCGGGACATACCGCAGGACTTCCCCACCACCACCTCCGCACAACGCCCCCACCACGAGACGGCTGACATGCGAACCGATGATTTATGAAGCGCACCACCTGCGATTTGAGCCGGGCCTTGGTAGGCATCGTCCACAGGGATTACATGTCGCGTTATTCGTGAGTTCGCCGCGCTTGATAGCGACGAACCCTGCTTTTGGGTATGCAGCAGCCCAGGTGGGGTCGAAACCCCCGACCCAAGCCGCGCTAGCTAGGTGGTTAGGATCAGTCCATGAGCAAGATCACCGAAGACCTTCAGCGCAAGATCGACGTTTTCGACGCCTGGTTGAAAGGCGGCGACCCCACCGCGATGAACAGGCGAGTCGAAGAAACCCGCGAAGTTCTCGCCCACGTGGTCGTCGCCATCCAAGAGCTCGACGCCCGCCTAGATCGCTTCGAGGCTGCGCACCCGATCAAGGATTGACCGAGAACTAACCACCTCGCCCGACCGAGCCTCGAGCGCTGCTAGCTCGGCATACTTCCGGGCGATACGAGCGTGAAGTCGGGCCGCTGCCCGCCGCGCGTTCGCGGCCTCGACCGTCTCCCACACGGGCGTGCACTCCACCACAACGGCGCTGCCACCCCATGCGTTGATGATGTCCACGCGACGCTGAGCCGCAGACCGCGACCTGTAGATCCGGTCTGTTGCAGGCCAGAAGAACGGCTTGTACCCCTTTGGCCAATGCTCGCCCTCGCGCGGACCATCAGGCCAACGCTCAAGCGCGTACTCACGCCACCCCTGCGGTTCCGGCTGAGACTGGAAGCCGCTGTCGAACAGCTCTTGCTCCCACTCTTCAAGTTCCTCAGTGACGCCCTCGTGCACCCACTCGGCCTTGTACAGTCGCTGCGAACTCATGCTGCAATCTCCTTCGATGGAAGTTCAAGATGCCCGTGCTCACGGACATAGTTTTCGATGCGGGCCCACGCGTACTCGACACCCTTGGGGGTGAGCATTCCCTGCTCGAAGCTGTGGCCGTTATGTCGGTTCTCACCTTTGTCGGTGCGGGACAGTCCACGCCGTTCACCGGAGAGCGTCGCGTGTCCGTGCGAGCGGAGGCCGGTACCGTGCACGAACATGTCGAGCTTCACACCGATGAACGCGTACACCTGGTTCGCGGTGACATTGCATCCCTCCGCCAATGCCCACGAGACGATCTCACGAGCGAACGCTTGCCGCCCCGTGTTCCCCTTGCGATTGTTGAAGTTACGGGCCTGGGAAGCCAGCGGACGAATCTCGACAAGCTCTGCCTGCTGACGCTGCACTTCTTCAGTGAGCTCCGACAGCAGCGCGAGAGACTTCTCCGCCAGCGTCAGAGGCTTCGCGTAGGACCCTGTGCGGGAGAGCTGCGGCATGACCTCGTCAGTGATGAAGTCCTGCACCTGCTCGGCGTTGGCGGCGTTGGACCGGATCACGAGCCGGTTGAACCCTTGCTCGGTCACAACAGCCATGCTCTGCGTCCCGCCAGGGGTACTCACTTCTGAGTACCCTCTGTGATGATCCCGGAGCAGGCGGCCGGCGTTGGCCGCATCTCGGTAGCCGAGGATCCTCGCGATGTCTGCGAGCACGAGAGCGGGCTTACCGTCGAGAGTTGCGGTGCGGATCTGTTCACCGCCGAACTCGAATGGTACGATGTTGCTAGACATTGATTTTCCTATCAGTTGTTCTGGCCCGCGGCTGCAACCGCGGGCTTCTTCTTTTCCGGGGCGCTACTGCTCATGGCCGGACCTCCACACGAGATGACTCGAACACCTTGTGGATCAGTTCCCGCTCGTAAACGTTGATGTTCGTCCTCGGCGGGTTAGAGAACGGGAACAGACGCCGTTCTGCACGCAAGTTCTGAAGCGTCTTGATCGTCTTCCCAGTGAGCTCGGCAAGCTCAGCCTCAGACATCCACTTCTCGTCCACGCTCATGCTGCAACCCTGGACTGCAAGTGCGAGGCCGCGAATCCAGCGACCTTACCTACGTACTCATCAGAGGGAAACAGCTGACCTCTTTCTACTTTTGAGAGGTAGGCGGTCGATGTATCCGCCCCCTCTGCGACCTGTTGAAGCGTCAGGCCTGCCTTCACGCGCAGATGCCGGAGCGCTTCTCCACTGCTGGTTTCTTGTTGTGCTGCCATGCCAAAGAGCAAAGCACGCTCTTTGGCATTGAGCAACCCAAAATGACAACGTTGTTATTCATTTCTTTGTCTTTATGTCAAATATCAGGGGATGATTGCGGCTATTTCATTGACATGCTACGCTCGCACCATGTCAACAAAAGATTTCAACAATTTGACCTCGCAGCAGCGCGCAGACCTCGCCGCGCAGGTCAAGGAAGTTCGACTTCGCGCTGGCCTCACCCAGCAGCAGTTGGCAGACGAAGCAGGCGTGACACGTCAATCCATCGGGAACATCGAAGGGGGAGACACAACGCCACAGGCAAAGACACTTCTCCCTGTACTCAAAGCGCTAGGTATCGCACCTAGCCCAGCCGAGTTCACCCCCGAGACTTCTCGTTGGCTTGCAATAGTCGGCGGCATCATGGACAGCCTCCCCATTGAACGGCGAGCCCACGCCGGCCAGGCAGCCGTGACCGCGGTAACAAACGAACTCGTCACGGCATCCAGCAACGTCATTGTCGGTGGCTTCGGACAGACTGCTCACATCAGTGATGAAGTGGCCATCCCGGAGAACGTGGAAGAAGTCTGGGGTATCGCCGGAGACATCAAGGGCGACGACCCGATCGATCACAGCCAGAACTAACCCCCTGAATACACAGCGGCACCGACGCCGCGTGGATCAGTGCACCCAAAACACGGAAGGAGACGCCATGTTCGTGCCTGAGTACGATCCGGCCTACGACCCTCTTGAGCACCTGGAGCAACTGAAGGTTCGTCACGTTCGCCACACGCTCAACGGGCACAACGCAATTTGGGTACCCGAACGACGCCTTGTGATCTCAGATCGAAACCTACGCTCTGAGCTCCTGCACCCTACGCTCGCGCACGAATGCGACCACGCAGTCAACGACGACTGCGCCGGCCACCACCCACGCAACGAGTCACGAGCAAACCTGCACTCAGCTTTTCGCTTAGTCGATCCCGCACTCTGGGAATCACTGACCGCACTGCACACGGACTACGACCAGATCTGCCTGGAACTTGGGATCACGCGCCGACAGTTCCGCGCCTACTACGACTACAACAAACGCCTCGCGGCCGCTCAAGAACGGCGCGAACGATTCGGCAACGCCGTCTACCTGAACCCCAAGATGGGGGCCGGGCAGTGGCAGAGGAAGCTTGAGGTTGCATAATGGCTGGCAGCATCACGACTTACAGCACGACCGCCGGGAGCAGATATCGCGTCAGGTACCGAAAGCCGAACGGTGCTCAGACCGACAAGCGTGGGTTCAAAACCAAGCGTGACGCGACAGCTTTCCTTGCTAGCGTTGAAGTCGGCAAGAGCAAGGGCGCATACCTCGACCCAACTGAGGGCAAACGCACCGTGGCCGACTTTGCGGAGTCATGGATCGATGGCCATCTCTCGACCCTGAAAGCGTCCTCACAGAACGTGATGGAGACCGCCTGGCGCGTGCATGTTGAGCCCGAGTGGGGCACCCGTGGTGTTGCCTCTATCCGACCGAGCGAAGTGTCCGCCTGGCTAGGGAGGCTCACCAAGGGGAACGACAAGAAGAAGGGACTCGCGGCCCAGACGGTGCGGCGGTGCGCCTTCGTGCTGTCCTTGATACTCGACCGTGCTGTACAGGACGGAGCTGTTCATTCAAATGCTGCTCGCGGAGTGCGGCTTCCCGCTAAGACCCGCAAACCCGTTGTCTATCTGACACACCAGCAAGTCGAGTTGCTCGCGACTGAGTCAACTCAACCGGACCTTGTGCGCCTCCTCGCTTACACCGGGCTGAGGTGGGGAGAAGCTGCCGCACTGCGCGTGAAGCACCTCGAGCTGCCAAAGAGCAGGATCCGCATCGAGGACAACGTGGTGAAGGTGAAGGGCGAAAACAAGTTCGGTACCCCGAAGAGCGGCGCTTCACGGATCGTCCCTATCCCTGACTTCGTCAGCTTCAGTCTTCGCCGCCTCGCAAAGGGGCGGCCGCAGAAGGCGTTCGTCTTCGGGACCGACACTGACCCGATCCCCCGACCCAACGCCGACTACTCATGGTTCGCAGGTGCAGTCCGAACGTCTATGTCCAAAGACGACACCTTCCCGCGAGTGACGCCCCACGATTTGCGGCACACTGCTGCTTCTCTCGCGGTCAGCGCGGGGGCGAACGTGAAGGCTGTCCAGAGGATGCTCGGACACGCGTCGGCGGCAATGACTTTGGATGTCTACGCGGACCTGTTTGACGATGATCTTGATGAGGTCGCGGCGCGGCTGAGCGAGTCGCGGGCGGCGGCACTTGAAATAAAATGTGGGCAAAATGTGGGCACGGACGAAAAAACCCCCGTTGGGCGGTCCGCTACAGCGAACTGACCCAACGGGGGTGATTCTTGGGAAACTATCCCTGAACTGGTGTTTTAGAAGTCCCAGTCCTCGTCTTCGGTGGCCTCAGCCTTGCCGATGACGTAGGAGGAGCCCGATCCCGAGAAGAAGTCGTGGTTCTCGTCCGCGTTCGGCGAGAGCGACGACAGGATCGCCGGGTTGACGTCGGTCATCTCCTTGGGGAACATCGGCTCGTAGCCGAGGTTCATGAGCGCCTTGTTCGCGTTGTAGTGCAGGAACTTCTTGACGTCCTCGGTGAGGCCCACCGGGTCGTAGAGGTCCTGCGTGTACTTGACCTCGTTCTCGTAGAGCTCGTACATGAGCGAGAACGTGTAGTCCTTGAGCTCCTGGCGGCGCTCCTCGCTCAGGGACTCGAGGCCCTTCTGGAACTTGTAGCCGATGTAGTAACCGTGCACCGCTTCGTCACGAATGATGAGGCGGATCAGGTCTGCCGTGTTCGTGAGCTTCGCGTGCGCCGACCAGTACATGGGCAGGTAGAAGCCGGAGTAGAACAGGAACGACTCGAGCAGCGTCGAGGCGATCTTCCGCTTCAGCGGGTCGTCGCCCTCGTAGTAGTCGACGATGATCTGCGCCTTCTTCTGCAGATTCGGGTTCTCGGTTGACCACCGGAACGCGTCGTCGATCTCCTTCGTGGAGCACAGCGTCGAGAAGATCGACGAGTAGCTCTTCGCGTGCACCGACTCCATGAACGCGATGTTCGTGTAGACGGCCTCCTCGTGCGGGGTGATCGCATCGGGGATCAGCGACACGGCGCCCACGGTGCCCTGGATGGTGTCGAGGAGCGTGAGCCCCGTGAACACGCGCATGGTGAGCAGCTTCTCGTCCTCGGTAAGGGTGGCCCACGACTGCACGTCGTTCGACAGCGGCACCTTCTCGGGCAACCAGAAGTTGTTCACGAGGCGGTTCCAGACCTCAAGGTCTTTCTCGTCCTCGATCCGGTTCCAGTTGATCGCCTGCACCGGGTGCCCCAGCTTGAAATTCATGCTTCGTCCTTGTTTCTCGTCGACCTCAGTGATGGATGCGCGCCGCTGGCTACAGCATGCAGCTGACGCACTCCGTCATGTCCGTGCCCTCGAGCGCGAGCTGGCGCAGGCGGATGTAGTAGATCGTCTTGATCCCCTTGCGCCATGCGTAGATCTGCGCCTTGTTGATATCGCGGGTCGTCGCCGTGTCCTTGAAGAACAGGGTGAGCGAGAGCCCCTGGTCGACGTGCTGCGTTGCCGCGGCGTACGTGTCGATGATCTTCTCCGGGCCGATCTCGTACGCGTCCGTGTAGTACTCGAGGTTGTCGTTCGTCATGAACGGCGCCGGGTAGTACACGCGCCCGAGCTTGCCCTCCTTGCGGATCTCCACCTTCGACGCGATCGGGTGGATCGAGCTCGTCGAGTTGTTGATGTAGGAGATCGACCCGGTGGGCGGCACGGCCTGCAGGTTCTGGTTGTAGATGCCGTGCTCCATGACGCTTGCCTTGAGCTCGCGCCAGTCGTCCTGGCTCGGGATCTCAATGCCGGCGGTCACGAACATCTCGCGCACGCGGTCGGTGGCCGGCTCCCAGGCCTCGTCCGTGTACTTGTCGAAGAACTCGCCGGACGCGTACTTCGAGTCTGCAAAGCCGCCGAAGACTTCCTTGCGCTCGATCGCGATCTTGTTCGACGCGGTGAGTGCGTGGAAGAGCACCGCGTAGAAGTAGATGTTCGTGAAGTCGATGCCCTCCTCCGAGCCGTAGTGCACGTGCTCGCGGGCGAGGTAGCCGTGGAGGTTCATCTGGCCGAGGCCGATCGCGTGCGACTGGGCGTTGCCGTCCTCAATCGAGCGCACGGAGGTGATCGAGCTCATGTCGCTGACCGCGGTGAGTGAGCGGATCGCGAGGTCAACGGTGCCGGCGAGGTCGCCGCCGTCCATCGCCATCGCGATGTTCATCGACCCGAGGTTGCAGGAGATGTCCTTGCCGATGGTGTCGTAGCTGAGATCCTCGTTGTACGTGGTCGGGGTGTTGACCTGGAGGATCTCGGAGCAGAGGTTCGACATGTTGATGCGGCCCTTGATCGGGTTCGCACGGTTGACCGTGTCTTCGAACACGATGTACGGGTAGCCCGACTCGAACTGCAGCTCGGCGACGGTCTGGAAGAAGTGGCGCGCGCTGATCTTCGTCTTCTTGATGCGCGCGTCTGCCACCATCTCCTGGTACTTCTCGGTGACCGAGAGGTCGCCGAACGGCACCCCGTAGACGCGCTCCACGTCGTACGGCGAGAAGAGGTACATGTCCTCGTTCTTCTTCGCGAGCTCGAAGGTGATGTCGGGCACCACGACGCCGAGCGAGAGGGTCTTGATGCGGATCTTCTCGTCCGCGTTCTCGCGCTTCGTGTCGAGGAACTTCATGATGTCGGGGTGGTGCGCGTTGAGGTACACGGCGCCGGCGCCCTGCCGCGCGCCGAGCTGGTTCGCGTAGCTGAAGCTGTCTTCGAGCAGCTTCATCACGGGGATGATGCCCGAGGACTGGTTCTCGATCTTCTTGATCGGGGCGCCGGTCTCACGAATGTTCGAGAGCGACAGCGCCACGCCGCCGCCGCGCTTCGAGAGCTGCAGCGACGAGTTGATCCCGCGCGAGATCGACTCCATGTTGTCCTCGACGCGGAGCAGGAAGCACGAGACGAGCTCGCCGCGCTGCGCCTTGCCGAGGTTCAGGAAAGTGGGGGTGGCCGGCTGGAAGCGGCCCGAGATCATCTCGCGCATGAAGCCGCGCGCGAGCTCCTCGTCGCCGCGGGCGAGGCCCAGCGAGACCATGACGACGCGGTCCTCAAAGCGCTCGAGGTAGCGCTTGCCGTCGAACGTCTTCAGCGCGTACGAGGTGAAGAACTTGAACGCGCCGAGGAACGCCGGGAAGCGGAACTTCATGGCGTACGCCTCGTCGGTGAGCTGCTCAACGAACGACACCGAGTACTGGTCGAGGAGTTCCTTCTCGTAGTACTCGTTGTCGATGAGGTAGCGCACGCGCTCCTCGAAGTTGTGGAAGAACACCATGTTCTGGTTGACGTGCTGCAGGAAGTACTGCCGCGCGGCCTCGCGATCCTTGTCGAACTGGATCTTGCCGTCGGCGTCGTACAGGTTGAGCATCGCGTTCAGTGAGTGGTAATCCATCTCGCTGATCTTCGACGATTCGAGCCCTGGCTCCATTACTGCTGCTTCCAAAACTGCTCCAATCCGTCGTGGACGGCGGTGACGTCGTCCGGGGTTCCAAATAGTTCAAATCGGTAGAGGACGGGCACGTGGCACTTGCGCCCGATGATGTCCGCTGCGAGGCCGTACGCCTCGCCGAAGTTTGTGTTGCCGGCGGACATGACGCCTCTGATCTTGCTCCGGTTTCGCTCGTCGTTGAGGAAACGAATGACCTGCTTCGGGACCGCCTTCGTCGAGGGGCCGCCGCCGTAGGTGGGGACGAGGAGCACGAACGGCTCCTCGACCAAGAGGGGATCTTCTCGCGAGTAGAGGGGGATGCGCAGCGCTGGGCGTCCGAGCTTCTCGATGAATCGGTGGGTATTTCCCGAGACACTGGAGAAGTAGACCAGGTCAGCCATGCGTATCGCCTCCGCTCGAAGTTGATTCCTGACAGCTCTGAAAACGCCCGCGTCCGGTCGCGGCTCTCGCCACCGACCGCCGCGGGCGTTTTCAGAGAAAAGCGCTACTCCGCGAGGCGGCCGGCGAGCTCCGAGATCTTGTCGGGGCGGAAGCCTGACCAGTGTTCCTCGTCGGTCACCACGACGGGCGCCTGCAGGTAGCCGAGCTCCTTGACGGCTTCAAGTGCGGCTTCGTCCTGCGAGAGATCGAGGATGTTGTACTCAATCCCCTTGCTGTCGAGCGCCCGGTAAGTCGCGGTGCACTGCACGCACGACGGCTTCGTGTATACCGTAATGGCCATTTCACGCCCTTCGTCAAAACCTTCGCGCCCCACGCCGAGGCACTACATCTAGTGAACCACACCTATGCCAACCACAACATGATGTAGTTACACCAATGTAGTTTTCCACGCGGTTTCCACCGATTGCCACCCCGGCTTGGGGAGAACTTTCGGCGCGGTTCCGCCCCTCTCGGGGGGTTATCCACAGGGCTGGGGGTGCTGAAGAATTTTGCTCCACACCCTTTCCTCGGCGTGTCGCGGGAGCCGCGATTCGGACCCCGCGCATCGCCCGCTCGGGCACCCACCATCGCACGGTCTGCGGCACCCCACAGCCGCCGCACGGGGACCTCACTAGAGCGCGATCGGCCACAGCAGCTCCGTCCCATCGGGCTGAAACCAGCGGAGCACCAGCATTGCGTCGGGCGCCACGGCGGCCGCCTCGGAGTGCGTGCCCCGGAGGGTCACCCGCAGCCGCTCCCCCGGACCCACCGTGCGCGGCAGCGACAGGCCCAGCATGCCGCTCCCAGCGAGCGCAAACCGCACCGAGTGGAGTGGCCGATCGCCGCACTGCTGCACCTCGATCACCCCCGACGCGGAGCGCAGCGTGACCCGCCACGGCACGGGCACCGGGGCCGGCTCCGCGGTGGGCGGGCGCTCTCCGCACGCGCCGCCCCGGGCGGCCGCGCGCACGCGCACTCCCGGCGGCGGCTGCAACCGAGTGGCGAGTCTGAACGGGTTCATGCAATGAAGCTACCCGGTACCTCGGACATTCATCGCGCGCCGCGGAGGTGCCCCGGCGCGCGGGGCACGGGCACATGGCAGCGGCGAAAACGGGGCCGAGCGCGCGGACCCGGGGCGCGCGCGGGCGCGGGGCGCGCGGGCGCGGCAGCTGCGCCGGGCACCCCGGGCTCGCGGCAGCAGCGCCGACTGGTCCCCGCGCCTACACGTGGTGGTACGCGCGGCCCGCGGAGATCTCCTGCGCGCGGTAGATCTGCTCGGTCAGGATCAGCCGCACCAGCTGGTGCGGGAACACGAGCGCCGACAGGCTCCACACGAAGTCTGCGCGCCGCCGCAGCTCCTCGGTGACCCCGTACGCGCCGCCGATCACCACGACGATCGGGCGACTCGCGTCGAGCGCCGTCCGCAGCCGCTTCGCGAGCTCGGGCGAATCGACGTTGCGGCCGCGCTCGTCGAGCACCACCACGAACGCATCGCGGTCGAGCTTGGCGGCGATCCGCTCGGACTCCTCGGCTCGCGCGGCGTCGCCCTCGCGCGCCGAGTGCGGCAGCAACTGCCACGTCACGTCGAACGGCTTGCGCAGCCGCTGCTCGTAGCGCCCGATCCCGTCGGCGACCCAGGACTCGTGCTTCTTCCCGACCGCGAGCACCTTGACGCTCACGAGACGCGCACCCCGTCGAGGTACTCCCCGATGCGGCCAATCGCCTCGGTCAGCACTTGAACGCTCGGCAGAGTCACGAAGCGCAGGTGATCCGGCGTCGCCAGGTTGAAGCCGCGCCCGTTAGTGACCAGCACGCGGGTGGCGCGCAGCAGGTCGATCACGAACGCCTGATCGTCCTCGATCGGATACCGCTCGGGGTCGAGCCGGGGGAAGAGATACATTGCACCGCCGGGGAGCACGCAGCTCACTCCCGGGATCTCAGTGAGGAGCCGGTGCGCTACGTCGCGCTGCTCGCGGAGCCGCCCGCCCGGCGCGCACAGCTCGGCGATGCCGGACCAGTTCGAGGCGGGATCGAGCGCGATCGGGATCGCGTGCTGTGCCGGCGCGTTGGCGCACATCCGCATGTTTGCGAGCAGGGTGAGCCCCTCGATGAAGTCCTGCGCGCGCTCGCGGTCGCCCGAGAGCGCCACCCAGCCGGCGCGGTACCCGGCGACGCGCTGCGCCTTCGACAGGCCACTGAACGTGAGGCAGAGGGTCTCGTGCACGTGCGCGGCCGCGTGCTCGTGCACCGCGGTGCCGTAGAGGATCCGCTCATAGATCTCGTCGGCCATGAGCACGATCCCGTGCCGCTCAGCGAGCGCCGCGAACCCGCGCACCAGCTCGGCCGAGTACACGCCGCCCGTGGGATTGTTGGGGTTGATCAGCACGATCCCCTTGGTCGCGGGCGTAATGAGGCGCTCGATCGCCGCGAGATCCGGCAGCCACCCATCCCCCTCGTCGCAGGGGTAGTGCACGGCGCGGCCGCCGGAGAGGGTCACCTGGGCCGTCCAAAGCGGGTAGTCGGGTGCGGGGACCAGGATCTCGTCCCCCACGTCGACGAGCGCCTGCAGCACGAGCGAGATCATCTCGCTGACCCCGTTGCCGAGGAACACGTCGTCGGGGCCAATCCCGGGGATCCCCTCGCGCGCGTAGTACTGCGCCACCGCCTCGCGCGCCGGGCGGATTCCGCGCGAGTCAGTGTACCCCTGCGCCTCGGGCAGCACGCGGCGCAGCTCCTCGAGAATCTCGGGCGGCGCCTCGAAGCCGAACGGCGCCGGGTTGCCGATGTTCAGTTTGAGGATCTGCTCGCCCGCGCGCTCGAGGCGCTCGGCCTCCTGCAGGATCGGCCCGCGCACGTCGTAGCGGACTCCGGCCAGTTTGCGGGACTGCGTGATCTTGCGCACGGGAAAATCTTACTGCTGCTGCTCGTACAACTCCGCGTAGGCGCCGCCCAGGTCGAGCAGTTCGGCGTGCGAACCCTGCTCCAGGATCCGCCCGGCGCCCACCACGTAGATGCGGTCGGCGTCCACCACCGTCGAGAGGCGGTGCGCGATCGCGATCGTGGTGCGGCCGCTGCGCGCGTCTTCGAGCGCCTGCTGCACGATCCGCTCATTGACCGTGTCGAGCGCGCTCGTCGCCTCGTCGAGCACGAGCACGCGCGGGTTCTTCAGGAGCACGCGCGCGATCGCGAGGCGCTGCTTCTCTCCGCCGGAGAGCCGGTACCCGCGCTCGCCCACGATCGTGTCGTAGCCCTCGGCGAAGCTCACAATGGTGTCGTGGATGTTCGCGAGCCGCGCCGCGGCCTCCAGCTCCTCGAGGGTCGCGTCTGGCTTCGCGTAGCGGAGGTTCGCCGCGATTGAGGCGTGGAACAGGTAGGCCTCCTGGGTGACCACGCCGATCCGATCCATCAGCGCCTCGTGCGCGAGCTCCTGCACGTCGTCGCCGCCGTACCGCACCGCCCCGGAAGACGCATCGTACAGCCGCGGGATCAGGGATCCGATCGTGGTCTTTCCCGACCCGGATGCGCCCACGAATGCGACGAACTCGCCAGGCTCCACCGCGAACGAGATCCGGTCGAGGGTGGGCCGGTCGTCCGCGCGCGCGTCCGGGTAGCGGAACGTGACCTCGTCGAACTCAATCCGGCCACCGCGGCCCGGCGCGTCAGAGGGCTGCCTGGCGTCCGGTGCGTCAACAATTGCCGGCTTGAGGTCGAGGTACTCGAAGATGCGCGCGAACAGGGCGCTCGACGTCTGCAGATCGAGCGCGATCCGCATGAGCGCCATGAGCGGGAACAGCAGCCGCGACTGCACCGTGGTGAACGCGACGATCGTGCCGGCGGTGATCCCGGGATCGAAGTCGGTGCCGAGTGCGCGCACCATCAGCCAGCCGGACACGAGGTACACGATTGCCGGCACCGCGGACAGGAACACCTGCACGAGCGCGAAGAACACCTGCCCGCTCATGGTCTGCTGCACCTGCAGCGCGATCTGGTTGCGGTTCTCGTCCGCGTAGCGCTCGGTCTCCGCCCGCTGCCGCGAATAGGTCTTGGCGAGCAGCACGCCCGAGACCGAGAGCGCCTCCTGGGTGATCGCCGTCATCTCCGACAGCGATTCCTGCGTGCGCCCAGCGATGCGCGCGCGCACCTGCCCCACGCGGCGCTGCGCGATCACGAGAACCGGCATGAGCACGACCGCGACGAGGGTGAGCTGCCAACTCAGGAGGAGCATCGCGACGGCCGCGGCCACCACGGTGACGGTGTTACCAATGATGTTCGACACCGTGTTGGTGAGCACGTTCGCGACGCCGCCCACGTCGTTCTGGAGCCGGGACTGGATGATGCCCGTCTTCGTGCGCGTGAAGAAGCCGAGCTCCATCGACTGCAGGTGCGCAAACAGCTTGACGCGCAGGTCGCCCATCACGCGGTTGCCCACGCGGGCCGTGAAGTACGTCTGCACGATCCCGAGCCCCGACGACACCACGAACACCACGACCATGGCGAGCACCAGCCAGCTGAGCACCGACATGTTGGGGCCGCCGCCGTCGAGCGGGAACAGGCCGTCGTCGAACACCCGCTGCGTGAGCAGAGGTGGCAGGATCGCGAGCGCCGCCGAAACAATCACGAGCGTGACGATCACGATCAGCGGGCCGCGGTACGGCCGGAACAGCTCAGCGATCCGGCGCCCCAGCCCCGAAACCTTCGGCGCCTGGCGGTTCAGCTCGCGCTGCCGCTCCGCGTCGCCGCCGGAGACCCGGCCCCCGCGTCCGCCGCCGCCCATACCGCCGCCCATACTCATAGTCGGAGACTAGCGGACACCGGCGACGTTGGGCAGGGTTTCTGTGCCCCGCGAGCCCGCCGCTCGGCCGGGGCGCGGTCGTGCGGGGGCCCAGCAACCCCGCGCACTGCACAACTTGCTCTCGCGCCCCACCCGCGACGCCGCGTTCGGCCGCCGCGACGCCATGTTCGGCCGCCGCCACGCCGCGACGCCGCGCTAGAGCATCTTGCCGTGCACGTTCCATCCCTGGCTCGCGGTTTGCTCGATCGCGGCCATTCGACGGAAGCCGAGCGCGTGATCGGCGAAGTAGTTGGCGGCCCTGAGCCAGAGCCCCACCCGGTGACTGCGAATCGAGTCGTAGTATTCCTCCAGGTTGACGCGCTGATACATTCGCTTCCCCGCGAAGAGCACCGCCATGCCCCGCGCCCCTTCTGGCTCGTAGTAGCAGCCCACACGGTCGGCCGAGTATTCCTGCGCGCGGGAAATACTGGGGCGCAGCGTGAGGATCGTGTTCACCGGCCCAAGGATCAGGCGCCAGATGCTCACGTGACGCAGCTTCACGTGTCCCAGCTCGTGCGCGAGCACGAAGCGCACGGTGCGGAAGTCGCCGAGCTCGTAGGCAATATCAAGCAGGTCGCTGTTGATCTGGATATACGCCTTGCGCACCTGGCACTTCGCCGCGGATGCGTTGAGCACACCGTTGCCGTTAATGACGTAGAGCTGCGGCAGCGCCTGCAGTTTTGACCCGGTGAACCCCATCTCAGCGCCGAGCGCTGCGTAGAGTTCGTGCAGCTCGGGGAACTGCTTCGCCGTGACGGGCACCGCATTCGCCATGGTGTTCCAGAATTGGAAACGGATGAAGAACACCGCGAGCACCGGAACAAACAGCGCAGCCAACCCCGCGGATGCCCACTCGGGGATCTCGGTGTCACCCCGCGCGATGAACCAGAGCGCCAGCGCGAACGCCCCCAGCGTCGTGAGTACGCCGAGGATCAGCATCGGCGCCTCAGCGCGATGGCGAAACTGCGCGTTCGTCGGTGCCGAGCCGGAGCCGGGTGTGGCCGATGGGGATGTGGGGGAGAGTGTGGTCACGGACGGTCCTTGTCTCGAAAATGCAGCCCCGGTCCCAGAGCCCTCGCCAGACTACTGCAAAGTGGACCATGAACAATGATTCATGTAGTCCAGAATTCTGCGGCGATCGAGTCCCCCTCGGCGAGGAGCATCGCGAGGCCGCGGACGAGTTCCTCTCACCCGACGCGAACATCTCGCCCACGCACACGATGGCCGATCTGTTCGAGTTGGCCATGGTGCAAGACCACGCCACGGCGACCGAGCTGCTCGACGGCTTTGAGTAGCGCCGCCTGAGCGAGAGGCCGCCATCCAGGGGAGGGCGCTCAGCGCCTCACGCCTCGGCGCCCTCGATCGCCCGCTCCAACCGCTCCAGCTTCCCGTCGAGCTCGCCCTCGAACCCGGGGCGAATGTCGGCCTTCATCACCAGCGAGACGCGGGAGCCGTAGGGCAGCACCGCCTCGGTCGCGCGCTTCACCACGTCGAAGACCTCGTCCCACTCGCCCTCGATCTCGGTGAACATGCTGCTCGTGCGATGGGGCAGGCCCGAGTCGCGGACCACCTGCACGGCGGCGGCGACCGCGTGCGAGACCGAACCCGAGTCGCTCGTTGCCGGGCCAGCGGGGCCGACCCCGTTCGGGGCGACGGAGAATGCGAGGATCATGGCGGGCCTTTCGGTCGGGGCGGGTGTGACAGCAGGCTATCGCGCGGCAGTCGGATCAGGATCAGGATCCCCACCCCGACCCGACCCGCCGCGGGCCGGCTACTGAATCTGGGTGGCCTGCGACCACACCGCCCGCCACTCACTGCCGGAGCGCTCGTACGTGTCCGTGTGCCAGTAGTCGGATCGCGCGACGTGATGCCCTCCAAACGCGACCTCGAGTTCGGCACGGTACCGCAGCGTCGCGGCATCGCCCGCGACTCTCACCTCGATGTCCCCGGCCTCCCAGTGGAGGTAGTCGATCTGCCCGGCGGCGACGGCGCCGAGGTACTGCGCCCGGTCGAGGCGCGCGCCGATCGGCGTGATGAGCTGGAACTCATCGGAGTGCAGCGCCTCGGCCGCGGCGATGTCGGCCGCGACGAGCGCACGCAGCCGCGCCCGCTCGACGCCACGGAGTCGCTCCGCGAGGGCCCCCACATTGTCACTGCTCTGCTCACTCATGGGCACCCCATCCGTCACTGCGTCCGCCAGGTTGGCCCCGCAAGAATGACAGATTGACACTTTGTGATCAAAATGTCAACATTGAGTCATGGCCGTCGCCCCCTCCACCGCAGACCGAATCCTCGACACCTCACTCGGCGTCTTCTGCCGCTACGGGTTCCAGAAGACCTCGATGCAGAACATCGCCGCCGCCGCCGGCATCTCACGCGCGGCGGTGTACCTGCACTTTGCGAACAAGGAGGAGGTGTTCCGCGCCGGATCGCTCCGGGCGCACACGGCGGCGCTTGACGCGGTCGACGCGGCGCTCGGGTCGCCAGCCGACATCTTCGCGGGGGTGCAGGCCGCGCTCACGGCGTACTTCGACGGCCTGATGAGCGAGATCGCCGCGAGCCCGCACGGGCCCGAGCTGTTTGACGCGAACCGCGAGCTCATCGGCGACGTCGTGCGCCACACTCGGGCGGCGCTGCTGGATCGGCTCACGCTGGCGCTTGACGCCGCGGACGCCCGCGGCGAGATCGCCCTCGCCGGCGCCGACATCTCGGGGGCACAGCTCGCGACGCTGCTCGTCGCCACCGCCGAGGGCCTCAAGCACGATCCCCTCGCCGGGGTCTCCCTCGCGGAGGGGATCGGCATGCAGCTGCGCGCCCTGCGCGTCGGGATCGCGGCGTCGCGGGCCGCGGCGTAGTCGCGCGTCGCGGGCAGGCCGCCGGACTCCTGGCCTGCCGGGCCGCCGGACTCCCGGCCTGCCGGGCAGCCGGACCGCCGGACTACCGTCCTGGCCTCCCCGCCCTCCCGGGCAGCCGATGTCCCCGGGCGCTGCAGGCCCCGCTCGGCGGCCGCGCGGCCACCGAGCGCGCGGCCCTACGCGCTCGCGGGCTCCCCAACGACGCGGATCTCGCCGGTGCGCTCGGGTCGCGGGGAGAACCAGATCGCAATGAACGCGCCCACCAGGATCACGGACATGGGCATCACCATCGACTGCATCATCGCGGCGGTGAAGTCTGCGCGCAGCGGCTCGGGGAGCACGGTGAGCCCGCCAGCACCGTGGCCACTGGCCGCGGCGGCGTCACTTCCCAGCAGGGCGGCGATCCGCGATTCCATGAGCATCGCCATCGCGGCAGCTCCCAGCACCGCACCCACCTGGCGGCTCGTGTTGTACACGCCGGATCCGGCCCCCGCAAGCGCCGGGTCGAGGCTGAACGTGGTGAGCGAGGCCATCGGCCCCCACATGCACGCGTTGCCCACGCCGAGCAGTGCGCTCGGGATGAGGAGCACCCAGATCGGGGTGTCCGGGGTCGCGAGCAGCACGTAGCCGAGCATGCCCGCGGCGACGAGCAGCAGACCGAGCACGGGAATGCGGCGCGGATCGCGCCGGTCGATCAGCAGCCCGATCGGGCGTGCCAGCGCGATCGAGAACACGGCCATCGGCACCATCATCAGCGCCGCCTGCGTGGGGGTCTGCCCCAGCACCAGCTGCAGGTAGAACATGAGCGGCAGGCTCATCCCGGTCACGCTGAACCCGACGGTCACGATCGCCGCGGATCCCACCGAGAAGTTGCGATCCTTGAACAGCTGCAGCGGGATCAGTGGTTCGCCGCGCTGCACGCGCTGCCACACCACGAACAGGACGAGCAGCACGAGCCCGGTGATGATCATGCCCCACACCGTGATCGGGCCCCAGATGACGCCCCACTCGTACCCCTGCCCCTCCTGGATGCCGAAGACGAGCAGGAACATGCCGGCGGCGCTCAGGATCACGCCGAGCCAGTCGAAGCGGTGCGCGCTCGTGGGGAGCTTCGGCACGAAGCGCAGCGCCAGGATGAACGCGATCGCGCCCACCGGGACGTTGATGAAGAAGATCCACTCCCACCCCCACGCGTCGAGCAGGAAGCCGCCGAGGATCGGGCCGACGAGCGTCGCCACCCCCGCGGTGACGCCCCACACTGCCATCGCCGAGCCGCGCTCGCGCGGCGCGAAGATCCGCGTGATCACGGCCATCGTCTGCGGGGTCATCAGCGAGGCGCCAAGCCCCTGGAGCACGCGCGCGAGGATCAGCATCTCGATGTTGCCGGCCAGGCCGCAGGCGAGCGAGGACAGCGTGAAGATCGCGAGCCCGAGCAGGTAAATGCGCCGCGTGCCGAAGCGATCGCCGAGGCGGCCCGTGATCAGGAGCGGCACCGCGTAGGCGAGCAGGTAGGCGCTCGTGGCCCAGAGCGTCGCCACCATCGTGGTGTCGAGGCCCTGCATGATCGACGGGTTCGCGACCGACACGATCGTGGTGTCGACCAGGATCATGAAGAATCCGAGCACCATTGACCACAGGGCGGCCCACGGGCGGATGGAGGGGGTGGGCGTCACCTGAGCAGCATTCACCCGCACAGCCTACTCCCGGAGTCAGACAGCGGTCACGGGAGCGCGGCGGGGCCAAACGCCTGGGGCAGGAGCTCGTCGATCGTGCGCGGCCCGGCGGCCGTGGCGAGGAGCATGCCGGGCGCCGCGGCCTCGTGCAGCAGCTGGCGGCAGCGCCCGCACGGGGTGAGCGCGGCGCCCGCCGCGTCGACACACACGAACGCGACGAGCTTTCCACCGCCGCCCAGGTGCAGCGCCCCCACGAGCGCGCACTCGGCGCACAGCGTGAGGCCGTAGCTCGCGTTCTCCACGTTGCAGCCGACGATCACGCGGCCGTCGTCGACGAGCGCGGCGCAGCCGACCGCCAGGCCCGAGTACGGGGCGTAGGAGTGCGCGGTTGCGGCGAGCGCGGCGGTGCGCAGCGCGTCCCAGTCGATCGTGGTCTCGCTCATGCCCCCAGGCTACCCGGGGCGGCGGGTGGGGCGCCCCGGGCCCGGGTCCGGGTCCGGGGCGGCCCCCTCCCCACGAGCGTGCGGCTTCGCCACGAGCGTGCGGCTCCCGCACCGCAGCCGAGCCGCACACTCGTCGCCGGATCCTCCACTCGTGCGGGGTGGGGCTGCGGGCGGGGGCGGGTGGGGCTGCGGGCGGGGCCGGGGCGACCCTACCCCTTGATTGCGTCGCCCAGCTTCACGCGGGCGCCCGTGCGCAGGATCGAGTTGCTGTAGATGCGCGAACCGATCCAGAGCACCACGGCGATCGAGGCGGCGAGGATCCCGAGCGACAGGATCGGCTCCCACCACTCGGCCGTGCCGAGGTACAGGCGCATGGGCATCGCCGTGGGCGCCGAGAACGGGACGTAGCTCATCACCGCGAGCGCCACGGGGTTCTCGAAGAGGAAGATGATCAGGAAGAACGGGATCATCACCAGCATCATCACCGGGCTCGTCACCGATCCGATGTCCTCCTGCCGCGAGACGAGCGCCGCGGCCGCAGCGTAGAGCGCGGCGAGCAGCACGAACCCGAAGGCGAACAGGATCCCGAACCAAATCATCGCCGTCCCCAGCTCGCCGAGCAGCAGGTCCTGCCCCGTCGCGAGCATTCCGACGGCGGCGAGCGCGATGGTCGCAACCACCGTGCCCAGCGCGAGAATGCTGTTGCCGAGGATCTTGCCGGCGAGCATCGCGCGCGCGGACACCGTGGCGAGCAAGATCTCGACGATTCGGGTCTGCTTCTCCTCGACGACGCTCTGCGCGATCGTCGTGCCGAACGTGAGCGCGGTCATGTAGAAGACCATGCCGAACCCCATCGCGATCAGGTACCCGAGCATGAAGCTGGTGCCGCTCGGGTCGAGCAGTTCGACGGTGGGCACCGCCGAGAGCGCCTGCACCAGCTCGGCGGGCGCGCTGTCGGTGGCGATCACCGTGAGGTCGATCGCGGTGTCACCGCCGGGCACCACGGCCGCGGCGACGTCACCGTCACGGACCAGCTGCTCGGCTGCCGCGCGATCCGGCACCGCGCTCACCTCGAATCCGGCGCCCTCAAGCCCGCTCGCCGCGCTCCCCACGGCGGCGACCTTCGTGGGGCCGCCGAAGCCGCCGTTCTGTGAGACCAGCCCGCCGATCACCACGCCGGCGAGGACCACGAGGAGCAGGATCCCCGTGGAGATCAGGAACGCTTTCGAGCGCAGCCGCGTGGTGATCTCGCGCTCGGCGACGATCCAGGCGGCCTGCGGGCCGCTCAGCTGCTGACGGCCGCCGGGGGCGCGCCCGGCGGGAGTTCCGGCGGCCTGGCCGGTGGGTGCGGTGGTGGTCATGCGACGACCTCCTTGAAGATCTGGGCGAGGGACGGGGTGACCGGGGCGAAGCTGCGCACCGTGGTCTCCGGTAGCTCCACCGCACGCGCGAGTACCGCCTGCGCGGCGGCGTCGCTCTCAGCGTCGAAGCGGACGAAGCCACCGTCGAGGTGGGCCACGGTGATGGCCGGCTGCTCGCGCACCCAGCCGGCGTCGGCTGCGGCCCCGGCGAGTTCAAGCTCGAAGGTGCGGCCGGCGTGCTCGGCGCGGAGGGCCTCACGGGAGCCGTGGGCGCGGATCCTGCCCCCGCCGATCACCACGACGTCGTCGCAGAGCCGCTCGACGATGTCGAGCTGGTGCGAGGAGAACAGCACGGGGGCGCCCTGCGCCGCGTAGTCGCGGAGCACGCCGAGGACCACCTCGACGGCCATCGGGTCGAGGCCCGAGAACGGCTCGTCGAGCACGAGGGCGAGCGGCTCGTGCACGAGCGCCGCGGCGATCTGGGCGCGCTGCTGGTTGCCGAGCGAGAGGCTCTCGAGAGTGTCGCCGCTGCGCTCCGCGAGGCCGAGCCGGTCGAGCAGCCCGGTCGCCGACACCTTCGCGGCGGCGGCGCTCATGCCGTGCAGACGGCCGAGGTAGACGAGCTGCTCAAGCACCGCCATCTTCGGGTACAGCCCGCGTTCTTCCGGCATGTAGCCGAACCCGGCGCGATCCGCCGCGGTGAGCGGCGCCCCGTTCATACTCACGGTGCCGCTATCGGCGGAGAGAACCCCGAGGATGATCCGCATCGTGGTGGTCTTCCCGGCGCCGTTCCCGCCGACAAAGCCCGTCATGCGGCCGCTCTGCACCGAAAACGTGACGTCGTCGAGTACCCGGCGGTCGCCGTAGCTGCGAGTGATTCCAGCGATGTCGATCATCCCGCTCCTTTCGTCTCCCCCAAGTCTGGTCACACGCGGCCGCCCGCGCCTCCCCCGCGCGGGTGATCCGGCTCCGCCTCGCGGGGGAGGTCGCTGGCCGCCCCACCGCATACGCTTGAACGCATGACCCCTGTTTCGGCCGAGTGGGCCCGGCCCGCCCCCAGCCGGACACAGCTGCGCACCGACGCACTGATCGCCGGGACGCTCGCCGTTGGTGCCACGACCACCTCGCTGCTCTACGCGCGCACCGGCATCATCGCCGAACCGGCGCCACTGTGGGTGTGGGTGCTGGGGCTCGCCCTGTGCACGCTCCCGCTCGCGCTGCGTCGCCTCGCCCCGATCCCGGTCGCCGTCGTGGTGGCGATCGGGTTCTTCGTGTGCGGCCAGTTCGCGGTGCCCGAGCTCCTGATGGTCAACATTTGCCTCTTCCTCGCGCTCTACACGGTGGGCGCGTGGGAGCGGAATCGCGTTGCGGCGGTCTGGGCACTCATCGGGATCAGCGCCGCGCTCCTGGCCTGGCTCGTGATCGCGCTGATCATTTCGTCCTCGGACGACGAGGAATTTCTCGGGATGCCGCGCTCGGGCCTGTTCTCCGCATACGCAACGTACGCGGTGATCCAGATCATCACGAACCTGCTCTACTTCGGCGGCGCGTTCTGGTTCGGCTATCGGGCCTGGCGCGCCGCGCGCACCCAGGCGATGCTGGAGGCGCAGGGCCAGGAGCTGGAGCTTGAGCGGCAGACCAGCGCCGCCCAGGCCGTCGCGCTCGAACGCCTCGGCATCGCCCGCGAGCTCCACGACGTGGTCGCGCACCACGTGTCGGTGATGGGGATCCAGGCCGCCGCCGCCCGGCGCAGTCTCCACCCGGATCCGGATCGGGCCGTCACGGCGCTCGGGGTCGTCGAGGGCAGCGCACACACCGCGGTGGAAGAGCTCCGGCGGCTCGTGCACACGCTCCGCACCCCCGAGGTCGAGGACGGCTCGACGACGGTGGGGATCGCGCAGCTCGCGCACCTCGTCGCGGAGTCGCAGAGCGCCGGGACCGGCACCGTGCTCATCGTCGCTGGTGCCCGGCGCCCCGTTCCGCTGCTGGTCGACGTCGCGCTGTATCGGGTGGTGCAGGAGGCGCTCACGAATGTGCGCAAGCACGCGGGGCGCGGGGCCGAGGCGACCGTGCGGCTGCGCTTTGACCACGACGCCGTCGAGGTGGAGATCAGCGACGACGGGATCGTGCAGCGCCTCGCGTCCGGCGGCGCAGGCGGTTTCGGGGGCGCGGGCGGCTCTGGCGGCTCTGGGCTCGGGCTGCGCGGGATGCGCGAGCGGGTGGGCGCCGTCGGCGGCGAGGTGTGGGCCGGACGACGCGAGCGGGGCGGCTTCATGGTGCGGGCGCGCGTGCCGCTTTCGAGCGAACCGGGGGGCACCGCATGATCCGCGTGCTCGTCGTCGACGACCAGGCGCTCGTGCGGTCTGGGTTCCGGATCATCCTCGAGTCGGAGCCCGGGATCGAGGTGGTCGGCGAGGCCGCCAACGGCCGCGAGGCGGTGGCGCTCGCCGCGCGGCTGCGCCCGGACGTGATCTGCATGGACGTCGAGATGCCCGAGCTCGACGGGATCGCGGCGGCGCGCCAGATCCTCGAGGCCGGCCCGGACGGCGGTGCTGCGCCAGCTGGCGCCGCGGGCGCCTCTGACGGCGCCGGCAACGCTGACGTCGCTGGCAACGCTGACGGCGCTGGCACCCCGGCGGCGGCACCCGCGATCCTGATCCTCACCACTTTTGGGCACGAGCGCTACCTCTTCGACGCGCTTGCCGCGGGGGTCAGCGGGTTCCTCCTGAAGACCTCGCGCGCGGAGCAGCTCATCGACGCCGTGCGCGAGCTCGCGGCTGGCCACGCGCTACTCGGACCCGACGTGACGCGGGCCGTGCTCGCCCGGGTCGCGGACGACCGCGGTGGGTCGGGCGGGGTCGCCGGTGCCGGCACTTCCGCCGCCGAGGGCGCGGGTGCGGGTGCTGGTGCGGGCTCGGCCGTCCCCGGCGAGACGCCCAAGCCGGGCGCCGGACCCGACCCGTTCGAGCAGGCAGGGCTCACCGAGCGCGAGCGCGAGGTGCTCGGCCTCCTCGCGCAGGGCGCTTCGAACGCCGAGATCGCGGCCGCGCTCTTTCTCGGTGAAGCGACGATCAAGACGCACGTCTCAAACGTGCTGCAAAAGCTCGGCGTCCGCGACCGCATCCAGGCGGTCGTCTGGGCGCACACCCGCGGCGCGGGGTAGCCGGGGCGGGCACGCCAGGCGCTCAGCTCCGCGCACCCCGCCCGCCCCCGGCCTCCCCGGCCTCCACGGCACCCACGGCCCCCGGCCCCCGGCCCTCCACGAGTGGAGGATCCGCGCACGAGCGTGCGGCATCACAACGGTCGCGAAGCCGCACGCTCGACACGAAGCCGCACGCTCGTGGAGGGGCGAAGGAGCGGAGGAGCGAATGGGCGAATGGGCGTGAGCGAGCGGCTGGTTGTGGGCGAACGGCGCGGGGGGGCTCGGGGAACTCGGACGCCGGCCGGGCGGCGCTCGCCTCGCGGGCCGAACCGGCCTCAAGCGCCGACCGAGGCGGGCCACAGGATCAGGACCGCACGATCGGGACCGGCGACTCGACTCGCTCCCCACGAGTGGAGGATCCGCGCACGAGCGTGCGGCATCACAACGGTCGCGAAGCCGCACGCTCGACACGAAGCCGCACACTCGTCGGGGCCCCGCACACCCGCACACCCGACACGAAGCCGCACGCTCGCATCGGAGCCGCACGCTCGTGGAAGGGCGGAGGGGTGGAAGGGTGGAGGGGTGGAAGGGTGGATGGGGTGGAGGAGCGGTGGGGTGGAGCGGAGGGGCGGAGGGGCGACGGGGTGCGAGTGCGCGCCCGGGCACGCGCGCGCTCGCACCCCACCACCCACCGCCCCCGCTGCCGCCGAACGCGCCGCCCCGCTACGGCACGGGGATCTGCCCGGCCGCGTGCGCCCGCGCGTACTCGACGCGAACGCGCCGCCGCTCCTCGCGCCCCTCGGGGTGGTCGGCGGGCGTCGCGCCCAGCAGCCGCTTCGTGTACGGGTGCTCGGGCGCCTCAAACAGCTGCTCGGTCTCCGCGATCTCGACGAGCTTGCCCGAGCGCATCACGGCGATCCGGTCGCAGATATTGCGCACGAGGCCGAGGTCGTGAGCGATGAAGAGGTAGCTGATGCCGGTCTCCTCCTGCAGCTGGGCCAGCAGCTCGATGATCTGCCGCTGGGTGAGGAGGTCGAGCGCGCTCACCGCCTCGTCGCACACGACGAGCCGCGGCCGCAGCACGAGCGCCCGCGCGATAGCGACGCGCTGCTGCTGCCCACCGGAGAGTTCCGCGGGGCGCCGCCGCATGTGGTCGCCCGTGAGCCCCACCTGCGCGAACGCGGTCTCGGCGAGGTGCTCGCGCTCGGCACGATCCCCGATGCCGTGCCTGGTGAGCGCGGCCGTGAGCGCCGCCGATACGGGTTGCTGCGGGTTGAGCGACATCGACGGGTCCTGGAACACCGCCTGCACCTGCTTGCGGTAGCTCAGCGGGGTGTGCGCACCGAAACTCGTGATGTCGGTGCCCTCGAACTCGATGCTGCCCGAGGCGACGGGGAGGAGGCGCAGGATCGCGCGGCCGGTGGTCGATTTGCCGGATCCAGACTCGCCCACGAGGCCGAGCGTCTCGCCGGGGGCGATGTCGAAGCTCACGTCGGAGACGACCGGGTGCGCGGCCCCGCCGAACAGGGTCGGGGTGCGGTACGAGAGCGAGAGGTCGCGCACGCGCAGCAGCGGAGGCGCATGGGTGCTTTGCCCGGCCGCTTCGGCCCCCGCGCCCGGGTCGCGCCGCTCCGCGACGTGCAGGGCGGGGTTGGCGGCGAGCAGCCGCTCCGTGTACTCGTGCTGCGGCCTGTCGAACAGCTCCCACACCCCGGCGGTCTCGACGATCTCGCCCTGGTACATCACGACCACGCGGTCGCACGCTTCCGCGGCCACGCCGAGGCCGTGCGTGATGAAGAGAATGCTCAGCCCCATCTCGTCGCGCAGTTCGAGCAGCAGGTCGAGCACCTGGGCCTGGGTGGTGACGTCGAGCGCGCTCGTCGCCTCGTCGGCGATGATGAGCTCGGGGTTCGAGGCGATGGAGATCGCGATCGCGACGCGCTGCGCCATCCCGCCCGAGAACTGGTGCGGGTAGTCGTCGAGTCGCTGGGCGGCGTTCACCACGCCGACGCGGGTGAGGAGCTCGGCGGCACGCGCCCGGGCCGCTGCCCGTGTGAGCTTCGCGTGGGTGCGGAGCGTCTCCGTGAGCTGCTGGCCCACGGTGTGCACGGGTGAGAGCGACGCCATTGGGTCCTGGAAGATCGCAGCGATCCGTGTGCCGCGGATCCCGCGCAAGCCCTTCTCTCCGAGCCCGGCAATGTCCTCGCCGTCGAGCAGGATCTGACCGCGCGCAACGCCGATGCCGGGCTGCATAAGGCCGAGGATCGCTCGCGCCAGCGTCGACTTGCCCGATCCGGACTCGCCGATCAGGCCGACGATCTCGCCGCGGCCGACGGTGAGGTCGACATTCCGCACGAGTGAGCGGGTCCCGTCGGCGGTGTTCAGCGCGATCTCAAGGTCGCGGACGTCAAGGACCGGACGGGGCTCCGATCCGGATCCGCCAACCGCGGCGGCGGCAGGCACAGCATCCGCACCCGCACCGGCAGCACCCGCACCGGCAGCGCCTGCTCCGCGGCTGGGCGCTGCCGTGCGCTTCACCGGCTTCACCGCTTTGCGCTTCTCCCCGGCGAGCGCGTCGTTAATGCCATCGCCGATCATGTTGAAGGAGAGGACGGTGAGCACGATCGCGACGCCCGGCGGGATTGCGAGGAACGGCTGCACGGCGAGCTTCGTCGCGGCGAGGCCAAGCAGCCCGCCCCAGGAGGGGACCGCCGACTGCAGCCCGATGCCGAGGAAGCTCAGCATCGACTCGATGATGATCGCCGAGCCCGTGAGCACCGCGCCCTGGATCACGAGCGGACCGATGAGGTTGGGCAGGATCTGTTTGAACAGGATCGCCGCCTCGCGCAGGCCAGACACCTTCGCGGCGTCGATGTACATCTTGCCGCGCTCCGTGAGCGTGATCGCGCGAGTCATGCGCGCAAAGTTCATGGCGAAGATCAGACCGATCGCGAGCATGAGCGCCGGCAGCCCGCGACCGAGGATCGCGATCACCGCGACCGCGACGAGCAGGCCGGGCAGCGCGTCGAGGATGTCGACGAAGCGGGTGCCGATCCGGTCCCACCACCCGCCACGGTAGCCGAGCAGCAGCCCGATCGGCACTCCGATCACGATCGCGATCAGCACGGATCCCAGGCCGACGAGCAGCGCGATCCTGGCGCCGAAGATCATGCGGCTGAGCACGTCGCGGCCGTTGTCGTCGGTGCCGAGCCAGTGCTCGGCGCTGGGGCCCTGTAGCAGCGCGTCGGGTGTGAACGTGTTCTGGAGCGGGTCGTAGGGCGCGAGCGCGTCGGCGAACACCGCGCACACCACCACCACGAGCAGCCAGGCGAGCGACAGCAGCGTCGCCGGTTGGGTGAGGAGCCGGCGCACGAACGAGGGACCCTTGGTGCGCGAACCGCCGGCACCGGGAACACCGAGCACCTGCGTCTTGGGAGGGGTGGGGTTGGTCACTGCGGCCTCGCCTTCGGGTTGATGATGCCGTAGCAGATGTCGACGATGAGATTGACGGCGATGATGATGATCGCGACCACGAGCACGGTGCCCTGCACCAGCGGGAAGTCCTTGCCGATCACCGCGTTGACGAGCATTGAGCCCACGCCAGGAAAGGCGAAGACGCGCTCCATCACGAGGCTCGTGCCGAACAGGATCGACACGGCGAGCGCGGAGGCGGCGAGCACGGGCACCATAGCGTTCTTGAGCGCGTACACCCAGATGATGCGCTGCCGCGGCACGCCTGCCGCGGTGAGCGTGTCGGCGTAGCGGGACGAGAGCGCCGCGGCGATCGCGGTGCGCGTCTGCCGCGCGATAAGCGCCGACGCGCCTGCACCGAGCGCGAGTGCCGGCAGGATCAGGCCGCGCGCCCAGCCCCAGAAGTCTTGTTCGGGCGGCACCCAGGCAACCACGGGGGCGACGCCGAGCTGGATCACGAAGACGAGCACGAGGAGCAGGCCGAGCCAGAACTCCGGGATTGCCTGCAGCAGCGAGGTGAAGGCGGTGACCCCGCGATCAATCGGGCGCCGCGCGTGCGTGCCCGCGAGCACGCCGAGGCCGATGCCAACGAGCATCGCGACCAGCAGTCCGCCCGCTATGAGGGACAGCGTGGCCGGCAGCTTCTCGGCGATGAGCTCGGCGACCGGCCGGCCGCTCTGGAGCGAGGTACCGAGGTCGCCCTGCAGCGCTGCGCCGATCCAGTCGAAGAGCCGCACGAAGAATGGCCGGTCGAGTCCCAGCTGGGCCTCGACCCGGGCGATCTCCTCCGGGCTGGCGGCGGCGTCGCCGAGGATCAGCGCGGCCGCGCTCCCCGGCACGAGGTACACGAGCAGGAACACCAGCGCCGAGACGAGGAGGAGCTGCGGCACCGCGAGCGCGAGCCGCGTGCCGATGAGCTTCAGCATGGCGCCTCCCTCGGTGTGGTCACTCGTGATGCCATCGGTTCGTTCTCCTCGGGGTTGGGGTGGATCGGTGCGCTCCTGACGCGGGAGGCGCGGCAGGTTCGGCAGGCTCGGCAGGCGCGACGGGCTCGGCATGCGCGGGACAGGCGCGGGAGACCGGATGCGCCCGGCCCGGGGTGCGCGGTCGACACGGCGGTCGCGCACCCCGGGACCCGGGACGAGCCCGGACTCGGCTAGCTCGCGGGCTTCACCGCGCGGTAGTCGATCAGGTTCTGCTCCCAGACCTGGATCGCGGGCTGCACGTCGGCCACCGTGTCGGTGTTGTAGGCAATGCTCTCGAGGTTCACGGAGTGGCTGCACGCAAGCGCCTCGTCTGAGATCTCCTGCATCACTGCCTGCCAGTTCGCGTCGGCTTCGGGGGTTCCGGTGGAGCCGAGCGCCTTACCGGCGAGGCCCGAGAGCTTCTCGCTCACGGTCTTCGACGTGTTGAGCGGCGCGTTCTCAGAGAACCAGCTGCCGTACCAGTCAGCGGGCGTAATTTGGGCGTTGTTGCCCACGCCGAGCGGGTAGCTGCCGTTGTTCCAGGTCGAGAAGTACTGCGGCGCCGTCAGCTCCTGCACCGTAATGTTCACGTTCGGCAGCTGACTCATCTGCTCGGCGCGCACCGTGATCTCCTGCTTGTTGAACGGCGCCGCGCCAACCTGTGCCGTGATCTCGGGGTTGCCGAGCTCTTCCCAGATCTCCTTCGCCTTCTCGAGGTTCGCGTCGTAGCCCACGATCTCCGGGTTGTAGCCGAACTCGCCCTCGACGAAGTGCTGGGTCTCGGCGGTGCGGTCCTCGCTCAGGCTGGCGATCACGTTGCCGTCGATGGCGTAGCAGAGCGCCTCGCGCACCTGCTGGTCCTCGAAGATTCCGCCGGCACCGCGGTCAAGGAAGTTCAGGTTGACGCGGATCGCGGGGTAGTCGAAGGTGTCGACGTTGCCCGCGGACTCAAGGCGGGGCAGCTCGTCGATCTCGGTGTCGGTGACGTCGAGGTCGCCGCTGAGCAGCGCCGCCGTGGCGGCTGTGTCGTCGGCGATACCGAAGAGTTCGACGTTCGCGAACCCGGGCTTCTCACCCCAGTAGTCGGCGTACTCGCCGAAGAACATCTTCGTGCCGTCGATCGAGCGCTCCGCATCGTACGCCCAGGGGCTCGTGCCGACGGGTGTGGTCTTGATCGAGCCGTCGGCGATCGCGGCCGGGGACGCCATGGGCAGGTTGCGCTGGCTGAGTAGGTCAAGGAACGTGCCGAACGGGCGGCTGAACGTGAGGGATACGTGAGTGTCGTCGATCACGTCCACCGATTCAACGCCCGAGGCGAGCGGCCCGCCGAACTGGCCACCCACCACGTCGCGCACGTACTCGATGTTCGTCTTCACGGCCTCCGCGTTGAACGGGGTGCCGTCGTGGAACGTGACATCGTCGCGCAGGGTGAGCGTGAGCGACTTCGCACCCTCGCCGAACTCCCACTCGGTAGCGAGATACGGCAGGATCGTGCCGTCCTTCTCGCGCAGCACGAGGGTCTCGTACGGCACGCGCATGTACCCGGGCTCCATGGCCTGGGAGCCGGGCTCCCAGGTCTCGGGGAAGCCGCCCCAGTTCGCGCGGAGCGTGTCGCTCGTGGCCGCGGCGGAGCTGCCGCCGTCGCCGGAGCCTCCCGAGCTGCCGGAGCAGCCCGAGAGCAGCAGCCCCGCGATACCCAGCGGGACGATCGCCTTCAACATGAATGATCTGGTGGACATGGACGCCTCCTTGCGTCTAGCAGTGCGAGCAGCAACGGCCGCTGCACATTATTGCGAACTTCGGATTGTGGGGCAGGAAGATCGAGGTCAGGGCGAAGATTCTGCGGTGGACACGTCCGCCGGAGCGGATCCATCAGTGATGATCGCGACGAGGTCGCAGTGGATGAGCGCGCCGCCGTCGAGCGTGGCCGCCATGACCTGCCGGGCCGGGCGATTGCCGGGATCGGGAAACATCGTCTCCCACTCGCTGTTGAGCGCGTCGCGATCCCGGTACTGCGCGAGGTGGCAAGTGAGCTTCGCGATGTTGTCCGTGGTGCCGCCGACGGCCGCCATGAGCTCGCGTACGTGCGCAAACACATTGGCGCACTGCGCGTCGATCCCGGCGGGCATCTCGCCGGTGCGCGGGTCGCGGCCCGTGAGCACGCCCGAGTGCACAAACGGGCCGATCCGGCTCGCGACCGGTACCGGGTTCGAGTGGGCGAACCCGGTGAGGTACACGCTCTCCCGCCCCGACACGTCAGTGCTCCCCGACCACGGTGTTTTCGATGGCGCCGAGCCCCTCGATCTCTGCGCGGACCACGTCGCCGACTCGGAGAAAGTTTCCGGTCGGAGCTCCGATCCCCGCCGGAGTCCCCGTCGCGATGATGTCGCCCGGCATGAGCGTCATCACGGTGCTGAGCTCGGCGATCTGCGCGGCGATGTTGTAGATCATGTCGTCGGTACGCCAGTCCTGCCGCACCTCGCCGTTGACCGTGAGTCGCATCCGCAGCGACTGCGGATCCTCGATCTCGTCGGCGGTGGTGAGCCACGGGCCGATGGGGCCGTGCGTGTCGAACGACTTGCCGAGCGTGAACGTGGGCGAGCGGTGCTGCAGCCAGTCGCGCACCGACACGTCGTTCGCGACGAGGTACCCGGCGATCACCGCGTGCGCGTCGGCCGCCGAAACGTGCCGGCACTGCTGCCCGATCACGACGCCCAGTTCGATCTCGTAGTCGAGCGCGTCCGAGACGCTCGGTTTCACGATGTCGGCGTGCGGGCCGACGATGCACGAGACCTGCTTGTTGAACCACAGCTGATTCTTCGGGGTGGGAATCCCGGCTGCCCGCGCCTCCGCGGCGTGCTCGCGGTAGTTCATTCCGATCGCGAGGTACTTCTGGGGGGCGTCGATCGGGGCTTCGAGGGTCACCTCCGCAAGCGCGTGCGACGCTCCCTCCGCGGCCTCGATGGCGGCGCGGAGCCGGTCGAGCTCGGGGATGAGCTCGCGCAGCGAGGAGGTTCCGCCGGTGACGTCGGCGAGATCGACAACACGCTCGCCGTCGACCCTGCCGAGCCGCACGGCGCCGTCGGCCGCGCGGAAGCGTGCGATCTTCACGACTGTCCCCCCTCGTGCGCCTCGGCGCGCTGCTCCGAGGGCAGTTCGCCCCAGACTTTCTCTCCAAACGGGGTCATGTGAAAGCTCACGAACCGCCACGCGCCGTCGGCGCCGCGGTGGAGCACCTGAGTCACGGGACCGCTGAGTGTCCGCTCCCCGCCGCCCGGGGCGCGCATCCGGTTGGTGAGCGTGCCGGTGACGATTGCCACGTCCCCAAAGACCCGCATCGCGAGTTCACCGCGGGTGATCTCAAGGTAGGGCCGCCGCACGGCGACGTGCTCCAGCAGCTCGGCCTTGCCCTGCACGACGCCGGGGGCGTGAACGTGCACGAGGCTCTCGTCAAAGAGCGCATCGAGCGCGTCAGCGTCGCCGTCGATGAGTGCTCGCTGCCGCCGGCGCTCGGCGTCGAGCAGCGCGGCCGCGGTCTCCGCGGTGGCGGTCCGCTCGGCGGCGCTCACGCGCGCACCCCGGTCGCCGGCTCGGACTGCCAAGTGCGGAATCCGCTCGAGTACGTGTCGTGCCCGGCCCGCAGCGGCTGGCCCACCAGTCGGTGGTAGTTCGAGAACAGCTCGTCCGCCTCGGCGAGGGGCAGGACCTCCTCGATGTCGGCGCGGTCCGCAAGGGGCTTCCCGTCGGTGCGCTCGGCCACCATACGCCGGATCACCTCGTAGCCCTCGCCACGCATGTTCATCACGATGCGGTTGACGGGCACCCGACGGGCGGCGTCGTAGGCCAGGAACGCCTCGTGCGGGTCAGCGTGCGCCGCGAGTTGCTCGGACACGACCCGGGCGTCGAGGAACGCCTGGCAGACGCCGTTGCCGCCGCGCGGGTACATCGCGTGCGCCGCGTCGCCGAGGAGCACCACCCGGCCGTCGACCCACGTCTCGAGCGGGTCGTGACGGATCAGCGGGAACAGGTACACCTCGCGCGCGTCGGCGATCAGCTGCTGGATGTCGATGAAGTCGATGTCGACTCCCTCGTAATAGGGCAGAATCTCGTCGACCGAACCGACCTGATTCCAGTCCTCCACTGTTTCGTCGCGCTCGGCCTCGACTACCCAGTTCACGAGGGTCTTCCCGGTGCCCTCGAAGTTGTCGACGATCGGGTAGACGATCATTGACGAGATGCGCGGGTCGCCGATGTGCAGGATCGTGTGGCCGTCGCGGAACGGCTCGCGCAGCGTCGTGCCGCGGTACATCGTGATACCGGAGTAGTGCGGTTCCGAGAGCTCAGGGTGCATCTGCGCGCGCACCGCCGAGTTGATCCCGTCCGCGGCGATCACGGCGTCGTGCCGCACCCGTTCGGTGCGGCCGTCGCGGTGCTCGAGGCGCAGGGTCACGCCCGCGTCGTCCTGCTCGTAGGAGGTCACGCGGGCCCCCAGCACGATCGCGTCGGCACCGAGCCGATCCTGCACCGTGCGATAGAACAGCATCTGCAGCTCACCGCGATGCACGAAGCGCTGCTCGTGCTCGTACCCCATGTGCACGCCGCACTTCTCGGCGTAGATCTCCTGGCCAAAGTGGTTGTAAAACACCGAATCGACCGCGTCCACCGACATCGCACGGAACTCCTCAAGCAGCCCGATCTCCTCGATCTCCTTGAGCCCGTAGACCTTGATGTCCACCCCGACGCCGAGCGGCTTGAGCTCGGGCACCGTCTCGTAGATCGTCGGCGCGAAGCCCTGCTGCTGCAGCCGGAGAGCGGTGATCAGGCCGCCTGGGCCCGCCCCGATGATGGCGATATTCACGGTGTACTCCTCTGTACGGTGGTGCGGCGCGCGGCCGCGGGTCTCGTGTCCGGACCCGAATCCGGATCCGGGCGGTGCTGGGCGCGGTCAGTGCACGCCGGGTGGCTCCGGGAACCGGGCGGGGAAGAGCTCGCGCAGATACCCCAGGGTGGCCCGCCCGGCGCGCGCGGCGTTCTCCGGGTGATAGTTGAAGACGTGCGGCTCCGGCGAGTGTGCGGCGTGCGGGCTCGTGAACGCGTGCACGGTGCCGCTGTAGAGCACGAGCTCCCACTCGAACCCCGCGCGATCGAGCCCGGCCTGGAGGTCGGCGCGCTGGTCCGGGGTAGCCATCGGATCGTCGGCCCCGGCGCAGATCAGCACGCGAGGTGCGCGCGGGGTGGGCGCTGCGGCGGCAGCGCCAGCGGGCGCTGCGGCGGTAGAAACGGCCGGGGCGCGCCACTCCCCGGCGAGCAGGTCAAGACCCGGGTGGATCGCGATGGCCCCGCAGAGAGCGCCGCCCCCGCGCAACAGCTCGAGCACCGAGGACCCGCCGAAGCAGTGGCCCAGGCCGACAACCGCGCGCGGGTCGACCTCCGGCTGAGCGATCGCCGCTTCAAGCCCGGCCGTGAGTCGCGCATGCCACTCGGCCCGATCCCCCACCATCCCGCCAATGAGCGGCCCCACCTCCGCGGGTGATGCTGGCTGCCGCCGCCCCGACCACACGTCGGCCGCAAACACAGCGAAGCCCTGCGAAGCGAGGCGGTGCGCGATCTCCACGGTCTCGCCGCCGAGGCCGAACGCGTCGTGCACGAGAAAGACGGTGGGGGCGGCGGCGGATCCAGCCGGCGCGCACAGCAACCCCAGCATGTCGGTGCCGCCGCTCCGGTAGGCGATATCTCGCGTCTCCAGATCGATCATGTCGCCCCCATTCCTCGTCGAACGTCGTTTTGTATCGTACGCAGAATCACACACGATTTCAAGTGCGATCACCGGCGAAATGCGATTTCACCGCCGAATCACGCGCGATCACCGCGTGTGATTATTTACAGAAAACCCAGTTTGATCTGGGGGTTTCGCGCCTCTCGGGCATCCCGGGCCATCGTGCAGGCTTCCGCGCTTTCGGTGGATCACGTATGATTTCACACACGATCACCTCCCACTGCGAGTGGGAGTGCTCACCAGGACCGCAACGAAGCAGCACCATAAGGAGCACTCGACATGACCGTCGTCGACATCAACATTCACCACCTCCCCGAGGATCTCTTTACGAACGAGAAGATCCTCAACGGCTTCCTGAACAGCGCACCGCGCGGGTTCGGCGAGATCGCCAGCGTCATCACTATGGACAGCGGCAAGAAGCAGCTCGTCCTCGAGAAGCCCAAGGGGTACCAGAACCTCAACTACGTCGAGGGCGACTACTCGGTCGAGTCAAAGCTCGCCGCGATGGACGAGGCGGGCGTCGACTACGGGGTGATGCGCGTGCCCGTGTGGCAGGAGTGGCTCGACGTCGAGACCTGCCGCGCAGTCAACGACAACGCGGCCGACATCGTCTCGCGATCGGGCGGCCGCCTGTTCTCCACCGCGTGTGTCCCGCCGTGGGGCGGCAAGGAGAACATCTACGAGCTTGAGCGCTGCGTGGGCGAGCTCGGGGCCGTCGGGGTGCAGCTCGCCTGCCACTACGGACAGCTCTACCTCGACGACGAGGTGTTCGAGCCCTATCTCAAGGTGATCGAGAAGCTCGATATCCCGGTCGTGGTGCACCACACCCCGCTGCCCGTCGAGTACAAGTCGGTGATCGACTACACAAACCTCCGCCGCGAGTACGGCCGGATCGTGGACCAGGGCGTCGCCGTGGGCCGCGAGCTCTTCAGCGGCATGTTCGATCGCATGCCCGGCCTGCGCTTCATCCACACGATGATGGGCGGCAACTGGTTCGCCAACACCGCGCTGCTCACCCCGCACCAGACGAACAAGGCCGAGGCGATGCAGCGCCTCGACCCCACGGGCGGCGAGAAGATCAAGCAGTACCTCGACGAGAACATCTTCTTCGATATGACGCACCCGCACTCCTGGGGCAAGGACCAGGTGGAGGCCGCGCTCAAGATCAACGGCGCCGACCACTACCTCTTCGGATCCTCGTTCCCCGTCTTCTACAGCTGGATGGGCCAGGGCGTCGACTTCGTACAGAACGAGCTCGAGATCAGCGCCGCCGACCGCGAACTCGTGCTCTCGGGGAACGCGAAGCGCCTGTTCAACCTGCCCATCTAGGCGCGGAGCACACCGGGATCATGTCGCAGCATCGACCGCAGAACGACATCGACGAGTTCTTCTCCACCGACCGCACGCGCGGCCGCGACGAGGCCGTCGAGCTCTCGACCGGGAGCTACCGCGAGCACCTCTACCCGCTCCAGGACGAGGTGCTCGCGCCCTACCGGGGCATGAGCTACGAGGAGTTCACTGCCGACCGGTACCGCGCGCCGTTCCTCCGCGAGCTGCTCGCCGGCTGGCGCGAGCTCTACGACGAACCTTTCGTGGGGATCACCACCGACGGGCGGATCAGGGACGACGTGTACAGACTCAGCGCCGCTGGCACTGCGGCCAGCGCGGACCCCTTCGCGCCAGGGTCCGCCGAAGCGGCGATGCCCGCGGCGGCTCCGGCCGCGACCGCGCTGCTCGACCTCCTCACGGACGAACAGCGCGCCGCGGTGACCTACCCGCTCGACGCCCCTGAGTGGCGGGGGTGGAGCAACCCGGAGTTCGTGTTCTTCCGCACGGGGCTGCGGCTCGAAGATCAGTCGGCGCTGATCGTCGAGGCGGTGCACGAGGTGCTGCGCGCCTCGCTCAGCGCGCCCGGGTACGCCAGGGTGCGAGAGGCGATGGAGCTCAATGGCTATCTCGGCGAACTCGTCGAGCTGCCGACGATCATGAACCCGGGCAGCTACTGGTTCGCGATCTTCGGCGACCCGGCGGCGGGCTCCCCGTGGGGGTGGCAGCTGTTCGGTCACCACGTCGCGCTCAACTTCGTGACCGTGGGCGGCCGCGACGTGATCGCCCCCGTGTTCATCGGTGCGGAGCCCGCGCTCGCGGCCGACGAGCGCCCCCCGCTCTTCGACGCGCGCGAGCAGTGGGCGATCGAGCTCGCAGAGTCTCTCACTCCGGAACAGCGCGAGCGCGCCGTCGTATTCTCGTCGGTCCTCGACCCGGCGATGCCGGCGGGCCGGCTGCATCCCGCCGACGAGCGGCACGTCGCCGGGGCGTTCCGCGACAACCGGGTGATCCCCTACGAGGGGATCAGCGCCGCCGAGCTCTCTGCCGCGCAGCGCAGGCTACTCGAGCGGATCATCGAGGACTTCCTGCTTCTGCTGCGCCCCGAGCAGCGCCGGGCAACCCTCGCCGAGGCCGTGGCTCACCTCGACGAGACGCACCTGTCCTGGTACGGGGCGACCGACGGCTCGCAGCCCTTCTACTTCCGCGTGCACGGCCCGGGGATCCTCGCGGAACTCGACCATCACGCCGGGGTGTGGCTCAGTAATCGACTGCCCGCTCGCTTCCACGTGCACACGACGCTGCGGCACCCCAACGGGAACGATTACGGCAAGGCCTACCTCGCACAGTGGCGGCGCGCGCACCCGGAGGGCTAGGCCGACCCCACCGCGGCGCGGTGCCCCGTTGCGGCGGGCACCGCGCCGCGGTGGGCATAGGACGCGGTCACGGTTGGGCAATGGGCTCCGTCGCAGCGGGCAATAGGCCCCGTCGCGGCGGGCCCCGCAAATTGCCTCAGACGATCGCCGCTCCCGCGCGCGACTGCTCGTCGTGGTCGAGCACCGCGTCGAGCGTGTTGACCTCGTGCTTGCGCGCGGCGGTTTCGATGGTCTCGGCGTCCTCGCCCGCCTCGATCAGATCCAGCAGAGCGTCGTGCTCGCCCAGCGAGGCCACGGCACGCCCCGGCGCGTACCAGTACGCGGAGCGGCGAATGATGTCCATGCGGGTCCACTCAGCCTCCACCATCGCGGCGAGCCGGTCGTCACCGCAGTGCGAGCAGATGAACTGGTGGAAGCGCCGGTTCAGCCGCCCGAAGCGGTTCGTGTCGAAGTTGGCGATCGCGTCGCGCATCTCGGCGTTGAGGGCGCGCGCCGTGGCGATGTCCTCGGCCGTCATGTTCTCGGCGGCGAGCGCCGTTGCGAGCCCTTCAAGCCGGGCCAGCAGGCGGATCGTGCGCTTCCACGCGCCGGTGTCGAACGTTTTCACGACGGCGCCAGCGTTGGGGATGATCTCCACCCAGTCCTCGGCCTCGAGCTTGCGTAGCGATTCGCGCCAGGGCACTGAGCTGATGCCGTGCTCGCGGCCGAGCTGGTCGATGACGAGTCGGTGGCCGGGACCGTAGGTGCCGTCCATGATGCCGGCCTTCAGAATGTCGTAGCACTGCTCAGACTTGCTCTTCGCCATCGTTCTCTCTCCCGTCCGGAGCGCTCGCGCGGGCCAGACGCGGCGCCGCGAGAACACACCCCAATCCTATCTGATTTCACACACGATTCACCGGATCTGATTCAATTCGCTCGAGCAGGCGCCGCAGCGTCGGATCGGTGGCTGCCCCGCGACGCATCAAGACCAGGGCACGCAGTGGCTTCGGGGCCGGCGTCACTGGGCGCACGCTGACGTTGAACCGCGCCAGGCTCGCCCGATCCGGATCCGGCAGGAGCCCCCACGCGAGACCCGCCTCGATGAGCGGCATCCCGCTCTGGATCGTCTCGACCGAGCGCACCGCCCCGGGCTCGACCCCGTACTGCCGGAACGTCGCCTCGACCGCCTCGGGGAGGCTGGGCACGGCGGCGGTGCGGTGCGGCAGCACCACGGTGGCGCCGTCGAAATCGCGCAGCGACACCGCGGGCGGCGACGCCGTGCGCTGCGGGGGCTCGCTCTCCGGCACGCCGATCCCGCCCGGCGCATCGCTGCGGGGTGGCGCACAGCCGGGGCGCACTCCCCCGCCTGAATCCGTCGCGGCGCCGTGGTCGGGCGGCAGCACCGCCACGAGCGGCACCTCCCCCCAGTCGAGGATGTCGAACTCGTCGCGATGGCGCCGCGAGAACCGCCGCGGGTCGGCGACGAGGATCGCGGCGAGATCGACGCGCCCCTGCTGCAGAAGCTCGATCGCGGCCCACGGCGGCGGGTCGACCGGCCGCACCTCGACGTCCGGCGCGACGGCGGCGAACTCGCGCAGGAGGCGGGGCACTCGCGCCCACATCAGCACCGGTACGGCCGCGAGCGAGATCGTGCCGGCGAGCCCCGCGCCGAACCGCCCCAGGGTCGCGGTGATCTCCGCCACGTCGCCGAGCACGCGCGACGAGGCATCGAGCAGGAACCGGCCCGCCGCGGTCGGTTCAACGCCGCGCGGCGAGCGCGTGAGCAACGGCACCCCCACGTCGGTCTCGAGCCGGGAGATCGCGACGCTCAACGACGGCTGCGAGAGACGAAGCTGCGCGGCGGCGGCGGTCAGTGATCCGGCCTCGACGACCGCGACGAAGTAGCGCAGGGTGCGAAGTTCCATGAGGTGATATCCAGGCCCGTTCCATAGCGAGAAACTATGCCCACTCTAGGCGATCCGGACGTTCCTGTCCCGGGTCGATTGGGCGATGCTGGGGCATACCGCCCGGCGCGCTGCCGGGAACGCCGCCGGGCGGGAACGCCGCCGGGCGGGAACGCCGCCGGGCACGGTCGGGCCGGGCACGGTCGGGCCGGCGGCACCCAGATCCCATCTCCGAGAGGACCCCCATGCTCCCCGTCACGAACCACAACCCAGAATTCAGCATCACGCGCGCAAGCCACGTGTCGCTCGGCGTGACCGACCTCGAACGGAGTCGCGACTTCTACCGCGACGTGGTCGGCCTCGTCGTCACCGCTGAAACCGACGACACGGTGTACCTGCGCGGCCTCGAGGAGGCGGCGCACCACAGCCTCATTCTTGAGCGTTCGGACACCGCACAGGCGCACCGCGTCGGACTGCGCGTGCGCACCGACGCCGACATCTACGCGGCCGAGAGGTTCTTCGCCGCGGCCGGCATCGAGCACCAGCGCGTGGAGCGGGATCACCAGGGCCCCACCCTGCAGTTCCGAGATCCGGTGGGCACGCTCATGGAGTTCACGTCATCCATGGACGTGGTTGAGCGCAAGATGCAGCGCTTCGACGAGTTCGTCGGCGGGGCGCCGCAGCGGCTCGACCACTACCAGGTGGTGACCTACGACGTGCAGACCGCGACGGAGTTCTGGACCGGGCTCGGTATGCGCATGTCCGAGTACACCGCGAAGGACGGCACCGACGAGCTCTGGGGATCGTGGATGGAAGTGAAGGGGAACACGCACGACCTGGTATTCACCAACGGGCGCGGCCCGCGCCTCCACCACTTCGCGTTCGCCGTGCCCGACGGGGCCTCGCTGCTGCACGCCGCGGACGTGGCGGGCGCGCTGGGGTTCGGCGACGAGATCGACCGCGGGCCCGGGCGGCACGGGATCAGCAACGCGCTGTTCCTCTACCTGCGCGATCCAGACCAGCACCGCGTCGAGCTGTTCAACACCCACTACCAGTTCATCGACCTGGAGGCGCCGCCCATCCGCTGGGACATCAGCAACCCGCGCCGCGCGCAGCTCTGGGGGATGCCGGCATCACGCCGCTGGTTCTTTGAGGCGAGCGAGTTCCCCGGCGAAGCGGTGGCGGAGCCGCTGCTGCAGGCGTCGCCCGAGACCCTCGAAACCTACCTCGGGCTGCACTAGCCGGTCCGGCGGGCGCCGCACCCGTCCAGGGCCGCCCCGACACACCCGGCCCGACCCGGGCCCTCCCGGCGCCGGCGGCCCCGCCGGCCTCCACGAGTGGAGGATCCACGCACGAGCGTGCGGCTTCACAACGGTCGCGAAGCCGCACACTCGTCGCGGAGCCGCACACTCGTCGCGAGGTGGCGGTGATGGACGGGCGGGACGGGCGAGGGCCGCACGATCGGGACCGACGGCTCGCCTCGCTCCCCATGAGCGCAGGGTTCGCGCTCGGGCGCCTGGCTCCACGCACGAGTGGAGGATCCACGCACGAGCGTGCGGCTTCACACCGGCCGCGAAGCCGCACACTCGCCGCGAAGCCGCACACTCGTGGGAGGGGGCGGGGCATCGGCCCACGGCGCGGGCCACCGCAGCCACCGCAGCCACCGCGGGCCACGGCGCACGCTGCGCCACCGCGGCGCAGCCCCCGCGGGCCACCACCGCAGCCCCCGCAGCGAGCACCCCACCGCAGCCCCCGCAGCGAGCGCCCCGCCCTACCCCTCGGCGGCCGGGCGGGTCGAGGCGCGCACCACGAGCTCGGGCTGGAACACGATCTGCTCGCGCACCCGCTCTCCCCCGGGGGCCGCCTCGCGCAGCAGCAGCTCGACCGCGGTGCTGCCGATCTCGAACGCGGGCTGGCGCACCGAGGTGATGGGTACCACCGCGGAGTGCGTGAAGTCGATGTCGTCGTAGCCGATGAGCGCGATGTCCTCGGGGACGCGCAGCGACCCGGTCATCACGAGCGCCTGCAGCACGCCGAGCGCGAGCAGGTCGTTGGCGGCGAACACCGCGTCGGGGCGGCTCTCCGCCGGCAGCAGCGCGAGCTCCTCGCCGATCCGCCGCCCCTCGAGCACGCTGAGCGCCTCGGTCTCGAACACCTCGAGCGCTGCGCTGCGCTGCCCCGCGAGCACCTCGGTGACGCCGGCGAGGCGGTCGGCGACCTGCTCGATGCTGCGCGGCCCGCCGACGAACGCGATCCTGGTGCGGCCGATCTCGAGCAGGTGCCGCGCGGCGATGCGGCCCCCCTCGACGTCGTCGACCGAGACCGAGGGGAGGGAGCGGTCGCTTGAGCCGCGGTCGACGAGCACCACCGGGATGCCGCTGTCGCGGAGCTTGCGCAGCTGCGCGAGGTCGGTGTGGACCGGGGTAATGAGCACGCCGGCGACGCGGTGCTCCTCGAACATTTCGAGCAGGCTCGACTCGCGGGCGCTCGAGTCGTCGCTGCCGCCCATGAGCACCGTGTAGCCGTCGTCGAGCGCGCGGCTCTGCGCGCCGTGGGCGACGTCCATGAAGAACGGGTTGCGGGTATCGAGCACCACGAGCCCGAAGCTGCGGCTGCGGCCAGCGCGCAGTTGTCGCGCGGCGTCGTTGCGCACGAAGCCGAGCTGCTCGATGGCCGCGTGGACGCGCGCGATAGTGGTGGCGGCGACCCGGTCGGGCCGGTTGAGCACGTTCGAGACGGTGCCGACTGAGACGCCCGCTTCGCGCGCGACGTCTCTGATACTCGCGGTCATGCTGCTCCTCTCGTCCGCCCACCCTGCCGTGATCTGCCTCATCCTAATTGAGCGCGCGCCGAAATTGAAACGCTTCAATAACGGATCCGCAACGCCGCGGTCATCGACTTGACGACAGAAAAAGACTGTGTTTAAACTCTGCGTAACGTGATTGAAACGATTCATTAATCTCGTCACCAGCCCCACCGCGTGATGCCGCCCGAGCGGCAGGAAGCCCCGTGAATTCAATGAAGAGATCACCCAGCCCCGAGCCCCTGCTTGAGCTCGCCGGTGTGACCAAGGCATTCGGCGCCGTGGTCGCGCTGCGAGACGGCACGATCGCCCTCCACCCGGGCTCGATCCACGCGCTCGTCGGCGAGAACGGCGCGGGCAAGTCGACGATCGTGAAGATCATCGCCGGGCTCTACCGCCGCGACGCCGGCGACATTCGCCTCGCGGGCGAGTCGGTCGACTTCACCACCACCGCCGAGGCGAAGGCAGCGGGCATCGCGGTGATCTACCAGGAGCCCACCCTCTTCCCCGACCTCTCGGTCACCGAGAACATCTTCATGGGCCGGCAGCCGCGCGGCCGCTTTGGCCGCATCGACCGGGCCCGCATGCGCACGGAGACCGAGGCGCTCTTCGCCCGGCTCGGCCTGCGCATGGATCCGGATCGGACGGCCGACGGCCTCTCGATCGCCGACCAGCAGATGATCGAGATCGCGAAGGCAATCTCGCTCGACGCCCGCATCCTGATCATGGACGAGCCGACCGCGGCGCTCTCGGGCATCGAGGTGGATCGCCTCTTCGACGTCGCCCGCGCACTGCGCGACGAGGGCCGCGCCCTCGTGTTCATCTCGCACCGCTTCGACGAGGTGTTCGCCCTGTGCGACACCATCACCGTCATGCGCGACGGCAGCTACATCTCCACGCGCGCGATCGCCGACACCGACCCGGACAGCGTCGTTGCCGAGATGGTGGGCCGCGAGATCACCGAGCTCTTCCCCAAGCTTGAGACCACGATCGGCGAGCCACTGCTCGAGGTGACCGGGCTCACGAGCCCCGGCGTGTTCAGCGACATCAGCTTCACCGTGCGCGCCGGCGAGATCGTGGGCCTCGCCGGGCTCGTTGGCGCCGGCCGCAGCGAGGTCGCCCGCGCAATCTTTGGCGTCGACGACTACCGCAGCGGCGAGGTGCGCCTCTCCGGCAAGCGGGTCCGCAAGGGCGTCCCGACCGCCGCGATGCGCGCCGGCCTCGCACTGGTGCCCGAGGATCGCCGCAAGCAGGGCCTGGTCCTCGAGGAGAGCGTCGCCCGCAACACCTCCGCGGTAATCCTCGACTCGATCGCGAAGCTGGGGCTCGTCACCGCGCGCGCCGAGCAGCGCGCCGCACGGCCATGGTCGGAGCAGCTGGAGGTGAAGACCACGGCGCTCAGCACCCTCGCCGGCACCCTCTCGGGCGGCAACCAGCAGAAGGTGGTGCTCGGCAAGTGGCTCGCGACCAACCCGCGCGTGCTCATCATCGACGAGCCCACCCGCGGCATCGACGTCGGCACGAAGTCTGAGGTGCACCGCCTCCTGTCGACGCTCGCGAGCCAGGGGATGGCCGTGCTCATGATCTCGAGCGAGCTGCCCGAGGTGCTCGGCATGGCCGACCGCGTCGTCGTGATGCGCGAGGGCCGGATCACCGCAACGATCGACCGCGCCGAGGCAACTCAGGAGAACGTGATGCGCGCCGCAACCCAGAACCCGACCACGCAGACGGAGCAGGCCGCATGACCGCAACGACCACAGCCCCGCCCACCCGCGGCGCGTTCAGCACCGCGCTCGGCCGGCTGACACGCGCCCGCGAGGCGAGCATCCTGCTCGCCGTGATCCTCGTGATCGCTGCGGCGACGCTGAAGAACCCAAACTTCCTGTTCTCCGTCGACGGATACCGCGACCTGTGGCTCACACCGTCGCTGCTGATGCTGGTGGCCGTGGGCCAGGCGGTCGTGCTGATCACCCGCAACGTTGACCTGTCGGTCGGCTCGGTGCTCGGCCTGAGCGCGTACCTGACCGGCCGCCTCTTCATCGACATGCCGGGGATCCCGGTGATCGCGGTCGTGGTGATCGCCGTGGTATTCGGCGGCCTGCTCGGGCTCATCAACGGCGCGCTGGTGGCGTTCGCCCGGGTCCCGGCCCTGGTGATCACCCTCGGTACGATGTACGCGTTCCGCGGCATCAACGTGTGGTGGACGGGCTCCGACCGCATCAACGCCTCGGACATGCCGAAGGAGTTCCTCGGCCTCGGCACCGCGCAGGTGTTCTCGATCCCGGTGCTCACCATCATCGCCGTGATCGTGCTCATCGCCGTTGCCTGGTGGATGCGCAACACCCGCGCCGGCCGCGAGAACTACGCGATCGGCTCCGATCCCGACGCGGCCCAGCTCTACGGCCTCCCGGTGACGCGCCGCATCATCACCGCGTTCGTGCTCTCGGGTGCGCTCTCCGGCTTCGCCGGCGTGCTCTACGCGGCGCGCTACGGCACGATCAACTCGCAGGCCGGTTCCGGCTGGGAGCTCGACGCGATCGGTGCGGCCGTGATCGGCGGCGTCGCGATCTTCGGCGGCGTTGGATCCGTGTGGGGCGCCGCGATCGGTGCCCTGCTCCTGCTCACCATCAACCGAGCGCTGCCCGTGCTCGGGGTGCCAGATTTCTGGCAGCGCGCCGTCGTCGGCGTCCTGATCATCGGCGCGATCGTGCTCGATCGGGTGATCGCCGTCAGACAACATCGAAAGCTGATCGAAGCACGGGAGACGACGCGATGAGCGCACCGGTAACCGCCCCAGCACCCACCACCGCTGGGTTCCGCCCCATCGCCGACTACGATCGGCCGCTCTGGCAGCGCCTGCTGCTCACCCGCGAGGCCGCGATCATCGCGCTGTTCGTGGTCGTGGTGATCGCCGCCTCGGCGATCGTGCCAAACTTCGGCAGCCAGATCACGATGACCTACCTGCTCCTCGACATGTTCCCGATCCTCATCATCGCGCTGCCGATGACCGCGATCATCGTGACGGGCGAGATCGACCTCTCGGTCGCCAGCGTCGTCGGATTCTCGAGCGTGCTCACCGGGGTGCTCACGCAGGCCGGCGTCCCGTTCGGGATCACGATCATCATCGCCCTGATCGCTGGCGTGCTCTGCGGCCTGTTCAATGGCTTCCTGATCACCACGGTCGGCCTGCCGTCGCTCGCGGTCACCATCGGCACGCTCGCCCTGTACCGCGGGCTCGCGGTCGGGCTGCTCGGCACCACGGCGGTCACCGACTTCCCCGAGTTCTGGTCCGGTCTCGCGAAGGCAAAGATCGGCTCGACCGGGATCCCCGTCGTCATCCTCCTGTTCGTGGCGCTCGCCGTCGTGTTCGCGATCCTGCTGCACTTCACCCGCTTCGGCCGCGGCGTCTTCGCGATCGGGCTCTCCCCGGAGGCAGCGCGATTCTCGGGAGTCAACGTGGCGCGCACCAAGCTGCTGCTCTTTGCGCTCAGCGGGGCCGTCGCCGCGCTCGCCGGGATCTACTACACGCTCCGCTACGGCAGCGCTCGCGGCGACAACGCGACCGGCATGGAGATGCAGGTGATCGCCGCGGTGCTCCTCGGCGGCGTCTCGATCTTCGGCGGTCGCGGCGCGCTCCACGGCGTCGTCGCCGGTGTGCTCCTCATCGGCGTGCTCGCCAGCGCGCTGCGCCTCGCCAATGTCACCTCCGACGTGATCAACATCATCACCGGCGTGCTGCTCATCGCCGCGGTCGTGTCGTCGAGCGTGTTCGCCGCGTTCAGAAACCGGCGCCGCGCCGGCCCAAAACTCACGCTCGCCGGGTCATCCGGCGCAGCCTCCTAAATGTGCACTCTGCTCCACCTCACCACGGCCCCGCATCGCGGGCACTGAAAGGAAACGAACAATGTGGTTCCAGAAGAATAAGAAGGCGGGCGCACTCGTCGCCCTCGCGGCAAGCGCCGCGCTCCTCCTGTCGGGCTGCTCGGGCGGCACCGACGCGGCAAGCGGATCCGGATCCGACTCGGGCTCCGGCGACGCCGCGGGGGCGAGCGTCACGTTCATCCCGAAAAACCTCGGCAACCCCTACTTCGACACGTCGAGCAAGGGCGGCAAGGCCGCGGTCGAGGCGTTCGGCGGCACCTTCAACGAGGTCGGCCCCGCCGAGGCGACGCCCGACGGGCAGGTCAGCTTCATCAACACCGCGACCCAGCAGGGCGTCGACGCGCTCGCAGTCTCGGCGAACGACCCGAAGGCGATCTGTGACGCCCTGACCGAGGCGCGCGACGCCGGGATCAAGGTCGTCACCTTCGACTCGGACACGAACACCGACTGCCGCGACATCTTCGTGAACCAGGCTGACGCCGAGGGCATCGCCAAGGTGCAGGTCGACATGATCGCCGAGCAGATCGGCGACGCGGGCGAGATCGCCGTACTCTCGGCTGCCGCAAACGCGACGAATCAGAACGCCTGGATCGACATGATGAAGGAAGAGCTCGCCGCGAGCCACCCCGACATCGAGCTCGTTGAGGTCGTGTACGGCGACGACGACGATCAGACCTCCTTCGACAAGACGGCGGCGCTGCTGCAGACGTACCCGGAACTCAAGGGCATCGTGTCGCCGACCACCGTCGGCATCGCCGCTGCGGCGCGCTACCTCTCCACCTCGGACGCAAAGGGGAAGGTCGCGCTGACCGGCCTCGGCACCCCGAACCAGATGCGTGAGTACGTCGAAGACGGCACCGTCACCGAGTTCGCGCTCTGGAACCCGGAGGAGCTCGGCTACCTCACGGCCTACGCGGCAAACGCGCTCGTGGCCGGCGACATCACCGGCGCCGAGGGCGACACCTTCGAGGCGGGCGATCTCGGCGAGTACACCGTCGCAAAGGACGGCGTCGTGCTGCTCGGCGACCCGTACCGCTTCAACAAGGAAAACATCGGCGACTTCGACTTCTAGTCGCCCGTGCGGTGCCCCGGCGCGGCCGGGGCACCACACTCCCCCTCCCCACTCCCCAGCTCACACAGGAGAACCGATGCGCGTCTGCTTCGAACTGCAGGTCAAGCCCGAGCGGCTCGCCGAGTACACGGCCCGTCACGCGGCCGTGTGGCCCGAGATGCTCGCCGCGATCGCCGACGCCGGACGCCGCAACTACTCGCTGTTTCTCCGCCCAGACGGCCTCCTCATCGGCTACTACGAGACCGATGACGACGACGCAGCGCAGCGCGCGCTCGCCGCTGACCCGCGCACCACCCGGTGGGAGGCAGACATGGCGGAGTTCTTCGTCGCCGAGGTCGGCCGCCCCGACCAGGAGGCGCCCCGACTTACCGAGGTGTTCAACCTCGAGAACCAACTCGCCCGCACCCCGTCGGGCTCGGATCGCGCGTAAGCGCGAGACACGAAAGAAAGCGCAGATCATGAGCACGCAGCTGACTCCCGAACACTTCGCCACCCTCGCGCAGCAGGCCGTTGAGGTCCCCTCGTGGGCGTACGGCAACTCGGGCACGCGGTTCAAGGTGTTCTCGACGCCGGGCACCCCGCGCGACCCGTTCGAGAAGATCGCCGACGCCGCGGAGGTGCACCGCCTCACCGGCCTCGCGCCCGCGGTGGCGCTCCACATCCCCTGGGACCTCGTTGACGATTACGCGGCGCTCCGCACGCACGCCGAGAACCTCGGCGTGAGCCTCGGCACGGTCAACTCGAACACGTTCCAGGACGAGGACTACAAGTTTGGCGCCCTCACGCACGTGGATCCCGCGATCCGCCGCAAGGCGATCGACCACCACCTGCGCTGCATCGACGTGATGGACGCCACCGGTTCGCGCGACCTGAAGATCTGGCTCGCGGACGGCTCAAACTACCCCGGTCAGGTCGACATGCGCGGCCGCCAGGACCGGCTGCAGGAGTCCCTGCAGGAGGTCTACGCGCGCCTCTCCGGCGAGCAGCGCCTCGTGCTCGAGTACAAGTTCTTTGAGCCCGCGTTCTACCACACCGACGTGCCCGACTGGGGGACCTCGTACGCGCAGGTCAGCGCCCTCGGCGAGCGCGCGATGGTCTGCCTCGACACCGGCCACCACGCGCCGGGCACCAACATCGAGTTCATCGTGATGCAGCTGCTCCGCCTCGGCAAGCTCGGCGCGTTCGACTTCAACAGCCGCTTCTACGCCGACGATGACCTCATCGTGGGCGCCGCTGACCCGTTCCAGCTGTTCCGGATCATCGCTGAGGTGGTGCGCGGCGGCGGGCTCAACAACCCGGACGTGGCGTTCATGCTCGACCAGTGCCACAACATCGAGGAGAAGATCCCCGGGCAGATCCGCTCGGTGCTCAACGTGCAGGAGATGACCGCGCGCGCCCTGCTGCTCGACCGCGATGCGCTGGCCGCAGCGGAGGCCTCCGGTGACGTGCTCGGCGCGAACGCCGTGTTCATGGACGCGTTCTACACGGACGTGCGCCCGGCGCTCGCCGAGTGGCGCGAGTCGCGCGGCCTGCCGGCCGACCCCATGGCTGCCTACGCCGCCTCCGGCTACCAGCAGCGCATCAACGCCGAGCGCGTCGGCGGCGCGCAGGCGAGCTGGGGGGCGTAGCCGAGTGGCACGCACGGTTCCCGGGCAGGTTGCCGCGGTCGATCTCGGAGCGACAAGTGGCAGGGTCATCGTTGGCCGCATCGAGCATGGTCAGACGGGGCCCGAGCTGCGCACGCAGCACATCGCGCGCTTCGCAAACGACCCGGTGCGCACCCGAGACGGCCTGCACTGGAACCTGCTTGAGCTGTACCGGCAGACCCTCGCCGGTCTCGCCCTCGCCGAGCGCGGAGCGCCGGGCGAGATCGCGTCGGTGGGCATCGACTCGTGGGCGGTCGACTATGGCCTGCTGCGGGGCGGGCGGTCGCTCGGCGTGCCCTACCACTATCGTGACGCGCGCTGTGAGACGGGGGTTGCCGCCGTGCACGCGCGGGTCTCAGCTGCCGAGCTCTACGCGCGCAACGGGCTGCAGCACCTGCCGTTCAACACGGTCTTCCAGCTCGCAACCGAGGGCGATCTGCTCGCCAGCGCGGACCGGCTCCTGCTCATACCCGACCTGCTGGCGCACTGGCTCACCGGCGCTGAGGTCGCGGAGCGCACGAACGCCTCGACCACCGGGCTGCTCGACGCGCGCACGCAGGAGTGGGACCTTGAGCTCGCTGAGTCCCTCGGGATTCCTGGCCGGATCCTGCCGCAGCTCGTCAATCCAGGCACGCGCCTCGGCCCGCTCTCCCCTGAGGTCGCCGCGGTGGTGGGGCGCCCACTCGAGCTGGTCGCGGTTGCGTCGCACGACACCGCCTCTGCGGTCGCTGCGATACCGAGCACCGGTCAGGACTTCGCGTACGTGTCATGCGGGACCTGGGGCCTGGTCGGGCTCGAACTCGACGCCCCGGTGCTGACCGAGGCGGCTCGCGCCGCGAACTTCACCAACGAGGGCGGCGTCGCAGGCACCACCCGCTTCTTGCACAACGTCATGGGGCTGTGGTTGCTCTCCGAGTCGCTGCGACACTGGGAGCGCGGCACTGACGCGCAGCGGTCGAGTCGGCTCGCCGAGCTGCTCGACGCCGCGGCTCGCGTCACGGGGCCGGTGCAGATCTTCGATGTGAACGATGCCGTGTTTATGCCGCCGGGCGATATTCCCGGCCGCATCGGCGCCTGGTTCACCGAGCGCGGTGAGCGAGCACCCGAGGGCGAGGCGGCAATCGTGCGCTCGATCGTTGAGAGCCTCGCAGCGGCATTCGCCGACGCCGTCGCCACGGGGGCCCGGCTTGCCGACCGCGAGGTGCGGGTCATCCATGTGGTGGGTGGCGGATCGCAGAATCGCCTCCTCTGCCAGGCGCTCGCCGACCGCGCCGGGCTGCCCGTGGTTGCCGGTCCCGTCGAGGCGACCGCCATGGGCAACATGCTCGTGCAGGCACAGGCGCTCGGACAGATCGGGCCCGAACTCGCCGACCTGCGCGCGGTCGTCTCCCGCTCAGCACCGGTGGTCACCTACCTGCCGGGATCGGCGCCTGCGGCCGCAGCCCCCTGATTCGGGGCGCCAAGCGCCCGAGGCCAGCGGGAGGACCCCGTGCATCAGGCGCAGGGCGCCGGACGTAAAGCGCCCGGGCGCTACGCGTCGAGCGCGGTGACGGCGGCGGCCTCGCGATACCGCGCGTAACGCTCGGCGGTGAACCCGGCTCCGCGCGGCTCAATCGCGCGGAGCTGCGGCGGCCGCCAGGCTTCGCCGAGTTCACCGACCGTCGCCCCGTGCTGCACCGCGGCGGCCTGCACCGCGGCCCCGCGCGCCACCGGCTCGGCGGCGTCAACGAGCCGCACCTCGCGGTTGAGGGCGTCGGCGAGCACCTGCGTTGTGGCCGCCGAGCGTGCGCCGCCGCCGATGGCGAATACGTCGCCCCCGGTGTCGATTCCCAGCCGGTCGATCCCCTCGACACCAACGCGCAGTCCGAAGACCACGCCCTCCACCGCAGCGCGCGCGATCTCCTCGCGAGTGACCTCGGTCGTAATGTCCGCGAGGAGTCCGGCCGCCCCCGGCCGGTTGGGAGTGCGCTCACCGTCGAGGTAGGCGGCGAGCACCGGGCCGGAGGCACCGGCCGCGAGCGCGAGCCGCGACAGCTCGGCGTGGTCAACTCCGAGAATCCGTGCGAAGGCGTCGGTCACCTTTGCACCGTTGAGCGTGCAGACCAGTGGGAGGAAGCCGCCCGTGAGGTTAGCCGTCCCGCTGACGATCCCGCTCTCGTCGGCGAGCGGGGCGGGCGTCGTGGTCACCACGACTCCCGAGGTGCCGAAGGAGCAGACGAGGTCGCCGTCCCGGATCCCGAGCCCCAGCGCAGACGCGTGCTGATCGCCAGCGCCGGCGCTGACGCGCGCACCCGCCCGGATCCCCAGTTCCGCAGCGACCTCGGGGAGCACCGTCCCAGCGATCCCCTCGGGGCCGAGCACCTCGGGCAGCATCGGAGCCCAGTCGACCTCGGGGTCGATCCGCTGCAGGTGCTCGATCCTGTAGACGTTTTCGGCGGGGTCGAAGTAGCCGGTGCCTGAGGCGTCTGAGCGGTCGGTCGCGAACCGTCCGGTGAGTCGGTACGCGAGGTAGTCATGCGGCAGGAGCACTGTGCGCAGCCGCGCGAAGCTGCTGGGTTCGTGGGCGCGGAGCCACGCGATCTTCGCGATCGTAAACGCGGCGGTTGGCACTGAGCCGATCGACCGCGCGAACTCGGCCGCTCCCACCTCGGCGACGAGCGCCGCAAGCTCCGGGGCAGCGGTCGTGTCGTTCCAGAGCTTTGCGGGCCTGATCACCCGGCCGGCCGCGTCGAGCGGCACGAAACCGTGGCACTGCCCGGCGATGCCAATGCTCACGATGTCCACGTCGCCGGCCGCGCGTCGCGCGTGGCCGAGCGCGATCACGAGGGCTTCCCACCACGCCGCTGGATCTTGTTCGCTGATCGGCGGCACCGTGTGCGGGTGCGGCGCCGAGCCAAAGCCGAGCAGCTCCCCGTCCTCGCTCGCGCGCAGCTCAACCTTGCACGACTGGGTCGACGAGTCGACCCCGACCACCACTGCGCGTGCCACGGCTAGCCGATCACCGTGTTGAGCAGACGAGCGACCTCATCTGCCACGGCTGCCCGCGCCGGGGCAAGGAACTTCCGCGGGTCAACCAGCGTCGGATCCGCGAGCGCGTCGCGCGTCGCGGCGGTAAACGCGACGCCCAGCGCAGTGCCGACGTTGATCTTCGTCACCCCGGCGGCGATCGCATCGCGAATTCCTGCGTCCGAGACCCCCGACGAACCGTGCAGCACGAGCGGTACCGGCACCGCTGCCGCGAGCTCGGCGATGAGCGCCAGGTCGAGGCGCGCGTCGCGTGTGGTCATCGCGTGCTCCGATCCGACCGCGACGGCGAGCGCGTCAACCCCCGTGCGCGAGACGAAGTCAGCGGCCTCAGCGGGGTCGGTGCGGACCCCGGGAGCGTGCGCACCGAGCTTCCCGCCGATCTCACCGAGCTCCGCCTCAACGCGCACGCCGGCAGCGTGCAGCTGTTCGGTCACCTCGTGCGTGCGCGCGACGTTCTCCGCGAACGGCAGCGCGGCGCCGTCGTACATCACCGATCCGAATCCGAGTTCCGGTGCGCGCGCAGCGAGCGCCAGATCGGTGATGTGGTCGAGGTGCAGCACGATCGGCACGGTCGCGAGTTCGGCCGCGGCTCGCGCCGCTGCCGCGATCGGTTCGACGGCTCCGTGGAAGGCAATCGCGTTCTCGCTGAGCTGCAGGATGAGCGGTTTCCCCACCCGCTCGGCCCCGGTAATCGCGCCGATCACGTGCTCAATCGTCACGATATTCACTGCGAGAACGCCCGTCCGCCGCGACTGCGCGACAAGCTCACTTGAAGCGATCATGTGTTCCTCCTCCGGGCCCCGAAACCGGCGCCATTGCTAGACTAAGACGGTGTTGATCACTGTGACCCCATCCCCCGCGATCGACTGGACGATCGGGGTCCCTGAGTTCAGCTTTGGCCTCGTGCACCGCGCCGCACACGAGCTGCGGGAGCCGAGCGGCAAGGGCGTCAACGTCTCGGCGGCGCTGCAGCGCGCCGGAATTCCGACTCACGCAATTCTCGCCGCGGCCGGTGACGGCACAGAGTTCATGGCGCGCGAACTGTCTGCGCTCGGCGTGCCGTACTCGTTCACGCCGGGGGGTCCCGTACGCACCAACGTCACCCTGCTCGTTGACGGGCAGCCCGACACCAAGGTGAACACGTCGAGCCAGGCGCTCGGCGCTGCGGAGCGAGCGGGGCTCGCCGACCGCGTGCGTGCGCTCGCCGCGCAGGGCGCCGACGCGCTGCTCACCGCTGGAAGCTTGCCCCCGGGGACGGACGCGACCCTGCACGCTGAGCTCGTCGCGCTCGGCCGCGAACTCGGGCTGTTCACCGCGGTCGACAGTTCTGGCCCCGCGCTCGTCGCGGCGCTCGCCGCGGCACCCGATCTCGTGAAGCCGAACGCCCACGAGCTCGCGGAGATCGTGGGCCGCGAGCTCGGCACGCTGGGGGAAGTCCGCGACGCCGCACGCGCGCTGCGTGAGCGGCACGGCGTCGGCTGTGTGCTCGTCAGTTTGGGAGCCGACGGCGCGCTGCTGGTCGACGGGGCAGGCGAGCTGTGGGCCGGTGCCCGGCCGGACCGGGTCGTCAACGCCGTCGGCGCCGGCGACGCGACGCTCGCCGGCTTCCTCGCGGCCCGTTCGGATCGACGAAACGCCGTGCGCACCGCGGTGCGCTGGGGGGCCTCCGCCGTCGCCCACCCGACCACGCTCTTCAACGTGCTCCCCGCGGCGGAACTGGATGAGTGGTGCACCGACACGATCGACTGGGATCGGCCGCTGACACCGGACTCTGAGTAGTCGGGTCGCCAGGGACTCACCGGCGCACGTCTTCCTAGAACTCCGAGTTCGCAACACGGTCCCACATTCCCGCCGCGACCCCGGCGAAGAGCGCGGCACCGCGGGCACCGGCCTCCTCGATTTCGGGGAGTTCAACACGGCCGAGCTGCCGCCGCTTCGCGTCAACGAGCGCCGCGCTCGCCGTCCAGCCGCCGACCGCGAGCATGCGCTTGCTCGGCCCGGCGGCGGTGGCCATCAAGTCCGCGAGCTCCCGCGCCTCACCCGTGACGCGTTCGACCGAGCCACGCCACAGCGCTGCAGCCGCCGCTCCGTCGTCAGCGGTGTCCCGCGCCGCCGCTGCGCGCGCTCGGATGTCGGCAGCGCTCGTGTCCGAACCGACGCTCGGCAGCGTGGTGGCGCGAGGCGAGGCGTGCAACGCGCGGGCTCGCGCGTCAATCCCCGCCGTAAGGTCTTGCACCTCGAGCGCCGCGAGGAGCGTGCCGAGTGCACGGCCCCCCTCGGACGCGCCAAGGAGGCACCATTGTCCCGGAAGCGCGTGCCAGCCGACGGTCACCCCGCCAGCGGTGAGCCGTGCGACCGTCTCGGAGCTGAGTCCCGGGTCCGCCGTGCGCACGAGGGCTTCGGCGGTGCCGCACGAGTCGAGGGTGTCCCCGGAGTGCCACGCCCCGGCGCCGACGGCTGCTGCCTGGTGGTCGTGCCCGGCGACGGCGATGCGCGCGCCGGTGAGCCGCGGGTGGATTCCGGCCTGCACTGCGCCGAGATCCGTGCCGGCGTCGGCGAGTTCCGGCACCCACTCGGCCGCCACCCCGGCGTACTCGAGCGCCGCCGGCCAGGGCGCGCGTTCCGCCAGTGCGAGCCAGCCGGTGCGCGAGGCGAGCGAGGGTTCACTCGCCGCTCGCCCGCCGAGGGCGTGCGCGATCCAGTCGCCCATGTTCAGGCGTAACCTTGCGCGCGCCACGGCCTCGGGGTGGTGTCGGCCGAGCCACCGACTCTTCGTGAGCGACCACTGCTGCGCAAGTGGGAGGCCGGTCATCGTTGAGAACTCGCCGCCGAATCGGTCGCTCAACTCCGCGAGTTCACGCGTGTCTCGGCGGTCGTACCACGCGATCACGGGGGCGAGCGATTCCCCGGCGGCGTCGAGCAGCACCCCGGCCTCGGCAAAGCTCGCGATGCCGATCCCGGCGATGCGCCCGGCAGGTGCGTGGTCGAGGGCCGAGCGGATCGCCGCGAACGTAGCGTCCCGGAGCCCCTCTGCGCTCGTCTCGGCGCCATCCGCCGTCACCGTCCAGGGTGTGGCGTGCCTTCCCACGGCAGCGGCACGACCGGCGTGCGTGAATACGACCGCCTTGACGCTCGTGGTGCCGAGGTCGACACCGAGCAGCAGTGGGGTGTCGGTCACGCCGCGTCCTCGGCGGGGCGGCAGACCACCAGGTCGAGCGCCGGGTCGATGCGCAGTTCGCCAGCGTCGTGCCTGGCGAGGAACACGCGGCCCGGCGCCGCGGCTACCGCGCCGCGCGCCGTCCGGATCTCGCCAGAGCCAGCACGCACCACGATGATCGCGAATCCGGCGCGGAGTATCGCGTCCGCCGAGCCCGGCCGCACGCGTTCGGCCGCGTAGAAGGGGTCGGCCGCGGCGGGAAAGAGCCGCTGCACTCGTCCGAGCGCGGTCCGGTTCTCGCGCAGCGCAGCGAGTTCTGCGTGCGGCACCGCGGCGCGCCGGATGGCGGAGAGCGCGCGGTCGCGCGGCATACCAAGCAGCGCGGAGTCGCGATCGAGACCGGGAAAGCCGGTGTACTCGAGAAGGATTGAGAGGTCGGTGGGTTGCTGCAACTCGACCAAGGTCAGCCCGGGGCCGATGCCGTGCGGCACGCCGGCCGGAACGTGAAAGGTGTCGCCCGGCGCGACCGGAATTCGGTGCATCGCCGAGACCATCGCGGCGACGTCCTGCTGCTCAAACCAGTCGGCGAGTTCGGCGGGGGCCACCTCCCGGCTGAAACCGAGCAGCACATATGGCTCGGACCCCTCGGCGACGTCGAGCACGAACCAGGACTCGGTCTTCCCCGTACAGCCGAGGCCGTGCTCGCGGGCAAACTCGTCGCTGGGGTGCGAATGCACGAAGAGCCGCTCGTCGGTGCTGAGGAGCTTGGTGAGGAGCCCGTTCTCACCGGCGCTGGCGCTGGGCGAGGCAGTGCCGAGGAACCCGATCGGGTCCGCCGCGATCGCCTCACGCAGCTGGCGCCCGTCGGGGAGGCGGGTGAGCCCGACGCCGCCACCGGCGTGCACCTCGGTGGTTGAGCCGAGGAAGTCCTCGGGCCTGAACGCGTCCGGCTGCGGTTCGCCACGGAATCGGGCGATACCGCTGCCGCCGCGGTACGGCCGGGCCTCCGGCTGATTCGCTTGGAGTTCGATGATGCCGGTGTCGGTCACGGCGTCTCCTCGGTGCTCGGGGTGTGTGGGCTCGGAATCGAGCGTGACCGGGCGGGCGCGGGCCGCGCGCCCGCCCGGTCGTGGGTCAGCTAGCTGCAGGACTCCTTGTAGATTGCATCCTGCATGCTCTCAAGGTTTTCCTGCGTGATAACGACCGTCTCGGTGCCGATCTGCGGGGTCACGTCGCCACCGGTGAGGTAGGCCACGGCCTGCTCGACGGCCTGCGTGCCGATATCGCTCGGCTTCTGCGCCACGAGCGCCTGCACGTCGCCGCGCTCAAGCTGCTCGATCTGGGTCGAGCCCGCGTCGAAACCGACGATCTTCACGTCACCCTGTGCGTTCGCGTTGCGCAGGCCCGTCGCGGCGCCCTGCGCTGCGAAGAGGTTCGTGGCGAAGATGCCGGTGAGGTCCGGGTTTGCCGCGATCGCTGCCTGCACAATCGACGCGGCCTTTGCGGGGTCGTTGTCGTTGATCTGCGCGCCGATGTACTCGATCCCGCTGTGCGTCGCGATCTGGTCCTCGAAGCCCTTCTGTCGTGCGTCGGAGGTCGAAGCTCCCGCCTTGAACGCGATGACGAGCACCTTGCCCTTGCCGTCAACAAGCTCAGCGAGCGCGTCTGCAGCCGCAGCGCCGCCCTGCTCGTTGTCGGTCGCGACCGAGGTGAACGCCAGTTCTGGGTCGTCGAGCGTGGTGTCGACGAGGCCAACCGGCACTCCCGCGTCGACCGCCTGCTTCAGCGGCGGCTCGAGCGCCTTGCCGTCGGTCGGCGCGATCAGGAGCGCCGCCGGCTTCGTGGCAACCATCGAGTTCACGATGGGCGTCTGCACGGCAGCTTCGAACTGCTCGGGGATCTGCGCGGACACCTTCAGGCCATAGCCCTCAGCCGCGGTCTCGATCGCGCACTGCATCGAGATGTAGAACGGATCGTTGACCCCCGGGATGAAGCCGATGGTCTTACCGGCGAGGTCGGCTTCGGTCAGCTGTCCGGCCGACTCAGTGCTGCCAGACTCGGCGTTCTGGCTTCCCGTGGTGCACGCTGCGAGCGAGACGGCCAGGGCCGACACCGCGAGAAGCGCGGCGCTGCGCTTGATGATGTTCATGTCTTTCCTACTTTCGTGGGTGAGGGGTGGTGCAGTACAAGAGGTAAAGCTGTTGGAGCGATTCGAGCGGCGCACGGCTATCTGCTGTTACCGCGTCGGCGCATCTGGTCGAGATACACGGCACTAAGGAGCACCGCGCCCACCGCGATCTGCTGCCAGTACGGGCTCACATTGAGGATCACGAAGCCGTTCTGCAGGATCACCGGGATGAAGACACCGATCACGGTGCCGATCATGAGGCCACGTCCGCCGAAGAGGCTCGCGCCGCCAATAACGACGGCGGTGATCACCGACAGGTTGTCGGTGGAGTGACCGCCCAGCGTGGTCGTCGAGAACCGCGCGACCGAGAGGTAGCCAGCGAGGCCCGCGAGCAGACCCGCGAGCGCGTAGACCTTGATCAGGTGCCGATCGACGTTCACGCCGGTGCGGCGCAGCGCCTCCGCGTTCGATCCGACCGCGTACGTGTAGCGGCCGAAGCGGGTCTGCGAGAGCACCACCCCGAAGATCACCGCGACGACGATCGCGATCACCGCGAGCACCGGGATCCCCAGGATTCGGCCCGCGCCGATCGCATCGACGAGCTCGAACGGCACGTTGCGCACGTCGACGCCGCCGGTGATGAGCAGCGAGGCGCCGAGCGACGCACCCATCGTCGCGAGCGTCACAATCAGCGCCGGGATCCGGGCCTTCGCGATGAGCACGCCGTTGAGCACGCCCCACGCGGTCCCAGCCGCGAGCGACACGAGGAGCCCGATCAGGAGCGTGAGCGGTGACCCGTCACCGATCGCCGACATGGTCATCGCCCCGGCGACACTCGCGAACACGAGGACACCGCCGACGGAGAGATCAATCCCCGCGGTGATGATCACGTAGGTGGCGCCGGCGGCCATGACGAGCAGGATCGCCGCGTCCGTGAGCAGGTTGATGAAGTTGTTGGGGGTGAAGAACGCCCCGGGACGCAGGAGCCCAAACAGGACAATGAGTGCGACCATGGCGAGGAACAGCCGGAACGTGTCGCTGCTCAGCACCCGCTTGAGCAGCGACGGCCGCTGGTACAGCTCCGCCGAGCCGATGACCGCCGTGGACATGGTTTCTTCGTTGGGAGCGATCATCGCTACTTCCCTTCCTTTTCGCCGCTGGTCATTGCGGCAACGAGGTCCTCGACCGTCGCCTCGGACGCGGTGAACGTCGCGACGCGCTGGCCGAGACGCAGCACCTCGACGCGATCGCTCACCTCGAGCACCTGGGGCATGTTGTGGCTGATGAGCACCACCGCAATGCCGGCGTCGCTGACCCGCTTGATCAGCTCGAGCACCTGCTTGGTCTGGACCACGCCGAGCGCCGCGGTCGGCTCATCCATGAAGATGATCCGTTTCGCCCACATCGCGGCCCTGGCGACGGCGACTGACTGCTTCTGGCCGCCCGAGAGCTCAGCGACCGGGGCGGTGATGTCCTTCAGCTTCACGCCGAGATCCGACATCTCTCGTTCGGCGGTGTCGAGCATTGCGCGCTTGTTCAGAAAACCGAGGGCACCCAGAATCCCGCCGCGGCGCAGCTCGCGGCCGAGGTACAGGTTGGCGGCCGGATCGAGATCCTGCGCGAGCGCGAGGTCCTGGTACACGGTCTCGATCCCGTAGCGGCGAGCGTCCTGCGGGCTCTCGAACGTGATCGGAGTCCCGTCGAAGGTGATCGTGCCCTCGTCTGGGCGCACAGCGCCGGAGAGCATTTTCACCAGCGTGCTCTTGCCAGCACCGTTATCTCCAATGAGGGAGACAATTTCGCCGGGGTAGACCGTGAAGTCAGCGCCGCGCACCGCGCGCACGTGACCGTAGGTCTTCACGATGCCACGAGCCTCCAGCAGGGGCTCGCGAGGTGCAGACGTCTGTGTCATTTCAAATCTCCTGCGAGGTCGGGAGGATCACAAGATCCCGGATGTTGACGTGGCGTGGGCGACTCAGCATGAACAGCACGGCCTCGGCGACGTCGCTCGAGTCGATCCCCGTCGCCGCGGCGATCTGTGCGGCGGTCTCGTCGGCCTCACCGATCCCCCAGAGCTCATTCAGCACCACCCCGGGCGCGATCGCGCCGATGCGCACACCGGTGCCGACGAGTTGGCGTCGCACTCCGTGAGTGAAAGACTGCATGGCATGCTTCGAGGCCGAGTAAACCGGCTCCCAGTGAATCGCCTGGTGTCCAGACACCGAGCTCGTGACAACGATGTCGCCGGTCCCGGCAGCGATCATCGCCGGCAGCGCCTCGCGGATCACGGCCATTGCGCCGAAGACGTTGACGTCGAGGAGCGCGCGCACGGCGGCGAGGTCTGCCTCCGCGAAGTCCCCGGGGAGGTACAGCCCCGCGTTCGCGAGCACGATATCAATGCGACCGAAGTGCTCGACCGCGCGGCGCACAATCTCCGCCGCGCTCCCTGTCTCGGCGACGTCTGCCGGCACCGCGAGGTGCTCGCCGGGCAGCTCCGCGGCGACCTCGCGCAATCGCTCAGCGTTGCGCCCCACCAGCACGACGCTCGCGCCGGCCTCCGCCAACGCGCGCGCATAGGCGCGGCCAATTCCTGAGCTGGCTCCCGTGACGAGCGCCACCTTCGCTGCGACGTTTTCCATCGCTTGTCCCCCTTCTGGTCCCCGACTCGCGCCGGAAGTCTGTGTTTCCATGTGCGTCGCCCCTACCCGGCGAGCAACGAGCGGCGCAGCAGCTCGTCCGGCCGGGTGTCGATGCGGTCAGCGTGCTCCTCGGTGAGGAACACCGGAGCCCCGATCGTGAGTGCGCCGGTGAGCACGCGCGCCGACTTCACGGCCATCTCAGTGATCGACACCGCCTCCTCCGCCGTCTCCGCGAGCGCGAACATGCCGTGATTGCGCAGGTAGATCACCCGCGGCCGCTCACCGTGTTCGCGGAGGTGCGTGTCGAGCGCCGCCGCGACGGCGCGCGCGAGCGGCAGGCCGGGATCGACGTACGGCACCAGCAGGGCGTGGCGCCCCATCACCACGATCTGGTCGGGGAACAGGGAGCCGGCAACCAACAGCTCCGCCTGATCCGAGCAGAGCAGTGTGTTCACTGGAACCGGGTGCGTGTGCACCACGGCATCCACGCCGTCCAGCCTCTGGCATACCGCGTGAAGCAGCGACTCGACTGACGGCCTCCCGCTCCCCCAGGTGGTGGCCCGCGCGAAGAGTTCGCGCACGTGCGCATCATCGGCGGGGCCCTCGTCGATCGCCGCCCAGAATGCGGGCAGGTCGACCTCGACGAAGCTCTCGCTCGTCGCGCCGCTCATCGATGATCCCGTCGCCTTGACGAGCATGCGATCCGGCGCCGTGCGAATCGAGGTGTTTCCCTCGGCGAGAATCGCGAACGCCTGCTCGGGGTCCCCGGCGCGCCGGGTCAGTTCGACGATCTCGTCGATTCGTGCGGTGGCGGTCTCACTCATTGCTGGGGCTCCTCGGCGTCTCGTGCCTGGTCTGTATTCGGATACTGAAAGTGACGGGTGTGGGCGGGGTCGATCGCCGCGAACACGTCTTGCGCGTGCGCGACCTCCCCGCTCGCCAGCGCCTGGAGGGCGACATTGCCAATCGCTGAGGCCTCGGTAGGCCCCGCGAGTACTGGCAGCCGGGCGAGTTCGGCCGTGAGCCTGCAGAGCCGCGCGTTGCGTGAGCCGCCGCCGACGATGCGGATGCGGTCCACGCTGGCACCGCTGAGGCGCGCAAACGCGTCGACGCCCGCGGCGTAGGCCACCGCGAGGCTGTCGATGATCGCATGCACCACGCTGGCGCGGGACTCGGCGAGCGGCCGCCCGGCAGCGGCACAGAGGCGTCGTACTCGGGCTTCCATGTCACCCGCGTGCAGGAGCTCGGGCGCGGACGTGTCGAATGTCCGCGCGTCAAACGGAGCAGATTCGACCTCCGCGAGCAGCGCGTCCCGCTCCTGCGTCCCGGCCCCCCACTCGCGCAGGCACTCCTGCAGCATCCACAGCCCGGTGAGGTTGCGCAGCAGCAGCGTCCCCGATGCGCCGCGCTCGTTCGTGAAACCGAGTGCGGCTGCCTCTGGGGTCGTCACCGGCTCGGGCAGAGCGCCGCCGACGAGCGACCAGGTGCCGCTCGAGATGAGCGCCTCGGTCGCCCCGCCCGCGACTGGCTCAGCGAACGCGAAAGCTGCGGCGGTGTCGTGCCCGGCCACGCGATACACAGGAACCTCGGTAGCCGCCCCGATTCGCTCGCGCAGTTCAGGGGCGAGCGCACCCACCAACGAGGCGACCGGCGCAACCGGTGGCAGGCGAAACCCGGCGAGCCCGTGCGCCGCGGCGAGCGGCGCGGAGAAGGCCCCGGCGTGCGCGGCGAAGAGCTGGCTGGTCGACGCGATGGTCGGGTCAGTGCCGACGACGCCGGTGAGCCAGAAGAGCCAGAGGTCTGGAATGAACAGGAGCTGCTCGCCGGAGAACGTGCGCTGGCCCGCCTCGTCCGCGAGGCGCAGCGCGGTGTTGATCGCCTGATCCGGCACGCCCGTCACCGCAAACGCCTCGGCCGAGCTGACGCCGCTGAGCCCGCGCGCGGCGATCGCGGGCGCGGGATCCGGGGCACCCCGGTAGCTGCGCCCGGGCAACTCGATCTCCCCGTCCGGCGCGCGCAGCACCCAGTCGACGCCCCAGGAATCGACCCCGATGCCGGCGAGCTGCTCGCCGCGTGCGGCACAGCGCGCCACGGCGCGTGCGAGACCCGTGAGCGTCTCAGCGAACAGCCGTTCAAGGTCCCACGCGTCCCCGCGGTGCGTGTCAACGACCTCGTTCGTGAAGCGGTGTACCTCCTCGAACTCCCACGCGGCGCCGCGCCGGGCGCCGAGCACCACCCGACCGCTCGACGCGCCAAGATCCACCGCGGCGTATGCGCGTGGGGCAGTGGGAGCGGCCATCGTGTTTCACTTCCTCGTGAGAGTCATTGCGGTTCGATCACATGTTATATCGTGTTCATACTCACACAAAATATATACGAAACATTCGTGATCCTAGAATGAAGTTCACGCGGAGGTGCTCCAGACCCGGAGCCCGGAGCCCGAGGGAGTGCGACGCACATGGCTGTAAACGGAACGCTTGACACCGAACAGCGGCGCGAGGCGATGTCAGCCGCGCTCGGCAGGGATGGCACGCTCCTCGTGAACGCCGCGGCCACCGAGTGGGGCGTGCACCCGATGACGATCAGGCGGGACTTCGAACACCTGGTAAACCGGGGCATCGCGCGTCGTGTGCGCGGGGGCATCATTGCACTCACCGGCGACAGCTTCATGCACCGACGCCATCTGAACGCCACGGCAAAGGATGCCATCGCGCACAAGCTCGTCGGCCTGGTCGAGCCCGGCTCCGTGATCGCCCTTGACTCGTCCACGACCATCAGCGTGTTCGCCGAGCGCCTGGCGGCGGCTCCCGGGGCAGCGGAGGGGCAGGACCTCACCGTCATCACGAACGGGCTCCCAGCCTTTCAATCGCTCCGCACCAGAGCGCACGCAAGCGTGTTTCTCACCGGGGGCGAGCAGGAGCCGCAGAACGATTCGCTCGTCGGCCCGCTGGCCGAGGCCGCGCTTTCGCACTTCATGATCGGCACCGCGTTTGTCTCGACCCTGAGCCTCGATCAGCAGCTCGGTGCAAGCGAAAACACGCTCGCGCAGGTCTCGTTCAAGCGCACGCTCGCCGGTGCCGCGAATCGCCTGGTCCTCGCACTCGACTCGACCAAGCTCGAGACCCAGGCCCGCTTCCGCTCGCTCGAGCTTGGCGACATCGACGTGCTCGTTACCGAGCTGCACCCGGCCGACCCCCGCCTCGACGTCTACCGGGACCTCATCACCGAGATCTACTAGCCGCGGGGCGGGGCACTCCGGCTAGATGGCGGTGTACCCGCCGTCGATCACAAGATCCTGCCCCGTCAGGTACGAAGACGCGTCGGACGCCAGGAACGTCACGAGGCCGTGCAGATCGCCCGGCTGCCCCATGCGGCCCACCGGGATCCGCGACACCCACTCGCGAGCGAGCTCGGGGTTCTGCTCCGTGAACTGCGCGGTCATATCCGAGAGGAAGTAGCCGGGCGAGATCGAATTGACCCGGATCCCGGCAGCCGCCCACTCAACCGCGAGCGACTTGCCGAGGTGCGCCACGGCGGCCTTGGAGGCGTTGTACGAGGCCTGGAACTGCGGCACGTTCACGATTGAGCCCGACATGGAGGCAACGAACACCGCGCTGCCCGGCAGCCCGGCAGCGAGCAGGCCGCGACCGAACGCCTGGGCCGCAAAGAACGTGCCGTCGAGGTTGACCGACATCACCCGGCGCCACTCGGCGGCCGAGACGTCGACAGAGTCATTCCACACGGTAATCCCCGCGGCGGTGAGGAGGATCTGCGGCGTGCCAATCTCCGCCGCGATCTGCGTGAACGCACTTGCCACAGCGTCCTGGTCAGTGACGTCGACGACGAGCCCGATCGCCCGGACGCCGTACTCCGCCGTGATGCGCGCGGCAGAGTCTGCCACGTCAGGAAGAATGTCGAGGAGCGCGACCGCCGACCCCTGCGCCGCGAGCGCCTGGGCGAGCGAGTACCCAAGCCCACGAGCACCGCCCGTGACAACCGCCGGACCCGTGAGCGAAACTTCCGTCATGCGTATCTCCTTTGATGTGTGAAGCTGTTCGAATTATCGCTTTAGAACACTACATCACACGCGTGCGTCACGTCGCTGGGAGCGTCGCAGCGCGCCACGGACTGACGCGCGACGCCCCGCGCGCGGGAACCTCACGCTCGGGGATCGAGTGATCGGGGGCCTAGTGTTCAGGGATCGCAACGCGCTCAACGGTCACGCCGAGCGCGCGCCACTTCTCGACCTCGGCGGCCGAGAACGCCTCGTCCGTGATGAGGCGCTCAACGTCCCCGGGCGGCACCACTCCGTGCTGCCCAAAACCGGCGGCCTTCGACGAGTCGAACAGCCCCACCACCCGATCGGACACCGAAGCGACCATGCGCTTGGTTTCGGCCTCCGAGAACGCACGCTCGAGCAGCCCCTGCTCGGCCGACAGCGCGGAGACCCCGAGGAACGCGATATCGATCCGCCCGAACCCCTGCAGGAGCTCGACCGGGAACCCCACCGTCGACGACGAGGTGCGGCGCACCGTGCCGCCCAGGAGCACGAGTTCGATCGAGCTGTGCTCGGCAAGCTGTGTTGCAACACGCAACGAGTTGGTCACCACGGTGATGTCATCCCGTTCGGCCAGCTCGAGCGCGAGGTAGTACCCCGTGGAGGACGAATCGAGGGCGATCACCGCGTCCGGGCTCACAAGTTCTGCGGCACGCTTCGCGACAGCGCGCTTCGCCGCCACCCGGTGCCCGAGGCGCACCGAGAGCGCACCCTCTTCGCCGGCGCGCAGCCGCGCGCCCCCGCGGATGCGCTCAACAAGGGAGCTGCGCGCGAGCCGGTCGAGATCTTTTCTGATCGTCACTTCAGACACCCCGAGACGCGCCGAGAGGACACCGACCGCCACTCTCTCCTGCCCCTCGAGCAGGGCGAGGATCCGTTCGTCCCGGGGTTCTGCTGCGCGCGCCATAGTCCCCGACTCTAGCGGGAGAAGCGACACAGCGGTTTCGAGATTTCGAGATTCGATTTCGAACGAAAGCTATTTTGCTTGTTTTCGTAACCCTTAGGACATAGGGTAATCGTGAGATTCCGCCCACCGAAAGGCTCCGCATGTCTGCATCAGACCCCGTCACCGTCGACGACCTCATCTCCCGCTCAAACCGATTGGGTGCGGACAAGAAGAACACGAACTACGCGGGGGGCAACACCTCGGCGAAGGGCCCGGCCACCGACCCCGTCACGGGCGAGACGGTTGAGCTCATGTGGGTGAAGGGCTCCGGGGGCGACCTCGGCACGCTCACCCCCGCCGGGCTCTCGGCCCTGCGCATCGACCGCCTGCGCGCCCTCACCGCCGTCTACCCCGGCATCGAGCGCGAGGACGAGATGGTCGCCGCCCTCGACTACTGCCTCCACGGCAAGGGCGGGGCGACCCCGTCGATCGACACCGCCATGCACGGACTCGTCGACGCGGCACACGTTGACCACCTGCACCCGGACTCCGGCATCGCGATCGCCACCTCGGCCGACGGCGAGGCCCTCACCGAAACGATCTTCGGTGGCGCGGTCGTCTGGGTGCCCTGGCGCCGCCCCGGCTTCCAGCTCGGGCTCGACATCGCGGCGATCAAGGCAGAGCACCCCGAGGCGGTCGGGTGCATCCTCGGCGGGCACGGCATCACCGCGTGGGGCGACACGAGCGAGGAGTGCGAGCGCAACTCGCTCTGGATCATCGACACGGCCGCCGCATACATCGCCGAGCATGGTCGCCCACAGCCCTTCGGCGCGACCGTCGCCGGCTTCGAGGCGCTGCCCGAGGCGGACCGGCACGCGCGCGCCGCACAGCTCGCACCCGTGATCCGGGGCATCGCCTCCCACGACAAGCCGATGGTGGGGCACTACACCGACGGCGCCGAGGTGCTCGACTTCCTCGCGAGCGAGAAGCTCGCGCCGCTCGCTGAACTCGGCACGAGCTGCCCCGACCACTTCCTGCGCACCAAGGTCAAGCCCATGGTGCTCGACCTCCCCACCACCGCGACGCTCGACGAGCAGATCGCCCGCCTGGGCGAGCTGCACGAGGCGTACCGCGCCGACTACCGTGCGTACTACGAGGCGCACGCCGACGACGCGTCCCCCGCAATGCGCGGCGCCGACCCCCTGATCGTGCTCGTGCCCGGCGTCGGCATGTTCAGCTTCGGCGCAAACAAGCAGACGGCGCGCGTGGCCGGCGAGTTCTACGTCAACGCCATCAACGTGATGCGCGGCGCCGAGTCGCTCTCGCGCTACGCGCCGATCAGCGACGCAGAGAAGTTCCGCATCGAGTACTGGGCACTCGAGGAGGCGAAGCTCCAGCGACTCCCCAAGCCCAAGTCACACCAGGGCCGGATCGCGTTCGTCACGGGCGCCGCGTCGGGCATCGGTAAGGCGATCGCCACGCGGCTCGCCGCGGAGGGCGCCTGCGTCGTAGTCGCCGATCTCGATCTTGAGAAGGCACAGGCCGCGGCAGCTGAGCTCGGCAACACCGACGTCGCGATCGGGGTCGCGGCAAACGTCGCCGACGCGGCGGCCGTGCAGGCGGCGGTCGACGCGGCCGTGCTCGCGTTCGGCGGCATCGACCTCGTCGTCAACAACGCCGGGCTCTCGCTCTCGAAGTCGCTGCTCGACACCACCGAGCAGGACTGGAACCTGCAGCACGACGTCATGGCGAAGGGTTCCTTCCTCGTTGCGCAGGCCGCAGCACGCGCAATGATCGCGCAGGGCATGGGCGGCGACGTGATCTACATCTCGTCAAAGAACAGCGTCTTCGCTGGCCCCAACAACATCGCGTACTCGGCCACCAAGGCCGATCAGGCGCACCAGGTGCGGCTGCTCGCCGTCGAGCTCGGCGAGCACGGGATCCGCGTCAACGGCATCAACCCCGACGGCGTCGTCCGCGGCTCCGGCATCTTCGCCTCGGGGTGGGGTGCCAACCGCGCGGCCACCTACGGCGTCGACGAGGAGGACCTCGGCCAGTTCTACGCAAACCGCACGATCCTCAAGCGCGAGGTCGTGCCGGAAAACGTGGCAGACGCCGTCTACGTACTCACCGGCCCCGAGCTGACCCGCACCACGGGCCTGCACATCCCCGTCGACTCCGGCGTCGCCGCCGCGTTCCTGCGCTAACAGGAACCGCTGGGCGGGGCGCCGAGCGCCCCATCGCGCAGACCGCGTCCCGCCCACTCACCCGCTCTCCGCTGCCCGGCCGACCCGGGCGGCACCCCACCAACTCAGGAGATCCAATGGTCAAGCGCCAGGTTCCCAAACCCACCGAGCTGTTCGAGCTCATGCAGTTCAAACGGCCAGACTTCAACGGGAAGCGCCGCCGACTCGAGGGCGCGCTCACCATAGCTGATCTGCGCACGATCGCGAAGCGCCGCACCCCGAAGGCCGCCTTCGACTACACCGACGGCGCCGCGGAGGGCGAGCTGTCGCTCGCGCGCGCACGCCAGGCGTTCGAGGACGTCGAGTTCCACCCGGGGATCCTGCGCCCCGCGCCGGAGGTCGACACGAGCGTCGAGATCCTCGGCGGGCCGAGCGCGCTCCCGTTCGGGATCGCTCCCACCGGCTTCACCCGGCTCATGCAGACCGAGGGCGAGATCGCCGGGGCGGGCGCCGCGGCCGCGGCCGGGATCCCGTTCACCCTCTCAACGCTCGGCACCACGTCGATCGAGGACGTGCGCGACACGAACCCGACCGGGCGCAACTGGTTCCAGCTCTACGTGATGCGCGACCGCGAGATTTCATACGAGCTCACGCGCCGCGCCGCCGCCGCCGGCTTCGACACACTCCACTTCACCGTCGACACCCCCGTTGCCGGCGCGCGCCTGCGCGACAAGCGCAACGGCTTCTCCATCCCGCCCCAGCTCACGCTCGGCACCATCGTCAACGCGATCCCCCGTCCCTGGTGGTGGGTCGACTTCCTCACCACCCCGAAGCTCGAGTTCGCCTCGCTGTCCTCCACGGGCGGCACCGTTGGCGAGATGCTCGACGCAGCGATGGACCCCACGATCAGCTACGACGATCTGGCGATCATTCGCGAGCTGTGGCCCGGCAAGATCGTGATCAAGGGGGTGCAGAACGTCGAGGATGCACTGCGCCTGCGCGACGCTGGCGTCGACGGCATCGTGCTCTCGAACCACGGCGGGCGCCAGCTCGACCGCGCACCGGTGCCGTTCCACCTGCTGCCGCAGGTGCGGAAGGCCGCCGGCGACGACTTCACCGTGATGATCGACACCGGGATCATGAACGGCGCCGACATCGTCGCCTCCGTCGCCCTCGGCGCCGACTTCACCCTCATCGGCCGCGCGTACCTCTACGGCCTCATGGCTGGCGGCCGCGCGGGCGTCGACCGGACGATCGCGATCCTGCGTTCCGAGATCGAGCGCACTATGCGGCTCCTCGGCGTCGCGTCGCTCGCGGAGCTCGAGCCGGGGCACGTGACCCAGCTGCGGCGGCTCGGCCCGCTGTAGGGGCGGGGTTGGGCGCCGGGAGCCGGGCCTGCGCCGGGCCCGCGCCGGGCTTGCGCTGGGCACCGAGCCCTCCCACGAGTGGAGGATCCACGCACGAGCGTGCGGCTCGACTGCCGATGCGAAGCCGCACACTCGCGACGAAGCCGCACGCTCGTCGGGTGGGTGGGGCGCACGGGCGCAGGGGCGCACGGACCCGGGCGGGCGGTACGGCCCGAACACTCCGCCCGGAGCCGGGTCAGCGCCGGGCACCGAACCCACCCACGAGTGGAGGACCCGCGCGCGAGCGTGCGGCTCCACTACCGACGCGAAGCCGCACACTCGCGACGAAGCCGCACGCTCGTCGGGTGGGTGGGTGGGTGGGTGGGTGGGGCGCACGGGCCCACGGGCCCACGGGCACGCGGACCCACGGACCCACGGACCCACGGACCCACGGACCCACGGGCACGCTGCGCAGCCGCCCCGTAGCGCAGCCGCCCCGCCCCGCAGCCCCGCGCGCTAGCCGAGGCGGAGGTCGCCCGCGGCGGCGATGTGCCGGTTGACGCGGTGCTCAAGCCCGCGCCGCACCCCGGGCCACTCCGGCTGGGTGATCGAGAACACCACGGTGTCGCGCAGGTACCCCTCGGCGCGGCGGTGCGCGCGGAGAATGCCGTCCTGCTTCGCCCCGAGCCGGGCGATCGCGGCGCGCGACTGGTGATTGTGGAAGTCCGTGCAGAACTCAACCGCCGTGCAATGCCACTGCTCGAAGGCGTGCTGGAGCAGGAGCAGCTTCGATTCCGGGTTCGTGCCGATCCCCTGCGCGCTCGCAGCGTTCCACGTGGAACCAATCTCGACGCGCGGCGTCTCCGCCTGGATGTTCATGTAGGTCGTCATGCCGATGATCGCCCCGGTGTCGGCCCGGCGCGCGGTGAACGGGATCATCGAGCCGCGCTCCTGCAGCTCGAGCCGACGACGGATCTCCGCGGACATCTGCTCCGGCCGCGGCACGATCGTGTACCAGAGCTCCCAGAGCTCCCCGTCGCGCACGGCGTCAACGAGGCCATCGTGGTGGTCGAGTGACAGCGGCTCGAGGGTAACAAGTCGGCCGCGCAGCGTGCCGGGGTGTGCGAGAGTCATGCCACTCATTCTGCATCGCTCCCGCCCGCGACCGCCACGCCGCGCAGGGCGGCCACGAAGCGGTCGATCGTCGCCTCGGCGTCGGCCAGCGCGCTCGCCGACTCCTCCGGCCGGTTCATGTAGCCGTGCACGGTGCCCGGCTGAATCGACTCGGCCACCGGCACCCCCGCCGCGCGCAGTTGCTCGGCGAACTGCTCTCCGGACGCGCGCAGCTCGTCGGCGTCGGCGTTGACGATGGTGGTGGGCGGCAGCAGGCCGAGCCGTTCGGCGGGGAGCTCACCGGCGACGGCGGTCGCCGCGGCGGCCTCCCCCTCGGCTCCGTCGCCGAGGTAGAACTCGTACATGCCCGCGATCCTGGCCGGATCGAAGCGGCGCTGCTCGGGCAGCTCTGCCGTGGCCGCGGCGATCGCGGCGTCCGGCCGCTGCACCCGGTGCAGGGTGGGGTATTCGAGGATGAGCGCGTCGGCCGGCCTGCCCGCGCCCGCAGCGGCGAGGTCGGCGCGGTCGAGCGCGGCGAGCGTCGCGAGGTGCGCCCCCGCGCTCGCACCGCCGAGCACGAGCGGGGCGTCACGCTCGGCGCGCTCGGCCACCCAGGCGAAGGCCGCGGCGAGGTCCCTGCTCGGGGCGGGCGCCTTCACGGTGTCGCTCACGAGGCCGTAGTCAACCGAGTAGACGTGGATCCCCGCCTCGGCGAACTGCCGCGACACCCAGTCGGCTTCGGGCCAGTCGAGGGTGCCGCGCGAAAAGGATCCGCCGTGCGCCCAGACCAGCGTGGCCCACGGTCGCCCGCCCGGTTCGAGCGCGGGCTCATACTCTCGCACGCGGACCCGCTCGGAGCCGAGGCGGTTGGTCGCCCCCGGCTCGGAGCGTGCGCTCGACGCGGCATCGGCGTCAACGCTCCCGGCCGCGCCTCCCGCGGCGCCGGAGTCGGCCGGCCCCGCTACCTCGACGTCAGTGATCCGCATGGTCGCCTCCTCGGTCCCTGCCCGCACCGTCTGCCCGGCCCGAGCCTCGCCGGCGGCGACAGTGTCGCACGCCGACAGTCCCCCTGCGGCGAGCGCCGCGAGGATCAGCGTCGCCGCGCGCGCGGTTGCCCGGGATCCCCGGGTGGCACGGGCTGGCACTGACACAGTTTCAGTGTAGGTGAGCACGCGGGCCGCGAGTCCGCGCTGCGCGAAACCTCCGGTCACATTCACCCGTTTTCAGGTTCCCCGTGGTTGTGTGGATTGCACAGATCCGGCAGCACCGAGGGAGCGCAATGGCCACGACCGAGAACACCCCGTTTACCGATGCGCACGCCGCCTGGCACGCGGAGGTAGAGAACGCACGCACCGCACCGTTTGGCCCGCTCAGCGCCACCGCGCTGCACTGGCTGTCGCGGGAGCCTGGTCCGCTGCCGGGGCTGCCCGGCGTGTGGAGCGCTGACGAGGGCGGCACGGTGACGGTCGAGCTCGACGCCGCCGATGGCGTGACCCGCGACGGCGCTGCGGTCTCGGGGACGGTCACGCTGGGGCCGCTCACCGGAACCGCGGGCACCGCACTCGCCTGGGGCGACGTGCAGTTGGAGGTCGCCGCGCGCAGCGGCGGGATCATCGTGCGCCCCCGGGACCCCGCGGCGCCGGATCGCACCTCGTACACGGGCACCGGCACGTTCCCGGCGAGCCCCGACTGGGTGATCACGGGACGCTTCGAGCCCGCCGAGCGCCCCGATGTGGAGGTCGCGTCCGCGGCGGGGGCGGATCGCACTCAGCACTACGACTCCCCCGGCCGCGCGGTGTTCACGGTCGACGGTGCAGAGGTGGCGCTCACCCTGTTCGGCTCGGCGGAGGGCGGCGACCTGCGCGCGGTGTTCGCCGACGCCACGGGCACCGACCTGACGTTCCCGGCCGCCCGCTTCGTCTCGGTTACCCCGGTCGACGCGGAGACGGTGCGGATCGACTTCAACCGCACCACCAACCCGCCCTGCGCGTACTCGGCGAGCGCCACCTGCCCGTTCCCCCCGCCCGAGAACCGCCTCGCGGTGCGGATCGCGGCCGGCGAGCTGCGCCCGGGCGTGGAGCTCGCGGCCTAGCCACTCGCGAGCCTGCGACGCGGCCTCGCCCATCCCTGAGCGGGGCGGGCGGGGCCGCATTCGGTGGTGCGCGGCCGCGTGGGCGCCCGGCGCGCACCCGAAGCGCGCTCGCCCGTGGTGGTGGCCGCGGCCAGACAGCGCGGGGGCGCATCACCGCGGGGGCGCGGATGAGTGCCGGGTCGGATCAGCACAGGTGGGGATCAGCGCGGGCGGGGATCAGTGCCGGATCGGATCAGCGCCGGGCGAGCTCCGGCCGCGTCACGTTCGGGCGGCTGACCGGGTCAGGGACCGAGTCAGCCCCCACACCCGCCCCGGCCACGCCAGCGCCCACACCGGCCGCGCCAGCCCCGGCCGCCGCCGCCGCGAGGATCGCCCGCGCGCAGCGGTCGTGCGTGCGAAACGGCAGCGAGTTGAGCCCCGGCCGCGTGAACGCCCCGCCGGTGAGCCCCGCAACGAATGGGCCGAGCGCGAACTGACCCGGTGCCCCCGGCACGCTGCCGTCGTGCGCGACCTCGACCTCGCCCGTCGATGCGACCGCCGCGCCGTCGCGCACCGCGAGCTCGCGCAGCCGCCCGCTCGCAACCAGCTGGCGCAGCAGCGGGTTGTCGCTGGTTGCCGCGCGCGCCTCGGGGAGCCACGCGTCGATCAGGATCTTGGCGGTCGCGCTCGCGCGCGCGGTGCGCGGTGCGGCGGGCTCGGCCGCCCCGGGGCCGGGACCGCCAGCGGCCGCGAGCGCGACGGCCCCGCCGTCGGCAGCCCGAGCCGCGACGACCGCGGTGCCGGACGCGGTGAACACCCCGCGCGCCTCATCAGCGATGAGTTCTACGTCGCCGCCGAGGAACCGGACCACGCCGGCCTCCGCGAGCGCGATCAGCTCCTGCAGCCGGTGCCCGGGCGGCCCGCTCGCGAGGTAGCTGAAGTAGCTGAACCAGCGCCGCGGCAGCGCGGTGGTGCGGCTGCGCGCGTTCCAGCGCTCGGGCTGGATCTCGGCGAGCGCGAGGAACGCGTACAGCCCGGTGAGGAACAGTGCCTGTGTGGCGCTGTGCTGCTGCGAGGTGCGCAGCCGCAGATCCTCGGCGATGTGCGCGATCACCCGCCGCTGCACATCATCCGCGCCGCCGGCGAGCTCGTGAGCACCGGCCTCGGCGTCAGCCCCGAGGCCGGCTCCGGTTCCGGGCCCGGTTCCGGCGCCGTCCGGGGCGAACGCGAGCGGCCTGTCGAAGGCGGCAAGATCGAAGCGGTCGGCGGGGTCCGGGACGTGCGTCCGGATCAGACGCGCGAGCGCCGCCGCGTTCGGCCCGGTCGGCGTACCCGGCCCGCCGGGAGCGCCAGCCCGCCCAGGCCTGCCGGGAGCGCCGGAACCGCCGAGCACCGAGCGCAGGCGGGGGGCGAATGCCGCCCAGCTGCCGCGCACCCGCTCGGGGTGGCCGGTGAACAGCTCGCGGTAGTAGCCCGTGACAAGCTCCGCGGCGATGAGCGGCCACACGTCGCGCTCGAAGTCGAGCGGCTCGGTGCGCGCCGCGACGCCGGCCTGGAAGTCGCGGCCCAGGTATTCGAGCTCCACGGGGTCGCCCACCAGCTGGCTCGTGATCTTCGAGCGGTACGGCACCCCGCGCCGCGACCCGAAGTGCAAGACCGGCTCGCGCCCGCTCGGCTCGTAGCCGAGCGTCCCGTCCGGGCGCGGCGCGAAGCGTCCGCCGCGCCCCTCCGCGAGCATCACGCTGAGGTCGATCGCGGCGAGCCCCATGCCGCGCACGATCACGTCGGCGCCGGGCGGCACCCACGAGAGGTCAACGTCCGCGGTGAACGCCGGCGGCACGTAGCGCAGCCCGTGGCGCCCCGCGAACTCGGCGAGGCGCGCGGCATCCGCTGACGGCTCCGTCCCGTTGTGCCCGAGCGCGTAGACCACCAGGTCGGCGGCGAGCGCCTCCCCCGAGGCGAGCCGCACGAGGTGCCGGCCAGCGCCGCCGGCACCGCCAGCACCGCCCGCGGCGCTCTCCTCGACCGCGACCGCCGTGTCCGCGACCCAGCTCACCGCGACGGTGTCGGCCGCGCGGCGCAGCGTCTCGGCGTGCGCCCACGCGAGGTAGCCGTGGTTGAGGCGGCGCGTGGGAAACTCATCCTCCGCGATCTCCGCGATCTCGCGGTCCAGGGCGGCGTCCGCCCACTCGGGCCGCGCGATCCGCCCGGCCCGCACCTCGCGCACCCACTCCGCGAGCGAGTGCCCGGGAGCGATCGGCCCGGCGATCGTGCACGACTGGTCGGTGAAGAACGCGACGTCGCGCAGCATCGAGTTGAGCTTGAGCAGCGGCGACTGATCGCGGCGCCAGATCCTGCCCCCGGCCGGCCGATGCGGGTCCACGAGGCGCACGCGGAGCGGCAGCTCGGGCGACTCAGCCGCGTGGTTCGCAATGAGCCGCTCGAGCAGCATCGCGGCCCCCGGCCCCGCGCCCACGCACACGATCTCCACGGGCTCGGCCCGCGCGGCCGGTGCGGCCGGCGCAGCGGGCGCCGACGCAGCACCGAACGCACCGGACGCAACACCAGCACCGGGCGCGACGCCCGCGCCGGCCGCCCCGGTCGCACCGGCAGCGCCGGCGACACCGGCCGACTCCGCGGCGCCGGCAGCCCGGCCGGACGTGGGGGCCCCGGTCATGGCTTCGGCAGCCCGGGCGGGTTGATGAGCGACTCGGTCACGGCCTCTTCCTCCTGGCCCCAGCGCTCGAGCACCTCGTCGTAGGTGCCGTCGCTCAGCAGCGCCGAGAAGACGAGCGCGACGGGTTCGATGAGTCCGTTCCCCTTCGCGGTCACAGCGCCGACCTGCCCGTTGACGGGGTAGGCGCTGTTGAAGCTCCCCACCACGCGGGTCTCGCCGAGTGTCGCCTCGCGGAACGCGGCGAGCGAGTGCGGGTCGATGCTCACGTCCGCGCGGCCCGAGGCGAGGGCGAGCGATCCGGCGGCGGAGTCCTCGTAGTAGACGGCTTCGCCCGGCGCGAGCCCGGCGGCCTCGTTCTGGTCGAACCAGTCGAGCAGGAACTTCTCCTGGTTCGTGCCGCTGCCGACGATCACGCGCAGCCCGGAGACGTCGGCCGGCTCAGAGATCTCGGTAATCTCGGACCCGGCAGCCACGGAGAAGCCCATCACCGCGTCGCGGTAGGTGGCGAAGTCGAAGAGCTCCTTGCGCTCCTCGGTGACGCCCACGTTGGTGAGCGCGATGTCGTACTTGCCCGACTCGATGCCGAGCGGCCAGTCGGCCCACGCCACGTTCTCGGGCGCGTACTCGAGGCCGAGCCCCTCGGCGAGCAGCGAGGCGAAGTCGGCGTCGCTCCCGATGATGGTCTGCGCGTCGTCCTCCGCGAAGAACGAGGTGGGCGGGGCGCCGGCGCCGCCCAGGGCGACCGTCAGTTTTCCGGCCTGCACGGGCGTGAATCCGCTCTCCTGCAGCGCGGCGACGGCCTCGGGGACCGCTTCGATGTGCGGCCTCGTGTCGAGATTGCCGGTGGTGAGGTCGAACGCAGCCTCGGCGCTCGCGTTCGTCTCGGCGGCGGGCGCCGGGGCTGCCGGGGCGCCGGCGGTGCTGCACCCGACGAGGCCGGCGAGGCCGAGGGCGAGGGTTGCGGCGGCTGCGAGACGCAGCGCGGGGCGGGCGATACCTGGGGTGGTCATGTGAGTCCTTGAGTGGGAGAGTGCGGCGGTGGTGGACCCGGGCGCCGGGGCCGTCGCGGTGGACGGCCCCGTCCCCGGGGGTGTGTGAGGGTTACGGGCGGGGCAGGCCCGGCGGGTTGACGAGCGACTCGGCAACCGCCTCGTCGCTGAGGTCCCAGCGGTCGAGCGCCTCGGCGTAGGTGCCGTCCTCAATGATTGAGTTGAGCACGATCGCGACCGGGTCGATGAGTCCGTTGCCCTTCGCCGTGGTGACGCCGATCTGGGCGTTCTCGGGGTATCCGCCGTTGAGCGTGCCCACGACCTTCGACCCGCCACTCACCGCCGCGGCGAACGCCGCGGTGGGGTTGGGGCCAAAGATCGCGTCGACGCGGCCAGAGGCGAGAGCGAGCTGCGCGGCGGCGTTGTCGTCGTAGTAGATCGGCTCGCCGGCCGGCAGCCCGGCCGCCTCGTTCTCTGCAAACCAGTCGAGCAGGATCTTCTCCTGGTTCGTGCCGCTGCCGACCACGACCTTCAGGCCAGAGACGTCCTTCGCCTCGGCGATCGAGTCGATGTCGCTGTCGTGCGCCACCGAGAAGGCGAGCACGTCGTTGCGGTGCGTTGCGAAATCGAAGAGGTCCTTGCGCTCCTCGGTCACGGTGACGTTCGACACGACCACGTCGTACTTGCCCGACTCGACGCCGAGCGGCCAGTCGGCCCACGCCACGTTCTCGGGCGCGTACTCGAGGCCGAGCCCGTCGGCGACGAGCTGGGCGATGTCTGGCTCGATCCCCAGCAGGGTCGCGTTGTCGTCCTCGGCGAGGAAGCCGAGCGGCGCTTCGTAGGCGGAGTGCGCCACGGTGAGCTTCCCGTCCTGGATCGGCGCGAAGCCGCTCGCCTCCAGCGCTGCGACGGCCTCGGGGATCGGGTCGATGCGCGGGCGCTCAGCGGCGTTCTCGCTCGTGAGGTCGAACGGCGACTCGGCGGCGACGGCCGTCGATTCCCCGGGCGCCACCGCCCCGTCTGCGGAGTCCGAGACGACCGCGCTGCAGGCGGTGAGTCCGGCCAGGGCGACGGCGCTCAGCACGGCGATGGCGGCGCCGGTGCGCCTGCGGGTGGTGATGGTCATTGGGTGTCCTTTGGTGGTGGTGTGCGACGGATGTGTGGTGCGGGAACAGCGGTGGTGCGGGACAACGGTGGTGCGGGAAAGCGATGGTGCGGTGGTGCCGGATCCGGCCCGGGCGTCCGATCGCGCGGCGGGAGGGGCAGCCGCGCGATGCGGCACCGAGCCGCGGCCGGTCAGATCACCCAGTCGAGGAACTCCTGGGTGCGCGCCTGCTCCGGTGCGCGGAGCACCTGAGCGGGCGGACCCTGCTCGACGACCCGGCCGGCGTCGAGGAACACGACGTGGTCGGCGATCTCGGCGGCAAAGCCGATCTCGTGCGTCACGATGATGAGGGTGGTGCCCCCGGTCGCGAGGTCGCGGATCACGCTGAGCACCTCGGCGACGAGCTCCGGATCGAGCGCGCTCGTCGGCTCGTCGAACAGCAGTACGTCCGGGGCGAGGGCGAGGGCCCGCGCGATGGCGACGCGCTGCTGCTGGCCGCCCGAGAGCTGCCGCGGGTAGTGATCGGCCCGGTCGGCGAGGCCCACACGCTCAAGCAGCACTCGCGCCTGCGCGATCGCCTCCTGCCGGCTGGCCCGCTTCAGCCCGATCGGCGCTTCGATGACGTTCTCGAGCGCGGTGAGGTGCGGGAACAGGTTGAAGTTCTGGAACACCATCCCGACGCGCGTGCGCCGCTGCAGGATCTGCTTCTCGCGCAGCTCGTGCAGCTGCGTGCCCCGGCGCTCGTAGCCGATGTACTCGCCGTCGATCGTGATCGCGCCGGCGTCTATCGTCTCCAGGTGGTTGATCGCGCGCAGCAGCGTTGATTTCCCGGACCCGGACGGACCGAGCAGCGTCACCACCTGGCCGGGGGCGACGCGCAGCGTGATGTCGTGCAGCACCTCGTTCGCCCCGTACGACTTGTGCACGCCGGTGATCTCGACGAGCCCGGTGCTGGGTGGGTGGCGCTCGTCGCCGGTCTGCGGCGCGGCGGCACCGGCCGCGAGGGCTGCGGGATCGGCGACCGTGTCGGCGTTCGCGGCGGGCGCTTCCGCGGCGTCGGCCGCGGAAGCGTTGATCGTGGCTTCAAGAGTCATTCCGGGCCTCCTCAGTGTGCGCTCGTGTTGAGCGCGGCGACGGTGTGCGCGGACGCGCCACCGGTGATCGGCTGCGGCGCCCCGGGCCGCCCGGGCGCGGGGCCCCGGCGCAGGCGAGCCACACCGCCGCGCACCGCGCGACGCACGCGCTGCAGCGGCGTGGGCGGTAGCTCGCGGGCGGTGCCGCGGGCGAAGCGGCGCTCAATGTAGTACTGCGCGACGCTGAGCACGGTCGTGAAGATCGTGTACCAGACGGCGGCGACGAGCAGCAGCGGCACCACCTGCTGGTTGCGGTTGTAGATCACCTGCACGGTGTAGAACAGTTCGGGCAGCGCCACGATGAACACGACCGAGGTCCCCTTGAGCAGCCCGATCACCTCGTTGAACGCGTTCGGGAGGATTGCCCGCGCCGCCTGCGGCAGCACGATCCTGAAGAAACGCCGGCCCCGCGGGATCCCGAGCGCCTTGGCCGCCTCAATCTGGCCCTGGTCCACCGAGAGCAGTCCGCCGCGGATAATCTCGGCCGAGTACGCCGCTTGGTGCAGCGACAGGCCGAGGATTGCGGCCACCGTCGACGAGAGCAAGCGCACGGTGTCGAACTCGACGAGCCAGAAGTCGTAGCTGAACGGCCAGCCGATCCCGAGCGTGGGAAACAGGTAGCCCAGGTTGTACCAGATCACCAGCTGCACCACGAGGGGCACCGAGCGGAAGAACCAGATGAAGCCCCAGGCGAACGAGTTCAGCAGCAGCGAGCCGGAGAGCCTGGCGAGCGCGAGCAGCCCGCCGAGCGCGAAGCCGACGACAGCGGAGACGGCGGTGAGCCACAGCGTGAGCCACAGCCCGCGCAGCACCGCGTCGTTGAAGAAGTACTCGGCGAAGACCGGCCAGCGCCACTGCGGATTGGTGAAGAACGTCCACACGAGCTGCGCGAGCAAGAACACGGCCACCGCGCTCAGCCCCCACCGCCACCAGTGGCGCAGCGGGACGACGGGCTCGGCCACCGGCGGAGCCGTGCGGTTCACGACCTCACCGGGTGAGGCCTCAAGCGTTGCGGTCATGGTCTGGCCTCCTGTGCGGCTGCGGCGGCCCGGCGGTGTGCCGGGCCGAGCTCCTTCGTGAACGGGTGCACGCCGATCTGGTCGGCCGGGCGTGCGGGATCGAACTGCGGCGTGTAGCCGGTGCCCAGGTACAGGGCCACGGCCTCGGGCTGCCGCGGCCCGGTCGTGAGGTAGATCCGCTCGTACCCGAGCCGGGCGGCCTCGTGCTCGAGCGCGGCAAGGACTCGCTTGGCGAGGCCCCGGCCGCGCAGATCGGCGCGGGTCCAGATCCGCTTGAACTCGGCGGTCCGTTCGTCGAAGCGCATGAACGCCCCGCCCGAGACCGCTTCCCCGCCCGAGAGCAGCAGCAGGAAGCTGCCGTGCGGGGCGGTGAACTCGGCCTCCGGGTAGCGGTTGAGCTCGACAGACGCCGGCTCCCCGAACACCTCGACCACGTAGCGTGCGTCATACTCGCGCTCAAGGTCCGCGAGGAGCGGGCGAGCGGGCGGGTCGCCCGGGTGGACCACGCGGACCACCAGCTCGTCGGCCGCGACGGTGGCGCTCACGCTGCCGCCTCCGCGGCGGGCGGTGCGGCCCGCCAGGGCACGTGCGGCGGCCGCGGGAGGCCGAGCGTGTGCCGCAGCGTGGGGTTCGCGCCGGTGTCCGGGTCGGTGTCGTACGCGGTGCGGAACGAGCCGCGCTCCTGCAGCAGCGGCACCACGCGGTCGACGAACTCGTCGAGGCCGCCGGGGGTGAGGTGCGGCACGAGCACGAAGCCGTCCGAGGCGCGCTCCTGCACGGCCCGATCGATCTCGGCGGCGACGGTCGCCGGCGACCCGACGAAGGTGTGCCGCGCGGTCTCGGCTGCAACGAGCTGGCGCAGCGTGAGGCCCTCGCGCGCGGCCCGGTCGCGCAGCTGCGCCGCGCGGGCGACGCGATCCGCCACCTGCGTGGAGACCTGGCCCTGGCGCTGCTGCCCGTCGCTCGGATCGACCGAGGGGAGCGCCCCGTCCGGATCGAGCCCGGGCAGCTCCTGCCCCCAGATCGCCTCGACCCACGCGATCGCGGTCTGCGGGCTCGTCTGCGCGAGCGAGATCTCGCGGGCGCGCTCCCGCGCCTCTGCGTCCGTGTCGCCGAGCGCGAACGTCGCCCCCGGCAGGATGAGCAGCGAGTCTTCACTGCGGCCGACCGCCGGCAGCCGGCCCTTGACGTCGCGGTAGAACTCCTGGCCCTCCGCGAAGCTCGAGTGCCGGGAGAAGATGATCTCGGCGTTCGCGGCGGCGAAGTCGCGGCCGGCGGGCGAGTCGCCCGCCTGCACGATCACGGGGAAGCCCTGCGGGCTGCGCGGCACGGTGCTCGTCGCCGCGACCGAAAACTGGGGCCCGTGATGCACCACGCTGCGCACGCGCGCCGGGTCCACGAAGGTGCCGCTTGCGCGGTCGGCCACGATCGCGTCGGCGTCCCACGAGCTCCATAGCTCCTTCGCCAGCGCCACGAACTCCTCGGCGCGCGTGTAGCGCTCGGCGTAGGGAAGGAACCCGCCGCGGCGGAAGTTGCCGCCGTGGAACGCGTCGGGCGAGGTCACCACGTTCCAGCCGACGCGCCCGTTCGAGAGGTGATCGATCGTGGCGAGCTGGCGCGCGAGCTCGTACGGCTCATTGAACGTGCTCGTGAGCGTGCCCACCACCCCGATGTTGCGGGTCACCGAGGCCATTGCGGTGATCACCGCGAGCGTGGCCGGTCGCCCGGCGACGTCGAGGTCGTGGATCCGGCCGCCGTGCTCGCGCAGGCGCAGGCCCTCGGCCAGGAAGACGTAGTCAAACAGCCCGCGCTCGGCGGTCTGCGCAAAGCGCTTGAACGAGTCGAACGCGATCTGGCTGCCCGAGGCGGGATCGCTCCAGACGGTTGCGCTGTTGACGCCGGGGAAGTGGGCGACCAGGTGGACCTGGCGTGTGCTTGGCTGCGGCGCGTGCGCCGAGGTGCTCCTCATGCTGCGGTCTCCTTGCGGGCTGCGGTGCGTGCTGGGGTGTCTGGGTGCGCGGTGGCCGGGGCGGCGGCGAGGCCGAAGCGCTCGCGCAGGGAGACGGGCTCCGGATCCCCCGCGCGGCCCGGCGCCGCCGCGAGGCCGCGCTCGCGGAGCCGCGGGAGCAGCTCGGCGGCGATCAAGCTCAGGTCGGCCGGGAGCGTGAGCGGGCGCAGCCGCACTCCGTCGACGCCGGCGGCGTGCCACGTCGCGATCAGCTCGGCCACCTCGGCGGCGGATCCGGTGACCACGCGCGCGTCGCTCTCGAAGCGCTCGCCCGCGACCCGGTCGAGGCGCGCGAGGCGATCCGCCCCGGACTCCCCGTCGGCATCGATGGCGACCACCAGGTCGGCGACGATCCTGAGCGGTTCGAGACCGCGCCCCGCGCGATCCACGGCGCCCTCGGCGGCGCGGACCTGCGCCACGAGCTCGGTGACCGAGCGGTCGCGGGAGGCGCCGGCGCGCACGGACGCGTTCTCCGGCGTGATGAACACCACGTCGGCGGCCTGCGCCGCGAGCTCGTGGACGCGCGGCGAGTGCGACAGCACCGTGATCGGCAGCTGCCCCTGCGGCGAGCGCGGCACGATCGACGGGCCGGCGACGGCGAAGCGCTCGCCGGCGAAGTTGATGTGGTGCACGCGGTCTCGGTCGAGGAAGCGGCCGGTCGCGACATCGCGGATCTCGGCGTCGGCGTCCCAGCTGGCCCAGAGCCCGCGGGCCACCTCGGCCACGTCGGCTGCCTCGTCGAGCAGCTCGGCGAGCCCGGCGTCGGGCTCCCCGGCGATGACGCGCTGCACGTCGATCTCGGGCGCGCTGCGGCGCCCGAACGCGGCGGCCGCGGCGGGCTCGCCGGAGATCCGGAGCTGCCAGCCGCCGCGCCCCTCGGAGACGTGATCGAGCGTCTGCAGCGCGGTGGCGACGTGGAACGGCTCGGTGTGGGTGGTGGTCACCGTGGGGATCAGCCCGATGCGCGCGGTGCGCGGGGCGATCCAGCTCGCGGTGAGCAGCGCGTCGAGCCTGCCCGTGACCCGGTCGGCCGGCGGGGCCGAGGGAGCGGACGGCGCAGCCGCTGTGCCGAGCGGGGTGGCGTGCTGCGGCCGCAGCGCGTCCTCGAGCGTCACGTAGTCGAGGCCGGCAGCCTCGGCGGTCTCGACGAGGCCGGACCAGTAATCGGAGGTGAAGAGCGCGTCCGGACTGGCGGCTGGCTCACGCCAGGCGGCGGGGTGCCAGCCGGCACCGTCGAGCGCGATCCCCACCGTAAAGGATGTGGGTTGAGTTATGGGAGACATGCGGCGAGCTTATGGCTAGCCGGTATGGGGTTGTCGAGCTGTGTGACGAAAAATGACCATTACGCTCTGTGTCACCGGGGGCAGCGGCGCCCGCGATGGCCGACCTACACTGACTCAAGTTCCGCCGGATAAGATCCCGCGGCGACTCCGCGACATCACACCGTGGATCACGACCTGTCTGCCACGGCGCCACTCCCGGCGCCACTCACAGTCGAGCGTCGTTCTCGCAGCTGCGCGCTCGACGCCGGAAAGGGATCACCGTGTCCACCATCTCCGTCATCGTCGGCAACCCGAAACCGAACTCGCGCACCCGCGAGATCGCCGAGGAACTCGCCGCCCGCGTCGCCGCCCGCACCGGCGCGACCGCGCACCCAACCGTCGACCTCATCGAGCACGCGGCGGCGCTGTTCTCCTGGCCCGCGCCCGGCATCGATCCGCTGCTTGAGCAGTTGCGCACCGCCACCTACGCGGTGATCGCCACGCCCACGTACAAGGCGAGCTACACCGGCCTCCTCAAAGCGTTCCTCGACCGCTACCCGGCGCAGGCGCTGGCCGGCGTCACCGCGATCCCGGTCTTCACGACCGCCTCAGACGAGCACGCGCTCGCGGTCGAGTTCACGCTCCGCCCGCTCCTCGTGGAGCTCGGCGCGAGCGTGCCCACCCGGGGCCTCGCGTTCCCCACTCCGAAGTTCGACCGCCGGGCCGAGGTGCTCGACGAGTGGTTCGCGAGCCAGGGGCGGCTACTCCCCGGCGCCGCGAGCCCGCCCGCCGCCGCAGGCGAACCCGGCGCTGCGAGCCTGGCGGGGGCGCGGGCATGAGCGCCGAGGCCACGACCGCGGCAGCGACGACGCCACCGCCGACCGCCGTGCAGTTCGACGAGCGCGAGTACCGCGACGTGATGGGCAGCTTCGCCTCCGGCGTCACGGTGATCACCACGCACGGCGCCACGGGCCCGGTGGGGTTCACCTGCCAGTCGTTCTACAGCGTCTCAATCGATCCGCCGCTCATCTCGTTCTCGGTGGCGCGCACCTCGCGGAGCCTCGGCGCCGTGCAGGCGCACCGGCGAGTGGCGGTCAACTTCCTCAGCGCGCAGCAGCAGCACCTCAGCGGGCAGTTCGCCCGATCCGGAACCGACAAGTGGCAGGGCGTCGAGTGGGCGCCCTCCGCCGGCACCGGCGCGCCCACGATCACCGGGGTCACCGGCTGGGTCGCGGGTGAGATCGAGCAGGAGATCGAGGCGGGCGACCACATCATCTTCCTCGTCCGCGTGGCCGAGGTGTCGACGGATCCGGATCGCGCGCCGCTCCTCTTCTATCGCGGCGCGTACCGCGAGCTCGAGTACATGATCTGAGCAGGCCGGGGCCGGGCGCGGGCGGGCGGGCGATCGGCTAGCCGACCGCCCGCGCGCGGATGCCCGCGATGATGAAATCGAGTCCGCGGTCGAACACGCGGCGATTTCGCTCGACCCCGACCGGGTGCCGCCGGATGAGCTCGCCCAGCCCGGGCTCGACGCTCTCGGGGTCAAGAATCGTCTCGGGCGAGAGCGCGTCGAGCGCCGCCCCGAAGGTGAACGCGTCGATCACCTCGATCGTGGTGAGCAGGTGCTCGTCTGGCACGCCCGCGGCGGTGAGCGCCGCGGCGAGTGAGGTGTAGAACCGGAGCACGTCTGGCTCGTCAATGATGACCGTGAGCATGAGCTGCAGCACGCCGGGGTGATCCGCATACATGCGCCAGGTGCGTTCAACCTCGCGCCGGATCCGCTGCTCCCACCCCTCGGCCTCCGGCGCGACGGCGATGTACTCGGGGACGAGCACGTGCCGCATCGCCCGGATCACCCCATCGCGGCCGTCGACGTGGTGGTAGAGCGAGGAAACACTCACACCCAGCTGCTTCGCGAGCGGGACCAGCTGCAGCTCGTGCCCGGCGGTGACGTAGTCGATCGCGGCGCGGCCGATGATCTCTCGACTGAGCCTTGCGGTGCGCGGTCTCGCCACTGGGTCCCTTCCTCGATCCTGCTTGACAGATCCTCTCACACCGTGCAGCATGATTCTTGGATTACCGAAACCATTTCGGTTATTCGTGACGCACGAGCCACGAGCCGCCAACGCCGCCGGAAAGAGCAGAAGTGAACCACACCCCAGCGCCCACCACCGACCCGCGCCACCCGCTGACGCTCCGCAACGGAAGCGCCACGTTCATCGTGGCCCTCGCGAGCCTCATGATGGCAAACCTCGCGCCGTTCATCATGACGGCGCTCGGCCACCTCGGCTTCGACGTCATCGCGAGCGGCAACATCCTCACCTGGGCGCTCCTCGCCTCCGCACTCGTGGGCCTCGGCACCTCGCGCCTCGCGGCCGGCAGCGCACGCCGCACGCTCGCGATCGCCGGCCTCGCGGTCGCGGTCGTCGCGTTCGGGGCGGCCACCCTGATCCAGAACCCCACCGTCGCGGTCACCGGCCTCATCCTCGGCGGCGCCGGCGTCGGCGCCGCAATCTCCACCTCGGGCGCCGCCCTCGCGGCCCTGCGCAACCCGAACCGCATCTCCGCGGCCAGCGGGCTCGTCAACCGGATCCTGATCACGATCGTGCTCGCGATCATCCCCCTCATCGGGATCACGCAGGGCAGCGTCTTCGGCACGCTCGCCCTCATCTCGCTCGTGGGTCTCGCGCTCGCAACCTGGCTCCCCAACGCACCCGAGCACGCCGAACCGGTCGACGTCACCACCAGCCTGCAGATCGCCGAGCCCCGCCGGATCACGATCGCCGGCTTCGCCGTGCTCCTGGTGTTTCCGCTCTGGGGCACGAGTGAGGACGCGATCTGGACGATGGCGCCCGTGCTCGGCGACGCGGTGGGCGTGAGCGAGCAGTCGCTCGGTTTCACGCTCAGCATCGCGGCCGCGGGCGGCATCCTCGGCATGCTCGTCGTCACCATCTTCGGCGCCCGGATCGGCCGCGCGCTCCCCCTCGCGATTGCGCTCGCGCTCGGCGGCGTGCTCAAGATCTGGATCGGCTTCGCCGCGGATCCCGCCCTGCTCGGTGCGCTCATCATCGGCGTCAACACCATCTACGCGTTCGCGTTCTCCCTGTTCATCGCAACCGCCGCCGGGCTCGACGCGCGCGGCCGCTGGTCGGGGCCCCTGCTGGGCGCCTACCTCGTGGGCTCAAGCTTCGCCCCGCTGCTCGGCGGTGCGCTGATCGCGCAGCTCGGGATCCCGGCGTTCGCGCTGATCATGGGCATCGTGAGCTTCGTGGTGATCGTGCCCACCGCCATGATCGCCCGCGTCTCCGTGGGCGCCGAGCGCGCGCTCGCCCGGGCGGCGACGCGGGGCGAAGCGCACACCCTCGTGCCATAGCATCGAAGTCTCGGCGCTCGCGCCCCGCACCACACCACCACCCCACGAAAGTGAGCAGCAATGACCTCCCCGACCACGATCTACACCAACGCCACGGTCTTCACGGGTGAGGCGGCGATCGCGCCGCGCGAGAGCTTCGCGGTGCGCGACGACCGCGTCCTCGCGTCCGGCGACCTCGCCGCGGTGCGCCTCGCCGCGCAGGCGGGCGGCGCGCCCGTCACCGAGGTGGATCTCGGCGGCGCGGTGGTCACCCCCGGAATCATCGAGGGCCACTCGCACATGCTCATGCTCGGTGAGTCGCTCTCGAAGGTCCAGCTCCGCGACGCCGCCTCGATCGAGGTGGTGCAGGAGCGGCTCGCCGCAGCCCGCGCCGCGGCCCCCGACGCGCCACTGCTGCTCGGCACGAGCTGGCTGTTCGATATCTTCCCCGAGGGCGAGCGCCCCACCGCCGCGGTGATCGACGCGGTCGTGCCCGACGTTCCCGTGATCCTCGACGCGAACGACCTCCACTCGGTGTGGGTCAACACGAAGGCGCTCGAGGCGATGGGCATCACGCGCGACACCCCGGACCCCGTGGGCGGCGAAATCGTGCGCGACGCGCAGGGCGACGCGACCGGGTTCCTGCTCGAGACCGCGGCGATGCAGCACGCGTGGGGCTACCTCGACTCAGTGCGCAGCGAGGCGGACGAGGATCGCTACCTCGCCGCGGCGTTTGACGCGTACCTGGAGACGGGCGTCACCGGCGCGACCGAGATGTCGTTCGGCGAGGCAGACCTCGCGGCGTACCGCCGCATCCTCGACCGCGACGGGCGGCTCCCGTTCCCCGTGAACGCGCACTGGCTCCTCACCGCCACGGGCGACACCGCTACCGACGTGGCCCAGATCGAGCGGATCGTGCGCGAGCGCGACGCGGTCGCCGCACAGTACGGCGACGCGTGGCTCCGGATCACCGGCGTCAAGTTCATCCTCGACGGGGTCATCGACGCGTGCACCGCGACGATGCGCGAGCCGTACGCGAACGGCGCGCTCCCCGGCGCGATCTGGGAGCGCGAGTTCGCCCTCCCCATGGCGGTCGCCGCCGACGCCGCCGGGCTGCAGCTCGCGCTGCACGCGATCGGCGACGAGGCGAGCACGATCGCGCTCGACATGGTGCAGGAGTGCATCCGCGTCAACGGGCCGCGCGCGAACCGCCGGGCCCGCGTTGAGCACCTCGAGTCCGTCGCCGACGACACGATTGCCCGCATGGCGGCGCTCGGAGTGACCGCGTCGATGCAGCCGGTGCACTGTGACCCCGCGGTGCTCGATAACTGGCAGGCGGTGCTCGGCGACGAGCGCGCGCGCACCGGCTTCCCGTGGCACAAGTTCCGCGCGGCCGGCGTGCCCCTCGCCCTCGGCACCGACGCGCCCACCGCGCCGCACGTCGCCCCGGACAACCTCTTCATAGCGCTCACCGCCGAGTCGGCGCTCGACCGCAGCCGCGAGGCGTACCAGCCGGAGCGCGTCTTCACGCCGTCGCAGGCGCTCGAGGCGCTCACTCTGGGTGCCGCGTACGCAACCCGCCGCGAAGACGAGCTCGGCCGCATCTCCGCCGGGTACCGCGCGAACGTGGCCGTGTGGGCCGCGAACCCGCTCGCCGGCGCCCCCGCCGAGCTGCTCGGCACTGGCGCCGCGCTCACGCTCGTCGACGGGCAGGTGGCGCACCGCCGCGAGGCGTAACCGCTGCCGCCAGCGGGGCGCGCCGACCACGCCCCGCTGGCGCTTCCCAGCCAGGACCGAGAGAATGGCGACATGAGCACGGCACCGGAGTCCCCCACCGAGTTCACCTATGTCGACGCCGGCGGGGTCGAGATCTTCGCGACCGAGTGGAAGACGGCCGAGCCGATCGGCGTGGTCCAAATCTCGCACGGCATCGGCGAGCACTCGAAGCGCTACGCCGACTTCGCGCAGCACCTCACGCGCGCCGGGTTCGCCGTGTTCGCCGACGACCACCGCGGCCACGGCGAGACCGGGCGCCGCCAGCACGACGGCGACCTGAGCCGGCTCGGGCGCCTCGGCCCCGGCGGCCTCGCCGCGACCGAGGCAGCGATCCTGCAGCTCACCGACATCGCGCGCGAGCGCTACCCGGGCCTGCCCGTGATCATGTTCGCGCACTCCTGGGGCTCCCTCATGGCGCAGCGCAGCCTCAACCAGCACCCGCACCGCTGGGACGCCCTCGTTCTCTCGGGCTCCGCGTTCCGCAGCCCGCGCTTCATGGAGAGCGGCGACCTCAACGCGAAGTGGGCTGGCCCCGACGCGAACGGCTTCGAGTGGCTCAGCCGCGATCCAGCGGTCTCAGCCGAGTTCATCGCCGACCCGCTCTGCTTCGGCGCAGACATCCTTAAGCTCTTCGGCCTCGCCGACGGGCTCAAGCTCTTCGGCAAGCCCGCGACCGGGCTCCCGCAGGATCTGCCGATCCTCATCGTCTCCGGCGCGGCCGACCCGCTCAACCGCGGCGACGGCCTGCAGCGGCTCGGCGAGGCGTACCGGCGGCGCGGCGTGCGCGACGTGTCGGTAAAGCTCTACCCGGACGCGCGGCACGAACTCCTCAACGAGACCAACCGCGAAGAAGTGATCGCCGACATCATCACCTGGATGCTGGAGCGCGTGGCCCCCGAGTAGGGGCGAGCCGCGCCAGAAGAAACGCGCGACACCCCTTTTTCCTCCCACTATCTGGGCCGGAGGCGTACTCTGAGGGCATGAGCATGCACGGCGAGTATAAGGTTCCCGGCGGCAAACTCGTTGTCGTCGACTTCGATGTGCTTGAGGGCCGGATCAGCAACTTCAGGCTTTCGGGCGACTTCTTCCTCGAGCCCGACGACGCGCTCGACTGCATCAACGGCGCCGTCGAGGGCCTCAGCCCCAACGGCACGATCGAGCAGTTCGGCGAGGCGATCCAGCAGGCCCTCCCCAGTGAGGTTCACCTGCTCGGATTCACACCCGACTCCGTGGGTGTGGCGATCCGGCGCGCGGTCACCGGCGCCGCGCACTGGCGCGACTACGACTGGCAGATCCTGCACGAGCCGCCGGTCACGCCGGTGCTCAACGCCGCACTCGACGAGGTTCTCACCACGGCCGTCGGCGAGGGGCTGCGCGGCCCCACGCTCCGCATCTGGGAGTGGAACGAGCCGGCGGTGTTTATCGGCAGCTTCCAGTCGGTGCAGAACGAGGTGGACGAGGAGCGGGCCGCCGCGCACGGCGCGAAGATCGTGCGCCGCATCTCCGGCGGCGGCGCCATGTACATGGAGCCCGAGGCGAGCATCACCTACGCCCTGTACGTGCCCGGCGAGCTGGTGCGCGGCATGAGCTTTGCCGACTCGTACGCCTACCTCGACGAGTGGGTGCTCGAAGCGCTGCAGTCGCTCGGCATCGACGCGCAGTACAAGCCGCTCAACGACATCACGAGCCCGCAGGGGAAAATCGGCGGGGCCGCGCAGAAGCGCCTCGGTTCCGGCGCCGTGCTGCACCACGTCACGATGGCCTACGACATGGACCCCACGGTCATGACCGAGGTACTGCGCATCGGGCGCGAGAAGCTCTCGGACAAGGGCACCACGAGCGCGCAGAAGCGCGTCGACCCGCTCCGCAGCCAGACCGGGCTCAGCCGCGAGGCGATCATCGAGAAGATGATCGACGTGTTCAAGCGCCGCCACGGCGCCACGGAAGGCCAGGTCACCGAGGGCGAGTGGGACGCGGCCGAGCTGCTCGTTGAGCAGAAGTTCACCACTGAGGCCTGGATCCGGCGGGTGCCCTAGGGCGGGCTAGCCTCCCGCGAGCACCCGGTTGCGCGAGCACCCATTTGCGCGAGTGTGCGGCTTCGTTACGAGTGTGCGGCTTCGCTCCCGCAGCGAAGCCGCACACTCGTCGCCGAATCCTCCACTCGTGAGTGGGCCGGCGCGAGCACAACCCGCGCGAGAACGGCCCGCGCGAGCCCGCCCCGCGCAAGCACAACCCGCGCGAGCACGCCCGGCGGGGGCACGCTCGCGCACGGAGGCGGCGGCTCAGACCTCGAGGATCACCTTGCCGGTCGTCTGCCGGCCCTCGAGTGCGGCATGGGCGGCGGCGGCCTCCGCGAGCGGGAAGCGGGCCCCGATCCGGATGTCGAGCCCGCCGGCGGCGATGAGGTCGAACAGCTCGCCGTAGCGCCAGGCGCGCTCCTCGGCGGTCTGGAGGAAGTGCCCGAGCGACGGCCGCGTGACCGAGAGCGACCCGCCGGCGTTGAGGCGCTGCAGGTCGAACGGCGGTACCGGCCCGCTCGCGGCGCCGAACAGCACGAGCTCGCCGCGCACTCGCAGCGCGCGGAGCGAGTCGTCGAAGGTGTCCTTGCCCACGCCGTCGTACACGACCGCGACCCCGGTGCCGCCCGTCAGCTCCCGCGCCCGCTCCGCGAAACCGGCGTAGTCGAGCACCGCGTCCGCGCCGGCCGCGCGGCTCAGCGCCTGCTTCTCGGGCGTCGACGCCGTGGTGAGCACGCGCACGCCGCGCGCGGTCAGGATCTGGGTGAGCAGGAAGCCCACGCCGCCCGCGCCCGCGTGCAGCAGCACCGTCTCGCCGGGCTCCGGCCGCGCGGCCGAGGTGGCGAGGTAGTGCGCGGTGAGGCCCTGCAGGGGCAGGGCGGCGGCGGTGTCCGCCTCGATCCCGCTCGGCACGGCGACGGCGCGGGCCGCCTCCACGATGAACCGCTCGGCGTACGTACCCTGGGCCTCGGCGGTGGTGACGAGCTCACCGACCGCAAAGCCAGTGACCCCGTCGCCGACGGCGAGCACCCGGCCGGCCCCCTCACCCCCCGGGGTGAACGGGAACTGGACCCGGTAGGTGCCGGAGCGCTGGTACGTCTCGATGAAGTTCACCCCGGCGGCGATTGTCTCCACGAGCAGCTCTCCCGCGCCGGGCACGAGCTCCGGGGCATCGGCGAACTGGAGGACCTCTGGGCCACCGGTCTCGGTGGCGATAATTGCGCGTGTCATGCTCCCGAGACTACGCGCCGCCCGCGCACCCGGCCAGGGCCCGCGTCACGCGGGGTCACCGGGCCCCACTGCCCAGCGCGCAGTGGGGCCCGGGACCCGGTTAGTGCCGAACGGTCATGAGGTTCGCGAACTCGTCGATCCCCAACGGACCGAGCTCGCGTCCGATCCCGGAGCGCTTGATGCCGCCGAACGGGAGGTCCGCCTGGGACCCGCCAGCCTGGTTGACGTAGCTCATTCCAGCATCGATACGGGAAGCAACCGCGCGTGCACGCTCGCGGTCGGCGCTAAACACACTCGATCCGAGCCCAAAGGTGGTGTCGTTCGCGAGGCGGACCGCGGCGTCGACGTCATGCGCACGATAGACCACCACCACTGGCCCGAAGATCTCCTCTTCATAGGCGGCAGTCCCCGGCAGCACGCCGCTGAGCACGGCAGGGCTCATGAGCGAGCTCACCGAGTCCACCAGCTCCCCGCCGGTGTGCAGTTCGGCCCCCTCGTCAACCGCACGGCGCACCTGTGCTGCCACCTCCTCGGCTGCGGCGCGTGAGACGAGCGGGGCAACCGTCGTTGACGCAGCCGCCGGGTCGCCTGCGCGATGCGCCCGGGTGGCCGAGACCACGGCGCTCAGCATTTCGTCATACAACTCGTCGAGCACAATGATGCGCTTCGGTGCGTTGCACGCCTGGCCCGCGTTGCTGAGCCGCGACGCAACAATATCGGCCGCGGTCTCAGCGACGTCTTCCGAGTCAAGCACGATCAACGGATCCGATCCACCGAGTTCGAGCACGACCTTGGTGAGGTGCCGGCCCGCGGCCTCCGCGACCGCGCGACCGGCTCGCTCGCTTCCGGTCAGCGAGACGCCCTGCACCGCGGGGTGCGCGATCACAGACTCTACCTGGGCGGCGGAGATGAAGAGGTTTCGGTAGACCCCTGCGGGCACGCCCGCCGCCGCCAGCACCTCGACGATCGCGAGCGCGGTCTCGGGGCAGTTCGAGGCGTGCTTCAGCAGCATCGTGTTGCCGAGCACCAGGTTGGGTGCAACAAACCGCGCCACCTGATAGACGGGGTAGTTCCAGGGCATGACGCCGAGGATCACGCCGGTCGGCCGGCGGCGAATGGTCGCGGCGCCTCCCACGATGTCGAGCGGCTGGTCAGCGAGCAGATCCGCCGCCGCATCCGCGTAGTACCTGAATATCGATGCGACGGTTGAGATCTCCCCGCGCCCCTCAGCTGGGATCTTGCCCATTTCGCGGGCCATCAGCGCGGCAAACTCCTCACTGCGCGCTTCAAACTCATCGGCGATGCGGTGCGCGGTCTCGGCCCGCTCCGCCACCGGGCGCCCGGCCCACTCGGCGAATGCCGCGTGGGCCACAGCGATCTCAGACTGTGCGTGGTCGTCGCTGAGCGTCTCGTATTCGCTCAGGGCTTGCCCGGTCATCGGGTCTACTCCTCGAAACATGAGGTCCTCTCGGTGTGGGTGTGTGCGGTGTGGTCCCGGGGCGCGGCGAAGCGCCGGGTCACAGAAGGCTGCGCTCGCGCAGGTTCGTGAACGTGTCCCAGATGCCGACGGTCCACCTCGGTGCCGTCTGCGCGTGCGTCACGGTGTTGATCAGTGCCCCGAGCTGTGGGTTCGAAATGCTCACCCGATCGCCTAGCTCGTGCGTGAAGCCCGCGCCGGGCGCCCGGCGGTCCTGCGTTGGAGCAAAGAGCGTTCCGGTGAACAGCACGAACCCGTCCGGATACTGGTGGTGGTCGCCCCACGCGTGACGGATCAGATCCGCGGGATCACGGCTGATATTGCGCATCGAGCTGAACCCGTCCAGCACGAATCCCTCGGGCCCGTCGACCCGCAACCGTACGTCGAGCCCCCGCACGGAGTCGAGGTCGAAGCCGTCGTCGAACACGCGCACGAACGGCCCGATCGCGCACGAGGCGTTGTTGTCCTTCGCCTCGGTCAGGAGCAGTGCACTGCGGCCTTCGAAGTCGCGCAGGTTCACGTCGTTCCCAAGCGCCGCACCGATCGCGACCCCGTCCGCGCGCACCACGAGCACCACTTCCGGCTCCGGGTTGTTCCAGCTCGAGTTCGCGTGCACGCCGATCGCCTGCCCCGTGCCCACCGAGGACAGCACCGCCGCCTTCGTGAAGATCTCCGGGTCGGGGCCGATCCCCACTTCGAGGTACTGCGACCAGAGTCCCTCCGCCTGCAGCACCGTCTTCACTCGCGCGGCCTCGGGCGAACCGGGCACAATGCTCGAGATCGCACCACCGATCGTCTCGATCAGCTGATCGCGGATCGCCTCCGCACGGGCCGCATCGCCGCCCGCCCGCTCCTCGATCACGCGCTCGAGCATTGACTCCACGAAGGTCACCCCGGCAGCTTTCACCACCTGCAGGTCGATTGGCGCGAGAAGCCGCAGTTCGGCCCCGACCGGGGCAAGCGTGTCTGCGGCGAGCGCGTCGTCGAGCGACCAGCGGGCACGCGCGGAGTCCTCGCGCGCGGCGCGCAGCGCGGCGGCGAGCTCGGCGCGGGCGAAGAGCACCGAGGTGGTCGGACCAAGGTCAGTGATGTCGACCAGCTCTGCACCGTCCACGAGCACCAGGCAGGCACCGCCCACCGCTGGATCATGCAGCCGCCCGACCAGCAGCGCTCCGGGATCCTCGGGCAGGACATCCTCCCCGCGCAATGCCTCAGACATTTTCAACTCCCTCGTGTGTGCTGCCAACGATGCCCGGTTCGCCGCCCTCGTACCAGGCGAAGAACTCCCAAAACTCCCCGTTCGGCCCGTCGAAGTAGACGCAGCGGGCGTTCCAGGGGTAATCCCGGGGCTCGGAGACGAACTCGACCCCGCGCTCCCGGTACTCCTCGTACACTCGGTCGATCGCTTCCGGAGATTCGAGCTCACACGCGAGCATCACCGTGCGTGCTGGCGCCGCGGCGTCGTGCCCCGGGATTCCCGTGGCGCGTTCAAGCTGCGCGTTCTCCCACACCGCGAGGATCACGCCCGGGCCCTCGAAGTCGGCGAAGCCGGGCATCCGGCTCCGCAGGGTGAAGCCAAGCTGTTGTGTGTAGAAGTCGACGCTGCGATCGACGTCCGGGGTGACAAGGCAGATATCGGTGATGGTCGGCTGGCGCCGCGCCACGGCACCGCTACTTGGTTGAGGGGTCATCAGGGGTCCAATCGTTTTCAAAGGGGAACATCCATCGCTGCGGCAGCAGGAGCTCGGCGGGCGCCATTGCGACCGATCCGCGATCATCGATCATCACGTCGGCGCGCTGCGCGTAGGTGCCCATGAGCTCGCGGCAGACGCCACACGGGTTCGTCACCACGGTCTCGCCCGCGCTGTTGCGACACACCGCGACCATCGCGGTGATCTCGCCGGCGCCGGCCATTTCAGCGTTTGCGATCGCGGACGACTCGGCGCAGACATTGATTCGGCGCGAGCCGATGTGCAGGCCGAGGTACACCCGGCCGTCGCTTGCGCGCACGGCCGCTGCAACCTGGTGCAGTTCGGGGTGATGCCGCGATTCAAGCAGTGCGCGAGCTGCGCGAAACAGTTCGACGTCGTCGGGTGTGGGGGTGTGCAGCATTACGCCTCCTCAAGCTTGGGGGTCGCGATCCGCATACCGCCCGAGCGGGAGGTCCGCGCGAGCACCACGAGCCCGATGAACGCAACAACGTATGGCAGCATCTGCGCGAACTGGGGCGGCATCACCGTCGCATCGACCAGGATCGAGACCGCCGTAGCCAGCCCGAACAGCACGCACATGAGCGTCAGTAGCCCAACCTTCCCGCGGCAGAAAATCACCGCGGCGAGCGCGACGAACCCGAGTCCGCTGGTCATCCCCTCAGTAAAGAGGGAGAGCTGCCCCATGCTGAGCTGCACCCCGGCGAGGGCGCACATCGTGAAGCACCACACCTGGGCGAGAATTCGCATGAGGGTCACGTTGCCGCCCGCGGAGGCAAGCGCCTCGGGGTGTTCACCGGCGGCCTTCATGTGCCGCGCCACAACGGTGTACCGTGCGGCGAGCGCGAGCCCGATGACGATGACCCAGCTGAGGTAGGTGAGGACAGTGTGCCCCGAAAGCACCGCGCCAAGAATCGGGACCTCGTCGATCCCGGGGATGACAATTTTGGGCAGCTTGGGGATCGCGGGATCGCTGAGCGTGCCCTTCACCCCGTAGAGACTTCGCAGCAGATAGACAGTGGCGCCTCCGGCGAAGATGTTCAGCACGATACCGGCAACGAACACGTTGACACGGAACACCGAGACGAGAATCCCGAAAAGCGCACCGGCAATCGCCCCCAGCAGCAGTGTCAGCAGCACAGCGAGCACAGCGTTTCCGGTCGCGAGGCCGATCACCACACCGAAGAACGCACCGAACAGCATGGCCCCTTCGAGTCCAACGTTCAGGTCCTTTGTCCACTCGGTCAGCAAGCAGCCGAGCGCGGCGAGCAAGATCGGCGTGATGAACCGGATTCCCGAAGAGAGAAATGCGTCGAGAATATCCATGATCTAGCGCTCCTTCCGAGCGGTCAGACGAGCCCAGAGGCTCGCGACCCGCGTGAACAGGCCCGCACGTGCCGCGACAACGATGATGATGATGGAGATGAGCACGCTCGAGAGCTCGGAGGGGACCGTCGACACCTGTTCGATGCCGCGCGCGGTGGAGCGCATGATGCTGTAGATCCCAACCCAGATGATCGTGGGAATCGGCTTCGCCCGCGCAACGAGCGCGATGAGCACGGCGTCCCACCCAATTCCCGAGCCAATCTCTGTCCAGTAGCGCCCCTGCGACGCGGTCACGAGCAGGGACCCGGCCACCGCGGCAAACGCACCGCTCACAACCATTGACCTGATCTGGGACCGAGCGGTATCGATCCCCGAGGTGGCGGCGAATCCGGGCGCGCTGCCGGTCATTCGCCAGCGGTAGCCGGTGACGCTGCGCTCGCTGAGCCACCACACAAATCCGGCGACCGCGACCACCAGCACGATGCTCCAGGTCAGTCCCGTGCGGGGAATGATCTCCGTGAACATCGCCGTGTCAAACACGCGCTGCGTGGTGCCGCTCTGACGCGAGGGGTCTCGGAGCGGACCCGTGACCAGGTAGGTGCAGAACAGAATCACGATGTAGTTCGAGAGCAGCGACGAGACCACCTCGTCGACGTTCCATTTCGCGCGCAACCACCCGAGCCCGCCCGCAATGAGGCCACCAACGAGCGCGGCCGCGGCGGTCGCGAGGAGCAGGTGCAGGCCCGAGAACACTGGCCCGATGTAGGCACCGACGATCGCGGCCGCCATCGCTCCCGCATAGACCTGCCCCTCGGCTCCGAGGTTGAACATACCCGAGCGGAACGCGAGCGATACGCCCAGCGCAGCGACAACGAGGGGGAGTCCCCACGCGAGAGTACGAGCGATCGCGGTCGGGCTGCCGAGCGAATACTCAAACCCTGCACCGATCGTGGGCAGCGCCGCATACCCCTGGACCTGGATGAGCACCACTGCTGCGAGCGCAGCGATGATCAGCACAAACGCGCCGTTTCTGATGGTGCGCAGCGTGTGCGCTGACGCGCGCTTCGACTGCGCGATGATGACTGCTGTGGTGTTCGTCACGATTCCTCCCCCGTGGTGCCGGCGCCGACCATGTGCACGCCGAGCAGCTCCCGCGACGTCGCCTCTGCCTGCTCTTCGGCGACGATCTCGCCCTCGTACATGACGAGGATCCGGTCGCTGAGCCGCAGCAGCTCGTCGAGATCAGCCGAGATGAGCAGCACCGCGCTGCCCGCCGCTGCGGCATCAATAATGCGTTCGTAGATGAAATCGATGGCGCCCAGGTCCACGCCACGCGTCGGCTGCGAGAGGACCAGGAGCTTCGGCGTCTCTTCGAGCTCGCGTGCGATGACGATCTTCTGCTGGTTGCCGCCCGAAAGGTACGCGCAACGCGTGTCGATCGAGGCGGTCCGAATTCGATGACGGTCGACCAGGCCGGATGCCCACTCGCGCGTCGCACGCGGGAGTGCTCGCGACAGCCACGGCCACCGTGTCACGCGTCGAATTTTTCCCGCTGCAAGCCCCTCGAGCACGGACCCGTTCATCGGGATTCCCTCGCGCTGCCGGTCCTCGGGCACGAACGAGAGGCCTCGATCCCGGCGCGCTGAGACCGACTGCCCCACGATGCTCTCGCCGTCGAGCGCGACGTCGCCAGCCGTGGCGTCTGCCTGGCCGACAAGCGCTTCCACGAGCGCGCTCTGCCCGTTACCTTCGACGCCCGCGACTCCCACGATTTCGCCCGGCCGCACCGTGAAGCTCACCCCGGCGAGCGCCGCGTCGTGCGCCGCTGCCCCCGTTGCGAGGGCAGACACGCGAAGCATCGGCGCTTCCGCAATGCGGTGGTCTCGCGCCACACGCCCCAGGTTGACGTCGCCCCGCCCCGTCATTGCCGCGACCACGCCCTCCGTTGTGGCGTCGCGCGCGCGGAGCGACTCTACGGTCCGCCCCTGGCGCAGAACAGTGATCCGGTCGGCGATCTCAAAGACCTCTCGCAGTTTGTGCGAGATGAACACGATCGCGGCTTGCTCTTCAACCGCGAGCCGCCGCAGTAGCACGAACAGCTCACGTGTCTCCGCGGGGGTGAGTACCGCGGTCGGTTCGTCAAGCACGATCACGCGCGCGCCGCGGTAGAGCACCTTCATGATCTCGAGCTTCTGCTGCGTGGCGACGCTCAGATCTCCCACGATCGCGTCCGGGTCGACAGTCACCCCGAGGCGCTCGGCTACCGGGGCAATTGCCGCAGCGGCGGCCTGCGCGCTGTAGCCTCCGCCACGGTGCGGCTCCGCACCGAGGACAACGTTCTCGGCCACGGTGAATGACGGAACGAGCATGAAGTGCTGGTGCACCATCCCGATTCCCGCTCGGATCGCGTCGCTGGGCCGGTGAAACTCAACCGCCTGGCCGTCGAGTTTCACCGTTCCGGCGTCTGCCCGATACATTCCGAACAGAATGCGCATGAGCGTCGTTTTTCCCGCGCCGTTCTCACCCACAAGCGCGTGAATCTCACCCGGATACAGCGTGAGGTCGACGCAATCATTTGCGAGCACTTCTCCGAACCGCTTCGTGATCCCACGCAGCTCAAGCGCCGGCGTCGGCGCCCCTGGGGTGTCACTCATTGATCTGCACGTCTCCGGCCACGATCGCTTCCTGCAATTCCTCGAGCGCCGAAATGCCTTCGGAGTCGACGAGCGCCTCGTCATAGGCCATCGCCCAGCCGTCCTCGGCGAATCCGAAGTCGAGCACAGCTCCGCGTTCGAGCGTGCCATCGACGTACTGCTCGGTCAGGTCAACGATCACTGAGTCGACCCGCATGATGAGACTGCCCGGCACACTCCCCGGCGCGAGCGCCGACTTGTCGGCAACCACTCCGATCGGCGCGACCTGTGCCCCGGCCTTCGCGGCGTCGAACACACCCGATCCCGAAAGCCCGGCGTAGGCGAACATCGCGTAGGCGCCGCGCGTGCTCGCAAGCGTGGTGGCAATTTCGGCACCCTTGCCCGGGTCGACGAAGCTCCCGACGTACTGCGATGCGACCGATTGGTCCGCCGCAACCTGAGCCACGCCCTGCGTGTACCCGGATTCGCAGTTCTCGACCACGGGAGCGTTCACCCCTCCGATGAACCCGGCGGTCGAAGCACCGGCCGCCGCGTTCACGGTTGCGGCGAGTGCACCGGCCATGAAGCACCCCTCCTGGGTGCGGAACACCGCCGAGGTGATCTCCGGGCTTCCGGCCTCGCCGTCGATGAAGACGAACTGCGTGTCAGGGTTTGCCTCGGCGGCGTCGACCATCGCATCGATCGCCTCGAACCCGAGCACGTACACGATGTCGTTCCGGTCGGCCGCGTCCTGCAGCAGCGGAGCGAAGTTCTGCGCCTCAAGCTGCCCCTCGTACGTATTGACCGTCGCGCCGAAGCTTTCGACGAGCGTGTCCTCAGCCAGGCTCGCCTGGTCGAAGAAGTCACCGTCGCCAAAGGCGTTATCGACGAAGATCCCGATGTTGAGTGCGTCGGCGTCACCGCCGCCGGCGGACGGAGCCTGCCCGCTGCAGCCGGCGAGCGCCAGGGCGGCGGCCGCGGTGAGTGCGAGTGCCGCGAGCGGCCGGGTGCGGTGCAAAGAGTGGTTCGGAGTCACGAGTTTTCCCTCCATTGGGTGTGCTCAGCGTTCTGTGGGTGACCCTCTGGCCGGGCCGCGCAGAGGCGTCCAGGCCGGTCGAGTTCATTCATACTATGATACGATCAAATAAATTTCCACTCGGATTTCACGCACACACTCATCGCTGAGTCGCGCCGAAGTCCGCCGTCCAGAGAGGATCGGCATGCCCCCACGCATTGTCGTCACCGACCACGCTTTCGCAGACACCCGCCATGAACAATCGGCGGCGGCGGCGCTCGGCGCGGCGTTTGAGGAGCACGCGGTGTCGACGGAGGCCGACACCGCCCGTGTCGTCGCGGAGGCCGACGTCGCCTTCGTGAACTTCGCCCCGATGACCGAGCGCGTGATCGCCGCGATGAAGCCTGGGAGCAGCATCATCCGCTACGGAATCGGAGTCGACAATGTCGACCTCGCCGCGGCCACGGCCCGCGGGGTGCGCGTCGCAAACGTGCCCGATTATGGCGTCGAGACGGTCGCGGATCACGCTGCCGCGTCCCTCGTCGCCCTCGCGCGGCGTCTCCCCTTCTACGATCGCGCAATTCGGACGGACATCTGGGTCGCGCCCACCGGCCTCGGACCGGTTCGCAGCCTGCGCCAGCACACTGTGGGGCTCCTCGGGTTCGGACGCATCGCCCAGGCCGTGCATCAGCGCATGCGCTCGTTCGGAGCGACCACCATCGCCCACGATCCGTTCTGCCCCGCCGAGGTGTTCGCTGCGGCGGGGGTCGAGTCAGTCTCGCTCGCAGAACTCGCGGTGCGCACCACCGCACTCTCGGTTCACGCCCCACTCACACCCGACACCGAGCACGTGATCAACGCCGAGTTCCTCGCGAGCATGCCCCCGGGATCAGTCGTTGTGAACACCGCACGCGGCGGGCTCATCGACGAGGCGGCGCTCGCCGCGGCGCTCGACTCTGGGCACCTCGCTGGGGCGGCCCTCGACGTGACTCGGCCGGAGCCGGTTCCGGCCGACTCCCACCTGCGCGCAACTGCACGCCTCCTCCTGACCCCGCACGCCGCGTTCTACGATGAGGAATCACTAGATAATCTGCAGCGCCTCGCCAGCGAGGAGGCAGTGCGTGCAGTCACTGGCGAGCCGCTCCGGTGCCAGGTTGCCTGAAACAGCACAGACAGGATCCGACCGATGACCGCATCTCCCCTCTCAGCAGACCGCCGACCGCTCTCAGAACAGGTCGCGGATGCCCTCATGTCGCGCATCCTCGAGGAGAACCTCCAGCCCGGGGATCAGTTGCCCACCGAGCCGGAACTCATCGAGAGCTTCGGGGTGAGTCGCACGGTGATCCGCGAGGCCGGCCGTACCCTGATCGCACGCGGCGTTGTCAGCATTCGGCCACGACGCGGCATGCAGGTCGCCGAGTTCGATGAGCGCAACCTCTCGCGCCAGGTTGCACTCATGCTCCGTCTTGGCGGCGGAACATTTGCGCAACTCATGGAGATGCGCGCGGCGCTCGAACCCGACATGGCAGCCGCCGCGGCGCTCCGCCGCAGCGATGCCGAGGTGGCTGAACTGCAACACCTCGTTGACCTCATCGCGGTCACCGAGGGGGTTGACTTCGACCGGGAGGCGCACATCGCCAATGACCTCGAATTTCATTCGGTGATCGCGCGCAGCACCGGAAATCCATTCTTCCGGCACCTGATCCTTCCCTTCAACGAGATCCTCACCGCAACCTATTTGCAGAGCCCCGGCTACGCCCCAGAGCGCTCAAAAACTCACGAGGAGCACGCGCGGATCGCCGAGGCAATCGCATCCGGTGACGCCGATCTCGCGAGGTCACTCTCGATCGTTCACGTGAACCGGGTATCTGCCGCAGCTGAAACACTGACCCCGCACATCAGATTCAAGGACGCACAATGACCCACGACCCCACTCACTCGCCATTTGCGCTCACCGGCACGCACACGGTCGTGACCGGAGGCAGCCGCGGCCTGGGCCGCGGAATCGCCCACGGCATTGCCGCCGCTGGCGGCGCTGTCACGATCGTCGCCCGCAGCGCCGAACAGGCGGCCGCAACCGCGGCGGAGATCGCGGCGAACGGCGGTACCGCGCAGGTCCGCGCGGCAGATATCGGCGCGCTTGACGAGCTCGACTCGCTCATCGCCGACATCGCGGCAGGAGACCCCATCGACGGCATCGTGCACGCCGCGGGAATCCAGCTCCGCAAGCCGGCAATGGAGGTCTCCCCCGCCGAACTCCTGCGGGTTCTCAACGTCAACCTCCACGCACCATACCTGCTGAGCGCCGCGGTGGCGCGCCACCAGACCGCGGCGGAACGCGCGGGATCGCACGTGTTCATCGGTTCCCTGAACTCAAGCATCGGCCTCCCCGGCATCTCCCCCTACGTGGTGGCAAAGACCGGCCTCGTGGGCATGGCGCGCGCGTTCTCAACCGAGTGGTCAGCGGCCGGGATCCGCGCAAACGTTGTCGCCCCGGGGTACTTTGCCACCGAGATGACCGAGGGGCTGCTCGCCAACCCGGCTGATCACGACCGCATCATGGCCCGTATTCCGATGCGCCAGCTCGGCGACCCCGCCGACATCGGAAACGCGTGCGTCTACTTACTCTCACCCGCCGCACGCTACGTGTCCGGCACCCTACTCAATGTCGATGGAGGATGGCTCGCATCATGACCGCACCCCGAACACTTCCCCAGCCCCCCGCAGTGACCGGCTGCTCCCTCATCGCGGGAGCGCTGGTCGTCGGCGACGCCGGCGAACATCGCAGCACCAACCCGGCTGACGGCACACCGATTGAACCAGCGTTCGGGCTCGTGGGCGCCGCCGAGGTCGAACGCGCTGCGGCGGCCGCACTCGCCTGCTTCGACGACTACCGCGCCCGTTCCGACGAGGACCGCGCACTATTCCTCGAGGCCGTCGCGGCTGAGCTCGAGGCGATGCGCCCGCAGCTCGTCGAACGCGCCACCGCAGAGACCGGGCTGCCGAGCGCGCGCATTGAGAACGAGATCGGCCGGGCAAGCGGCCAGTTCAGGCTCTTCGCACGCGAGGTGCGACTCGGCGCCTTCCACGGCCTGCGCCGTGACTCCGCGCTGCCGGAGCGCACCCCGGCGCCGCGGTCGGAGATCGAGATGCGCAAAATCCCGCTCGGGCCGGTCGCCGTATTCGGCGCGAGCAATTTCCCGCTCGCGTTCTCAACCGCGGGCGGCGACACCGCGTCGGCTCTCGCCGCCGGGTGCCCGGTGATCGTCAAGGGACACTCGGCCCACGCCGGCACCGCCGAACTCGCCGGGCAGGCGATCAGCCGCGCGGCCGAGCGCACCGGGATGCCGGCGGGTGTGTGCTCGGTACTCTTCGGCTCGGGCGCCGTGGTGGGGCAGCTACTCGCCGCGCATCCGGCGATCGCCGCGATCGGGTTTACCGGGTCGCAGGCGGCTGGCACGGCGCTCATGGCCACAGCAGCGGCCCGACCCCGCCCGGTTCCGGTGTACGCCGAGATGTCGAGCATTAACCCGGTAGTTCTGACCCGGGACGCACTGCGCGAACGCTGTGTGGCCGAGGCTGCCGGGCTCGTGGGTTCGCTCACGCTCGGATCCGGACAGTTCTGCACGAACCCGGGCCTCGTGTTCGTTGAGGAGTCACCCGAGAGCACGGCATTCCGCAGCGAGATCGCCTCGGCGATTGAGGCGACAACCGGGCAGACGATGCTCACCGCGGGGATCCGTGCGGCGTTTGACGCCGGAGTCGAGCGGATGGAAGCCGCCGGGGCAACCCGGCTCGCCGCCGGGGCGCCCGGCCCCGGGCCAAACGCGCCCGGCCCGCTCGTCCTCCTCACCGACGCGGAGACGTTCGTCGCGGCTTCCGCCATGCACGAGGAGGTCTTTGGGGCGGCGGCCCTGCTGGTCACGTATCGGGACACCGCTGAGCTCCACGCTGCACTTGACGCGCTCGGCGGGCAGCTCACCGCAACCGTCCGCATGACGAACAGCGCGGCTGACCTCGAGTTCGCCAGAGCGCTGCTCCCGCGGCTTGAGCGCCTCGCCGGCCGAATCATCATCAATGAGTGGCCAACCGGCGTCGAGGTGATCGACTCAATGGTGCACGGTGGCCCGTTCCCCGCGACCTCAGACAGCCGCACCACCTCTGTGGGAACTCTGGCGATCGAGCGATTCCTGCGCCCGGTTGCCTACCAGAACCTGCCCGCCGGGTTGCAGCCGGCGCCGTTCGTTGACCGAGTGCTCCCCGGCCGCGTGGACGGGGAGCTGCACGGGAGCTAGCGCGCTCTCGCGCCGTGCTCGGAGCCGCGGGGCACACTGCTGGGATAGCGGTGTGCCCCGCGGCCCCTAACGCTGCACCGGGTCCCCCGCGTCGAGCAGCGCGAAGTCCGCGCGGCGCGGCAGGCCCTCCCAGTCGCCGGCGGTGAGGCACGCGAACGCGCCGGCGCGCACCGCCGTGTCGCAGCGCTGCGCGAGCGGGGCACCCGCCAGCCACTCCGCGAGGTAGCCGGCGACGAACGCGTCACCGGCGCCAACCGTATCGACCGCGGTCACCGGGACCGCCGCGCGGGTGAGGGTCTCGTCGCCGGCCGACACGTAGCAGCCGCGCTCCCCGAGCTTGATGACCGCCTCGCGCGGGCCGAGCCGACGCAGCTCGGCCGCGAGCTCGGCGACCGGGCGCGCGCCAGCGACGAGCGCCGCCTCGTCGTCACCGGCGAACACGAGGTCGGCGAGGGCCACGAGCTCCGAGAGGCGCGCACCCGCGGCGGCGGCGCCCCAGAGCGCGCTGCGGTAGTTGAGATCGATCGAGGTGGGCACCCCGGCGGCGCAGGCGCGCCGGAGGGCCGACTCGACGGCGGCGTCGGCGCTGCCCGAGAGCGCCGGGGTGATCCCGGTGACGTGCACCAGCGCGGCCCCCTCGATCAGCCCGGCGGGCAGGTCGTCGGGGGCCAGCCGCGATCCGGCGCTGCCCGAGCGGTAGTACACCACCCGCGAGGTGCCGGCCGTGGGCCGCTCCTTCAGCATGAGCCCGGTGGGTGCGGCGGCGTCCCAGACGATGCGGGGGTGCACCCCCTCGGCCCGGAGCTCGCGGGCGATCAGCTCGCCCGGGCTGTCGGTGCCGAGCCGACCGCACCAGACCGCCTCGACGCCGAGCCGGCTGAGCGCGATCGCCACGTTCGATTCTGCCCCGCCGAAGCCGAACTCCATCGCCCGCTGCGTGACGAGGCGGCCGGGCACCTGCTGCCGCAGCAGCCCCATCGATTCGCCGAGGGTCACGACGTAGGGCAGCGCCTCCCCGCGCCCCGCAGCGGGCTCGCCCACCGCGATCGTGGCGTTCGACGCGTGGCCGCTCATCGCGCGGCCCCCGCCCCGAACCCGGCGTCGGCGATGCGCGCCATCAGCTCCCGGGCGCGGGCGGTCAGCGCGGCGGGCTCGCCACCGGCGAACGCGTCGCGGAGCAGCGGCCCGCCCATGCTCACGGCGCACGCGCCCGCGCGCAGCCACTCGAGCGCCCCCTCGCCGGTGACGCCGCCGGACGGCACCACCTCGATCCCCGGGAACGGGCCGCGCAGGTCGCCCACGTAGCCGGCACCGAGGTGCGATGCCGGGAACACCTTCACCGCCGTGGCGCCGGCCTGCCAGCCCGCGTGCAGCTCGGTGGGGGTGAAGCCGCCCGGGAACACGGGCAGCCCCGCCGCGGTCGCCACCGCGATGATCTCGCGGTCGGTCGTCGGCGTGACCAGGTACGCGGCGCCCGCCGCGACCGCGGCGTGCGCGTCCGCGAGCCCGGTCACGGTGCCCACACCGATGCGCGCGGCATCGCCAAAGCGAGCGGCGAGCGCGGGGAGCGCGGCGATGGTGCCCGGGGTGCTGAGGGTCACCTCGACGTGGTTCACGCCGCCGGCGAGCAGCGCGTCAACAACGGGCGCGTATGCGGCGGCGGTTGCGGCGCGCAGGACCGCGATCACGGGGGCGGCCCGCAGCTCGGCCGGAACGGTCAGGCGGGCGCTCACAGCTGCGGCGCTCATCGGGCGAGCCAGCCGCCGTCGACGGGCAGCACGGTGCCGTGGATGTACCCGGCGTACGGCGTGCACAGGAACACGACCGCGCTCGCGATGTCCTCTGGCGTGGCCCAGCGCCCGGCGGGGATCCGCTCGCTGAGCTGCCGGAACCGCTCCGGATCCGCGAGCAGCGCCTCGTTCATGTCGGTCTCGACGTAGCCGGGGGCCACGCCGTTGACGTTCACGCCGCGGCCCGCCCACTCGTTGCTGAGCGCCTTGACGAGCTGCGCGACCGCGCCCTTCGAAGCGGCGTATGCGGGGACGCGCAGCCCGCCCTGGAACGAGAGCAGCGACGCGAGGGTGACGATCTTGCCGCTGCCACGGGCGACCATGTGCGCGCCGAAGCCCTGGCTGAGCTGGAACACCGAGCTCGTGTTGATCGCGAGCACCCGGTTGAAGTCGGCGAGCGGGAAGTCGACAGAGTCGTGGCGGATCTGCGTGCCGGCGTTGTTCACGAGGATATCGACCGCGCCCACCTCCGCGATCGCGGCCGCGATCGAGTCTGCGTCCGCAAGGTCGACGGTGACGTGCCGCAGCGCGCGCCCGGTCTCTTCGGCCACGCGTTGCAGCCGCTCGGATCCGGGTCCGCGCTGCAGGGTGGTCACATCGGCGCCGCTGCGCAGGAGCGCGCTGGCGATTGCCTCACCGATGCCCCGCGAGGCGCCCGTGACCACGGCCGACTGGCCGGCGAGTGCGAGATCAAACATTCGCGGCGCTCCCCTCTGCGCGCTGGGCGAGGGCGGCCGCGTTGACCACGTTTGCGGCCGCGCGGCCCCCGCACACGTCGAGCACGTTTGCCACCGCGCGCCGCTTGAGCTCGGCGAATGATTCCTCGCTGTACCAGGCGGCGTGGGGCGTGAGGAGCACCTGATCGTGGTCGAGCAGCCCGCTCGTGACCGGCAGCGGCTCCTCCTCGAACACGTCAAGGCCGGCACCGCCAACGGTGCCGCGCTCGATGGCGCGCAGCAGCGCGGCCGTGTCCAGGACGCCGCCGCGGCAGGTGTTGACGATCTTGGCACCCGGCTTCATCCGCGCGAACGCGTCGTCGCTGATGAGGTGTCGGGTCTGCGGCATGAGCGGCAGGTGGAGCGACAGCAGGTCTGCCTCGGCGAGCAGCGTCTCCGGCGAGACCACCGCCGTGCCGTCCGGCGTCGTCGCGCCCGGCGCGTACCGCGGATCGGTCCCGATCACCCGGAAGCCGAGGCCCCGAGCCTTCCGCGCGGCGGCCTCGCCGATCAGCCCGAGGCCGTACACGCCGAAGGTGCTCGCGGAGAAGCGGTGCAGCGGCCGCACGGGATCGAGCGCCGCGCTACCGCGGCGCACTCCCTTGTCGAGCGCGGGCAGTCCGCGCAGCAGCGCGAGCGCCAGCGCGATCGCGTGGTCGCTGACATCCTCGGTGCCATAGTCGGGCACGTTGCACACCGCGACGCCGCGCTCACTCGCCGCGTCGACGTCGACCGTGTCGACGCCCACGCCGTAGCGGCCGACGGCCACGAGATCCGGGAGGGCATCGAGCACGGCGGCGGTCACCGGCGCGTACTGGGTCACGATCGCGACCGCCCCCTGCGCCGCGGCGATCACGTCGGCCTCGGTCACGCAGGTCGCGAGCACGAGCTCCACGCCCGCCTGCTCCGCGACCGCCCGCTCAATGTCTACACTTCCGTGATCACAGTCCGTGATCACCACTCGGCGCGCTTGCTGCTGCACAGATTCCTCCATCGGAACTAGAAATTTGAAACATCATTTCATATTTCCGATGACGCGCAAAGCGCTGGGCGCAGGCGCCGGGCACTTTCCCTCAGCCGAGCCGCGTTTCCGGGGCGCCCAGCACGCTCGACACGCGGCGCGCGGCGCGCGTCACCATGCCGCCGAACTCCTGAATCGCGTCCTCCGAGTCGAGCCGCGAGGTGGGACCCGCGATGCTCAGCGCGGCGCACACGCTGCCGGTGAAATCGAAGATGGGCGCAGCGAAGCCGCGGATCCCGTCGCGGTTCTCACCGTCGTCGATCGCAAAGCCGCGCTCCCGCGTCTGCGCCAGGTCGAGGTACAGCTGCTCGATCGAGGTGATCGTGCGCGCCGTGCTCCCCGCGAGCGACTCCGGCAGGTGGGCTCGCCGCACGTCGCCGGGCAGCTCCGCCAGGATCGCCTTGCCGATCGCGGTGGCGTAGGCCGGCCGCGAGTCACCCACCTTGCTGAAGATGCGGATCGGCTGCGGGCTGTCGACGAGCTCAATGTAGACCACGTTCTGGCCGGTGAGCACGCCGAGGTGAGCCGTCTCACCAGACTGCGCCACGAGATCGCGCAGCACGGGCAGCGCCGCCTTGCGGTAATCAAGCCGGTTCAGGTACTCCGCGCCGAGCTTCGCCGTGAGCATGCCGAGCGAGTACACGCCCAGCTCCTCGTCGAAGTGCAGCAGGTTGCGCCTGGCGAGGGTGAGCAGCATCCGCTGAGTGGTGGCCTTGCTAAACCCGAGGATCCCGGTGCACTCGGCGAGCGTCACGCCGGGCCCCGGCGCACCGGCGATGTACTCGAGGATGTCGACGGCCTTCTCGAGGCTCTGCGTCCCGGTCACTCGCTCCGAGGAGGTCAGCCCACCGGTCGAAATCACGCGCTCACTCATACGTTCCCGCCCTTCTCGATAACGGGCCCCGCACCATTGCGAGTGGCAGCCCATCACTTCATCTTACGAACCAGCCGGTGCCGGGTCGTCGTGTTGACAACATTTCATCACTTATGAGACAGTGTTTCAAATTTGCAAAGATGCTCGGGGGCGCCGCACCGCGCGCGTCACCGTCAGAAGGGGTCCCGCACGATGACCACGTTCCCGCTCGACCAGCTCTCCCACCTCAACCTCGCCGCGGCCGAACTCGCGCCGGGCGCGGCTCCCGCCAGCGTCATCTCCGGAGAGCCAACGGCACAGGAGCTCGTGCTGCACGAGGACCCGACCACCGAGATCGGCGTCTGGGAGATCACCCCCGGCAGCTTCAACTCGTCGAAGATCGGCGTCTCCGAGTACATGTACTTCCTGAGCGGGGCCGGCACCATCACCCGCGCCTCGGGCGAGGTCGAGACGATCGCCCCCGGCGCGTACGTCGCGCTCCCCGACGGCTCCCGGGTCGTGTGGGACGTGCAGGAGACCACCCGCAAGCTGTACGTCATCACCCAGACCGCGGCCTAACCCGGCAGCCGCCGCTACCCCAAGGATCGAAGATGACCCTGAGCACCACCGGGATCCCCACCGTTCGGCCGCCGCGCCGGTCGCCGTTCAACCTCGCCCGGCTTCCGAAGATCGCGCTCGCCCTCGCCGCGGCCGGGTTCTTCATTATTTTCTTCTTCTGGCCCCTGCTCGACGTCGTGCTGCGCAGCATCAGCGTCGACGGCGTCATGGACTGGGCAAACCCGCAGCTCACCTTCGCGAACTACCTGACGATCCTGCAGGACGAGTACCTGCACCTCGTCGAGTGGCGCACGATCGTGCTCGCCGTGAACTCGACGGTGCTCGCGCTGCTGCTCGGGTTCCCGGCCGCGTACTTCATCTCGCGGCTCTCGGCGAAAGCCGCGGGCGTCGTCCTGCTGCTCGTGCTCATCCCGTTCCAGGTCTCGATCGTGGTGCGCCTCTTCGCGGTCACGTCGATCCTCAGCCCCAACGGCCTGCTGAGCCAGGCGAGCCAGGCGCTGGGCGGCGAGAAGTTCTCGCTGCTCTACACCCAGGGCGGCACGCTGCTCGGCACCGTGATGTACCTGCTGCCGTACATGATCCTGATCCTCTACTCGGGCATGACGAGCGTTGACCACAACGTGATCCTCGCCGCGCGCACGCTCGGCGCCTCCGGCGTGCAGATCTTCGTGCGGGTGTTCCTCCCGCTCGTGCGCACCTCGATCCTCAGCGCCGTGCTGCTGTGCTTCATCCTCGCGCTCAGCTTCTTCATCGTCCCCGCGATCCTCGGCGGCCCGCAGGAGCAGACGGTCGCGGTGTACATCCAGCAGCAGATCGATCTCTTCCAGTGGGGCGTCGCCTCGGCGCTCGGCGTGGTGCTGCTGCTCGCCACGCTCGTGCTCTACGTGGTGGTGATCCGGCTCGGCGGCGGCTTCCAGGCCCCCGGCATGAGCACGCAGGCGAAGGGCGTGAGCTCGGACCAGCGCTTCAGCTGGACCCCCGGAACCGTGGTGACCGGCGCGCTCACCCTCGTGGCGCTCCTCGTGTTGCTCGTCCCCGTGCTGATCGTGTTCCCCCTCTCGGTTGGCGAGACGCAGACCGTCGTGTTCCCCCCGCGCGGCTTCACCCTCGAGTGGTACGGGGAGGTGCTCACCACGACCACGTGGCTCGACCCCACCGCGCGCAGCCTCCTCATCGCCACGCTCACCGGCCTGCTGTCAACGAGCCTCGCGCTCTACCTCGCCCGCGTGGTGCAGACCGCGAAGTCGGCGCGCACGAAGGTGCTGATCTCGGGCCTCGCCTTCGCACCGCTCATCACCCCCGCGATTCTGCTCGCGATCGGGATCTACGCCGTCGAGCTGCGCCTCAACCTCGCCGGCACGATTCCGGGGCTCGTGTTCGCCCACACGCTCGTCGCGTTCCCGCTCGCGTTTGCGATGCTCAACACGGCCCTCTCGTCGCGCGGCCTCGACCTCGAGACGGCGGCCTGGACAATGGGCGCCTCCCGCACCTCCGCCTTCTGGAAGGTCACCGTGCGCGGCATGATCCCCGCGCTCCTCGGGGCGTTCGGGCTCGCGTTCGTCACATCCTGGGACGAGGTGGTGCTCGCGCTCTTCCTGCAGACCGGGCCCGTGAAGACGCTCCCCGTGACGATCTACCAGTACCTCGAGAGCGGCATCGTCCCCACAGTTCCGGCGGTCGCAGCACTGCTCACGCTCGTCGTGGTCGCCATCATCATCATCCAACGCATCATGCAGTCGCGGAAATCGGCTGCCGCAGCCCGCGCCGACCAGAAATGAGGATCGACATGTCTTCTCCCCACGCCTCCACACCGGGCGACAGCAAGCGCGGCGAAGTGATCGTCGACCAGGTGAGCTGCGACTTCAGCGGCACCCGGGTGCTCCACGAGACCGACCTCACGGTGCAGGCCGGCGAGTTCTTCACGCTGCTCGGCCCCTCGGGCTCGGGCAAGACGACGCTGCTGCGCATCATCGCCGGGCTCATCGACTTCACCTCGGGCTCGATCGCGATCGACGGCGCAGACGTGACGAAGCTGCCCACGCAGAAGCGCGACATCGGCTTCGTGTTCCAGAACTACGCGCTCTTCCCGCACCTCACGGTGAGCCAGAACATCGCGTTCGGCCTCAAGCTGCGCAAGGTGCGCGGGCCGCAGCTCGCGAAGCGCGTGGACGAGATCCTCGAACTCACCGAGCTCGGCGCGCTCAAGGACCGGCACCCGGCCCAGCTCTCGGGCGGCCAGCAGCAGCGCGTGGCCCTGGGCCGCGCCCTGGCGCAGCGCCCCCGCGTGCTGCTGCTCGACGAGCCGCTCGGCGCGCTCGACCGGCGCCTCCGCCAAGACCTCGGCTCCGAGATTCGGCGGATCCAGCAGGAGTCGGAGACCACCGCGATCTACGTGACCCACGACCAGGAAGAGGCCTACATCCTCTCCGATCGCATGGGTGTCATGGAGGCCGGCTTCATCCGCCAGGTGGGCGCCCCCCGCGAGGTCTACAGCGCCCCGAACAGCGGCTTCGTCGCAAACTTCCTCGGCGAGACGAACACGTTCCCGGCGGAGGCGCTCGGCCACGCCGCCGCCGGGACCACGGTCCGCGTCGGCGAGTTCACGCTCACCGCGGCGGCGCTGCCCCAGATGAAGGCCGGATCGGTGTGCACGCTCAGCGCGCGCCCCGAGCAGATCCGCCTGAGCACCGACCTCGCGGGCGTCCCAAGCGGCTTCGAGCCCGTGGCGCACGTCACCGTCACCGAGGCCCGCTTCTTCGGCCAGAGCATCCGGGTGCGCCTCGCCGACGCCCGCGGCTCGTACCTCGTTGACCTCGACTCGTCGGAACCGATCCCCGAGCCCGGATCCCCCGCCGTGATGAGCATTCGCTCCCACAGCGCCGTCATCTTGCCCACCAGTAACTAGTTGCATCCAAGGAAGGACACGCACATGAAAATTCCCCAGGCACGCGCCGTCTCGTTCGGCGCGCTCACTCTCGCCGGAGCGCTGGCGCTCACCGGCTGCAGCGCCGCCGCCTCCGACTCCGGGTCGGACAGCGGGAGCGACTCCGCCGTCTCCGGCGAGGTGCTGTTCTACGACACGAGCGGCGGCGACGTGTGGGAGGGGCTGAACGACACCCTCTTCGCCGACTTCACCGAGGAGACCGGCGTCAAGGTGGTCGACGACTACAACGAGGCGTCCACGAAGTTCTTCGCCGCCGCGCAGAACGGCGCCGTCGACTGGAGCCTCGTGTTCCTCCCCTCGCTCAGCGATGCGCAGCAGGCGGCCGACAACGGCTACCTGGCCAAGATCGACACGAGCGTGGTGCCCGTCGACCAGCTCGCGGACGGCACCTACTCCGACACCGGCATCGAGGTCGGCACCTTCGGCATGGTCCTCGCGTGGAACTCAGACACGTACCCGGCCGACGCCGCCCCCAAGACCTGGGCCGACCTCTACGACACCGAGAAGTTCCCCGGCCAGCGCTGCTTCTTCAACAACCCGCAGTACGGCTGGACGCTCGAGTCGGCGCTGCTCGCCGACGGTGTCGCCGCCGACGACCTCTACCCGCTCGACACCGAGCGCGCGTTCGCCAAGCTCGACACCGTCAAGGACAGCGTCACGTGGTGGTCGAGCGGCGCGCAGTCGATCGAGAGCTTCGAAAACGGCTCCTGCGATCTCGGCATCGTGTGGGCAAACCGCGCGTTCACCGCGAGCCAGAACGGCTTCCCCCTCTCCGTGGGCTGGGACCAGGCCGGCTACGCGAACAGCGTCTGGGCGATCCCCGCTGACGCACCCAACCCGGCAGCGGCGCAGGCGCTGCTGAAGAGCGTCATCGAGAACACCGCCGGACAGATCGAGTTCGCTTCGCGCGTGCCCACGCCGATCCCCGCGGCGAGCACCGGCATCAGCGTGGGCGACTTCCCCGAGGACATTCAGCCGTTCCTCCCCGTGGGCGACAACATCGAGAACGCCATCGTGCTCGACGCCGCCTACTACAAGGAGAACAACGCTGAGCTGACCGACCAGTTCAACCGCTGGGTCGCGAAGTAACGAACCGCGGGAGTGAGGGGCGAACCGTCCAGCGCCCCTCACCCCCGCACCTGCACACCACACACCGAAAGGGACACCCCGTGAGAATTGTTTGCATCGATGGCGAGCCGCAGTACGCCGACATCGTTCGACGCGACGTCATCGAACCGCTGCGCGCGGCCGGCCACGAACTCGACTGGTTCGAGGAGCGCTTCGCCGATGAGGAGGCGACGATCGCGCGCGCGCAGGGCTACGACGCCGTGTACATCATCGCCGACCAGGGCCCGCTTCCCCAGGACTTCCTCGCGGGCGTCCCCGGCCTCAAGCTCGTCAGCTTCGTCGGCACGGGAGCGCACCGCTTCGTCGACGTCGCGGAGGCCGAGCGCCTCGGCATCACCGTGACGAACGTCCCCGACTTCGCGAGCCGCAGCGTCGCAGAACACGCGATCGCGCTCATGTTCGCCGCCGCGCGCAGGATCCCCGAGGGCGACCGGATCGTCCGCGCGGGCGAGTGGGCGAAGCACCAGGGCCTCAAGCTGCGCGGCCGCACGCTCGGCGTGGTGGGCACCGGGGCGATCGGCCGCGAGGTGATCGAGATGGGGCACGCCCTCGGCATGAACGTCGTGTTCTGGAACCGCACGGAGCGGCCCGAGGTCGAGGCTGCCCTGCCCGGCCGACGCGTCACCCTCGAGGAGCTGTTCACCGAGAGCGACGTCGTGTCGCTCCACCTCACCCACACCCCCGAGACCGAGGGCCTCGTATCCGCGGAGCTCCTCGGCCGACTCAAGTCCTCCGCGGTGCTCGTCAACACCGCCCGCGACGAGATCCTCGACCGTGCCGCGCTCTTCGCGCTCCTCGCCGAAAACCGCATTTTCGGCGCCGCGCTCGACGTCTTCGAGAGCGAGCCGCCCGAGCTGAGCAGCCTGCCGCTCGACCAGGAAAACCTGATCCTCACCCCGCACATCGGCTTCCACACGGACGAGGCAGACGAGGTTTTCGCGATCGCGGGCCGCAACATCATCGCGTTCGCGAACGGCACCCCCACCAACGTCGTGCGCAGCGCAGACCACTAAGCAGAAAGAACACCGTTGAAGAATTCTATGGAAGTCCGCCACGCCACGAACCCGGACGAGCTCCGGCACATGAGCGACGAAGAGATCCGAGCGCGGTTCGTGATCAGCGATCTCTTCACGCCCGGCCAGGTGGCCGCGGTCTACAGCCACGAGGACCGCATGGTGCTCGGCGGCGCCCAGCCCACCCCGGGCACCCCCCTCACGCTTGAGAACTACCCGGAGCTCCGCGCCGAGTTCTTCTGCCAGCGCCGCGAGCTGGCCGTGACCGCCCTCAACGGCACCGGCACGGTCGTGGTCGACGGCACCAGCTTCCAGCTGTCCGATAAGGACGCGCTCTACATTGGGCGCGGCGCGCGCGAAATCTCGTTCGAGGCGAGCATCGATGGGACCCGCTTCTTCCTGTCGTCGGCCGTGTCGGATCGCGACTACCCCACCACGCTGATCCCCGCGGCTGAGGCGCTGACCACCGAGACCGGCGAGCAGGAACACGCGAACCGCCGCATCGTGCGCAAGCACATCCACGAGGACGGCGTGGCGAGCAGCCAGCTCGTGCTGGGGATCACCGCCCCCGAGCCCGGCAACGTGTGGAACAGTATGCCGCCGCACACGCACGATCGTCGCACCGAGGTGTACGTGTACTTCGACATCGACGAGCAGGAGCGCGTGTTCCACTTCATGGGGCTGCCCGGGCACACCCGCCACGTGGCGCTCAAGAACGGCGACGTGGTGATCTCCCCGGCCTGGTCGATGCACTTCGGCGTGGGCACCACGAACTACTCGTTCCTGTGGGTCATGGCGGGCGAGAACCAGTCGTTCGCCGACATGGACCACATCGCGGTGCCGCAGATCTAAGCACCGAGACGACAGCGGGGGCGCGCCACACTCGTGGCGCGCCCCCGCTGTCGTCTGTGCCGCGGACAGGCCCGGGGGCCTAGCGCTGGGCCGCCCGCTCCTTGCGCACCGCCAGCGCGGTGAGCACCAGGCCGGCCAGGCCCCAGAGCGTGAGCAGCACCGCGGCCCCGCCGGCGCCGGCCGCGCCGGTGGCGATCGCCTGGAAGCCGCCGAGGGCGGCACCGACCGGGCTGAGCTCGCCCACCGCGGCGAGCGGGCCGGGCACCGTCGACACGATCCCCACCGCGAACGCGACCACGAGAAGCACGAACGCGATGAAGCGACCAAACCCGCCGAGCAGCGCGGAGAGCCCCTGCACGAGCAGCGTGAACGCGATGCCGGCGAGCAGCGCGAGCCCGAAGAAGCCGGCGCCCTGCGCGAAGTCGTAGCCGAGCGCGATGGGGAGCACGACGCCGGCGATCGCGCCCTGCGCGGCGCCGAGCCCGAGCGCCGGCAGCGCGCTGCGCAGCGTGATCTCGCCGACGCCGCGGGCGGCCTCGCGGGTGCGCCGCCACAGCGGGGCGAGCACGAGGAACGCGGCGAGCGCGCCGGCCCACAGCGCGATCCCGGCAAACAGCGGCACGCCGGACGCGTTGAACAGCTCGTCGCTGCCGCCCTCGGCCTTGACCGGAGTCACGGCGGTCTCGGCGAGCTTGTCGCGCTCCGCCTCCGTATAGTTCGGGATCCCGCTCACGGCCTCGCCGAGGCCCTTCGCGAGCTCGGCCGCGCCCGCGGCCGACTGCTCCACCCCGTCCGCGAGCTGCGCGGCGCCGTCGGCAAGCTCCGGCGTGTTCGCCGCGAGCTCTGAGGTACCCGTGGCGAGGCCGGAGGCGCCTGTGGCAAGACCGGAGGCTCCCCCCGCCAATTCCGAAGCTCCGCCGGCAAGCCCGGCGGCACCGCCTGAGAGTTGCGCAGCCCCAACGGCGAGCCCTTCCGCACCCGCGGCGAGCTGAGTTCCAGCCCCGGCGAGCTGCTCGGCGGCGCCGGCAGCTTGTTCGGCGCCTGTCGCGGCGCTGCGCACCCCGCCGGCGAGCGCGACTCCGCTCAGCTTCAACTGTTCAATCTGGGAGCTCGGGTCCGAACTGGCTGCGCCTTGGAGTGTTCCAATGAGGAGGTCAAGGCCGGCAATGGCCTCCTGGGGATTCTCGACGGGGATCAGCTCCGCCTCGATCGCGCCACGCAGTTGCGTGAGCGGGTCGATCGCCGCGCCCGCTCCGCTCTGCAGGCCGGCGAGCGCCTCGTTCACGCCGCCCGTGTACGCTTCAACGCCCGTGGCGAGGCCCGCGAGGCCCGGATTCTCCGCTGTGCCGTTGCCCGTTGCGAGAGTTCGTGCGCCAATCGCGTACTCACTCAGCCCCGCCGAAAAGCCGGCGATGCCGGGGTTTTCCGCGGTGCCGTCTCCGGAAGCGAACAGTCGCGTTCCGTCGGCGAGTGCCCCGGCTCCGCCCGCGAGGTCGCCGGCGCCAGACGCCAGGGTTCCCGCCCCCGCGGCGAGCGACCCCGCGCCCGCGGCAAGCTCGCCAGCACCGCTCGACAGCTGCTGCGTGCCGTCGGCAAGCTGCTGCGTGCCGTCAGCGAGCTGCGTCGCGCCCTCACCCAGCTGCGTGCCGCCGTCGGCGAGCTGCGTCGCGCCGTCCGCGGCAGATCCGATCCCCTTCGAGAGCTCGGTCATGCCCACGAACACGCCGCCAACGAACTGCTCACCCAGCTGCTGGTTGAGCAGCTGGGTGGCGGTCTGGGTCACGATGCCGGAGAGGGCGGTGTCGATGAGCCGGCCGCGGTCGCTCTCGGCGATGTCGATCGTCGCCTGCGTGGCGTCCTTCGGCTCGCCCGAGAGCGAGGTCGCGGCGGCCGAGAAGTCCTCTGGGATGGTCACGACGGTGGCGTAGCGGCCGTCGTCGAGTCCGGCGGCCGCGTCTTCCTCGTCGGTGAGCACCCACGTGAAGTTTGTCTCGGCGTCCGGGTCGTCTTTCGCCCCGGCCTCGCCGATGAGCTCACCCGCGAGCAGCCGGCCCAGCGGCACGAGCTGGCCGTCGACCTCAACCGCCTCGTCGTTGTTTACGACGGCGGCGGTGACGGTGTCGAGGCGCTCAGTCGGGTTCCAGAGGCCCCACAGGAGCACCCCGGCCACCGTGAGCGGCACGAGAATAAGCCCCAGAAGGGTGGTCCAGCGCACGGGCTTGCGGCCCGAGAGGCGGGTCAGTGCGGCGCTCATCGGGCGCCTCCTTCGACGATCGGTGCGGCACCGAAGAGTTCCGGCGCGGGTGATGGATCCGGATCGTGGCCGCCAGCCGGTGCGGCGGTCGCGGTGTCCGGGGTGACAAAACGGGTGTCTGCTGGGAGCAGTCGAGCCGCGAGCTCGCGGTCCCCGAGCACGACGAGCGTGAGGCGCGGGGCGGCGCCGCGTTCGCCGTCGACCGCGCTGGCGGCGAGGCCGGAGCGCATTGCGTCGACCAGGGCGAGCGGGAGCGGGCGCTCGGCCGCGGCACGCAGATCGACGAGGAGCACCTCGGGCCGATCCTGCAGCGCCTCGCGCAGCGACTCGGGCTCGGCCCAGCCGGCGCGCGAGCGGAGCGACGCGGCCCGCTCGGGGAGCAGCAACCCAGCGATCTTGGCGGTGCCGAGCATGATGGGGGCGCGGCCAACGACCGCCTCCGCGAGCGGCAGGCTCAGCGGGTCGCGGGGGTCGAGCAGCAGCACTTCACCGGGTGAGACGCGGAGGTCGGGCAGCGTGATCCCACCGGCGAGACGGGCCCGCTCGGACGCGATCACCGCGTCGGGCCGGTCGCTAGGCCAGTCCCGGTGCGCGATCTCGCGGGCGAGGCCCTCGCCCTCCACGTCGAACGACGGCAGGATGCGGCTGAGCCAGCGCGGCATCCACCAGGCCCGGTCGCCGAGCAGCGCGAGGATGGCGGGCACGAGCGTCATGCGCACGATGAAGGCGTCGACGAACACGCCCACGGCGAGCCCGAGCGCGATCACCTTGATGCTCGGGTCACCCTCCGGCACGAACGCCGCGAACACGGCAAACATGATGAGCGCGGCGGCGGTGACCACCTTCGCGCTGCCAACAAAGCCGCGTCTGATCGCCTGCTGCGCGTTCGCGCCGTGCACATATTCCTCCCTGATGCGCGCGACCAGGAACACCTCGTAGTCCATCGCGAGGCCGAACAAGACGCCCATCAGGATGATCGGCATGAAGCTGAGCACGGGACCCGCGTGGTGCACGTTGAGCAGGTCGCCCAGCCAGCCCCACTGGAACACGGCAACGACCGCGCCGAACGCGGCCCCCACCGAGAGCAGGTAGCCGAGCGTCGCCTTGATGGGCACCCACACCGAGCGGAACACCATCGCGAGCAGGATCAGGGAGAGCCCCACCACGAGCACGCCGAACGGCAGCAGCGCCTCGCCGAGCAGGTGGGAGACGTCGATGCCAACGGCGGTGAAGCCGGTCACCGCGAGGCTCACGCCGTACTTCTCTTGCCACTCGTCGTGGTGCGCGCGGAGCTCGGCCACGAGCTGCTCGGTACTCTCGGACTGCGGCCCCTCCTCGGGGACCACCTGAATAATGCCGGTGTCGGCGTTCTGGTTGGGGGTGGCGAGCGGCACGTCGGCGACGCCGGGAAGCGCGCGCACCTCGTCGGCGAGATCCTCCATGAGCCCCAGCGGGTCGGTGCTCGTGATGATCGAGCCGGTGAGGATCAGCGGGCCGTTGGCGCCCTCACCGAAGTGCTCGCCCGTGAGCTCGTAGGTCACGCGGGCGGGATCGGTCTCCTCGAGCGTCTCGGCGCCCGGCAGCGCGAGGCGCAGGTCGAGGGCGGGGAGCGCCGCGGCGCCGAGCCCCACGAGCACCACGAGGATCGTGATGATCGGCTTTGCGACCGCCACGCGCACCCAGCCGCTGAAGAAGCGGTCGGCGCGGCTCTGCCCATTCGCGGCAGGACGCGACGGTGCCGGCTGCCCCGGCGCTGCGGGGTCGGCCGCGCTGTGCTCGCCATCCGCGGTGGTTGCTCCCGCTGCGCCGCCCGTCGACTGCGCGGCAAGCGCGGCGCGCTGCTTCTTCGGCAGGATCTTGAGGCCCGCCATCGCGAGCACGGCGGGGGTCAGCGTAACGCCGATGAGCACCGCGACCGCGACCCCCGCGGCGGCGGCGACGCCGAGCGCGGTGAGGAACGGGATCCCCGCCACCGCGAGGCCGAGCAGCGCAATGATGACGGTGAGGCCGGCGAACACCACGGCCGAACCGCTCGTCGCGGTGGCCCGTGCGATCGATTCAGTGACGCCGAGCCCGGAGCGCAGTTGCTCCTGGTGCCGGCTTACGATGAAGAGCGTGTAGTCAATACCGACGGCGAGCCCGAGCATGAGGGCGAGCATCGGGGTGGTGGAGGTCATCTCGGCGAACGCGGTGGTGACAAAGAGCCCGGCGATCGTCACGCCCACGCCGAGGATCGCGATCAGCAGCGGCATTCCGGCCGCGACCAGCGAGCCGAGCGTGAACAGCAGCACAATGAACGCGATCGCGACGCCGAGCGCCTCGGTGATCGTGAAGCCAGGGATCGCCACGGAGAAGAGGTCGCCGCCGTAGGACACCTCGGAGCCCGCCGGAAGCGCTTCCCGGAGCTCGGAGGTGGCGGCAACGATGCCGTCGCTCGTCGCCTCCGGTGCGTCGCTCTGGGTGGCGTCGATCTGCACCGTGATGAGCGCGGCTCGCCCGTCGTCGCTCAGGCCGCTGGCTCCGAGTTCGGCGAACGGGTGTGAGACCGCGTTGACCTGCGGCAGGTCCGCGAGCTCGTCGGCGACCGCCACGATCTCGCTCTTGAACTGGCCGTCCTCGACGCTCTCACCCTCGGGCGCAACCACCACGATGGTGGCGCTCGTGCCGCTCACCTCCGGGAAAGTGCGGCCGAGCGTGTCGATCGCCGCCTGCGACTCAGTGCCGGGGATCGTGATCGGCGCGTTCGCGCCCTGCGAGAACAGCCCGGCGCCCACGCCGAGGAGCGCGAGCAGTGCGATCCACAGGATGAGGACGAGCGACTTCGCGCGCGTGGCCCACAGGCCAAGCGAGTACAAAAGTGACGACATGCGGGGCGGGCCTTCCGGTCGCGAACGGGTCTCTGAGCGAGCGGGACGGCAACACGCAGACACGGATCGCCGAGCCCCCGCGCACAGTGTCGATACACTAGTGTATCCGATTCGATACACTAGTGTATTCAGCGGATGCTCAGTGAACGCGCACGCCGCACCACATCACGCGCGACGGGAGGCCACGTATGACACTCGCACCAGATCCGACCCCGAGTGCGCGCCGCCAGGAGACGCGCACTCGCCTGATGGACGCCGCCGTCGAGGTCTTCGCGGAGGACGGACTGCAGGGCGCAGCGGTCGAGACGATCAGCGCGCGCGCCGGCTTCACCCGCGGCGCCTTCTACTCGAACTTCGAGAGCAAGGAACAGCTCTTCCTGGAGCTGCTCACCCGGGAGTTCGAGCGCCGGGCGGCCGACCTCGACGAGAAGGCCCGGATGCTCGAGCCCACGCTCCGCGAGCGCGCCGGCTGCGTCGACCCCGCGGAGGCCGCCGACTACATCGTGCAGTTCTTCACCCCGTCGCAAGACGCGACCGCCTGGTTCGTGCTGGAGGCGGAGTTCCTGCTGCTCGCCATGCGCGACCCGTCGCTCGCGCCGGGGCACCACGACTTCATGGACAACTTCTACGCGAGCATCTCCGGTGTGGTCGAGCGCGTGCTCCAGGCGGCAGGCCGCCGCTTCGTGATCCCCGTGGAACGAGCGATCCTCGTGCTCAGCGGGGTGTACGAGCACGCGCTACGCACGGCGGCGCTCGCCGGGACCGACCCGTCTGGCGCGTTCACCGAGCTGGGCGACCGCCTCGCCGAGCTCCTCTTCGCCCTCACCGAGGAGGAGTAGGGGACGCGCGTGAATGCGCATCCGCTCGCCTAGGATAGAACCGTGCTGCTTTCAGACCGCGATATCAACGCCGAACTCGAATCGGGCCGGATCCAGCTGTCCCCCAGCGACGCTTCGATGGTGCAACCGTCGAGTGTCGATGTGCGGCTCGACCGCTACTTCCGCCTGTTCGACAACCACAAGTACGCGGTGATCGACCCGGCCGAGGAGCAGCCGGAGCTCACCCGCCTCATCGAGGTGGATCCCGCCGAGGGGTTCATCCTCCACCCCGGCGAGTTCGTACTCGGTTCAACGTTCGAGCAGGTGGGGCTCCCCGACGACATCGCGGCGCGCTTGGAGGGCAAGAGCTCGCTGGGCCGGCTCGGCCTGCTCACGCACTCGACCGCGGGGTTCATCGACCCCGGTTTCGAGGGCCACGTCACGCTGGAGCTGTCGAACGTCGCCACGCTCCCCATCCGTCTCTGGCCGGGAATGAAGATCGGGCAGCTCTGCTTCTTCCGGCTCACGTCGCCGTCTGATCGCCCCTACGGCTCGGGCGCCACGTACTCGCGCTACCTGGGGCAGCGCGGGCCCACTGCCTCGCGCTCGCACCTCAACTTCCACCGCGCCGACGTGACCGGCACGGACGCGGGCGCACCGGGCGCGTAGTGCGTCCGGGCGACCCGGCCCCGGCTCGCCGCCCGGCCGCCCTCGAACACCCTCAGCTTCGCGTGGTGCGCGCGTCGCGCTTCGCCTGCGCGGCGAGCATCTCGTTGTACGCGTGCAGCTCCGCCTCGCCCGAGCGATCGGCAAAGCGGTCCTTGCGCTTCTGCTCCTTCGTGTCGCTGCGCGACCACTGCACGGCGACCACGAGCGCGAGCGCGAGCGTGGGCAGCTCGCCGATTCCCCACGCGATCCCGCCGCCGGTCGATTGGTCCTCGAGCGGGGTTGCGCCCCAGGTGCGCCCCATCGCCCCGTACCAGTCCGCGAGCATGAGCCCGTTGCCGGTCATGATGGTCACGCCGAAGAACGCGTGCGAGGCCATCGTTGCGAACAGGGTGACGAGCCGCAGCGGGTACGGGAAGCGGTAGGGCACCGGGTCGATGCCGATCATTGACAGGCTGAACAGGTAGCCGGCGATGAGGAAGTGGATGATCATCCACTGGTGGCCGAGGTGCTCGGACGCCGCCCAGCGCGCGATCGGCGTGAAGTAGAAGATCCAGAGCGAACCGGCAAACACCACGGCGGTGACGGCCGGGTGCGTGATGAACTTCGAGTACGGGGTTTGCACGGCCCACATGATCCACTCGCGGCCGCCCCAGGAGCCGTCGGTGCGCTTCTCGACGGCACGCAGCGTGAGCGTCACCGGCGCGCCAAGCACGAGCAGCAGCGGGATCAGCATGGTGAGCATCATGTGCGCGAGCATGTGCACGCTGAAGAGGTACTGCTCGTACGCGTTGAGTGCACCGTTGGTCGTGTAGAACAGCCCCGCGATACCGAGCGCCCAGGGGATCGTGCGCCCGATCGGCCAGCGGTCGCCGCGGCGGCGCAGGCGGATCACGGCGGCGAAGTAGAACAGGAGGCCGAAGACGCACACGAGCGCCCAGGCGAGATCGAACTTCCACTCCGTGAAATAGCTCGACGGCGTGAGCTCAGGCGGGAGCGGATCGCCCGTGAGCCACTCGGCCGGGCTGATCTTGCCGCCCTGGTCGCGGGCCGGCTCAAGCGCAACGGGGGTGGCCGTGCGGCCGAGCGCGCCCGCCACACCGCTCGCGATCCCCATGACGGCGAGCTCGGCGGTGATGAACCAGATGAACGCGCGCTGGCCGCGCACGCTGTCCGCGATGCGCGGGATCAGCCAGGTGCGCTGCACCGCACCGAACGTGCCGAGTGCGAGGAGCGCGACGGTCTTGAGCACCACGAGGATGCCGTACCCGGTGCCGAACAGGGCGTCGATGGAGCCGACGCGCAGCCACGCGCTCACGACACCCGACGCTGCCACGCCGATGAACGCGAGCAGCGCGAGGCTTGAGTAGCGGCCCGAAAGCACCGCGAGCCGCTTGCGGTCGACGGTGAACGCCACAAACACCAGCGTCAGCAGCCCCCCAAGCCACACTGCGGCGCCGATCAGGTGCACCAGGAGGGAGTTGACCGCCTGGCTGTGCCCGGAGGCTCCTGCGGCGTGCCCCTGCTGCGCGAGCGGCAGCGTCGTGGCGAGCGCCGCGATCAGCACGAGAAGCGTGAGCCGGCGCTCGCGCACCGCAAACGCGAGCACCGTGGTGGTCGCCGCCAACAGCAGCTCGATGAACCAGAGCTGGCCGAGCTCGATCTCGGTGACGAACTGGGCGAGGCCGGCGCCGAAGCTTGCGTCGCCGGAGAACGGGAGGCCCGAGACGTCGACGTAGGTGAAGATCAGGGTTGCCGCGCTTGCGACGGTGAGCACGGCGGCGGAGCCGGCGGCCACATCGAGCGCGACGCGCATCTCGGGCCGATCGCTCGCGAGCGCCCAGACCGCCATGACGACGGATCCGATCAGGCCGGCCATTGCCACGTTGACGATGGTGCGGGCGATGGGCACGCCGTAGCGCACAATCGTGCCCGGGTCCGCGAGGGTCCGCTCGGCTGCTGCGCCGCCGATGCTGAGCCCGACCACCAGGAATGCGAGCGTCGCCGCGAGCAGCAGGGCGGGAGCGAGAACACGCAGAGAACGAGGCACACACCTAGCCTACGGCCTGCCCGATGTGCGAAGGATCAGTCCGGTCCCGGAAAACACGACACCCCCCGAGCGAATCGCCCGAGGGGTGGAGTGCGGTGGGTGAAGTTACTTCACGGCAGCCTTGAGCTTCGAGCCGACCGACACCTTGACGCGCTTGCCAGCGGGGATGTTGATGGTCTCGCCCGTGCGGGGGTTGCGGCCGGTGCGAGCGGCCGTGGTTGCGGTCTCGAACGAGATCCAGCCCGGGATCGAAACCTTCTCGCCCGCGGCGACGGTCTCGGAGACAGCGGCGAACAGCCCGTCGATCACGTTGGAAACGGCGGCCTGGCTCTGGCCGGTCTCAGCGGCGATCTTAGCGACAAGCTCGGTCTTGTTGAGTGCCATGTTGTGTCCTTCCAGGGCGACGACATGCAATGGCCGAGCCCCTGATCTGGTTCAGGTGTCCCCACCGGTATGGAGGGTCCGATCGGTTGATCGCTACGAATCTACCTCAGTTTGGCGGTTTTCCGCGGATCCACCTGCGATAATTCCGCGCGGCGTGTCGCGGGGACACGAAAAAACGGGCGCGAACCCCGAAGGGTTCGCGCCCGTTTTCAGAAGTCGAACGACTCCCGGATCCGCGAGTGCGGAGCTGTTACCAGCTCGACTTGGTGATGCCGGGGAGCTCGCCGCGGTGAGCCATGTCGCGGAAGCGCACACGGGACACGCCGAACTTCGTCAGCACGCCACGGGGGCGGCCGTCGATGACGTCGCGGCTGCGCACGCGCACCGGCGAAGCGTTGCGGGGCAGCTTCTGCAGGCCGATACGAGCGGCCTCGCGGCTCTCGTCGGTCCCGTTGGGGTCAACGAGGGCCTTCTTCAGCTCGAGGCGCTTCGCGGCGTAACGCTCAACGATGGCCTGACGCTGCTTGTTCTTTGCAATCATGCTCTTCTTAGCCATGTTTAGCGCTCCTCTCGGAAATCAACGTGCTTGCGGACCACCGGGTCGTACTTCTTGAGCACGAGGCGGTCGGGGGTGTTGCGACGGTTCTTCTTGGTCACGTAGGTGTAACCGGTTCCGGCCGTCGAGCGGAGCTTGATGATCGGACGTACGTCCTTATCCTTAGCCATTAGAGCTTCACCCCACGCTTCTGCAGATCAGCAACAACTGACTCGATGCCACGAGCATCGATCACCTTGATGCCCTTAGCCGACAGGGTGAGCGTCACCTTGCGGCCGAGTGAGGGCACGAAGTAGGTCTTCTTCTGGATGTTCGGATCGAACCGACGCTTGGTGCGACGGTGCGAGTGCGAAATGTTGTGACCAAAGCCGGGAACGGCGCCGGTCACCTGGCACACTGCTGCCATGGTGTTTCCTCTCATACCGTGAGACCGGACGGCCTCACCCAAGATTTCTTGTCTGCGCTGACTCACGCGCTTCCGGAGGGTTCCGGCGACGCGGGACGAGCCCTCGCGGTCTGCGCACTGGGACGGCGCACAGCCAAGGAGCAAGCTTACGCGGCCAGGGCACGGCGCGCAAGCCGGGCGTGTCGCCCGCGCCGGGGCAGGCCCCGAGCCGCCGGGGGCCGCGGCCCCCGGGGCGTGGCCGGGCGATGTTACGCGCCTGGCCCCGGCCGCCACCGTTCGTCGGCACTGAGGCGTAGTGTGGGAGGGTGACTCAGGATCATGGACCCGCGCTCATCCGGTACGTCGCCATCGGCGACAGCTTCACGGAGGGGGTTGGCGATGAGCAGCCCGACGGGTCGGTGCGCGGCTGGGCCGACCTCGTGGCACAGGGCCTGGCCGACGCGCACGGGGCGCCGATCCAGTACGCGAACCTCGCGATCCGGGGCCGGCTCCTCGCCCCGATCATCGCTGAGCAGCTTGAGCCTGCGCTCGCGCTCGCGCCCACGCTCGTGAGCTTCAACGGCGGCGGAAACGACATGCTCCGCCCCGGGACCGATCTCGCCTGGATCGCTGCGGAGACCGAGACCGCGCTGCGCCGCATTCAGGCGGCCGGGGCCGAACCGCTCCTGCTGGCCGGGGCAAACCCGACGGGCGGCTTGCCGGGCGGCGGCCGGGTGCGGGCAAAGGGTGACGAGCTCACCCGAGTCGCCGGCGGGATCGCCGCCCGACTCGGCGTCCGCTTTGCCGATAACTGGAGCGACGCCGAGCTGACCGGCCGCCAGTACTGGTCGCACGACCGCCTGCACCTGGCCCCGGTGGGCCACCACCGGGTCGCCGCGAACGTGCTGCGCGCGCTCGACGTCGCGCCGCCCGCGGACTGGGTGCTCGATGCACCGCCGGCCCCCGCGCCGAGCGCGCGCGAGCAGCTCCGGTACACCCGCGAGCACGTGGTGCCCTGGGTGCAGCGCCGGCTCACGGGACGGTCGAGCGGTGATGGCCGCACCGCGAAGTACGGCGAGTGGACCTGGGTGACGCCGCGCACCGCAGCGTAACGCACACGCAGGCACGGGTCCGGGCACACACCGGCGCACGGAAACCGGCGCGCACGGACAGTCTGACGCGGCGCGGGCGCACATCTCATCCCCTGGGATGAGGAAGGTCGTACCTGGGGACGATGCGGGAGCGGCGCGCATCGGCGAGGCTGAAAACCTCGTCCGTGCTGCCCCGCACGGAGAGCCACGGCTGAGCTGCGTTTGCGGCGCGATCAGTCGCGCCACCCGCCGGGGTCGTCCCACCGAAAGGCACCATGTCCTTCCTTACCCGCACCAGCCTCACGAATCGGCTCATCGTCGGGCTCATCACGCTCACGGTTGCCGCACTCGGCCTGTTCTCGATGAGTTCGCTCAAACAGGAGCTGATGCCCTCGCTGCAGGTGCCGATGGCCTACGTCTCGGTGCAGTCGCCGGGCCTCGCCCCAGAAGAGCTCTCGACGGCCGTGACCGAGCCCGCTGAGCAGGCGCTCAGCGCGGTGCCGGGGATCACGCGGGTCACCTCGACGACCTCGAGCGGCTCGGCCGACATCATGGTGGAGTGGCCGTTCGACGGCGACGAAGACACGCTCTCGAAGATCCGGGCGGCGGCCGAGTCGCTCAAGCCGGTGTTCCCGCAGGGCTCCGAGGTCACCGTCTTTTCCGGCGGGGCGGAAGATATGCCCGCGATGATGCTGAGCGCGGGATCGAGCGACGACTCCGCGGCGTTCGGCGACGCGCTCGCGCAGACCGTCGTGCCCGCCCTGCAGGGTGTCAGCGGCGTGCAGAAGGTCACGCTCTCGGGGCGCGAGGAACAGCGGATCTTGATCGATCTGCGCCCAGCCGACGTGACCCGCCTCAAGGTTGACCCCGCGCAGATCGAGGGCGTGCTGCGTGCACACGGGGCCGCGATTCCGGCCGGTCAGGCGGAGTCGGACGAGGGGCCGCTCGCGGTGACCGTCGGCGGCGCGCTCACCTCGGTGAAGGCCGTCGCAGCGCTCCCGATCGCCGTCGAGTCGGGCGTCACGAAGATCTCCGACTTCGCGGACGTGCACTCGGAGGTGGTGCCCGCCGACTCGATCTCGCGGGTCAACGGCAAGCCCGCGCTGACGCTCCAGGTGATGCCGGGGCAGGGCGCGAACGTGGTCGACATCTCGCACGGCGTGAACGCCGAGCTCGACCGCCTCGCTCCCGGCCTCAAAGCCGACTTCGTCACGATCTTCGACCAGGCCCCGTACATCGAGCAGTCGATCCACGATCTCTCCGTCGAGGGCGGCCTCGGCCTCCTGTTCGCGGTGCTCGTGATCCTCGCGTTCCTCGGTTCGTGGCGCTCGACCATCATCGCGGCGGTGTCGATCCCGCTGTCGCTGCTCATCACGCTCATCGGCCTCTGGTGGAGCGGCAACACGCTCAACATCCTGACCCTCGGCGCGCTCACCATCGCAATCGGCCGCGTGGTCGACGACTCGATCGTGGTCATCGAGAACATCTCGCGGCGCCGCGGCACCGGGCATCTCACGGTCGCCGGAATCGTCGCGTCGGTGAAGCAGGTCGCCGGCGCCATCACCGCGTCGACGCTCACCACCGTCGCAGTGTTCCTGCCGATCGCGTTCGTGTCCGGCATGGCCGGGCAGCTGTTCAGGCCGTTCGCAATCACGGTCACGATCGCACTGCTCGCCTCGCTCGTCGTGGCGCTCACCATCGTGCCGGTGCTTGCCTACTGGTTTATTCGCGGCACGGAGCGCCGTACCGCGGCGAGCGGTGCGGCCACCGCCGCCGACGCAGACGGCGAGGGCGAGGGCGACGACCGCGACGGGGGTGACGGGGGTGACGAAATCGGCGCCGCGGCCGCGGCCGACGACACGATCGAACTTGCGCGTCCGGTATCCGTGGGCCACGCCGTGACCGGCGGCGCGACCACCGAGACCGGGGCCCAGCCCGCCGCCGTCATCGAGGCTGGCGGCGCCCACTCGGATCTCGATGAGATCCACACGGCCCCGGACCGTCTGCAGCGCGCAATCATGCCCGCGCTCAACGCAACGCGCAGGCACCCCGTCATCACCCTGGTGTCGTCGGTACTGATCCTCGTCGGCACCCTGGCCATGAGCACACTGATCCCGACCGACTTCCTCGGCTCCTCCGGGAACGAAAGCCTGCAGCTCAGTCAGACCCCGCCCGAGGGCAGCGACTCCGATCTGGTCGCGGTCGCCGAGCCCGTCGAAGCCGCGCTCGGCGAGATCTCCGGCGTGCGCGACGTGATCACCAACATCCCCGTGAGCGTCGCCGGCGCCCCCACCGCAATCTCCTACGACGTCCAGTTGCAGGACGACGCGGACACCGAGGCAGTCAGCGACCGCGTGCAGCGCGCGATCGACGGTCTCGACGATGCGGGCGAGATCGAGCTGCTCACGCAGGACGCGTTCGTGGGCGGCGACTCGGGGATCGCGCTGCAGATCCGCGGCAACGACCCTGCCGCGCTCCGCGAGGCGAGCGACCTGCTCGAAGAGCAGCTCGCAGACCAGCCCGGCGTGCAGTCGGTGCGCAGTGAGCTCGCCGGGGAGCAGCCCGTGGTGCGGGTGAAGCTCAACAACGTCCAGGCCACGAACATTGGCTTCGACCCGACCACCGTGGCGCTCGCCGTGCAGGAGGCGCTGGAGGGCAAGCAGGTGGGCTCGATCATGCTTGAGGGGCGCGACCGCGATATCGTCGTGCGCACCCCGGGCACCGAGCGCACCGCCGAGGCCCTCGGCGAGATCATGCTGCCGGTCACCCCGGTGCAGACCTCGCAGGCGCAGAAGATCGCCGCTGACGCGCTCAAGGAGAAGGCCGACGCCGAGGCGGAGGATGCCAGGGCGAAGAGCGCCAACGAGCTGTCGAACCAGATCAGCGAAGCCTCCGGGCAGCGCAGCGAACTGGTGGCCCAGCTCGGCGGGCTCAACGCGCAGCTCGCGCAGCTGAGCGCCGCCCCCGTGGTGCCGGGCGCCCCGCGCACGCCCGAGGAGGACGCGATGCAGCGCGCGATGGAGGAGCGCGCCGAGCAGCTCGGGGCTCTCCAGGGCGCGATCGGCGCCGCGCAGGGCGGCATCGAGGGCATCGACGAACAGCTCACCATGCTGCGCGAGAGCCAGGAGCAGGCGGCGACGCAGCAGGCTGAGATGGAGGCCGCCGAGGTCACCGGCACCGCGATCCCGCTCAGCGCGATCGCCGAGGTGACGGAGGAGCTCACCGCGCCCGTCATCACCCGCGCCGACGGCGAGCGCCAGGTCGCGCTCTCCGTGACCCCCAAGAAGGGGCAGCTCGACCTGGCGAACGCGGCGATCACCACCGCGATCGACACCGCAGAGCTTCCCGCCGGCGTGAGCTTTGAGCTCGGTGGGGTGAGCGCCGAGCAGGACGACGCGTTCGCGCAGCTCGGGCTCGCGATGCTCGGGGCGATCATGCTCGTGATGCTCGTGATGGTGGCGACGTTCCGCAGCTTCCGCGGCCCGTTCGTACTGCTCGTGTCGATCCCGTTCGCCGCGACCGGTGCCATCCTCGGGCTCTTCATCACGAACACCCCGCTCGGCCTGCCGGCGCTGATCGGCCTGCTCATGCTCATCGGCATCGTCGTGACCAACGCGATCGTGCTGATGGACCTCGTGAACCGGCTCCGCGCCGCGGGTGCCGACCTCGACGAGGCGGTCGAGCACGGCACGCGCCTCCGGCTCCGCCCGATCCTCATGACCGCGGCGGCGACGATCTTCGCGCTCGTCCCGATGTCCCTCGGGCTCACCGGCGGCGGCGTCTTTATCTCGAAGCCGCTCGCGATCGTGGTGATCGGCGGGCTCATCTCCTCCACGCTGCTCACGCTCGTGCTCGTCCCGCTCCTCTACACGCTCGTTGAGCGCCGGCGCGACAAGAAGCTCGCAAAGCGCGAGCTGCGCCGCGAGCATCGGGCAGAACGGCAAGCCGAGCGTCAGGCCGAGCGCGCGGAGACGCGAGAGACGCAGCGGCAGTTGGCGGGGCGGGGCACGGCGCGTGCGGCGAAGCCCAAGCGCGAGCGGAAGCCCAAGCGTGGCCGCAAGAAGCGGGGCGGCGCCGAGGACCCCGAGGAGCCGACCGAGTTCACGGAGCTCGCGTAGCGAGACGGCGCTGGCGCTGCTCCCACACAGTGTGGGGGCAGCGCCAGCGCCGTTCCGTGCGAGCTAGGCGCGCGGCCGCGCCGCCGGTCACTCGCGCCCGGCGGCGCGGCAGCGCTCGCAGAGCCCGAAGAGGTCGACGACGTGCTCGATCTCGGTAAACCCGTACTCGGCTCCCACGCGCTGCGTCCACTCCTCGACGACCGTCGCCGAGAGCTCCTTCGTGTCCCCGCAGCTGCGGCAGATCAGGTGGTGGTGGTGCCCCTGCGTGGCGCACGACCGGAACAGGTTCTCCCCCTCGGGGGACTGCAGCGAGTCTGCCTCACCCGTGTCGGCGAGGCTGGCGAGGTTGCGGTACACGGTGGCGAGGCCGATCGTGGATCCGGAGTCGCGGAGCACCTGGTGCAGCTGCTGGGCGCTCACGAACCCGTGCGCCTCTGCCAGCGAGGCGCGTACGGCCTCCCGCTGCCAGGTATTGCGTTTCGGCTGCATGTCAGCCCTCCCGTGCCGGTGTCTTGCCCCCCACCGTAGCGAACTCGCCGCTGCGATGCCCAACCCGATCCGCGATGGCCCGCGCCACGACGGCAAGGATGAAGAGGCCCGCGATGACCAGACCGACGGCGCCGCCCGCCGCAATCGCAAACTCCCGGGAGACCCAGAGGCCGACGAGCCCGCCGAGCACACCGATTCCAGCGGCGAGCGGGGGAATGAGTGCGAGGCGCGAGGTGAGCACGCGGGCGGTCGCGGCGGGGCCGATGATCACGGCGACGCCGAGGATCGCGCCCACCGCGGGCATCGCGACTACCACCGCGGCCGCGATGACCCCCGTCACGATGAGCTCGACCGGCCAGCTCTTGAACCCCGCGGCGGCAAAGCCGACCGGGTCGAAGGTGTGGAACAGAATGCGTCGCCGGGTGAGCGCAAGCACCCCGAGCGCGAGCACGAGCACGGCACCGGTCGCGGCGACATCGCCCCCGGAGACGCTGAGTGGCGACCCGACCAGCAGCGCCTCGACGGGGATCCCGAGCCCCGGGTTGAGGCTCGCGAGCAGGGTGCCGAGCGCGAATCCAAACGAGAGCACCACGCCGCTGGTGACCTGACGGCCTTGGCCGGGAACCTTGCCCAGCAGGGTCATGAGCAGCACGAGCACGAGCGCGAACAGCGCCTGCCCCAGCAGCAGGTTGAGGCCGGCGATCGCGAACACGACTCCGCCCGGGAACGTAGCGTGGCTGAGCGCCACCGCGAAGAACGAGCGGCGCCGCAGCACGATCAGCGTGCCGGCCAGCCCAGCAAGGAGCCCCAGCAGGGAAAGCTCGATTGCGGCGAGGGTGAAGTAGCTCATGCGCGCGCCGCCCGTCGCCGAGGGATCCGCGTCAGCGCCGCGACCGCGTAGCCAGCGACGAGCAGCAACACGACAACCGCGCCGGGCGAGACCGTGGCGCCGGCACCAACCGACCACTCGAACGAGAGCCACAGGCCCGCAACCCCCGCCGCGAGCGGCAACAGGATCGCGATCGGGATCAGCAGCGCAAAGCGCCGCGAAATGAGCCGCGCCGCAGCCATCGGCACCGTGAGGAGCGCGAGCACCATGAGCACGCCGAGCGCCTGCACGCCGGCGACCACGAGCAGCGCGACCGAGATGCCGAGGGCCAGGTCCGCGGCGAGCGGCCGGAACCCGGCGGCCTCCGCGCCGGCGGCGTCGAACGCGCGAAACAGCTGCGCCCGCCAGCTCAGAGCCACCACGAGGATCGCGGCGACCGCCACCACGAGGATCTGCCACAGCTGCGCGTCCGTCACCGTGAGGAGCCGCCCGAACAGCAGCTCCTGCAGCTGAGAGACGTACCCCTCCTGCCGGGACACCAGCACGATCCCGAGGCTGAAGAGGCCCGTCAGCACCACGGCGATGGCCGCGTCGGCACCGACCCCGCCCCGATGCTCGAGCACCGTGAACAGGATCGCAGCGGCGATCGCCGCGACGACCGCGCCGGGAAGCACCCCGGCGGTCCCGCCGAGCGCCGCCCCGATCACGAGGCCGGGAAACACCGCGTGGACGAGCCCGTCGCTCACAAACTCGAGCTCCCGGAAGCTGATGAAGAGCCCCACGACACCGGCGGCGACCGCGAGGATCACCACCGTGAGGAGGGCGCGCCACATAAACGGCAGTGCGAAGACCTCGGCCGGACCGTGCGCGAGCAGCGCGGTGGCGAGCTCGGTCACGCCTCGGTCTCCCGCGTCGTCGTGACCGTGTGGTGGTCGAGTTCGACGGTCGCCTCGTGGAACGCGTGCTGCACGGCGTCGAGCGTGAGCGCCTCGCTGAGCGGCCCGAAGCCAGCAGGGTGCCCGGGCTGATTCGGCTCGTGCCCGCTCGCGAGCAGCAGTACGTGACTGCACGCCTCACGAGCGATCTCCAGGTCGTGCGTGGACACCACGATCGAGCGCCCCTCCGCGCGCAGCTCGGCGACGAGGGCAAGGAGCACCTCGCGGTTCTCGCGGTCGAGCCCGTTGAACGGCTCGTCGAGGAGCAGGAGCTTCGGATCCGACACGAGCGCGCGGGCGAGGATGCCGCGCTGCTGCTGCCCGCCGGACAGCTCGCCGAAGCGCCGCCCAGCAAAGCCTGCGAGGCCCACACGGTCGAGCGCGGACGCCACCGCCGCGCGCCCGGCGCTTCCGATCGGCCGCAGCGCGCCGCGCGAGCGGTACAGTCCCATGGTCACGACCTGGCGCAGCGTCACCGGGAGGCTCGCGTCCCGGGTGTCGGCCTGCGGCAGCGATCCCACCCTGCGACGGGCGCGATCCGGCGTCGTCCCCAGCACGCTGATGGTGCCGGCAGTGCGGTCTGCGAGGCCGAGGATCCCCCGCAGCAGGGTGGACTTCCCCGAACCGTTGGGCCCGATCAGCGCGAGCGCCGCCCCCTCGGGGAGCTCCAGGCTGAGCCCCTCGACCCGAGTGACCCCCGCGTATCCAAAGGCGGCCTGGTCAAGCGCGAGTACTGCAGTCATTACTTGAGCGTAGCGGGGAGCGGGGCCGCGGTCTCACCCCACGCCTCAAGAATCAGGCGCGTGTTGTGGATCGTCGCGTCGATGTACGTGTCGGCGCCGCTGTCCTCGGTTCCGAGCGAATCGGCGTAGATCGACTCAGCGTCGACGACGGTCACGCCGGCCTCGGCGGCGATCGTGCGCGCGAGCTTGGGGCTCATCGAGGACTCGACGAACACCGCGGTGACCCCGCGCTCCCGGATCTCGGCGACGAGCGCGTCAATGTCTGCCGCGCTCGGCTCGGCGTTGTCCTCGAAGCTGGGCAGGATCGCCCCGGCAAACGCGATGTCGTAGTCGTGCAGGAAGTAGCGCAGCGAGTCGTGCCCGCTCACGAGCACGCGCTTCGCCTCGGGAACCGCGGCGAACTGCTCACCCACCCAGGCGTCGAGCGCCTCGAGCTTCGCGGTATACGCGGCGGTGCGCTCCTCGTAGCCGGCGGCGTGATCAGGATCGATGCGCGCGAGCTCGGCGCCGAGGTGGGAGACCATGCCCTCCGCGTACCTCGGCGAGGTCCACAGGTGCGGATTCGTGGCGCCGTGATCGTGGTCGTGCTCGTCCTCGCCCTCCGCGTGGTCGTGCCCGGCCTCTTCTGTCTCATCGGCGTGAACCTCTTCGTCGGCGTGCTCGTCCGTGGCAGCCGCGTGGTCGTGATCCGCGTGCGCGTCGCCGGACTCGCCCGCCTCGCCCTCGGCGGTGATCTCGGTGGCCTCGGCCAGGTCGATCCCGTCGCTCGCGGTCACGATCTCGCCCGCAAAGCCCGACGCGTCGATCGCGTCGTCGATGAAGGTCTCGAGGCCGGCGCCGTTGACCACGAGCACGTCCGCCTCGCTGAGGGCGAGCAGATCCGCCGGGGTCGGATCGAAGTGGTGCGCTGATCCGCCCGGGACGAGGAGCCCGCGGAGCTCGATGTCGTCGCCACCCACCTCTCGGGCGAAGTCAGTGAGCTGCGTGGTGGTGGTCACCACGCTGAGCGCGCCGTCGGGTGCGCCGTCGGCGCTCGCGCCTGGTGCGCAACCGGTGAGTGTGAGCGCCGCGGCTGCGGCGAGCGCGATGCCGCCGACGAGGGCGGACTGCGAGCGGCGGGCGCCGCGAGGAGTGAGTGACATAGTGAACTTTCTAAATGAGAACGAGTATCACTATAGCGGCTCGTGAGAACCATTCGCAACAGCGGGCGAGTGGTGGCCGGGGGCGTCCGAGCTCGCGCAGGAGATCCGAGCTCGCGCAGGAGGAATTCGCCGAATTCGTCCGCCTGAACTCGGATCTCCTGCGCGAGCTCGGATGGGCGCGCGGCGGGGCACACGGTGCGGCCGAAGCTGGGCACACGGCAGGGAGGGGGCGGTGCTGCGCCCACAGCCCACCACAGCGGACAGCGGACACTGGACCTTCCCCGGGACCCCGCCTATGGTGGGGGCATGAGCTCCCGGCGCCGCATTGCCCCGGCGATCGTCATGATCGTCGGAGTCGCCGGGGCGCTCGTCTTTGCCGCGCTCTTCCCCGCATACGCAACTGGCGAGTGGAGCGAGCCGCAGGGCTCGTGGGAGGCCTCTCGCACGCAGCTCCTCGCAGACACTGCCGACCCCGCCTCGGGCGCGGGCGCGGCCCTCGGCTCCCCGCTCGACCCCGAGTCGGTGGTGCTGCTCGAGGAGCTGGCCGACGGCGGCTACCTCTTCGCCGCGCGCACCACGGCGGGCTTCCTTGCCGCCGGGGTGGCACGCCCCGAGGGCCCGACGATCTGCGCCTCCGCCGACCGGTCGCCGAACGCGGAGATCGCGTGCGAGGTGTGGCGCTCGGACGACGAGCGCGGGTACGGAATCTGGGTGCAGCGCTCCGACACCGCACCGAGCGGCTTCCGGTACGAGCTCGAGTACGGCGAGCGCGCACCCTAGCGCCGCACACGGCGCCCCGGTCAGCACGGCCCCCAGCCCGCAGAGCGCCCCGGCGCACAGGGCACCCCGACCGCGCCCGCCTAGGCTGGGGGCATGAGCACAGGACGACGTATCGCGCCAGCCCTGGTAATGATTGCCGCACTCGCCGGAGCACTCACGCTCGCAGCGCTGTTCCCGGCGAACGCCGCGGGCGACTGGTCCCGGGCGGCCGATCCGTGGGAGAACGCGCGGGAGCACATTATCGAGGACAGCTCCTCGGCGGCTCCAGACATGCGCCCGCTGCCGGAGTCGATCACGCTCCTCGAACAGCCCGAGGAGGATCTGTTCTTCTATGCCGCGACCACCGAGGGCGGGGGCGTGTTGCTCGGCGTCGTCGACGCGAGCGGCGGCGGCGTCACCTGCGGGAGCCTCGCCGACTCGACAGAAGTCGAGTGCGGTTTCGGGTTCGCCGAGCCCGAGCTGCACGGCGCGGCCTGGGTGGAGCGCGCCCCCGCGGCCCCGAACGGCTTTCACCACGAACTGCGCTTCTTTGGCTCGGAGGCGGAGTACACCGCGTACTTCGCAGCGCTGCCGGAGTCCGCGTAGCAGAGGCCCGCTCGGAGCGCGCTGATCCCGCCCCCATAGGCTGGCTGAATGATCACCACGGGCGATGCTTCCCAGCTCACCGGCTTCCCGGCCACCGCGCTCGCGCTCCGCGACGCACTCCGGGCGGGCGAGCTCTCTGCGCGCGAGGCGTCCGCGCACTTCCTCGCGCGCATCGCCGCGCGCACCGATCTGGGCGCGTTCGTCACAGTCACCGCCGAGCGGGCCGCGGCCGAGGCCGGGGCGGCCGACGAGCGCTACGCCGCGACGCCGCGGGCCGGGCGCGCAGCGCTCCCCGCCCTGCACGGCGTCCCGCTCGGTCACAAAGACCTCAGCGACGTTGCCGGGGTCCCCACCACCCACGGGAGCGCGGCGTTCCCGCACGCGCCAGCACCCGAGGACGGCCCCGGAGTGCGCGTGCTGCGCGCGGCGGGAACCATCTCGCTCGGCAAGACGCAGGTTCCCGAGTTTGGGCTCACCGGCTACTCCGAGAACCTGATCGCACCACCGGCCCGCAACCCGCGCGACCCCGAGCGCACGGCCGGTGGCTCATCGGGCGGGAGCGCCGCGGCGGTCGCGGCGGGCCTGCTGCCGGTGGCCCCGGGCAGCGACGGGGGCGGCTCGATCCGAATCCCCGCGCTCGCGTGCGGCCTCGTGGGCCTCAAGCCGGGGCTCGGAGCGGTGCCCTCGGACGTGACGCGCGGCCCGCACGACGAGTTCGGCGCCCCGCGGCTCACGGCGAGCGGCCCGCTCGCGCACACCGCGGGGGACGCGGCGCTGCTGTTCGACGCGATGCGTGGCGCACACGACGAGCCGGCGGTCACGGCCGTGGCACGGGCCGACGAACTGCGCGGACTGCGGATCGGGGTTTCGGCGGCCTCCCCGTTCGAGGCAGCGCACCCGGTCCCGCTGGCCCCCGAGGCGCGGGCCGCGCACGAGCGCGCAGCGCAACTGCTGGCGGAGCGCGGGCACCGCGTCGAGGCCGCCGATTTCAGCTACGACCCGGTCTACCCGCGGGCGTTCACGCTCGCGTGGACCGCTGGGCTGTCGCTGCTCGACCTCCCGGCGGGCGCAGCCGAGCGGCTCATGCCCCTCACCCGTCTGTTCCGCGAGCGTGCCATCGCGCGGCCCCGGGAAGCGCACGTGTCGGCCGCGTCCCAGCTGCGCGACTTCGCCACGGAGGCCCGGGCGCAGTGGGGCCGCTACGACATCGTGCTCACCCCGGGCCTCGCGATGCTGCCGCCCCGGATCGGCGCGTTCACGGCGCTCGACCCGGACGACGACTACCGGCTCCAGTGCGAGTGGGCGCCGTACACCTCAATGGTCAACGTGTCGGGGTTGCCCGCCATTGCGGTGCCGATCCTGGAGACGGCGGCAGGCCACGCGTTCGGCGTGCAGCTGATCGGCCGTGCGGGCACCGAGGAGCGGCTGTTGCAGCTCGCGGCGCAGCTCACGGCGCGCTAGCCCGCGTGACCGGATCCCCCATGCGCTCTCGCGCCTCAGCCATGAGCGCGACGGTCGCGAGCGTCTGGTCAAGCGGGCGCAGCGGGGATTCGGTGAGCCCGGCGTCGAGGCAGCGGGCCACCTCGAGCGCTTCCCAGAACAGCTGGGTGTGCGCGAGAGCCGCCCCCTCGGCCCGCAGCTCGGACCCGTCGTGGAAGCGCACGACCACCGGGCCGGGCTGGTAGAACGGGGCCGGGAGCGAGAGCGTCGCCGCGGTGCCCGCGATGTACGCGGTCGTGGGAGTATCGGCGAGCATCGACGCGCTCACCGTCGCGAGCCGGCCGCGCTCGTCGGCGAGCACGGCGGCGAACTGCCCGATCGAGCCGTGCTCCGGGTGACGCTGCCCGTGCGCGGAAACGACCCGGAGCCCCGGGAGTACCTCATTCGCGAACATGATCGTGTAGCTGCCGATGTCGTTCATCGCGCCGCCGCCCTGCACCGGATCCATCGCCCGGTGGTGGTCGACCAGTCGCTCACCGAGGTTCGCGGAGACCGCGACGACCTCGCCGAGCATGCCGCTCGCGAGCACCTGGCGCACGATCGAGTACCGCGGCAGCGCGAGCGTCCACACCGCCTCCATCGCGAAGACGCCGCGCTCGCGCGCAAGCTCGACGAGGGCGCGGGTATCTGCGGGGTGCGGGGTCATCGGCTTCTCAACGAGCACCGGCTTGCCTGCCAGAATCGCGAGCGTCGCGTGAGCGAGGTGGTCGAGGTGCCCGGTCGCGATGTAGACCACGTCGACGTCTCCGTCGGCGACGAGCTCTTCGTAGCTGCCGTGTGCGCGCGCGATGCCGTGCTCCGCCGCGAACTCAGCCGCGCGCCCGAGGCTGCGCGACCCCACGGCGACCACCGGCTGGGAGGTGCTCGCCTGGAGCGCCTCGACGAACCTGGCGGCGATCCAGCCGGTCCCAAGAATCGCCCAGCGTTTCGCGGGCACCGCACGCGGATCCGGCACGACTGGATCGGGGAGCCGCTCGGGGCGCGCGCCGCCCGGGCCGGGCCCGGCGGCCGCCGGAGTGGGCCCCGTCGCGGGGCTCATCGCGCCACCGCCACGGGCACGAAGCCGCCCCCGGCCCGCATGGACGCCACGGCGGCAGCGGCGACGCGGGTGGCCTGCGCGCCGTCGGCGACGGTCGCGAGGTGCGGTGCGCGGCCGGCGCCGAGCGCCGTGACCCACTCCTGCAGTTCGAGTCGGTACGCGTCGGCGAAGCGGGGGCGAAAGTCGCCTGGGACGCCGGTGCTCGCGGCGAGCCCGGCCACCGTCACCGTACGGTGGGGCTCAGTGATCGCGACCGTGCCGGTCTCGCACACCACCTCGCAGCGCATGTCGTAGCCCGCCCGCGAGTTCAGAAATGTCTCGACGGTCGAGAGTCCGCCGTCGGCGGTGCGCAGCAGCAGGAGGAACGGGTCGCGGAGCCCGCCGGCCGTGCCACTCGGCGCCGCCGGGGCGTGCCACGCGACCTCGGTGACGGGGGCGCCAACGAGCCAGGGAACCAGGTCGAGGTCGTGGATCGCCGAGTTGAAGATCACCGACTCGTCGGTGGCGCCGGGCCCGGAGGCCACGCCGCGACCAATCGAGTGCACCATGAGCGGCCGCCCGTGCGCACCCGAGGCGACGATCCGGCGCTGCTCTACGTAGCCCGGGTCGAAACGCCGCATAAACCCCTGGTGCACGAGCGGGATCCCGGCACCGACCGCCGCGCGATGCGCCGCGAGCACCCGCTCGGCCTCGTCGACCGAGTACGAGAGCGGCTTCTCGCAGAGGGTCGGCTTGCCCGCCGCAATACAGGCGAGCGTCTGCTCCGCGTGCAGCGCATCGGGCGAGGCGATGAGCACCGCGTCGACGGCGTCGTTGGCGATGAGCGCGGCCGGGTCGGTGAACGCGACCGCGCCGGGAATCGCGGCGGCCGCGGCACCGGCCCGCTCAGGATCGAGGTCCGCGACCGCGGTAACGGTGGCGCCCGAGACTTCGCGGTGCAGCACCCCCGCGTGGAAGGCGCCCATCACGCCGGTGCCGATGATGCCGATTCGCATGTGCGTTCTCTCCTCTTCATGGGTGGCGGCGCGCCCCGTGCGGGGCGGCCCGCGCGGCGGTGTGCGCCCCGCGCGAGGGGGTGCGCGCTACTGGTCGTAGGCGCCGGGGACGTTCTGGTCCCAGTCGATGATTGATCCGGTGACCACGCCGCTGCGATCGCTGAGCAGGAACACCACGGCGTCAGCGATCTCGTCCGGCTGCCCTAGTTTGCCCATCGGCTGCGCGGCCTCCGCGGCGGCGAGCCAGTCGTCAGCGGCCCCGTGGAACGTCTTCTGTGTTGCCGTTTCACCCGGGGTCGCGGTCCAGCCGATGTTGAGCCCGTTGATTCGGATCCGGTCGAAGCGGTGGGCGAACGCCGCGTTCTTTGTGAGGCCGGCGAGGCCGGCCTTCGAGGCGGTGTAGGGCGCAAGATATGGCTGACCGCCGTGCATCGACATGCTGATGATGTTGAGGATCGTGCCGGGCGCCCCGCGGTCGCGCATGTCAGCCACCGCGCCCTGCATCGTCATGAACGGCACAACGAGGTTGAGGGTGAGGTGCTCCTGCAGCAGTTCCCGGCTCGTATCGAGCAGGGTGCCGCGGCTCGTGGCGCCGGCGGCGTTCACGAGACTGTCGATGCGACCGAAGCGGGCCACGGTTTCGGCGACGGCGCGCTCTGCCTCGCCCGGCTCGGACAGGTCGGCGATGATCGCCGCGGCCTCGAATCCCGGCGTCGCCGCACCCGCGGCGCGGATCGCGGCGAGCGCCGCCTCCGCCTTGGCCGCGCTCCGGCCAACGATCGCCACCCCGACGGCCCCCTCTCTGGCCGCCGCCTCGGCGATCGCCAGGCCGAGGCCCTGCGTCCCGCCGGTCACGAGAAGTGTCTTCTGGTTCAGCAGTTGCTGCATTGCGGTGCTCCTTTGCGTCGGGGATGGGGTGCGGCCGCGCGTGCCCGCGGCCTGGGTCTGGGCCTAGGCCAGGCGGCCCGGGCGCAGCGGAAATCCGCTCTGCACGAGGATGGCGTCGATCAGCGCCATGGTGCGGCGTGAGCGCTCGAGCTCGGTGGCGGATCGCTCACCCGAGCGCAGCGCCGCGCGGATGCGACGGAGCTGGTACGCGTACGAGGATTCGGTGCCCGTGCGCTCCTCGCGCGCGACCCCGTCGGCAGTGACGAGCAGGCGATCATCCTCCTGCGGCTTCACGAAGTTGGGGGCGTACACGTCGCCGCGGTCGCCGATCACCCGGAGGCTGAAGTCCCACTCGGGGCTCTCCATGCTCACGCTGAGCGACGCGGGCGCGGCGCCGACGCTGAGCGACGCGGTCACCGCGGCGTCCAGCCGCGGATCCGGGCCGTAGCCCACTCCCGCTGCTGTCGCGAGCGTCACGGGCAGCCCGAGCGCGTCGCCGAGCGTGAGCAGCGCGTGGACCGCGTAGCACCCGAGGTCCATCATTGCGCCGCCGGCGAGGTCGAAGCTCCAGCGCGGGTCAGCCGCGTCGGGGGACGGCATCAGCATTGCCACGCGCACCTCGCGCAGCTCGCCGATCTCCCCCGAGCGCACGATGTCGAGGAGCCGGGCCGTGAGCGGGTGATCGGCGTAGTGGAACGCCTCCCAGGCCCAACCCGGCGCCCGCTGGAGCTCGGCGGCGACCGCATCGAACTCGACGAGGTTCGCCGCGAACGGCTTCTCAACGAGCACCGAGCGCCCGGCGCGCAGCGCGCGCACGGTCCACTCGGCGTGCAGCCCGTTCGGCAGACCGATATAGAGCAGGTCGAGAGAGTCGTCGGCGATCAGCGCCTCGTAGTCGTCGCGGATCCCGTCGAAACCGTGCTCGGCCGCGTACGCGCGGGCGCGCTCCGGGTCGCGCGCCGCGACGGCCGCGCGGGTGTCTCCCGTGTCGCGGCTCGCCGCGGTGATCGCGAGCTCCGCGATCCGCGAGGCGCCGAGGAGCCCGATCCGCAGCGGGGCGCTCACGCCGAGACCGCCGCGCGGATGAAATCGATGCTGCGCCTGGCGTTCTCAAGCGCCCGCGCCGCGTCGGCCTCCGACTCGATCACCGTGTCCTGCTCGATCACGTACCAGCCGTCGTAGCCCGCGTCGCGGAGGGCCGCCACGATCTCGGGGATGCGCGCGTCCCCCTCGCCGAGCGCGCAGTACATCCCCTGCTGCACCCCGTCGCGGTAGCTGAGTTCGCCCGCTCGGACCCGGGCGGCGACCGCGAGGCTCACGTCCTTGAGGTGCGCGTGGACAATGCGGTCGGCGTGATCGGCCACGAGCTGCAGGGGATCGCCTCCGCCGAGGGTGAAGTGCCCCGCATCGAGGCAGAGACCGATCCGTGACCCGGCGATGACCCGCTCGACGGCGGCGGGGGCCTCAACCACCGTGCCAAGGTGCGGGTGGAGCGTCGCCACCACACCCACGGCGGCCGCGGCGTCGAGCGCGCGATCGAGGTTGGCGAGCAGTGTGCCCCACTCGGCCTCGCTGAGCTCGCCCACCCCGTCGTACCCGTCGCGGCCGGTCACCGCCGAGAGCACGAGGGTGTCGGCACCGGCGGCGACGTACGCCTCGAGCTCGCGCTCGATCGCGGGCAGCGGGTCCTGCGCCGCGTCGTGCAGCACGATGGGGAAGAAGCCGCCGACGGCCCGCAGCCCGGCGCTGGCGAGCACGCGCGCCCGCTCTGCCGGTGCGTCGGGGAGAAATCCCTCCGGCCCAAACTCGGTGGCACTGACTCCCAGCCCGGTCATCTCAGAGAGAACGCGCTCACGGTCGAGCTGCACCCCCCAGTTCGGAACCTCGATGACGCCCCAGCTGATGGGTGCGGCGGCGATTCGTGCGGTCATGGTGGCTCCTTCTGAGTGCTGGTGCGTCGTGGCTGAAGTGCTGGTGATCGGGGTGGGGATCCGGAGTGCGGCTAGTTGCGCGTCGCAGCGGTGGTGCCCGGCAGCGGGGCGCTGGGCTCCCAGCCGCGGCCGGCTGCGGAGCGCTCAGCGGCGGAGATGACCTGCGCCGCCGAGAGCGCGTCCTGGATGTTTGAGTTGCGCAGCTCGCGGCCGAGCACCGCCTGCACAAACTTCTTCGCCTCGATGACCTTGAGGTCGTCGTAGCCCATCGAGGTCCCGGCACCAGGCTGGAACCGGCCGAAGTCGCCCATTCCGGGGTGCGCCATGACCCGGGTGTAGCCGGGGTACTCGGTGTCGAGGCCGCCGGCGACGTGCAGCTCGTTGAGGCGCTCGAAGTCCCAGCGCGCCGAACCAGCCGTGCCGTAGACCTCGATCCCATAGCTCGCGCGGGGCCCCACGGCCACCCGTGATGCCTCGAGGGTGCCAACCGCGCCCGCCGCGGCCGCGCCGTCGGCGAGCCGCACGAGCATGCCGGCGTAGTCCTCGTTTTCGACGGGCTTCATCTCGCCGTCCTCGATCACCGCGAAGTGCGTTCCCGTGCCCATCGGCAGCTCCGGGCGTTCCGTGTAGACCGTGGAGGTGACCGCGTTCACCTCGGCGATGGGGCCGAGGGTGTACTGCACGAGATCGACCAGGTGGCCCATCAGGTCGCCAAGCACGCCGGACCCCGCGAGGCCGCGCACGAAGCGCCAGGAGAGCGCACCGCGCGGGTCGGCCGAGTAGTCGGCGAACATCTGGCCGCGCACGTTGGTGATGCGGCCCAGCTTGCCGTCGGCGACCAGCTCGCGCAAGTACTCAATGGCGGGAGCGTGGCGGTAGTTGAACCCGATCGATGAGACGACGCCGGCCTCGGCTGCGGCCTCAGCCACGGCGCGGGTCTCGGCCTCGCCGCGGCCGACCGGCTTCTCAATCCAGAAGTGCTTGCCGGCCTTCGCGGCGGCGATCCCGATCTCGGCGTGCAAAAAGTTCGGGGCGCAGATCGAGACGACGTCGACCTCCGGGTCGTCGAGCACCGCCTGGTAGTCGGCTGAGGCACGCTCGTACCCGAGCACGGACACCGCTTCCTCCGCGCGCGCCTGAGCCGGGTCGGCGGCGTGCACCAGCCTGGGGCGCACGCGGAGGTCCGGGTAGGCGTAGCGCAGGTTCGCGTAGGCGCGGCTGTGGAGCTGCCCCATCCAGCCGACGCTGATGAGCCCGACGCCGATCTCTACGGTGCCGTCTTCGGTGGTCTGCATGCTGCTTCGCTTTCGCTCGGGGTGCCTGGCACCGTGCCACGCCGGCGATGGTCGCGCGACGCTGAATATGGACCGGTCCAAAGTGTATGAACCCTGGCCCGCAACTGTCAACCTCGGGGCTCGATTCTCGGCGTTCACGCGGCCCCCGCCCGGCCGCGCGGGCCGCCGCGCCCCCGGCCCGGGCCGCGCCACGAGCCGGGACCACGCAGCGCGATGAAGCACACGGCCCCGACCGCGACGAGCACGAGCGCGGAAGCCGGCACCGCGGCGGCACCGCTGAGCGCGAGCGCTGCGCCGCCGATGAGCGAACCGAGGAAACTCCCGAGGTTCGCTGCCCCGGAGGGCAGCGCGGCGGCGAGGCGCGGCCACCGCGGGAGCTCGCGAAGGAACAGGACCTGGGCGGCGGGGCTCCCGCCGCCCAGCATCGCCCCAACACACGCCACGCCCAGCGCGGCGCCCACAGCCCCGAGTCCGGGCACGAGCATGAGGCCGGCCCCGAGCGCGCCGGTTGCGGCCGCCCCGATGAACGCGGCGCGCGGCCAGCGGTCCGCGCCCCAGCCGGCGGCGAGGTTGCCGGCGTTCATCCCCACACCGAACGCGAGCATCGCGAGCGGTGGCGTAAGCCAGCCACCCGCCCCCTGCGTCCACGCCGTGACCGGGGCCACGAAGGTCACGATCGCGAAGCCGCCACCCGCCACCGCGATCGCCGCGAGGGCGAGCGCGATGAGCCGCCCGGTGAGGCTCGCTCCCCCGGGCGCAACGGTACCGGTCGGGGCCGGCGGCGGCTGGCACAGCAGCAGCGCCAGCAGTGGCACCGCAAAGAACACCGCGCACCCGGCGAGCGCGAGCCGCCAGTCGAGCGCGGCGCCGAGGGCCGTCAACGCCGGCACACCCAGCAGGTTCGCTGCAGCGAGTCCGCCGTGGATGAGCGCCGAGCCGCGCCCGTAGCTGCGACCACCCAGCAGATGCGCTGCGGCGAGCGCCGCGACCCCGATGAAGCTTGCGTGGGTGAGCGCCGCAAGGAAGCGCAGCACGAGGGCGCTGCCGAGCGTGGGCGCGAGGGCGGTGGCGATCGTCCACACGAGCATGCTGCTCGCGCACGCGATCAACGTGCCCCGCTCGCTCAGGCGGCGCAGCAGCGCCGGCGTGACGACCATGCCCACCACCACGCCGAGCGCGTACGCCGAGGCGAGCCCGCCGCTCGCCGCGAGCGCCGCGTCTGGGCGCGTCGCCAACAGCCCGGGGAGGAGATCCTGCGCGATCTGCGGGAGGAGCCCCATCACGAGAAACTCGCTGACCCCGATTCCGAAGCCGCCGCAGGCGAGGGCGGCGATGAGCACCCACGGTCGCGGTGCGCGCGGGAGCCGCTGCCCGCGGTGGTGTTCCTGCTCGTGCACTGCGGCCCCTCTCCCCGCTGACGCGGCCGATTGTGGTGGGAGCGGGACACGCAACAGGGGGCGTCCCGCACTGCGGCGACGCCCCCTCTCGCGGGTGTGCCTAGAGCTCTTCTGGCGGCACGACGCGCACCGCCTCGGTGACGGACACCCGCCCCACACCGGCGGCTGAGTCGTCCTGGATCTCGTCGCGGATCGCGCGCACGGTGTCAGTGCTCGTGCCCACCTGGCGCAGCTCGTGCACCAGCTGTTCGAGCTCGGCACCGCCCGCCATCAGGCCGGTCAGCTCCTCGAGCGTGATGTCCTCCTTCTCGTGGTAGCCGATGCTCTGGCCGCGTTTGAGCAGGAGAAAGCGGTCGCCAACCGGATAGGCGTGGTGCGGGTTGTGGGTGATGAAGACCACGCCGAGCCCCCGATCCCGCGCCTGGATGATGTAGCGGAGCACCACGCCAGACTGCTTCACGCCGAGCGCCGCGGTCGGCTCGTCGAGGATGAGCACCTTCGCACCGAAGTACACGGCGCGCGCGATCGCCACACACTGCCGCTCACCACCGGAGAGGGTGCCGATCGGCTGGTCGACGTCGCGCAGGTCGATGCCCATGTCGAGCAGCTCCTTTTTCGCCGTCGCCCGCATGAACTCGATGTCCAGGCGCTTGAACGGCCCCCAGCCCTTCGTCTGCTCGGAGCCGAGGAAGAAGTTGCGCCACACCGGCATGAGCGGTGCCACCGCGAGATCCTGGTAGACCGTGGCGATTCCGCGGTTGAGCGCCTCGCGCGGCGATCCGAGCTTGACCGGCTCGCCCTCGATCAGAAATTCCCCGCCGGTGTGCTGGTGCAGCCCGGCGATGATCTTGATGAGCGTCGATTTCCCGGCGCCGTTGTCGCCGAGCACGCACATCACCTCGCCCGCGCTGACCTTGAGGCTCACGTCGCGCAGCGCGATGATGTTGCCGTAGCGCTTCTCGGCCTCGCGCAGCTCGACGAGCGGCGTGACCGGTGCTGTTGTGGCGTTCACTTTTTCCCTCCCTGCGCTGCGCGTCGCTGCAGCGTGAAGTTGAGCACGGTCGCCCCCAGGAGCATTGCCCCGAGGAAGAACTTGAGCCAGTCCGGGTTCCACTCTGCGTACACGACGCCCTTGAGTGCCATCCCGTAGATCAGTGCGCCGATCGCGCCGCCGATCGCGCTGCCGTAGCCACCGGTCATGAGGCAGCCACCCACGACGGCCGCGATGATGTAGAGGAACTCGTTGCCGATGCCCTCACCCGACTGCACCGTCTTGAATGCAAACAGCTGGTGCATGCCGAGCAGCCAGGCGCAGAAGCTCACGCCCATGTAGAGCCCGATCTTGGTGCGCACCACGGGCACACCCACCGCGCGCGCCGCGTCGGGGGCGCCGCCGCTCGCAAAGATCCAGTTGCCGATGCGGGTGCGCTTGAGCACCCAGGTCGCGATTGCCACGAGCAGGATCCAGTAGAAGACCGTGATCTTCACCTTCACCCCAAAGATCGGGATGTCCGAGGCGAACACGGCGGCGGCTGATTCGAAGCCGGGCCAGTTCGCGACGGACGGCGCTGCGACCCCGCCCGTGATCAATCGCGTCACACCCAGGTTGAGGCCGGTCAACATAAAGAAGGTGGCCAGGGTGATGATGAAGCTTGAGAGTTTGGTTTTCGTCAACAGCCAGCCGTTGAGCAGGCCGACCAGGAGCGAGAACACCAGGCCGATGATCGCCCCCACCCAGACGTTGCCTCCGAACCAGTACATGAACAGGGACGATGACAGCGCCGCCGAGATGACGCCGACGCCGGCCGACAGGTCGACCTCGCCGCCGATCATCAGCAGGGATACGCCCACCGCCATGATCCCGACGGTGGAGGCACCGTAGAGGATCGTGGCGATCGAATCGGGCTGGGTGAACTGCGGCGCGACCACCGCGAACATGATCGCGAGGGCGAGTGCCGCCGTGCTGGCTCCGGCTTCCGGCTTCGAGAAGAAGCGCGTGAAGAAGTTGCCGGTGGCGATGCGCTCGTCGAACTTCGGCGCTGTGGCTGTAGACATAGGTTTCAACTCTCTTGCAGCATTACTTGAACTGCGCGGCAACGCTCTCGGCGTTGGCGGCGTTCACCACTGCGGGTCCGGTAAGCACTGCCTGGCCGCCGCCGAGGACGTAGCCGCCCTCAGAGAAGAGGCGAACCGCCTCGACCGACTGGTAGCCCTGCATGAACGGCTGCTGGTCGATGCCGAAGAGCATCGTGCCGTCCTTGATCGCCGCGTACACATCCGGGTTCAGGTCGGTCGTGGCGAGCGTCGCGCTGCTGCCGGCGTCGGTGATGGCGTCGACCGCGGTCATTGCGAACGGGGCGCCGAGCGTCAGCACCGCGTCGATGTCCTTGTTGGTCTGGAGCTTCGACGTGATGGTGGACGCAACGTTGGTCATGTCCGTGCCCTGCACGTACAGCACCTCCGAGCTGCCCTCGAACGTGTCGGCGAGACCCTCGCAGCGCGCCTCGAGGCCCACGTGACCCTGCTCCTGGATCACGCAGATGGCCTTCGTCTTCCCGGCCTCGTTGAACTGCTCGCCCGCGGCCTGGCCGGCGATGAACTCGTTCTGGCCGAAGTGCGCGAGCACGCCCATGTCCTTGAAGTCGTTCTCACCGGCGTTGATGCTGAACACCGGGATGCCCGCCTCGGTGGCCTTCTTGACCTCACCGGACATCGCGTCTGCCTTCGCCAGCGTGACCACGATGCCGTCAACGCCCTGGTCCACGGCCTGCTGCACCAGCTGAGCCTGGCGGGCGCCGTCCGGGTCAGAGGTGTAGAGCAGGTTGATGTTGTTCAGTTCCGCCGCGTTCTCAGCGCCGGCGCGGATCGTGTCCCAGAACGTGTCGCCCGGTGCCGCGTGAGTGATCAGCGCGACCTTGAGCTCCTCGGTCGTGGCGCCGCCGGACTCGCCGTCGCCGCTCGCTGCGCCGCCGGCTCCCGCCGGGCTGCCACAGGCGGCGAGCAGCAGTGCGCCCGTCGCCGCGAGGCCCGCAAGCCCAAACTTCGCCATACGGCTCTTCCGTGATTTCAACATAGTTTCACTCCATCGTGTTATTGAACTAATGTCGTTACAAAGCTGTTCGCTTGGTGTAACAGTACCGCAACTTCCCCCGTCAGGCATCCATTCGGGTAAAAGTTGGATAACGACCGCCGAGCGCCTCGGCCACAGCCACCGCCGCCATGCGGAACGTCTCGCGCATCGCGCCCTCCGAGAGCCCACTCGTGTGCGGGCTCAGCAGCACCCGCGGGTCGGCTGCGAGCGGATGGCTCGCGACGGGCTCGTGCGCAAACACGTCGAGCCCAACGCCCGCGAGCACCCCGGCGGCGAGCGCGGCGCTCAGCGTCTCCGTCGACACGAGGTCGGCGCGCGCGCAATTGACGAGCACCAGCCCCGGTCGGGCCTCGCGGAGCAGCTCGATCGGGAGCAGCTCCCCGCCGCCACCCGGCAGGTGGAGCGTGATCGCGTCAGCGCGACGCACCGCAGCATCGAGCGCAACGTTCTCGTACTCGTCCGCCCGCACAAACGGATCGTGCACCAGCACCCGCATCCCGAACGCGGCTCCAAAGCCCGCAACGATACGGCCGATCCGGCCGAAGCCCAGCACCGCGAGCGTGCGGCCGAACAGGTCGCCAGGCGTGGGGACCGGATCCCGCCCCCAGCCGCCGCCCCCCACGAACGCGTGCGACTCTGGCACGCGCTTCACGAGCGCCGCGAGCAGCGCGAACGCCCCCTCGGCGACCGCCCGGCTGTTGCTCCCGGGCGTGACCGCAACCTCGATCCCGCGCTTGGCGGCCGCGGCGACGTCCACGCGCTCCACCCCGACGCCCGTGCGCGCCACGATCCGCAACCGCGGCATGCGGTCGAGGAGCTGCGCGTCGACATCGAACGCCGCGCGCACGATCGCGCCCTCAGCGACGGCGAGGTCCCCGGCCGCGGGGTGCGCCACAAACACGGTCCCCGGAGGCAGGTGGGGCGTCACGAGCGCCGGGTCCACGGGCCCGAGCCCGACGACGACCGGCGGGTGGACCCGGGCGGCATCTCCCGCGGCGCTCACCGACGCACCCCGAGCCCGTCCGGAATCGCCCCGCGGACCGTTGCCGCGAGCAGGGTCGCGTCCGAGCCGACCGCGAGGAAGCCGAAGCCACGCTCGCGGTAGCGCTCAACGCCGGCCCGGTCGTTCGCGAGGATCCCGGCAACCTTGCCAGTGGCGCGGCACGCGGCCAGCACCGCGTCAAGCGCCGCCTCGAAGCGCGGGTGATCAAACTGACGCGGCACGCCGAGCGCGTAGCTGAGGTCCTGGGGTCCCACGAAGAGCACGTCAACGCCCGGGGTCGCCGCGATCGCCGCCACGTCGTCGACCGCGCCGCGCGTCTCGATCTGCACGATCCCAACCGCCTGCTCGTTCGAGCGGTCCAGGGCCCCGGTGTCGAGCGTCCAGCGCGCGGCGCGGTTGTAGCTCGCAACGCCGCGGTCGCCCGCCGGCGGGTAGAGCTGGTGACGGCGCGCCTCGGCGGCCTCCGCCGCGCTTGAGATGCGCGGGAACATCACACCGGCGGCCCCAGCGTCGAGGGCGCGGCCGATCCTGATTCGCTCGGGCTGCTCCACGCGCACGAGGGTCGCGGTGCCGTAGGCCCCGGCCGCCGCCACGATCGCGCCGATCTGCCCCTCGCTGCCACCCCCGTGCTCCAGGTCGACGAGCACCCAGTCGAGGCCGGCCGCCGCGCACACCTCCGCCGCCGCGACGGAGCCCAGGCTGATGAACGTGCCGATCGTCGCCTCACCCGCAAGGAACCGTTCGCGCAGCGCGCGCCCGGGAGCGAGCGGGCCGGGCGCTGGGGTGGCCGAGGGCGCGGCGCTCATCCGTGCCACCGCTGCTGAGCGCGCCCGGCGCCGTACTCCACAAGCTTCTCGGAGGTATCAACGCGTGCGGACACCTCGGCCGGCGAGACGTCCCACCAGACCTCCGACGACGGCAGGTCGGCGTGCGGGATCGTGGGTACCACGATCACCACGGGGCCGCCCACGTCGCGCGTCTCCTCGAGTGCGGCGCGCACCTCCGCGGCGCTGGTCGGTCGCCGCACCAGCGCGCCGAGCCCCGCGGCGATCTGCCCGAGATCGATCCGCAGGTAGTCGCCGCCCAGACCGCCCGCGCCCCCGGCGACGAGCCCGGTTGGCACCTCGCCGTCGCGGTAGCGGAACTCGTTGCCGAAGTGCTCGCCCGTGCGCCACATCTGTAGGCGCCGAATCACCTGATAGCCGTGATTCTCCGAAATCACCACTGTGAACGGGATGCCCTCCTGCGCGGCGGTGACGATCTCGGTCGGCATCATCACGAACGTCCCGTCGCCAATGAACGCGGTCACCCGGTGGCTCGGTTCCGGATCCGCGAGCCGCACCCCCATCGCCGCGGGCAGCTCGTAGCCCATGCACGAGAACCCGAACTCCAAGTGCGCCGTCCGGCCACCCGTCGCATCCCACACCTTCTGCAGATCGCCGGGCGGCCCGCCCGCGGCGGCGACGATGGTGTCGCCCGGGCGCGCGTGCTCCTGCATGAGCCCGATCAGCTGGCCCTGCGTCAGCACGGCGTCGGTAACCGGCAGCTCCGGGTGCGCCTCGCGCGGGAACCGGGTGTCGGGATCGAGCGCTGCGGCGCGCACCGGCAGCCAGGCGGCGCGGGCGGCCACCACCTCCCCGGCCCACTCGGCCGGCACGCGGTAGTCACCGAGCTCGGCGGCGAGCGCCGTGAGCGCGAGCCGCGCGTCCGCGACCACCGCGGTGGCCCCCTGCTTCACCGCGTCATGTTCAACCACGTTGATCGACGCGAAGCGCACCGCGGGGTTCGCGAAGAGCGACTGGGAGGCGGTGGCGAAGTCGGTGAGCCGGGTACCGATGTGCACGATCAGGTCTGCGCGCTCGGCGAGCCGATTCGTGGTCGGCGCGCCCTCGAGGCCCACGCCGAACACGCTCCACGGCCCGTCCGCCGTCACCGCCCCCTTCCCGGCGAACGTCTCGCTAATCGGGATCAGCGTCTGCCGCCCGAGCGCGGTGAGCTGCTCCTGCGCGTCGGCATAGATCACGCCGCCGCCAGCGATCACCAGCGGCCGCTCCGCCGCCCGGATCAGGGCGGCGACCCCCGCGAGCTCGTCGGCGGCCGGCACGCGGCGCCGGATTAGCCAGTCCCGGGGCTCGAAGAACTCGGCGGGGAAGTCGTGGGCGTGCGATTGCACGTCCTGGGGCAGCGCGAGCACGACCGCTCCGGTCTCCTCCGGGTTCGCGAGCACCCGGAACGCCTGCGGCAGCGCCGTCAGCAGCTGCTCCGGGCGGGTGATCCGGTCGAAGAACCGAGAAACCGGCCTGAACGCATCGTTCGCGGTGACGTCGGGGGTGCCAGGCAGGTCGAGCTGCTGCAGCACGGGGCCCTGGCGGCGCGTGGCGTAGGTATCGCCGAGCAGCAGCAGCAGGGGGAGCCGGTTCACCGTTGCCAGCGCCGCTGCGGTCACGAGGTTCGTCGCGCCGGGGCCCACCGAGGCGGTCACCGCGAGGGTGCGGCGGCGGCGCGAGGCCTTCGCGAAGCCGGTCGCCATGTGCCCGAGGGCTTGCTCGTTGCGGCCCTGCACGAATGGCAGGGCGTCGGCGTACTCGGCGAGCGCCTGCCCGAGCCCGGCGACGTTGCCGTGGCCAAAGATGCCGAGTGCCGCCGGCACGAATCTTTCCCGCGTCGCGTCCGCGACGGAGTACTGCGCGGCGATGTTCCGCACGATCGCCTGCCCAACGGTGAGCCTGACGGTATTGCCTGAGGTTCCCAGAACCATGATCGATACGCTCCCTTGCGTGTTCGTTGATATCTCGCGGGTGAGGCGCGGTGCGCGGCCTCAGCTGTGCAGCACGACGGTCTTGACCTCGGTCATCTCCTCGACCGTTGAGCGCACGCCCTCCTTGCCGTAGCCGCTCGCCTTCACGCCGCCGTAGGGCATCAGGTCGGCGCGCCAGAGCGGGGTCCACCCCAGGTGGATGCTGCCGGCGTCGATCTCGCGCATGGCGCGGATCCCCTCGGCGAGCGTGCCGCCGAACACCCCGGCCGCCAGGCCGTACGGCGTGCCGTTCGCGGCCGCGAGCGCCGCATCGAAATCGGCCACCCGCGTCACGGCCACGGCTGGGCCGAACAGTTCGTCCTGCGCGATCGCCTGCCGGGTATCGACCCCGGTCACAATGGCGGGCGACACGAACGCCCCGTCGCGCTCACCGCCCGTGAGCAGGTGTGCCCCCTCCGCGACGGCCCGCGCGATACTCGCGGCAACGCGCTCGGCCTCGCGCTCGGAGATGAGCGGACCGAGCGTGGTGCCCTCGGCCAGTGGATCCCCCATGCGGATCGCCTCGACCCGCGGGCGCAGCGCGGCGAGGAAGTCGGCCTCGACGTCGCGGTGCACAATCACGCGCTGCACCGAGATGCACACCTGCCCGCCGTTTGCGTAGCCGCCGGCGGCCACGGCGGCCGCGGCCTGCTCGATGTCAGCGCCGGGCAGCACGAGCGTCGGCGACGAGGCGCCAAGCTCGAGCGAGAGCTTCGTGATCCCGGCGCGTGCCGCGATGCGCTCCCCCACCGCGGTGGAGCCGGTGAACGAGACCTTCCGCACGCGCGGGTCGGCCACGAGCGCATCGCCGAGCGCGCCGCCCGGGCCGGTGATAACCGAGAGCACCCCCTCGGGGATGCCGGCCTCCACGCAGAGCGCTGCGAGCGCGAGCGCGGTGAGCGGGGTCGCGCTCGCGGGCTTCAGAATGACCGCGTTGCCGGCGGCCAGGGCCGGGCCAACCTTGTGGAGCACCAGCAACGCGGGGTAGTTGAACGGAGTGATGGCGACCACGATGCCCACGGGCTGGCGCAGCGTGAAGCCAATCTTGTCGTGCCCGGTTCCCGGGTTCGCGTCGAGCGGCAGGCTGTCGCCGTACAGCTGCGTGCCCTCGTGCGCTGCGAGCCGCAGGATCGCGCCAGAGCGGCGCGCCTCACCCAGCGCCTCGGCGAGCGGCTTGCCGTTCTCGGCCGAGATGAGCGCGGCGAGCTCCTCCGCACGGGCATCGGCGAGCGCCGCGGCGCGATTGAGGATTGCCGCGCGCTCGTGCCCGGGGGTGCGACGCCAGCGCGCGGCGCCGCGCTCGGCCGCCGCGATGGCGAGTTCCACGTCAGCGACGGTGGCCACGGCGACGTCGCCGACCACGCTGCCGTCAAACGGGGAGCGAATCTGGCCGCGGGCCCCGCCGGCGCTCTCGCGCCACTCGCCGCCGATCATTAGGTCGAACCTCTTCATTCGACGCCTCCATTTCACAAAATTGGACCGGTCCAAATCATAGGCACAGGCGCACACGGAGGTCAACCCCGGGCCGGGCGGGGCCGGTGAGGGTCAGGGCGACGAAGGGCGGGGCGGCGAGGGCCGGGGCCGGGCGGATCCGGTGGGGCCGCCGGGCCGGGCCGGCGAGGGCGGCGGGATCCTAGGCGGCGGGCGCGGACGACGCCCGCACCACGAGCCGCGGCGGAATCAGCACCTCGCCGGCAGGCCGCGGCCGGCCGGCAAGCAGCGCCTCGGCCGCCTCGCGTCCGATCCGCCGGTTGTCGGGGTCGACACTCGTCAGCGAGATCCGCGGGATCGCGGCGAGGCTCGTGTCGTCGTACCCGGTCACCCGGCAGTCGCCCGGCACGAGCACTCCGGCCGCCTCAAGCGCCGTGATCACGCCGACCGCGGTGAGGTCGTTCACCGCGACGATTGCCTCGGGGAGCCGCTGCTCGGTGAGCATCCGCTCGACCGCGCGGCGCGCGCCAGCCTCCGTGAAGTCGGCGCGCTCAACCCAGCCGCTGCCGAGGCCGTGACGCACCAGCGCCGCCCGGAACGCGGCCTCGCGAGACGCCGACACGGTGCCGCCGTCGCCGCCGATGAACGCGATCCGCCGCAGCCCCTGCTCGGCGAGGTGCGCGACGACGAGGTCGATGCCGGCGTCGTCGTCGCTGCGCACGGTCGCGATCACATCATCCGTCGCGTCGATCGCGCTCGCAACCACCGTGGGGATGGTCGCGGTGAGCTCGGCGAGCTCGGCGAAGCCGGGCATCGTGCCGACGGTGATGAGCCCGGACGGCCGTAGATCGCGCAGCACCGCGAGATTGTCCCGGTCCAGCACGGTGGCACCGCTGCCGTCGTCGACCTGGGCGCTCACGATCATCGTGCGCTGCCCGGCCTCGGCGAGCCGCGCCTTCGCCGCTCCAACGATCTCCGCGAAGAGCGGGTTGTGCAGGTTGGACACAAAGATCGCCACGAGATCGCGGCGCCCGGCCGAGAGCGACTGCGCAACGAGGTTTGGGCGGTAGCCGAGCTGCGCGGCCGCGGCCTCGACGCGCCGCCGCCGCTCCTCGCTCACGTTCTCGCCGCCGTTGAACACGAGCGACACGAGCGACTTCGACACCCCGGCGACGCGCGCGACGTCCCGAATCGTTGGCGGGCGGGAGGTCGCACTCGGCGTGGCTGCAGCCTGATCCGACATTGCTCCTCCTTACGCCCGTCTCATCTTACGGTGCGCGGGAGCTCAGCCGGCGAAGGCCGCCGCGAACGCGTCGAGCGCTGCCTCCGGCTCACCACTCGCCCACGCCTCCATCCCGATCACGCCCGCGTACCCGAGCTCGCGCAGTGCCGCGGCGACGGCCTCGTAGCGGATCTCCCCGGTGCCGGGCTCGCACCGCCCCGGCACGTCGGCGACCTGAATCTCACCGATCCACGGCAGCGCCTCGCGCACCAGGGCGATCAGGTTTCCCTCCCCGATTTGCGCGTGGTACAGATCGAGGTTGAGCCGCAGGTTCGGGTGGTCCACCCCGCGCACAAGCGCGAGCGTGTCGGCCGCCCGCGCGAACGGGGTTCCCGGGTGATCCACCGCCAGGTTGAGGTTCTCGAGCACGAAGGTGCGCCCGGCCGCCGCGCCGAGCTCGGCGAGCTCCCGCAGCGTTGCCGCGGCGCGGATCCAGTCCTCACCGCCCACGGATTCGCGCGGGACCACCGGGATCCCACCCTCCCCCAAGCCGGTGCCGTGCAGGTTGAGGCGCGGCACGTCGATGATCTCGGCGGCGCGCAGCGACTCTCGCGCCGTCGCCAGCAGCTCGGCCCGCCCGGCGTCGCTCGTGAAATCACCGCGCAGGTAGCCCGTCATCGACGAGAACTCGGCCCCGGTCGCCGCGAGCGCTGCGAGGTCCTTGGTGCTCCAGTCCCAGATCTCGACCAGGAAGCCGCGCTCGTGAATGCGGCGCACACGCTCCGCAATTGGCAGATCGGTGAACAGCATCTCCGCGCAGGCGGCGAGTCGGTACCCCATGAGCGGCGCCCGCCTACAGCTCAACCTGGACGACGACGCCCTCGGTGGCGGAGCGCTGCGCCGCGTCGGCAAGAACCAGGGCGGCGCGGCCGTCCTCGAACGTCGGGCTGGTCGATGCTTCGCCCCGCACGAGCTTCACGAACTCGCGCAATTCGGCCGAGTACGCCTCGGCGTAGCGCTCGAGGAAGAACTCGGGGTAGGCCGGACGCGCCTCCACCGCGGCGGCCGTGGACAGGGTGACCGTGTTGGTCTGCACGTTTCCCACCTGCAGCAGGCCGTGCGTGCCGAACGCCTCGATGCGCTGGTCGTAGCCGACCGCGCTGTGCCGGGAGTTGACAATCGTGATCACCCCGCCGGACGCCGTGGTGAGGGTCGTCACCGCGGTGTCGAAGTCGCCGTGCTCGCGGGCACCGGGGTCGAACGCGCGCGTTCCAGTCGCGCTCACCGAGACGATGTCGGGGGCGAAAAACCGCGCCATATCGAAATCGTGGATGGTCATGTCGCGGAAGATCCCGCCCGAGACACCGATGTACGCGGCCGGCGGGGCCGCCGGGTCGCGGCTGATGATGATGAGCTGCTCGAGCGCGCCGATCTCGCCGGCGGCGACGCGCGCCTGGGCGGCGGCGTGGTTTGGGTCAAACCGGCGATTGAAGCCGAGGGCCACGGGCACGCCGCGCTCGGCGACCAGCGGGCGCAGCGCGTCCACGCGCGCGATGTCGAGGTCGATCGGCTTTTCGCAGAGCACGGGCAGCCCGGCCCGGATCGAGGCCTCGATCAGGTCAACGTGGGTCGGGGTGGGCGAGGCGATGAGCACGGCGTCGATCTGCCCCGAGGCGATGAGCTCCTCGGGGTTCGCGGTCACGGTGCCCCCAAAGCGCTCCGCGACGCCGCGGGCGCCGTCAATGAACGGGTCGGCCACCCAGGCGAGTTCTGCCTCCGGTGCGGCGGCGATGCTGGCGGCGTGGACCTGGCCGATGCGGCCGGTTCCGATCAGTCCGAAGCGAACAGGGTTCTGCGTCATTGCGGGTCCTCGTGATCTCTGGGTCGACGGTTCGCGCCCCGACAGCGATGCGGGCGACGAACGCGACGGGCGCATCGCCTGCGATCTTTGTCAGGACATTAAGCTCTAAAGTACACGAGAATCAGCCGCGCGCCGAGCCCCCGGTCGAGTTTCTGGACCGGTTCAGGGGACGGCGGGGCAGCGCGGGGAACCTCGGGCTGGGCGAGCGGGCGAGCGGGCGAAGGTCGGGGCGGGCGCCGCCCGCTCGCCCCGCGGGCTCAGCGCCGAGCGGTCGACCGGCGCTGTACGAGGCGGGGCGGCATGAGCGTTGCCGGCGCGGCCTGCCCGCCGCCGAGGAGGGCGAGCAGCTCGCGCCCCGCAACCTCGCCGAGCTCGCGGGGGTCCCCGCTCACCGACGTCAGCGAGACGAGTTCGTACGCCGCGAGCGGGGAGTCGTCGTAGCCGACCACCGAGAGGTCGCGCGGCACAGCAAGCCCGCACTGCGCTGCGGCCCCGATCACGCCCAGCGCCATCGGGTCATTGACGGCGAATACCGCGCTGGGGCGGCGCGCTTCGCCGAGCAGCGCTGCCGCGGCGTGGCCGGCGGCGGCCTCGCTCGTGTGCGCGGCGTGGGCGATTCGCGGCGTCAGCCCGCGCTCGCGCATCTCCGCCGCGTACCCGGCCTCGCGCGCCGCCGCGGAGGCGCCGGGCGCGCTCACGCAGGCGATATCGGAGTGCCCCAGCTCAGCGAGGTGCGCGGTGGCGAGGCGGCCACCAGCGAGCTCATCGCTGGCGACCGTGGGGATGCCCGGCACCTCGACCGCGCGGGTGCCGAGCACCACGACCGGGACGCCGAGCCGCGCGAGCGCCGCGGCGGACGCCTCGCCCGCGAGGATCACCCCGTCAACGCGCAGCGCGCGGAACGCCTCGAGCGGGTCGAGGTCGAGGTGCGAGTTGAGCTCGGCGTCGGCGACACTGAGGCTGTAGCGCTCGGCCGCGAGCGCGACCCGAAGCCCGGCGAGCACCGGCGCGAACCACAGGTTTTCAAACTCGTCGATCACGACGCCCACACTGCGGGTGCGCGATCCGGCGAGACCCGCTGCGAGGCGACTCGGGGTATATCCGAGCGCCTCGACCGCGCTCAGCACCGCCTCCCGCTTGTCGGGGCTCACCCGCGGCGAGTCCTGCAGCACGAGCGAGACGAGTGACTTCGAGACGCCAGCGCGCGCTGCAACGTCGTAGATGGTCGGTCGCTTGCCCATCGCTTCCTCCGCTCGGTCTCGTGCCGCGCTCACGCGCTGCCGCCATATTGACAGATCAATGTTTCGTCATTAACTTTACCCGTATTGGAGCGCTCCAACACCGGCGCGCTTCACCCATCGCAAAGGAGCTCCCGTGTCATCTTCGCTCGGCGTTGCCGTCATCGGCGCAGGAATGGCTGGCAAGGCGCACGCCGCCGCCTACCGCGCGGCCACCACGCTGTACCGCCCCGTTCTGCCCGAGATCCGCCTCGTCTCAATCGCCGACGCGTACGAGCCGCTCGCCCGGGAGACCGCGGCTCGCTACGGGTTCTCGCGCTTCGACACCGACTGGCGCGCGGTCGCCGCAGACCCCGAGATCGACATCGTCAGCGTCGTCGTCGCGAACTCGCTGCACCGCGAGATCGTCGAGGGCCTCCTCGCTGCGGGCAAGCACGTGCTGTGCGAGAAGCCCCTCAGCGACTCGCTCGAGGACGCGCGCGCGATGGCCACAGCGGCGGGCGCCGCGGCCGAGCGCGGCCTCATCGCCCGGGTCGGCTTCAGCTACCTCCGCGCCCCGGGTATCGAGTTCATCCGCACGCTCATCGACGACGGCCGCCTCGGCGAGCTGCTCCACTTCTCGGGGCGCTACTGGACCGACTACGGCTGCCGGCCGGACGCGCCGATCAGTTGGCGCTACCAGGGCCCCGCGGGCTCCGGCGCGCTGGGCGACGTTGGCAGCCACCTGAGCTACCTCGCCGAGTACCTGTGCGGCCCGGTCGCCGAGGTGTCGGGCGGGCGCTTCCACACCTCGATCACCGAGCGGCCCAAGCCGCTCGGGCAGGTCGTGGGCCACACCCGCGGCAACGTCAGCGAGGAGCGCGCACCCGTCACAAACGACGACTACGCCACGTTCAACGCGAGCTTTGCCCGCTGCGTCGGCACCCTCCAGGTGTCGCGCGTCGCGGCCGGGCACCCGAACGACCTCACGCTCGAGGTGTTCGGCTCACGCGGCGCAGCCCGGTGGTCGCAGACGAACCCGGGCCAGGTGCAGGTCATGCTCCACGACGAGCAGGGCGATGTGGCGGGGTACCGCACGGTCGCGCTCGGCCCGGCACACCCGCACTACGTCGGCGGCTGGGCAATGGACGCCCCCGGCGTGGGGATCGGCCAGAACGACCTGTTCGTGCACCAGGCGCGCGCGTTCATCGAGGAGGTCGCCGGGATCCCCACCGCGGAGTCGCTGCCGCGCTGCCGCAGCTTCGCCGACGGCGTGCACAACATCGAGTTCCTCGCCGCCGTCGCCGAGTCCGCCGCCCTGGGCGGCGCCACCGTCCCCGTCACCGCACAGGAGCACTGAACCATGAAACTTGGTGTCTACAACGCGATCCTGCACGACCGCACACTCCCCGAAGCAATCGAGGTCGTCGCTCAGCTCGGCCTCACGGGCATCGAGCTGAACACGGGGGGCTTCCTCCCCGCCACGCACCTCCCAACGCTCGACGAGGTGCTCACCTCGGACACCGCGCGCGACGACTTCCTCGGCCAATTCGAGGGGACCGGGGTGCAGATCGCCGGGCTCAACTGCAACGGGAATCCGCTCCACCCGAAGCCGGCGATCGGCGACGCGCACGCCGCCGACGTGCGGCGCTCGATCCGTCTCGCGGAGCGCCTGGGGCAGGACCGGGTGGTCACCATGTCCGGGCTCCCGGGCGGGGAGCCCGGCGCGACCGTGGTCAACTGGGTGGTCAACGCCTGGAACTCCGCGGCGCTCGACGTGCTCGACTACCAGTGGGACGTCGCGGCGCGGTTCTGGCGCGAGACCGATCGCTTCGCCGCAGAGCACGGCGTAAAGGTGGCACTCGAGCTGCACCCGCAGAACCTCGTGTTCAACTCCGCCGACGTGCACCAGCTGATCGAGCGCACCGGGGCCACCCACGTCGGCGTCGAGCTCGACGCGTCCCACCTGTTCTGGCAGCAGATGGACCCCGTCGCGGTTGTGCGCCACCTCGGCGACCTCGTGTTGCACGCCGCGGCGAAGGACGTGCGCATCAATCCCGAGTGGGCGCGCCTGAACGGGGTGCTCGACAACTCGTTCCGCCGCCTCGACCCCGCCGAACCCCGCACCAACCTCGGCGGCGACGAGTGGGCGAACGAGTGGCCCAAGAACTCTGCCTGGGACTTCGTCGCCCTCGGCCGCGGGCACGACACCGCGTTCTGGACGGAGTTTCTCAGCGCCCTGCGCGACGTCGACCCGAACATGTGGGTGAACATCGAGCACGAGGACGTGTCGCTCGGCAGGATCGAGGGGCTCGAAGTCGCCGCAGACGTGCTCACGCGGGCGAACGCCGCGCTGACGAGCCCCGCGTAGGCGCGCACGCGCCTCGCTCGCGCAGGAGATCCGAACTCGCGCAGGAGATCCGAACTCAGGCGGAGAGATTCTCTCGAATCCACCCGCCTGAGTTCGGATCTCCTGCGCGAGCTGCGCTCCGCCGGACCGCGGGCTATCGCGTGTAAATCGCCCCGGTGGTCACGTCCTCCTCGAGCGCCTCGAGCGTGCGCCCGCGCGTCTCGGGGACGAAGCGCCACACGAAGAACAGCGCGAGCGCCCCGACGGCTGCGAACAGGAAGAACGTCCCCGTGATCCCCACTGCGTCGACGAGCGACAGGAAGTAGAGGGAAAGGAAGCCGTTCGTGACCCAGAGCATAAACACCGAGACCCCCATGCCGAAGCCGCGCATGTGCAGCGGGAAGATCTCGGAGAGGTAGACCCAGACGGCGACGTTGAGGAAGGTCTGCATCGATCCCACGAACACCACAACGAGCAGCAGGATCACCCACGGCCGCGCGGGCGAGCCGACGGGGAGCAGCGTTGACGCGAGCCCGATGAGCAGGTGGCTCAGCGTGGTGAGCGTGAAGCCGATGATGAACGTCTTGCGGCGGTCCACCCGGTCCATCATCGACAGGGCGATGAGCGCTCCGATGACGGCGATGACGCCGGGGGCGACGTTTGCGATGAGCGCGGCGCTCTCGTCGAAGCCCGACTCGATGAGCACGGTCTGTCCGAAGTACATGATCGAGTTGATGCCGGTGAGCTGCTGGGCGATGCCCACGCCGATGCCGATGAGCAGGATGCGCACGAGGTTCTTGTTGGTGAGCACCGCCCGCCAGCCGAGCACGCGCTGGTGCTGCTCGCTGTCGGTGTTCGTCGCGAGCTCGGCGAGCTCGGCGTCCGCGCGCTCCTCGCTGCGGATCGTCGCGAGCACCCGCCGCGCCTCCGCGGTGCGCCCGCGCTGCACAAGCCAGCGGGGGGACTCCGGCATTCGCAGCATGCCGAAGAAGAGCGCGATCGCCGGCAACGCCGAGATCGCGAACATGATGCGCCACACCCCGTCGAGGTGGCCGAGCGTGTTTCCGATGATGGCGTTGACGATGAAGGCTGCGAGCTGTCCCACAACGATCATGAGCTCGTTGCGGCCGGCGATCGAGCCGCGGATCTCGTACGGCGCGAGCTCCGCGAGGAAGACCGGAACGACCGTGGAGGCGCCGCCGACCGCGAGCCCAAGGAGCACGCGACCGCAGACGAGCAGCGCGAGGCCCGGTGCCGCGACCACGGCTGCCGTGCCGACGAAGAACAGGCTCGCGAGCAGGATGATCGTCTTGCGCCGCCCCCAGCCGTCGGAGAGCCGGCCGCCCACCATCGCCCCGAACGCGGCGGCGAACACGAGGGAGCTGGTGACCACGCCCTCGGTGAGCGGAGTGAGCCCGAGCTCCGCGGCCATGGGCCGCAGCGCGCCGTTGATGACACCGGTGTCGTAGCCGAAGAGCAGCCCGCCGAACGTCGCGATGAGCGCGACGAGCCCCAGACGTCTCCGGTGCGGCCCGTCAGTCAGCGGCGGTAGCGCCGCGCGTCCGGCTTGGGCGGTGCCTGTCGGCATGTGGACTCCCTCGTCACGCAAGCCCCGCGTCTACGGAGCGCTCCAACGAGTCTACTATGTCGTGACATTTGTACAAATCGAGTGATCCGCTAGGGTGACCCCATGACGCTCCCCGATCTCGCTCCGGCCGCGTGGCTGCTGCTGGCCGCCGCCGCCGCGCTCGTCGGCCTCTCGAAAACGGCGATCCCCGGGATCAACACGCTCTCGATTGCAGCGTTCGCCGCCGTGCTCCCCGCCCGGAACTCGACCGGGGCGCTGCTGCTCCTGCTGCTGCTCGGCGACGCGTTCGCGCTGTTGAGCTACCGCAAGTACGCCCACTGGCCCACGCTGCTGCGGCTCATCCCAGCGGTGCTCGCCGGGCTGGCACTCGGCGCCCTGTTTCTCGCCGTCGCCGACGACGCCTGGGTGCGCCGCGTGATCGGCGTGATCCTGCTCATGGTGGTCGCGGTCACCCTGTGGCAGCGGGGCCGCAGCGCCGCCGCCCGCGCGACCGGGGCAGCCGCAGCGCCGGACGCCTCAACTGCGCCGGGTGCCGGGCGCCTCGCGTCCGCGAGCTACGGCACGCTCGGCGGCTTCACCACGATGGTCGCGAACGCCGGCGGGCCAGTGATGTCGATGTACTTCCTCGCCGCGCGCTTCCCCGTGCACGCGTTCCTTGGCACCGCGGCCTGGTTCTTCGCCGTGATCAACCTCACCAAGCTGCCGATTTCGATCGGCCTCGGCCTGATCACGCCGGAGCTGCTCATGCTCGATCTCGTGCTCGCGCCCGGCGTCGTGCTCGGGGCGCTGCTCGGGCGGTGGATCGCGTCGCGCATCAAGCAGCGGGCCTTCGACTGGGCGGTCATCGGCTGCACCGTCCTGGGCGCCGCCTACCTCCTGGTGTCGTAGCCCGCCGCACCGGCGGGCTACCGCACCGCGAGCCGCCGCACCGGCGGGCCACCACACCGCGCGGCCGGCAGCGCACTCCTCCCAGTTAGCCGGCGACCAGTTCCCGGATCCGGGCCAGCTGGAACCGCGAGATCTCGTCGGCGCGCTCGTCCTCGGCAAACACGTTCGACACGATGAGCGCGTCCTCACGGTCGAGGTAGCCGGTCGCCCGCAGGGTGCCAAACAGCTCATCCCAGTTCACGTCGCCGTCGCCGATCGCGAGGTGCTGGTGCACGCGCACCGCGTTGCCGGGCGGGTTGGTGATGTAGCGGAGCGCGTTCGAGCGCGTGTGATCAAGTGTGTCGGAGGCGTACACCGCGCCGAGCCGGTCGCCGATCTCCGGGAGCAGCGTCGCGGCGCGATCCCCCATATGGAAGCTGTGCGCGGCGACGTACACGAAGCCGACCCGCGCGGTGTTGAGCCCGCGAATGACGCGCCACGCTTCGAGCCCGTCCTCGACGAAGTCGTCGGGGTGCGGATCGATGTTGAGGGTGACGCCCTCGCGCTCGAGCACGGGGATCAGCTCGGCCATGGAGCGGTAGAAGCCCGCCTCCGAGTCCTCCTCGCGCTCGGGACGCCCCGAAAACTCGGTGTTGACCACGGGCACGCCGAGCTCGGCCGCGAGCTCGATGTAGCGCGTCATGTTGCGCACCGCGGCCGCGCGCTGCGGCTCCTCCGGCCAAGAGAAGCGCTGCACCGGCAGCAGCGAGGTGATCGTCACGCCCGCGTCGCGTGCCCGCCGCTTCAGCGTCGCCACGAGCGCATCGTCGAGCTTCGGGTAGTGGAAGTGACGGCCGAAATCGGGGTTCGGCGTGAGCTGCAGGTACTCGTAACCGAGTCGGGCGGCGAGGTCTGGAAAGTCAGTCAGCGCGACCGTGTCGTTGTACGGCGTCGGGTCGAGGGCGATGCGGACCATGGGGCTCCTGAGCGGTCTTGCCGCCGCGCGTGGCGGCTGCGGCGGGCGATGGGCAGTGGGGCGGTACAGCGGTGTCGGGGGCCGGGACGGCGGCCGCCGACGGGCGGCGAGCGGCGGCTGAGCCGGGCAGCCGAGTCTACGCGTAGAACGCGGGGCGCTCGACGGCAGTGACCGGCTGCGCACCGGGTGTGGTGAGCGCACGCACCCCCGCCTCGCACGACAGCGCGACGAGGTAGCCATCGAAGGCGTTCGGGCCGTCAACGAGGTCGCCGCGACGCACCGCGTCAACCCAGCGCTGGATCTGCGCGTCGTAGGCGGCAGCGAAGCGCGTGGTGAACGATTCGTGCTCCTTTACGAGGAACTGACCGGCCTCCCAGCGCTGCATCCCCGACGGCTGACCGATGCGGGCGACGCCGCGCTCGAGCACCGCCTCCGTGCTCACCTGGTACCCGAACTGCACGCTCACGTTCATCTCGACGTCGACGAGCACGCCGTTCTCAAGCTCCATGATCACGAGGATCGGCTCGCGCAGGCGCTCGGGCGCGAGCGAGTTGCGGCGCGGGAATTTCACCTCGACGCTGACAACGCGCGATCCGGCGAGCCACGGCACCACGTCGAACTCGTGCACCACCGAGTCGGTGATCAGCATCTGCTGCGTGTAGCTCTCCGGGACCGAGGGGTTGCGGTGCACGGCGCGCACCATGAGCAGCTCACCGGAATCGCCCGACGCGATCACCTCGCGGAGCTGCTGGTACTCGGCATCGAATCGGCGCATGAACCCCACCTGGATGTGGGGCCGGTCGAGCCGCTGCTCAAGCTCAAGAATCTCAAGCGACGACGCCGAGTCCTGCGTGAGCGGCTTCTCGCACAGGATCGGCAGGCCCGCCTCGAGCGCGGGGCGCAGCACCGGCGCGTGGAATTGACCGGGAGTCGCGATGAGCACCGCGTCGATGGCGTCGGCCGCGATCGCCTCCTCGAGTCCCGCGAACGCGAGCGCTCCGGGAGCGCGTTCGGCCGCGGCGGCGGCCCGCCCGGCGTCGGGCTCGACAATCGCCGCGACGCGGGCGCCGCTGATCCGCTCGGTGATGCGACGAATGTGGTCGGCGCCCATCATGCCGGCGCCGACGACGGCGACGCGAAGTTCTTCAGTCATGTGCGTGTCCTTCAATCAGTGTCTGGGCCGGCGGCTACGGCGCCGCGGCCGGTGAGAGGGTCTTGGTAGCGCGGCGTCCGCGCGGATGCGCGACCGTGTGGCGCGCTCGGCTAGGAGATCCGCGCGAGGTGCGTGCAGCTGAAAATGTGTTCGCGCGTGCGCTGCGCGATCGGGAACGGGGCGTCCACACCGCAGCCGTACATATCCTGCTCCACGATGGCGAAGATGCTCGGGTCGATCCCCGCAACCGCCTCGATGATCGGGGCGAGATCCGGGATCCCGTGCGGCGGCTCGATCATGATCCCATCGGCGACGGCCTCCGCGAACGGTTGATCGTTCTTCAGCACGTCGAAGAGCAGCGTCGGATCGACCTGCTTGAGGTGCAGGTAACCGATCCGGTCGGGGCGCTCGGCGATGAGCTTGAGGTTGTCGCCGCCGTAGTAGGCGAAGTGGCCCGTGTCGAGGCACAGGTTCGTGTAGCGCGGGTCGGTCTCGTCGAGGAAGCGGAGCACTTCCCGGGTGGTTCCGACGTGGCTGTCGGCGTGCGAGTGAAACTGCTGCCGCATCCCGAATTCCTCGAACAGCGCCTTGCCGAGCCGGTCGTGTCCCGCCCCGAGCTTGCCCCACTGTGCGTCCGTGAGGGTGCGCGCCTCAAGCTGCTCGCTCGTCGCGTCACTGCGCCACAGGTCGGGGATCACCACGAGGTGCTCGGCGCCCAGCTGAGACGCGAGACCCGCGACGTTGAGCGCCTGATCCCAGGCGCGCTTCCACTCATCCTCACCCTTGTGGAACCCGGTGAACACGGTACCCGCTGAGAGCTTCAGGCCGCGCGACCCGAGCTCGTCCGCGAGCTGCGCGGGGTCTGTGGGCAGGTAGCCGTACGGCCCCAGCTCGATCCACTCGTACCCCGCCTGCACCACCTCGTCGAGGAAGCGCTGCCAGGGCACCTGCGCCGGATCGTCTGGAAACCACACGCCCCACGAGTCCGGAGCGGTGCCGATGCGGAGGCCGGTGGGCTCGGCGGCTGGTGTGTTCACGGCGTCAACTCCATTGGTTCGGGGCGTGCGGGGCGGGGCGAACGGCGGCGTGCGCGTGGTTGCCACACTAGCGCACTTTGATAGGACATTATGGCATTAATCGTGGCTCGGTCACCACCACCCCGGAGGGGGCCGAGCGGGCGGGCGGACGCCCTACCCGAGCAGTGGGCGCTGTGCGGCGCGCTGCTCCTCGTACTCGGTGCGCGCGCGCTGCGTCGAGTCAAGTGTCGAGACCTCCGCGACGGGCACGTCCCACCACCCCGAGCCGTCGGGCGCATAGCGCAGCGGGTCGCTGTTGATGTGGATGAACGTGGCCCGGTCCGACGCCTTCGCCGTGGCCAGAGCCGCCTCGAGCTTGGCGATCGCGTCCGGGCCCGGCGCCACCTCGATGACGTCCATGCCGTAGCTGCGGGCGTTCATCGCGAGATCGACGGGGAGTACCTGCTCCCCCTGGAAGTTGCGCGCCTCGGGGTCGTACTCTCGGTACCACGTGCCAAAGCGCTCGGAGCCGACGGTCTCGGAGAGGTGCCCGATCGAGGCGTAGCCGTGGTTCTGAATCAGCACGACGATCAGCTTGATGCCCTCGGCGACGGCGGTGACGAGCTCGGTGTTGAGCATCAGGTACGAACCGTCGCCCACCATCACGATCACGTCGCGGTCGTCGCCGGCGGCCAGCAGCCCGCGCTTCGCGCCGAGCCCGCCCGCGATCTCGTACCCCATGCACGAGTAGGCGTACTCGACGTGATACCCGAGCGGATCCCGCACCCGCCACAGCTTGTGCAGGTCGCCCGGCAGCGATCCGGCCGCCTGGACGATCACGTCGGCGGGCTCGGATGAGCGCTGCACAGCGCCGATAATCTCGGTCTGCCCGGGCAACGGGAGGCCGGTGGGGGCGAGCGCCGCGTCGACGGTCGCGTCCCACTCCGCCTTCTCGCGGCCGATGCGCTCGGCGTACGCGGCCTCGACGCGCAGCTCGCCGGCGACCTCGAGCAGCTCGGTAAGCGCCTCGCGCGCGTCGGCCACCACGGGGAGCTGCGTACCGTGCTTGAACGCGTCGAACGCAGCGACGTTGATGTTCACGAAGCGCACCCCTGAGTGCTGGAACACGGTGCGCGACGCGGTGGTGAAGTCACTGTAGCGGGTACCGATCCCGATCACGAGGTCGGCCTCCGCGGCGATGCGGTTCGCCGCGAGCGTGCCGGTCGCCCCGATCCCGCCAAGGTTCTGCGGGTGGTCCCAGTCGAGCACGCCGCCGCCGGCCTGCGAGGTGCCGACGGGGATGCCGGTCGCCTCCACGAACGCGCGCAGCTGCGTCTCGGCCTCGGAGTAGAGCACGCCGCCGCCGGCGACGATGAGCGGGCGCTTCGCGGCGCGGATGGCGTTGAGCGCCGCGGCGAACGCGTCACGCTCGGGCCGGGGGCGGCGGATCCGCCACTCGCGCGGCTGCAGGAATTCGGCGGGAACGTCGAGCGCCTCGGCCTGCACATCCTCGGGCAGCGCGATCGTCACGGCGCCCGTCTCGGCCGGATCCGTGAGCACCCGCATCGCGGCGAGCGCGATCGAGAACAGCTGCTCGGGGCGCTGCACGCGGTCGAAGAACTTCGAAACTGGGCGGAACGCGTCGTTGACGGTGAGCCCGATGTCGTGCGGCTGCTCCAGCTGCTGCAGCACCGGGTCGGCGACCCGGGTCGCGAACGTGTCGCTGGGGAGCAGCAGCGCGGGGAGTCGGTTCGTCGTGGCGAGCGCGGCGCCGGTGAGCAGGTTCGTCGCGCCGGGGCCCACCGACGCGGCAGCCGCGTAGGTGCCGCGACGGCGGTGCATGCGGGCGTAGCCGACCGCCTGGTGCACCATCGCCTGCTCGTTGCGCGCCTGGTAGTAAGGCATCAGCTCGGGATCGTGCGCGTTGAGCTGCTTGAGCGCCTGGCCGATCCCGGCGACGTTGCCGTGCCCAAAGATCCCGAAGGTGCCGGGCACGGTGCGTTCGCGGATCTCGGCGCCGGCACCGTCGCGGTCAACAGTCCACTGGTTCGCGAGGAACTCGATCAGCGCCTGGCTGACGGTCATACGGCGGGTGGTCATCGGGGGTCCTCCGAGTCTGCGGCGGGAGCGGCGGGCGAGGTGGGAGCGGTAAACGGGAGCCGCGGGTCGAGCTCTTGCCCGTCCCACGTCTCGCGCACCCAGCCGTGCGCGGGGTCGTCGCTGATGAGCCAGCTGCGCTCCGGATCCGGCCCCGCCATCACATTGAGGTAGTACATGTCGTAGCCGGGTGCCGCCACCGCCGGGCCGTGGTAGCCGTGCGGCACGAGCGCCACGTCGCCCGTGAACACGCGGGCGTCGATGTCGATCTGACCGGCGGGCGAGGAGTACGTGCTGAACATGCCGAACGCGTGCTCGGGGCTGACCCCGGCGGGGGCGTCGCGGGTGGGCGCGACCTCGAAGTAGTAGATCTCTTCAAGCTCCGACTCGTGGCCGGGGAGGTGCTCGTCGTGCTTGTGCGGCGGATACGACGACCAGTTCTCGGACGGGGTGATCACCTCGACGACGATGAACCGCGCGGCGTCGAGCGACTCCTGCCGGCCGAAGTTGTGCACCTGGCGGCTCGAAGCGCCGGCGCCGCGCAGTTCGACGGGCACCTCGCTCACCGGCATGTGCCGGCTGGGCCGCACCGTGTCGGTGGGCGAGGTGGCGACGAGGAAGCGGCTCTCGCCGGCCGAGCGGGCGGTGACGGTGCCCGTGGCATCTGCCCCGAGATAGAGCACGTCACTGGGACCGTCGAACACCGACGCCCGGCCGGCGAGCTCGGTGACCGTCTCGGCCGCCTCGCCCGCGCTCGCGTGCCGCACGGTGAACGCGCCGGCGAGCGGCACGATCAGACGCTCAACGCCGGTGTCCGCGAGCGTGAGCGACTCGCCCGCTGCGAGCCGGCCCACGCGGAGCCCGGTGTGCGCCCAGCCTGGCGTGCGCTCGTCGACCACGGTCTCCCACCCGCCGGCGGCGAGCTCGCCGCGGCGGTGAAACCAGCGCTCGGCCTGATCCGTCATGTGCCCGTCCTCTTTCGTTCGGTGTCGTACTAGTCGTTCTGCGGGAAGCCGAGGTTGATCCCGCCGTGCGTTGCGGGGTCGAGCCAGCGGCTGGTGATCGCCTTCTCGCGGGTGAAGAAGTCGAAGCCGTGCACGCCGTACGCCTTCGCGTCGCCGAACAGCGAGGCCTTCCACCCGCCGAAGGAGTGGTAAGCGACGGGGACCGGGATCGGCACGTTGATGCCAATCATGCCGACCTGGATCTCGTGCTGGAAGCGCCGCGCCGCGCCGCCGTCGTTCGTGAAGATCGCGGTGCCGTTGCCGAACTCGCCGGAGTTGATAAGGGCGACGCCCTCGTCAAAGGAGGCGACGCGCACGATTTCGAGCACGGGCCCGAAGATCTCCTCCGTGTAGGCGCGCGAGGTGGTGGGGATCCGGTCGATCAGCGTGGGGCCGAAGAAGAAGCCGTCCTCAGCGCCGTCCACGCGGAAGTCGCGGCCGTCGACCACGATGGTGGCGCCGTCGGCCTCCGCGATATCGACGTAGGAGGACACCTTTTCGCGGTGCGCGGCGGTGATGAGGGGGCCCATGTCTGGCTCGGGCGCGGCGGCACCGTTGCCGATCTTCAGCCGCGCGATGCGCTCCTGGATCTTCACGATCAGCTCGTCGGCCACGGGTTCGACCGCGAGCACCACGGAGATCGCCATGCAGCGCTCGCCCGCGGCGCCGTAGCCGGCGTTGATCGCCTGGTCCGCGACGAGATCGAGGTCCGCGTCCGGCAGCACGAGCATGTGGTTCTTCGCGCCGCCGAGCGCCTGCACGCGCTTGCCGTGCTTCGACGCGGTTTCGTAGATGTACTGCGCGATCGGGGTCGAGCCGACGAATGAGATCGACTGCACGACGGGGTCGGTGAGCAGCCCGTCAACGGCGAGCTTGTCACCGTTGAGCACGGTGAAGACACCGGCGGGGAGACCCGCCTCAGCCCACAGTTCGGCGAGCCAGAGCGCGGCGGACGGATCCTTCTCGCTGGGCTTGACGATGACCGCGTTGCCGGCCGCGATGGCGACGGGGAAGAACCACATCGGCACCATCGCGGGGAAGTTGAACGGGGAGATGATCCCGGCCACGCCGATCGGCTGCTTGATCGAGTAGACGTCGATCCCGGTCGAGGCGTTCTCCGAGAAGGCGCCCTTGATCAGGTGCGGGAACCCGGTCGCGAGCTCCACGACCTCCTGGCCGCGCAGGATCTCGCCCAGCGCGTCGGAGCGCACCTTGCCGTGCTCCGCGGTGATGATGTCGGCGAGTTCGCCCTTGCGCGCGTTCAGTAGCTCGCGGAACGCGAAGATGACCGTCTGGCGCTTCGCGATCGAGAACGCGCTCCAGATTTCGAAGCCGCGCTGGGCCGAGGCGATCGCCGCGGCGATCTCCTCCGCGTTCGCGAGCGCGACGTGCGCGCGCAGCTCGCCCGTCGCCGGGTTGTAGACGGGGGCCGTGCGGCCGCTGGTCGACTCGGTCCGTGCGCCGTTGATCCAGTGGGGGATGACGGGGAGAGTGTCAGTGCTCATGGGGTCCTCTTCGTGCGTGTCGGTGGGGCAGTGGGGCTTATGGGAGGTCGCGGTGCACGAGGCGCGCGGCCGTGTCGACGGCCGCCGCGACGTCGCCGTCGCTCGGGTAGAGCAGGGTGCGGCCCACCGTGAGGCCGCGCACTCCGGGCAGCGCGAGGGCGCGCTCCCACGCGGCGTACATGACGTCGGGGGCATCGCCGTTGTCGCCGCCGAGCAGCAGAGTCGGCATCGTGGTCGCTTCCATGACGCGTTCCATCTCTGGCACGACCGGCAGCTTCATCCACGTGTGCGCGCTCGAGTTGCCGAGCCCGGAGGCGATCGCGGTCGACAGGATCACCGCGTTCGCCGAGAGGTCATTGCTGACCTTGCCGCCCACGCGCGCGCTCATGAAGGGCTCGAGCATGATCGGGAGGCCTGCGGCGGCGGCCTGATCAACTGCGCGGGCGGTCGCCTCGAGCGTCGCCGCGGTGCCATCATCCTGAAGATCCACCCGGATCAGGGTCTTCGCGAAGTCGATGCCCTGCCGCACCATCGCCGGCACGTCGTACGCCGTGTAGCGATCGTCGAGCTCGAACGAGGCCCCGCGCAGTCCGCCGCGGTTCATCGATCCGACGATGATCTTGTCGTCGAGTAGGCCGAGCGCCGCGAGGTCGTCGATGATGTCCGGGGTGCCGAGCACGCCGTCGACGCCGGGCCGCGAGAGCGCGAGGGCCATGCGCTCGAGCAGGTCGTAGCGGTTCGCCATGGCCGTCGGGTTCTGCCCCACCGCGATCGCGCCGCGGGCCGGGTGGTCGGCGGCGACGATGAACAGCCGCCCGTCGCCCCGGATCACATCGCGGCGCCGGCGGTCGGCGAGCGCGCGCGACACCCCGGCCGGGTTGGTCGCGCGAAGCTCGCGCAGGCGATCGAAATCAAGTGTCATGTCAGGCTCCCTGAGCGAGGATGTCGTTGACCTCCGCCGCGTCCGGCATCGCCGTCGAGCACTCAAGGCGAGTGGCGACGATCGCTCCGGCGACGTTAGCGAAGCGGAAGATGTGTTCAAGATCCCAGCCCTCGAGCAGCCCGTGGCACAGTGCGCCGCCGAACGCGTCGCCCGAGCCGAGCCCGTTGACCACGTCGACGAAGTGAGGGGCGACCTCGACCCGCTCAGTGCGGGTCTTCGCGAGCACGCCCTTGGGGCCCTGCTTCACGACCGCAAGTTCCACACCGCGCTCAAGCAGCGCGTCGGCGGCCCGGTCCGGGTCGGTCTCGCCGACCGCGACCTCGCACTCCTCGCGGTTGCCAACGGCGACCGACACGTGGTCGAGCGCACGCCCCACCTCAGCGCTCGCCTCGGCCGGGTTCTCCCAGAACATGGGCCGATAGTCGAGGTCGAGGATCGTGTGCGTGCGGCGACCGCGCGCGGCGAGTGCGGCGTGGTGCGCGGCGCGGCTGGGCTCCTGACTGAACCCCGTGACCGTGAGCCACAGGATGCGCGCCGCGCTGATCGCCTCCGCGTCGAGGTCGCCCGCTGTGATCTCGAGATCCGGAGCCTTCGGCTCGCGGTAGAAGTAGAGCGGGAAATCGTCTGGCGGGAAGATCTCGCAGAACGTGAGGGGGGTTAGGTACTGCGGATCCACACGCACCTCGCGGGGGTCTACCCCCAGTCTGGCGAGCTCGGCAAGCAGGTAGCGCCCGAACGGGTCGTTGCCAACCCGCGAGATCAGTGCGCTCGCGCGGCCGTAGCGCGCCGCGGCGACCGCAACGTTTGCGGCGCTGCCGCCGAGGTACTTGCCAAAGCTGCTCACCTCTTCGAGCGTGACACCGCTCTGTAGCGGGTAGATGTCAACGCCGAGCCGCCCCATTACCAGTACGTCATCCGGACGCCGTGCCTCCGACATTCGATACCGCCTCTCCCGGTCAATAGCGACATCGAACGCGTCGCTGCATTTGTCCTAACAATAGCACGAATGAAGCGCGCCGCCAGGTCTGGGCACACCCGAGTAACATTGTCCGTACATAACGACATCGTGGTCGTCATTGTCACGTCAACCCGCGAGGAGAACCAATGAGCACCGACGCCGTCTGGCCCGACGAGGTCTTCGCCGATCTCGACCGCTCGGGCCCGGTGCCCCTGTACTTCCAGATCTCTACCCGCCTCGAACGCGCCATCCGCGAGGGCACCATTCCCGCGGGGGCCCGGCTCGAAAACGAGATCGCGATCGGCGAGCGCCTCTCGCTCTCCCGCCCAACGGTGCGCCGCGCCATCCAGGAGCTCGTCGACAAGGGGCTGCTCGTGCGTCGCCGCGGCATCGGCACCCAGGTGGTGCAGGCGCGGGTGAGTCGACCCGTCGAGCTCACGAGCCTGCACGAGGACCTCACGCGGGTGGGCCACACGCCCACCACCCGCGTGCTCTCGCTCGAGCGCATTCCCGCCGACGACGAGACCGCGCAGCTGCTGCGCGTCCCGCTCGGTGCCGAGATCACCAGGATCCGACGCCTGCGCGGCACGGACAGCACGCCGGTCGCGATCCTCGAAAATCTGTTGCCCCCGGAGTTCTCGGACATCACCGCAGAGGCGCTCACCGAGCACGGACTGTACGAGATCCTCCGCGCGCGCGGCATCACCATCAAGGTGGCAAACCAGACCATCGGCGCGCGGCGGGCGCAGGGCGACGAGCACGAGCTGCTCGACGTGCCGAAGGGCGGGCCGCTCCTCACCATGGACCGCGTGGCGTTCGACCAGGGCGGCCGGGTCGTCGAGGCCGGGCACCACTGTTACCGCCCGGACCTCTACTCGTTCGAGACGACGCTCGTCTCGCGGTAACCCGGTCGCGGGCGCGGGCTCGCTCGCGGCGCAGCTCACAGCGCGCTCGCCCGCACAGACAGCACCAGGCCCCGGTGGGGGTGGGGAGCACCCCACCCCCACCGGGGCCTGTCTCACGCGGCCTCAGCGCTCGCGCTCCCGCGGCGAGCTGAGGCCGGAACCGGAGCCTACTGACCCGAGCTCAACCACCGCCCCAGCGGCTTCCGTGCCACGATCAGCAGCGCGCCAAGCACGAGCCCGGTCGCGGATCCGCCGCAGCGGCAGCCGCCGACAGTGTCAGCCGCACCGGGTAGCCCGGGCTCCCGCCGCACCATCGGACACCACCGGCCCCGCACCCGCACGGGCAGCGAGCAGCCCGCGATACGCCGCCAGCAAGCTCTCCGCGGACGCACCCCAGCTCCTCCCGAGCGCGTGGGCCCTGGCCGCCCGCGACATCGCGGCCATGCGCTCCGGATCGTCGAGCAGCGCGGCGATCACCGCCGCCCACTCGCGCGGGTCGTCGCCGCGCACCAGCACACCCGTCTCGCCGTCACGCACCGCCTCGCGCAGGCCGCCGGCAGCGCGGGCAACCACCGGCACTCCGGAGGCCGCCGCCTCGAGCGCCACAAGCCCGAAGGTCTCGGTGTGCGACGGCACCACCATGAGCGTTGCGCGACGAATGCGCGCCGCGAGCTCAGGCCGCGGGAGCGCCCCCTCGAACGCGACAGAGCCGAGCAGCCCGAGCCGCGCCGCCTGCTCGTGCAGGCCGCGTGCGTAGTCGTCACCGTCGGGCGGCGGGGCCCCGACGATGCGCAGCGCCGGCCGCCGCGCCGCCGGGATCGCCGCGAGCGCGTCGAGCGCGAGATCGAAGCCCTTGAGCGGGTGGAGGCGCCCCACCGCGATCACCTCGGCCGCGCCGCCGCGCGCAAACCACTCGTCGCGCTCGGCGCACTCCCGCGTGTGGCACGGCCGGAACAGCTCGGTGTCCACCCCCAGCGGGACCACGCAGACTCGCTCAGGGGCGCCACCGAGATCCGCGACGATCGTGCCGCGCTCGGCCTCGCTCACCGCGATGAGCGCGTCGGCCTCGCGCGCGAGACGCCGCTCCCCTGCAAGGCGCCCGGGAGACTCCGGCCGTTCACCCGGCAACGCCGAGCCCTCGGGGACAGCGATCGAGTGAAAGCTCTGCACGAGCGGCGTGCCGGTCCGCCGCGCCACGGGCAGCGCGGCGATCCCGGAGAACCAGTGCTCAGCGTGGAGCACGTCGGCCGGCTCGCGCGCGAGCTCAGCCGCGAGCTGGGCGCCAAACTCAGCCATGACCGGCTCGTGCTCAGCCTTGGCCAGCAATCGCGCGGGGCCGGCGTCAATGTGCACGACCTCGAGGCCGGGGGTGAGCTCCACGCGCGCCGCCGCCGCCGGATCAGCGCGCCGCGTGAAGATCCTGATCGCGTGCCCGGCCCGAGCCAGCGCCTCGGCCTGGGCCAGCACGACGACGTTCATGCCGCCGGCGTCCTTGGTGCCCGGCACGTCGAGCGGGGAGGTGTGCAGCATAACGAAACCAACTCGCAGCCGCGACGGTCCCCCGGTGACACTCATTCGGCGAGCCTAGCCCGAACCGGGGCGCTGAGAAAAGCTCGGGCCACGGCCGAACGCGCGTTGACCCATACCCCTAGGGGGTATACACTGAGGGGCACCACAGTCACCCCACCCAGAGGAGCGCCATGAGCACCGCGTCCACCATCGCCGATTTCACCGTCACCGGAATGACCTGCGGCCACTGCGAACTGTCCGTGCGCGAGGAGGTCGAGGCCCTCCCCGGCGTCGCCAGCGTCGCGGTCAGCGCGCAGACCGGCAAGCTCAGCGTCGAGACCGATGGCACCGTCACCGACGCCGCCATTACCGCCGCGGTCACCGAGGCCGGCTACGCCGCAGCGCGCGCCTAGGGCGCCGGTGCCGCGGCCGCGTCAGTGCGGCCGCGGCGCCGCCACTCGCGGCCCCGGCGCGGCGTCGACCCCGCCGGCCGACTCTGAAAAGCCGTACAGCTCCTTGCTGATGCGCAGGTGAGACCACGAATCAACCGACGACACCTGCTCAATGCCGTGCAGCGCATCGAGCTTCGCGAGCAGCGCCGCGTGCGTGTCGGCGGAGACCGTGCCGATCAGGTCGTAGTTTCCCGTCGACACGGCGAGAAACTCCGGCTCGATCGCGCGAATCGGCGCGAGGGCGGCCTCGAGGTCGCCCCGCACCCGGATCCCGAGCCCGAGCGGCGGGGGCCCCTCCTGCTGATCCCGCACCGGCAGCCCCACGATCTTCACGGCGCGCATGTGGCGCAGGCGCTGCAGCCGGTTCCGCGCGCTCGCGGCCGACACCCCCGCCGCGACGCCGAGCTCGCGGAACGTGGCGCGCCCGTCCCGCTCAAGCGCGAGCAGCATGCGCCGATCCGCATCGTCGATGCGCAGCGGCGCACCCCCGACCTCCGGGAGCGGCGAGTCAATGTTGACCACGATGCGCTCGTAGCTGTTGCAATTGAGCTCGTTCACCCCGGGGATCGAGCGGATGCGGTTCAGCACCTCCTGATGCTGCGCGTCAGAGCCGACGCGCACCTCGGTATCGACGTCGTAGCTGCCCGCGATCGCCGAGACGAAACACGTCTCAGGGATCTCCGCCAGCTGCCGCAGAATCGGCCCGCTCGGCGCCGAGGTGGCGATGAGGATGTACGAGTACCGGGTGATCCCCATCAGGCCGGGGTGCACCGTGGCGGTGATGCGCATCCGATTCTGCGCGAGCGCTGCCGCGACGATCTCCGCCACCGTCTGTCGCGGCACGCCGAGCCGGCGGGCCACGTCGGTGTAACTCATGCGCCCGTCTTCGCGCAGCTCTCGCAGCACCCCCCGCTCGGTCTCTTCCGCAGTCTTCACGCCGCCTCCACCTCGATTATTCGCGTCACTCGCGCCAACAGATCAACAGATCAGTCCTGAGTTGACTGCGAATCTGTGTTGAATGTTCGCAGATTGCTTACACATTCACAAGATGGCCGCAGTGAGGCCGAGATTTTGACGCTCGCGGCGACGCGAGTGCGTACAGTATTCCCCGTCGGCACGTACGCCAAGAGCTCGATGAGGAGAACGCAGATGTCAACACAGGTGAGCAGCGATACTGACACCGCGACCTTCGCGGTCGAAGCGCACGGGATCAACCCGATCCCAGTGGCCGAGCGGTGGGCGCGTCCAAAGGACGTCTTCGGGCTGATTTTCGGGGGCGCGAACAGCATCTCCACCGCCGTGCTCGGCACCTTCGCCGTGGTGTTCGGCCTCACCTTCTGGGACGGCCTCCTCGCAATCGTGCTCGGCGTGCTCCTCGGGTCGCTGCTGCTCGTGCCGATGGTGTTCTTCGGCCCGCGCACCGGCACCAACAACGCCGTCTCATCGTCCGCGCACTTCGGCGCGCACGGCCGCCTGATCGGCTCACTCCTCGCGCTGCTCGGCGCGTTTACGTTCCTGGCGCTCGCGGTGTGGGCCTCGGGAGACGCGCTGCTCGCCTCGCTGGCGCGCATCTTCGGCTTCGAGGTGACGCCACTCGCCTCCGGCGCGGTCTATGTGCTCATGGCGGTGCTGCTCATCGTGATCTGCGTCTTCGGCTACAAACTGCTCGTCGTCCTCAACCGCTTCGTTCCGCCCGTGGTGGCGGCGCTGTTCATCGTCGGCATCGTGATCTACGCGAACCAGCCGAGCTTCGGCGAGGTGCTCGCCACGGACGTGGCCGACCGCTGGAGCGATCCGCTCTACATCGGCGGGTTCATCGGCGCGATGCTCATCGCGATGTCGTGCCCGATCTCGTACGGCCCGTTCCTCGGCGACTACTCGCGCTACGTTGCCGGCACCGTGAGCACGCGGCGTCTCGGACTCGCAGTGCTCCTCGCGCAGCTGGCCTGCCTCGGCGCGTTCGTGTTCGGCCACATCACCGCGAGCGTCATCGCCGTGGACAACCCCGCCATGATCATGAGCGGCGACTACGTGGGCGGCCTCGTGGGCAGCACCCCCGCGTGGTTCTTCATCCCGCTCGCGCTCATCAGCGTGGCCGGCGGCATCACCACGGGCACCAGCCTCCTCTACGGCACCGGACTCGACTTCTCAAGCATCGTTGTCGTGCTGAACCGCGTGGTCTCGACCGTGCTCATCGGCGCGGTCACCGTGGTGTTCGTGCTCGTGGGGAAGTTCGTGTTCGACATCGTGCAGAGCGTCACCGCGCTCTCGACGATCCTCGTCGTGTGCACGGTGCCGTGGATCGTAATCATGATGATCGGCTTCGTCACGCGCCGCGGCTGGTACGAGGTCGAATCGCTGCTCGTGTTCAGTCGCCGGCAGCGCGGCGGGAAGTACTGGTTCACGCACGGCTGGAACCTCAACGCCGTGATCGCCTGGGTGCTCGGCGCCGGGACCGCGCTGCTCTTCGTGAACCTGCCGGGCCAGTTCGTGGGGCCGCTCTCGGGCCTCGCCGGCGGTGTGGACATCAGCCTGCTCGTGGCGCTCGCACTTCCCGCGGCGGCCTACTGGCTCCTCCTCGCCCTCAACCCCGACCCGCGCTTCGTATTTGGCCCGGACGGCGCACGCGGGATCCCCGTGCGCACCGGGCGCACCGCAACCCCCATCACCGGCGGACGCCCCGCCACCGCACCCCGAGGAGCCTAACCACGTGAACGCACGAACCGCCACCGCCGCCGTCTACCGGGGCGCAGGCCCAGACGTCGAGATCACCGAGATCACCGTCGCCGCACCGCGGCGCGGCGAGGTACTGGTCGAGATCCGGGCCTCCGGCGTGTGCGGCTCAGACCGCCACGTGATCGACGGTGAGTGGCACGTCCCCTCCCCGACGGTCATGGGGCACGAGGGCGCCGGGATCATCGTGGAGCTGGGCGCGGACGTCACCGGCCTCGCGGTCGGCGACCACGTCTCTCTCGTGTGGAACCAGGCCTGCCAGCGCTGCGTCAATTGCCAGTCGGGAAAGCCGTGGGCGTGCACCGACCTGGTGTCGAACGACTGCGTGATGCCCGACGGCACCACGCGGCTTGCACGCGGCGAGGAGGCGGTGTACCCGTACCTCGCGGTCGGCTCCATGAGCGAGTACGCCGTGGTTCCGGCGAGCGCCGCGATCCGCATGCCGTCCGAGCTCCCCTTCGAGATCGCAGCGCTGATCAGCTGCTCCATCCACACCGGCCTGGGCGCGGTGCAGAACAACGCGCGCGTTTCGGCGGGCGAGTCCTCGGTGGTGGTGGGCTGCGGCGGGGTGGGGCTCTCGATCGTGATGGGGCTCCGGCTCGCCGGGGCGCACCCGATCATCGCGGTCGACCGCAACCCCGAAAAGCTCGCCCTCGCCCTCGAGGCCGGCGCGACGCACGCGCTCCTCGCCGACGAGCACACCGCAGCCCAGATCCAGGAGCTCACGGCGGGCGGAGCCGACGTCGCCTTCGAGGCGATCGGAAACCCGCGGACGATCCAGCAGCTTCCCGGGCACGTGCGGCTCGGTGGCCGGGCGGTGCTCGTGGGCATGCCGCCCGAGGACGCACCGATCCCGCTCGACGTCCTCGACCTCTGCTATCGCGGCATCACCGTGATCGCGTCGAACTACGGCGGCGGCGTGCCGGCCAGGGACTTCCCCCGGTACGCGGCGCTCTACCTCGACGGGCGGTTGCCGCTCGACGCCCTCGTCTCACACCGGATCTCGATTCACGACGTGAACGAGGCGTTCCGCGTGATGCGTTCCGGCGCGGACGCCCGCAGCGTCATCGTCTTCGAGGGCGCGAACCCCGCCACCGCGTAGCGCCCGGGCGCCGGCCCGCCCCAGCGCGGGTTGATAGGGTCGGCAGCATGAACAGCGAGGCGGATGGGGTGCGCGATCAGGCGTGCGATCCGGAGTTCAGCGCGGGTCACCCCACCCGTCCCGGCGCCGCGGCCGCCGGGACGGGGCACGGGCACGATCACGGGCTCCAGGGGGCGAGCACCGCGACCGGGAAGCACCGGAAGCGACTAATCATCGTGCTCTCGATCACGCTCACCGTGTTCGTGGTGCAGGTGATCGGCGCGCTGATCTCGAACTCCCTCGCGCTGCTCGCCGACGCGGGGCACATGCTCACCGACGCAACGGGGGTCGCGATCGCGCTGATCGCGAGCCTCATCGCGACGCTCCCCGCGACCTCGAAGCGCACGTTCGGCTACCTCCGTGTGGAGGTCCTCGCGGCGCTCGTCAACGGGATCGTGCTCGGAGTGATCGCGGTGGTCATCTTCATCCAGGCCATCGCGCGCTTCGGCAGCGAGGTCGAGATTCAGACCGGCCCCATGCTCGTCGCCGCGATCATCGGCGGCGTGGCAAACCTCGTCTCGCTGCTCATCCTGCAGTCGGGCCAGAAGGAGAGCCTCAACGTGCGCGGCGCGTACCTTGAGGTGCTCGGCGATCTCCTCGGCTCCGTCGCCGTGGTGGTCGCGGCGGTCATCATCATGCTCACCGACCTCACGATCGTCGATCAGCTCGCGTCGATCCTGATTGCGCTGCTCATTTTCCCGCGCGCGATCAGCCTGCTCCGCGAGGTCGTGGACGTGCTACTCGAGGCCTCCCCCAAGAACATCGACGTCGATGCCGCGCGCGACCACATGCTCGCGGTCCCCGGAGTTGCCGAGGTCCACGACGTGCACGCGTGGACGATCACGTCTGGGGTCCCGGCGTTCTCCGCCCACGTCACCGTCTCGGACACCGCCTGGGACGAGCGCGGCTACCACGCGGTGCTCGACGAGCTGCGTGCCTGCCTGCACGAGCACTTTGACACCGAGCACGTGACCCTGCAGCTCGAGCCCGTGTCGCACGGGGACGACGACGAGCAGCACCGCTAGCGCGGGCGGCCCCGGATCAGCCGGCCGCGCGGAGCGACGCGTTTCCGTGCGCGGTGGCATAGAGGTGCTCCGCGGCGCCCGCGGCATCGAGCCGTTCGCTCGCACTGAGCCGGACGCGCGCGCCCGAGGCCCCGTCCGCGGTCCCGGCAACCGTCCACAGGTCCACGCGATCGTTGCCGAAGCCTCGCAGCAGCTCCGGTGACAGCACGAAGGCGTAGCTGAGCGCCCCCGCGTCCGGGTCGTACCCGACCAGTCGGCCGGCGAGCGCGACCGTGCGGTCGCGGCGGCGGCACCCGAGGATCAGCCACACCCGCGGCGCACCGCTGGTCAGTCCGGCGGCGACGCGCCGGTTGAGGCCCCTCGCCGCCCGGCTTCCGCCGAACGCCCGCGCCACCCGGTCGAGGCGGCGCACCGCGCGCTGCCGGGCCGGGCCGGGGATTCCGCGCACGAGCCGCCCGCGAGCCACGCTCGGCACCGCGGCGAGCGTGAGCTCGGTCCCGCGCTCGGTGCCGCGCGCCTCGACGACGCGCGCCGCGTGCGCGCACTCCGGTTCGGCCGCGATGAGCGCCGTGAGCCCCACCACGTCTCCGGCTCGAATGAGCGCGAGCTTGCGCCGGTCCGTGGGGTGCGCGATCCGCGCGTCACCCGCGGGCGGGGCGAAGTCGCGCAGGAACTCGCGGTGCAGCGTGACCCACGTCTCCCGCGTCGGAAGCGACATGCGCCCCCACCGGTGCGGTGCGTAGAAGCGCAGGCCCTTCCGCTGGAAGAACTGCAGCACCAGGCGCTGCGCCGCCGTCGGATCCGGCGTGCCCTCGCTGAGAATCGCGGCGATCCGGCGGCACGAGGCAACGTAGTTGACCGGGTCGATCGCGCGCGACGAGATGTTCTGCCCGTCGTCTCGCAGCGCGATGAAGTAGAGCGGCCCTGCGCCGCACAGCAAAATCCGACTGGCGCGAGTGTACGCGCGCGCGACAAAGATCCCGTCTTCAAGCCGCACCCGCTCCTCGGGAAAGCGGAGCCCGGCGCGCTCGATCAGCGCCCGGCTGAACAGCTTCTGCGGCGAGAGCGTCTCCATGGCTCGCGCGATCGACATCTCCCCGGCCGGGTGCCGCCGGAAGAGCGACTGCACTCGCCGCCCGCCGGTTCCCTCGAGGCGCGGGATCACGATGTCGGCGGCGCGCGCCTCGGCCATCCGCACCATGTCGTGCAGCGCGTGTGGCGCCATTGTGTCGTCGGCGTCCATGAAGAACAGGTAGTCTCCCCGTGCGCGCTCGATCCCGCGGTTGCGCGGCGCGCCGGGCCACCCGCTGTTTGGCTGATGCACCACGACGAGGCGGTGATCCCGCTGCGCGAACCGGTCGAGCTCGGCCCCGGATCCGTCCGTCGAGCCGTCGTTGACCGCGACAACCTCAATCTCCGCGAGGTCTTGCGCGAGCACCGACCTCAGCGTGGCCGTGAGGTACGGCATCGCGTTGTACACAGGGATAATCACGCTGACGCGTGGCTCACGTACGTGGCTCATCGGGTCCTCCGCCCAGACGGGCGCGGAAGGAGGCTCCTCGTGCGCCCCCACTGAGGACACTACCGAAGCCGGGCTTGAGATTTGCTGGCCGCACGAGAAGCGCCCCGGCGCGGGCGCGTGAACGCTCGCGCCGGGGCGCTGTACCGCGGCCGCGGCTCAGTCGAGCAGCAGCGCCGGCTCCTCGAGCACCGAGGCGACGTCTGCCACAAACCGGGAGATCACGTCGCCGTCCACGATGCGGTGGTCGAACGAACCGCCCACCGTCGTCACCATGCGCGGGCGCACCTCACCGTTCACGACCCAGGGCTTCTCCCTGATCGTGCCCATGGCCATGATCGCGCACTCCCCCGGGTTCAGGATCGGAGTGCCGAAGTCCATGCCGAACACGCCGATGTTCGTGATCGTGATCGTGCCGTTTGCCATCTCCGCGGGCTGGGTGCGGCCGTCGCGCGCGGTGAACGTCAGCTGCTCGATCGCCTTTGCGAGGTCGAGCAGACTCAGCTCCTGCGCCTCCTTGATGTTCGGCACCACGAGGCCGCGCGGGGTGGCCGCCGCGATCCCGAGGTTCACGAAGTTGTGGCGGATGATCTCGGTCTCCGTGAAGGTCGAGTTCACCTCTGGGTTGCGGCGGATCGCCCACAGCATCGCCTTCGCGAAGATGAGGAGCGGGGATACCTTGACCCCGGCGAAGTCAGACGAGGTCTTGAGCCGCTTCACGAACTCCATCGTGCGGGTGGCGTCAACGTCTGTGAAGACGCTCACGTGCGGCGCCTCCGAGGAGCTCGCCACCATGGCCTTCGCGATCTGCTTGCGCATCCCCTTCAGCGGGATCCGCTCTTCGCGCTCGGCGGCGGGCTGCGGTGTCTCGCGGTTGCGGAACACGCGCGCCTGGCTCTCGTGGCGCTCCACATCAGCGCGCAGCACCTCCCCCGCGGGCCCCGTGCCCTCGACCTCGGACAGCGTGACGCCGAGGTCCTTCGCGAGCTTGCGGATCGGCGGTTTCGCGAGCACCGCTCCGGGCGCGGTTCCCGACGCGGCCACGGCCGGCCGCACCCCGTCGGTGCGCGGGAGCACCGGCTCCCCGCCTCGGCGGCGGCGCGACTTGGCTGCGCCCGTGGTGCCGTAGCCGACGAGCACCGCGCCGGCGGGCTCCTCGTGCTCGACGGTCGCCGCGGCGTCGGCCGCGACGTCTCGGACCTCGGCGGTGACGGCCGCGGGCGCGGCGGGCGCAGCCCCGGCATCCTGCCCGGCCCCGTCGGTCGCGACGCGCATGATCGGATCGCCGACGGGCACGGTCTGCCCCGGTTCGGCGAGCAGCTCGGTGACCGTGCCGACAAACGGGGAGGGCAGCTCGACCACCGACTTCGCGGTCTCGATCTCGCAGATCACCTGGTTTAGCGCGACCGCGTCGCCCGGCGCAACGTGCCACGCGACAATCTCAGCCTCGGTCAGCCCCTCGCCGACGTCCGGCAGTGGAAACGACATCTCACTCATAGCGGTTCCTCCGTCGGGTTAATACTGCAGTGTACGGTCGACCGCTTCAAGTACGCGGTCGGCGTCGGGCAGGTACAGCCCCTCAAGGTGGGCGGGCGGGAACGGCACGTCATAGCCGGAGACCCGCAGCACGGGCGCCTGCAGCGCCGTGAACGCGTGCTCGGTGACGGTGGCGGCGACCTCGCTTCCGAGACTCACCCCGCCCTGCGCCTCCTGCGCGACAACGAGGCGGCCCGTCTTGCGCACCGACGCGATCAGCGGCGCGTAGTCGATCGGCGACAGGCTGCGCAGGTCGACGACCTCGAGGCTCGTGCCCTCGGACTGCGCCACCTCGGCGGCCTGCAGCAGGGTCGTCACCATCGCCCCGTGACCCACCACGGTGCAGTCGGTGCCGGTGCGCGCAACTCGGGTCTGGTGCAGCCCGGCGACGGGGGCGGTTGGATCGACCTCCCCCTTCTGCCAGTACTTGGCCTTGGGCTCGAAGAACAGCACCGGGTCGGGCGACTGGATCGCCTGCTGGATCATCCAGTAAGCATCGTTCGGCGTCGACGGCGCGACGACCCGCAGGCCCGGGGTATGCGCGAAGTACGCCTCCGGGCTCTCCTGGTGGTGCTCCACCGCGCCGATGTGCCCGCCGTAGGGCACGCGGATCACCACGGGCATCGGTACGGCCCCGTCGTGGCGATTCGTGATCTTCGCCAGCTGAGTCACGATCTGGTTAAAGCCGGGGAAGATGAAGCCGTCGAACTGGATCTCGCACACGGGCCGGTAGCCGCGCATCGCGAGTCCGATCGCGCTGCCGATGATGCCGGCCTCGGCCAGTGGCGTGTCGAGTACGCGCGCGGATCCGAAGTCCGCCTGCAGCCTGTCAGTGACGCGGAAGACACCCCCGAGCGGGCCGATGTCTTCACCCATCAGGATCACCCGGTCGTCGGCCGCCATCGCCGCGCGCAGCCCCTCGTTGATGGCGCGGGCGATGGGCAGCGTGCCCGGCTCGCTCAGCGTGGTCACGGTGCCGCTCATGCGCCCGCCCCTTCCTGCGTCTGGAACGAGGCCTCATAGCGCGCGAGCCAGGCCCGCTGCTCCTCGATCCGCGGGTGTTCTTCTGAGTACACGTGCGCGAACATCGAATCGGCATCGGGCGGCGGCAGCTGGAGGATCGCGTCGCGCGCCACCTTGGCCTCCCGGTCGGCGGTCTCGCGCACCTCAGCGAAGAACTCGTCGCCAACGCCGAGGGACCGCAGGTGCGTCTCGAGACGCGCAACCGGGTCGCGCGCTTCCCAGTGCGCGAGCTCTTCCTCCTCGCGGTACCGCGTGGGGTCGTCGCTCGTGGTGTGCGCCCCAATCCGGTAGGTCAGCGCCTCGATGTAGCCGGGCCCGTGGCCGGTGCGCGCGAGCTTGAGCATGCGCCTGGCCACCGCGTACGCGGCGAGCGGGTCATTGCCGTCGATCTGCACGGCGCGGATGCCAAAGCCGATGGCGCGGCGGTACAGCGGGGTGCGTGACTGGCGCGCGACCGGCACCGAGATCGCCCAGCGGTTGTTCTGCACCACGAAGACCTCGGGGGTCTGGTAGCTCGCCGCGAAGATCATCGATTCGTTTGCGTCGCCCTGGCTGCTCGTCCCGTCGCCGTAGAACACGAGTGTCGCCTCGCCGGTCGCGGTGCCGGCCTCGCCGGCGTCGAGTGCCGGGTCCCCCGCCGCACGCTTCGCATCGAGCAGCTGGCCGAGCGCGTAGCCCGTCGCGTGCTGCGTCTGCGCGCCGAGCACGAGCGTGTAGAGGTGAAAGTTGCCGTGCGCTGGATCGGTCACGTCCCAGCCGCCGTGCGTGAGGCCGCGGAACTGCGCGGCAAGCTGCACGCGCGGCACCCCGCGGATGTGCGCGATCGTGTGCTCGCGGTACGCGGGGAAGATGTGGTCCTGCGGCTCGGCAGCCCGGCCGATCCCGGCCTGGCACCCCTCCTGCCCGATGCTCGGGACCCACAGCGCGAGCTGCCCCTGCCGCTGCAGGTGCGTGCACTCGACGTCGAACGCGCGAGTGGACACCATGTCGCGGTACCACTGCGAGAACTCGGCGACGCCCACGCCAGCGAGCTCGTCGGCGTACTCAGCGGCGGTCTCCGACGGGGCGTAGTTCCCGTCGGCGTCGAGGAAGCGGATCGGCTCCGGATCCTGCGTGTCAATGGTGAGTGCGGACTGCGTCACGCGGCTCCTCCCAGCTGCGCGAGAAATTCGCGCACGTGTTCGATGATCACGGCGAGGCTCTCGTCCTCGCCGACTGAGATGCGGACCCCCGCGCCCGCGAACGGACGCACGAGCGTGCCGGCCGCGGCGAACGACGCCCCGAGCGCGAGCGCATCGGGCACGCCGCCGCCTCCGGCCGCGGTCTCCGGGATCCAGACGAAGTTTCCCTGCGCGTCCGGCACGTCGAGGCCGAGCTCGCGCAGCCCCGCACCCAGACGGTCGCGGCGGTCGACGATCGCGGCCACGCGCTCCGCGTGCACGGCGCGGGCCTCCGGGGTGAGCGAGGCGCGCGCCGCGCTCTCGGCGATCCCGGTCACCGAGAGCGGGATCGCCACGCTCGCGGCGGCGCGGAAGATCGCCGGGTCCCCCACCCCGTAGCCGATGCGCAGGCCGGCGAGGCCGTAGGCCTTGGAGAACGTGCGGAGCACCACCAGGTTGGGGGAGCTGGCGAGGATGTCCTCACCGCGCACCGCCGCCGGGTCGGTGACGAATTCGCGGTACGCCTCGTCAAGCACCACCAGGGTGTCTGCGGGCACGCGGGCCAGGAAGCGCTCGACGTCGGCACGCGCGAGCGCCGGCCCCGTCGGGTTGTTCGGGGTGCACAGCAGGATCACGCGCGTGCGCTCGGTGATCGCCGCGGCCATCGCGTCGAGGTCGTGCTCGGCGGTCGCGGTGAGCGGCACGCCCACGGGCGTCGCACCCGAGGCGAGCCCGAGCGCGGGGTAGGCCTCAAAGCTCGGCCAGGCGTACAGGTACTCATCCCCCGGACCCGCGGCGGCGTGCACGAGCTGATAGAGGATCGCGACGGAGCCGGCTGCGAGGTGGACGTGGTCGGCGGCGACCCCGAACTCGGCGGCGATCTCCGCGCGCAGCTCGGGCATCGCCGCCGCGGCGTAGCGGTTCACGTCCCCGCGCGCGGCGATCGCCGCCGCGACGCCGGGGAGCGGGGCGAACGGATTCTCGTTGCTCGACAGCTTGAATCCGGGTTGCGTGGGCGTCGCCCCCTGCCGATAGGCGGGGACGGCGAGGACCTCGGGGCGGAACCGCACCGGCGGCGGGGCGTTATCGCTCATAGGCCCAAGTGTATCGAGGGGGTATCTCCGCAGCGGGATACGCCCGCGCGAATCTCTCCCGGACCGCCGAGGCGCTGCGCGCCACCGAGTCGGCCCCCGCGGGCCTGGGCGGCGAACCTCGTGGCCGCCGCGGCCGGAGCGAAAACATATTCGACTCGAGGGCTGGACGATTACAAAACACCAGATCCCAGGCGCACATGGCTTTCCACATGTGGATAACCCTGTGCATGAATCGAAGCTGTGTGCCGCACATTCTGCACAGGGCGTGGGAAAAAGTGTGGATAACTCGAAAACTTCTGCGAAATTACAACGGTGTAATTCAACAGGCAGCCGCGGCCCTGCCCACACTCGTGAAACGGGGACAGCCCCCGACAAGAACGTGTCCTTGTCGGGGGCTGTCTCCGGAGCTGGGCAGCGCCGTCCGCTAGCCCTGACGCGCCGCCGCTCGGCGGCGGGCCAGCAGGATCGCCGCACCCGCGACGAGCAGGCCGGCGCCGCCGAGCACGAACGGCAGCGCCGCGCCGCCGGTGCTCGCGAGCTCACCGCTCTTCGCGCCGCCGTGTGCAGCGGCGGTGCCGCCGCCGGTTCCTGCGTCGGTTGATCCGCCGTCGGTGGCTCCCCCGTCGGTGGCGCCGCCGTCGGTCGGTCCGCCGTCAGTGGCTCCCCCGTCAGTGGCGCCGCCGTCGGTCGCGCCGCCGTCAGTGGCTCCCCCGTCGGTCGCGCCACCGTCAGTCCCGCCATCCACCGCCGGCGTCACCGTGAGTGCCGCCGCGATTTCAGCGCCGTTCGGCAGGATCACCACGATCTGGTGCGCGCCGGCCGGGGTGTCAGACGGGATGGTTCCCGCGAACGCGAACGAGCCGTCCGCCTGCACGGTGGCCGCGCCGAGCGACACGGGGTCGGAGCGCAGTTCAACCGCCAGCTCGGAGCCCGGGGCGAACCCGGAACCGGAGAAGCTCAGCTCCGCGCCAGCGGCCACTGAGTCAAGCTCAAGGCGCAGCGCCGGCCCGGCGGGCACGGCGACGCCGGCCTCGGTGACGTACTTCGCACCCGTGGCGTACTTCGTCACCGTGAACTCGTCGTACAGATCGCCCACGGCCTTGTCGGTCGTAGCGCCCGCCGTCTTTTCTGCCAGATAGGAGCGGTACACCAGCTGATCGGAGCTCACGTCGATGACCTGGTAAGTCGTGACGCCCTCGCCGCGCAGCACCTGGGTCGCGCCGTTGTTCGTCCACACGTTGTTCCCCTCGGGCGCGAGGCTGTAGTGCTTGGCGCCCGAGTTCGACACCGCGTAGACGGGGCCGCTCGTGAGCCCCGGCACGTCGGTCGCAGTCGCGTTCACAAATCCGCGCGCGTACACGTGGTCGTGCCCCATGAGCACGAGGTCGATGTTGTGCTTTTCGAAGACGGGCACCCAGTGCTTGCGCAGCACGGGCTCATCGCGCCCCGACGACCCCGAGAACACGGGCTGGTGGAAGGTCACGACGTTCCACTTCGACGGGCTCTCCGCGAGGATGAAGTCGAGCCACGCCGCCTGGTACTGCGTCCAGAGCTCGGCGACCCGCTTCGACGGGCAGGTGTCGGCCGCGCAGGCTGGCAGGCCGCTCGGGGTGAGGAAGGTCGTGTCGCGCGTCGCGTTCAGGGTGATGAAGCGCACCCCCTGGTAGTCGGTGTAGTACACGGTCTCCGCCGCGAACTCGCTCCAGTGCGCGAAGTAGGCCGCAGCCTGCCGCGCCTCCTCCGTATCGCCCTGCGCGAGCTCGGCGAGCGCGCCGATCGTCTCGAGCTTCGGCTGGTTGCGCGGGTACTCGAAGTTCGCCTTCCACGCGGAGAGCAGCTTGTCCCCGGTGTACTCGTGGTTGCCGGGGGCCGCCATCACGTTCGTGGTGGCCGCCGAGTTCTTCATGCCCTTGAACCAGTTCAGCCACTGCGCCTCGTTGCTTGACGAATCGATCAGGTCGCCGGCGTGCACGGACCCGATGGAGTTCGTGGTGCGCGCCTCCGCCTGGCGCACGACCTCGGGCCACGTGCTGTCGAGCCCGATCTGCGCGTCGCCGTAGTAGACGAACTGGAAGTCGGTGGCCGCGGGGTCGGCGGTCGTGAACTCGATCCACTCGCTCCAGCTCCCCGGCAGCCCCACGCGGTAGCGGTAGTCGGTCCCGGGGGTGAGCCCCTCGACCGTCGCCGAGAAGTGCTGGTTCGGGTTGCCGTTCACCACGCCAGCGGCGTACGCGTCGACCGCTCGCGTCTCGCCGCCCGCGGCGAGACCGATCTCGACCTGGCCGAGGTTGTGCGTGGCGTCGCCAGCGAGCCAGGAGAACGACTGCGAGGTCTCGGGGGTCTCGGTCGGGGTGAGGATCACCCGGGTGGGCGGCGCCTCAACCACCTCACCCGGCTGGCCGGCCGCGGTGAGCGTGAGCGTCGACATATCGAAGTAGGCGTCCGAGGAGCTCGCGCGGTCCTGGTACAGGGCCACCGCGATCGTGTTCTCCCCGTCGCGCAGCAGTTCGCCGCTCGCCGAGAACGTGCTCGAGAGCGGGTCGCCGTTGCTGTTGCCCGCGTACTCGAGGTTGGTGGTCTCGGTGATCCGCTGGTCCTCGTAGCTGGCCACCTTGGTGCCGTTGACCCAGACCACGAGCGCGTCGTCGTAGATCACGGTGCTCGTGAGCGACGCGACCTGCTCGGCAACCCCGGCCTCGAGGTCGAAGCTGGTGCGGAAGAAGTAGGTGGGGATCGTGGGCGCCTTCGTCCCGTCGATGTAGTGCTCAAGCTTGGTGGCCGGCGTGTACGGGCCGACGGCGACGAGCGCGTTGTTCTTCACCCCAAAACCGCCGGGTGCGGTCTTCCAGCCCGAGTCGTCGTACTCGGGGGCGACCCAGGCGCGCACGTTCGCGTCGCCGCGGGCCGGATCGGTGTGGTCATCGAGGTACTGCCAGGACGTGCCGGTGCCGACGAGCGGCGCGGTGGGGACCTCGGGGGCGACCGCGGCTGCGGCGGTCGGGATCAGCAGGCTGCCACCGAGCAGCGCCGCGAGGGCGAGGGCGGTGCCGCCCCGTCTCGCGCGCGCAGCGGGGGTTGTCTGGGACATGACGTTCCTTCGTTTGAGTCAGGCACGGGCGCGGCCCCGCACGGTGCGCGCGGGGCCGCATCCACTCCATCAAGCCCGGGTAACCGCCCCGGGGCCCACACGCGGCCGCGCGGTGGCCGCGGGGTGACCGGGCGATGACGAACCGGGGCCGGCGTGAGCGCGGTGCCCCGGACCGGCCGGTGGCCGGGGACCGGCCTCACCCCAGCCGCGGGTGACAGAATGGCAGTATGCGATCCATCATTCGAGTACTCGTGAGCGCGTTCGCACTGTGGCTCACCACCCTCATCGTGGGCGGCAGCGGCGACCACGGGGTGTGGATCACCCCCATCGAGATGGACAATTACGGCCACCTGATCACGCTGCTGCTCGTGGCGCTGGTGTTCGGGCTCGTCAACGGCACGCTCGGCCGCGTGGTGCGGTTCGTGTCGATTCCGCTGTACATCATCACCTTCGGCCTGTTCGGGCTCATTGTGAACGGGATCATGATCGCGGTGGTCGCCTGGCTGAGCGGACTCGCGGGTTTCGGCCTCGAGGTCGAGAGCTTCTGGTGGGGGGTGCTGGCAGCCCTCGTGCTCTCAATCCTGTCCGGCATCATGAACAGCCTGCTCGGCACACGGAAGAAGCGCGGGCGCTAGCACCGCGCGGCGCAGGGTCATGCGCGTCCGAGAGGCCGCCGCCCGTGGGAGAATGAGTGCGGATCGCGCGCGCCCGCACGAGAGTGCCGGCGGCAGCGCCACGCCTCAGCCGCTCGCCCCGACACGCACGGAGACGCCATGACCCCCCTGCCCCCGCAGCCCATCAGCCCGCTCGATGGCCGCTACTTCGCCGCCGTCGCGCCGCTCGGCGACACCCTCTCCGAGGCCGGCCTCAATAAGGCGCGCGTGCACGTCGAGGTTGAGTGGCTCGCCTACCTCAGCGAGCACTCACTGCTCGGCGGTGCGCCGATTCCCGCGGAGCAGCTCGCATCGCTGCGCGCCTGGGCCGCCGATTTTGGGCAGGCCGAGATCGACGAGCTCGCGGAGACCGAGAAGACCACGCAGCACGACGTCAAGGCAGTCGAGTACCTCGTGCGCGCCCGGCTCGAGTCGCAGGGCCTCGGGCACCTCGCCGAGCTCACGCACGTGTGCTGCACCAGCGAGGACATCAACAACCTCTCGTACGCGCTCACGGTCAAGCAGGCGATCGCCGACGTGTGGCGCCCCCGCTTCGAGCGCGTCATCGCGGAGCTTGCACGGCAGGCCGAGGAGTACCGCGAGCTGCCGATGATGAGCCGCACGCACGGACAGCCGGCCACTCCGACGACGCTCGGCAAGGAGCTCGCGGTGTTCGTGTACCGCCTTGAGCGCCAGCTCAACCAGATCGACGAGAACGAATACCTTGGCAAGTTCTCGGGCGCGACCGGCACCTTTGCCGCGCACCTTGCTGCTGACCCAGACACCGACTGGGCGCAGGTGTCGCAGGAGTTCGTCGAGGGTCTCGGCCTCGACTGGAACCCCCTCACCACGCAGATCGAGTCGCACGACTGGCAGGCGGAACTCTACACCCGCATCGCCCACGCGAACCGGATCCTGCACAACCTTGCCACCGATATCTGGAGCTACATCTCCATCGGCTACTTCCGGCAGATCCCCGTCGCCGGGGCCACCGGGTCCTCGACGATGCCGCACAAGGTGAACCCCATCCGCTTCGAGAACGCCGAGGCGAATCTTGAGCTGTCGAACGCGATCCTCGACTCGCTCGCCGCGACCCTCGTCACGAGCCGCTGGCAGCGCGATCTCACCGATTCGTCGGCGCAGCGCAACATCGGTGTCGGCCTCGGCCACTCGGTGCTCGCGCTCGACAACATCCTGAAGGGCCTGGGCCAGATCGACGCGGCCCCCGAGGCGCTCGCGGCCGACCTCGACGCGAACTGGGAGGTGCTCGGCGAGGCGATCCAGACCGTGATCCGCGCCGAGGTGACCGCCGGTCGCTCAACCATTTCAGACCCGTACGCGGCGCTCAAGGAGCTCACCCGCGGCCGCCGCATCGGCCAGGCCGAGCTCAGCGAGTTCGTTTCGGGGCTCGAGATCGGTGACGCGGCAAAGCAGCGCCTCCTCGCGCTCACGCCGGCCACCTACATCGGCGACGCCACCCGCCTGCTCGACTACCTCACGCGGTAGCCAGACGCGCGCGCGGTGCCCGCTGGAGCGTGTTTCCCGTGGACACCGCGCGCCGGGCGGGCACGGCTCGCTACGATGTGACCATGTGTGCTGCGCCGAAGCCTCGCCCCCGCAAGGGTCGGCGCGTGCCGCTGTCTGCGGTGTTCGATCAGTTCTTCTTCATTTATGCGGCCCTGGCCGCCGGCTGGCTTGCCTGGCTGCTCCTCACGGAGACGTTCTCGATCGGCTGGTTCGGGATCTTGTTCTTCGTCGCGTTCTGGGTGCTCCTGGCGTACCTGCTGCTGCCCCGGCTACACCGCATCCTCACCACGATCTACGTCCCCGACTATTTCATCGGCCGCACCAGGACGAGCGACGGCTTGCTCGGCGACCCGATCAACATCGCGCTGCGCGGCGACGAGGCGGCGCTTCACGCGATCCTCACGGATGCCGGGTGGACGCGGGCCGACCCCGTCACGCTGCGCTCCTCCTGGGGCATCATCGTGTCCACGGTGACGCGGCGCAGCTACGATCGCGCCCCGGTCAGCCCGCTCTTCCTGTTCGGCCGCATGCAGGACTTCGCGTACCAGCAGGAGGTCGAGGGAAACCCGGCCAAGCGCCACCACGTGCGCTTCTGGCGCACTCCCGACGGCTGGCTGCTCCCCGGCGGCTCGCGCGTCGACTGGCTCGCGGCCGGCACCTTCGACCGCGCGGTTGGCTTCTCGCTCTTCACCCTCCAAATCACACACCGCATCGATGCCGACACCGACATCGAGCGCGATCACGTGGTCGCCTCCGTGCGGGCGGCGCACCCGGAGGTGGAGCTCATCACACTCCACGATTTCTCGACCGGCTATCACTCGCGCAACGGCGGGGGCGACAGCATTCGCACGGACGGCGATCTCCCCATCATCGTGCTCCCGAGAAACGAGGCACACGATGTCAGGTGAACCGCGCAAGCGCATTGCGATCGAGTCGGCGAGCGAACTCCTCGCCGAGGAGCCGGCGGCGCAGAGTGCCAAGCGGCCCGGAGCCCTCACCGGCGGTATTCTCCTCGTGCTGGCCCGGTCGCTCGGCGTGGTGATCTGGATTCTCGGGTTCCTCGTTGAGTGGCCCAAGCTGCGCGCGGAGTTCGATCTCGATCACGAGTCGTCGGTGTGGGTGCTCGGAATCGTGATCGGTGCCGTGGCGCTGTGGGCGCTCGTGCTCCTGCTGTTTGGCGTCGGTCTCTGGCGCGGCAGCAATACGGCCCGGATGCTCACCCAGTTCTGGGCTGCGCTGAGTATCACCGCTGCCGCGATCACCTACTTCTCCACGGGTGACACCATCGCGTTGCGAGCCACGCTGCTCACGCTGTCGCTCGACATCCTGATCCTGCTGGCACTGTCGAGTCGTGACGCGCGCGCTTGGACGCGCGGGAAGTCACGCCGCTGGATCGCGCATGATCGCGCGGCACAGGCGGATGCGGTCGGCTAGTGCCAGTTCGCGTCGCCATCGGGGCGATGCAGGTCCTTGCGGGCCACAAGATCCTCAGCGCTGGGCTTGCCGCCCAGGCCCACGAGCGCGACCATGACCGCGGACACGACGAAGCCCACGCCGAGGAAGATCACGCCGAGCAGCAGATCGCGCGTGGTGAGCAGCACCACGAGCCCGGCAAACACGCCGAGCACTGCCGCGAATCCGACGAGCTCCAGCGGTCGCAGGCGATCCCGGCGCGACGGAGTCACGGAATCGTGCGTGGCGGGCTCGGGGTTCTGAGTCATCGTCTGCTTTCGGGTCGAGCGAGTGTGTGAGTTACGGGGCGACCGGCGCGGCGTCCGCCGCGGCGGGCGCGCTGGAGCGCCGAGTATCGAACGCGGAGATGCCGAGGAAGACCCCAACGAGGAGCGCGTACGCACCGAAGAACCCGATGATGGCGACCTGGTCTTCGCGAACGAACAAGACAAGGAGCGCGAGCAGCACTCCCGTGCTGCCGAGCAGGGTGGCGTCCTGGCGCGTGCCGGGCCGCACCGCGGCGCCGATGAACTCAAGGAGGCCAGAGATCAGGGCCCACGCCGCGACCACCAGGGCGAAGCCGATCGGGGCGGTGGTGAACGGAAGCGCGAGTGCGGCGCCGAGCGCCACGACGCCGAGCAGCAGCGGTACCGGGGTGCGCGCGCCGCCGCGGAGTGAGAACCACTCGACGAGGTGCGCCACGCCAATGCCGCCGAGACCCGCGGCGACGAGGCCGAGGTTGAAGCTCAGCTGCTCGTGCATGGGTGCGGAAAAAGCGATGGCCATTCCGACGATGAGGAGCACCGCAACTCTGACGAGACGGACCGGACGCGTCACCCCCGACTCGGGAGCCGTCGAACGCGTTGATGCCTCTACCGCAGCGGACATGCCACCCCTTTCTGTGTTCTGCGACAGTCTACCTCGGCCCCCAGGGAGGTGCCTGCGGGGCACGGACGACCGCGGGCGGCGCTACAGGCCGCTCGGCATGTCCTGGAAGCGCGAGTAGTGCCCCTGGAATGCCACGGTGACGGTGCCCGTGGGGCCGTTACGCTGCTTCGCGAGGATGAAGTCTGCCTCGCCGGCGCGGGGGCTGTCGCGATCACCCACGGCTTCGCGGTGGAGCAGGATCACCATATCGGCGTCTTGCTCGAGCGAACCGGACTCACGGAGGTCGCTGATTGCCGGCATCTTGTCAGCGCGCTGCTCGGACGCTCGGTTGAGCTGTGACAGCGCGATCACCGGCACGTCGAGCTCCTTCGAGAGCAGCTTCAGCGCGCGCGAGAACTCCGAGACCTCTTGCTGGCGGCTCTCGGACTTCTTGCCGCTCGACAGCAGCTGCAGGTAGTCGATGACTACCATGCGGAGCCCGTGCTGCTGCTTCAGACGCCGGCACTTTGCGCGGATCTCGACGAGCGTGAGGTTGGGGCTGTCGTCAATAAACAGCGGGGCCTCGGCCACGCGGGCCTGCGTCGCGGCGAGCTTCTGGAAGTCGCGGTTGTCGAGGGCGCCCTTGCGGAGCGTCTGCATGGGAATGCTCGCCTCGGCTGCGAGCAGTCGCATCGCGATCTCCGCGCGCCCCATTTCGAGCGAGAAGAACACGGTGGGCGCGTTTGCGTGCACGGACGCGTTGCGGGCGACGTCCATCGCAAGCGTCGACTTACCCATTGCGGGTCGCGCGGCGATGATGATCATCTGGCCGCCCGCGAAGCCGTTGGTCATGGCGTCGAGCTCGCTGAAGCCGGTGGGCACTCCGAGCATGCCGCCATCTGAACTGTTCGCCTTGTTGATCTCTTCGAGTGCCGCGTCGACGGCGAGGTGCAGGGGGACGTAGTCTTCGCCCTGGCTCTCTCCAGTGACACCGTAGATCTCCGACTGCGCAACGTTGACGAGGTCGATTGCCTCACCCTCGCCCGCGTAGCCCATCTGCACGATGCGGGTTCCTGCCTCCACCAGGCGGCGCAGCAGCGCCTTCTCCGCGACGATCTCCGCGTAGAAGCTGGCGTTCGCGGCGGTCGGGACAATGCTAGTGACCGTGTGGAGGTACTCAGCCCCGCCGGCGCGCTGAAGCTCGCCCGTCTTGGTGAGCTCGTCGGTGACGGTGATCACGTCGGTGGGCTCGCCCCGCGAGTAGAGCGAGAGCACCGCTTCGTAGATCACCTCGTGCTTGGGCACGTAGAAGTCGACACCCTTGAGGAGGCCCGTCACATCGGCGACGGCGTCCTTCGAGAGCAGCATGCCGCCGAGCGCGCTCTGCTCGGCGAGCAGGTCGTACGGGGGCGTGCGTTCGTGCCCGCGGGGGGCCTGCTCCACGTACTCATCTGGAATACCCAGGTGTGCGATCGACACTCGATCACTCCTTTTCGATGCGGTGGGTCAGCGGCACTGATATCACACACCGAACCCCAGACATTCACGTTACGGGTACTCGAGGCCCGCCTCAAACACCGCCCGATCCAGCCTGTGGATAACTCGGTGCATAACTTGCCACTTTGAGCCACATGTTGTCCACAGGCTTGGGGACAAGCTGTGGAGGAAATCCGAACTGAAACCTAGAAAATGCATCTGACCAGGCATTTATAGTTTCAACAGGGAGAAAGTTATTCAAGCTTCAGGTACACCTTGAAGCCACTCGCGGCGTGCAGCATGTGGAGAACTACCCCGAGATTTCGGCGATGTCAACTCCGACACGGCACCAAATCGACGACACGCCGACACTGAGTGTTCACTCCGCCGAAAACGAAACGGCGGGGTGACGATTCGTGAGAATCATCACCCCGCCGTGCCGGGTGCGAGCGGCTAGCGCTGCGAGATGACCTGGAGGGTCACCGTTGCGTCGACACCCTCGTGGAGGTGCACAATCGCCTTGTACTCGCCGGTCGACTTGATGCTGGGCACCGTGATCTTCCGCTTGTCGATCTCGCCGAGACCCGCTGCCGAAACCGCCGCGGCAACCGCAGCCGGCTTCACTGAGCCGAAGAGGCGGCCGCCGGTGCCGGTCTTCGCCTGGAGGCGGATCTTGCCGTCCTGGAGCTTCGCCTTGAGCGCCTGAGCGTCCTCGGCCGAAGCGAGCGCACGCGCGTCGCGAGCGGCGCGGAGCTGTGCAACCTGAGCCTCGCCACCGCGAGTCCAGTGCACCCCGTAGCCCTGGGGCACGAGGTAGTTGCGTGCGTAGCCGGTCTTGACGTCAACAACGTCACCAGCGGAACCGAGGCCCTGGACCTCGTTCGTCAGAATTACCTTCGCCATGATTCTCGTTCTCCCTACCGGCCGGAACCGGCGTAGGGGAGGAGTGCCATCTCGCGGGCGTTCTTCACGGCCTTCGCGATCAAGCGCTGCTCCTGCACGGACACGCCGGTGATCCGACGGGCGCGGATCTTCCCGCGCTCGGAAATGAACTTGCGAAGCGTTGCGACGTCCTTGTAATCAATGACGCCGACGGTCTGCTTCTTGGCGGGTGCGACGACCTTTGCGTTCTTGCCGCGACCCGGCTTGCGGCCTGCGCCGCTGGACTTGCCTGCCATAGTTGGTCTCTTTTCGTGTGATGTCCCGATTTCGCGTGGGACAAAAGTTATTGCTCGCCGCCCAAAAGGACGGGGGACTCGCCGCGCTCAGCGGCAGAGGGCTGCCTAGAAAGGCTGCTCGTCGTCGAAACCGCCGCCGAAGTCACCGGCGCCTGCGGCGCCGCCCTGCTGCGGCTGGCCGCCCCAGGGAGTCTCCTGCTGCGGAGCTGCTGCGGGCTGACCCCAGCTGCTCTGCCCGGCGGGCTGACCGCTGCCGCCACCGAAGCCACCCACCTGCCCGCGGGACTGCCCGCGGGAGATCTGCGTGGTGGCGAACCGGAGCGACGGCCCAATCTCCTCGACCTCAAGGTCGAGTGAGGTGCGCTGCTGCCCCTGGTTGTCGGTGTAGCTGCGCTGCGTCAGACGGCCCTGCACGATAACGCGCGCGCCCTTCGTGAGCGATGCGGCGATGTTGTCGGCGTACTCACCGTACGCGCGACACCCGAGCCACAGCGGTTCGCCATCCGACCAGTCACCCGACTGACGGTCACGCACGCGCGGGGTCGAGGCGATACGGAACGTCACCCACGACTTACCGGCCTGGCTCACGCGAGGCTCGGGGTCGGCAACGAGGTTACCGACAACGGTGATCAGCGGCTCGCCGGCCATGAGCTACGCGCCCACCTTCGCGGCGCGAGCGGCCTTGGCCTGCTCGTGCTTTGCCTGCGCTGCGCGCTGAGCGATGAGCTCGTCGGAGCGGAGCACCTTGGTGCGGAGCACTGCTTCGGAGAGACCAAGCTGGCGATCGAGCTCTGCCGTGGCTTCGTGCGACGCGGTGAAGTTCACCACGACGTAGATGCCCTCGGACTGCTTGTTGATCTCGTAGGCGAGACGGCGCTTGCCCCAGATGTCGACGTTCTCGATCTCGCCGCCCGCAGTGCGGATGACGCCGAGGAACTTCTCCATGCTGGGAGCCACGGTGCGCTCGTCGATACCCGGATCGAGGATCACCATGAGTTCATACGGATGCATTACTGACCCACCTCCTTCGGACTTCACGGCCACAGGATTTCTGTGGCAGGAGGGTGTTATTGCATCGTGCCCGCAAGCGACGAAGATTACGCCGCGCACAGACAACCTCAACATCCTATCACTTCCGCCCCGCCACCGGGACTTGGGTGCGCAACCGTAGGCTTGCACCCATGCGAATCGCCCTCGTCTCCCTCCACACCTCGCCCGGAGCCGTTCCGGGAAGCGGCGACGCCGGGGGGATGAACGTGGTGGTCGCGGGCGCGGCACGCGCGCTCGCTCGCGCCGGCCACGAGGTCACCGTCTTCACCCGCGCGAGCTCGGACGCGCCGGCCGGAACCGTGTCGCTCGGGAACGGCGCGCTCCTCACCGCCCTGCGGGCCGGACCGGACCGCGTGCGTAAGGAGGAGCTTCCCGGGCTCGTCCCCGTGTTCTCCGCGGCGCTCGCGGCGCAGGGGGCGTTTGATGCCGTCCACGCCCACTACTGGCTCAGCGGTCTCGCCGCGCTCAAGCTCGCCGCGCACAGCGGGGTCCATCCGGCGATCACGCTGCACACGGTGGCCGCACAGAAGAACCTGCGGCTCGCCCCGGGGGACAGCCCGGAACCGCCGCTGCGCCTTGCGGGCGAGCGCGCGCTCGCGGGAACCGGGCAGGTCATCGCGTGCAGCGCGAGCGAGCTTCGCGCAATCACGGCCGGCTACGGCGCGCCCCGGCGTCCGGCACTGATTGTGCACCCCGGCGTCGACTCCGAGCTGTTCAGGCCCGCGAGTGTTTCCCGTGAAACGGACGCACCGCTGCGCATCACGGTGCTCGGCCGGGTCCAGCCCCTCAAGGGCCAGAAGCTCGCGCTGCGCGCCGCGGCAACGCTCGCCGCCCGCGATCCGGAGCTGTGGCGGCGGTGCGAGCTGGTCATTGCGGGGGAGCCCACCCCGGGTGCCGAGGGGTACGCGCGCGAACTCCGCGAGTTCGCCGCGCGCACGGGAATCGCCGACCGCGTGCGCTTCCTCCCCGCGCAGGATCGCGCCGCCGCCGCCGAACTGCTTGCCGCGAGCGACGTCGTGCTCGTGCCGTCGCACTCCGAATCGTTCGGCCTCGTCGCGCTCGAGGCCGCCGCCGCGGGCACGCCCGCGCTGGTGGCGGCGCACACCGGGCTCCTCGAGGCCGCGCAACCGGGCGCACCCGAGCTGCGCGTCTCGGGCCGCGATCCGGGCGCGTGGGCGCTGGCGCTCGCCACGCTCCTGCGCGACTCAGCGCTGCGTGCGCGCCTCGGCCGCGCGGCCCGCACGCACGCCGTTGGCAGGAACTGGGACGCGCACGCGGCGCAGCTGACTGCCGCGTACGCCGCGCTCGCGCGCCAGCCCGACTAGTCCGCTGGCCCCTCGAGGAATGCCTCAAGCTCGGCACGCGCCGCGTGGTCCGGCTTCTGCACGGGCGGCGACTTCATGAAGTAGGCAGATGCGGCCTCGACGGGCCCGGCGAGGCCGCGCTCGCGCGCCACATGCGCCACGCGGATCGCATCGATCATGGTGCCCGCCGAGTTGGGGGAGTCCCACACCTCGAGCTTGTACTCGATGCTCATCGGCACGTCGCCGAAGCCGCGGCCCTCGAGCCGCACGAACGCGAACTTGCGGTCTTCAAGCCACGGCACGTGGTCGCTCGGCCCGATGTGGACGTCGTCGGCGTCGAGATTCACGTCGAGATTCGACGTGACCGCCTGCGTCTTCGAGATCTTCTTCGACTTGAGGCGGCTCCGCTCCAGCATGTTCTTGAAGTCCATGTTGCCGCCAACGTTGAGCTGGTAGGTGTGGTCGAGCGCGACACCGCGGCTCTCCATCAGCCGCGCGAGCACGCGGTGCGTGATCGTGGCGCCCACCTGGCTCTTGATGTCGTCGCCGACAATCGGTACGCCCGCCGCGACAAACTTCGCGGCCCACTCCGGGTCGCTCGCAACGAACACCGGCACGGCGTTGACGAACGCGACGCCGGCGTCGAGGGCCGCCTGCGCGTAGAACTTCACCGCGTCGTCGCTGCCGACCGGCAGGTAGCAGGCGAGCACATCGGCGCCCGAGTCCCGCAGCGCCTGCACCACGTCCACCGGCGCAGCGGCCGATTCCTCCACCGCGTCGCGGTAGTACTCGCCAAGCCCGTCGTACGTGGGGCCGCGCTGCACGGTCACGCCGAGCTCCGGCACGTCGGAGAACTTGATCGTGTTGTTGTGCCCCGCCCAGATCGCGGCGCCCAGATCGAGGCCCACCTTCGCCGCGTCGACCTCGAACGCCGCGACGAACTCGAGGTCGGACACGTGGTGTCCGCCGAGCCTCACGTGCATGAGCCCGGGCACCTGCTCATCGTCCGCAGCGCCTCGGTAGTACTCAACTCCCTGAACGAGCGAGCTCACACAGTTGCCAACGCCCGCGAGGGCCACCTTCACACTCATTGCACCTCTGTTCTTCGGTTCGACGCGCGACGCGCCCGACGTATCACTCTACTCCGGCTGCTCCGCGGCGCCGGCCGAGGGGAGCGCCCCGGCCCGGTGCCGGAAGGTCTCCCACCGCTCGATCGGCTGGCGCTGCCCGCCCACGTGCACGATCTCCTCGCCGTCAACGGTGAGCTGCGTGGCGTGCGCGCGGAGCGCGGCAATCTTGCGGTCGAACCAGGGCGACACGTCGTGCCGCTCGGTCGCCGCGTCCGCCGCCCCGGGTGCGGCGTCGCCCTCGAGCTCGGGCTCGGCGACGATCTCCCAGAAGGGCAGTCCGAGCGCGTGGGCGACGGCGCGGGCCAGCCGGTGGGCGAAGACGTGATCCGGGTGGCCGTACCCGCCGCCATCGTCGTAGCTCACGATCGCCCCAGCTCCGGCGTCGTGGGCCGCGGCGAGCAGATCGTTGAGCGCCTCAACCGCCGGGGCGCGGGTCAGTGCGTCCCGGCTCGCGTCGGGCCCGGCCGTCGCCCGACCGTCCGGCCCCCAGACCATGCCGGAGTCCTCGTAGATCGTCGGGGTGAGTCCCTCCGCGCGGGCCGGCGGCACCCCGAGGAACGCGTGCCGCTCAAGGCCGAGCATGAACAGGGCGGCCGCGAGCTCGGCCTGCCGGTGCGGGGCGAGCCCATCGGTGCCCTGCAACTGGCTGAACGGACCGGCCACCACCTCGCCGCGCTCACCGCGGGTGAGGGTGACGAGCAGGGGCTCAAGCCCGGCCTGGGCCAGGCCGGCGAGCGTGCCGCCGGTCGAGATCGTCTCGTCGTCGGGGTGCGCGTGCACGAACATGACGCGCGGCGTTCCCGCAAACCAGCGCGTTGGATCCTGTGCTACGGCCTGCGCGTCGGTCTCACTCATACTCTCGAACCCCTCGTTCATCTCGCTCACGCTTCCGCCTGCTCCGCAAACCACTCCCGCAAGCGCAGCTCTGCCGCGGCCTCGCCAATCGGGCCCTCGTCAAGCCGCACGTCGAGCAGGTGCTTGTACGCGCGGCCCACGAGCGGCCCCGGCGGGATCCCCAGGATGGCCATGATCTGCGCGCCGTCGAGCTCGGGCCGCACCGCCGCGAGCTCCTCTGCCGCCGCGAGCTCCTCGATGCGCCGTTCGATGTCGTCGTAGGCGTGCTCCAGCCGCTCGGCCTTGCGGCGGTTGCGAGTCGTCACGTCCGCGCGGGTGAGAATGTGCAGCTGGGCGAGCTCGTCCCCCGCGTCGCGCACGTAGCGGCGCACGGCAGAATCGGTCCACGGCTGGTCGCTGTAGCCGAAGAACCGCAGGTGCAGCTCGATCAGGCGCGCCACGCGCTTCACGGTGTCGTTGTCAAAGCGCAGCTCCCGCAGTCGCTTCTTTGCGAGCTTCGCCCCGACCAGGTCGTGGTGGTGGAAGGTCACGCCGCCGCGCTCAAACCGGCGGGTCGCGGGCTTGCCGATGTCGTGCAGCAGCGCGGCAAGGCGGAGCACGAGATCGGGGGAGACGGTCTGCGGCGCGCGGCGCTCGAGTTCGAGGCTGATCGCCTGCTGCAGCACGGTGAGGCTGTGCTCGTAGACGTCCTTGTGTCGGCCGTGATCATCCTGGGTGGCGCGCAGCGCCGTGAGCTCGGGCAGGAACCGCTCCGCGAGGCCCGTGTCCACGAGCAGCCGGATCCCCGGCACCGGGTCACGCGTGCCGAGCAGCTTCACCAGTTCGTCGCGCACCCGCTCCGCCGAGATGATGTCGAGGCGCTCAGCGAACTGGGCCATCGCTTCCTGCGTGTCGGCCGAGACCTCGAAGCCGAGCTGCGCGGCGAAGCGCGCGGCGCGCAGCATCCGCAGCGGGTCGTCGGTAAATGACGCCGCCGGCGCGCCGGGCGTGTGAATGCGCCGCGCGACGAGGTCTTCGACCCCGCCGGAGACGTCAACAAGCCGCAGTTCGGGGAGCATGAGCGCGAGCGCGTTGATCGTGAAGTCGCGGCGGACGAGGTCGCCCTCGATCGTGTCACCGTAGCTCACCGTGGGCTTGCGCGAGTCGTCGCGATAGATCTCGGCGCGATACGTGGTGATCTCAACGACTTCCCCGTGTACCCGTGCCGCGATCGTCCCGAAATCCCGGCCGACATCCCACACGCTGGTGGTGAGCTCGTCGAGAATTGCCCGCGTTTCGTCGGGCCGCGCGGAGGTGGTGAAGTCAAGATCGGTGACCGCACGGCCGAGCAGTGCGTCTCGGACGGGGCCGCCCACGAGCGCGAATTCGTGTCCGCGCGCTGAGAACGCTTCGGCGAGCGTCGCGACGGGGGGTGTGGCGGCGAGGGCGCGCAGCGCGGCCATCGAGTCGACGAGGGAGTGCATCCAATAAGGGTACCTGGGCCACGATCCCAGAGCCGGTCCCTAAACTGGTGCGCATGGCTCTCGCTCCCCGTTCCCGCGGGCTTCTCGCGGCTCTGCTGGTGCTCGGCATGGCCGCTGGCGGACTCAGCGCCGCCGCCGCGCCGGCCACCGCGCTTCCGGCCGCCACCGCCGCGACCGCGCGGCCCGTTGCGACGCTCACCGTCGCGCCGCGGGATCCAGTGCTTCGCGCCGACACGGCGGAGGTCGAGGTTGACGTGGTCGTGAGCAACTCCGGCTCGTCAGAGCTGCCCGGCGGCACCCTCGAGCTGCGCTTTGGGACCGCGCCGGTGAGCGACGCCGAGGGGCTGCAGGGAGAGCTTGCGAGCGGCGACCCGATCGTCGCTGAATCGGCGATCGGCGCGATCCCCGCGGGAGACGAGCGCACAGTCACGCTCACGGTCGCCCGGTCCCAGATCCCGCTCGCTGACACCGCACTATTCGGCGTCCATCTGCTGCAGGCCGCACTGCAGCAAGACACCGGCGCTGACGGCGACGGCGACGCCGCGGACGCCGCGGCAACGCCCGACGGCGGTGCCGCCGGCGCGGGGAGCGCGCTGGAGCTCGACACCGCGCACTCGCTGACCGCGACGGTGCCCGTCGTGTGGCACAGCCCAGCCCCCGCATCCGCGGACCCCGTCGTGCCCGAGGGGACGACGCCCGAACCGACTCCCGCGGCCGATGGCACGCCGGATTCCGGGGCAGCGGTTCCCCCAGACAGCGAGAGCCCCAGCGCCGCGCCCGTGCCCACCGTTCAGCTCGGCGCGATCATCCCGCTGGTGCTCCCCACCGATATTCACACGCTCCCCACGAGGCGGGAGCTTGAGGATCTGACCCCCGGCTGGGATCGCCTCCTCACCGCGGCGCGCACCACCCAGGCCACGCTCGCAATCGATCCCCGCATTATCTCGGGGATCCGCGCCTACGGCTCCGCCGCGCCCGAGAACTCGCTCCGGCTGCTCGCGCGCATGGAGACGCTCGCGCTCCCCACGTTCCTCCTGCAGTTCGCTGATGCGGACCCCGCCGCCCAGGCCGCACTCGGATACACCAAGCTCCTCGCGCCCACCAGCTTCGACTTCGTCTCGCGCTTCGGTACGTTCCCGGCCGCCGCCGAGCCCGGTACGGACGGTGACTCACCCACCGCGGACGCCGTCGGGGCCGACGCGGACGCGGACGCGGCGACCACCGAGGCGCCCGCGGCACCCGACGCCGGCGCCGACTCCACCGGTGACAGTGCCGATGCTGGAGACAGTGCCGACACCGGGGACGGCCCTGCCGAGCCGGTGTCGCTCCCGACGCTGAGCGAGCTGCTCGCGTGGCCTGACGCACTGTCCGCGGCCTGGCCCGCAGAGGGCGCGGTCGATCAGGCGACGCTTGATCTGCTCGAGGCAAGCGGGATCACCACCGTGGTGCTCGATTCCGCGAACGTGGCCGACGCGACCGCCCCGCGGGCCGAGCTCGGGTCCGGCTCCGCCCTCATCACCGATTCGGCCCTGGGCGCGGCCGCCCGCGCGGCAATCGGGGGGACCCGGGATGCCGATCGGGCGGCTGGCCTCGCGCGCTTCGCCGCGCTCACCGCTCTCGCGGCGGAGGGCGGATCCGGCGGTCTTCTTCTCGGCCTCGATCGCGGCACGGTCGCGGACGCCGCCGAGCCCGATGCATTCATTGATCAGATCGCCGCGTTCGACTGGGTGACGGCGGCACCCGTCGCCGAGTTGCCCGCCGGCTCGGCAACCCTGCGCGCGGGGGACACCCTGGAGGACCGGCGCGAGTTGCTCCGCTCCGCCGCGAGCCGCGAGACCTCAGTGAACGAGCTCGGCGCGGTCCTGGTGCACCCCGAGTACCTGAGTGGCTACCAGCGCACCAGACTGCTCGAGCTGTTCGCCACCCGGTTCGCCGCTCCCGGGGTCGACTTCACGGAGGTCGCCGGCTCGTACCGCAAGCGCGACGCGGAGCTGCTCGAGGGGGTGCACGCGATCAGCACCGAGCACACCCAGCTCGTGGGGATCTCCACGCGCGTGCCCGTGCAGCTCCACAACTCGCTCCCGTTCGACGCGAACGTGCGGGTGCGAGTCGATCCCGCCTCCGCAGCGCTCGCCCTGACCGAGCGGGACTTCACGGAGATTGCTGTGCCCGCCGAAGCGAACCAGCGGATCCTCGTCCCGGTGCGCAGCCGCGTCTCGTCGGGCGAGTCCGGTCTTGTCGTGAGCGTTTCAGCCGATTCGGGGGAGCCGACGGTCTACACGGGCACACTGCCAATCACGATCCGAAGCTCCGTCGAGACGATCGGGCTGTGGACGCTCGGGGTGCTCGCCGCACTCCTGCTCGGGTTTGGAATCTGGCGCAGCGTGCGCCGGAAGCGCCGCGCCGCGGACACCGATACCGACGCGGACACCGACGCACAGACGGTACCCAGCGACGAGACGCCCTCTCAGGAATAGGCCACGCCTAGGATGGGTTGTACCCACTGAGCGGCCGCGAGGTCGCGCCACTTCAGCGATCCGCGCAAGGAGCCTCATGCAGCAGATTATTATTATCGGTTCCGGTCCCGCCGGTTTTACGGCGGCCATCTACGCAGCGCGCGCCGGCCTGAAACCGCTGCTCTTCGCAAGCGCCATCGGCATCGGCGGCGAACTGATGAACACCACCGAGGTCGAGAACTTCCCGGGCTTCCCCGAGGGAATCCAGGGGCCCGAGCTCATGCAGCGGATGCAGGAGCAGGCGGAGAAGTTTGGCACCGAGGTGGTCTACGACGACATCGTCGATCTCGACTTCTCGGGTGAGGTCAAGCGCGTCACCGCCGGAGACGGCACCGTGCACGAGGCGCTCTCCGTGATCTACGCGACCGGCTCTGCCTACCGCAAGATCGGCCTGGCCGACGAGGAGCGGCTGTCGGGCCACGGCGTCTCCTGGTGCGCCACCTGCGACGGGTTCTTCTTCCGCGACAAGACCATCGCCGTGGTCGGCGGCGGCGACTCCGCGATGGAGGAGGCGACGTTCCTCACCCGCTTCGCGAAGAAGGTGTACGTGATCCACCGCCGCGACGAGCTGAAGGCGTCGAAGATCATGCAGCAGCGCGCCTTCGACAACGAGAAGATCGAGTTCGTGTGGAACTCCGAGGTCACCGCAATTCACGGTGACGGCGAGGTCACCGGTGTCGCGCTCCGCAGCACCACCGACGGCTCCACGAGCGAACTGCCGCTCGAGGGACTCTTCATCGCGATCGGCAACGACCCGCGCACCCACCTCGTGCACGGCAAGCTCGATCTGACCTCCGAGGGCACGATCGCCCTCGAGGGTCGCAGCGCGCGCACCTCGGTTCCGGGCGTCTTTGCCGCGGGCGATGTCACCGACCCGCACTACCGCCAGGCAATCACGGCGGCGGGATCTGGCACGGTCGCTGCGCTCGACGCTGAAGACTACCTTGCCGCGCTCGAGCAGCAGCAGGCTGCCGCGCTCGTCACGGCCTAGCAGCACCACTTATTGAACGCGTGACCGAAGGAGAGACACCATGAGCGAAGCAATCATTGTCGATGAGAAGTCATTTGACGCGGCCGTACTCCAGAGCGACGTGCCGGTCCTGGTCGATTTCTGGGCAGCCTGGTGCGGCCCGTGCCGCGCTGTTGCACCGATCCTTGACCAGATCGCCGCAGAGCACGACGGCAAGATCATCATCGCGAAGCTGAACGTCGACGAGAACCCGAACCTCGCCGCGCAGTACCGCATCACCTCGATCCCCGCCATGAAGGTGTTCAAGGGTGGCGAAGAGGTGCGCGAGATCATCGGCGCAATGCCGAAGCCGATGATCGAGGAGCACCTCACCGGGATCATCTAACCCGCACGAGCAACTCGCACTGCGCACACGATGGCCGCGGATCCGCCTGGATCCGCGGCCATCGTGCGTTGCGGGGCAAGCGCCGTGTGCGCTGAGGATCCCGCTACGCGCGCTCCGCACCCTCCGCGAGCTCCGCGAGGCGGTCGACGGATGCGCGCAGCGCATCCGGGGTGAAACTGCGGGCCCGCTCGAATCGACGCTCGTCGGTGAGGCCGCTCCAGTCGTAGGTGTGGCGCACGAGCGTACCCTCGGCGGCGGGTTCGAGCTCCCAGCGCCAGAGATGACCGGGCGCCGGCTCGCCGACCGGCGCGGGATTCCAGGCGATGCGCCGCCCCTCCTCGAACTCGACCACGCGATTCTCGCGCACCCGATCACCCACGTTCGTCATCACAAACACGTCGCCCACCGCGGTGACCCGCTGCCCCGGGGCGGCCTCCGCGAGATTGTCGTTGCCGTCCCAGCGCGGCTGCTGCGCGGGGTCAGCGATCAGCTCAAAGATGGTTTCCGGTCGCGCGGCGACACGTCGCTCGGCGCTCACAATCCGTTCTGACTGGCTCATGCCCTCAGTCAATCACAGGAGCGCGAGGAGCGGGACGCTCAGTTGAAGCCGGGGTCTCCGAGCTCGGAGAGGATGCGCTTCAGGTCGGCGATTGTCGCGAAGTCGATCACGATCTGACCCTTCTTGGCACCGAGCTTCACGGCGACCCGGGTGTCAAATCGATCGCCGAGACGATCGGCGATTTCTCCGAGCTGCGCCTGCACGCCGCCGGCGCGGGGCTTCGGCGTCTTGCGCTGCGGCCCCTCCGCGGCGGCAGCCTCGGCAGCGCGCACCGACAGGCCCTCGTTGACGATCTTGTCGGCCAACCGCAACATCGACTCAGCATCGCCGTCGTTCGACAGGATCGCGCGCGCGTGGCCGGCGGTGAGCACCCCCGCGGCGACGCGGGCCTGCACCGGCTCGGGCAGGCGGAGCAGACGAATCGTGTTTGAGATCTGCGGCCGCGATCGCCCAATGCGCTCGGCGAGCTGTTCCTGCGTGATCCCAAAGTCGGCGAGCAGCTGCTGGTACGCGGACGCCTCTTCGAGCGGGTTGAGCTGAGCCCGGTGGAGGTTCTCAAGCAGCGCGTCGCGGAGCATGTGCTCGTCCGCGGTGCTGCGAATAATCGCGGGGATGCTGTCGAGGCCCGCGCGCGTGGAGGCCCGGAATCGGCGCTCGCCCATGATGATCTCGAAGCGGGGGCCGCGTGTTGGGGCCGGCTCGATCTCGCGCACCACGATCGGCTGGAACACGCCGAACTCGCGGACGCTGTGGGTGAGTTCTTCGAGTGCTTCCTCGTCGAACTCCGTGCGCGGCTGCACCCGGTTGGGGGTGATGTCGCTCAGCGCGAGCCGGGTGAGACGCGCGCCGGGCACCTCCTGCAGCTGGGCATCCGTGTCTGAGGCGACAGCGGTTGCGGCCTCGTCCGGTGTCTCGGCTGTCGCAGCCGCCGCGGCGCCCGACTCGGGCTCCTGCGGCAGGCTCGAGCCGTTCGCCGGGAAGAACACATCGACCGGCCGCTCGCCCGTCGACGGAGCCTGCGGGATCAGGGCCCCGATGCCGCGGCCCAGGCCGCCTCGCTTCTTGGTCGCCATCAGTTCTGCCTCTCCGTGGAAGAATCTACCTTCGCGCCGCGCTCGGCCATCTCTGCGGCCGCCTCAAGATAGGCGAGCGCGCCGATTGACGCGCCGTCGTAGGCGTGCACGGTCTGGCCGTAGCTCGGCGCCTCAGAGATCCGCACCGAGCGGGGGATCACGGCACCAAGCACCTGGTCGGGGAAGTGCGCGCGCACCTCGCTCGCGACCTCCTGCGCCAGGTTGGTCCGAGCGTCATACATCGTCAACAGAATCGTGGAGATACTCAGGTCCGGATTCAGGTGCTTCTGAATGAGCTGGATGTTGCCGAGGAGCTGGCTCAGCCCCTCGAGCGCGTAGTACTCGCACTGGATCGGAATCAGCACTTCGTCAGCTGCGACGAACGCGTTGACCGTGAGCAGCCCGAGCGAGGGTGGGCAGTCAATAAACACGTAGTGGTAGGTATCTTCGGACTCCGCAAGGAACGCCTGCAGCGCGGTGCGCAGCCGCTGCTCGCGGGCCACGAGCGACACGAGTTCGATCTCGGCCCCCGCGAGGTTGATCGTGGAGGGAACGCACCACAGATTCTCGTGATCCGTGGTTGGCTGCAGCGCATCGGCGAGGCCGCTGTCTCCGAGCAGCACGTCGTACACACTCGTGACCTCGGGCCGGTGCGGAACGCCGAGCGCCGTCGAGGCGTTGCCCTGGGGGTCGAGATCGATCACGAGGACGCGTGCACCGCGGCGAGCGAGCGCCGAAGCGAGGTTGACGGTGGTCGTGGTCTTTCCCACGCCACCCTTCTGGTTCGAGACGGTGAGGATCCGCGTGGCTTCGGGGAGCGGGGATACCGTCTCAGCGAGCTTTCGGCGTCGCCGGATCTTGTCGACGAGGTGATCGCCAACGAGTGACTTCTCGGATGCAGTCATGACTTTCCGAGTTTAGCCCGAAACACCCGCGTGGTCTCCTCCAGCTGCCCGATCCCAAGCTCCTCAACGCGAACGTCGGTCACTCGGTGCTTGCGGAGCACCTTCGCGGCGGCATCAATCTCCGTCTCGACGGACTGACCCTTCAGGAAGAGCATCTCGCCCCCGTCGCGCACGAGCGGAGCAGTAATGGGGATCAGCTTGCGCAGCGCCGTGACGGCGCGTGCGGTCACCTGGTCGACCTCAAATGCGTCGTGGAACTCCTCGGCCCGACCCCGGCGCACCTCTGCGTTGTCGAGTTCGAGCCGCTCGATCTGCTCCGTGAGCCAGGCGCAGCGGCGTTCCATCGGCTCGATCAGGATGAACCTGGCGTCGGGCCGCACGATGGCGAGCACCAGCCCGGGCATCCCACCGCCCGTGCCGATGTCCGCGACGCGGCCGCCGGTCTGGACCAGGGGAGCGAGGACCGCGCTGTTAAGCAGGTGCCGCGTCCAGAGGCGGGGGAGTTCGAGCGGACCGATGAGGCCCAGCTCCTCGCCGCGCTCGGCGAGATCGCTCGCGAAGGCGCGGAGAACGTCGATGCGATCACCGGCGATCTCTGCGGCCGCGACGGGCTCCGACTCAAGCTGCAGGTCGGTCGCGTCACTCACTCCGCGACCGCCACGAGTTTCACGTGAAACGATGCCACGGCGCGCTCAGGCCCGGCGAATGACGAGGCGGCGATCGCGGCCCTCGCCACGAGACTCAGAGAAGTGCCCGCGCTCAGCAACGTCATCGTGCACGAGCTTGCGCTCATAGGACGACATCGGCTCGAGCTCAACCTCGGCCCGGCCGGCAGCGATCTGCGCGACCGCGGCATCGACCATCCGCTTCAGCTCCACCGCGCGCGCATCGCGCGAGCCGCCCACGTCAATGATCAGTCGGGAGAACCGACCGGTCTTTGCCTGGACCGCGAGCCGGGTGAGGTCTTGCAGGGCCTGCACGGTGTCGGGCGCTGCCAGTCGGTCGAGTTCCGCGTCGCCGCCGGTCACCGACACGTAGGCGCGACCGTTCGCGACATCGATGTCGATATCGCCATCCAGATCCGCGATATCGAGCAGTCCCTCAACGTAGTCCGCGGCGAGATCGCCATCCGCCTCGAGGTCGGCAAGCGACAGGTCACCCGTGTCCTGGGTGGGGGTTTCGCTTTCGGTGGTCACGATCACTTCCCCTTCTTCTTCGAGCGCTTCTTGCTCATCGGCTGCGTGCGCTGTCCATCAACCTTCGTGGGGGACTGCGCATCGAGCGCGCGCACCTCGTCGTCGGTGAGCTTTCCCTTTGCCTTGAGGCGCGCCTGGCGTGCGCGCCAGGCCTCGCTGCCCGGCGTGGGCAGGTTGCGGATCACGATGAACTGCTGCGCCATGGTCCAGACGTTTGACGTGAACCAGTACACATTGAGCGCGAGCGGGAAGGTGACGCCCGAGAACAGGAACGCGAACGGGATGATGTAGAGCATGATCCGCTGCTGGCGGTACATGGGGGAGTTCTTCGTCTCGTCGGAGACGTTCTTCGACATGATCTGCAGCTGCGTGAAGAACTGCGAGGCGATCATGAGGATCACGATGACGCCGAGCAGCACCACGACGGTCCAGTTGCCGCTCTCCCAGCCCTGCGTGAAGTTCATCTTGAGCGGCGCCCCGAAGATGGAGGCCTGGTTGAAGCTGTTGGTGAGGCTCTCGTTCATGAAGCCGATGCCGGTCTTGTTCTCCGAGGCGTGCCGCAGCACGTAGAAGAGCGAGAAGAACACGGGCATCTGGATCAGGATCGGCAGGCACGAAGAGAACGGGTTGGTCCCGTGCTTCTTGTACAGCGCCATCGTCTCGCGGCTCATCGCCTCGCGCGAGAACTGATCCTTCTTGCCCTTGTACTTGTCCTGGACCTTCTTCATCTCGGGCGCCAGGTCCATCATGCGGCGCTGCGACTTGATCTGCCGCACCGTCACCGGGATGAGCGCGGAGCGCACCACGATCACGAGACCGATAATTGACAGCACCCAGGTGAGGCCGGACGCCGGCTCCATCCCGAGCCAGGTCAGTGCCTGATGCCAGACCGCCAGCACTAGCTCGACGAGCCAGCGCAGTGGCCAGAGTATGGTCTCGAAGAAATCCACCGCGTTAGGCCTTTCGCTCGATGGGGCGGACGAAGCCGCGCGAGTTAATCACAAAGTTCTGTTGCTTTCGGGCGGGGACGTCGTCGATCCCACCCGGGGTAAAAGGATTGCATCGGAGCAACCGCCATCCCGTGAGCGCTGTCCCAACCACGAATCCGCGCAGTTGGTACGCTTCCACAGCGTATCGGGAACAGGATGGATAATACCTGCAGACCTGCCCATACAGCGGGGAGATGAGCTTGCGGTACGTGTGCATGATCGCGATCGCCGCGTTGCGCGGGCCGAACCACAGTTCCTGGCCCACCCGCTTCACGACGCCACCTCGCTGGGCTGCAGTGTTCGCGTGACCCGGTCGAGCGCCCGATTGAGTTCAGCCTCAAGCTCCGCGAAGCTGACGTCTCGGATTGCCGGGAGCGCCCGAAACACCACGTCGATGCCGACACACCCATCGGCCAGCCGCCGCTCGGCGATGGTTTTGAGCCGCCGCCGGACCAGGTTTCGCACGACGGCGTTCCCCACCGCCTTCGAGACGATGAATCCGAACCTTGCGGGCTCCCCCGGAGCACGCAAAACCGCGTGGGTGATGCAGTGTGCACCACCCACGCGGTATCCGGATCTCACGACCCGACGGTAATCGTCCCCCCGGGTAACGCGGTGCCGCAGGGCAGGCATAGTGATCCCGGGACGGAGGTATTACGCGGTGAGCTTTGAGCGGCCCTTGCCGCGACGTGCGGCAACGATCGCGCGGCCCGCGCGGGTACGCATGCGGGCGCGGAAGCCGTGCACCTTGGCGCGGCGGCGGTTGTTGGGCTGGAAGGTACGCTTGCTCATAGAAGACTCCGTGACTTATGGAAGTGATCCCCGAGGCTCGCGGCCTTCGAGGAAGTCATATCTGGGCAGGGCGAAAATCCGCCCATACAAGGTGTTTACTCTACGCCTTATCGCGCGTCTCGTCAAAAGAGTGGTGAGTTCTCGTCGCTGTCGACAGTTCCTGCCGGCCAAACTTGGCCCGAGTATCCACGAGACTTGCCTGTGGACAAATCTGTGACTAACGTGGGCGCAGATGGACTCACGCCGCCGATAATCACCGGAATTCCCGGAATTTTTCGTTCACCATCTGTGGATAAGGCTGGGTATAACATAGGCCATCCACGACCACGACTGAGCTGGGTATTTGCGTGACTGAGGACGAAGTACAAGAGGTGTGGGACCGCGTCACACAGGCAGTGATGCAGGATCCCGCGGTTGGACCCGCGGTTGGCGCTCAGCTTGCCCTGGCGCTGCCCCGCGGAATCGCGGCGGGCACGCTGTACCTCGCGGTGCAGCTTGAGTTCACGCTCAAGCTCCTCGAGAGCCGTCTCCGGCCCGCGATCATGAACGCGATTGCGGCGATCCCCGAGGCGCAAGAAATTCAGAACTTCGTGGTGATCGTCGACGAAGACGCGCACCCGTCGCTGGATCCGGAGCCCACTCCCGAGGCTGCGCCGGCCCAGGGGCAGGGGCAGGCCCACACCGGCAACAGTTTCGACGACGGTCACTTCATCGCGCGCGCCGAACCCACCCGCCCGGTCGACGAGCCGCGGGCACGCCACGGCGGGGATGATCCGGGTGACAGCCGCCTGAACGAGAAGTACCGCTTCGACAGCTTCGTGATCGGGCAGTCGAACCGGTTCGCCCACGCAGCCGCGGTCGCGGTGGCGGAAGCGCCCGCACGGGCGTACAACCCCCTGTTCATCTATGGGGATTCGGGCCTCGGCAAGACCCACCTGCTGCACGCCATCGGGCACTACGCACGCGAGCTCTTCCCGGATGTTCGGGTGCGCTACGTCAGCTCCGAGGACTTCACGAACGACTTCATCAACTCGATCGCAAACAATCAGGGCGCCGGGTTTCACGCGCGGTACCGCAGTGTTGACATCCTCCTCGTTGACGACATTCAGTTCCTGGCTGACAAGGTCGAGACGCAGGAGGCGTTCTTCCACACATTCAACACTCTGCACGATCACAACAAGCAGGTGGTGATCACGAGCGATGTGCAACCGAAGCAGCTGCGCGGGTTCGAGGAGCGCATGCTCTCGCGCTTCGAGTGGGGATTGCTCACCGACATCCAGGCGCCAGACCTTGAGACGCGCATCGCGATCCTGCGCAAGAAGGCGCAGCGCGAGAATCTCGAGATCGACCACAACATCCTCGAGTTCATTGCGAGCAAGTTCTCGTCGAACATCCGCGAGCTTGAGGGGACGCTGATTCGTGTCACCGCGTATGCGAGCCTCAATCAGCAGCGCATCGACATGAACCTGGTCCACACGGTGCTCAAGGATCTCATTACCCTCGACGCGGACAACGAGGTGCAGCCCTCGGACATCATCAGCAAGACCGCGGAGTACTTCGACCTCTCAGTGGATGACCTGTACGGTCCGACACGCGCACAGCAGATCGCCACTGCCCGCCAGATCGCGATGTACCTGTGCCGCGAGCTCACCCCACTGTCGCTCCCCAAGATCGGGCAGCTCTTCGGCGGGCGTGACCACACCACGGTGATGTACGCGCACAAGAAGATCTCGCAGCTGATCGCGGAGCGCCGGTCGATCTACAACCAGGTCACCGAGCTCACCACGCGCATCAAACAGGGCTCGCGCTAACCATAGTTATCCACAGCCTTGAATGAAATTGTGGATATCTGGGGAGAACTCGGGCGTGTCTGTGGAGGAAATCGCGCCGCCTGTGAGTGGGATCTCGTCCGACAACTTTCCTGTCATTCCAACGGAGTCCGTCTATCCCAAGGCCACCAACAACTCACACCCCTGTAGTTCTCTACGAAACATTGAAGTCCACCGAGTTATCCACACTTTCCACAGCCGTTAACACTGTTAACAATTTCTCTCTTCTTTGACGGGAACTCGATCACGCGATCGAAATGTCCCAAATCCTCGGATCTCAGGATCCTCCGGATGCCACACCTCGCCGAGTGTGCAAAGATTGTGAAGCCAACGAATAGCCACGCTCGCGGGGCGGGAGGAGAAGCCACATGCGATTCACCGTCAACCGTGACGTATTCAGCGAGGCGGTATCGTTTGCGGTCAAACTACTTCCGCAGCGTCCCACGCAGCCGCTCTTGAGTGGAGCACTCATCGAGGCTGAGGGGGAGCACCTCACGGTCTCCTCATTCGACTACGAAGTGTCGGCACGCACGAGCGTGCTCGCCGAGGTGTCCGAGCCAGGGCGCGCACTCGTATCGGGGCGGTTGCTCAGCGAGATCGCGCAGCGGCTGCCGCACGCCGACGTTGAGGTCTCGCTGCTTGAGAGCCGGGTAGAGGTGCGCTGCGGTTCCGCATCGTTCAGCCTCCCCGCGATGCCGGTCGAGGAGTACCCGCAGGTGCCGCGCGTCGATGACGTGACCGGCGCCGTTCCCGCTGACGTGTTTGCAGACGCGATCGCTCAGGTCTCGCTCGCCGCTTCGAAGGACGACGTCACTCCGGTGATCACTGGCGTGCAGTTCGAAATCACCGACAACTCGCTGACGCTCACGGCGACCGATCGCTATCGCGTTGCCACCCGGGGAATTGACTGGGAGCACGAGGGAACACAGGGCGATCTCTCGGCCCTGGTACCGTCCAAGATCGTCACCGAGGTGGGCAAGACGTTCTCCGGCGACGGCCAGGTGAAGGTCGCCATCATCAAGGATGGCGAGCGCGAGCTCATCGCGTTCACCGGGGGATCGAAGACGGTCACTTCGCTGCTGATCAAGGGCAATTACCCGCCGGTGGGTCGTCTGTTCCCCGAGAGCGTCGACAACTACGCCGTGGTAAACACCGCCGAGCTGGTCGAGGCCGTGGGCCGAGTGGGCCTGGTGCTTGAGCGCGAGGCTGCCCTGCGGTTCTCGTTCGCCGAGGGCACCGTGACTCTCGAGGCCGCCGGAACCGAGTCCGCCCAGGCAGTCGAGACCGTTGATGCGCACCTCGTGGGTGATGAGATGGTCGTGTCCTTGAAGCCACAGTTCCTGCTCGACGGGCTGCGCTCCACCCACTCCGAGTTCGCTCGCATCGCGTTTACTCGCACCGACAATCCAGGCAAGCCGGGGCCGGTGCTCATCACCAGCCAGCGCAGCAAGGACGAGGTCGACGAGGAAAGCTTCAAGTACCTGCTGCAGCCAAACCTGCTGCTGCGCTAAGGGGGAGCGGTGCGGGTTGCGCATCTCTCGCTCGGCGACTATCGGAACTATCGCACCGCCGAGCTCGAGCTCCGGCCCGGACCGAATCTTCTTCTCGGCCGGAACGGGCAGGGAAAGACAAACCTTGTCGAGGCGATCGCGTACTTCTCGTCGCTCCGGTCCCACCGAGTGACCGGCGACGCGGCGCTGGTTCGCGCGGGCGCGGAGTCCGCGATCGCGCGCATGCGCGTGGTTGCTGAGGCCCGCGAGGTGCTGCTTGAGTTGCAGATCAACCGGGACCGAGCGAACCGCGCGCAGGTGAATCGCAACACCGTCCGGCCACGCGAGGTGACGCGCTGGTTTTCAGCGGTCGCGTTTGTGCCAGAAGACTTGAGTATCGTTCGTGGAGAGCCGTCCATTCGGCGCCGCTTCCTCGACGATGCCCTTGTGGCACGCCATCCCGTGGCTGCGGGGGCGCTCTCAGACTACGAGCGCGTGGTGCGCCAGCGTACCGCGCTCTTGAAATCCCAGCGCGGGCGCGGCGAAGCACTGGGCGCGACACTCGAAGTGTGGGACGATCAACTCGTGGAGTACGGTTCGCAGATCATGCTCGCCAGGCGCGAGCTCATTCGAGATCTCACGATTCCGCTCAAGCGCAGCTATCACGCGCTCGTCGAGCAGGATCACGGGCCGAGCCTGTCGCTCTCGGAATCAGTGGGGGAGGCGCTCCACGGGGTTTCACGTGAAACACACCCCGACGGTGAGCTGGCGGAGGTTTCACGTGAAACGCTTGCCGCCGAGATTCGCGCCGGGCTGGAGGTCGTTCGGGCCCGTGAAGTGGAGCGGGGCGTGACGCTCATCGGGCCGCATCGCGATGATCTCGTGCTCTCGCTGAATGATCTGCCAGTGAAGGGATACGCGAGTCACGGGGAGTCGTGGTCGTTCGCGCTCTCACTCAAACTTGCTCTCGCGTCGCTCCTCAGGGACGAATCACCCGCCGGCGACCCGGTGATTATCCTCGACGACGTCTTTGCCGAGCTGGATGCGCGTCGCAGAGGGCGCCTCATGGACGCGGTTCGCGATTTTGAACAGGTAATTGTCACCGCCGCCGTCGAGGGAGACGTTCCTGACGAACTATCCTGGCATCGCGTTCGCATCGAAGCGGGACAGATTCTCGAGGATCTGAGCTGATGGAGCCCGCCCGAGAGCTCGGTTTTGCCAGCGAATCGTACCTTCGTGCAAAGTCGGTCTGGCGCGGCCGGCCGGTGCGGCGACGCCGGCGCGTGGGGGATGACGGGCCCGGCGGCCAGGCGTTTGGCTCGGGGCGCGACCCGCGCGCGCTGGCCGACGTGATCGCCACGATGGCGGGGGAGATGGGCTGGAGCCTCGAACTGGAGCAAGCGCGAATCATCGAGGAGTGGCCTGAATTCGCGGGCGAGGCGACCGCTGATCACACCACCGTCATCGGCATTAGTCACGGTGTGCTTCAGGTGCAGTGCGATTCGACTACCTGGGCCACCGAGCTCCGACGGCTTCGTGCGGAGATGCTCACTCGGCTCCTCAGGGAGTACCCGGACTCCGAGATTCGCGATGTCCGGTTCCTCGCGCCGGGCGCGCCCAGCTGGCGACACGGGCCCCGCACCGTGCCCGGCCGCGGTCCCCGGGACACCTACGGTTAGGCCCCCGAGCGCCCGTAATGGTGAGGCTACCGCTCGGGTGGGGACGATCCCTCGTCTGAATGTGCCGCCAAACGCCCGTAATCCCTCGTCGCAGGCGACAAACTTGATAGACTGGTGTGCGGAAGTATCCGGGGTGAAAAAACGCTCTGAGACGCCCAGAAAAGGATCATTCAAGGCATGAGTTCAGAACAGGCCGCCTCAGCGGAAGAATACGGCGCCGGAGCAATTCAGGTGCTCGAGGGTCTCGAGGCGGTACGCAAACGTCCCGGCATGTACATCGGTTCGACGGGCCCGCGCGGTCTGCACCACCTGGTGTACGAGATCGTCGACAACTCGGTCGACGAGGCGCTCGCGGGGTACTGCGACACGATTGACATCACGATTCTCCCCGACGGCGGAGTCCGGGTGATCGACAACGGCCGCGGCATTCCCGTGGATATGCACCCCACGGAGGGTCGCTCCACCGTTGAGGTGGTACTGACCGTACTCCATGCGGGTGGCAAGTTTGGCGGTGGTGGCTACGCGGTGTCCGGTGGCCTCCACGGCGTGGGTTCGTCCGTGGTGAATGCACTCTCGTCACGGTTCGAGGTCGCCGTCAAGCGGCAGGGTTTCACGTGGAACATGTCCTTCACGGGAAGCGTGCCCGACGCCCCGCTGGCCCAGGGCGAGCCGAGCGACGAGACCGGCACGATCATTACGTTCTGGCCCAGCCCGGACATCTTTGAGACCGTCGAGTTCGACTATCAGACGCTGCGTACTCGGTTTCAGCAGATGGCCTTCCTCAATAAGGGGCTGCGCATCGCGCTCACCGACTTGCGCCCCCAGGAGGCCGTAGAGAACGCAGACGGCGAACTCGTCGTGCCCGCGCCCGCGCACGACGAGTTCTTGTACGAGCGCGGTATCGAAGACTACGTTGAGCACCTCAACGCGGCCAAGCGCGCCGACCTGGTCCACGAGGAGATCATTGGCTTCGAGGCCGAGGACACCGAGCGCAAGATCTCCGTTGAGGTTGCGATGCAGTGGACCACCTCCTACACGGAGAGCGTGCACACCTACGCAAACACGATCAACACCCACGAGGGTGGCACCCACGAAGAGGGCTTCCGCGCCGCGCTCACGACACTCGTGAACCGATACGCGCGCGAGAAGAACATTCTGCGCGAGAAGGACGAGAACCTCTCGGGCGACGATGTACGCGAGGGGCTCACGGCCGTCGTGTCGGTCAAGCTGGGGGAGCCCCAGTTCGAGGGCCAGACTAAGACGAAGCTCGGGAACACCGAGGCGAAGGCGTTTGTGCAGAAGGTGGTCGGCAATCAGCTCGGCGACTGGTTCGAGCGCAATCCCGGGCCGGCCAAGGACATTATCCGCAAGTCGATCCAGGCGGCCACCGCGCGTATGGCGGCACGAAAGGCGCGCGAGACGGCTCGCCGCAAGGGCCTGCTTGAGTCGGGCGGCATGCCGGGCAAGCTGTCCGACTGCACGAGCAAGGACCCCTCCGTCTCCGAGATCTTCATCGTGGAGGGCGACTCCGCAGGCGGCTCAGCGAAGACCGGACGTAATCCTCACACCCAGGCGATCCTGCCGCTGCGCGGCAAGATCCTTAACGTCGAGAAGGCGCGACTCGACCGCGCCCTCAACAACGCCGAGGTGCAGGCAATGATCACCGCCTTCGGCGCGGGGATTGGCGAAGATTTCGATCCCGAGAAGGTGCGCTACCACAAGATCGTGCTCATGGCCGACGCCGATGTCGACGGCCAGCACATCACCACGCTGCTGCTGACGCTGCTCTTCCGCTACATGCGTCCCCTGATCGACCTCGGCTACGTGTACCTTGCGCAGCCCCCGCTCTACCGCATCAAGTGGTCGAACGCGGATCACGAGTACGTGTACAGCGACGACGAGCGCGACGCGCAGCTCGCCGCGGGTGCCGCGAGCGGCCGCCGGCTCCTCAAGGAGAGCGGTGTGCAGCGCTACAAGGGTCTCGGCGAGATGAACCACGAGGAGCTGTGGGACACCACGATGAACCCGGAGAGCCGCACACTGTTGCAGGTCACCATGGAAGACGCGGCGATGGCCGATGAGACGTTCGCCACCCTGATGGGCGAAGACGTTGAGGCACGACGTAACTTTATTCAGCAGAACGCGAAGGATGTGCGCTTCCTTGACATCTGAAAACCAGACCCCAGAGACCGATCCGGAAACCGGGGCACCGATGTCTGCGGTGCACGGCAAGATCGACCAGGTCGATCTGCAGCTCGAGATGCAGCGGTCCTACCTCGACTACGCCATGAGCGTGATCGTGGGCCGTGCGCTCCCCGACGTGCGCGACGGCCTGAAGCCGGTGCACCGGCGCGTGATCTACACGATGTACGACGGGGGCTACCGCCCCGACAAGGCGTTCTCGAAGTGCACGCGTGTGATCGGCGACGTGATGGGCCAGTTCCACCCGCACGGTGACACCGCCGTGTACGACTCGCTGGTGCGCCTCGTGCAGCCGTGGTCGTTGCGGTACCCGCTGGCCCTCGGTCAGGGAAACTTCGGGTCTCCCGGCAACGACGGCGCCGCCGCGCACCGATACACCGAGACCAAGATGTCCCCGCTGGCCATGGAAATGGTGCGCGATATCGACGAGGACACCGTCGATTTCCAGGACAACTATGACGGCCGTACGCAGGAGCCCACCGTGCTCACGAGCCGGTTCCCAAACCTGCTCGTCAACGGCTCGGTCGGCATTGCCGTGGGCATGGCGACGAACATCCCGCCGCACAACCTCCGCGAGGTCTCAGAGGCCGCAATTTGGCATCTGGAGCACCCGGACGCGACCCGCGAAGACCTGCTTGAAGCTCTGATGGAGCGCGTGAAGGGGCCCGACTTCCCCACGGGCGCACAGATCCTCGGGACCAAGGGCATCCGCGACGCGTACCGAACCGGGCGCGGTTCCGTCACCATGCGCGCCGTGGTCAACATTGAAGAGATTCAGGGCCGCACCTGCCTGGTGGTCACGGAGCTGCCGTACCAGGTAAACCCCGACAATCTCGCGGTCAAGATCGCCGATCTCGTGAAAGACCAGAAGGTCCAGGGGATCGCCGACATCCGCGACGAGACGAGTGGCCGCACCGGTCAGCGTCTCGTGGTGGTGCTCAAGCGCGACGCGATCGCAAAGGTCGTGCTCAACAACCTGTACAAGCACACGCAGCTGCAGGAAAACTTTGGCGCGAACATGCTCGCGATCGTCGACGGCGTGCCGCGCACGCTGCCACTCGATGGGTTTATCACCGCGTGGGCAAAACACCAGATCGAAGTGATCGTGCGTCGCACGGAGTACCGCCTGCGCAAGGCCGAGGCCGAAGCACACATTCAGCGCGGCTACCTCAAGGCTCTCGACGCCCTCGACGAGGTGATTGCGCTGATCCGTCGCTCGCCGACGGTGGAGGAGGCCCGCGAGGGCCTGATGTCGCTGCTCGACGTGGACCAGATTCAGGCCGACGCGATCCTCGGTCTCCAGCTGCGCCGCCTCGCGGCGATGGAGCGCCAGAAGATCCTCGATCTCGCCGCGAAGCTGGAGCAGCAGATCGCCGAGTTCGAGGCGATCCTCGCGTCGCCGACGGAACAGCGGTCGATCGTGGTTTCCGAGCTCACCGAGCTGGTCGACAAGTACGGCGACGAGCGCCGCACCACGATCCTGCATGGCTACGACGGCGACATGTCGATGGAAGACCTCATCCCCGAAGAGGAGATGGTGGTCACCGTGACGCGCGGCGGGTACGTCAAGCGCACGCGCATTGACAATTACCGCTCGCAGCACCGCGGCGGGAAGGGCGTCAAGGGCGCCCAGCTGCGCGCAGACGACATCGTGGAGCACTTCTTTGTGACCACCACCCACCACTGGCTCTTGTTCTTCACGAACACTGGCCGGGTGTACCGGGCCAAGACCTACGAGATTCCCGAGGGTGGGCGCGACGCGAAGGGCCAGCACCTCGCGAACCTGCTGGCGCTCGCCCCCGACGAGTCGGTCACGCAGATTCTCGACATTCGCGACTTCGAGAGCGGCTACCTGCTGCTCGCCACCCGCGACGGTCTCGTCAAGAAGACGGCCCTGGGGGAGTACGACACGAATCGCACCGGCGGCATCATCGCGATCAAGCTGCGCGAGGGTGACGAACTGGTGTCCGCGTTGATCGCAGACTCCGACGACGATGTGCTGCTCGTTTCACGGCAGGGCATGTCGGTCCGGTTTACGGCGTCTGATCAGGCGCTTCGTCCCATGGGCCGCTCCACGAGCGGCGTCCGCGGCATGAACTTCCGCGAGGGCGACGCACTGCTCTCAGCCTCGCGCGTGAGCGACGAGGGCGGCTACGTGTTCGTGGTCACCGAGGGCGGCTACGCAAAGCGCACGGCGGCCCACGAGTACCGCGTGCAGCAGCGCGGTGGCTACGGCATCAAGGTGGCAAAGCTCGACGAAAACCGCGGGGATCTGGTGGGCGCGCTCATCGTCGACGAGGGCGACGAAGTGCTTGTTGTGCTCGCGAGCGGTAAGGTAGTCCGATCGAGTGTTGCGGAGGTGCCCGCCAAGGGGCGGAACACCATGGGGGTCGTCTTCGCACGATTCCCAGAGGCGGACCGTATTATTGGCATCGCGCGAAATTCGGAACGCGGGCTCGACGACGAAGAGTCCGAAGCACCGGGCGCCGAGAACGCGGAAAACGAGGAAGACCTGAATGAGTAATACTGTCGCCGACAAGCTGGCCAAGAAGACCCGCAAGAAAGCACCCGCAAAGCAGGTTCGCCTCAAGCTGGTGTACGTCGACTTCTGGTCCGCCGTGAAGTTCTCGTTCCTGGTGTCGATCTGCCTCGCGATCGTGAGCGTCGTCTCGACGATCCTCATTTACACGGTGCTGCTGCAGACCGGCGTCTTCGAGCAGGTCGACTCGCTCTTCATGGACATCGTCGGCGAAGAGAACAGCCTGATGAAGATCATCGGCTTCCCGCAGGTGCTCGGCCTCTCGGTCGTCGTGGGCATCCTGAACGTGATCGTGGGCACCGCCCTCGGTGCGATCGGCTCCCTCGTCTACAACCTGCTCGTGCGCGTGCTCGGCGGCTTCCAGCTCGGCTTCACGAGCAACTAGGGCCTCGGCTCCGGTTGCGGGACACCTCGCCCGCGACCGGAGCGGCTCCGCCTCGCCAGCATGACGCGCCCGAGCCGCGATTTCGATTTCGATTTTGCCGGGTGTTCAGGTAGAGTCATTTCTTGGTCAAGGGGCTATAGCTCAGGTGGTTAGAGCGCTTCACTGATAATGAAGAGGTCCCAGGTTCAAGTCCTGGTAGCCCCACCGACGAATACGCTAGTATGAGTCAGTCCGGGTCCTTAACTCAGTTGGTAGAGTGCCTGCTTTGCAAGCAGGATGTCGGGAGTTCGATTCTCCCAGGATCCACCCAAAGTGTCTTACGGGAACACGCGACATCGAAAGATGTGGTGTGTTCCCATTTCGCTTCCTTGCCTTCATCACCGCTGTTGTGTGCTTCGCGGAAGATCGTCGCGAACGGCTCCGCGAGCCGTGGCCGGAGTTGTTCGTCGTCTGTGATGTCGAGGCGCGTGTAGAACGCTTGATTCGCGAGCCGCCGGTCAGCATCACCTGAGTGCTGGTAGGCACGGTGCGCGTCGGTGAGCAGCCGCAGCGAATCGTGGAGGAACGCGCGCCCTCCGGTGTGATGCTCGCTGTGCTCGGCCAGGCGACGGTTCACGTCGGCGAGGCCGGTGCGGATGCGGTCTTGGTGCCGCTTCAACGTGTCAAGATCGATGGCGTCGGCGAAGTGCGCAGCGAGCAGCTTGTCGGATTCTGATTCCAGACGCGCCCGATTCGCGGTCAAATCCGCGGCCTCCTGATCCTGACCCGCGTTGCGCTTGTCGAACGCCGCATCCACGTCTGCGGCGAGCCGTTGATAGGTGGCGTCGCTGATCGTGATCGAGACGTAGGAGTCTGCGACGAGGCGTTCCGCGACCGCGACGGGCACGGCCCGTCTCGTGCAGTTCGTTTTCTTGGCGGCGCGGCCGGAGCAGACGAAGTAGGCGTAGGTGGTGCCGCGGGGGTTGGTGGCGAAGTCGAGCAGCATGCGGGAGCCGCAGCTGCCGCAGTGCAGGAGTCCTTTGAGGTGGTGGGCGTGCTGAACGTGCCGGGTCATCTTCGCCGTTCGCGCTTTCAGGAGTGATTGCACTTTGTCGAATAGTTCCGGTTCCACAATCGGGTCGTGCGCGCCGGGATGCAGGGCACCTTTGTAGCGGATCACGCCCGCGTAGTACGGGTTCGTCAGCAGCTTGTAGAGGGTGTTCTTTCCCAACGGTTTCGAGGGGCGCTTCGGCGTCGGCACTGTCAGCAACCCCCGCGCTGTTAGCTCGCGCAGGAGCCCGGTGACGGAGGTCTCGCCGGTCGCGTAGTGCTCGAATGCCCAGGTGATGAGTGGTGCGCGGTCGGCGTCAACCTCGACGGTGCGAATCTCGCGGCCGTTGTCGTCGGTGCGGCGCACGTTGAGGTAGCCGACGGGTGCGCGCATCGGTGTGCCGCCCTGCGCGACCTTCTGAGTCAACCCTTTCGTGACTTCGGTGGCGAGATTGCGGCTGTAGAACTCGGCAATGGAGGACATGATGCCGTGGACGAGCATCCCCGACGGCGTCTGATCAATCGACTCGGTCGCCGAGACCAGGGTGACCCCTGCGGTCAGGAGTGCTTGGTGGATGGCGACGTCGTCGGCACGGTTGCGGGCGAGGCGGTCGAGTTTGTGCACAATACAGAACTGCACCCGCGTGGCGGCTATGAATGCGAGCATGTCCTGTAGCCCGTCGCGGTCGGCTGAGCGTGCGGATTCTCCGGCGTCGATGAACTCGCGGACGATCCGTGCGCTGAGTTCGTCGGCCTTGCGATGGTTCGCCTCGCGTTGCGCGGGGATCGAGAAGCCTTCCTCGGTGCCGCCGCGTTCGGCTTGCTCGCGGGTGGAGACGCGGAGGTAGGAGACGGCCAGCAGCACCGGCACGTTCTCTGCGTGCCCGTCGGTCGACGTGAGGGTGGGAGCGGTGGTGCTCATGCGGTGCTCCTTCGTTGGCGCAGCAGTTCGGGTTCTTGTTCGTCTTCTACTCTGCCTCGCCGGTCTGACATCAGACTCAGGTTCTCCGGAGACGGGAGACCGTAGGGGTCGGGATCGCCTGCACGGTAGGCGTCGTAGCGGATTTGGGTGATGTTCAACACCCACTCCACGAGCTTCCTCACGTCCGGCTCCGTGCGGCGGATCGTCCGTAGCCGGAGGTACCCCGGATCGTTCCCTACCCTGAGCGCACCCCGGCCTTGCGCCGCTCGGTGGTGGCGCTTTCGGGGCGGGGCTGGAGTCAGAACACTCACCTCAATCTCATGCGATAGCAGATACGCCATATCAAGGTAACACACTCTTGGCGTAATGGCCATTGTTTGAGATGAATCAGAGGTTCCACTACCCTGGAGGCATGAGTCAAGACGTGGAGGACGTTCCGCTGCTGGCCCCCGAAGACCTGCCAGCGGGCTGGGTCATGCCCGATCCTCCCGTGATCAAGTCCTCTGCTGAATCGGTAGCGATCGATGCCGCGCTCAAGTACGACAAGCGGAGATACCCGATGCCGAGGCCGGATGGGGAACTGGCCGGGTACAACGACGGCCGCGATGGGCGGTGGTTCCTTATCGAGCACGTCCAGTCGCATACGCGCGTGCTGCTGCGGTTGCAGCGTCAGTACGTCATGCTCCAGGAGCCGATGGGTGAGGTGCGGATCACGGGGATCATCTACTTGCCCGAGCAGGCCGGTGACCCGGTGGCAAGCCCGATGCTCCGAAACCTTCCCACTTCGAGGATCGAGGCGGCGATCAATCGCCGCCAGTTCGCCGTCACCGGAGCCACCCGATTCGAGGGCGGCACTCTCACTATGCCCTCGGGTCGCATTCTCCACTTCTCCGAGGTCATGCAGCCGCTGGGGAACCCGAAGCGGATCGCGGACTTCTACGAGGTCGTCGCCCTCCAGCACACCCGCCTCGTGGACGACGGTGAACCGAACCCGACCGCGAAGATGGCCGAGATCAGCCGGGTGCCGCTCTCGACCGCGCAGGGCTGGGTCGCCCGCGCCCGCGCGAAAGGGCTATTGCCGCCCGGCAGGCGAGGGCGAGCGGGCTGAATGCGGATATGCATCGTGGACGCTGCGCTTCGCGATGACTTATCCGCTGCGAGAATCAGCGTTCTGGGTTCCGGCCTGTCTGATTTCTATACCTGGCCCCTCGGGGGATGTGCTCGGTGGGCCATAACGCCGGTAGCTGCTTGGGCTTGCGCCCATGTAGCGGCGGAAGGTTCTTGATGCTTGCCCGTCTTGGGGTGCCCAGCCGACGCGCGCGGAGATGGTGGCGATGGGTTCGTTCGTCTCGCGGATGAGGCGTGCCATCTCCTGCACGCGCAGGATCGCGAGATACGTCATCGGTGACACCCCGAAGGAGTCCTTGAACACTCGTCTGAGCTGGCTCGACGACAAGCAGGCATGCGCGGCAAGGTCTTTGATCCGCCAACGTTCCGCGAGGCTGTGGTGCAGGAGTTCCGCTACTCGCGCGGCCTCTTGACTGATGGGCCGGAATGTTCTCCATCGCGGGGAGGCGACGCGTGTAGCGCGTTCGCGTGCTGTGAGCAGAGGCATCTCGATTGGTGCATGGTGAAGGTGCGGGGCGATCTCTTCGAGTGTCGTCAGGAGCAACGCATGGGTGCGGAAGTAGACCGCCGCATCTTGGTTGGTTTCCGTCAGCGTGCCGAGTTCATCGAGGGTCGGCGCGAGTCGTACGGCGCTCTGTTCTCCGAGACGGAGAAGCTGTATGGGGTCGGGGTAGAGCTTGGCGGCGAGTTCTCGGGCGGCGTCACGGTCTGGGATTAGATCGAGATACTGCCAGAACAAGTGCTCGATGAGGTAGTCCGTGTCGATCAGGAGCGTGGTGGTAGTGACCGCACCCTCTGCGCGGTATCCGAATGGCGCACCGGCCGCGACCAGCACCGTGTCGCCGAGGGTAGCGAACGCGGGTCTGGTGCGGCCGGTGTCAAGGATCAGCGTGCCGTCGCGGACGAACACGAGTCTCACGCAGTCAAAAGGAACCCGCGGTTCACTTTGACCGCCTGTGAACGCCCGAACGGTGGTGGATGCCATTGTTCTCTCGCACGTTCAGCATCAGAGAATCGCGGAGCCGGATGCCGCTACTTGTCGGCAGAGAACTGCTGGCAAATAGAGCGGCATCATCTTGGGGTTGGCTCGGCGTCGTAGGTCACCCAGGTCGTTCGTGTGGCGAGGGTGTTGTAGAGCGCCTGTGCTTGGTGGTTGTCCTCGGCGGTCATCCACTGCACTCCGGCTCGGCCCTCGGCGGCGGCCATGTCGGTCAAGCGTCCGATGAGTGCTCGTCCGACGCCGCGCCCGCGAGCTGCGGGGACGGTGAACAGGTCGTCGAGGAAGATGTGAGAGGTGCCGGTGTAGGGCGAGGAGAACCTGCGGTGGTGGGCGAAGCCCAAGATTTCGCCGTCTGCCTCGGCAACGAGTGCTTTGCACTCGTGGGTGGGATCCATGAACCAGCCCCAGGCGCGCGAGACGACTTCCTCGGATTCTTCGAGCTTGTAGAACTCTCGGTAGGCGCGGAAGAGGGTGCGCCACTCGTTCTCGTCGGTAGGGGCCAGGAAGCGGACGGTCGGGGCGATCTTGGTAGTCATTGATGTGTCCTTGCGTCTTGAAATGAAAGCAACGCGCTGGTGCGCTGCGGGGCGAACTTGCGGGTTACGCCGCCCCTCAGTGGGAGCGGCAGGAGCGGTGTCACGCGGTCACGTCGGCCTCCTTTCTCGTCTTGGCGCGGCCAGACGCTTCCCGTGCCGGGGTGAGCATGAGGTAGACCGCGGCTCCTGCGAGCAGTCCCCAGAACGCGGAGCCGACGCTGAGGATGACGACGCCGGACATGGTGACGGCGAGGGTGGTGATCGCGGCGAGGCCGGTGCGGGTGTTGCCGCTCATCGCGCCGGTGAGTGCCGTGAGCGCCGCGCCCAGCAGCGCGACGGCAGCGACGACGGACACGGTCTCTGTGGGGATCGCTTGGAACCCGGCAACGAGCACGCCGCCGAAGGAGCCAACCAGCAGATAGGTCAGGCCACCCGAGAGACCAGCGATATAGCGTTTGGTGCGGTCGGGATGGCACTCCGGGCCGATGGCGACGGCGGCGGTGATCGCACCGAGATTGATGCCGTGCGCACCGAACGGAGCCAGCACCGCCGAGACGGTCGAGATGGTGCCGACCAGGAGCCGGTCATTGGGCTGGTAGCCCTGTGAGTGCAGCAGTGCCAGGCCGGGCGCGTTCTGCGACGCCATCGTGACCATGAACAAGGGCAGGGCGATGCTGATGAGCGCGGCGGGCGTGAACACAGGCATCGTGAACACCGGGCCTCCCAGCGTGAGCGAGGGCGCGACCTCCTGGAACGACCCCGTAGCCCAAGTCGCGACAAGGCCCGCCGCGAGTGCGGCGAGAACCGCGAAGCGGTCGAAGAAACGTTTGCCGAGGAAGAAGGTGACCACGATGCACCCGGCGATCAGCGGGGCACTGGCGAACGCTCCCGCTGCGGTGACGACGAAGGGCAGCAGGATGCCCGCGAGCAGAGCCTGGAGCACGGGGCCGGGAACTTTGGAGAGCAGCCACCCGAACCAGCCGGTGTAGCCGACAACGGCTGCGGCGACCGATGCGACAAGGAACGCCCCGACCGCCTCCGCGAAGGAGAACCCGCCCAGGGAGGCGATCAGCAGCGCGGCTCCCGGCGTCGACCAGGCCACGATGACCGGGATGCGGGTGAACAGGCTCAGCACGATGCTGCACACGCCGTTGCCGATGGACAGCGCCCACACCCAGGAAGCGGTCTGCGCTTCATTGAGGCCAGCAGCTCGGGTCGCTTCGAGGACGATCAGGAACGGTCCCGCGAAGTTGATCAGCGCCGAGAGGAACCCCGCGATGATCGCGGTGACCGACACATCCCGCAGCACGGCCATCACCCGACTCATGCCCGCACCGACCCGCCGACGAGACCCAGTGAACCCGGGGGTAACGGACTTGCAAAATACCGAGTAACGTTATCTACTAGCCTCATGTCCAATGATAACAGAGCGTCTGAGATTGCGGCACGCCTGCGCGAGCGGGTGACGGTCGCACCCGCTGGGGAGAAGCTGCCGGGGGTGCGGGAGCTGTCCAAGGAGTTCCAGGCGAGCGCCGCCACCGTCTCTGCCGCACTGTCGGAACTCAGCGCTCTGGGCCTAGTGCGGGCCGAACCCGGCCGTGGCACGTTCGTCGCCGAGCGGGAACAACTCCCGGAACCGGATTTCGCATGGCAGTCGCAGGCGCTCGGCCCCGCCCGCGTCGACACGGAGCGGGCGTCGCGCCTGGGCGGGTACGGCACCCCCGAGCACATTCCGCTGTCCTGGGGATACCTCGCCCCCGAACTGCTGCCCCACGACGAGCTGCATCGCATCGGTTCCCGAGCCGCGAAGAACAACCGGGCGTGGATGATGACCCCACCGGCAGGTTCCCCCGAGCTTCGCCGAGTGTTCGCGGCTGAGTACCGGACCGATCCCGGTGACGTGCTCGTGGTCTCCGGCGGGCAGCAGGGCCTGGTCTTCACCATGCGCACCCTCGCCGAACCGGGTTCCACCGTGATCACCGAGAGCCCCAGCTACCCCGGCGCGATCCTCGCCGCCCAAAGCGCAGGCCTGACCATCGCGTCCGTTCCCGCCGACAAAGACGGGATCATTGTCGAACGGCTGGCCGATGAGCTGGAACGCACCCGCGCGCGGGTGATCTACCTCCAACCCAGCTACGCGAACCCGACCGGCACCGTGCTCAGTCGTGAACGGCGCGCACAAGTGCTCGACCTCGCCGCCCAGCACGGAGCGTTCATCATCGAAGACGACTGGGCCAGACACCTCGGTATCGACGGGCACACCCCGCCACCGCTGATCACCGAAGACCCGAACGGGCACGTCGTCACCGTCACCACGCTCTCCAAACCCGCCTCGCCTGGACTGCGGATCGGGGCCGTGATCGCGCGCGGCCCCGCCGGTGACCGGCTGCGCGCCTCCCGCACTGGTGACGACCTCTGCGTCGCCCCTATGGTGCAGGAAATCGCGCTGACTCTGCTCACCTCGAACGTGTGGGGGCGACACCTCAAACGCCTGCGCACCGAACTCGCCGAACGTCGCGACGCCCTCACCGCAGCCATCAGGCAGACCCTGCCCGACGTCCGCATCCAGAGCACCCCTGGTGGGGGCATCCACCTCTGGGCGAAACTGCCCCACGGGGCAGACACCCGCCAGATCAGCAGCGACGCCTATGCTGCCGGGGTGCTCGTCGGAGACGGGCGACACTTCTTCGTCAACGAACCCCCGGCCCCCTTCCTGCGTTTCTCCTACGGCGCAGCTACCCCCGCACAAATCACCCAAGGCGTCCGAAAACTCGCCCCCATCATCAGCTAACGCCTGACTCAACGGCCGCTCCCATCGCCTGAGCGCATCCTGAGTCTTCCCGTCGTTCTCTTGACCCCATCTCAGAGAATGCACGCATTCGACTGACGCATTCGACCGCTACATTCGACCGAGGAGCAGCCGATGACACTCCCCACCCGCATCGCTCGCCCGGCGCGTTCGGGCATCGTATTGGCCCGCACCGCGACGGCCCTGGCGTGCTTGTTCCTTGCCGGCTGCGCGGCGGCGGAGCCAGCGCCGACAGTACCAGTGCAGATCGCTGAGCCAGTCGATGAAGAGACCCCGGTCTCAGTGCTCGAAGACTTCGATTTTGGGAACACCGACTGGATATTCGTTCCCCACACGGAGACCTACCCGCCCGTGGTCGTATCGCTGGTCGATGGAACCGCCAACGTCGAGGGAATGCAGTACACCGTCGTTACCGACGAGATTCTCTTCAGTGACGCCGACGGAGACGGCGACCAGGATGCAATCGTTCCGGTTGAAGCATATGCGGGAGGCAACTCGGTCGACCGGCAATGGTACATCTGGGCCGAGCACGACGGTGAGGCTGTACAGGTTGAGATGCCCGTTGCGCGGACGATCCACTGCGGCACGGTCACTGCGAATGTCACCGCAGTCGATGGCGGCTTCGAGATTCACGAGTTCCGCCACGCCACCGGAGAGAATAACCTCGCCTGTACCGATCGCGGCTCCGACGAGCGCGTGCGCACCGTCGGCATTACCGATCTGGGCCCGAACGGAGCGCTCTGGCCCGTGCAGATCGCGCCGTTCTCAGCCTTCGGCGGAATCTGTCCGGCATCGGCCGAGTATGACGCTTACCCACTTGATAGAGACGTGTACGCGGTGCCGAATGGCGACGCACAACCGGTCATGGCCGACGGGCTGCACGAATGGCAGCTCGAGTCATGGTCGATCTATTCCATGACCGTACCCGACTGGCGACTCATCGGAGTCCGTACGGGCTCTGGCCTCGGGTGCGCCTGGGCGAATAGGTAGGCATGAAGGCGCATTCGCCAGCATTCGCGCCGACCTCGTCGCCCGCCGCAAGTGAGGCCGAAAAGCCGCACTCACCCGGAAGCCTGGCTACTGGAAGTCGAGATACGCCGACCAGCGTTCGGCCTGATGCTCCAGCATCCACGCCAGCCGCGTCTGCCGTTGGCTGCGACGGGTCAGGCCAGTGAAGCTCCATCACGGTCTCGCAGGCATCCTTGAGGATCCGGCTCGGTGCGCCTGCAGCCCTGCTCTGCGCCTGCAGCTCTGCTCTGCGCCGGCAGCCCCGCTCTACGCGCGCAGAAGCGCCTGAACGCGCTGCACGCCCTCGAGCAGTGCCGTGTCGGCGAGCGCGTAGCTGAAGCGGAGATAGCCCGACTGTCCGAAGGCCTCTCCGGGGACCGCCGCCACCTCGGCCTCGGAGAGTATGAGATCGGCCAGTTCGAGCGAGGTGGCCGGAGTGATGCCGCGAATCTCGCGCCCGAGGGCCGCTGAGACGTCGACGTACGCGTAGAACGCTCCCTCGGGAGTGGGGCAGTGGAAACCGTCGATCTTGTTGAGCTCCTCGACGATCACGCGACGGCGACGATCGAACGCCCTGCGCATCTCCTCGACGGGCTCCTGGGTGCCGTTCAGCGCCTCGATGACGGCCCGCTGCGCGATATTGTTCACGTTCGAGGTGAGGTGCGACTGCAGGTTGGCCGCGAGCTTGATGGCTGCGGGCGGGCCGACCATCCAGCCGAGACGCCAGCCGGTCATGGCGTAGCTCTTCGCAACGCCGTTGACGAGGATCGTACGATCCCTCAGCGCCGGGACGGCCTCGGCGATCGACACGGCGCGTACGCCGTCGTAGACGAGGTTCTGATAGATCTCGTCCGAGACCACCCAGAGGCCGTTTCGTTCGGCCCACTCGCCGATCGCCCGCGTCTCCTCAGGCGAGTACACGGCACCGGTGGGATTGGACGGGGAGACGAAGAGCAGCACTCTGGTGCGCTCGGTGCGGGCAGCCTCGAGCTGCTCCACGGTGACCTTGTACCCCTGGTCGGCGCCCGCGAAGACATCGACGGGAACCCCGTCTGCGAGTTGGATCGCCTCGGGGTAGGTGGTCCAGTAGGGGGAGGGAACGATGACCTCGTCCCCCGGGTTGAGCAGCACCTGAAACGCCTGGTAGACCGCCTGCTTGCCGCCGTTCGTGACGATAATCTGCGAGGGCGCCGCGTCCCAGCCCGAATCCCGCGCGGTCTTGGCCGCGATCGCTTCGCGGAGCTCCGGAAGCCCGGTCGCGGGGGTGTAGCGGAAGTTCCCCGGGTCGTCGAGCGCGGTGCGCGCGGCTTCCACGATGTGGGGAGGGGTCGCGAAGTTCGGCTCGCCTGCGGCGTAGCTGATGACGGGACGCCCTGCGGCTTGAAGCTGTTTGGCCTTCGCGTCGACCTTGAGGGTGGCCGATTCGGCGATTCGACTGATCTTCCGGGACAGAGGGAAATTGCTGCTCACACCTCGATCCTAGGCGACTCCGGGCGCCGAGGATCGGGTTCAGCGCTCCGAAAACACGAAAATGAACCGTTGGATCACTAATTCACAGGAGAGTCTCAGAAACCGATGCCGATGCTGCTCGCCGAGATGGGATCGTTGAGTCCCTGCACCTCGCGCAATGCTGTGAGCAGACGTGCCACCTTCGTGGCCGCGTCTATCGCGAGCTGGCCGAGCTGCCGCGCGTTCTCGGGAGTGATGCGGTAGGTCGGCCCGCCGATCCACAGCGCGTACTTCGGCACTTCGTCGATGAGTACCGGCGCCGCTACGGATGCGGCGTCTCGCTCGAGAGCGCCGTAGAGCCAGGCGTAACCGTGCACGCGAGCGGGTTCGAGCGATTCGATGAACAGGTCGAGCTGATTCAGGTTGTCCTGCGGGTAATGCGGAAGCAGGAGTGCCCGCACCTCATCGGGATCCCGGTAGGAGAGCAGCGACTTGCCCGTCGAGGTGAGCCAGGGCGGTTGTATCCGCGGCGTCTGCTTGAGCGTCTGCCCGATGATCGACGGCCCCGCGTTCTGCATGAGCACGACGACGTCGCTGCCCTGGAGCATGTCGAAGCCGGTGGTCTCGCCAGAGGCCTCGGAGAGATCGGAGAGAATGTCCCGGATGGCGCGAAGCGTGCCCCCCTCGGTGAGCAGGCCGCCCACGATCGAGAGCGCTCCGATCGAAATGCGCGTGCGCTTGGTGTCCTCGTCGGTGAAGAGGATCCCCTCGTCTTCGAGCGTGCTGATGATGCGGAAGCATGAGGCCTTGGGCACCTCGGCCAAGCGCGCGAGTTCGCTGAGTCCGATGCCGTTGGGGTAGGTCGAGACGACGCGGAGCACTTTCACGGCGCGGTTGAGCAGACCGTCGCCCTTCTTCTGGTCTCGATCGCTTGCACGGGGGCTTGAAGTGGCCATTTTTGAACTATATCCCAAAATGCGGTAAATCAAGACGTCGGTTCACTTTCGCATCGTCGTGTGGCTCCGTGTTACGCACCGAGCTGCTCGCGAGAGCGAGCAGGGCCTCTACGATCCGGGCATCCTCTCGACCGCCGGTGAACCTCAGCGGCACGGATCGAGTCACGATCGTCCTCTCCGATCCGGGCTCGCCGGAACCGCCGGGCTCGCTGTGCTCGCCGGAACCGCCACGCCCGCCGCGCCCGTCCGCTTCACGTCCGAGGTCGTCGACGGGATCGACGAGCCACCCGTCGAGCAGGCCGCCCGCGCCCCTGGATCCGTAGAAATCGCGCACCCCGAGCGCTGAGCACTCGACTCCCGCTGCGGCGAGACAGCGATCTGCCCAGCCGCGCACCGGCCTGCCCCCGATGATGGGGGAGACGCCGACGACGGGCGCCCGTGCCCCGGCCACCGCCTCGCGCACTCCGGGAACCTCGAATATCGGCGTGATCGACACGATGGGGTTGGACGGCGCGACGACGACGAGGTCGGCCTCCTCGATCGCCGCGATCACGCCCGGTGCCGGTTGCGCGGCGGCGGCTCGCGGATACTCGAAGCGCTCCGGAACGGGCTCCGCCCGGAGGCGTACCCACCACTCCTGAAACGAGAGCGGCCCGTTCGGAACCCGCACGATGGTGGGTGAGTCGTCGTCGGTGACCGGAAGCACCCGGGCCGAGATGCCGAAGTCGTCGAGGAAGCGCTGGGTCACCCGGCTGAGAGGCATGCCAGAGGCGAGCAGCTCGGTGCGGATGAGACTGTGGCCGAGATCGAGGTCGCCGAGGTGGAACCACGCCGTATCGGGGAGATGGTGCTCGATCTGCTTCGCGATCCGCGCGGAATCCCCAGCCCTGCCCCACCCTCGCTCGGTGTCGCCGAGGTCGCCGAGGTGATAGGTCACCGAATCGATATCGGGTGAGATGCGAACCCCGAGATGGGTGAAGTCGTCTCCCACGTTCACGATCGCGGTGAGCCGGAGAGAAGGATCAGCGGTGCGGCGCCAGGCGTCTAGTGCGCGAGCGCATCGGGCCCCGCCGACCCCGCCTGAGAGCAGCACGATTCTCATCGGCCCGCCTCCAGGCGAGACGCGGCGCCACCGGCGCCGCGGTACTCGAGCACCCACGAGGCGGGGGCGTCGCCGAAAGGAGCGAAGGGCACGCCCTCCCCGTGCCCGCCCGCCCAGGCGAGGGCATCGGCAGAGGGGGCCGCGTCGGGGTAGCGGAGCGAGAATGAGAGCCCTCCGTCGGATCGCTCCGTCGCGTCGACGGCCACATCGAGGTGCCGCATGATCGATTCCCTGGTCAGGGTCTCCCCGGTGGTTCCGACTTCGCGCACCGTCCCGTTCTCGAGAAACGCGATATGGGTGGCGACGTAGCTCGCGATATCGAGGTTGTGCAGGCTCGCGACGAATGCGGTGCCGTCTGATGCCAGCTCCTTGATCAGCAGCGCGATGTCGCGGATCGCCGAGAGGTCGAGGTGATTCGTCGGCTCGTCGAGAATGAGCAGGCGGGAGCCCTGTGCGAGTGCGCGAGCGATCCGCGCCCGCTGGCGCTGCCCTCCGGAGAGCTGGGGGAGCGGAACGGCGATGAGCTGCTCGAGACCGCAGCGCTCGATGGCGGATCTCACCGAGTCGATGTCGCTGCGGGTGAACGACTGCAGCAGACCGCGGAAGGGTACCCGGCCGAGCCGCACGTACTCGAAGACGGTGAGCGGAGGCGTCGTGCCCGCCTCCTGGGGCACGATGGCGACGAGCTTCGCCCACTCGGCGCGGGAATGCGCGGCGAGCGGCCTGCCGTTCCAGCTCACTCGCCCGCTGTCAGGGGCGAGATATCCGGAGAGCACGCGCAGCAGCGTGCTCTTCCCGGAGCCGTTGCGCCCGAGCAGGCCGAGTACTTCACCGGGTTGCACCTCGAGCGCCGGAGCATCGAGCGCGAATCCGCGATCGCGAGCAAGACGCAGGCGTGTGGTGGTGAGTGTCATGCGCCGACCTCCCGTTTCCGAAGCATGATCACGGCAAAGACTACGGCACCGAGGATGGAGGTGGTGATGCCGACCGGCAGCTCCTGGGGCGCGACCACGGTGCGGGAGAAGGTGTCGGCGAGTACGAGCAGGAGCGCGCCGGCGATCGCCGAGAGCACGAGCAGACTGCGCTGCGAGAGGCGCAGGATGCTGCGCACGATGTGCGGGACGATGAGACCGACGAACCCGATGGCTCCCGAGACCGAGACCATGCCGGCCGCGAGCAGCGAGGCGGCGATAAGCACGCCGGCTCGCACGCGCCGAACGTCGAGACCGAGAGAGTGGATCTCCTCATCGCCGAGGAGCAGTATGTCGAGCAGCCGGGCGACGATCACGAGCGCGCCGCCGAAGATCAGGAGGGATCCCGATGCGACTCCGGCGCTCTCCCAGGTGACGCTGCTCAGCGATCCGAGCAGCCAGTGCAGTACCTGGCGGTAGCTGTCGCTATCGCGGGACTGGAAGATGGTGAGCGACGTGAAGGCGCTGAAGAGGGCCGTCACGGCCACTCCGGCGAGAATCACGCGGGTGGCTTGCGCGTCGCCCCGCATCCTCCCGAGCACGAGCGTCGCGGTGAGCGCGAGCAGGCCGCCCGCGAAGGCTGCGAAGGGGAGCGCCACTGCGAGCCCGCTGAGGATCACGCAGACCGCGCCGAAGGATGCTCCCGAGGAGATGCCGAGCAGATACGGTTCGGCGAGCGGGTTGCGCAGCGCAGTCTGCATCGCGACGCCCGCCATGGCGAGCCCGGCTCCGACGAGTGCTGCGGTGAGCACTCGCGGAATGCGCACCTGGAGCAGAATCGTCTCCTCCGGCCCCCAGTCGGCGATCGGCGTCGACATCGCCGAGGGGAGTGCGCTCATCGGGATCCGCACGGCCCCGAGGAGCGTGCCCAGTGCGAGTGCGCCGAGCAGGAGGATGACGAGGATCGCGCCGAGCAGGAGCGCACTGCGGGTCGAGGCGGCTGCGGAAGCTGCGGAGCCCGCTCGTTCGCCCGTCATCGCGCCGGGTGCGCGCGCTGCTCGGTGGATCGTCATCCGCGTCGCGCGATCTCGATTGCGCCCGAGGCGATCGTCTCCACGGCGTCGACGTTGCGCACGCCGGCCTCCGTCGTCGCGAAGTCGACCGAGATGTAGTTTCCCGCTCGCACCGCCCGCATGCTCTGCGCAGCCGGATGCGCTTCGATGCGCTGGCGCTTCGCGTCGGCGCTGTTCCAGGGGCTGTTGACGAGAACGATGACATCGGGATCGCTCGAGACGAAGGCCTCCCACGACATGCTCAGCCAGCTCTCCGCCTGATCGCCTGCTGCGTTGTCGAGGCCCGCTGCCTCCATGATCATGTTGGGTGCTCCCGTGCCCCCGCCCACGAAGGGGGTGTCCTCACCAGAGCTGTACCAGAGGGCGGTGATCGGCTCGGCGACGCGCTCGAGCCCCTTCAGCTGCTCGCGCTGCTCGGCGATGAGCGATTCCGCGCGCTCGGGAACCTCGAAGATGTCGCCGATCTCGGCGTACATCTCGAAGACATCGTCGAAGGTCATCGCCGCCTGCGTCTCCTCTCCGAAATCGCAGGCAGCGGGTGAGATGTAGCTGCGAATGCCCAGTTGCTCGAGCTGGTCGCGGGTTCCCGGGCCCTCGGCCGAGAGGTTGGACGCCCAGCCTGCGAAGACGAAGTCGGGCTGGACGCTGAGCAGCAGCTCGCGACCGGGAACCTGCTCGGAGAGCTCGGTGACGGACCACCCTGCGGGAGCGAGCGATTCGGGCACCGTTCCGTCGAGGAACGCCGAGCCGACGATGCGATCCTCGAGGCCGAGTGCGAGAAGCAGCTCGAGCGGAGTCGACTTGATCGTCACGACTCGCTCGGGCGTCGGATCGGTCTCGAGGGTCGTGCCGCAGTTCTCCAGCGAACTCGCGGCCTCGGAATCGCTCTGCCCTGCGGGCTCGCCGGGCGCCGCTGCCCCGGAGCAGCCGCCGAGGGCGGCGGCGGAGACCAGCGCGAAGAACAATCCAAAACCGAACCGATGGTTTACTTTTTTCAAACCGTGCCGCCAATCACCAACTAAAACGATTATTCATTGATTATTCAGCAGTGTAGCGAGGCAGTCAACCCCCTGATGCTCGGCGAAATATGCCCGCAAGACGGATGCAGTCAGGAGCTGCCTCGAAAATGGCCCTTCGGTTTATTTTCAAATTGGACTTGATTTTTTTCCGAACCACGGGTTCACTTATGCGTATACCCACTCGCATCGAGAGCAATAGGAGTAGTACATGGAGCTGCAGGTTCGCAAAATCGTTCGCCACGTCGAGGAGCTTCGCGAGGAGAACGGGATCGCGCTCGAGCGGCCTCATCGCGTTGCGTACGTGGCTGCCATCATCAAGAATCCGTTCGGCACGAACGGCTACGTCGAAGACCTGGTCTCGATCGCCGACGAACTCGGAGAGAAGATCGGCGAACTCGTCGGCCCGGCGTGCGTCGAGCTGCTCGACGATGAGGTGGAGGTGTTCGGCAAGGCCGCGCTCGTCGGCATCGCGGGCGAGACCGAGCACGGCTCGGCGCTGATCCACAATCTGCGCTTCGGCAATGTCTTCAGGCAGGCGGCCCAGGGCACCGAGCTGCTGCCCGCAGCCGAGAAGACCGGGCTCATCGCGACCCCCATCGACGTGCCGCTCAAGCACAAGACCGACGCGAAGACCCGATCGCATCATCAGAGCTTCACCCTGAGGATCGAGGACGCGCCGAGGCCCGACGAGATCGTGATCGCGTGCGTCGCCGGAAACCAGGGCCGCCCGCTCCAGCGTCTGGCGACCTTCGGCGCCGAGGCGCCGGTGGAGATCGGACAGCAGTGATGCCCGCGAAGCAGCGGCGACAGAACGAGAGGACAGAGGCGTGAACGCAGCAGCGTGGAGCAAGGACGAGGTCGTCGAGGCGGATCGCGAGTACGTGATCCACTCCTGGTCGAAGCAGGGCGGGCTGAACCCCCGGGCGATCGCCGGTGCTCAGGGATCGTGGTTCTGGGACTACGACGGCAACAGGTTCCTCGACTTCCAATCGCAGTTGGTGAACAGCAATCTCGGTCATCAGCACCCGAAACTCGTCGCGGCGATCCAGGAGCAGGCGGGAAAGCTCTGCTACATCGGCCCGAACTTCGCGGAGGAGTCGCGTGCGCGCCTCGCCCAGAAGCTCGCCGAGATCACCCCGGGCGACCTCAAGATGAGCTTCTTCACCACCGGAGGCGCGGCGGCGAACGAGAACGCGCTGCGTCTCGCCCGTCACGTCACCGGCCGCAGCAAGGTCGTCGCGCGCTACCGCTCCTACCACGGAGCGACGGCCGGTGCGATCTCCGTGACCGGCGACCCCCGCCGCTGGCACGCCGAGCCGGGAATCTCGGGCGTCGTGCGCATGCTCGACCCCTATTCCTACCGCTACCCGGATCGGGGCGAGGGTTCGGCCGTCTACGAGGGCGGGCCGCATCTCGAGGAGATTCTGCAGTACGAGGATCCCTACAGCGTCGCGGCGGTGATCCTCGAGCCCGTCACCGGCACCAACGGACTCATCTATCCCGGGGAGAACTATCTCCGATCCATTCGCGAGGTGTGCGACAAGTACGGGATCATTCTCATCTTCGACGAGGTGATGGCAGGCTTCGGTCGTACGGGAGAACTCTTCGCCTGCAACCACTGGGGAGTCGTGCCCGACATCCTGATCACGGCGAAGGGCCTGAACTCCGGGTACGTGCCGCTCGGCGCGATGACCGTGTCGGCGAAGATCTCGGAGTGGCTGCAGAACAACAAGTTCTGGGGCGGCCTCACCTATGCGGGCCATCCCCTCGCATGCGCCTCGGCCCTCGCCTCGCTGCAGATCATGGAGGACGAGGATATCGTGGCGAACTCGAAGCGCCAGGGCGAACGTCTCGGCGCGGGGCTCGCCGAGCTCGCGACCCGGCACGAGTCGATCGGAGACATTCGCGGGCGCGGTCTGTTCTACGGCCTCGAGCTGGTGCGCAATCGTGAGACGCGCGAGCCGCTCGTGCCCTTCAACGCGGTCGGCGAGGCCGCGGCGCCGATGCAGCGGGTCGTGAAGGCGGGAATGCAGAAGGGGCTCTACCTCTCCGCGAACTTCAACGTCATGCGCCTCACCCCTCCGCTCGTCATCAAGGACGACGAGATCGATTTCGCTCTCGAGGTGCTCGACGAGGTGCTCACGCTCGCGGATGAGGACGTGACGTCATGACCGGCGGGGCGCCGGATCGCCGCACGATTCTCATCTCGGGCGGCACCGTCGTGAATGCCGAGGGCTTCGTGCGCGCCGATGTGCTCATCGCCGGTGAGCGCATCGTCGGGATCGGCGTCGACCAGGGCTGGCAGGCGGATGAGGTGATCGATGCGACGGGGAAGTACATCATGCCCGGCGGGATCGACGCCCACACCCATCTCGAGTACCCGATCGATGGCTTCACCACGCGCACCTCCGATGATTTCGCCACCGGTTCGGTCGCGGCGGCCTTCGGCGGGACGACGATGTTCATCGACTTCGTGAAGAAGCACCCCGAGCAGTCGCTGTTCGAGACCTTCGCGGATCGCCGGGCGACCGCCGAGCAGAAGAGCATCATCGATTTCGGTCTGCACGCGATCGTGCCCCCGCTCGCGCAGCAGCCGGATGTGCACGACGATCTGCGCCGCCTGCGCGCGGAACAGGGTGCGAGCAGCTGGAAGTTCTTCATGGCCTACCCCGGCACGCAGATGGTGGAGGACGACGAACTTCTCGCGGGCATGGACCTCGCGCGCGAACTCGGCGCCCTGCCCATGGTGCACGCCGAGAACGGGCACATGATCAACCGGGCCGTGCAGCGCCTGCTCGACGACGGCAACACCGCCGAGGTGTTCCACGCCGAGGCTCACGGCCACGCCTCCGAGGCCGAGGCCGTGCACCGGGCGATCGTGCTCGCCGAAGAGGTGGGCACGCCGCTCTACATCGTGCACGTGTCGAGCCGGCTCGCGGCCGCGGAGATCGCGAGCGCGCGATCCGAGGGCCTGGAGGTCTGGGGCGAGACCTGCCCGCAGTACCTGCTCACCGCCCGCGAAGATTACGAGCATCTCGGGGAGGAGGCCGCCGGCTACATCTGCTCGCCGCCGATTCGGGAGCGAGAGAACCAGGACGACCTGTGGCGCTACCTCTGCGCCGACGGCCTGTCGACGCTCGCGACCGACCACGCGGCATTCTGCATGCACCAGACCGAGGATCTGCCTCCGCAGAAACTGCGCTCTCCCGGGTACTTCCCGAAGACCCCGAACGGCGTCCCGGGCCTCGAGGATCGCCTCATGGTGGTCTGGGAAGCGGGAGTCGCGAGCGGCCGCATGGATATGTGCCGCTTCGTCGAGGTGACCTCTGCACGACCCGCGAAGCTCTTCGGGCTCTACCCGCAGAAGGGCACCGTCTCCGTCGGGGCCGATGCCGATCTCATCGTCTGGGATCCCGCAGCGGATCACGTGATCACCTCGGAGGGATCGCACTCCCGCACCGACTACAACCTGTACGAAGGCATGCGCGTCACCGGCCTGCCCGTCACGGTGCTCAGTCGGGGCCGGATCCTCATCCGCGATCGCGAGCTCCAGCCCGAGGCGCGTCAGACGCGCGGACGGTATCTCGAGCGAGGTCCGGCGCAACTCTACTGACCCCTACGTTTCTCAGTGCTCGCACTGAACCCGGGACGCGAGTCGGCGTCCACCAGAGAAAGGCACAGCATGAAAATCCCACTTGGCATCCACGTCGGCGACCGGATGACGCTCCCCGAGACCTGGGAGGTCGCGGAGTACACCGACGAGAAGGGCTTCGACTCGTTCTGGGTCGCCGAGGGCCGCATGGCGCGCGACGGCATCGTTCCCGCAGCGATCGCGGCGGCGCGCACCAAGCAGATCCGCATCGGCACCGGCGTCGTGAACAACAAGAGCCGCAACGTGGCGCTCATGGGCGTGACCTTCAAGACGCTCGACGAGGTGGCACCCGGACGTGCGATCCTCGGCATCGGCGCCTGGTGGGAGCCGCTCGCGACGAAGCTCGGGTCTCCGATCCGCAAGCCCGTCGCTTCTATGCGCGAGTACATCACCATCCTCAAGCAGCTCTTCAACAATGAGACCGTGACCTTCGACGGTGAGTTCTACAGCGTCGACGGCATTCGCTTCGACAGCATGTACCGCGAGAACACCGAGGTACCGGTGCCGGTCTACGTCGGCGCCGTCGGTCCGCGCATGCTCGAGCTCTCGGGCGAGATCGCCGACGGCGTGCACATGGACTTCCTCCTGCCGCCCTCCTACCTCGTGGGAGCCAAGGAGGCCATCGACGCGGGCATCGCGAAGCGCACGGACGGCAAGACCGAAATCGACCTCACTCAGATCATCGCCTGCAGCGTGGACGACAAGAATCCGCAAGAGGCCATCGACGCGTGCAAGGCCTTCCTCACGCTCTACCTCATGCAGCAGCCGCACATCGCGGCGCACTCCGGCGTCGAGCCCGAGCTCGTCGAGCGCATTCAGGAGATCGCCGGCTGGCCCGCGACAAAGGAGGACATCAAGCGGGCGATGCAGCTGGTGCCCAACGAGCTCGTGCAGAACGTCACCGCCTGCGGCTCGACCGACACGGTGGTGCAGAAGCTGCTCGAGTACCGCGAGGCCGGGGTGCGCGTTCCGGTGATCTCGACGCACGGCGATCACCACCAGACCCTCGTGAACATCACCGAAGCGCTCTCCTAGGAGGTACTCATGACGATCGCGATCGTAGGGGGCACCGGCCCTCAGGGAAGCGGAATCGGGTTGCGTCTCGCGCTGGCGGGCGAAGAGGTCATCCTCGGCTCGCGCGACGCGGACAAGGCCCGGGCTGAGGCGGATCGCCTCACGGCGGAGCACTCGCCCGAGGGGCGCCTGTCGGGCACGGGCAACGCCGAGGCGGCGGAACGGGCAGAGACGGTGATCCTCGCCGTTCCCTACCGGGGCCACGACGAACTCGTGACCGCACTCGCCCCCGTGCTCGCGGGCAAGCTCGTCATCAGCTGCGTCAACCCGCTGTCATTCGACAAGCTCGGACCCGTCGGCGCCGAGATCCCCGACAAGAGCGCGGCGGAGGAGGCGGCGCGGATCCTCACGGCGAGCACCGTGGCCGGAGCGTTCCACCACCTCTCCGCCGTGACCCTGCACTGGGTCGACCACGATCTCAGCCACGAAGACGTCCTCGTGTGCGGCGACGATACCGCCGCGAAAGCCGAGGTCATGAGGCTGGCCGGGAAGGTCACCGGTGGCCGCGCGATCGACGTCGGAGCGCTGCGTCTCGCGAGGCATCTCGAACCGTTCACCGCAGTGCTCATCTCGGTGAACAAGAGATACAAGACCAACGCCAGCGTCTCACTGACCGGAATACGGAAGGAATGAACATGAAACTTGCGGCACTCCAGTTGCGAGCCACCGGGGATCGCGACGAGACGATCCGGCGAGCGGCAGAGCTCATCGACGAAGCGGCGGCTCAGGGAGCACGGGTGGTGCTCATGCCCGAGTTCTTCGCCATTCCCTTCGTTCAGCCCGAGCCCGACCCCGGTTACGTGAAGTGGGCCGAGCCGATGGACGGCCCGTCGAACGAGCTGTGCTCGCGCAAGTCAGCCGAGCACGGCATCACGATCGTCTCCTCCTTCTTCGAGGGCACGAGCGTGCCCGGCATCTACCACAACACCTCGGTCACCTTCGTGCGCGGCGAGGCCCGCCAGGTCTATCGCAAGTCGCACCTGCCCTTCTCCAACGGCTTCCCCGAGAAGTTCTACTTCCGGCCCGGCCAGGAGCCGCCGTCGGTCGTCGATGCGGGCGACGTGAAACTCGGTACCATCATCTGCTACGAACGGCACTTCCCCGAGCTCTCGAGAACGGTCGCCCTCGACGGCGGCGAGGTGCTCTGCGTGCCGGTCGCATCGGCTTCGGCGCCGATGAAAGAGGTGTTCCAGCTCGAACTGCGAGCCCACGCCGCCTTCAACCAGTTCTTCGTGATCTGCTCGAATCGCGTGGGCCTCGAGGGAACCAAGGACTACTTCGGCCTGAGCGCCGTATACGGCCCCGACGGCACCGTGCTCGCGCAGGTGCCCGATGGCGAGGAGGGCGTCGCGGTCGCCGAGGCCGATGTCGAGGGCATGCGCGCCTCGCGCATGCGTCGCCCCTTCTTCCGCGATCGCCGCCCCGAGCTGTACGGCGCGATAATCGAAGAGCGAACCGAGGGAGCGAAATGATGAAGACGCAAGCGGCGGCGATGCTCGAAGCCGGAAACGACTGGGAGATCGTGGAGCTCGATCTGCAGGAACCGCGGGCCGGAGAGGTGCTCGTCGAGTTCACGCACGCGGGGCTCTGCTTCTCCGACGAGCACCTGCGTCACGGCGGTCTCGGCGACATTCCCGTTATCGGCGGCCATGAGGGAGCCGGTATCGTTCGCGGTCTCGGCGACGGCGTGACGAGCGTGCAGCTCGGGGATCACGTCGCGGCCTCGTTCATCCCGACCTGCGGCAAGTGCTACTGGTGCTCGAGCGGACGCGCGAACCTCTGCGCCGAGGCGGCGAACAGCCCGGGCCAGGCCGATCCCGACAGTTTCCGGTTCTCGCTCGACGGGGAGGCGATCCCCGCCAACTGCGGGCTCGGAACCTTCGCCCGCTACGCGGTCGTATCCGAGAACTCGCTCATCCGCGTCGATCCGGAGATCCCTCTCGCGGCGGTCGCCGTGGCGAGCTGCGGCGTGCTCACCGGCTGGGGCGCCGCCGTGCACGCCGCGAAGGTGCAGCCCGGCTCCGTCGTGCTCGTCCTCGGGGCCGGCGGCGTCGGTGTGAATGCGATCCAGGGCGCGAAGCTCGCCGGGGCCCGCGAGATCGTCATCGTCGACACCAACCCGACGAAGCTCGAGTTCGCCGAGCAGTTCGGGGCGACCCGCCTGTTCACCTCGATGGACGACGCGAAGGCCTTCCTCCTCGAAGCGAACCCCGAGGTCGCCGGAGCCGACTACGTCATCGTGGCGACCGGCAACACGACTGCCGGGATCGTCGGTGCGGCCTACGACGTGCTCGGCACGCGGGGCACCCTCGTGCTCGCCGGGATGTCGCAGGATGTGAACGACAAGAACGTCCAGCTTCCGGGAACGCAGATGATCTTCCGCGAGCAGACCGTGAAGGGCACCATCTACGGCTCCTGCAATCCTCGCAGGGATGTGCCGATGATCATGGATCTGTACCAGCGCGGGCTCATCAAGCTGGATGAGCTCGTATCGCAGACCTACACGCTCGAGGACATCGAGCAGGGTTTCTCCGACCTGAAATCCGGAGTGAATCTGCGCGGAGTGGTCGAGCATGCGCCGATCGAGGCGCAGCGAGCAGAGAGTTGAGACTGAAAAATGCATAAGCAGACACTCTTCATCGGTGGCAAATGGCAGGACGCCGCCGATCGGGATCGGTTCTCCGTGCACGACTCGAACACCGAGCAGGTGTTCGGCTCCTTCCCCCTCGCCACCGAGAGCGACATCGATGCGGCGGTCGCCGCCGCACGCGGCTCGCTCGATGACGGCGGGAGCTGGGGCGGGTACTCCGCATATCAGCGCGCAGCGGTGATGCGCAGATTCGCCGACGCCATCGAGCGCCGCCGGGAGGAGGTCGGCAAGCTCATCAGTCGCGAGGTCGGCACCCCGATCGCGCGCTCGACCTACAGCAACGCCGACACGGCCGCATCGCTCCTGCGCTTCTACGCGAGCGTCATCGAGGACACCTCGATCGAGGATCTCCGGCCCGCCGCGACCGGATACTCGATCGTTCGTCGCGAGGCCATCGGCGTGGTGGGCATGATCGCTCCGTGGAACTACCCCCTGAGCACGCTCTTCTTCAAGCTCGCCCCCGCGCTCGCCGCCGGCTGCACCGCCGTCATCAAGCCCGCGAGCTTCACCGCGCTGGATTCGTACATCATCGCCGAAGCGGTGATCGAGGCCGACATGCCGCCCGGCGTCATCAACATCGTCCCCTGCTCGCGCGAGACGGGCGACTACCTCGTCGCGCACCCCGGGATCCAGAAGATCGCGTTCACGGGGTCGACCCCGGTCGGGCGGAAGATCGGCCGCACCTGCGGCGAGACCCTCAAGCCCGTGACGCTCGAACTCGGAGGCAAGTCGGCGGCGCTGCTTCTCGAGGATGTTCCGCTCGATACCTTCATCGCCGATCTCGCCGATCTCAGCTTCTCGAACAACGGCCAGACCTGCACGAACAATTCGCGTCTCATCGTGCCGGAATCCCGGTACGACGAGATCGTCGACGCGATCGCGACGGAGGTCGCGTCGTGGAGAGTGGGGGATTCGCTCGACCCGGCGGTCGAGATGGGGCCCGTGGTGAGCGCGGCCCATCAGCAGTCGCTCGAGAACTACTACGAGATCGCGAAGCGCGAGGGCGGCCGCGTGGTCGTCGGAGGAGCTCCGCTGGATCGAACCGGCTTCTTCGTGGCGCCATCGGTCTTCGCCGACGTGACGCCCGAGATGACGCTGTTCCGCGAGGAGCTCTTCGGCCCCGCCATCTCCATCACCCGGTACAGTGGAGACCCGGACGAGGGGGTTCGGCTCGTGAACGATTCGGAGTACGGTCTGTCGGGCGCCGTGTACACGGCGGATGAGACGGTCGGCCTCGAACTCGCTCGGAGGCTCGAGACGGGGACAGTATGCTTCAACATGTACAACTTCGACATCGGGGCTCCCTTCGGGGGCAGGAAAGACTCGGGCATCGGCTTCGAGCTCGGTGCCGAGGCGATCATGGCGTACCTGCACTTCAAGACGATCTTCACCCCGACCGTCCCGGCCGGTTTCTGATGCGCGGCCGAGCCGGACGGCGCGAGGCTCTCGGCGAGGCGTGATGATGCCGCAGCCGCTGCTCATCCACCCGGTCGAGGGTCTTCCCGAGTTCGAGCCGGGCATGTCGATCGCGGCAGAGATCGTGAGAGCTCTCGACGGGTGCGAGCAGCTCTCCGGTCTCTGCGACGGCGATGTGCTCGTCGTGACGAGCAAGATCGTCTCCAAGGTCGAGGATCGATTCCTGCCGGCCTCGGAGAAAGCCGCCGCGCTGGCGGCCGAGACGGTGAGGGTGGTGGCGAAGCTGCCCGGCTCGGGCGCTTCAGCGATCGTCGAGAACCGCCTCGGCCTCGTCATGGCGGCTGCCGGTATCGACGAGAGCAACGTCGCGGGCGAGCGTCTGCTGTTGCTGCCCGAGGATCCGGATCGCTCGGCCGCGCGCATCGCGGAGGAGCTCGAGCGGCTCACGGGCAGCATCGTCGGCGTCATCGTCAGCGATACCGCCGGCCGGGCGTGGCGCATCGGGCAGACCGATATGGCGATCGGCGCGGCGCGGGTGCAGGTGATCGACGATGTGCGGGGCGGAGTCGATGCGAACAGCAAACCGCTCATCGTGACGCAGCGCTGCGTCGGTGATGAGCTTGCCGCAGCTGCGGATCTCGTCAAGGGGAAGGCCTCGAATCTCCCGGTGGCGGTCATTCGCGGGCTCTCCCAGCACGTCGGTGCGCGGTTCGTCGACGGAGCGCGTTCGATCGTGCGCGCTCCGGAGGAGGATCTCTTCCGCATGGGCGCGAACGAGGCGATCGCGGAGGGAGAGCGTCGCGCGCGGGCAGCGCGCGACGTGTGATGCGCGATGGGCGGCGGGGGGAGCTGGCGGGCGGTGGTGCCCGTGCGCGCGTTCGCGCAGGGGAAGACCCGCCTGCGCCGCTCCGGCCACGATCCGGCGGTGACCGAGCTCGCCCGGCTGCTCGCCCTGCGGACGATAGCCGTGCTCGAGTCGGTGCCGCAGATCTCCTCGGTGCTCGTCGTCACCGATGAGACGGGTGAATCCTTCGCGGCGTCGACGAAGACGTCGGTGCTCCGCGAGCCGCGGCCTGCGGGGCTCAACACCGCAGTCGAACGGGGTCTTCTCGAGCTGGGATACGGTGCGGGAAGGGCGGTTGCGGATCCGGTGAGGATCCTCGTGCTCCACGCCGATCTTCCGCTCGTCGAGCCGGGAGAGGTCGCGGAGACCCTGCTCGCAGTCGAGGGGCTCGGAGCGGATGCCTTCGTCGCCGACGAATCCGGCACGGGCACCACCGCGCTCGCGTTCTTCGGCGGTGCATTCCGCGCCCCGGGATTCGGCCCGGGCTCCGCGCTGCTCCATCGACTCCGGGGATTCGCCTCGCTGGCTCTTCCGCCCGAGCACGGGATGCGGCGCGATCTCGATACCTGGGAGCAGGTTTCGACGTACCTGCGCTCGCCGCAGCAGCCGGCGGTCAGCGAGCTGCTCGCGAGCGCCGAGTGGAGCGCGCGTGCTCGCGGAACACGCGTCGAGGCGTCACCGGCGCGCCTCGCGCTCAGCAGCCGATCCTAAGTGAACCGATAGTCCTCTTCTCGCGGGCGGCGCTGTGTTTCAGTCTTGTTACTAATGAATAAAGATGTTCCGTTGCGTCGACAAAGGCGCTATTGTAAACAGAACCAACGGTTCAACTACGGGAGTTGTAATGACGCAATCAGTTACGCAGACGATGTCTGTGTCACTTAAGCAGGGAAAAACCCGCAGCTCCGCTGCAGGGCTGCGGAGAGCATTGAGACCGATCTACCGTTTCGTTTTGATCACCCTCGGTGTGCTCGTCGGCTTCTCGCTGCTCTGGGAGGGCTACAAGGCCCTCGGGCAGTGGACCGGAGACCGGATTCCGTTCACCGGCATTCCGCTTCCGATCTCTTCGAGTGATGCGGCGATGCCGCACATCTCCACGATCGTCGGAGCACTCTTCGCGCCCACCTCCGGAGCGAGCAGCACCACACTGCTGAGCTATCTTCTCAACGAGCTCTCCGTCACGCTCCGCGAGTCCGCCATCGGCGTCCTCATCGCCACGGTCGTCGGCTGCCTGCTCGCCGTGGTGCTGCGAGAGGTGAAGATCATCGAACGGGGCGTGCTGCCGTGGCTGGTGATCTCCCAGACGATCCCCCTGGTCGCCCTCGCCCCGATCATCGTCGTCTGGATGGGATCCGCAGGTCTCCCGAGCTGGGTGGCGGTCTCCGTCATCGCGGCCTATCTCTCCTTCTTCCCGATCGTCATCAACATGATCACCGGCCTGAACAGCCCCGATCCGGTGCAGGTGGAGCTCATGCGATCGGTCTCGGCGTCGCGGATCCAGGTGCTCTGGTGGCTCCGGTTCCCAGCGTCGCTGCCGTATCTGTTCATCGGCCTGAGGCTCGCAGCGATCTCCTCGGTCGTCGGCGCGATCGTCGGCGAGCTCTCTGCCGGAACGGGCCTCGGCATCGGCCGGGCGATCCTCACGGCCGCCTACTACTTCACCAACGCACCCGAGAATCTCTTCGCCGCGGTTCTCGTCGCATCGCTCGGAGGCATTCTCTTCGTGCAGATCGTCGCATTGATCGAGTTCATTGTATTGAGGAAGAGGAACACGAATGGCTAGCGCAATCTCCATCCAGAACGTCAGCAAGACGTTCCACGTGTCGGGAAAAACGATCCCCGCGCTCTCGAACGTCAGTCTCGACATCGAGCAGGGCGCCTTCGTCTCGCTGCTCGGACCCTCGGGGTGCGGCAAGAGCACCCTGCTGCGCGTGATCGGCGACCTCCTCGACAGCGACGAGGGGTCGGTGCAGGTTCTCGGCAAGGAAGCCAGGAAGAGCCGGCAGGATCGCGATTACGGCATGGTATTCCAGCAGCCGGGTCTCATGGACTGGCGCACGATTCAGAAGAACGTCGAACTGCCGATGCAGGTGGCGGGAGTGGGGAAGGCCGAGCGCGCGGCGCGGGCGAAGGATCTGCTCCAGCTCGTGCGTCTCGAGGGCTTCGAAGGGCATCGGCCGAGGCAGCTCTCGGGAGGAATGCAGCAGCGGGCCGCCATTGCGCGCGCGCTCTCGTTCGAGCCGAAGATCCTGCTCATGGACGAGCCCCTCGGCGCCCTCGACGAGATGAACCGCGAGCACATGCAGCGAGAGCTGCTCCGCATCTGGCGGGAGACCGGCACCACCATCGTCTTCGTCACCCACAGCGTGTCGGAAGCGGCGTTCCTCTCCACCGAGGTGGTCGTGATGTCGCCCCGGCCCGGCCGCATCGCGACGCGCATTCCGATCGACCTCCCCTTCCCGCGCACCGACGAGACGCGCTCGACCGAGAAATTCTACGAGGTCGAGACCCAGGTGCGCGAGGCGCTCCACGCAGTGCTCGAACCGACGGTTACGGGTGTGTGATGAGCAGCGCAACTCAAGTCATCGGCCTGAGGCCGACCTCGCGCGGCCGCGCGCGTACGGGAAAGCTCGTCTCCACGATCGCGCCGCCCTTCGTCGTCGGAATCATCGTGCTGCTCGGATGGGAGCTGATCGTTCGGCTGGCCGAGATCCCGCAGTTCATCCTTCCCGCGCCGAGCGTGATCTTCGCGCGGTTCGTGAGCGATTTCGGCATCATCGTCTCCGCATCCCGGGTGACCGCCATCGCGGTGGTCGGCGGCATTCTGCTCGGCTCGGTGCTCGCGGTGATCACCGCGTTCATCGTGAGCATCTTCGAGCGCTCCTCCAAGGTCGTGCTCGTGATCGTGTCGGTGATCAGCTGCGCCCCGATCGTGGCTCTCGCCCCGATCTTCAACGCCTGGTTCGGTGCGACCAACCTCTTCTCGAAGATCGCGATCGCCGCGATCATGGTCTTCTTCCCCGTCATGGTGAACACGACGAGCGGCCTGCTCTCGGTGACCCCGCTGCACGCGGAGCTCATGCAGTCGCTCGGCGCGAGCCGCTGGCAGACCCTGCTCTTCGTGCGGATCCCCGGCGCCCTTCCCTCGCTCGTGGACGGCCTGAAGGTCGGTGCGTCGCTCGCGGTCATCGGCATCATCGTGGCCGAGTACTTCGGCGGCACCGCGAACGCCCTCGGCGTGATGATCGCGAACTCCGCCGCCATCTCCCAGTTCGCGCTGACGTGGGCGGCGGTCTTCGCCGCGAGTGCGCTCGGCATCCTCGTCTACCTCGGAGTGCTGCTCCTCGAGCGCCTCATCATCCCCTGGAAATCCTCCCAATGATTCGACACACACACTCAATGCAGATTCCTCTGCGAAAGGACCCTCTCATGAAATTCACGAATGGGCTCAGAACGCTCACCACCATGGGCGCGGTTACCGCGCTCGCCATCGGACTCGCCGGCTGCAGCGGCATGTCGGATACGGGCTCGGGCGGCCAGGCCAATCCCGCCAACGAGAACTGCGAGAGCGTCGACAAGGTCACGGTCGTGCTGCAGTGGCTGACCCAGGCCCAGTTCGCCGGGTACTTCGCCGCCGATGACAAGGGCTACTACGCGGATCAGTGCCTCGAAGTCACCATCCAGGAGGGCGGCACGAACGTCGTCCCGAACCAGGTGGTCGCCTCGGGCAACGCCGAGTTCGGCGTGAGCCTGCTGCCGCGCAGCCTGGCGTCGCGCGAGGAGGGCGCGGACATCAAGCTCATCAGCCAGATCTACCAGAACAACAGCTACCTGCAGGTCGCCTGGGCGGATTCCGGGTTCACCGAACTCGCCGACCTCAAGGGCACGACCCTCGGCGCCTGGGGCGGCGGAAACGACCTCACCCTCCGCGCCGCCCTCGCAGGATCGGGCATCAACATGGACACCGACGTCAATGTGGTGCAGCAGCCGTTCGACATGTCCCTGCTGCTGAACCGCGAGGCGGATTCGGTGCAGGCCCTGACCATCAACGAGTACGCGCAGCTGCTCGAGACGGTGAACCCCGAGACCGGTGAGCTCTACACCGAAGACGACTTCACCATGTTCAACCTGCAGGAGCTCGGCTACAACACCCTCGCCGACGGGGTGTACGCCCAGGGCGCCTGGCTCGAGGACGAGGCGAATCAGGACATCGCGGCCCGGTTCCTGGCCGCGAGCTACGAAGGCTGGGCCTTCTGCCGCGACAACGCGCAGGAGTGCGTCGACATCGTGCTCCAGCGGGGCAGCGCCCTGAGCGCGACGCACCAGCTCTGGATGATGAACGAGGTGAACAAGCTGATCTGGATCGACAACGGTACGCCGATCGGCACCGTGAACCCCGATGACTTCGAGCGCACCGTGCAGATCGCGATCGACGGCGGCACGTTGAAGGCCCCGGCGAGCGAGAGCGACGTGGTCGACAGCTCGGCCCACGACGCCGCGCTCAAGCTGCTCGACGCCACCGGCGTCGATGTCATCGGAGCAGGGTTCGAGCCGATCGAGGTCACCCTCACCGAGGGCGGCAAGTAGCAGGAAGCGATGCGGGTCCTGCAGCCGGTTGGCTGCCGGACCCGGAAGGAGGACGACCCATGAGCGAGCGTCGAGCGTCGACCGGGATCACTGTCGCGTGCGCGCAGATGGATCCCGAGCTCGGAGACATCGAGGGCAACATCGATCGCACCGAGCGGGGCATTCGCGAGGCGGCTGCCCGCGGCGCCGAGCTGGTCGTGCTCCCGGAGTGCGCAAGCGGAGGCTGGGCCTTCGCCGACAGAGGCGAGTCCGAGCGGGCGGCGCAACCGCTCGTCGGCGGCCCGACGATCACGGCGTGGCAGAAGCTGTCGGCCGAACTCGGCATCTGGGTCTGCGGTGGGTTCGGAGAATCCACCGCAGACGGCGCCCTCTACAACAGCTCGGTGCTCATCGCCCCGGACGGGGTGAAGAGCCTGTACCGGAAGGTGCACCTCTGGAACACCGAGAATCTCGCCTTCGACCCCGGCGACCTCGGCTATCCGGTCGTGGAGACGCCCTTCGGCCGCGTCGGCATGCTCATCTGCTATGACGCCTGGATTCCCGAGAGCTTCCGGAGCCTCGCGGTGCGGGGCGCCGATCTCGCACTCGCGCCGAGCGACTGGGTTCCGAACCCCCACCAGCCCGCCGATATGCCGCCGCTCGCCCACATCATGGTCACCGCAGGTGCGCACAGCAATCAGATGTACGTCGCGGCTTCGAGCCGGTTCGGAGTGGAGCGCGGGCAGGAGTTCATCGGCCGGAGCGCGATCGCCGATCATACGGGGTGGCTGCTCGCAACGGCCGGCGATGCGGAAGAGGTGATCACCGCGAGCATCGATCCCGTCGGCTCGCGGGAGCAGCGGCGCAACGATCCGTTCAACCGTCCGCTCGGCGATCGCCGAATCTCCCAGTACGCCCTCGGCGAGGTCGAGACCGGTCTCGCCTGATCGGCCCTCCCGCCCCGAGCTCTTGCCGCGACGGGGCGGGAGCGGCCAGACTTGAGCGCATGACGAGTGCGAACACACGGGTACCCGGCGACCTCTCCGCCTCCGCGCCGGCTCGCGCGCTCGCGCCCGACCTCGCGCGGGGGTTCATGCTCCTGCTCATCGCGATCGCCAACGTCTCGACCTATCTCTGGGCGCGCCCGGTGCCGATCTACACGCTTCATCCCCGCGACGGCAGCCCGATCGATACGGCCCTGTCGGCCCTCGCGATCCTCTTCGTCGACGCGCGCGTCTACCCGATGTTCGCGTTCCTGTTCGGCTATGGAATGGTGCAGTTTGCTCGCTCGCGGCAGGCGAAGGGCGTGCCGCAGCGGAGCATCGACCGCGTGCTGCTCAGACGGCATCTCTGGCTCGTCGCGTTCGGCTTCGTGCACGCGGCGCTGCTCTTCTCGGGCGATATCCTCGGCGCCTACGGGCTCACCGGCCTCGCGCTCACCGCCCTGCTGTTCTGGCGCAGCGACCGGGTCGTCGGAATCGTCGCATCGGCGATGCTCGGCCTCGCGGCGCTCGGCACCGTGCTGCTCTCAGGGGCGCTCGCGCTCGCCGCGCTGTTCGTGCCGGCAGAGTTCCTGGCGAGCGCAGCGACCGACGAGGGGTTCGCCGACGGCGTGCTCGGAGCCGGCATCGAGGATTACGGACGTTCGATGCTCGACCGCATCGGCTCGTGGCTCATCCAGACGCCCGCAACGGTGCTCATGCTGCTCGTGCCGGCGTGCGTGCTGCTCGGCTGGATCGCGGGAAGGCATCGCTGGCTCGAGGTCGCCACGAGCCGTCTCGAACTCGGCGCCGCGGCCCTCTGGGGAACCCTCGTCTCCGTCGCCGCAGCGCTTCCTCTCGCGCTCCTCTCGCTCGGCGCGCTGCCGGAGTCGATGCTGCTCGGCCTCGGCTTCTCGCTCATCTCCTCCCTCGGCGGCGTGGCCGGCGGAATCGCGTATGCCGCACTCTTCGGCCTGCTCGCGAGGCGGCTCGGAGAGCGGCCGGGCGCGGCCGCGCGCGCGGTTGCTGCGGTCGGCAAGCGCTCGCTGAGCAGCTACCTGCTGCAATCGATCCTGCTCGCCCCGCTGCTGTCTGCCTGGGGCTTCGGACTGGGGGCGAGGATCGGCACCGCAGCCGCCTTCGCGCTCGCGCTCGGCGCGTGGCTGCTCTCGCTCGTGTTCGCGGTGCTGCTCGAACGGCGTGGAGCTCGCGGGCCGGCCGAGGTGCTCCTGCGGAAGCTGAGCTACGGGCGGGAGGCCTCGAGCGTACGGCCGTAGATTGTCGGCGGTACGCCGAAGGCCGCCCTGAAGGCCCGTGTCAAGGCGGAGGCGTGCGCATAGCCGACGGCGGCTGCGGTCTCGTCGACGCTCGCGCCGGCTTCGATCATTCTGCGGGCCACCACCATGCGCATGCTCGCCCGCCAGCGCGGGAAGGTGAGGCCCGTCGCGCGCACGAAGGCCTCGCGCAGCTCGGAGACCGGCACGCCGTGCACCGAGGCCCACTCGTCGATGCCCCTCGCGTCGCCGGGGTGGCGGGTGACCCATTCCCTGACGCTCATCGCCGCTCGCTGCGCCGGGGAGAGGGAGCGGCGCTGCTTGGGGGAGGACCACCCCCAGGCCGTCTCGGGCTGCGGCCCGGTGATCCTCGACCATGCGTAGCGCTCGCACACCGTGCGGAGCCGGTCGCGCGCATCCGATTCGCGCAGTCGTCGCAGTTCGGTCCGGGGCGGCTGCGCACCGCCCACCCAGAGATACGGCAGCATCACGGCACCCTCCGAGAGATCGATGCGCAGGGTGCTCCCACCGGGCAGCCAGGCGGTGTCGCCGCCCGCGAGCCGGCTGGCGTCGCCCTCGATCTCGAGCCGAGCCTCGCCGCAGGCGATCCAGACGAGGCCCGAGATGCCGTTCCTGCGCGCACCGCTCGACCAGGAATCCGCCCGCAGCTCGTCGAGGGGCAGCCGCAGCGGCGCTCGCGCCGGCTCGTCGGAGGCGAGCGAGACGATCTGCGTCGGGCTCACTCCGATGTGGTCGCGGCAGGCCGTGCTGAAGCCGCTGTGGCTGTCGAAGCCCACCCGCGCGAACACCCCCTGCGAGCTGCGCTCCTCGATCATGATTCGCACGCCCGCCGAGATCCTGGCCTCCCGTCTCAAGCGCGCGAAGGTGCGCCCGGTCTCCGCGCGGAACGAGCGCTGCAGCGTCCGCTCGCTGACGCGCTCTCGCCGGGCCCACGAGTCGAGGCCGTGACGCAGCCACGGCCGCTCGAGAAGACTCTCGGCGATTCTCCTGGCGGATCCCCGCTCCGGCATCGGCGGTGCGGCGCGCAGGCAGAGCGATACCGGGGGCTCGTAGCGATCCACGAGCACGTCTGCGATGTCGCCCGAGGTCGTCTTGGATTCCTCGAAATGCCCGAGACTCCGCTCGAAAGCGCGGAGGATGCGGCGTTCGGATCGCTGCGGCACCTCGATCTCGCGCGTCTCGGCGAGCAGTTTCGAGCCCTGGGGCGCGTGCTGCAGCACCGGGATGACCACCCCGTGCCCGAACTCCCGCACGAGGTAGGTGGCGCCCTCGGGCACCCAGAGCGCTCGTTCCGGTGCGAGTTCCACCACCCGATCGTCGATGAGGATCTCTGCCGTGCCGCCGTACGAGAACAGGCAGACCGCCGTTCGCGCTTCGGCGACGGCACCGTCGTCAACCCCCGGGCGGTGAGTTCACGCAACAGCCCGGCGACCGAGGTCTCGCCCTTGGCGTAGGTCTCGAACGCCCACCGGATCAACGGTGCGCGCTCGGGATCGACCTCGACCGTTCGAACCTCGCGGCCGTGCTCGTCGGTGCGACGGACGTTGAGGTAGCCGATGGGGGCGCGCATCGGTGTGCCGCCCTGGGCGACCTTCTGCGTCAGCCCCTTGGTGACCTCGGTAGCGAGGTTCCTGCTGTAGAACTCGGCAATGCTCGACATGATGCCGTGGACGAGCATCCCCGAGGGGGTTTGGTCGATGGACTCGGTAGCCGACACGAGCGTAACCCCAGCAGCGAGGAGGGCTTCGTGAATTTTCACATCGTCGGCTCGGTTGCGGGCGAGCCGGTCGAGCTTGTGCACGAGGCAGAACTGCACCCGCGACGCCGCGATGAACGCCAACATCTCTTTCAGTCCGTCACGATCCGCCGAGCGTGCCGATTCCCCTGCGTCTACGAACTCGCGCACGATTCGCGCGCCCAGCTCGTCGGCCTTGCGCTGGTTGGCTTCACGCTGCGCCGGGATCGAAAAGCCCTCGTCGGTGCCGCCACGCTCGGCCTGCTCCCGCGTCGAGACACGCAGGTAGGACACGGCCAGCAACACCGGCATGTCGTCTACTCGCTCGTCGGTGACGCCAGAGGATGCGCGTGTGAGGGTGGGAGCGGTGGTGGTGCTCATGCGATGCTCCGTTCGTTCGATGCTTCGGATTCCATTGTGTCTCGCCCGTCTGCGCTGTGGTCGTGAGATTCAGCGGTCAGCTCCTCTGGGGGTGGGAGGTCGTAGGGGTCGGGTTCCCCGGCGCGGTGAGCGTCGTAACGGGCTTGGGTGATGTTCAGCACCCACTCCACCAGCTTGCGCATATCCGGCTCCGCTCGCCGCACCACCCGTAGCCGCAACTGCCCCGGATCGCCCCTCGCGCCCGTGTCGAGCGCACCCCTGCCCCGCGCCGCGTGGTGCGGTCGCTCGGCATCGGTGGGTCGGGACGGGTCGCTCATCTCTATCTCGCGTCGTGGCAGATACGCCAGTAGATTGCAACCGTACCACGGACATGGCGTAACGGCCAGTGTTTGAGATGAATCGGTGGTTCCACTACGATCAGGGGTATGAGTCAAGACGTGGAGGATGTGCCGCTGCTGGTTCCCGAAGACCTGCCAGCGGGCTGGGTGCTGCCCGATCCCCCCGTGATCGACACGGCTGCCGACTCGGTCGCCATTGATGCGGCACTCAAGTACGACAAGCTGATCTACCCCACGCCGGGGCCGGATGGGGAGCTGAGCGGGTATAACGATGGGCGTGATGGGCGCTGGTTCCCCATCGAGCACGTCCAGTCCTACACCCGTGTGCTGCTGCGGTTGCAACGCCAGTACCTCATGCACCAGGAGCCGATGGGTGAGGTGCGTATCACGGGGATCGTCTACCTGCCCGGGCAGGCCGGTGACCCGGTGGCAAGCCCGATGCTGCGCAATCTGCCGACGTCGCGGATTGAGGCGGCGATCAACCGCCGTCAGTTCGCCGTCACCGGTGCCACACGCTTCGAGGGCGGCACCCTCACCATGCCCTCGGGCCGCGTCATGCGATCCGAGGACGTGATGAAGCCGCTCGGTAACCCGAAGCGCACCGCCGACTTCTACGAAGTCGTCGCCTTGCAGCACACGCGCCTCGTGGACGACGGCGAACCCAACCCCACCGCGCGCATGGCCGAAATCAGCCGGGTGCCGCTCTCGACCGCGCAGGGCTGGGTCGCTCGCGCCCGCCGCAAGGGATTGCTCCCGCCCGGACGCCGAGGACGCGCCGGATAGCCGGACGAGGACGCAGGGCATGACTGATGTTTCCTTGAGGGGCGCGACGGCGGCAGACCGTGGGCTGCTCGCGCGGGCGACGCTCGACAACCTGAACTGGAACGGCCCGCGCTTCACCATGAGCGAGGTCGAAGACACCGCAGAGTTTCGCCACTACTACGACGGGTGGCCGACCGGCGAAGACTTCGGCCTTGTCGCAGAGGACGCCGCAGGGGTAGCGGTCGCGGCGGTCTGGCTCCGCTACTTCACCGCAGACGACCCCGGCTATGGGTTCATCGCCGCGACCATCCCGGAGCTGAGCATCTGGGTCAGTGCCGAGCACCGAGGCCAAGGCATCGGTGGACTGCTCCTGCATCGAGTTACCGAGGTCGCCCGATCCCGTGGCGTCACCGCTATCAGCCTCTCGGTCGAGGACGGCAACCCCGCCGCAAGGCTATACGCCCGGCACAGCTTCCGACCCTCCCCGGACGGCGCACCTGGCTGCCTACTTCTGGAGCTCTGACGCAAGCCTTCCGCCGCCCATCGGCGGGCTTCGCAGTCAGTCAATGACGGCGGCAACCGCTTCGATCTCAACCAACTGGTCGTCGTAGCCGAGCACGGTCACGCCCATCAACGTGCTCGGCACGTCGTGCTCCCCGAACGCGTCGCACACGACCTCCCACGCCGTGACAAGATCGCTCTGCGACGAGGATGCAACCAGTACCCGGGTGCTGATGACATCTTGGATCGTTGCACCGGAAGCAGTGAGCGCGCACTTCATCGTCTCGATGCACGCGGCAGCTTGACCCGCGTAGTCACCGACAGCGACGGTGGCACCGCTCTCGTCCAACGGGCATGATCCGGCGAGGAAGATCAGTCGAGAGTCTTTCGGCGCTGTCGCCGCATACGCGTACTCGGCAACGTCTGAGAGGTCGGCGGCGCGGATCAACTGAACAGAACTCGGCATGCCTCCATTCTCTCAGGACGGCCGACGCCGTCGCATCTGCGCCAACCTGACCCGGCACCGCCCCCCGCCGCACACCTCACCGCGCACGCCCAGCACGCGACGCCGCTGCGCCCCTCCCGACAACTGCCTACCTACTCCCGGCATCACCGGACTTCTCGCCTCTTTCACAGTGAATGAACGTATCCTACGTGCCGTAGTTGCCAGTACACTAGTTGTGTGAGATGAGCGATCGGAGGCGGTGGCGATGCATGGCGGCGTGATCCCGTTCCGGGGAACCGGGGCCGACGCGCTGCGCTATGTCGAGGCCGACCGCTCCCGCGCGGACGACTACTACCTCGGCGCGGAAACCACGGTTGCGCAGTTCGCGGCGCTTGACGGGTCGGGCGCGGTGAGCGCTGAGCTGAGTCTTGACCCTGCCGCGTATGCGGGATGGGTGGACTGGGTGAACCCGCTCACGGGTGAGTCGATGGGGAAACCGCGGCGGGCGGGGTCGGATCGAAAGTCGTCACCTCGGTTCACGGAAATGGTCATCAATACCCCCAAGAGCTTGTCGATCGCCGCCGCCTTGCACCCGGAAGTCTCCGACGCCTTGGACACCGCCCAGCAGGACGCCATGGCGGAAATTCGGCGTTGGCTCGCCCAGCACTCCGTGACCCGCGTGGGGTCGCTGGGTGCGCAGGAGGTCGTACCCGTCGAGCAGATGCACGTCGTCGGTATTACGCACAGGACGTCGCGGGCGGGTGATCCGCACCGCCACATTCACATGCAGATCGGCACCCGCGTCTTCGCTGCTGGGAAGTGGCGGGGCCTGTTCACCGCGGCACTGTTCAAGCAGCAGGGCACGATCCGCGCCCTCGGCACGGCCGTGATCGCCGCCAGCCCCGACCTCGCGGATACCTTGGAGCGGCACGGCCTGACCCTCGACCCCGCCACGGGCGAAGTGGTCGAGTTGCAGCGGTTCAACGCGCTCATGTCGAAGCGTGGGGCGCAGGTGGGCCGCAACCTCGAACTCCTCGAAGCCGAATGGGACCAGGCGCATCCCGGCGAGACGATGGGGCCGGTCGTCGCCACCCGTCTGCGCGCGGAAGCGTGGGCGCACGAGCGACCCGCGAAGAAGCCGACCACTCTGGCGGAGGAAGCCGGATGGGTGACGGAGCTGCGGGAGGGCGGGTACGACCCGGACACTCTGCGAGGGCCGGTGCCGCGCACATCGGTGTCGCTGGATGACCTGAGTGTGCAGGAGGTTGCTTCCCGCGCGCTGGATCGTTGCGCCGCTGCTGCATCGGCGTGGTCGGCGCACACGGTGACTGAGCACGCGATGCGGATCATGACCGAGCACGGGGTGCGCGCCACGCCCGAGGAGGTGCGCGAGTTCGTGCAGGTTGCAACCGTGCTGGCGCTGGAGGACTGTTTCTCGATCCTCCCGCCCGACGCTCCACGGCCTGAGCATGTGGCGCATCTGTCGAGCGTGCGCGTCATGCAAGCCGAAACCGAACTGCGCGACCTCATCACCAACCGCATCCCCGAACGGGAGCCAAAGCGCCCTGACGTGCGACGCCTCGCAGACGCGGCTGGACTTGACACCGGACAGACCGAAGCAGCCGCAGCGATCACATCGGCTGATCCGCTGGTGATCGTGGAAGGCGCAGCGGGCAGCGGGAAGACGACCATGCTTGCCACCGCCATTGCCGCTGTGAATGAGCGGGGTGGGGTGGTGCGGGTGGTCGCGCCGACGAAGAAAGCCGCCGACGTCGCTCACCAGGCCCTCGGCGTGCCCGCGGACTCGGTGGCCGCTCTCGCGCATGCACACGGCTACAGGTGGAACGAGGACGGCGTATGGACACGCCTCACAGTCGGCGACACCGACCCCAAGACCGGCCGCGCCTACACCGGCCCACCGGAGGCAGCGCGGTTGCGGCGGGGTGAGAGGATCGTGGTGGATGAGGCCGGGATGCTCGACCAAGACAGCGCCCTCGCACTGTTCACGGTCGCCGCAGAGACGGGCGCGACGCTCGCGCTCGTCGGCGACCGTGCACAGCTCCCTGCCGTTGGCAGGGGCGGGGTGCTCGATATGGCCGCGCAGATTCGGGGCCGCACTGTCGATATGAGCGAGGTGCACCGATTCACCAACCCCACCTACGCCGAACTCTCTATCCGCTTGCGGGGGCGGGATGATCCCGGCGCGATCTTCGACCGGCTACAGAATCTTGGCCTGATCCAGTTGCATGCCAATACCGACGAGTTGCATGAGCACATTGCCACTCAGCGGGGCGGCGGTCAGGCGGTCACCGTCGCCACCAACGACGAAGCCACCCGCTTGAACGCGCGCATCCGTGACGAGCGGGTGCGGGCCGGAACCGTGGACGACAGTGTGACCACGACAGGCAGCGACGGCCTGCCGATTAGTCGGGGTGATCTGATTCAGACGCGCAAGAACGACACCGCCCTGGGGGTGGCGAACCGGCAGCAATGGAGCGTCCAGCATGTCGAGGAAGACGGCACCGTCTGGGCGGTCGAGGCCGACAATGAGCGCAAGCGTGACCAGTCTGTACGGCTGCCCGCCGCGTATGTTGCCGAGCATGCACACCTGGCTTACGCTTCCACTGCCTATGGGGTGCAAGGGGTGACAGTTCCCGCGTCGCACACGATCCTCACCGACGCGATGACCGGCCCCGCCGTCTATGTCGGAATGACCAGAGGCAAGGGCGAGAACCAGCTACACATCATCGCCGAGAACTTGCCCGATGCGCGGGAGCAATTCATCAACGCCCTCGACCGCGACCGCGCCGACCGAGGACTCACCCACACCGCCCAGCAAGCAGCAGAAGCCGTGCGGGGGTTGGTCGATGACGGCCCCGTGAAGCTCGTACGCACCGAGATAGCAGCCCTCGAACGCCGTGCAGAACAAGCCGAAGCAAGCGCCGCACGGTGGCAACAAGCCAGTGATGCCCTGGACGAACTACACGCCCGGCAGTGGGCGGAACGCGAGCAAGCAGCTGAGGCGAACGAGGCAGCGAAACAACAACTCGAGCTCGCACGCACTGAGGTTGCCGAACCGCTCATCGCGCAGGCACGCGCCGCACTGACCGACTGGCAGGCTACCGATGCCGCCGAGCAGACCGCAAGCGCGAAAATGCGCACCGCCGGGTGGTTCAAGAAGCGCCGCACCACCACCGAGTGCGACACCGCCCAGAGTGCGACGCGCGACGCGAAACGACGACTCGCGAAAGCGTGGGGTGAGCCGCCCCGCTGGAACGAGAGTCAGAGTGCGTGGGTCGAGCGCGTCACGAAGCCCCGAATCGACGCTGACCCTCGTGTGGTCGAGGCTGAGCAGCAGCGTGCCGCCGCCGCGCATGACCTTCACACGATGATGGAGCCCAACCCGTGGTCGAGCATCAGCATCTATGTCCGCATCTTCGGCGAAGAAGCCGTGAGGAAGAACCCCGGTGCCTACGTCAACGCCCGCCCCACCCGGCAAGCTGAAGACGCGACCCGCACCGCCCAGCAGGCCCGCGCCGAAGCCAAGACTCTGCGCGCCATGACCCCGGCCGAGGCGGTCGAACGAATTAAGCTGACCCGCGCCGCCGAGGAAACCAGGCGCGAGAATGCCCGCGTGCTCGCAGAACGTGAACGCGCTCTTAAGGTCTCCCGCCCAACCCCCGGCCAGAACGGGCCAAGCCTGAGCTGGTGAGCCGTTCGGTAACTCGCCTGCGCCCGTCCAGAAGAACACGGTGAGCTCTTGAAGTCGTTCTTGCTCCTGTGCGTGGCTTGGGCGGAACGAGGGGTGTGCTCGTGGCGTTGCAAGCCTCGTGAACTGTCTTTACTGGAAAGCTGAGGAATCGATGAAGGAGTAGGCAAGCGCTTGGGCGCGTGCGCGACGCAGGCGAATCGGAGGAATCGTTATGCCGACACCCAAGAGGCATTAGCGCCTCTGAGAAGTTGGATACTGTCGACGTCGAGGTGTTCACTGAACACGACAATCTCTGAGCCGATGTGTTGGCGCTGCGCGGTGTGGGCGATGTCGAACCGAGCCATGCGCAGCCCGGAATAGAGTTCTTCGGTCACGCGCTCGCTGACGTCGTAGGTCAGCATCCAGGGAGTTCGGGAGTTGCGTAGTTGCTCTGCCAGGAGTTGGTGATCGTCGTAAGACAGTGAATCGAGGTACAGATCCTCTCCCTGCACGATGTATGGCGGATCGACGTAAGCGAACACGTCCTGACCTAGTGGTTCGAGCGTCTCCATGAACTCGCGGCCATCCAGTTGGGAAACCTCGACCCGCCTGCGGTATTGCCCCAAGCGACGCACCCTTTCCGCAAGGTCCACGCGGTTGAATCGTGCGTCAATCTTCCACTTACCTGTCTGGTTCAGCCCCCCAATAGGGCGTGCAGTAAGAATACCGGAGCGATTGCACCGGTTCAGGAAGAACGTCGCGAACCCGAGTTCGAGGTCCTTTCGTCCAGAAGGGCTTTGGAATATCTGTCGCGCACGCTCCCAATGCTCAAGGTCAACTACGGCTGTTTCTACCTCCTGAGCGAACCGCTCGGTATCGTAGAAGACACAACGCCAGAACGCGGCTATTCCCGGTGAGAGGTCGTTGATGCGCACCGCGCGCACCTGCTCATCGACAAGTAGACGAAGGGCCGCACCTGCGCCACCCGCGAAAGGTTCGGCGTAGATCGTGGGGCGCGGGGACTGTGCGCGCATTAGCGATGCAAGGTAGGGGGCGACGCGGGCTTTACCACCCGGATACCGAAGTGGGCTGAGGAATGGATGACTCACTTCGAGATACTGCCAATGAGTTGGTTCAAACGCTCCAGCACAGGACGGAAGGTCAGGCTTAGAACGCGTACCTCTGTAGGGGCGGCGTTGCCGTGGATGTTGTGAACGAAGGCGTTCAGGGACTGGACGGCCAATGCGTCTCCGTCCTGGGTTCTCATCCAGGCCATCTCCAGTGACTTGTCTCGTTTTGCGGGATTATGACATTCCGGGTCAAGTCTCAGTAGTGCGTGGCGAACCTTTTTCTTGAGGGAGTCGCCCTCTGTTGCGCCCGTCACAACCCCGCGATCAATTGCCTCCGTAACCGTGAGTTCCAGGAGGACACGCACCAGTATCCCGCTGACCGGTGCAGCATCAACGATGTTGATCTTCTGGGACATGGCGAGCAGTTCTCGAATGCGCGGGCTCAGGTGAGGCATCTTCAGCGATTTGAAGATCACGTTCTCCGGTGGCGGAGTCTTTCCACTGCCACCGCCATTCCCCGAAGTTCCGCCACCGCCGTCCGACTCACCGCCGCCTGACGTTCCGTTTCCGCCTGTTCCTGCGCCGTTTCCCGTACCGGATCCATTATCCGTACCCGCTCCAGCCCCGGATGCCCCACCCGTGCCACCAGCGGTGTCATCGCCATCATCCCCGCCTGAGTTACCTGGCCCTGGGTGCTCCCCAGGAAGTCTTGGAGTGGACAGTCGGTTTGCCCGGTTGGGAAGCACCTCAGATCGATCAGCAACGTACTTCAAGCGTTGGGCTTTCGACTTGATATCGGTAACGCTTACCCCGCCAACTCGCGAGGCAAGGTCACTGAAGATACGGCTTACGCCAGCGCGAAGGTCGTCAGTCTCGAAGTCAAAGAGCACCTCGTCCTCTCCGAACTGGAACCCAAAATCGCGACGCACATCCGGGTCTGTGACCAAACGCCCCAGGGTCGTCAAGCGAGTTCTGCGAACGGCCGCTACATCGGCAAGAAGCTCTAACTCACCCGAGAAATCGGCCTCCACAGCCTCACAGAACAGTGTGGCTCGGTCTGCTTGGCTTCCTCTTCTGCGCCGATAGTTGTTGGTCTGCCAGGCCTTCCACCCGATGACGCCCACACCGTCGTTCTCGCCCGTGTGGCGCAGTTCGATCCAGTGTCGGGCAGCCTCGCGGTTTTCTGCCTGAAAGACGTCAATTGAGTCCGGCCCAACGCCGATCTTCTGGAGCGTCTTGAACCTCTTGACGAGGGGTGTGCTCAACTCCGCTGCTGCCGTTGCTGCGAGATCGGGGTTACGAAGCAGTTTCAGAGCGGCGAGCCGCCGGTTTCCCTCAATAACGACCAACTCATCATCTTCCTCGACGACTACTGGGAGTTCTGTCGGGTTGAGCGAGCCCTCCGTCGCGATGTCTTGCGCAAGGCTGACGAGTTTGTCAGCGGCGTCCAGTAGGAGGGCAGTGACCGCTTCATCCTGTCCGTTAACCTGCTCTCGGAACCGAGGGTTTCGTTCGTCTAGGAGCAGCCCTGACACAGGCTCATTGATGACCACTCGCGCCCCTTAGTTGATGCTTACATAACCCTCAAAGGCTATCATCGGCGCCTCTCGTGATCGGGCAGCTGGTAAGGACCGTGACTGTCGGCGGGATTGAGCGAGGGAACCTTAGACGTCCCAAACCTCTGCCCCAGTCCGAGCGACGCCGCAGCCCTCCGAGCCGTTCAGCAGCCCTACGTCGAGTCAGCTCCCGTGCCGCTATGGCGTCGACGCTGCGTAGACGCGACTGGAGACTTTTCCTGTCCTTGCGCTTGATTCTCAGGTGCCGTGATCAACAGGAATGGCGGAGCGGGGCGTCTTTATCGGGTCTTGGCCCAGACCGTGCCCCGGTGAACGCCGTACTGTTTCGCCAGCGTGAGCACGCTGACGCCGTTCGCGCGGGCTGTTCGCATAGCGTCCACTTCGCTGCCCGTGAGTCGTGTTCGAGGTCGTTTCTTTGGTTCCGCCGACACGCCAATCAGAGCGTCGTCGGCCTCGCCTACTGCGTCGCTGGCCCGCTGAGGCCCTTGATTCCATGCGGAAACGAGCTTCTGAACCCGTGGTCGTCTGTTCCAGCAGCGCCCAATTGCGTCCACAACAGAACGGCCCCGCGGAAGCGGGGCCGTTCTTCGTTTCCCGGGCCCCACGGTGCCGGCCGTACGGTGCTGGCACGCGGTGCGGGCCGCGGTTCGGTCCGCAGGTCGCGGGCCCCGCTTCGGGGGTATGGAAAACCGGAATACTGTTCTCTGGTCTGCGGGGTGCCCGGCGCGACGCCCGCGCCCTACCGTAGGAGTATGAGCAGTTCTCCGAGCGCCGCGCCCCCACGGGCCGCACGCCCCCCGTTCCGTATTCTCCTGACGATCCTGCACCTCGCGGCGCTCGGACTCTTCGGCTGGGCAGTGGTGAGTGTCCTCCTGATGCTGTTTGCGGTGGGGATCGGCACTGCGATCCTGCTCGGCATCGGACTGCTGTTCCTCGGTGCCCTCGTGTACGCGCTGTTTGGCACCGCGTGGTTTGAGACCGAGCGCGTGCGCGGGCTGTACGACCTCCCCGTCCCCACGCTCACGCTGCAGCGGCCGAGCGCGCCCGGGTTCGGCGCCTACCTGCGTGCGATGGCGTGGCAGTCGATTGACGGGCGCATGTGGCGGGGTGTCGCGAGTTTCGTGGTCGCCACGACCCTCGGCACCACGCTGCTCGTCTGCGTGCAGAGCCTCGTGTGGTCCGCCATCGCGGTTGTCGTCGCGCTTGGCGGGGGAGACCCGGCTCAAGACCCCACCTTCGGCACGCTCTTCGGCCTGCTCCCGGGACTCGGCGGCCCACTCCTCGGCGCGCTCAACGCGATCGTGGCCGCCGCTGCCGCGATCGGCCTCGCGCTGCTCCACCGCGTGATCACCGTGGCGATCGCCCGGGCCGGTGCCCGCACCCAGCAGCTCGCGCGCCAGGTGCAGACCACTGCCCGTCAGCGGGAGGGCGCCGTGCGCGCCGCCGACGTGGAGCGCACCAGGATTGAGCGCGACTTGCACGACGGGGTGCAGCCCCGCCTGGTCTCCGTGGGAATGACCCTGGGGCTGGCGCAGCAGCAGATCGACGACGACCCCGAGGGGGCGAAAGCGCTGATCTCAGAGGCGCACACCTCCACGAAGGCAGCCATCACCGAGCTGCGCCAGCTGGCTCGGGGCATCCACGCCTCGGTGCTCGACGATCGCGGGCTCGACGCGGCGCTCTCCGCGCTCGCCGGCCGCTCCCACATCCCCGTGGTGCTTGACGTGCGCCTTGACGGCAGGTGTAGCCGGGAAGCCGAGACCGCCGTGTACTTCGCGATCGCAGAATCGCTCACGAACGCCGCAAAGCACTCCCGCGCGAGTGAGTGCCGGGTTGTGGTGCGGTTGCGCGAGGGCGGACTGCTCTGGGCGCGCGTGGAGGACAACGGCGTGGGCGGAGCCCGCGTGTTGCCCGGGGGCGGACTTGACGGGATCACCAACCGGATCGAGGCCGCTGGCGGCTCGGTGCGAATCGACAGCCCGCAGGGCGGGCCCACCACACTGGAGGTGAGCGTCCCGTGCGCATCCTGATCTGTGAAGACTCCGTACTGCTGCGCGAGGGGCTCGTGCGCCTCCTCGAACACACCGGCCACGAGGTGAGCGCCGCGTTTCCCAGCACCGAGGGCGTGGTCGAGGCCGTCGCCGCCGACCCTCCTGAACTGTGCATCCTCGACGTGCGGCTCCCTCCCACGTTCACCGACGAGGGAATCCGCCTCGCCCGCACCCTGCGAGCCCGGCACCCGCAGCTCCCGGTCCTCGTGCTGTCGCAGTACGTCGAGGAGCGCTACGCAAGCGAGCTGATTGCCGCGCAGGGCGGGGCATTCGGCTACCTCCTCAAAGATCGAGTCGCGGACGTGACCGAGTTCACCGACGCGGTGGAGCGGATCGCTGCCGGCGCGACGGTGCTGGACCCGGAGGTCGTGGCGCAGCTGCTTAATCGTCGCGGCCGCGACGATCGGATGGCTGCCCTCACCGAGCGCGAGCGCACAGTGCTCGCGGCGCTCGCGGAGGGCCGCTCAAACCAGGCGATCGCCGCACTCATGTTCCTCTCCGGGGCGAGCGTCGAGAAGCACATCACCGCGATCTTCCAGAAGCTCGGCCTCGAACAAGACGAGCACGGGAACCGGCGTGTGCTCGCCGCGATCGCACACCTTGAAAGCACCGGCGCAGTCCCGCCGCAGACCCCACCCACCCCCCAGACGGGAGCCACCCGATGACCGAGCACCAGATCCCCACGCCGCCGCAGGCCGCGTCGACCCGACCCGGCCGCGCCGCGCGGCCAATCATGATCGCGACCGCATGTGTGGGCGGCCTCGCGCTCCTCGGGATCGGCACGTCAGCTGCCTACTCGGCGGCGGGAACGCGGGTTGCGAGTGTCTCTGACGCGAGCGCTACGAGCATCTCCGTCGACGGAATCACCGATCTCGATCTGGACCTCAGCATCGCCGAGTTCACGCTCGAGTACGGCCCGGTCGATGAGGCGGAACTGCGGGTCGCTGGGACGCACACCGATCGCTGGGTGCTGAAACGGGACCGGGACACCCTCGTCGTGGCGAGCCCCTCGCGGCTCGGCGGTGGAAGCTGCTTCCTCGGGTTCTGCCCGCCGGATCGCACGGCGCGGATGACCGGCACGCTGACCCTGCCCGAGGAGCTGCGACAGCGGCCGCTCAACACCGAGGTTGAGGTGTCGGTGGGGTCGTTCACCGCCGACGGGAGCTTCGGGGACGTCTCGGTCGATGTGGGTGCCGGGGAAGCGACGATCGCCGGGGCCGCGAGCACGCTCGAGGTGACCGTGGGAGTGGGCACGTTTACGGGGGAACTCTCGGATGTGAGCGCCGCGGCGTTCGAGGTGTCGCTGGGGGAGATCCGCACCACCCTCTCCGGCGACGCGCCAGACACGATCACCGCTGAGGTGGGGACCGGATCGATCGACCTGCGGCTGCCAGACGAGGACTACCGCGTTGACGCGTCCGTGGAGCTGGGGGACGTCACGAACCGGCTGCGCACTTCGTCGGACGCGAAACACCTCATCACCGCAGATGTGAGCCTCGGCGAACTCACGCTCAGGCCGCTGCGCTAGAACCGCCCGCTCCGCCCGTAGACTGACGCTATGACAGAGTGGCGGGCGGACGTGCTGGGCGATGGTTTCAGCTGCACCGATCTTGAGCTCGGCTCCGACGAGGAGGGGCCGCTCACCGCCACGCTCGTGCGGTCACTCCCGCAGCGGCCACCGCTGTTTGAACGGCTCCTCGGCCGCCGCCGCCCGCTCGACGGCGTCGACGTGCTCTATGTCCACGGCTGGTCCGACTACTTCTTTCAGCGGCACCTCGCCGAATTCTGGACCTCGCGCGGGGCGCGGTTCTTCGCACTCGATCTCCGCAAGTACGGCCGCAGCCTCCGCCCGGGGCAGACCCCCGGGTACATCGAGCACCTCGATGACTACGACCTTGAGCTGGGACTCGCGCACGATGTAATCCGCGCGGAAGCGGGGGCGGATCCCACCCGCAAGCTCGTGCTCCTCGGCCACTCGACCGGTGGGCTGGTGCTGAGCCTGTGGGCCGCGCGCCATCCCGGCCGCGCCGACGCGCTCATTCTGAACAGCCCGTGGCTCGAGTTCCAGCTCTCCGCCGCCGGGCGCCAGGTGATCGCCCCGCTCGTCGCACTGAGCGCCAGGTTCATGCCCAAGGACGTCGCACCACAGCTCGACTACGGCTTCTACACGCGCGCACAGCGCGAGGTGGGCCCCCAGGACGAACTCGCCGTGATCGACCCGCAGTGGCGCCCTGAGCGCAGCCACGGGGTCTCGACTGCCTGGCTGCGGGCCATTCTGGCCGGGCACGAGCGGGTGAATCACGGGCTCGGGCTCACCATCCCGGTCGCGGTGCTGCTCTCCGAGCGCTCTGCGGTGCCGCTGCGCTGGAGTGATGACCTGGTGCGCGCCGACACCGTGCTCGACGTCGAGGCGGTGGCGCGCGCCGCGCTGCGGCTCGGCTCCTCAGTGACGATTGAGCGGATTCCCGGTGGCCTGCACGATCTCTTCCTCTCGGCGCCCGGCCCGCGCGCTGAGGCCTACGCGAGGCTGCACCGCTGGCTCATCGGCTGGCGCGCGGAAACAGCGATGGAACCCCCGCTCAGCGCGGCACCTGAGGGCGCGGGGCGGGACAGGCTAGGCTCATAGCCATGGATCTTCGAGTGGCCGCCTACGCGGTGGTTGAGCGGCGCGGCAAGATCCTGCTCACGCACTGGCGGCGCGGCCACCTGCACGGCTGGACCCTCCCCGGAGGCGGCCTTGAAGCGGGCGAGGACCCGCGCGTTGCGGTGGTGCGAGAGGTGTTCGAGGAGACGGGTCTCGAAGCGCGGGTGGGAAAGCTGCTCGGCGTCGACTCCCGCGTGATGGTGCGTGAAGAGGTTCCCGAGGGCGACGACCCGGAACTGCACACGATCCGAATCGTGTACCGCGCGTCGGTCAAGGACGGCCCGCTCCAGAACGAGGTCGACGGCTCATCCGATGAGGCCCGCTGGGTGCCGATCCGGGACATCGGCTCGCTCCGCACGCTGTCGCTCGTTCAAACCGGTCTGCGCATGGCGGGAATGAGCCGACGCCAGCCGAACCGCTCGGGAAAGCCCGGGAAGGCCGGCGCGAAGCCCGCGGGCAAGGGCGGGAAGCCCGCCGCGAAGTCAGGGAAGTCCGCGAAACCCCGGAAATGACGCGAGCGCCGGGCCCACAGGCCGCGGCGCCCGCGTCTCAGCGTCGGTGACGATCCCCGACTATTCGCCCGAGGAGTGCTCGGGGGCGACCCAGAGCTCGTCGTCGGTGCGGAAGGCCTGCCACAGCGCGTAGCCGACACCCACGGCGGCGACCGCGCCGAGGCTCAGCGCGATGATGCCGCCGGCCTTACGCTTCTTCTTGACCGGGGCGATGTAGCCCGCGCGCTCGCCAAAACTGCGGACCTGCGCGGCTGCCTGCGGGCTCTCGATCTCGTCGAGCGCGCGAATCGTGCGGGCCAGGGCGCTCGCGACGAGCGGGGTGGTGACGCGACGCACGCTGTTCGCGGCGCGGCGAGCAGACGCGACACCGCGATCGACGGTGGGGCGCACTGCCTCGAGCGTCTCGTCGACGCGAGGCGCGAGGTGCTCGTCGCTCAGCAGCTTCGCCTGCCGGCCTGCCTGTCCCAGCACGTCACCGGCGTGGCTGAGCACGATGCGCTGCTGATCGAGCAGCTCCTGTGCATCACCCCGCAGGCTCCGCAGTTCGCGGCGGCGCTTCCGTGAGAGCTTCATAACTGTCCTCCTAGCTCGGCGAGGCGATGCGAAATATGCTCGCTCTCCCCACGCTACACTGAAGCACCCAGTCCGCGGGGGTCGGAAACCGGGCGTGGCCGGTGAATCTCTTCTCCCACACAGCTCCGAATCGCTCACGGCGGGTGTTCGGTTCTGGCGGCTGATGCCCGCCTACACTAGGGCGTATGACCATTCACACCTCTGTAGCGACCATCCACACGAACCACGGCGACATCGTGATCAACCTCTTTGGGGATCACGCGCCGAAGACGGTGAAGAACTTCGTCGACCTTTCCGAGAAGGGGTTCTACGACGGCGTCATCTTCCACCGCATCATCCCCAACTTCATGATCCAGGGCGGCGACCCCACCGGCACGGGCACCGGCGGCCCGGGCTACAACTTCGACGACGAGATCCACCCGGAGCTCGGCTTCACGCAGCCGTACCAGCTTGCTATGGCAAACGCGGGCAAGCGCCCCGACATGACCGGGCGCCTCGCCGGCACGAACGGCTCGCAGTTCTTCATCACCACGATTGCGCCCGACTGGCTCAACGGCAAGCACACCATCTTCGGTGAGGTCGCTGACGACGCCTCGAAGGCCGTCGTTGACGCGATCTCCGCGGTGCAGACCGGTGCGATGGACCGTCCCGTCGAGGACGTGGTCATCACCGGCGTCGACATCGTCGAGGCGTAAGGGACATGGTGGCGAGTGGATCGGGGCCCGCATTCGGCGAGCGCGTCGAGTATGGACCGAACGACGTCTGCTATCGCCACCCGAACGTGCACAGCTTCACGCTGTGCCAGCGGTGCGGCCGCACCATCTGCCCACAGTGTCAGGTGGTGTCGGCCGTTGGCGTGCTCTGCCCCGACTGCGTGAAGCAGACGCAGCCGGGCACCGCACAGCGCGCGGCGCGGGCGTCCCGGGTCACGGGGCGCCGCATCGCGGCGTCGGATACCCCGGTGACATACGCAATCATGATCGCGTGCGCCGTGGTGTTCGTGCTGCAGCTGATCAGCCACTACTTCGGCGCCGACGAGGTGACGCGCACCCTCTGGTACGCGCCGCTGTACTCCCTGCCGCCCGAGGTGCTGCCGAGCGATCTCGGATTCGAGCCGTGGCGCATGTTCACCGCGATGTTCACGCACTCAACCGGGTTTATCTTCCACATCCTGTTTAACATGTACGCGCTCTGGCTGTTCGGGCGCAACCTGGAGCAGACGATCGGGCGTGGGGCGTATCTCGCCCTGTACCTGCTCGCCGGTGTGGGCGGGTCGCTCGGCGTGATGTACTGGGCGTACGTGTCACCGGAGACGATCAACATCCCCACGGTCGGCGCCTCGGGTGCGATCTTCGGGGTCCTGGCAGCGACTCTCGTCGCGTTCCGTGCAGCGCGGGTCAACGTCACCTCGCTCGCGGTGCTCCTCGCCATCAACTTCGGGATCGGGCTGATCCCGGGTGCGAGCATCTCCTGGCAGGCCCACCTCGGCGGCATCATCGTCGGCAGTGCGGTGATGGGGATCCTGCTTGCAACGCGGGGGCCGCGTCGCAAGACGCTCCGGATCTGGTCGCTCGTGGGAGTCGGCGTGGTGCTTGCCGGCCTCGCCTGCGGGTACTTCGTGGTGCTGCCCGCGATCTTCTAGCGGGGGCTGCGCTGGGGGCGCACCGGGCCAGGGTCTCCCTGCGCCGGGTGCGCCCCTTGCGTTCTGTGGGGCACTCACTGCGGTGCGCGCGGTGTGTATCGTGTCGTGTGCGGCACGCAGCCCGCACAAAAAACTCGCTGTGTGCGACGAGTGCCGCACACAGCGAGTTATCCACAGGGTTCTCCCCAGCCTGGGGAGGAATTACAGCGGTGTGATTTGAGCGCGAAGGCTCAGCGCGGTGGGGTTACTTCCACCACGGGGTCATGAGGAACCCGACCAGCACGAGGCCGAAGCCGACAAAGATGTTCGCCTGACCGAAGGCCGGTACCGGCAGCTGCATGTTGCCGCTCGTGATGTAGTAGAGCACGATCCAGACGAGCCCGAGCAGCATGAAGCCGAACATCACCGGCTTGAACCACACCGGGTTCGGAGCATCCTTTCGAGCCGCCGCGAGCTCCGCACGATCGCGGTCGAGCTCACCCGAGTTGCGCTTGCTTACATTCTTCCCTGCTGCTGCCATGGGATTGATTCTAGTCTGTCCCGCGGCTGGTCACAGGTGCACAATCTAGAATGACAGTATGACGGAGACGGAACGCGCGCGTACCCGCCGCCGCAGGGCGCGCCTGAGCCCACTGACGGTGATCGGCGAGCTGTTGCTGGTGGCCGGTCTCGGGGTGCTCGGGTACATCGTGTGGCAGCCCTGGCACACCGGGGTCACGGTCACCGCCCAGCAGCAAGAACTCTCGGCGGCCGACTCAGCGGAGTGGGAGGCGAACGCGAAGCCCCTGCAGACCGAGGGGGTCCCCGTCCCGGAGAAGCCCGAGGCCGCCGAGGTCTTCGCGGTGCTGCACGCCCCGGCCTTCGGCACCACGTACGCGAACCGGATCGGCGAGACGACCGACTGGTGGACCGTGCTCAACCTCGACGAAAAGGGGATCGGGCACTACGAGACCACGCAGCTGCCCGGCGAGGTGGGCAACTTCGCGCTCGCTGGACACCGCTCGGGCCCGCTCATCAACTCCTTCCGCGAGGTGATGAACCTGCGCGTGGGTGATCCGCTCTTCATTGAGACCGCGGACGGCTGGTACACCTACCGCTTCCGCTCGATCGAGTACGTGCTTCCAAACGAGACTGACGTGCTCAACCCGTTCCCGCGGCTCGAGGGCGAGCCCGGCGTGGACCAGATTCTCACGCTCACGACCTGCCACCCGAAGTGGGCGGGCAGCGACGAGCGTGCGATCGCCTACTCGGTCTTTGAGGGCTTCCAGGCCCGCGCAGATGGCCCGCCGGCCGAACTCCTTGAACTGAACCCCGCACTGAAGGGAACCGCGAGCTGATGTTTTCGATCCTGTGGCGTTTCTTCCCCGGCCCCGCCTGGTTCCGGGTCATTGTCCTGCTCGCGGCGGTGGTGGCGCTCGTGTGGGCGCTCATTACGTACGTGTACCCCTGGGTGGCGATTCAGCTGCCCTCTCCGGAAGTGACGGTTGGCTCATGACTCGAATCCTCGTGATCGATAACTACGACAGCTTTGTGTACACGCTCAACGGCTATCTGCAGCAGCTCGGGGCAACCACGCTCGTGGTGCGCAACGACGAGGTGTCCCCGGGCGAGCTCGAGCAGCTCGTCGGCGACTTCGACGGGGTACTCATTTCCCCTGGTCCCGGCACGCCGACGGATGCGGGGGTATCGATCGCCATGGTGGGCATCGCGCTCCGCACCGGGATCCCGCTGCTCGGGGTGTGCCTGGGACACCAGGCGATCGCCGAGGCGCTCGGCGCAACGGTCACCCACGCGGACGAGCTCATGCACGGCAAGGTGTCGCGCGTGCGCCACAGCGACGACTCGTTCTTCGCCAACGTGCCCAGTGAGTTCGACGCGACGCGCTACCACTCGCTCGCGGTCGTGCGCGACACGGTGCCCGAGACACTCACGATCACCGCGGAGACCGCCGGTGGCGTGGTCATGGCACTGCGGCACCGGGAGCTTCCCATCTACGGCGTGCAGTATCACCCCGAGTCGGTGCTCACCGAGGGTGGGTACCAGCAGCTCGGCAACTGGCTCGCCGCGGCCGGGCTGAGCAACGCGGCGGAGATCGCGCGCACCCTCAGCCCGCTCCTGCGCTAGCGCGTCCCACCGCAGAACGCGTGAGGCCGGGTCCCGTTGGGGACCCGGCCTCACGCGTTGGTTCGCGGTGGTGTGTCGCTAGCCGGTGCAGTACTTCAGCTCGAGTGGCGCGCCCTGCGCCTGCTGGCCCATGGCCGACTGCTCGAAGATTGGATACCCGTTCTGCGCCGGGCAGCTGTCCACCGGGATCTGCTGCACGCTCAGCCCGAGGCCGTCGATCAGCGACATCGCGACATCGAGGGGCTGATCCTGCAGCGCGGGGACGCTCACCATCCCGCTTGAGATCTCGACGTCAACACTCTGACCCGATTCGAGCTCGGTCCCAGCCTCGGGGCTGACCGAGAGCACGCGATTCTCGGCCTCGATGGGGCTGTCCACCGAGGTGACCACGCCGACGGAGAGACCGAGATCCTCAATCGCCTGGGTGTACTCCGTGAGATTCATGCGTGAGAACTCGGGCACCTTGGCAGATTCCGGGCCGGTCGACACGTAGATCGTGACGGTATCGCCCGGGCTGAGCACGGTGCCGCGCTCGGGGTCGCTCGAGACGACGTTGCCGGCCGCGATGTCCTCGCTGGTCTGCTCAACCGGCACCGCGACGAGGTCTGCCTCCTGCAGCAGCTTGATCGCTGCGGCACGGTCGACGTCGATCAGGGCGGGAACCTCGCGCGACGAGTCGGGGAGGAACTGCTTCGGGGCGAGCGTGACGAGCCAGAAGACGACGGCGATGATGACCGCCCCGATCGTCAGGATCGCGGCCCAGGTCCACATGACCGGCGGGCGGCTCTGCGTGCGGGCGCCGCCGCCACCCTCGGCGAGCTGACGCAGCGCGAGATCAGACTCAGAGACCTCCTCGCCGCCAGAGAACAGCACGGTGTCCTGCTGCTGCAGGTCGAGCCCCGGCATGGTGCCGCTCGCCGCGAGGCGCAGGGCCTCGCGGAACTCAGACGCCGACTGGAAGCGCTTGGCCCGGTCTTTGGCGAGGCCGTAGAGCACCACGCGGTCGAGCTCGGGGGTGACCTCGGGGGCGCGCTCGCTCGGCGGCTTCGGGCGCTCGCTCACGTGCTGATACGCGACCGCCACGGCACTGTCGCCGCGGAACGGCACGTCGCCGGTGAGGAGCTCGAAGAGCAGCACCGCGGTCGAGTACAGATCCGTGCGGGCATCGATCGCCTCACCCTTCGCCTGCTCCGGCGAGAAGTAGGCGGCGGTGCCGAGGATTGCTGTGGTCTGCTGCAGCGTCGACGATGTCTCAGACACCGCGCGGGCGATGCCGAAGTCCATGACCTTGACCTGCCCGCTCTGGGTGATCATGATGTTCGCTGGCTTGATGTCCCGGTGCACGATGCCCGCGCGGTGCGAATACTCGAGCGCGGTGAGAACCGAGTCGACAACGCGGCACGCCTCGGCCTGCGAGAGCTTGTGCTCGGCGGCGAGCTGCCGCAGGTTCTTGCCCTCGACGTACTCCATCACGATGAACGGGAGTCGCTTGGGGCCCTCGGGGGTCTGAATCAGGTCATCGCCCGCGTCGAACACCCGAACCACGGTGGGGTGCGCCATGCGAGAAGCCGACTGCGCCTCCTGGCGGAACCGTGACCTGAACTGGTCGTCACCGGCGAGCTCGGCCTTCATCACCTTGATGGCAACCTGGCGGCCAAGCTTGGTGTCGGTGCCGCGATAGACGGTCGCCATGCCGCCCTGCCCAACGAACTCCCCGATAGCGTAGCGGCCAGCGAGAATGCGCTGCTCGCCGTCCGATGCTGCTTCGGGCATGGTCACCTCTTCCGTGCTCATGGGAATGCCTCCAAGTTTATCTGGATCGGGGCGTCTCTCGCCGAACGGCGCGACGAGACCTAGTCGTTGTCGCCCTGGTCAGGGTTCTCCGGCTTTGCCGGGGCCTTCACCACGATGCTCACGGGCTCGGAATCCGGTGAGGTGCGCGTCACGGACGAGCCGTTGCCGCAGGTCACCGAGTAGCTCACCGTGATCGCACCGTCGGCTGCGCCCTCGGCGAGCGAGTTCGCGGTCACGGGGACGCTCGGCGACTGCACCGAGCCAGCGCCGGATCCGTCACCCGAGATGGTCACGTTGTACGCCTGGAACGTGAGGCCCGTCGGGCAGCTTGCGACGCCCCAGCTCACGTTCGAGACCGCCCCCGCGTCAACGGTGGCCGGGCTCGCCGTCGGTGCAGCCGGCTGGCCAACCTCGCCGAACGCGACATTGTAGGTGAGGGTGATCGACTGGTCGAACGGCACCCGATCACCGGTGGGGTTGACCCCGGTGACCAGGTTGACCTGATCGTCGGGCGCCTGATTGCCGGGCGTGGGCTTCACGTTCGTGAACCCGCGTCCCTGCAGGATCCCGACCGCCTCGTCGATGTTCAACCCGACGAGCGAGCCCTCGTCCACCACGCCGGTGGTGACCGGCGGCGGCGTGGAGGTGGTGGTGGTCTTCGTCTTCGTGGGCTTGGGCGCCGACGTGGTCGTGGGCTTCTCGTTCGCGGAGCTGTTGCTCCAGAGCGCGAAGGCGGTGCCGGCGCCGATGATCACGAGCAGCGCGATCAGGGTGATGAGCGGCCAGCGCCACGGGCTCTTCTTCTTCTTGCCAGCGGCCTCGTCCTCGGCGAGCTGCTCCTCCTCGGTGAGCGCCGCCGTGGCGTCCGCCTGTCCGGGGAGAGCGCTCGTGCGCGGCAGTGCGGTGGTGGCGGCGTCCATCACCGACGTCTGCTCGTCCAGCACCGTGGTCGCGGGCGCGGTCTGGCCGAGCACCTGTGGCACGTAGCTCGCGGCGAGCTGGGTGTCGCCTCGGTGCAGCGCGGTTGCAGCCTGGGCGAGCTTCGCGGCGGTCTGGGGACGTCCGGCGGCGTCCTTCGCGAGGCACGCGTACACGAGGTTGCGCACGGGCTCGGGGATGTCGCTCGGAAGATCCGGCGGGGTGTCGTTGATCTGCGCCATCGCAATGGCGACCTGCGACTCGCCCGTGAACGGGCGCCGTCCGGCCAGGCACTCGTAGGCGACCACGCCGAGCGAGTAGATGTCGGTGGTGGCGGTGGCGGTGTGCCCGCTCGCCTGCTCAGGCGCGAGGTACTGCACCGTGCCCATCACCTGACCGGTCGCGGTGAGCGGCACCTGATCGGCGATGCGCGCGATCCCGAAGTCGGTGATCTTCACGCGCCCCTCGGGCGTGATCAGCAGGTTGCCCGGCTTGATGTCGCGGTGCACCAGGCCCGCGTCGTGCGCGGCCTGCAGCGACGTGGCGGTCTGCGCCACGATGCCAAGTACGCGGTTCGGTGGCAGCCGGCCCTCGCGCTCGATGATCGCCGAGAGCGGCTCGCCCGGTACGAGCTCCATGACGATGTACGCGGAGCCCTGCTCCTCGCCGTAGTCGAAGACGTTCGCGATGCCCTCGTGGTTGACGAGCGCGGCGTGGCGCGCCTCAGCGCGGAATCGCTCGAGGAACCCGGGATCCCCCATGTACTCATCTTTGAGGATCTTGATGGCGACGGTGCGACCGATAATGCTGTCGGTCGCGTTCCACACCTCACCCATGCCCCCGACGGCGATCCGAGAGCTCAGCTCGTAGCGTCCGCCGAATGTGATCCCTGCAGCTGGTCTCATTCGCTCAACACCGCTTCCATAACTCGTTTTCCGACGGCTGTCGGGAGGTCAAACGAACTTCCCGTATAACCGTATGCTTCCCCGCCACCGTCTTCGATTACAACGGCAACAGCAATTTCTGGGTCGTCCACCGGAGCAAACCCTGTGTACCACAGCGTAAAGGGCAGGTCATTCCCGCTCGCGTCGGTGCCGTTCTCGGCGGTGCCCGTCTTCCCGGCCACGCGCACCCCGTCGATCCCCGACTTCTGGGCGAGGCCCTCGGACGACGAGACGCCCTTCTCCATCATTCCGGCGACCGCGTCGGCCGTCTTCTTGGAGATCGGCTTGCTGAATTCCTCGGGCGACACCTGGGTCTCGACCCGCAGGTCGGGCGTGATCACCTGGTCCACGACCGTCGGCTTCATGACCGTGCCGCCGTTCGCGATCCCGGCGGACACCATCGCCATCTGCAGCGGCGTGACGCGCACGTCGAGCTGTCCGATCGACGCGAGCGCCGTCTGGGCCTTGTCCTCGGGCACCGGCGAGACGCTCTGCGTGACCGCGAGCGGCACCGTCAGGTCCTGCTCGAACCCGAATGCGCGCGCCATCGCGGGCACCGCGTCCCGGTCCATGCTCATTGCCAGCTCGGCGATCGGGATGTTGCACGAGAGCATGATCGCCTGCTCTAGCGTGGCCTTGGCCCCCGAACCGCAGGCGGTGCGCGACGCGTTCTGCATCACGCTCGTCGACTGCGGGAGGGTCAGCTGCGCCGGGTTCTCATACTCGGTAGTGGGGGTCGCATCGCCGTTCTCGATCGCGGCGGCCGCCACGAGAAGCTTGTAGACCGATCCCGGGTGGTAGAGGTCGCCGGCGATTGCGCGGTTCTGCAGCGGTCGCGACGGGTCCTCTTCGAGCTGGCGGTAGTTCGCGATGATGTCCGCGTTGCTGTTCGAGGAGAGCAGGTTCGGGTCGAAGCTCGGCGTGGACACCAGCGCGAGGATCCGGCCGGTCTTGGGCTCGATAGCGACGACCGCGCCCTCGAAGCCGCCGTCTGCCATCGCGGCGGCAGCGGCCTCCTGCACACGCGGGTCGATCGTGGTCTGCACGGAGCTGCCCTGGGGGTCGACCCCGTTGAGTGTGTTCTGGATGCGCGTGAAGAACTGAGCGTTTCCGATGCCGGAGAGCTCCTGGTTCATCGCCGCTTCGAGCCCCGTCATCCCTTGCGAGTGCGAGAAGTAGCCGGTCACCGGGGCATACAGCGCGCCCGGCTCGTACTGGCGCACGTACCGATAGCTGTCGTCGGTGGGCGTCGAGTAGGCGACCGGGTCGCCGTCGACGAGGATCGAGCCGCGCTCCACCTTGTAACTGTTCTTCACGGTCCGCATGTTGAGCTCGTTCGCGCGGAGTTCGTCCGCGTTCACAAACTGGATCATCGTGACGGAGAAGAACAGCGCGATAAACATTGCGAAGACGGTGCGGGTGATGAACTTGAGCTGCTTATTCATGCGCGGATCACCAACTTCGGTCGATTTCGGACAGAGTTCGACAGCAGAATGAGGAGCGCGATGATGATCCAGTTCGACACGAGCGAGGAGCCGCCCGCGGCGAGGAACGGCGCGGTGAGGCCGGTGAGCGGGATCACGCGCGTTACGCCGCCCACCACGATGAACACCTGCAGCGCGATCGAGAACGCGAGGCCCGAGGCGAGCAGCTTGCCGAAGTCGTCCTGACCGGCGAAGCCGATGCGCAGGCCGCGGCCCACGAGCAGCAGGTACGCGGCGAGGATCACGAAGAGGCCGATCAGCCCCAGCTCCTCGCCCAGGCTCGGGATGATGTAGTCGCTCTGCGCGAGCGGCGTGTCCGCCGGGTAGCCCTGGCCCAGCCCGGTCCCGGTCATGCCGCCGTTCGCCATCCCGAAGAGCCCCTGCACCATTTGCTGGCCCGCGTTGAACGGGTCAGCGAACGGGTCGAGCCAGTTCGCGAAGCGCCGGTTCACGTAGTCGAGGGTTTGGCTGGCGACGAGGCCGCCGACGAGGAAGAGCCCCACACCGAGGATGATCCACCCGATCCTGCCCGTCGCGAGGTAGAGCATCGACAGGAACAGGCCGAAGTAGAGCAGCGAGGTGCCCAGGTCGCGCTGGAACACGAGCACGCTCATGGCGGCGAGCCAGAACACGAGCAGCGGGCCCAGGTCGCGGCCGCGCGGGAAGCGAATTCCGAGCACCTTCTTGCCCACCATCGCGAGCGAGTCGCGGTTGCGCACGAGATACCCGGCGAAGAAGATCGCGAGCAGGATCTTCGCGATCTCGCCCGGCTGGAACGAGAACGAGCCGATGTGGATCCAGACCCGCGCACCGTTGAGGGTCTTGCCGATCCCGGGCAGCATCGGCAGCAGCAGGAGCACCACCGCGGCGAGGCCGGTGAGGTACGTGTACCGGAAGAGCACAATGTGATTGCGGATCAGGGCGAGGACAACGATCGCTGCGGCGACGGCGACGCTCGACCAGACGAGCTGGCGCACCGAATCGGCGCCCCACCCGGACAGGCCGTTCGCGAGATCGATGCGGTAGATCATCGCGACGCCGATCACGTTCAGGAACGCGGCGATCGGCATGATCAGCGGGTCGGCGTCTGGCGCGATCCGGCGGATCGTGAAGTGGAGCACGAGCAGTGACACCACGAACAGCGCGCCCGTGGGCAGCAGCGTCGCAGTGACCTCGCCGCGAACCGTCAGGTCCACGATCACCACGGCGGCGACGCCGATCGCGATTGCAAGCAGCAGCAGTGCGAGTTCGAGGCCGAGCAGTAGGCGGGGGGCGCGCAGCGCCGTGATCCGCTGCAGCACCGTCTCGCTCGTGCGGGTCTTCTCGAAGGTGCGCGGCTCCTTCGCCGCGTTCGCGTCAGTCATCCTGCACCCCCAACCGCAGCACGATGTCGCGCGCCTCCTCGATAGAGCCGGCGGCGAGCGTGCGCTCAACCTGCCGCTGCTCGAGGCCGTCGAGCTGCGAAATCGGGATCTCGGTGTCCTCGGCGACCGAGTGCAGCGGGAACGAACCGATGTTCTGCTGCACCCCGCGGTAGATGATGACCGTGGAGCCGTCGGTGCCAACGAAGTAGCGGGTCTGCGTCCACTGGTAGCCGAACAGGAGCGCGCCACCGATTGCGACGAGCACGGCGATGCCGCCGAACGCCCACAGGAGGCGCCGGCGCCGGTTGCGTCGCTTCGTCTCGGCGATCAGCTCCGCCAGGTACTCATCAACGCGCGGCTCGAAGTGGCTCTCGGCCACGAGCGGCGGCCGGCGCACCGGGCGGCGGCTCAGGATCCGGTTGCGTGCCGTCGAAACGGCGCCGTCGCGCGGAGCTGGCGCGGTTGCCGCCGAGCCAGCGAAGCGTCGGTTCGGGGCCGGGAGCTCGAGGGTGTCGTTCGGGTTGCGCTCTGGCGCGGCGACCGTCTCGACGAGCACGGCGGTGACGTTGTCCGGGGCGCCGTGCGAGAGGCTCTTGTCGATCAGGCCGTCGATCGCCCCCTGCAGCGAGGTGCGGCGACGCAGAATCTTCTCGATGTCCGGATCCTCGACGTAGCCGCACAGGCCGTCGGAGCAGAGCAGCCACAGGTCGCCGGGGCGCGTGTCAAGCACCTGCGTATCCACCTGCGGCGACGAATCGACGTCGCCGAGCACGCGCATGAGCACGGAGCGGCGCGGGTGCGTCTTCGCCTCTTCCTCGGTGATCTTGCCGCTGTCGACGAGGCGCTGCACGAAAGTGTGATCCTTCGTGATCTGCTGCAGCTCGCCGTCGCGGAGGAGGTACAGGCGGGAGTCGCCGATGTGCGCAAGAGCCAGCTGATCGCCCACCGTGATGAACCCGGTGAACGTGGTCCCCATGCCCGCAAGCTCCGGGCGGTCGAGCACCGTGGCGCGCAGCTTCGCGTTTGTCTCGAGGACGGCGGTGCGCAGCGTGTTCGTGGTCGCGGCCGGGCTGCCGAGCGGAGCCACGTCGAACTCGGCCATCTCCTTCGCCGCGATTGCCGAGGCGACATCGCCGCCGGCGTGCCCGCCCATGCCGTCAGCGACAAGAAACAGGTAGTCCCCGGCAAAGCCGGAATCCTGGTTGTTCGAGCGCACCATCCCAACGTGGGAACCGATGGCGCTCTCGTAAGAGACGGTCACGCTTATGGCCTCAGCTCGAAGGTGGTCGTGCCAATCGTGACCGGCGTGTACGGGGGAAGAGTGATTGGCTTCGTGACGCGCTCACCGTTGACGCGGGTGCCGTTCGTTGAATCGAGGTCGGTGAGCACCCAGTGGTCGCCTGAGCGCGCGAGCCGCGCGTGGTAGGTGGACGTGTACTCGTCCACGATCACGAGGGTCGAATCACCGCTGCGCCCGATCGTGACGAAGTCTTCGTCGAGCGCGATCGTGGTGCCCGCCGCGACGCCGGAGGTGATCGCGAGCGTCCCGGCCGCGCCGCCGTGACCCGTGACGCCGGCCGTGGGAAGTGCGCCGCCGCTCGGGGTGATGACCGGCGCGTGCGGCGCGGGCGCCGTCACCTGCGCCGGCGCCGGAGCGGGCGCAGGTGACTGTGCCGACACGACGAGTGGCGCGGCCCCGGCAGATCCGCCGCCGGTCTCGCCGCGGAGCCGCCGCACGGGGGCACCGAACAGATCACTCCGCAGCGCGTAGACGATCGCGAAGATGAACAGCCACAGCAGTAGTAGGAACCCGATCCGAAGGATCAGGAGGGTGAGTTCGCTCATAGGCCTCTCCAGAAGTCCTGATCAATGCCGGGCGTGTCGCCGCCCGACTGATCGCCCGCTGGCGGGGGAGTTGCGGTCGACCGGCGCGCACGCGGCGCCGGGAAGTTTCCGGGGTCGGCGGCGGGCGGAACCTGCGCCGAGCCGGCGGCAGGCGGTGCGGTCCGCCGCGGGGGTTCGGCCTGCCGCGGCGGCGCGGGCGGCTGCGGAGTCGGCGTGGTGCGGCCCCCCGCCGCCGCGTGCTCGCGGGCGGGCACGAGCTGGAACGCCAGCGAGGTTTGGCCGATGGTGATCGTGATCCCCGGTGCAAGCGCCGCCTCGCGGAACCGCTGGCCGTTGATCTTTGACCCGTTTGTCGACCCGAGATCGCGCGCGATCCCCGCGGTGCCATCCCAGATCAGTTCCAGGTGCTTTCGCGACGCCGCGTTGTCGGTGATCCGGATCCCGCAGTCGGTACCGCGACCCACGGTGGTCGTGCCGCGCGGCAGCACGTGCCGCGTCCCATCGACGTCTACAGCGGCCACCCAGTCGACCGCGCCCTCGACCCGGGACGCGTCGATCTCCAGCACCCCCGTCGTGAGCGAGCCGTCGGCGCGCACCTCGACATCGGGCTCGCCGAGCAGCTGATAATTCTGGCGCTTCGCGTGCTTCAGCACGACACCCCGGAGCTCCTGTTCTAGGGCAGCTCCCAGGTTCTGCAGCCGATCGGCGTCCTTCTCGGACACCCGGACCGTGAACCGATTCGGCGCCAGGATCCGATCGCGATCAACAATGACCGCGCCAATATCCAGCTCCCGCTTGAGCGCCGAAGCGATCTCCACCGGCTGCACACCGGAGCGGAAGGTGCGGGCGAAGGCGCCATTTACGGCGCGTTCGAGCCCGCGCTCTACGCTGTCGAGAATGCCCACGAGTTGGTGACGCCCTTTCAGTTCGCACCGCCACACGGCGATGTCGGTCGGCATCAGTTTAGCCCGCTTTGGTGAGAGGGGCATGAGGCTGCTAAGCTAGGGGAGTTGTCCAAAGCGGAAACGCTTCGGAATGACAGACTCGCGCGAGTGGCGGAATGGCAGACGCGCTGGCTTCAGGTGCCAGTGCCCGCAAGGGCGTGGGGGTTCAAGTCCCCCCTCGCGCACGAGTACGACTCACTGAAATGAGTCGGCACAAGAAATTGAGCCCGGATCAGCTTGCTGGTCCGGGCTCTGTTGTGTCTGGGCGCTGGTGTGCCTGAGGGCGCGTGGCCGCCACCGTGCCGCACACTGGTTTCTGATCAGGGCCCTGTGCGCCCGATCGCGGCAGTACGATCAGTGCGTGGGAGCGAAATTGCGCAGTGCGGCCGTGTCCTCGGAGGGCGCGGCGATTGCGGCGCTCGCGCCACTCCCGTCCCGCGCGGGTGCGGACAGCGCCGCGCGGGCCTCCTGGGCTGCGGGCCACCACGTCGCCGCGTTCGGGGATCCGGGGAGCGGCCGCACCGTCTTCGCGGAGAGACTGCTTCGCGCGTGGCCCGGGCGCGTGCACCGAATTACCGGGTCTCCTGCGCTCCGCGAGATTCAGTTTGCCGCGCTGGCGGCGCTCACCGCGCACGCACCCGACGCTGGCACGCGTTCGCCCACGCAGTTGATTGCGGCTCTCGCGGCCGCTGGAGACAGTGGTGAACGCGCCGTGCTGCTCGATGATGCTGACTACATCGACGATGCGAGCGCGGCGGCGCTTGCCCAGGCAGCCCTCAGCGGTTCGCTGCGTCTCCTGATCCTCGGCACGTCCGCCGAGCGCTTGCCGGCCTCGTTGCGGGCGGCGGCCCTGGAGATCGACCACGTGCGGCTCGAGGCGATCACGCTGGACGACGCACGCGTGATCGCTGAGGCGGCACTGGGCACCGCACTCGCGCTGCACGACGTGGATCGCCTGCGGCACCTCGCCGGCAGCAACGCCAGGTACCTGCGTGCGCTCGTGCTCGACGCGAGAGACTCAGACGGCTTCCGCGAGGTGTACGGGTACACCGCGCTGCGAGAGGGGTGGGTGCCGAACGGCCGCCGTGTTGGCGAGCTCATCTCGCTTCGACTTTCGATCCAGCCAGCACCGGTGCGCGAGGCAGTGCTGCTGCTCGCGCTGACCGGCGAGGTCCCGGTGCCCCTCGCCGAGCGACTCGCGACCCCCGAGAGCGTACGGCTTGCAGTGAGCGCGGGCCTCGCCGAGCTGGTGGGAGGACCGGTCCCCGGAAGAGCGAGAACGCCCGGATCCATTCGCGTGTGCGGGGGACTCACCTCTCCGACGGTGCTGGCGCGAGTTCCCGAGCCGGAGCTGCGCACGCACGCCGAGCACGCGCTCAGGCACACGGAAGAGATGACCGCGGCAACCGCCATCACCGTCGCGATTCACGCGTCACAGGTCGGAGTGACACTCGACGCGACGCGGCGTGAAGCGATTGCTGGCGAGGCGCTGCGATCGCGCCAGTTCGATGCCGCGCTCCTGCTCACAGATCCGGTCCACGGCGGTGAGCTCAGCGACGAGCTCTGCCTGCTGCGGTCGCGCGCGCTGTTCGAATCGGGGCTGCACGACGACGCGCACGAGATCCTTGCCCCGATGCTTGCGGCCGGCGACCTCGAAGCCAGGGTGTGGTCGGCGAAAATGAGTGCCGCCTTCGGCCTGACCGATGCGCTCGACGCGACGCTCGCGCCCAGGCCCACGGACGAACACCCGGCGCCGGAGGTGCTGGCCGCCTGGCGTGACGTGCTACTGACCAAGGCCGGGGGAATCGTCCCCGCGAGCGCCCTGCGCGCGCACGCGGACTCCGCGGCACTCGGGTCCGAGGTGCGGGCGGCCGCGCTGCAGAGCGCGCTGTTACTCGACGTATTCGCCGGCCAGGCCGGTGCCGCCGCGGGCGAGGCGATTGCGCTGATGTCTTCACCCGAGTGGGAGATCGTCCCGCTGACCGAACAGGGGGATCTCGTGGTGACCCTGTTCCAGGCGTTGCTCGCTACCGGTTCCGTCACGGGAGACCTCGCCGGCTGGGATGACGACGGCTGGGCGGCGCTCAGAATCATGCCGACGCTGTACCTGTTTGCCGATGGGCGCAGGTCGATTGAAGCCGGGAACGCAAAGGCCGCGGCAGACCTGTTGCACCAGGCGCTCGCCGCGAACGGCACTGAGAACAGGTTCGGGATCGGCGCCAACCTGGCGGCAGCCACGGCCGCCGCTTCCGCGATGCTCGGGGACGTCGAAAGCGCAACCGAGCTGCGAGACGCCGCACTGCAGTTGCTAGCGGCGGGGGGTGCCCTGCATGATGAAACCGAACGGTTGCTCCTCCCTGCACAGCTCCTCAGCGATGGGCCCGCGGCGGCGACAGCGCACTGGCACCGGCTCCGAGACCGTGCGCACCGTACCGAGCAGCGCTACTTGCTCATGCGCGTGCTGCACGACGGGTGGCGGCTGGGGCTGCACGAAGATCTCGCGGCGCTCTCGGCAACGGCCGCGCAGGTGCAGGGTCCGCTCGCCGCGGCCCTCGCGCAGTACGCGAACGCCGCGGGCGGCGACGGCATCGCGCTCGAGCGAGCCGTCAGCGGTCACCTGGCCACCGGTCACCTGCTCTTCGCCGCCGAACTCACCACCTTCGCGATTCACGCATCCAGGCAGGACGGGCGCCGCCTCCCGGTCTCACCCGCAATGCACCGAAGCCTCGCGGCGCTAGCCGAGCTGCGCGGCGTGAATACACCGATCATGAAGCGTGTGCGCATCGACCGCGAGACGCTCACTGAACGGGAGTTCCAAGTCTGTGCGGCAGCGGTGTCGGGATCAAGCAACTCTGAAATTGCGGACCTGCTCTTCCTCTCAACCCGTACCGTCGAGGGGCACCTGCAGCGAGCGTTCGGGAAGCTGGGCGTTGATACTCGCGGGCAGCTCGCACCGGCACGACTCTGACAGACGCAGACCTCCGCACCTCGCTGTTGCGGGCCGGGCTGCAACAGTGAACTGCCGCTACCTGACTCTGCCGAACCGACTACCTGATCCTCGGAAATCGGTGTGACGCACCGCTGTGGTGCGGCGAAGATTGTCCTACCTTGATCCGTCGCGCACGCCATCACCGGCGGCGACGAGTCCCCTTCCGAGAACAGGAACTCACGTATGGGCAGCAGCACCCTCACGCCCCGGTCCACGGCACCCCGGCCCGCGCTGCGGCGGATCGTCGCGGTGTCGCTCGGCGCCGCACTCGCGGCGGGGAGCTTCACGCTCGCGCTCGAGTCTGCGACCCCCGCGACGGCAGCGCCAACACCCACAGAGCGGGTGGCGGCCGGCCTTCCGCTGGTGTTCACGGAGAGCCGGGGCACCGACTGGACGGTTCCCGCGGGAGTCGACGAGGTACTCGTTGGGCTTCGGGGCGGCAAGGGCGGTGACGCCCGCGTCACTCTAGCGGGCGGTGCCACTGGCGGAGCGGGCGAGGAGCTCCTCGTGTCCGTGCCGGTGGTCCCCGGAGACGTGCTGACGTTGTACGCGGGAAGAGCGAGCATTCTCTCCAGAGAAGGCTTCGTCACGGGAGCGCTGGGCGGCGAGGATCACCCCACGAATATCCTCTCGGCCTACGGCGGTAGCGGTGGTGGTGCGGCGGCGGTGAAGCTCAACTCGCAGCTCGTGGCCGTAGCCGCGGGCGGTGGTGGCGCGGGCGGCGGATGCACCCTCGTTGGCGGCAACGGGGGAACGAAAGCGCAAGAACCGCAGAACGGTGGCGGCGGGTCGAGCTTCGGCGGAGCCGCGGGACGCAACGGTTCTGAGACCTCCGGGTGGGGACACGCTGCCACCGAGGGCCAGGGGCTCATGGAACGGAGAACCGCTCACGAGGCAAGAAAGCCGATCGGCTGCGGTCCGGGCGGTGGCGGTGGCGGTGGCTGGCCCGCCAGCGGTGTCGGCGGTTCAAAGGGCGGCGTCATGATGACCCCGGCGGGACTCGGTGGCGGCGGTGGCGGCGGTGGTGGTGCGGGGCTTGGAATGGTCGTGGCGCCCGCGACAGAAATACGCCGTGATCAGCTGCCCACGACGGCATCGTTTAACCCGTTCGCCGGTCCCAACGAGGTGAAAGTGACGGTGCCACTCACGACCGCGGTTAAGGCCCGAGCACTCTCGGAAGAGAGCGAGATGGGAGAGCCACTCACACTCGTGATCCAGACTCGCCTCAAGGGGGTGCTCTATTCGCAGCCGCCCGCCTCACACGCCATGGGCGAGGTGCGGGTCAAGTCTGGGGAGGAGGTGGTGTTTTCGCAGTCGGTGGCGCAGCGATCAAGCGTGATCAGGGCGACCATTCCCGCCCCGCTCACCCCGGGGAATTACGAGTACGAGGTCGAGTACCTTCCGCCGTACTCCGATGACAACCCGCTGCAGGAACAGGGCGCTTCTCGGACCAACATCAACAACCCGTGGGTCGAACGGCGAAGCGCCCCGCCCGCGCCAGAACTGCTCACGGACGCGACTGAAGCGACCACGGAAGACGCGCCCCCCGCGGACGAGGCTCCCGTGACCGAGGCACCCGTGACTGAGGCACCCGTGGCGGAAGAGTCCAGCCCGGCACCGACTGAAGCCGCGGGGACGGATCCGGGTGCGGGAGACGCGGCCGACGAGCCGAGCGACGCGGCCGCTGCGGAGCAGTCGGCTGTCGTGCCGGTGACCTATCTGGCTGAGGCCCCGGTGACGGATAACGCCGATGACGTAGTCATCTCACCGACCTCCACCACCATCGCTTCCGCACCCTCCGAGGTGCGGGCGCACCACCCCTTCACCGTCACCGCCCAGGTCGTGACGCCGCAGGCAGACCCAGACCTCGCCCCGCTCACTCCGACCGGGGAGGCAACCCTCACCGCTGACGGGCTCATTATTGGCAGTGCCGTGCTCGATCGGTTTGGGCGCGCCGCGTTCTCCGGTGTGGTGGCTCCGTGGGGGACCACGAAGCTCGCCGTGCACTACGAGGGCGACTTCAATATGACCACCTTCACGGGCTTTGAACGCTCAGACTCAGACCCGGCAGAAATTACGATGACCGAGGCGCGCACCGTCACCGAGCTCGAGTTCTCTGACGACGATCTCCTCGCTGGCGAAGAGACTGTGGTACGGGCACGAGTCACGGGGGCCGACCTCGACGGTGTCCCCGGCCCCGACGTGCTCGAAGACCCGCGCGGACAGATCGAGCTTCTCGCTGATGGCGAACCCATCGGGCAGATTTCGGTCGCGTTCGACGCGGATCCGGAGGCCGGCGACGCTGAAGCGGTCTACACGCTCGGCATGGACAACCTGCCCCCGGGCGCGCACAGCGTCACGGCTCGGTTCCTCCCCGCAGACGGTTTCGCGGGCTCTGAAAGCGCGCCGGTTCAGTTGCGCGTCGCCCCGTGGGACACGACACTGACTGCCACCCCGGACGCGGTCACGCCGAAGCCGGGCACGCCCGTGACGATCTCGCTGACTGCCGCGGCGGTCGCCCCGGACGAGCACGCGGACACGACGGTCGAGCCGCCCGTGGTTGAGGGCTACGTGCAGGCGTTTGTCGCGGGGGTCCCGCTGGGGGATCCCGCCATGATTACCGGCGGCGCCGGTGAGATGACGCTTGCCGATATCCCGGCTGACGCCGCGGAGCTTGACCTGCGGTTCACCCCGAGCATGATGGCGCTCTCCGGGTCGAGCGCGAGCGTGAGGATCGAGCTCGCCGATGAGACCACCACGCCGGCGGCGCCCGGCGGCGGCGCAGCGCAGCCCGGCGGCACCGCGAAGCCCGGCGGCACCGCATCCGAACCCCTCGCGCGCACCGGCGCGGAGAACTCGGTGCACCCACTCCTGGGGGTTGGCGTGCTGCTCGTGGCAGCTGGTGCGGTCCTGGTGCTCGGACGAGCGCGGACCGGGCGCCGCACCGCCCGGTAGGGGCGCGGTCACCGCGCTCTCTCCCACGCGACCCTCGGAGTTCCCCACCATCGGCGGGGAACTCCGAGGGTCTCTCGTTTTGTCCGGCGTGTGCGGGGTTCGCACCGTGCGGGGCACAAGTGCGCCGCATCAACTGGTTTCGCTAGGCCGGACAACTGAGGGGGTGTCGGCCACCGCGGAACCACCAAGAAAATGAGCACCGCGCTGCGCGGAAATGAGTGGCGTAGAGCCCTGGGCTCAGGGTGCTTCGTCATCCTTCGTGCGTAAGCTGTCAATCAGCACCTCCAAGCGAGTGGCCGAAAAGCTGGGCGACCACGTCGATGGCTGCGGTGACCTGGTGGGTTCGCCGGTGTGATTGTCCGGGGGAAGAAATGACGAAGGAGATGACTACCGTTGAAGAATAGACTCACTCTGAGCGTTGCGACTGTGGCTGCGCTCCTCGTGTCGGCCAGTTTCGTCGCCCCGGCTATCGCGGATGACACCGCAGATGACACTGCAGTTGGCACACAATTTGAGGCACCTGCGACAGAACAGGACCCAACTGCGCCCCTTGAGGACGACACGACCGAGGAAGGACTCGGCGATGAGTCTGCTCCCGGTGAACCGGCCGAGACGCCCGATACGAGTCCGAAGTCCACCGAGGCTCCCGCGGAGTCTGGTGAGACGGTCGAGCAAGCCCCCCCCCAACAGCCTCGGCGCTGCCAAATGCTGCGAAAGCGGATCCTAAGATTCGGGTGACGAGCCGCACGAGGTCAAACATCAGCGTGACGAACAGGGTGGTCTTCAAAGGGAAGACCACCGGGAGCCTTGTTGGGAAGCGGGTGCAGCTGCAGGTAAAGCAGAACAGGACCTGGACGAAGCTCAGCAGCAGCAGAGTCTCCGCAGATAAGACCTTCCGCGTTGCCACCGTCGCTACGAAGCCCGGTGCGCAGCAGTATCGCCTCTACGTAAGCGCGACTCAGAAGACAAAGGCCGCGAAGAGCGAGACGTACAGCTATACGGTGGCGCCGCTCCGCGGAAAGGAGGGCGTGACCGAGATCTTTGGGACCTTCACCCTAAAGCAAAACCCTAAGCAGGCTTTGAAGCTCGACCCCCGGACCGGTATCTCCGTCTGGACAGCAGACTGTCGGTCAGTGAAAGGCTGGAAGATGGCGGAGGGAACCTCCGCAGACAACAAGTTCTCGCTCACCGTGCCGCGCTCCGGCAAGTACCGGATCACTGCGGTGACTGAGCCGGCGACGGGTGCGCCGTGGGGCGCACGGAACCCAGGGTGCGCGAAGGTCGAAGCCGTTCAAGCCTTTGCGGGGGAACGTACGCTGCATGACCTGCAGCTGACCGCCCTGGGGGCGATAGCGATCACAGGCAAGACCCCCAGCGGAAACAGCTATCAGCTCTACGATCGCACCGGCACGAAGAAGATGAGGTCGCTCTACGCAAACGGTTATGAGAATAGCGCGTACCCGACGACCTACAAGGTTGTGCAGGAAAATCTGCAGGGCAAGGTCATATCTGTGTTTGGAACCACCAGCAAGGATCCCGCAAAGGGAAAAACGGTGAGGGTCACGCCCGGCAAAGCGGTGCGACTAGATTTTGCCAAGGGTCAAAGCTCGCCAGTGAAGGTCTTCTCGGGCAACATTAAGGTGAAGATCTCGGGCAAGGCCGAGCCAGGAAGCACCCTCACGGCCTCGGTCTCGAAGCTCCCCGCGGGAACGAAAGTGACGTACCAGTGGGTGGAGGATGGCGAGGACATCTTTAAGGCCACGGGCTCCCGCTTCAAGGTGAAGGCCGAAAACAGTACTAATCACCTCATGGTGGCGGTGGTGCTGTCAAAGCCAGGATATTTGGACAGGATCCTGAGCGCCGAAGTCTGGGTGTCCTGACGCGAGGAGCTCTTCGAGTTTCGGCCGAGGTGGAGGCGCCATGCTGCGCGGCGGATTACGTCCCGGGGAGTTCCACGTGGAACATTTCTGCTGCGGCGCGGGCCGAGGGGGTGCCCGCGTCGGGGTCCGCACCGCGAGCCACCAGCTCCGCGATCACGTCGGTGTACCGCTTGAACACGGCTCCCGCGAGTGGAGTCTGCGCGCGATCGTTCGGGCGATTCACGTCGGCGCCGCGCTCGGCGAGCGCCGAGACCAGAGCTGTGTGCCCGTGATAGGCCGCGAGCATGAGCAGCGTGTTGCCGTTCGCGTCGGTGAGGTCGACCGGGACGCCCTGGTCGATCGCGCCCGCGAGCTGCTCCAGCTCGCCCGCGCGTGCGGCGTCGAACAGCGCGTGTGCAAACTGCAGCACGTCGTCTGGAAGCGCGTCGGGGGTCGGCTCAGCGTTCGAATCGGTCATGCGTCCATTCTCCCCGATTGGCGTCGCGCTGCGCGGACCCGGCGCGGTCACCGCCCGGTCGAGCCCGCGGTGGCCTGCGCGGTGGTCGTGGACATCCGTTCGAGCACGCGGGCCGGCAGGAGCCGCGTGAGCGGCCCGGTGAGGCGGTAGCGCCAGTCGGACAGGAGCACGGCGCGGCCGGCGTGCACCGCGCGCAGCCCCTCGCGCGCCACGCGACGGGTGTCCGCCCACGCGATGCGCGGCAGCTGCGGCAGGTGGTCCTCACCCATACGCTCGTGGAACTCGGTGGCGAGCAGGCCTGGACACAGCGCCGTGACCCGCACGCCTCGGCGCCGGTACCTGGCGTTGAGTGAGCGCGAGAGCGACACGACCGCCGACTTCGCGGCGCCGTAGGTGCCCGTGGGGGTGAATGCGGCAACGCTCGCGACGTTGAGGATCCAGCCCTCGCCCCGCGCCAGCATGCCGGGTACGGCGGCGTGCGCCAAGCGCAGCGGCGCCCACGACAGGAGCTCGTGCATGCGGCGCTCATCAGCGATATCGCTCGCCTCGAAGCTCGCGTACACGCCGAAGCCGGCGTTGTTGATGAGGATGTCGACGGGACGATCGGGATCGGCGAGCCGCGCGGCCACGCGCTCGAGCCCGGCGTCGGAGGTGAGATCCGCGGCAAGCACCTCGGGCGCCGTGGCGCCCCGGGTGAGCTCGGTCGCGAGGGCGCTGAGCCGGTGCTCGTCGCGCGCTACGAGAATCACGCGCACCCCGAGTGCGGTGAGCTGCCTGGCGAATTCTTGGCCGAGGCCCGCGGATGCGCCGGAGATGAGTGCGGTGTAGGCCATGCGCACAGTCTTGCACCCGAAGCTGACCGGGGAAGCGCCGATCACGCTCAGATACCCGGGGATGCGGGTGGGGGCTGGCGCGGTGTCGGTGGTGGCTGCGAGACTCGAATCACACGAGCGCGGCGGGCCGGCCGCCGCGGCGAGCACGCGGAGGGAGACGCACGTGGCGACCCTGTTCGGCGACGACATGATTGAGCGCCAGATTCCCGAGCTGCCGCCCGGGGCACACTGTGTCCCCGGCTGGCTCACGCTGGCCCAGCAGCGCTGGATCGTCGCCCGCTTCGGCGAGTGGGTGCGCGGCCCGGTGCCGATCCGGGCCGCGAAGGTGCGCGGGCACGAGATGAGCGTGCGCACGGTCTGCCTCGGCTGGCACTGGCGACCGTACGAGTACACCCGCGAGGCCGTTGACGTGAACGGCAACCGGGTGCTTGAGTTCCCCGACTGGATGGTGCGCCTCGGCCGCAGGGCGCTGGTCGCGGCAACCGGGGATCCGCGTGCGGGCGACGCCTACACCGCCGATACCGCGCTGGTGAATCTGTACGACGATGCCGCGCGCATGGGCATGCACCAGGACAGAGACGAGCGGTCGAGCGCCCCCGTGGTGTCGCTGTCGATCGGCGACACGTGCACGTTCCGCTTCGGCAACACCGAGACACGCAACCGCCCCTACACCGACCTCGCCCTGGCGTCGGGTGACCTCTTCGTCTTCGGCGGGGCCGCGCGCTTTGCCTACCACGGGATCACGCGCGTGCACCCGGGGACCGCCCCGGCCGAGTGCGGGCTTGAGGCGGGCCGCATCAACATCACCATGCGCGAGACGGGGCTCGCGGGCGAGTAGCACGGGCCCCGGGCGGCCCGACCGGCTAATCGAAGGTGACGACCACCTTCTCTGCCGCCCCGGGCGTCTTCGCGAGCTCGAGCGCCTCAAGCGCGCGCTCAAACGGGAGCACGTCGCTGACAATGAGTGCGTATTTCTCGGGGTTCGCGATGATCGCGTCGGTGACCTCGAAAATCTCGGTGGGGTACCCCATTGACATGCGGATATCCACCTCGCTCATGAGGATCTCGCCGAGGTCGAGCTGCACGGGCGACTTGTGCACCGCCGGGATGGTGAGCACCGCGCGGTGCTTGGCCGAGGAGAGCGCGGTCTGCACGACCGCGCCGACGCCGGCGGCGTCAATATACACGTCGGTGTCGGCGCGTTCGCCGCGGCCCAGGGCGTCCATGACGCCGCCCTGCAGCTCGATGAGCCGCGCGCCAACGTCCTCCTGCGACGAATCGATCACGGCGTCCGCGCCGATCGCGAGCGCCTTCTCGAGGCGCCGCGGCACGATGTCGACCACGACCACGTGCGCGACACCCTTCGACTTGAGGCTCAGGAGGGCGCCGAGCCCGATGGGGCCGGCGCCGAAGATGACCGCTTTGTCGCCCGCCTGCGCACCGGACCGGTTGACCGCGTGGTGCGCGACCGCCATCGGCTCGTTGAGCGCTGCGACGTGCCAGGGGATGTCCGACGGGATCACACGGAGCTGGGTGTTGGGCGCGTAGTCCTGAACGAGCACGAGGGGAGTGAGCGCCCCCTGTGCACCGCCGCTGCCGAGCAAGCCGTCGGTGAAGCGCATGGTGTCGATGACCACGTGATCGCCCACGGCGATGCCCGTCACGTTGGCGCCGATCTGGGCGACCTCGGCGGCGGGCTCGTGCCCCAGCGGGGTCGCCCCCAACCTGGGCGGGATCCCCCCGTTGTGCGAGTAGAACGCGTCGGAGCCGCAGATGCCGCAGGCGCGCACGCGCAGCAGCACGTCGTTCGCGCCGACGGTCGGCTCTTCGACCTCGACCCACTCGTTCTGGTCTGGTCCGGTGACGTACACAGATTTCATTGCTGCTCCTCGGGTCTTGCGTGTGGGGGTGGACGGTGGTCCCGGCCTACCCGGCGGCCACCTGCGGGGCCGGGCGCTGCGGGGCGCCAGGCTGGGTCAGCACGCACCCCGACTCTATGAGGGCGCTCACCTGATCGGCGGTGTACCCGAGATCCTGAGTGAGTACTTCCACGGTGTGCGCGCCGAGGCGCGGGGGATAGCTCGCCTGGCGCGTCTCGACGTCCACAAACGTGATGGGCGTCGCGACGTTCTCGAACGCGCTCTCCCCGTCGGCGATCGGGATCAGCGAGCCATCATCGGCCGCCTTCGCGTCGTCAAGCGCCTCGAGAACGTTCTTCACTGGCGCGACCGGCACCGAGGCGTCAGTGAGCGCCGCGACCCAGTGTGCGGCCGGAGCCGTCGCAAACGCCGCCTCGAGGATCTCCCACAGCGCGACGCGGTGTTCAAGCCTGGCAGCCCCGTCGACGAAGCGGGGGTCTGCGACGAGCTCCTCGTGCCCCAATACCGCGCAGAGCGACTCCCACATGCGCGGCGTGTTTGCGGTGACCACGAACTCCCGGCCATCGCCGCCCCTGAACGAGCGGTACGTCGCGATCGAGTCGTGGCCGGCACCCTGCGGGGCGGGTGCAACGCCGGTGATGAGTGTGTAGAGCGCCTGGTACGAGAGCATCGCGAGCTGACCCTTCAGCATCGAGACGTCTACGATCCGCCCCACCCCAGAAACCTCGCGGGCCCGCAGCGCGGCGAGGATCCCGATCACTGCGTACAGCCCCGCGACCACGTCCCCGGCCGGGATCCCGAGCCGCGCGGCGGGCGCTCCGGGGTGACCCGTGAGGCTCATCACGCCGCTGAGCGCCTGCACCACCATGTCGTAGGCCGGGCGGCCGCTGAGCGGGCCCTCCTGCCCGAATCCGCTGATCGATGCCCACACGAGCTCCGGTTTCCGCGCGAGCGCTGCCTTCGGTTCGAGCCCGAGACGCCGCATTACTCCGGGCCGGAAGTTCTCGATCACGACGTCGGCCGAGTCGACCAGCCGAGTCAGGATTTCGAGCCCAGCCTCCGATTTCAAATCGACGACAATGCTGCGCTTGTTGCGGTTGTTCGCCAGAAAGTAGGCGCTCTCGCCCTCGATGCTCGGCCCGGCGATCGCCCGGCTCGAGTCACCCGCCTGCGACTCGACCTTGATCACGTCTGCGCCGAGGTCCCCGAGCAACTGAGTCGCGGAGGGCCCGGAGAGGAAAGTGGTCAGGTCGATGACGCGCAGGCCGGCGAGCGGCTGTTCGGTGGAGCTCATCGTTCTGCCTCAAAGATGTGGATGGTGCAGGCGCCGTGGTCAAGGCCCGCCGTGCCACCGCCGGTGACGTGGGTCATCGCCCAGCGCGGGTCGTCGATCTGCCGCGCCCCGGCCTGCCCGGTGAGCTGCCAATACGCTTCGGCAATCTGCGCCACGCCGCTCGCCCCGACGGGGTGGCCCTTGGCGAGGAGCCCGCCGCTAGGGTTTACGACGACGTCGCCGCCAAATGTGGTCTTGCCGTCGCGGATGAGGTCGACGGCCCGACCGCGCTCGGCGAGCCCGAACGCCTCGTAGTAGATCAGCTCGGCGATCGAGAACGCGTCGTGCAACTCAATCATGTCGAGGTCCTTCGGCTCGATTCCGGCCTGCGCGTAAGCGTCGCGGGCCGAGTCGTAGCTGATCTCGGGCTTCGTCATATCGCGGAAGCCCTCGGCGACGTGGCCGGAGTGGAGCACCGACGCGGCGATCCGCATGCTCGGCGCGCGGCCGTGCTTCTTGCGTGCGCGGTCGGAGGCGAGCACCACGACCGCCGCGCCGTCGCCGGTGGGGCAGCACATGAGGAGCGTGAACGGGTCGGCCACCGGGCGCGCTGCGAGCACCTCCTCCACGGTCACCTCGCTGCGGAACTGGGCGAAGGGGTTGAGCGCGCCGTGCTTGCGCGCTTTCACGCTGATGAGCGCGAGATCTTCGGGGGTGGCAGCGGTGTCGTTGAGATAGCGAGTGGCGCGCATCGCGTACACGGCCGGCATGATGATGCCCTGTTTGACCTCTCGGTCCTCGGCCGCGAGCGGGAGCGCGCCGCCACCGAACTGGGTGAGTTTTTCAACCCCGATCACCACGGCGACGTCGATCGTGCCCTGCGAGATCGCAGTCCAGGCCTCGTGCATGGCGGTTGCCCCGCTCGAACACGCGTTGTCGACGTTCACCGTCGGCACCGTGCCGAGTCCGATCTCCTTGCAGATGCGCTGACCAGTCATCATGCCGCCGTATGAGTGCCCCACGTACACCGCGTCGATGTCGGATTTCGTGACGCCGGCCTCGCGGAGCGCGTCGACGAGCGGCGGCACCGCGAGGCCGACGTAAGAGGAGCTGCGGTGTTTTCCGAACGGAATCATCGCCGCTGAAATAACATGTACGTTCTCAGTCATGTGAAACCTTCCTTGTCCTCAGTTGCTGGCGATCGGAGCGAATGCCCAGGCGTCGCCAGTGACCACCAGTCGCACGGCGCCATCGAGCTGCACCGGCCCGTTGCTCTCATCGAGATCGGCGAGCGTGCGGACCTCGACCCCGTCGAGATCGACATAGCCGAGCGGACGAACCCCGTCGCCGCCGACGTGGAGGCGGGTGAACGAGTAGAGCGACCCCGTCGCTGGGAGCGCGACTCGCGCGACGTCCGTGCTGACGCAGGTGCTGCAGACCACTCGGTTCCCGAGCATGGTCGTGCCGCAGGCGTTGCAGCGGGTGCCGACGAGTCTGGCGCCCTCGGCGAACTCCCCGATGGGGTGGTCTGAATCAAGGTCGGCGATCGGGGCGGAGACTTTCGCGTCTCGCGGTGCATTCATGGTGTGTTCTCCTTGCCGGCGCTGGCGTCGCGGTGAGGCTTGGCCGGCATCTCGTGGTGGTGTGCTGATACGGCGATGAAACCGGGCGGACTAGAAAAGCAGCAGTGGATTAATGAGCACGCCGGTTGAGCGGTGGATCGCCGCGGGTGCCGCGACGAGCTGGCCGACTGAGGTGCCCGCCTCGCGCAGCGCCGCCGCGGCGGGGCCGAGCAGCGAGTTGTCGATGATGCACAGGCCGATCGCCCAGATCAGTTCGTGGACCTCAAGGCGGTGCTGCGTGTTACGGCGCGCGTCGTGGAAGTCCCAGAGCAGCAGCCCCGGCTGGTGCTGCGCGATCCACTCGGCCCCGGAGCCGTCGATACCCGGTCGCGGTTGGGGCACGGCGCCCGGGGTGTACGAGTGCCCAGCCGCTTCGAAACGATCCCGGCCCTGGTACACGAGCAGCGCGTCGCCCGGCGCAAAGTCAACCCCGGTTGCCGCTAGCGCGGCGTCGAGGTCTGCGGCGGTGACCGGATCTTCAGCGGTAACCCACTCGGTGCCGCGCACGCGCGGAATATCGAGCAGGACCCCGCGGGTTGCGATCCCGTGCCGAGCCCACGAGACCATGGTGTCCTCGTCGGTCTGCGAGGCGGAGACGGGGATCCCGCCGTGCCAGGTGCCGTCGGCGCCGATGTGGGCGAAGCCGTCCATGTGCGTGTTGTGGATCCCGTGGGCGTCGTAGGTGATGACGTCGCCGCCGTGCGCGCTGCGGCCGTGCTCACCGGCCCGCACGTCGAGCTCCACCCCGCCGTGGCCGTCGGGGAGCTCGATGACTGCGAGCGCTTGCCACTGCGCCTTCTCGCGCGCCATGGCGTCGGCGAGCCGCGCGAGCTGGGCGGGCCGAGTCTCGACCTCGCGCTCAAGCGAGACCGCGCGGCCGAGGCGCACCGCCGCCGCGCCGCGGAGGCGGGCGGCCTCGTCGATGAGCGCCACCGAGCCCCGGCACTGCTCACCCGCGACGTGGTGCTGTGTCGCGTGCGCGTCCGCGAGTGCGCGGCTCACGGGGAGGAGGGGGTCTGGGAGTGCTTCGATCATGTGATGCTCCTGGAAATGCTGGTGTCGGTGGACAGCGTGCTCGCTGCGCCTGGGATCAGTCGAGGGGGAAGTGGCACGCGGCGTACTGTCCGGGGCGCACCTCGCGCATCTCCGGTTCCTCGCTCGCGCAGCGATCTTGCGCGAGCGGACAGCGCGCCCGGAACCGGCAGCCAGTTGGCGGGTTGAGCGGCGAGGGGATGTCGCCGGTGAGCGCCGGGCCGGTGAACCCGCCGTCGACGTCGGGGTTTGGCACCGAGTCGAGGAGCGCTCGCGTGTAGGGGTGTGCTGGCCGCTCGTACACCTCCACGGAGTCGCCGAACTCGCACGTCTTGCCGAGGTACATCACGAGCACGTTGTCGCTAAAGCTGCGGACCACGCCGAGGTCGTGCGCGATGAACACGATCGACAGGTCGTACTTCTGCTTCAGCTCCTCGAGCAGGTTCAGAATCTGGGCTTGGACCGAGACGTCAAGCGCCGAGATTGGCTCGTCGCAAATGAGGAGTGCCGGCTGCACCGCCAGCGCCCGGCCGATCGCTACCCGCTGCGCCTGGCCACCCGAGAGCTGTCGGGGCAGCATGTCGGCGAAGCGCTCGCTCGGCAGCCCCACCTGCGTGAGCATCTCCTGCGCGCCAGCGAAGCGCTCTTTCTGGGGGACGCCGTCAATCGCCGCCCCCTCCATCACCAGCTCCTTGACCGAGCGGCGTGGGTTCAGTGAGCTGACCGGGTCCTGAAAGATCATCTGCATCTCGCGTCGCAGCTCCTGCATGCGCCGCGGGCTCAGCTGTTCGATCGCCTCATCCTTGAACCGCACGGTGCCGCCGGCGATGGGGTCGAGACGCAGCACGGCTCGCCCGGTCGTCGACTTTCCGCACCCGGATTCCCCGACGATGCCCAGAGTCTCGCCCTGGAGCAGATCGAAGCTCACCCCGGCGACGGCTTTGAACGCGCCGGCAGACGTGTGGTACTCGACCTCGAGGCCGTCGACTGACAGCACCGCGGCCTCTCCGCGCAGGTGCGCGCTTCCGCTACCGGCCAACGAGCTCACCTTCCTTTACGTGTGTCACGGGGTTGAAGCACGCGACCGAGTGGTCGGTGCCTGGCTCGCCGACGCCGGTGACCGGCGGCTGTGCGCTGTGGCACTCGGCAGTCGCCGCCACGCACCGCGCGGCGAATCTGCAGCCGGGTGGCGGATCAGTGGGCGACGGGAGCGAGCCGGAGATGACGTTGAGCGGCGCGTGCCGCGTGTGCTCGATGGTGGGCGTCGCAGCCAGCAGCGCGCTCGTGTACTGGTGCCGCGGGGTGTCAAACACCTGCCGGCTCACCCCGACCTCCGCGAGGCGGCCGGCGTACATGACGGCGACGCGCTCGGTCTGGCCGGCGACGACGTGCAGATCGTGCGAGATCAGCATGACCGACATGTGCCGCTCGATCTGGATCCGGCGCAGCAGATCGAGTACCTGCCGCTGGATCGTCACGTCGAGCGCCGTGGTCGGTTCGTCCGCGATGAGGAGGTCCGGTTCGCAGGCGAGGGCGACCGCGATCATGACACGCTGGCGCATCCCGCCGGAGAGTTCGTGGGGGTAGGCGCGCAGTCGGCGCTCCGGATCCGGCACGCCAACCTCTTGCAGCAGGGTGAGTGAGCGCGAGTGGGCCTCCGACTTCGAGACGCCGAGGTGCGCGCGCATGGTCTCGCTGAGCTGCCGCTCGACGCGCACCACCGGGTTGAGCGAGCGGCCGGGGTCCTGGAAGACCATGGCGATCTGCTTGCCCCAGATCTCTGCGAGCTGTTTCTTGTTCAGGCCCAGCAGGTCGCGCCCCTTGAACGCGACGGATCCGGTGCGATCTGACCGGGCGGGCATGAGTCCCATGACCGCGCGGGCCATGACCGACTTGCCGGATCCGGACTCCCCGACCACGCCGAGCGCCTCGCCCTCGGCCAGGTCGAACGAGACACCGTCGACCGCCTTGACGACGCCGCGCGGGGACCCTATGTAGGCGTGGAGGTTCTCGACCTCAAGGAGCTTGCCGTGGCTCATTCGCTTGCCAATCCTTTGTTGTAGGTGAGTGGTCGTGGGCCCCGCGCGCGGGGCCCACGAGCCTCGGTTACTGCTGGAGCCAGATCTCGGCGACGCGCGGCGTGGTGTAGCCGTACATCAGGACGCCCTGCACCTTGTCGGTGCTGATGAGGCCGTTGTAGTACTCGCTGAACAGGAGGTACGGCTGCAGCTCTGCGAGCCGCTCCTGCACGATCTTGTACTGCTTGGTCTGCTCGGCGACATCGTCGGTCTTGCCCGCGGCGTCGAGCGCCGCGTCGGTCGCGGGATCGCTGAAGCGCGAGTAGTTCGAGGCACCGGCCTTGCTGTAGAGCGCGCCCCAGAGACGGCCCTCAGGCTGCGTGAACGCCATCGACGAGACCGTCGACTGGTAGTCGCCGTTGGTCGTGAACACGCCGGCCTCGTTCGCGGGCTTCTGATCCGCCGTGACCGTGACGTTCTCGAACTGCTGCAGCTGCGACTGGATCGCGTCGAATGCGCCCTGGCTCGACGGCCCGGGGGTCATCGAGAACGTGAACTCCAGGGGCGTGCCCTCGTCGGCGAGCTCGTCGAACAGCTCCTGCGCGCGCTCGGGGTCGTGGCTGGTGAGCGGCACGTCCGAGTAGAACGGCGAGTCCTCGGGGAAGAGCGTCGTCGGGGTGGACGGGAAGCCGCCCGTTGACGCGTCCGAAACCCCGGGAAGATCGAGCGCGTAGCCGAGTGCCTGGCGCGCGCGCACGTCGTCGAACGGTGCCTTCGATGTGTTGAACATCAGGCCAGTGCCACCGTTGAAGGTGTACTTGTGGATGGAGAGCCCGGCGGCCTCCGCGTCCGCGAACGCGAATGCGTCGGAGTTCAGGATCGCGTCGACGTCACCCGAGATCAGGGAGTTGAGGCGCTGCGTGGTGTCGGTGACTCCCTGCACCTCGATCGCGTCGAGGTAGGGGCGCGGGGCGTCGTAGTAGTTCTCGTTGCGGACGAGCTTGGTGACACCGTTCGGGGTCCAGCTCTCAAGCGTGAATGGTCCCGCGCCGATCGGGTTCTTATTGAACTCCTCCGGGCCCTGCTCGAGCGCGGCGGGCGAGGCGATCCACTGGAGCGCGTAGACCATGAAGTTCGAGATGAAGCCGGGGTTCGACTCGGCCATGTGGAGCTTCAACGTGAGGTCGTCGACCACCTCGGTGTCGGCGATCTGGCCCGCGAACCCGGCGCTCGCCGAGCCGTTTGTCGGATCCTTCACGCGGTCCCAGTTGAACTTCACGGCCGTGGCGTCGAACGGGGTGCCGTCTGAGAACTCGATGCCGTCCTTGAGGACCACGTCCCAGGTGGCGCCGTCGTCGGACGTGGTGAACGACTCGCACATGTTGCAGTCGGAGGCGCCGGTTTCCGGGTTTGGCACGAGGAAGTCGCCGTAGAGCGCGCTGTACGTGATCGGCGTCGACGTCGAACTGAACACCTGCACTGGATCGAAGCCGTTCGTGGGGAACATCTCGATCGCCTTGAGAGTGCCGCCGCTGACCGGGTCGCCCGCGGGCTCCTGGACCGAGCCGCTGGCTGGCTCGCCGCCGCCGGAGCAGCCAGCGAGGGCGAGAAGCGCCGCGGTCGCGAGTGCGACGAACGCGGATTTCTTCGTTGAAATCACAGTGACCATCTTTCTTGTGTGTGTGGAGCGGATTGCGGAAGGCTGCGCGCGGCTACGCCGCGCGGTCGAAGCGCTGGCGGAGGTGTTCCCCGGCCTGGTTCAGCGCGAAGACCGTGAGGAAGAGCACGGCGGCGGGGACGAAGACCATGTACGGCTGCGCGCGGAGCACGGCGGCGCCGGCGTTGATCATGCCGCCCCAGCTCGGCGTTGGCGGTGGTACTCCGAGACCGAGGAAGCTCAGGGATCCCTCGGCCACGATGAGCGCCGCGATGACGAGCGGGAGGTAGGCCGCGATTGAGGGCACGACGTTTGGCAGGATTTCGCGCAGCAGGATCCGGGTGTTGCTCGCTCCCATGTTGCGCGCAGCCCGCACGAAGTCGCGACTGGCCCAGGCCATGGTGTTCGCTCGCGTGAGTCGGATGAAGGTGGGAACGCTGCTGACCGCGAGGCCGATGAGGAGCACCCAGATACTCGGGGAGAAGATTGCGGTGATCGCGAGCAGGAGCACAAGAACGGGGAACGAGAGCACGACGTCCGCGAGCAGGGTGATGATCCAGTCGGCCGCACCGCGGAAGTACCCGGCTATGAGGCCAAGCATGATCCCGACGACGACGCCGATTCCGGCAGCGCACGTGCCGACGACGAGGGAGATCTGCGCGCCGTAGATGAGGCGGGACATGAGCGAGCGGCCGACCGCATCGGTGCCGAGCCACAGCTCGATTGGGCCGCTGAACGAGGGGGCGAGTCGGCCTGGGCCGGCCACCTCGTCGTAGTTCGGGATCGGGAGCAGCGGTGCCGTGATGGCGAGGGCCACAATGAGCGCGATCCAGAAGTAGGAGAACCACACCAGGACGGAGAACTGGCGCTTGGGCGCCGCGATCGACGGCACCCCGGTGCGCGCGACGGTCTGGCGGATCTTCTTGCCGGGGCGGAGCGTGACGCTCGTGGTGGGGATCACGCGGCGACCTCCTGTGACTTGGGGCGGCGGGTTTTCTTCGCGCTGGGTGCGCGGCGTACACGTGGGTCGACGAGCCCGTAGCTCACGTCCACGAGCATGTTCATGACCACGAACACGAGGGCGATGAACGCGACGACGCCCTGCACCGCGACGATGTCGTTCGTGGTGACGGCGTTGGCGATGTACTGGCCGAGGCCTGGCAGCACGAACAGCATCTCGACGATGATGGTCCCGCCGATCAGGCGGGCAAGGCTGAGCCCTGAGATCGTGAGGAGCGAGAACGAGGAGGGGCGGAACGCGTGCCGAAACATGACGTAGCGGCTCGACAGGCCCTTCGCCCGCGCTGCGGCGACGTAGTCCTCGTTGAGCGTGCTGATGAGGTCGGCGCGTAGGACTCGGTGGAACGCGGCGATCTCGGTGATTGCTGCGGCGAGAGCAGGCAGGAACGCCGCGCGGAGATTCCCGCCAAGGCTCTCGCCGATTGGCACCCACCCGAGTGCGGGGAAGACATTGACGCTCACCGCAAAGAAGTAGATGAGCACCGGCCCGGCGACGAACGCCGGTACCGAGAGGAACACGGAGGTGATCGCGCTGATTGTGCGGTCGACCGAGCCGCCCGGGCGGCTCGCGGAAACGATCGCGAGCGGCACGGAGATGGCGAGTGAGATGATGAGCGCGAGCACTGCGATCTCGAGCGTGACGGGGATGCGCTCCGCGATCGACTGCATGACCGGGATGTGGGTGATCGGTGACGTACCGAGGTCGCCCTGGACCGCGTGCCACAGCCAGTCGAAGTACTGCACCAGGAACGGGCGGTCGTAGCCGAGCGCGGCGTTCAGCGCCGCGACGTTCTCCGGGGTTGCCTCGTCACCGAGAATCGTCTGCGCCACGGACCCAGGCGCGAAGCTGAGCAGCAGGCTCACGCTGAAGGTGACGAGGAGCACGACGAGGAGGCCGTAGCCGACTCTGCGAAGAATGCTAGGCCACACGAGAGGCCCCCTGTGGTGCCCGAGGCCCGGCCGTGCGGGGTGGCGGCGGTACGGCGAGCCCGCCGAGTTCCGTGCTCAAATCGACTCCTTCGTCGTTTGGGGAGGGGAAGCCGAGCAGCTGTGCTGCCGAGCCGAGGTGCGGGCCCGAGGCCCCGAGGTGTGTTCTCTTTAGCGAAACGCTAGTTCGCTAGTACGAACACTCGGCAAGCATGCCCCACCCTGGCGGAGCTTGTCAATAGCTGAAATCTGAACCGCGCTCACCGGGGGGATCGCGGTGGAACTGCGCGATTGACTTCGGGTCCGCCGGTGTGCAAAAATCGCAATGCGTTCTTTTGTACCGACCATCTGTTCGTAAGTACAGAACGCACTTCGTTCATCGAACATGACAAGGATGTCTTCACTATGACGGATTATCTCGGGTACCGGGGCAAAGCCTGCGTGATTACGGGCGCGGCCTCTGGCATGGCGCGCGCGCTGACCGAACTGCTCGTCGATCTTGGCGCGGAGGTCTACGCGATCGACCGCGTCGACTCGCCGGTTCCGGGGGTGAAGCAGTCATTCATCGCGGACCTCGGCGACCAGGCGTCAATTGACGCACTGTTCACGCAGCTGCCGGCTCGGTTCGACGCGTTCTTCGGTGTGGCCGGGCTCGCCGGCGTGCACACCTCGTTCCTCGACACGATGACCGTGAACTACACCGCGAACAAGTACATCACCGATACCTACCTCACGGAGCGTCTCAACGAGGGTGGGTCGATCGCGTACGTCACCTCCGCCGGCGGGCTGCGGTGGGAGTTCCCGGAGATCCGGGAGGAGCTCGCTGAGTTCACCGATGCTGCGGCGGACTGGGACACGCTCGTCGAGCGCACCCGCGCCTTTGACGAGCGTCACGGTGGCGAGCTCGCCGGCTTCGTTGGGTACATGCTCTCGAAGCGTGCGCTGAACCTCTTCGTTGCGGAGCGCGTCGAGCGATTTGCGGCGAAGCAGGTGCGGATCAACGCCGTGCTGCCGTCGATGACCGCGACCGGAATGCTCGGCGACTTTGCCGAGCAGCGCGGCGGGATGGACAACCTCAAAGCCGCGAGCACGGGCCCGGCTGGCCGGCTGGCCGAGCCCCTGGACATGGCGCGCGCCCTCGTCTTCCTCGGGAGCGACCTTGCCGGGTTCATCTCCGGGGTGTTCCTCGACGTCGACTACGGCATGAACGCGCTCGAGCTCGCCGGGGTGAACCCGATGCGAACGCGGTGGACGTTCGCCGACACCCTCGCCAAGCGCGCGTCATAGTCGACGCGCGGATCTTCGATAGTAAGGAAAGCACACGTGACTGAAGCACAGACTCTCCGCGGCAGGCCGGTCAACCTGCGGCACCCGGACAAGCTCTTCATCAACGGAGAGTGGGTGGCGCCCCAGGGTGGCCTGCCCGCGTTCGACATCATCGACTCCACCACCGAGGAAGTGTTCTACAGCGTCGCGCAGGCCGGCCCGCAGGACATGGACTCGGCGATCGCAGCGGCGCGCTACGCCTTCGATCACACCGACTGGCCGTTCCTCGACCCCTCCGTGCGTGCCGAGTACCTGCGTAAGCTCGCGGCCGGGCTCCGAGCTCGGAGCGAAGAGATGGCGGTGTACTGGACTCGGCAGACCGGTCCGACCTTCGCGATGGCGCAGGCCTCGATGCAGCGCGTCCCGATGGCCTACGACTTCTACGCGGATCTCGCCGAGACGTACCCGTGGGTCACGCAGGCGAAGTCGTCGATGTCGAACTGGTCCGCGGTGGTGGCAGAACCGATCGGGGTCGTCGCCGCGATCGTGCCGTGGAACACCCCGCTCTCGCTCGCAACCTGGAAGATCGCGCCGGCACTGCTGACCGGCTGCACGGTCGTGCTGAAGCTCCCCGCCGAGGCGCCGGGGGAGCTGCTCGCCCTGACAGAGGTCGCGGAGGAGATTGGTCTCCCGCCGGGCGTGCTGAACGTCGTCACCGGTCGCCGCGGCGTGACCGAGCAGCTGGTCCGCGACCCGCGCGTCAACAAGGTCGGCTTCACCGGCTCGAGTGAGGTCGGCAAGAAGATCGCGGTGACCGCGAGTGAACACCTCGCGCGCTTCACCCTTGAGCTCGGCGGCAAGTCAGCGGCGGTGGTGCTCGATGACTATGACCTCGAAAAGGTCGCGGCGATCATCGCCGGCCAGGAGATCTCTCTGACCGGACAGAACTGCTCATCACTCACCAGGGTGGTCGTGCCGCGCGCGAAGCATGACGAGTTCGCCGAGCTGCTCGGCGCGAAGTTCGCGGCGGTGCAGGTGGGCGACCCGTTCGCCCCGGACACCCAGATGGGCCCGGTTGCGCTTGAGCGCCAGCGCGAGAGCATCCTCGGGTACATCGAAGCGGGGAAGGCCGAGGGGGCGACCCTCGTCACGGGCGGTTCGCGCCCGGCGCACCTCGATCGCGGTTGGTTCGTCGAGCCCACCGTGTTCGCGAACGTCGACCGCAACGCGACGATCGCGCAGGAGGAGATCTTTGGCCCCGTGGTCTCGATCATCCCGGCGGACGATGAGGACGATGCGGTCGAGATCGCGAATGGAACGCCCTTTGGCCTGAACTCGGCCGTGTTCTCGGACGATACGGAGCGGGCCTGGGGCATCGCGCGTCGGCTCAGGGCCGGCACGGTGGGGCACAACGGCTTCAAGGTCGAATCGCTGCTCATCGGCTTCGGCGGCGTGAAGGAGTCGGGCTACGGCCGCGAGGGCGGCGAGATGGGCGTGTCCGCCTACATCGAGCCGAAGACGGTCCTCATGGACGCGGCGCCCGAGCGCTACAAGTAAGCGAACAGACGAGAAGAGGGAACGTCAGTCATGACAACTGTTGACATCAACCCGGTCGATGTGGATTTCTTCACCGATCCGGAGGTCGCGGCACACGCCGAGCCATACTTCGACTACATGATCAAGCACCACCCGGTGTTCCGGGAACCAAAATACGGCGTCGTGATCGTGTCGGGGTACGAGGAGTCTCTGCAGGTCTACCACCAGCCCGACGTGTACTCCTCGATCAACCGAACGGGCGGGCCGATCCTCGACCTGCCGTTCGAGGTGACGGGCGACGACATCACTGAGCTACTCGAGCAGCACCGTGAGCACTTCGGCGCAAACGACCAGATCGTGACGTTCGATCCGCCGGTGCACACGGCACATCGCGCCGTGCTGATGGGGCTCATCACCCCCAAGCGGCTGAAGGAGAACGAAGAGTTCCTGAAGCGCATGGCCGACCGCTATCTCGACGAACTGCTGCCGACCGGCAAGTGCGAGTTCATCTGGGACTACGCGAAGAAGTACACGGTGCTCGCGGTTGGCGATCTGCTCGGGGTCCCCGAGTCCGACTTCGACCTCCTGCTCGACATCTTCGCGAGCGGCCCGACCGGGCCGGTGCTCGGCAACCTTGAGCTCCAGGCGAACCACCACAACAGCCTCGAGCGCATGTACGACTACTTCGTCGGCAAGATCGAGGAGCGCCGGGCTGACCCGAAGGACGACGTGCTCACCGGGCTCGCGCTCGCGACCTTCCCGGACGGCTCTCTGCCGCAGCCGCTCGAGGTTGCGCGTATCGCGGCGAACATGTTCGCCGCGGGCCAGGAGACCACCGTGCAGCTCATGGGGATCTGCCTGCAGCGCATCGCCGAGGATCCGGAGTTGCAGGAGCTGCTGCGCCGCGAGCCCGCGCTCGTCCCGGGGTTCATCGAGGAGGTGCTGCGTGTCGAGGCCCCCATCAAGGGGTCGTTCCGCGTGGTGAAGCGGCCGACGGAGATCGGCGGCCTTGAACTTGCCCCCGGCACCAACGTCATGCTGCTGCACGGCGCGGCGGGGCGCGATGAGCGGCTGTTCGAGAACGCCGCGGAGTTTGACGCGCGGCGCGGTAACGCGCGGCAGCACCTCGCGTTTGGGCGCGGCATTCATACCTGTCCGGGCGCGCCGCTGGCGCGCGCCGAGGCGGTGTTCTCGATCCAGCGCCTGCTGGCGCGCACGAGCAGCCTCACGATCGATGATGCGCACCACGGCCCGGCGGGCGAGCGCGAGTGGGATCTGATCCGCAGCTACAAGTTCCGCGGACACCAGCACCTGTTCCTCACGTTCACGGGGGTGAGCGAGTAGTGGCCGAGGAGCTCACCGTAGACCGCGACCGCTGCATGGGGTCGGGGCAGTGCACGTTCTACGCCCCCGGGACGTTCGATCTCGACGACGACAGCATCGCGATCGTGGTGGCCGCGGACGGCGACCCGGAGGACAAGATTCAGATGGCGATCGACGTCTGCCCCACGCGGGCAATCGCGCGCGCACTCGCGCAGGGCGATTCTGCGCCCTAGCTGGAGGCGCACGAAATACGGCGGGGAGGGAGCTGCTCAGCAGCTCCCTCCCCGCCGTTGTGTGCGGTGCCGGCTACCAGGCGACCGGCATCGTGTGGATGCCGAAGTTGCTGTATTCCTTCAGCGGGAGCTCTGACACGGGGACCGCCAGCGCGAGCTCGGGCAGGCGCGTGAACAGAATCTCGAGCACGACTACGAGCTCGAGCCGCGCGACGTTCTGGCCGAGGCACTGGTGCGGGCCGAAGCCGAACGCGACGTGGTTGCGTGCGCCGCGCGTGAAGTCGATGCGGTCTGGCTCGGGGAACACGTCCGGGTCGCGGTTTGCGGTGTTCGTGAGCGCGGCGACCACGGAGCCGGAGGGGATGGTGACGCCGCGCAGCTCGATGTCCTCGACCGCGAGACGCAGGCCGCCCGTCTCTGCGATGGTGAAGTACCGCAGCAGCTCCTCCACGGCGCCGGGGATGAGCTCCGGCTGTTCGGCGAGCTGCTGACGCAGCTCGGGCTTGTCGAGCAGCGTCATGACCGCGAGTGAGATCATGTTGCTCGTGGTTTCGTGACCGGCGATGAGGAGCAGGTGGCCGAGGCCGATTGCCTCCTCGCGCGGTGCGCCTGCCGCGAGCTGCCGGCTGAGGACGTCGTCGCCGGGGGCGGCGATCCGGGCGTCGACGAGCGTGGCGATGTAGTCGACGATGTCGCTGGACGCCTGCTGGCGCTTCTCCATGTTTTCAAGTCCGTCCGCGAAGATCCCGGCCTTCTCCTGGAAAAACGCGTAATCGCTCTCTGGGACGTTGAGGAGGTCCGCGATGACCATCGAGGGGACGGGGAGTGCGAGCAGCTCGACGAAGTCGCCTGAATTGCCGCTCGCGAGCATGGCGTCGATCGACTGGTTGACGATCTCCTCAATGCGCGGTCGCATGGCGGAGATCTTCTTGACCGTGAATTCACCCATGACGCGACCGCGCTGCGCGGCGTGCGCGGGCGGATCCATCTCAATGATCCGGCCGGGGTGGCTGCGTGGGTTATACGCCATGTGCCCGGGATGCAGCGGGTGTGAGCGGTCGGAGCTGAAACTGGTGTTTCCCAGCATCGCGCGCACGTCCTCGTACTTGGCGACCGTCCACACGTCGCCGCCGCGCTCGGTCCACTCGAGTTGCGCGATCGGCTCCTCCGCGAGAAGTCGGCGGTGCGCGGCGGGGGGACCGTACGGGTCGGTCCTCCGGGTGGAAAAAGCTGTCTTCGTCATTGAACACTCTTTCTAGTGAGTCGGAGTCGCGCCACGGACCGTTCCATTTAAAAGAACACTTGATCGTTGTAACGCAACACCAATTATGCGCGCCGAAACGCCGCCTGTCAATGCGGGCGGTGGTGCCAGCGGAGGCTACTCTGCGACCGGAGAGCGGGAGAACCGGTTCGACGGATCGGTGTGGTACTGCGTGAGCTCCGCGGCCCCCGCGGTGACCACCTCGGCGAGGTGCGCGAGCTGCGCCTCGTCAAACCGCGACTCCGGCAGGGAGATGCCGGCCGCGCCGAGCACCCCGTTCTGGCGGAACACCGGGGCCGCGATCGCCACGGCCCCGGTGATCCGCTCGCCGCGGCTCACGCAGTAGCCGTCGCGCCGGATCTGTTCGAGTCGCGTTGCGAGGGCGTCCGGGGCGGTGACGGTCCGCTCGGTCTGCGCCTCGAGTTCACCGTCGATGATCCGCTGCTGCACGGCTTCCGGGGCGAATGCGAGGATCGCCAGGCCGCTGGCCCCAGCGTGCAGTGGAAGCCACTCGTGGAGCGGAATCACGTACCTGAGCGGTTGGGGGGACTCCGCGGTGAGCGTGAACATCATCTGGCTCCGCAGCTCGTTGTACGAGCTGAAGAATGAGGTCTCCCGCGTCGCCTCGCTGAGTCGCTGGAGCGTGCGCGTGGCGAGCTCCTGGAGCGGGTGCTGCGCCGAGGTGGCCCAGGCGAGGCGAAGGAACTCCGGCCCGATCTGGTAGGTGCTGCTCGGGGTGCGGGTGACCATTCCGAGCCGCTCGAGGTCGGTGATGAGGCGGTGAGCCGTGCTCGGGCTGACGCCGAGCCGTCCGGCGAGCTCCCTGACGCCGTGCGAGTCCTGCTCGCTGTCAATAATGAGCGCGAGGAGCTCCAGGCCTCGCGCGAGAGGCTGGCGTCGGTGGGCTGCGCCGGCCGCGTCTGGCGTCGTGGGCTCGGAGGGTGTGTCAGGGGTCTGCATGGTCGGTGTTCCTTGCTCCCGGGGTTCCCGGATTCGCTTGACAAGCCGCGGTGCGGCGATGCATTCTTAATTCTGCGCGCTACGCAACGGGTGTTCTGTTCTATGAAACACTATCGCTGTACGGACATGCCCGGGGGAATTCGCGAGGTTGCGGATTGTCCGACGGGCCACCCGGACGCCTACGGCGCATGTTAGCAGGGCCGAATGCCGGGCCGAGCGCGCGCTCCGGTGCGCCGGGGCGATTCCCGAGAGCGAAGCGAGGAGCGACGTATGACCGAAGCCAGGATCCCCCCGATCCCCACCGCCGACTGGAGCGATGAGATGTGGGAGGCGTTATCGGTGATCGGGGCGCGCCGCCCCGAGCCCGGTGCTGCCCCGGGGCCCAGCTCAAACATCCTGGGCATCTACGCGAACCACCCGCCGCTGGTGACCGGGTGGATGCCGTTCTCGGCGCACCTGAAGCACTCGGCGCTCTCCGATCGGGTTCGCGAGATGGCGATCCTCCGCACGACCTGGCTGGGGGGTGGCGAGTACGAGTGGGCGCAGCACTGCAGAATCGCGCTCGGTGCCGGGCTGAGCCAGGCCGAAATCGATGCGCTCTCGGACCTTGGGCCCGCGACCTGGTCTGAGGGGGACGCCGTGATCGTGCGGGCGATCGACGAGATCTGCCGCACCCGAAACGTGAGCGACGACACCTGGGCGCGCCTCGCCGAGCAGTTCGACCGGCCGCAGCTGATTGACTTCGTGTTCCTCGTCTCGACCTACGATATGCACTGCGTCGCGTTCAACACGCTCGGGCTGCAGCTCGACGACGGCCTTGCCGGGTTCCCGAGCGCGCACCCACGCGGCGGCGCGGCCTAGCTCGTGACGCGCGCTGGGGCGCCGGGGTACGTCGCCCGGCTGCCCCAGCGCGCGTGTGCGCCCCTAGTGGCTCAGGTGCGACATGAAGCGGGTGGCCCACTCGTTGAGGTTGGCGGGAATGTAGTAGCTCTCGGGATCGGTGATCTCGCCGAAGTGCGCCGCGATGTCCTCGAGCGCGGTGCCGGCGTCGCCGTCGTCGAGCCAGCCCTCGGTGACGCCGAGGAACCACCGGGCGTAGCGCTTCGCCCCCGCGACGAGGATCTCGCCGTTCACGTCGCACGACTCATGCGCGAGAAACGCGGCCATCGGGGCCACGAACGCGCTGTCCATCGCAGCGAGGCGGGCCTCGTCGAGATCGCGGGAGGCCGCGCCCATGTCCGACTTCTTCAGGTTCTCGCTCGGTCGGGTGATCGCGTTCGGGGCGAGGCAGTTGACGCGGATCCCGAGCGGCTCGGCCGCCACCGCGAGGCTGCGGGTGAAGCCGATGACGGCGCCCTTCGCGGTGGCGTACGCGAGGTTTGCCGGGAGGCCGAACATGCCGGTGGACGTGGTGGTGATGATGCGCCCGTACTGCTGCTCGACCATGTGCGGCCACGCGGCGCGGGTGGTGTGCCAGGTCCCGCGAACGTGGACGTCGAGGGTGCGTTCGAGGTTGTCGGCATCGGCCTCTGGGAAGGTGGCCCAGCGCGAGATGCCTGCGTTGTTGACCACGATGTCAGTGCGCCCGAACGCGGTGATCGCGGTCTCGATGAGCGCGTGGCAGCCGGCTTCGGTGCCAATGTCGTTCGTGTCTGCGACCGCCTCGCCGCCCGCCGCGACGATCTCGGCAACCACGTCGTTTGCGGGCCCGGCGCTCGCGCCCTCGCCCTCGTGCGAGCCGCCGAAGTCGTTGACCACCACGCGCGCGCCGCGCGCGGCGAGCAGCAGCGCGTGTGCGCGGCCAAGCCCGCGGCCTGCTCCGGTAATGACCGCGACGCGGCCGTCGAATCGCAGCTCGGTGTTGGTGTTCATGTGTCTCCTTTGATCAAGAACAGTCACGATTATCAACACAGTAGCTCATGTTTGTCGTTCCAAACCACCGCAAAATTCGTTGAATTTATGGCAATCACTTGCAAGTATTAAAAGATAGAGCTTAAATAAGTGCACGGCCGCAGGATGCGGGCCGCAGAGGGAGCAAACTACTCATGACTGCATACACTGAAGACACCGGCGTCGACATTGATGTGTTGGTAATCGGTGCCGGAGTTGTCGGCATCTACGCCCTGCACCGCGCGGTGCGGGCGGGGTTCACCGCGCTGACGCTCGAGGCCGGGGACGGCGTTGGGGGCGTGTGGTACTGGAACCGGTACCCCGCCGCGCGCTTCGACTCGGAGAGCTATTCGTACGGCTACATTCACGACAAGCAGCTGTTCGACGACTGGAAGTGGGAAGAGGAGTTCGCCACCCAGCCCGAGATCGAGCGCTACCTCAACCACGTGGTTGATCGCTACGCGCTGCGCGAGCGCATCGAGACGGGTCAGCGCGTCGTCTCCGCCGTCTACGACGAGGGGGCACAGCACTGGGTGGTCGAGACGGAGCAGGGCCGCACCGTCACGGCGCGCTGGGTGATCTCGGCGACCGGTGGGCTCTCAGTGCCGCACTACCCCGAGCTCGACGGGATCGAGAGCTTCGTCGGGGAGGCGCACCACACGGGAGCGTGGCCCCACGAGCCCATCGACTTCGCCGGAAAGCGCGTCGCCATCATCGGCAACGGGCCGAGCGGCTCGCAGCTGCTGCCGGCGATCGTCGACACCGTGGAGCGCGTTGACCTCTACCAGCGCACCCCCACGTGGACCACGCCCCTGAACAACGCGCCGCTGAGTGACGAGAAGCGTGCCGCGCTCAGCGCCGACTGGGAGCGCGTGACACACACGCTCAGCAGCTCGCCTTCCGGCTTTCTCCACCCGTTCTCCGGGAAGTTCTCGACGGATCACACTCCAGAGGAGCGCCAGGCGTTTTTTGAGACGATGTGGCAGGCGCCGGGGTTCGGCAAGCTCACCATGAACTACTTCGACATGACCACGAACCGCGAGGTCAATCTTGAGTTCTGCGAATTCATCGCGGCGAAGGTGCGCAGCATCGTGACGGACCAGGCGACGGCGGAGCGGCTCATCCCGACCGACCATCTCTTTGGCGCGAAGCGGCCGCCGTTCGTTGAGAACTACTACGAGTCGTTCAACAAGCCGAGCGCCTCGCTCATCTCGCTGCGCGAGACGCCAATCGTCCGCGTCGACGCGACCGGCATCGAGACGACGGCCGGTCACCAGGAGTACGACGTCATCGTGTACGCGACGGGCTTCGACTTCGGCACCGGCGCGCTCACGCGGATGGGGGTACGCGGCACGAACGGGCTCGACCTCAGCACCGACTGGGAAGAGGGTCCGTCGGACTTCGGCGGCTTTGCCGCGCACGACCTGCCCAACTTCTTCTTCCCCGGCGGTCCGCACGGCGCAGGCGGCGGCAACTACCCGAGGTACAGCCAGTTCCAGGTCGACTGGATCCTCGACACGATGATCTACGCGCGCGAGCACGGATTTGCGACGTTCGAGCCGACGGCGGAGCAGGAGCAGGGCTGGATGGATATGATCGCCGAGCTCGCGCCGAAATCGATCTTCTCGGCGGAACACAGCCACTACTACGGTGCGAACGTGCAGGGCAAACCCCGCAAGTTCCTCCTGAACCCCGGCGGCAGACAGGGACTCGTCGACATCCTCGCGCACATGACCGCGACGGCCGACTACAACGGCGCACTGGTGGCCGCGCACGAGTTGGCGGCGCAGGCGTGAGCGCCCAGGTGCAGCCTGCGGAGCTGATCCTGGTGCTCGCCAACGCGGTGGCGGGCCGCGAGGCTGAATTCAGCAGCTGGTACACGGACGAGCACCTGCCGGAGGTCGTGCGCCTCGCCGGCGTTGCGAGCGCCCAGCGCTACGAGGTGCCGGAGGCCCTCGCCGCACAACTGCCATATCGCTACGCGACCGTCTACGCGATCGACGGCTCGGCGGCGGCAGCGATGCAGCGGATCATCTCGGCCGAGTACTCCTCGCAGAGCGATGCGCTCGACGTGCACGGCATGGTGATGAGTCCGTTCGTGCCGCTCGGTGCGCCGATCACGCCGGCGTGATCGGCGCAGCAGAGACGTTCGATTGACTCAGCGGTTGAGTCTGGAAGGGTGAGAATCTTGAAAATCGTTGCAAGGCAGCAGACGTGCATTGGCTCTGGCCAGTGCGTGTTCACGGACCCGGACGCGTTCGATCAGGACGACGACGGCAAGGTGCAGGTGCTTCGGGCGGTCCCGCAGGGCGCCGAGCAAGAGGCGCTCGCGCGGCAGGCCGCGCAGGTGTGCCCCAGCCGTTCGATCAGCGTGGTCGAGGGCGACGGGTAGGCGCAGTCGCCACAGCCGACAGCGGGCGCGCCCCCACCTCCGTGGGGCGCGCCCGCTGCCGCGTGTATCGGGACCTGTGCCGGTGCGGTGCTCGGACGCGCTGTCAGTCGTGCGGCGCGGCGAGGCCAGCGGCGAGAAACGAGATCAGGTCGGTGACCAGCACGTCGATCGCGGCGGGGAGGGACTCGCGCTTGCGCTGAGCGGTCTGGTAGCGCGCGAGCGTGTGCACGGCGCTCGTGAGCGTCACCCACCAGCGCTCGGCGAGCACGGCCTCGGGGACCTCCGGGAGGAGGCGCGAGAGCAGCGCGCGGAGGGTGATCACCTGGCCGCCGGTGTGCGTGCCGTCGAGCCCCTCGTAGCCGCCCTCCTCGGTGATGAGCACCGAGAGGAACTGCAGGTAGTGGTTGTCCGGGCGAAAGTGGATTGCCAGGGGGCGCACGAACGCGCCGACCACGTCCCGGGTCGTGGGACGCGAGGTGTCGAGCATCAGCCCGGCGACGAGCTCCGCGCGCACCAGCTCGCTCTCGGCCCCGCGATACTCGGTGATTGCGCGAACCACCTCGTCGCGCTCCCCAAAGTGGTACTGCACTGCCGCGTGATTGCGCTGGCCAGCGGCCTTGCCGATGTCGCGCAGCGGCACCGCTGACAGTCCGTGCTCGGCGAAGAGCTGCTCCGCGGCCTCGAGGATCCGCAGCCGGGTCGCCTGCCCCCGGACGTTCCCGCGCTCGCCGCTGAGGCGTGCGGGGTGTGCCCGCGAGGTTCCCGGCTCGGCCGGCGACGAGTGCATGCTACGAGTGTATTGGGTGTCGCAGCGCCACAGACAGCGACGCCATCTCGGTGTCCGCCGGGTATACGTTCCCGAAGTGGTCCTCCGCGGCGGCCAGGAGCCGGGTGGGCAGCGGGCCCCACTCGAGCTGCCCAGAGCGAGCATCGGGTGCCGCTGGCGCCACGCTCGTGAGCGGGAGGAGCGGGGCGCCCGGTTCGCGGGTGTGCGTGACGAGGACACCGCCGGCGGGCCCGAGGATCACTTCGGGCGCCGCAACGAGGACGTCGAGGAAGCCCCCGTGCGCGGTGAAGTGGACCCAGCCCCCGAACGAGAGGTGCCAGCCGTCCGCCTCGTGGCTCGCGGCCCGAAGTGGAAACACGAAGGCGCCCGCTTCGTCGGTTGTGACCCCGTCGCTCTCGACGGCGCCGCGCGCGATGATCGTCACGTAGCGGAGAAACGAATCGCGAATCGCCCAGCTGAGCGTGCCCGTGGCCCCGATCAATGCACCGGCCCCGGCCGTGTCCGCTGACTTTGCCTCGGCCGGGGTGTCGGTTGCGGTCATCGGCGCAGCTCCGCGCTAGCCAATGAACGAGCCGCCGTTGACACTGATGGTCTGACCGGTCACGTACGAGGCGTCGTCGGAGACGAGGTACGAGACCGCGCCGGCGATGTCGGCACCCGTGCCGACCCGGCCGACGGGAATGTACTTGCCCATCTCCTCGGCGGAGGGGATCAGGCCGGCGGCGCGCTTCTTCTCGACGCTCGGGGTGTCAATCGATGAGGGGACGACGGTGTTGACGGTGACGCCCTGCTTTGAGAACTCGACCGCGAGCGCCTTGGTCAGTGCCAGCTGTCCGCCCTTCGACGACGCGTACGCGGCCATGCGCGGGGCGCCGCGCTGGGCGCTTGACGAGGAGATGAGCACAACGCGTCCGGCGCCGGCCGCAAGCAAGTCTGGCAGGCCCGACTGGACGAGGTTGAAGGTGCCGGTGAGGTTGATGCGCAGGGTGTTCTCCCACTCGTCCAGCGTGGTGTCGAGGAACGCCTTGTTCGGGGCGACCGCCGCGTTGGCGACGAGCACCGCGACGGGTCCGAGCTCGGCGCGGATCTGGGCGAGCGCAGCGTCCACCTGTGCCCGGTCGCTCACGTCTGCGCGGTAGCCGCGTGCGGTGCCGCCGGTGCGCTCGATCTCCGTGGCGGCGTCTTCGGCCGCGCCCTCGGTGCGGGTCAGGATCGCGACAGTGAAGCCGTCTTTGGCGAGCCGGTCGGCGATCGAGTAGCCGATACCGGCGGCTCCGCCCGATACGACGGCGACGCGCCCCGCCCCCGCCGTGGCCACCCCTGCGTCAGTGCTGGTCTCGTTCGCTACCGTCATTGGCTTGTCCTCTGCTCTCTGGGTGCGCCAGGTGATCTTCGGTGATCCGGCCGCCGCCGTCCTCGTCGGTGAGGCTGGCACTGCGCGAACCGCATGCAGTATGTTGTTTATAACGGAACGTGTGTTCCGCACTGGCGATGTACAGAATGTCACGCGCGGAAGTCTGAAGTCAAGTGTGCCGGTGCCTGCGAGGTCGGATGGTGGAAGATGATTGACACGACGGAACGAGACCTGGACGATCCAGACGGCGCAAAGCGGCGACGGCATCCGCTCGCTCGCGGGATTGAGCTGCTCACGGTGATGATCGACAGTGACCAGGACGCGCACGGCGTGCGCGAGCTTGCCGGCCGGCTGGGGGTGAGCCCGAGTACTGTGCACCGCTTGATCACCGACCTCGAGCGACTCGGTCTGGTTGCCCGCACCGAGAAGGGCTCGTATCGGCTCGGGCTTGAATTCTTGCGCCTGGCCTGGACGGCTGTCGAGCGCTATCCGGTGCAGGAGGTGTCGACCGACACCCTTGAGGAGCTGACCGAGCGGAGCGGCGAATCCTCGTTCTTCGCGGTGTACGGCGAGGCGCGCCACCACATGATGTTCTCCCTCGCCGTCGAGTCGCCGCACCCGCTGCGGTACACGCTTCCGCTCAAGCAGTGGTTGCCCCTCTACGCGGGGGCGAGCGGGCTCGCGATCCTTGCGTTTCTTCCCGAGGAGATTGTCGCTGAGGTGGTCGGCGGTCCAATTGCGGCGCTGACTGACCGCACGCTGCGAGACGCGCGCGATCTGCGGGCCCGCCTCGACATGGTGGTGCGGGATGGGTTCGCGATCACGCACGGGGAGCGGATCGAGGGCGCGATCGCGATCGCGTCGCCCGTGTTTGGCCCGTCGGGCTCGGTGGTTGGCTCGATTGGGATCACGATGCCGGAGGTGCGCTTCAACGCCGCGTACTCATCGTCCCTTGCCGGGCTCGTGGCGCAGGCCGCGGCGCAGATCACTGAGTACCTGAGCGGCGCGCGAGATCCGCGAACGGGCATCGTGCGTCGCTAGGGGCGGTGCGCCGGGGGTGTGCGGTTCGGGGTGGTATTGACACGCTTCGGGGCGGTCGCCCATACTGAACGTGTTGCGCAGTAAGCAATCACTGTTCCGTTAGACGGGACGCGATGTGCCTCGTGCGCGTCACCGTCGGCGGCAACGATGCCCCGGAGCACCGCAGCTCAGAGAACGCAAAGGAATACACACGATGTCTTCACCACAGTCGGATCGTCACGTCGTCGTCGTTGGCGCGTCGCTCGCGGGCACGCGGGCCGTTGAGGGCCTACGGGCGCTGGGCCACGCAGGTCACATCACCCTGATCGGCGCGGAGGCTGAGCTGCCTTACGACCGGCCGCCCCTCTCGAAGGACCTCCTGAAGTCGGACTGGTCGGACGATGCAGTCGCGGGCTTCAGGCTGACCTCAGCTGAGGCCCTCACCGCCGCCGGCGTCGAGCTCAAGCTCGGCGTGGCCGCAACCGGGCTCGATACCGTGGCACGCGTCGTGCGCCTCGCCGACGGCACCAGCGTCGGCTACGACGTCCTCATTATCGCGACCGGCGCGATTGCGCGGCCCTCGCCCTGGCGCCCAGAGTCGGGTGTGTTCCAGCTGCGGACCCTGGCCGACTCACGCGCGATCGCGGAGCAATTGCGCACGGGCGCGCCCCTCGTGGTGGTCGGCGGCGGGTTCATCGGCACCGAGATTGCGGCGGCGGCGGTCGGGTTCGGGTGCAGCGTGACGGTGGTCGATCCGGTAGCCGAGCCGATGGCTCGCATCGTGGGCCCCGACGTCGCAGGGAGCCTGGTCGGCCTGCACGAGCGGCACGGCGCGCAGGCGCGCTTCGGGGTCGGTGTCACCGACATCCGCGGCAAGCTCGGAGCGCTCGAGGTGCTCCTCGACGACGGCAGCACCATTGATACCGCGGCCGCGGTCGTGGGAATCGGGTCGATTCCCTGCATCGATTGGCTTGAGGGGAGCGGGCTGACGCTCGGAAATGGCGTGCTCACCGATGGGATGCTGCGGGCCGTGGGCGCCGACGACGTGTTCGCGATCGGCGATGTCGCGCGCTGGCCCCACCCCGGTCGCGGGGTGGAGGTGCGCGCAGAGCACTGGACGAACGCGAGCGATCAGGCGCGGTATGTCGCCACGGCGCTCACCGGCGGCGTCAGCGAGCCGTATGGCTCGACCGACTACGTGTGGTCGGATCAGTACGACTGGAAGGTGCACACCATCGGTTGGCGCGACCCGAACGGCAGCTCAGCGCTCGTGCGGGATCTCGCGCGTGACGGGAAGACCGCGGTGGTGCACTCGAACGGCGCGGGCGAGCCGACCGGAGTCGTCACCGTCAACTGGGTGCGCGGACTCAACCTCGCGCGTCGCCTGCTCGCGGCCGGAGACCCGGCGGAGCGGATTGTCGCGGAGCTCGAACAGCTGGCATAGCCGCGTGTCCCAGGGGGAAGCGGGCGCGGCGCCACCGTCGCGCGGGAGACTGGCGCTGCTCTTTACCGCGCTCAGCCTCGTCACGCTGCTGACGTCGATGTCGCAGCACCTCTTCGTGCCAGCGCTGCCCGAGATCGCGGCGGAGCTCGGTGACCTGTCGCAGATGTCGTGGGTGATCGTCGCGTTCATCCTCGCCTCGATTCCCACAATGCCGATCTTTGGCAAGCTCAGCGACGTCTTCGGACGCCGATCGATGATGCTCGTGGGCATCGGCATTTTTACTGCGGGCTCCCTCGTCGGGGCCCTGGCGCCCACGCTGGGGTGGCTCATCTTCGGCCGCGTGCTGCAGGGAATCGGGAGTGGCGCCCTCGTGGTGCTGCCACAGGCGACCATCGCAGACGTGGTTCCGGCGCGGCAGCGCGGACGCTACGCCGGTATTCTCAGCACGGTGTTCGCCGCCGCGACGGTGGCCGGCCCGTTCGTCGGCGGCCTGCTGGCGCAGGGGCCGGGGTGGCGGTGGGGCTTCTGGGTGAACATCCCCGTTGGGATCATTGCGGCCGCGGGAACCGTCTTCCTCCTCAAGCTGCCGCGGCCGACGCGGAGTGGGTCAGCGAGCCTCGATTACGGGGGGATGGCGCTCGTGTCGGTGGCGACGGTGTCACTGGCACTCGTCACCACGTGGGGTGGGGTCACCTATGCGTGGACGTCGCCGACAATCCTGTGTCTCATCGGTGTCGGGGTGCTGGCAATCGCGGTGTTTCCCAGCGTGGAGCGGCGGGCCGCCAACCCGGTGCTGCCGCTCGCGCTGTTCCGCGAGCCCGAGTTCGTGCTCACGAGCATCTCGTCGATTGCGCTCGCGATGGTGATGTTCACCTTCCTCGGGTATCTCCCCACGTTTGTGCAGGTGGCGCTCGGCTCCTCGCCCGCGGTCGGCGGCACGGTGATGATCCCGATGGCGATCGGAACTCTGCTCGGTTCAACCCTCGCGGGGCAGATCGTCGCGCGCACGGGGCGCTATCAGAGCGTGCTCGTGGTTGCCGCGCTGGTCGTTGCGAGCGGTGCCGGGCTGATGGCGGCGACCGTGCACGACTCGTCGGTGTGGCTCGCGGGCGCCGCCGGCGGAATCGTTGGCCTCGGGCTCGGCGCTTCGTTTGGCAACATCATCCTGATCGTTCAAAACGCGTTCCCGCACTCGATGGTCGGGGTAGCGACGGCCGCGACCAGCCTGTTTCGCCAGATCGGTGGCATGTTTGGCACGTCGCTCGTGGGTGCAATGTTCGTCCGCGGCTGGAGTGAGCGCCTCTCCGACCGTCTGCCGCACGCGGCGCTTGCGCGCGTCGGGACCGCGCCGACACCGCACGAGGTGGGGCAGCTCCCCGACGCGCTGAGCGGGCTGGTCGTCGCGAGCTACACCGACGCAATGCAGCCCGTCTACATCCTCATGGTCGTGATGGCCCTTGGGGCGGCGCTCGTGACCGCCTTCCTGCGCCCGAGACCGCTCGCTGACACGCTCGCGGCGTAGACCGCGCGTCGCGGGTCGCGGGAGGGGTGTCGCCCCCGCCGGTCAGTACACGTCGCGCAGGTACCGCTTTTCGCGGTGCAGCTGCGCGAGCAGCTCTGCACCGGCGTCGGCGCCCAGCTCGGCGGTGACGATCTCCTGCAGCACGCGGTCAACGTCGGCGGCCATGCGCTTGCCGTCGCCGCACACGTAGAAGAACGCGCCGTCGACGAGCCAGCGGGTGAGCTCCGCGGCATTCTCGCGCATGCGGTCCTGCACGTACACCTTGCTGGGTTGGTCGCGAGAGAACGCGGTGTCGCAGCGAGTGAGCACGCCGTCGGCGCCCAGGCGCTCAAGCTCCGCTCGATAAATGAAGTCTGTGCGCTCGTGCTGGTCCCCGGTGAACAGCCAGGCGGGCCCGCGCTCGGCGGTGTCCGCGCGGTCGAGGAGGTAGGCGCGGAAGGGGGCGAGCCCAACGCCGGGCCCCACCATGACGACCGGGATGCTGGGGTCGTCCGGGAGGTGGAACGAGCGGTTTGGGAGCGGAAAGATCCGGAGCTCGTCGCCGGGTTCGAGTGTGTCGGCGAGGTAGCCGCTGCCAACCCCGGAGGGCAGGGTCGCGGGGGCCGCGTTGCGCTGTGTCGCGACCGTCAGGTGCATCGCGTCCGGGTGGGTGCGGGGCGTCGACGCGATTGAGTACGCGCGGTACCGGATCGGCCCCATGACCGCGCCGAGCTCGGCGATCGACAGGGGCTCGGGGAGCTGCGCGAGTGTCTCGCACACGCCGTGGCCACGGATCCACTCCTCCCCGGCAGCGCGGTCGTCGCGGGCAAGGGCCAGCCCCAGCTCGCTCTCGGGGGCTCGCGCTGCGACGGTGTCGAGCAGCGCGCCAGACGGAAAGCGCAGCTCCCACTCGTACTTCGCCAGGTAGTTGAGCGACTCGCCCTGGTGCATTTCGGTTCCGGTCATTTCGGTGACTTCGAGGAAGCACTCGACCGCGGCCCGGGTGTTCGTGGGGATCACCGCGACGGAGTCGCCCGGACGATATGTAATATCGCTGCCCGAGATGTCGAGCTCGTAGTGGCGGATCTCCTTTGCGCTCCCCGGTGCGGTGAGCAGCTGCCCGCTCCTCAGCCGGGCCGCGAACGGGGTGTCGCGGGTCCAGGGCGAGGCGGCGTGCAGCTGGGCTGCCTGCGGCGGCTCTGAGGGGCGCGCGGCTGGCGGGAGTGCGGCGGGTGCCGCGTCCGCGGCGAGCTGCTCGACGCGGGCGGCGATCCACTCGTTTGCCGGAACGTCGTAGTTGACGTCGCAGTCGACGCGGTCGGCGATCCTGGTGGCGCCGAGTTCGGCGAGCCGATTGTCGAGGCTCACGCCCGCACCGCAGAAGTACGTATAGCCGCTATCGCCGAGGGCGAGCACCGCAAACCTGAGGTGTGAGAGCTCTGGCGCGTCTGCCGCACTGAGACGCTGCCAGAAGCGATCGGCGGTGTAGGGCATATCGCCCTCGCCGCTCGTGGAGGTGACGAACAGCGCGACGCCCATGTCCGTGAGCTCCTCCACTGGCTGGTCGTTGAGCTCGATGCACTCGACCGTGACTCCGCGCGCCTCGAAGGCATCCTTGAGGTTGTCGGCCACGAGCTCCGCATTGCCCATCTCGCTGCCGTAGAGGATGGGGAGCGTCGCGGGAAGGGCGATCCGTGCCGACAGCGGCGTCGCGGCGTCGGCGCCCTGCGGGGCGCGCTGAATGTCGAGCTCAGTGACGGACATGGGTCTCCTTAGTGCCTGGCATCGTTGCCTGCTCGGGTGTGCGGGGCGCGGCGACGGCGCCGCCCCTCGCGGAAACTCGCGTTCTAACGAACAGTAGATCTGTACAACGCAACACTTAGTATCGCCGGTTCCCGCGGTCGTGTCAACGCCGCCGATCTGCACGGGCGCGTACCGCGCTCGGAGTATTCCGCGTACCGCAGCCGCGGACTCTTCGCCCCAGACCGCCCGCGGAGCCCCAAAAACATAGCCCGCGCACAGCAGGATCGGATGAGCTTGACGCAGCACGAACCCTAAGGAGACCCCGTGACCACCCCCAATCTCATCCTCATCGCGATCGACCTGGTCGCGGCGCTGGTGCTCGCATTCGGCCTGTACTACCCGCGGCACCGGCGGCGCGACCTCGTCGTGGCGTTCATCGGGGTGAACGTGGGCGTGCTGGCGGTGACGAGTGTGCTCGGCTCCGCAGAGATTGCGGCGGGCCTCGGTCTCGGGCTGTTCGGCGTGCTCTCGATCATCCGCCTGCGCTCGTCGGAGATCTCTCAGCGCGAGGTCGCGTACTACTTCGCGGCGCTCGCGATGGGGCTGATCGGGGGGCTCTCGCAGACGAGCGTGCTGCTCCCCGCAGGGCTCATCGCCCTGATCCTGGTGGCACTGTGGGCGGTCGATCACCCCGCGCTGCTCGCCCAGAGCCGGCACCAGGTGGTGCGGCTCGACCGGGCGATCGCCGACGAAGCGGAGCTCCGCACTGAGCTTGCGGAGCGACTGGGCGCCACCGTCACCTCGGCGACGGTGCAGCAGCTCGACCTCGTCAACGACTCGACGCTGGTCGATGTGCGGTTCAGGGTCGCGGCGCCGGCGAAGCGGGTGGCGGGGAGTGCATCGCGAACCGCCGCGCCCGCGGCCGAGGGCCGAGTCGCGCGGGCGGGGGCGGCGCGATGACGCCGCGCGGAGCGGCGCTCGAGGGGCGGCGCGCGCGAAGCCTGAACCAGCTGCGCCCGGTGGGGCTCGACGAACTGGTCACCGAGGCGGAGCTGCTGACGCGCGTCGATCGCAAGTACCTGGTGCCGCTCGACGCGGCGGTCGCGCTGCTCGAACGCCTCGACCCCGCCACCCGGGTGCTCGAGATCGGCGGCCGCCGCGAGTTCTCGTACGACTCCGTGTACTTCGACACCGCCGACCACCTGAGCTATCGACTCACCGCGCAGCGCCGTCGCCGCCGCTTCAAGCTCCGCACGCGCAGCTACCTCGATACCGGCACGGCGTTCCTCGAGCTCAAGACGAAGAGCGGCCGCGGCAGCACCGTCAAGGAGCGGATCGCGTACGCCCCGGCCGACCGGGCGCGCATCACCCCGGCGGGGGGCGCCTACCTCGGGGCACTGCTCGAGCGACACGGGCACGACGCGGCGCTTGTTTCGGAACTGCAGCCCGCGCTCGTGAGCCGCTACCGCCGCACGACCCTGCTGCTGCCGGAGGGGAGCCGGGCGACGATCGACACGCACCTGCGCTGGGCCGACTGCGCCGGACGCGGCGACGCGGCGGCGATCGCGCTGCCCACCCACGTGATCCTCGAATCGAAGTCGGCCGGGCGGATCAGCGAGCTCGACCGTGCGCTGTGGCGGGCCGGGCACCGGCCGAGCGGCATCAGCAAGTTCGGCACCGGCACGGCGGCCCTGCACCCGGAGCTCCCGGGCAACAAGTGGGCGCGGGCGCTCGCCGGCCCGTTCGCCCAGGCGGTCTCACACCCAGCACCCGAGCTGCACGGCCCCACCCACCCCATCCCTCCCCGTTCGATCACCACCTCGCAAAGGATCGCATCATGAAACGCCAAGTTCTCCCCTTCATCGCCATCGCCCTCAGCGGAGCGCTTCTCACCGGCTGCGCCGCAACCTCGCAGGCGGGCGCGACCGCCGCAGCTCCGGACGCCACCACCACCGCGAGCCTGTCGGCGTTCACGGGCGATCTCAGCCCCGACGAGGTGCTCGCGGCAAACGCTGACTACACCACGGTGAACCCGGACGAGTGGGACGAGGCGGACGCGGTCGACGTGAAGCTCTCGGGAACGGGAGCCACGAGCGACGCCGCGGCGGTGAGCAGCGCCGGCGGCGTGGTCACGATCTCCGCGGCCGGGGTGTACCGGCTGAGCGGCCAGCTCGACGGGCAGATCGTCGTGGCCGCGCCGGACGACGCGCTCGTCGTGCTGATCCTCGACGGCGCGACGATCGCGAGCACCGCGGGCGCCGGTATCGACGTGCAGACCGCCGACGACGTCGCGATCGCGCTCGCCGCCGGCAGCTCGAACACGGTCTCGGACGCCGCGTCGTACGCGGAAGACGCCGAGGCGAACGCCGCGATCTACGCCGACACCGACCTCACGATTTCCGGCGAGGGTGCGCTTACGGTGCGCGGCAACGGCAACGACGGCATCACGAGTAAAGACGACCTCGTGGTGCTCTCCGGCGCGGTGACCGTCACGGCGGCCGACCACGCCGTGCGCGGCAAGGACGCGCTCGTGGTCGAGGGCGGGACGCTCACGCTCACCGCGACGAGCGGCGACGGCCTGAAGAGCGACCAGGACGACGACGAGACCCGGGGCTACATCCTGGTCTCCGGCGGCACGATTGACATCACCGCCGGCGACGACGGCGTGCAGGCGCAGACTGACACCGTGATCACGGGCGGGGAGCTCACCGTCGACGCCGTCGATGACGGCGTGAAGGGCGAGTCTGTGCTGTCGGTCGGCGGCGGCACCGTGACTGTCACTGCCTCGACCGAGGCGATGGAGGCCGCGAACATCGGCCTCTTCGGCGGCACGATCGACCTGACGGCCTCCGACGACGGCATCAACGCCTCCGGGAACGCCGCGACCACCGGAGACGGCGCGGCCGATGGCGCGGGGACGGCGCAGCCCGACCCGGCAGCGCAACCGAGCGGCGCGGGCGCACAGAGCGCACCGAGCGCACCGGACGGGCCGGGCGGCGCCGGCGGGCCGGGCGGCGGTATGGGCGGCGGCGGGATGGCGGACACGGGGGAGCGCCTGGAGATCTCGGGCGGCACCATCACCGTCGACGCCGAGGGCGACGGCCTCGACTCGAACGGCTCACTCCTTGTGACGGGCGGCGACGTCACGGTCTACGGGCCCACGACCGGCGGCAACGGCGCGCTCGACTCGAACGGCGGCATCACCGTGACGGGCGGCACGATCGTCGCGTTCGGCGCGGGCGACATGGAGGAGACCCCCGGCAGCGACTCGACGCAGGGCTGGGCGATGGTGAGCGCGCAGATCGCGGCCGGGCAGCGGGTCACGCTGGCCGACGCGGATGGTGCCGAGGTGGTCACCGCCACCGCGCGGAAAACCGCGGGGTCGGTGGTGCTCGTTGCCCCGGAGATCATCGCGGGCGACACCTACACGCTGAGCTCGGATGGCCAGGACCTGGGCACGGCGACCGCCGGTGAGGCCGCGGCCGGGCAGATGGGCGGCGGGGGCGGCTTCCCCCCGGCCGGGTAGGGTCCGCCGGGGCGGTGGCGGTGGCCACGCGGGGGCCGCGCGACCCCTGTTGGGACGGGCGACTGCCTGGCAGACTGGCGAGGACGATGTTCCCGGTCCGGACACCGCCGGGGGCCGAGCCGCTCACACCTGGAGGCACACCGATGACCACGCTTGAGCAGTTTCCCGACGACTGGAGCCGGGCCCTGGTGCTGATGGCGCACCCGGACGACCCGGAGTACGGCACCGCGATCGCGGTCAACGCGTGGACGCGCAGCGGGAAGGAGGTGTCGTACGTGCTCGCCACCTCGGGCGAGGCCGGGATCGAGAGCCTGCCTCCCGCCCAGGCGGGGCCCGCCCGCGAGATCGAGCAGCGGCGAGCCATCGCGCGAGTCGGGGTGCGAGATCTCGAGTTCCTCGGATTTCCCGACGGGCGCACGGAGTACGGCCTTGCGCTGCGCGAGGCGTTCGCTGGCGCGATCCGCCGGTACCGGCCCGAGGTGGTCGTCACGCTGAACTTTGGGCTTGCGTTCGCCGGGGGATCCAGGAACCAGGCCGATCACCGCGCGGTGGGCCTCGCGGCGCTCGACGCGGTAGCGGACGCCGGCAACTCGTGGATCTTCCCCGGCCTCGCTGGAGAGCCGTGGGCGGGCGTGCGGCACATCGCGGTGTGTGCCGATTCGGACCCGACGCACACGGTCGAGGTCACGGACGGAGACCTGGACGCCGCAACCGCGGCGCTCCTGGAGCACCGCCAGTATCTCGAGGGGCTCGGAGTGAGCGACGTCGAGGCGCACGCTCGCGCGCAGGTCGAGCGCGGGGTGCTCTCCGATGGCGCTGCTCACCGAGTGAGCTTCCGGGTGTACCAGTAGCGCCGCGGGGCGTTCAGTCCGCGTCGGTGGGTGCGTCGGTGGGCGCGTCGACCGCCCCGAAGTACTGGCTCCCCACCCCGTACACGAAGGAGCGCTCGGTGCCGGCCGCCGGCGCCGGCAACTCAGCCGGTTCGTGGGTGTCGCAGGCAAGCAGGGTGAACTCCGGCCACCACTTCTTCGGGCGCGCGTGTTCCTCAGCGCCGCACACCGCGCACGTGAGCGTGGCCCACACCGGCCGCGTCCCGGTGCGGTTGGCGCGCGACTGGGCGAGCCACGGTGGCGGGCTCGCGTCGAGCTCTGCGAGCTCGGAGTGGCTGATCTGTGCCGGAATCCCGTGCCGCTTCGCCATCTCGACGGGGATGCCCAGGGTGATCGCTGCTTCGTGACGGGATGGCATCGTCCCAGCGTACGGGGTTCTCGCCGGCCGCGAGGCCCGGGGGATCAGGTTTCCGCGCGGCACCGCGCGGGCGCGGGCCGCCGAGCCGCGCGGTCGGCCGCACTGCCGGGGTGCGGGATACTGGAGGGTAGCCCGTTTCGGGCTCGCAGGCAGCAGGGGAAGGCGCACATCATGGAGCAGTCGGCATCACAGGGGTCAATTCTGAACCGCTACGGTTCGCTTGAGGAGGCCCTGGTGCACCGGCGGGCGCCGGTGGCGAACCGCGTGTTCCTGCGGAGCCTTCTCAACCGCGTGCCCGTTGAGCGCCTGGTGCGCTCCGATGACGGGATCACCGTGGTGCGCTCCGACGAGGCCCCGGACCTGCACGTGCACAAGGGGTACACCGTCGGCTTCCTCACGGAGGAGGAGATCACCGCAGTGGTGGGCAACGCCCCGCGGTGGCAGAGCGTGCGCCACCCGGGCGCCTGGGCGGTGGACCACCCCGTGCACGGCAAGGGAGCGGCGATTGAGGCGGAGGAGCTGGCCGCCGAGCGCGGTCCAGTGAAGGCGACCCGCGGCGGCGCACGCCGCGTGGCGAAGCCGAAGGCTGAGCCCAAGGTCAAGCCGAACGCGCAGCCCGAGCGCGTGCAGCCGGTGTGCCCCAACTGCTTCATGCTGATGGCGCTCTCTGGCGTCTGCGGCAACTGCGCCTAGCCCACGTGCCGCGGGCCGCGGCGCCGACCGCGGCCCGCGACCAGCGGCGGCTGACCGGCCGCACACCCAGCACTGCGGTGGCTGGCGTAAAATAGGCCCAATGACCGAAACACCGTCCGGCCAGGACTCCGCCCCGAGCATCATCGACCCAGACGAGCTCGCCGCCGCACTGCGGATCATCGAGGCGGTGCACGAGCTGCCGAAGGACCACCCGGACGCCGTGGCCGTGCGCCGCGCGACCTCGTCGATGTACAAGTCCGCGAAGCGCGAACGCCGTCGGGTGAGCCGCAACGTGATTGCCGACGCGGACCGCGCGGTGGTCGCCGCGACCGCGACGGGGGCGCCGGATCGCATCGACGACGAGACGCGCGGGATCCCGCTCTCGACGACCGCGACCGCGGCGATCGCCGGCGAGTACGCGAAGCCGCACAACTGCTATATCTGCAAGCAGCCGTACACGCAGGTGGACGCGTTTTACCACCAGCTCTGCCCGTCGTGCGCGGCGATGAGCCACGGCAAGCGCACGGCGCGCACCGACCTCACGGGCAAGCGCGCCCTGCTCACGGGTGGCCGCGCGAAGATCGGGATGCACATCGCGCTGCGGCTGCTCCGCGACGGCGCGCACACGACGATCACGACCCGGTTCCCCCGCGACGCGGCGCGGCGGTTCGCCTCGCTGCCCGACTCCGCGGAGTGGATTGATCGGCTCCGCATCGTGGGCATCGACCTCCGCGACCCGTCACAGGTGATCGCCCTCGCCGATTCGGTGGCGGCGCGCGGCCCGCTCGACATCCTGATCAACAACGCCGCGCAGACGGTGCGCCGCTCGCCCGGGTCGTACTCGCTGCTCGCGGACGCCGAGTCCCAGCCGCTCCCCGCGGGCCGCCTGCCGGAGACCGAGACGCTGGGGCACCCGGCGGAGCTGCACCCGCGCGCGCTGCAGTCGTCGGTGAGCGCGGACGGCGCCGTGTCGCTCGACGCGCTCAACCCCGCAGCGCTCACCGGCACGGTTGCGGCCGGTCTCGCGCAGAACCTCACGGCGTCCGAGCTGAGCACGCTCGCGATGGCGCCGGGCTCGTCCTCGCTGGCGAAGCACGCCGACGGCTCGGCGATCGACGCGGGCGGCCTCGTCCCCGACGTGAGCCACGTCAACAGCTGGGTGCAGCACGTGCAGGAGGTTGACCCGCTCGAGATGCTCGAGGTGCAGCTCTGCAACGCGACCGCGCCGTTCATTCTGATCAGCAGGTTGCGCGCGGCGATGGCCGCGTCGCCAGCGCGCCGCACCTACGTGGTGAACGTGTCGGCGATGGAGGGCCAGTTCTCGCGCCGCTACAAGGGACCCGGCCACCCGCACACCAACATGGCAAAGGCGGCCCTCAACATGCTGACCCGCACGAGCGCGGGTGAGATGTTTGAGACCGACAGCATCCTGATGACCGCGGTCGACACGGGGTGGATCACCGACGAGCGCCCGCACTTCACGAAGGTGCGGCTCGCGGAGGAGGGCTTCCACGCGCCGCTCGACCTGGTGGACGGCGCGGCGCGCGTGTACGACCCGATCGTGCGCGGCGAGGAGGACCGTGAGGATCTCTACGGCTGCTTCCTGAAGGACTACGCCCCGAGCCCCTGGTAGGGCTCTGGGGCGGGACGCGCGTCCCGCCCCAGAGCGCTGCGGCCGCTAGGAGTCGCCGCGCACGAGGAACTTTGCCCCGCGGCCGGACCGCAGCGTGGCGAGTGCCCCGGTGACGTCGTCGAGCCCGATCTCCGTCACCCACCCGGTCGCGTCATAGTGCCCGTTCGACATCGCCTCGATCACGGCGTCGAAGTCCTCGGGGAGGTAGCCGAGTGTGCCCACGATCTCGGTCTCGGCCATGACCACGCTGGTCGGCATGAACTCGATGGGGCGCTCGTGGATCGCCGCGACCACGAGGCGACCGCCGGGAGTGAGCAGCGGGATCGCGGAGGTGATCGCCGGGCCAGCGCCGGCCGCGTCGAACGCCACGTCGACGCCGTCTCCGCCGGTGAGCTCCGCCACGGCAGCCGGCAGATCGCCCGCGACCGGATCGATCGTCGTGGCGCCGAGCGCCGCGATCACCTCGCGCCGCTCGGCGCTCGGCTCGGAAACGAGCACGCGCGTGATCCCGCGGGCCCGCAGCGCGAACCAGATCCCGATCCCGATCGGGCCGGCGCCGGCGATGAGCGCGGTGCCGCCGGAGGCGACCGCGCTGCGCGTCACCGCGTGCCAGGCAACGGCCATCGGCTCAACGAGCGCGCCAAACCGCAGGTCGACCTGCTCGGGAAGCACGTGCACCTTCGACGCGTCAACGGTGGTGAACTCGGCCATGCCGCCGCCGTGCGAGTTCAGCCCGTGGAACCCAATCTTCACGCACGCGTTGGGCCGGCCGCCGCGGCAGGCGGCGCACTCGCCGCAGAAGTAGATCGGCCAGACCGCGACGCGATCCCCGACCGCGATGTCAGTGACGCCGGCGCCGAGTTCGACGACGGTCCCCGAAAACTCGTGGCCGAGGATCTGGGGGAGGCCGGCCCCCGTGAGCGGGTGGGGCGGGAACTGATCGGCGGGCGGGAGCTCGGCGTAGAACATGTGGAGATCCGAGCCGCAGATGCCCGCGTACGCGTTTTTGATCTTGACCTGGCCGGGGAGCGGGCTGGGGTCCTCGACGGTGTCGATCCGGAGATCCTCGGTGCCGTGGAGCCTGGCTGCGCGCATGGTGTGTCCTCTCTGAAACGGTGAGACGGTGAGTTGTGGGTGCGGGTGCGGCTACTGCAGCCCGGCGAGCGCCGCGCGCAGATCCGGATAGCCCGTGGTGTTCCAGGCGCCGTCGACGAGGATGTTCTCGCCGTTGACGTAGCTCGCGTCGTCGGAGCCGAGGAACAGTGCAACGCCCGCGATCTCCTCGGGTTCGGCGGGGCGCCCGGCGGGGATGCGCTCGAGATACGCGTCGAGCACGCCGGGGAGCTGTGTGAGGCCGCCCGTGAGCGGCGTGCTCACGAGCCCGGGGGACACCGCGTTCACGCGGATTCCCGCGCCCGCGAGTTCGAGCGCGGCGTTTCGCGTGAGCATGACGACGCCGGCCTTCGCCGTTGAGTACCCCGCGCCCCCGTGCATCGGTACCTGCGAGTTGAGCGAAGCGATGTTGACGATGCTGCCTGGCTTCTGCGCCGCGAGGAAGTGCTGCGCTCCGAGCTTGGTGCCGAGGAACGCGCCGTACAGGTTGAGGCGGGTGTTCCAGTCCCACGCCGCCAGGTCCATGTCGACGATTGCGCCCGGGCGCGAACCGCCCGCGACGTTGAAGACGATGTCGATGCCGCCGAACGCGGCGGTCGCCGCCTCAAACAGGGCGGTCATGTCCGCCTCGTTGGTGATGTCGGTTGCGCGGCCGTCGACTGCGGCGCCGAGCTCCGCGCTCATCGCGGTCACTGCCGCAGCGTTGATGTCTGCGAGAAACACCCGTGCGCCCTCGTCGACGAGGCGGCGGGTGATCGCCGCTCCGATCCCTGAGACGCCACCGGTGACGATCGCGACCTTGCCTGAGAATCGAGCCATCGTTTGACCCCCTTTCGGGTGCCGCGGCACCCGTTCGTTGCCCCGGCGGCCCCTGCGGCGCCGGTCAGGCAAGCCTACGTCACCTAACTGACAAATGTCAGGTAGATGATCCGTGATCGAGTACATTCCTGAGTATGGATGCTCGGTTTCGCCGCTCGCAGGAGCGGCTGCACGCAGCGGTGCTTGCACTGGCGGCGGAGCGACCGGTGCGCGAGCTCAGCGTCGCGGGGGTCTGCCGCGCGGCGGGGGTCACCCGCGAAACCTTCTACCGGCACGCGCCGTCAGTGACCGTCCTGCTCGCTGACGCGCTGAGCGACGACCTCGCGGCGTGCCTCGCAGAGACCCCGGCGGCGGCCCCGCTGGGCGAGGCCGAGCGGCTGCTCCTCGAACACATCTGGGAGCGCGCCGCGGTGTACCGCGGGGCGATGGATCCGCTGCTCGTCGCCCCCGTGCGCGAGCGCATCGAGGACTACCTGCGCGTTGGCCTGGGCGACCTGCTGGTGCGGCGGCCGCAGCTGCTCCCGCCCGCGCTCCGGGGTGACGATCTCGGGGCGCGGATCGCCGTCGCCTACGCCGCCGCTGGGACGGTCGGGGCGATTGAAGCCTGGCTGCTCGACGGGGCCGGCGACGTGGACCACGCGGTGCGTGCGGTGCTCGAGGCCTCGCCGCAGTGGTGGCTGGCCGCCGAATAGCGGGGCGCGGGCGAGTGCCAGCCCGCCCAGCACCCGAGCTGGGAAACGCATAGCGGGGTCATCGGGAGGGTCTGCTAGGGTCGTACCGGGCATTTACGCCCGCGAGTGTGCATTGACCGTGCGATGGGGATCGCGCAGTCACGGTTCGGGGGGATCTGAATCGCGCAGCTCGTTATCAAGGGGTATTCGGCGCGCCGTTTTGTGCGCGCCGGTAAATTATTGGGGGATGCATGCCATCGGCATATCCGGGCGACTTCAGCGCGCCCAAAACACGCGGGGGTGGCCTGCGGCCGCTTCTCGCCGGCCTCTTAACCGCGCTTCTCGTGGTGATGGGCTTCAGCGCCTCACCGGCGATGGCCGCGGCGGGCACCGTTGAGATCGTGCTGCCGGGAGGCAGCGGGAGCCACAACGGGCAGCCGGTCTTCGAGGAGGGCCAGTCCTACACACTCGAGATCCGGTACGACCGCGGTCAGGTTCCCGGCGGGCACGTGGCGGAGATCGCGGTGCCCAAGGGCTTCACGATCACGGAGGCGCCAGCGTCGAACACCGCGGTCGAGAAGTTCGAGCTCGTCGACGGCGTGCTGCGGATCACGTTCAAGGACCCGATCACCGTCGCAAACGGCGCGATCGAGCTCAACTTCACGGTGGACACCGTGGTCGAGTCGTCGCAGGAGACTGTGAACTGGTCGGTCAACGGCGAGGAGACCTCGCAGCTGATCGTGGTGAAGAAGCGGGGCGACGAGTTCACCACCCTGCAGTCCGGCAGCAGCAAGAGCGCCGGCGGGGTCACGTGGCCGGCGGTCGTCATCACCGAGGCCGGCCGGGTCGAGCTGAACCCTGACTCCATCGCCAAGGAGATCCCCTACACCGTCACGGTCAACAGCAAGGACGCTCGCGCCGTGTCGATCACCGACACGCTCGGCACGGGCCTCACCCTCGTCCCCGGCTCGTTCTCGATGAAGAAGACCTGGTGGGATGCAAACGGGCTGAACAAGCAGACCGCCACGGAGGCGCTTGCCGGGTACACGGGGCAGTCGTTCACGCACGAGTTCGATGCGGAGCAGAACTCGAGCTACGTGCTGACCTACCGCGCGAAGATCGCTGACGCCGCGGCGCTCGAGGTGCTGCGCACTGAGCTGCAGGCGAAGTACGACCTGGTCAAGGACCAGGAGGGCAAGGTCTACGAGATCGCGCTCACGAACACAGCGGTCGTGAACGGCGCGGAGCACCGCACCGAGTCGAAGATCAGCGGCCGCACGCCGACGGATCCCTCACCGAACCTCGGTGCGGCGTTCGCGAAGACGAGCGACCTGGTGCAGAACACCCCCATCACGCTCGCGGAAGACGGCGTGACGCTCGCCCCGGCGGTCCCCGTGACCTACACGCTGAAGGCCGACCTCACGCAGTTCTCCAAGTTCGTGGGCACCAAGCACGAGCTCACGCGCAACGTCGTGATCACTGACGCACTGCCGGCGAACCTCCGGTGGCTCGTGGGCGAGCAGGACTTCGTGGCGGGCTACCGGCTCGTGACGGGCGTGTCCGAGGCCGACTTCGCGGGCGACGCCTACGTCGGCGCGTACATGGTCGACGGCCAGAACCTGCGAATCAACGTGGGCAAGGACCTCACGAAGACGCACCAGGTGAAAGTCAAGGCCGAGCTGCTCTCGGTCGCCAACGCGACCCGCACGGAGGAGCCGGGCGACAACCCGTACGCGCAGACGCTCTTCAGCGGGATCACGAACGTTGCCAAGTTCTTCTACAACACCGGCGGTGGGTACGACCGGAGCACCGAGCACCGCGTCGTGATCTCGAAGGACCCGAAGAACGGGATCGACGACCAGGGCAAGTTTAAGAAGCGCACCGACTCGAAGCCGATTGTGCTCGACGAGGGCGAGACGGTCGCCGAGATCCCCTTCACCTTCACGGTGGGCTCGGGTATCGGCGACGCGGCAACGTCGACGATCATTGACCACATCGACCACTCGGTGCTCGATGTGTCGGAGGCGACGCTCGCGCAGATCAAGGCGTCGATCACGGGCGCGTACGACTCGAACTTCCCGATCGACGGCACCACGCTCGAGCTCAGCCTGAACGAGAACAACGATCTCGTGTTCACGCCGAACGCGGCGTTCCCGCTGAAGTCGACCTGGGGCAGCGCGGCGGCCACGCCGCTCAAGCAGGCATTCACCTTCACGGTGAAGATCCCGACCAAGCCAATCACGGGCAAGGAAGCGATCACCGTCAAGAACTCTGCGACCTACCTGGGCGCCGACAACGAGACCGTGTTCACCTCGAAGACGACCTCGTCGGCAGGCGTCGGCGGTCGCGAGATCGACATCCTGAAGACCGTCTACAACGCCGACAAGCAGGCGTTCACGACGAACCTTCGCGCGGAGGTCGACGCGGATGGCGCGCTCGTCCAGGACGAGTACGTCTACCGGGTGCAGTTCATCTCCACGCTCGGGTACACGAAGATGCTGTTCGACATCAAGGACCAGCTCGCTGAGAACCTTGAGTTCGTCGGCTTCGTGAACCCGGACCAGGTCGGCACCGACGGAACCGCCGGCACCGGCGAGTACCGCATCCCCGGGACCGAGCTGAAGGCCAAGTACAGCTCTGCAGATCACCGGATCACGATCGAAAAGAACCAGACGATCCCCGGCGGCAAGATCACGGAGCTGTTCTTCAAGGTGCGGATCACCGACTTCACCTACGGTGAGGGCGTTGAGAACGTGATCGGTTCGGAGCGGGTCACGATCACCCCGACGAACGACTTCCCGCTCGATATCTCGAAGCTGAACGAGCTTGACCCGACGGGCACGCCGATCACCGACCGCGACGCGCGCTTCGAGCTGCGCAACTCGGCCGGCGAGACGGTGCTCTCGGACCTCTACGTGGTGGGCGGCAAGCTGCGCATCGCAGGGGAGTCCGGCGGCGACGCGGTTCCCACCGTGAAGACCGCGGGAACCTACACGGTGCACGAGACCAAGGCGCCGGCGGGCTACGTGCTTGACCGCGAGCCGATCGCGCTCATCGTTGACGAGGATGGCACCTCGCCGGAGACGAAGTTCCTCAACACCCCGCGCAGCGCGGTGAAGAAGGTCTCCGTGGGTGACTACGTCTGGCTCGATGTTGATCGCGACGGCGTGCAGGGCACCAGCCCGGACGAGAAGCCGATTCAGGGCGTGAAGCTCGTGCTCACCGGCCCCGATGGGAACCCGGTCACTGACGTGTTCGGCAACCCGGTTGAGCCGGTGGTGACCGACGAGGACGGGTTCTACGAGTTCATCGATCTGCCGGCGCTCCAGCCGGGCGAGACCTACACGGTGTCGATCGATCGCGAGGACGAGGGCACGCTTGCAGCGCTTGAGGGCCTGATCCCCACGAAGACCGAGGCCGGCGATGACCGTGCAACTGACTCTTCGGAGTGGGTGGCGGTGTCGCGTGACGATCTCGTCAATGA
>NZ_SHKI01000003.1:632886-717783 GCF_004217175.1 Leucobacter luti
CGATCTGCCGGCGCTCCAGCCGGGCGAGACCTACACGGTGTCGATCGATCGCGAGGACGAGGGCACGCTTGCAGCGCTTGAGGGCCTGATCCCCACGACGACCGAGGCCGGCGATGACCGTGCAACTGACTCTTCGGAGTGGGTGGCGGTGTCGCGTGACGATCTCGTCAATGACGGGGATCGCGACCCGACGCTCGACTTCGGGTTCACCCCGAAGACGTACGCGATCGGCGACGTGGTGTGGATCGACACGAACAAGGACGGGCTCCAGGGCGACACCGAGTACACGCTGAAGGGCGTGATCGTGCGACTCTTCGACGCGAACGGCACGCAGATCGCGGAGACGAAGACCGATGCGAACGGCCTCTACGTGTTCGACGAGCTGCGCGCAGGCACGTACCGCGTACAGTTCGAGCTCACCCCGGCGCAGGCGAAGATCTACAGCTTCACCAAGACGGGCGGCGGCAACACCGCACTCGACTCGAACGCCGGGAAGAACGGCTTCAGCACCTGGATCACCCTCGACGACACCAACCCCGATCTGACGCTCGACTACGAGTACTCGGATCTGGTCGGTGGCATCACGGCGACCCAGGGGATCGACCCGACGTGGGACGCCGGCGTGATCGTGCTCGATACGCCGGTCGACCCGGGCCCCAAGCCCGAGAAGCCGACCCCGGGCACGCCCGGCAGCCCGGATCCGGAGGGTACGCCGGGGCACCCGACCGACGCCGTGACCCTGGGCGGCCTGCCCGTCACGGGCGGCTCGTTCGAGTGGGGCTTCGCCGCTGGCGGCGTCGCGCTGCTGCTGCTCGGCGCTGGCGCGCTGCTGCTGCAGGGCCGCCGCCGGAAGGCGCGGCACGCCTAACCGCGAACCGCGGGGCGCGCGGGTGACACACACCCGCCGCTGACCGAGGGGGTCCACGCCGAGCGCGTGGGCCCCCTCGCGTGCGTGTGGGCGCCAGTCGCGGCGCCTCGCCACGCGCCGCGGCGCGCCGCGCCGCGTGCCAGCCGCCCTGATGCCAAAGTGTGACGGAAGAAACACACAGGTGATGCGCAACACGTGCACATCGCATATCCTTGGAGCACATCGCACTGCCGCGTTTAGCATGTGGGGGTGTGCGACACCGATGATGGGATGTAGCGTGGGGCGCTTTCGGGATGTAAAGAAGTCAGGACTGCGGGGGATCGCGCTGGCGCTGGGGGCTGCCCTCGCGCTCGGCTTGGCGGTTGCTGCGCCTCAGGCGGCTGTGGCCGCGGAGGACACCGCGCTCCTTGAGGTGCACAAGTTTGCCTCCGAGGAGACGCTCGCCCCCGGCGAGACCATGGAGTATCGCATCGAGGTGGGCTGTTCCTCCATCAGCGACCTCGGGTGCCGCGGCGCCACGCTCTCAGACCTCATCCCGGCCGAGTTCGAGATCGTGCCGGGCAGCGTGACGGTCACGAACGCGACCTCACTCCCGCCCACCGTTGACGGCAACCAGGTCACCATCGAGTTCACCGACGACCTCGGGGACGGCACCGTCGGCCTGCTCGAGAACGCCGACGCGGTCATCACGATCCAGGTGCGGCTCCGCGAGGACCTGCCGCACGAGGCGAACGGCACGCCGATCGTCAACACCGCGGTCGCCAATGCGGAGAACGCGGGCGAGGTCTCTGACCAGGTCGCCGTGACCCCAAACGTCGAGCTCAAGCTCGGCACTGAGGTGACCAAGGAGTACAGCCCCAAGGTAGGCCAGGCGAACCCCGGCACCCCGGTGCAGCTCACCGTTGACGGCTCGAACGCATCAAACGCGGGCGTCGACACGCTGACCCTCACGGATCCGGCAGACCCGAACGCGAGCCCAAATCCGTTCGAGTGGCTCGAGATCACGGGCTTCGACGCGCTCACCTTCCCCGACGGCGCCGACACCGCGACCGTTGAGTACTTCATCGACGGCGCCTGGGTCGCGGTCGAGGTTCCCGCCGGCTCCGTCCCGCCCGCCCCGAGCGGCGACGCGAAGGGCGTGCGGGTCACGTTCACCGCCGCAGATGGGTCGAAGATTCCCGCCGGCGCCGGCGGCGGCTTCGTGCTCAACCTCGAGCAGCGGCCCGGTGTCGCCGACCTCGAGGAGAGCGTCACCGTGCACAACACCGTCGAGAGCGAGGTCGCGCTCGGCGAGGAGACTGACACCGCGGGCGACTCCGACGACTACACGATCGTCACCGAGCCGATTTCGGTCGGAGCGACGAAACAGTTCGATCCGAACGTGCTGATTGAGGGCCAGGAAACCACGGTCACGCTCACGGGCACGAACAACAGCCTCACCGATCTCGACACGCTCAGCGTGCGCGAGCCGGTTGCGCCGAACACCTTCGCGGAGGAGCTCGACTTCACGGGCTTCACCGGAAGCGTGCAGTTCCCGAACGCGGCCACCGCCGGCACAATCACCATCGTCTACCTCGACACGAACGGGGCCGAGCAGACGTTCGGCCCGGTCACGCTGACCGATGGCGGCGCCTACCCCGCGCTGCCGGGCGACTTCGGCTCGCTGCAGTATTTCACCGCCGACTTCACCGGACCGATCACGCCGGGTGGCTCAACGGAGATCCAGTTCACCGCCGAGGCGAACGATCAGGCCACGGCCGGGTCCTCGCACACGAACGTGGTGGGGGTCGAGGGCGTCAAGGACGGCGACAGCGCGACCGACGAGGCCGACGACACCGTCTCCTTCGACGAGAAGAAGCTCGAGATCGTCACCGAGAAGAAGCTGAGTCCGGAGGAGATCTGGGGCTTCGAGGGTGAGGGCGTGCTCGTGCAGCTGCCGACCACCGTCGTGAAGCCCGGGTCAAACGTTCCCGCCACGGAGATCGTGGTGAGCGACCCCGAGCTGAGCGACCCGGCGAACCCGGACAGCGCCCCCGCGAATTCCGGTTTCTGGGACGCGTTCACGCCGCAGGCGATCACCAACACCGACGTGCCCGCGGGCGCCACGCTCACCGTCCGCTACTGGGACACCGAGGCGAACGAGTGGAAGGTGATCCCCGGCTTCGACGGGCTGACCGGCACCGTGAACCAGGAACTCCCCGCCGACATTCTCGACAAGATCGGCGGCATTCAGTTCGTATTCGAGAACCCGAACCCCGGCTTCGAGCCGCACGAGGTTGGCGAGTTCAACGTGAACCCCAGCTTCACCGCGACGCTTACCGAGAGCCGCCCGGTCGGGTCCGACCCGATCGACATCGCCAACTGCGCCTCGGCGTCCGGCGTGGCAGAGATCGGGGGCACCCCCGTCGCCGACGACCAGACCGATGCTCCGGCCTGCGACAGCGTCACGGTGAAGGCCCCCACCCCCGGTGAGTACGACCTGTTCTGGAAGTCGTGGGAGGGTGCGGGGAACCCCGCGCAGATCGTGCAGCGCTCGGGCGACCACGCCACCACGCGCCTCCACTGGGCCACCGATGGCCTCACCTTCGACCGCATGACGATCGCGGACACGCGCCTGGGAACGAACGTGGCCGCGGGCCCGATCGACCCGGTCGCGCAGACCAGCTTCGAGGCCTTCGATCTCGTCGCGATCAAGGCGGTCACCGAGGACGCGGCGTTCGTTGCCGGCTGGGACCGCATCGCGGCAATTGACCTGTGGATCGGCGGCGCCTGGGTGCCGGCGACCAACGCGACGGGCCTGCCCTACACGCAGACGATGACCGACATTGCGCTCACCGCATCCGAGCAGCGCGACGCCACCGCCGTGCGGCTCGTGTTCGAGGAGAACCCGGCCGGCCGCACCGGCGCCGGGGCCCCCGCGATCGGCAGCGGTATCACCAAGTCGGCGAACCGCGACCGCAAGATCGACCTCGAGTGGGAGCTGCGCGATGTGCGCCGCAGCGACCCGGGCACCGCGGTGATCGCCAGCGAGGTGTTCAACGTTGCGGGCCAGGAGGGCCTGGTGAAGAACTGGGGCAGCGCGACGGGCTCCCAGCCCGGCGGTGATGTGCAGAACGATCAGGACGACGACGACATTACGATTGTTCCGCGCCCGCTCGGCGTGAGCGTGAACAAGGGCTGGACCGGTGGCCCGCTGGGCGTCCCCCCGGCCGACGTTCCCGAGACCTCGTACCCCACGAGCCGCGCCACCATCACGGCGACGAATACCTCGCTGCAGAAGGTGGACGAGCTGTCGATCGCTGAACCGGGCGACGGCAAGGCGAGCCCGTTCGAGATCTTCAACCTGTACCGAATCGTGAGCGTGCCGAACGCCGTGGCCGGGGCCGATCCGGCCAGCACGACCGTGGTACTCACCAAGAGCGACGGCACGAGCGCCACCGTGACGCCGAGCGCCGCGACGGCGCTCAGCGCGAGCGAGCTCGCCGACGTGGTGAAGGTCGAGCTCCACCACTTCGGCCGCATCGAGTCGGACGCGAAGGCAACGCTGCAGCTCGACTTCCAGCTGCGCAAGACTCACCGCAGCGACCCGAGCACGGCCGTCTCGGTCGTCGACTCGCCGATCAAGAACGAGGCGACCGGCACCGTGTCCGACCTGGTGGGGCTCGCGCAAGAGCACTCCGTCGACGAGGACGCCGGCGCGCAGATCCAGCTCGACACGTTCGACCTCGCGGTTGCGACCACAAAGAGCTTCACTCCCGACCATCAGCGCGTCGAGTGGCTGCCCGGTGACGCGGAGCACACGGCCGAGCAGTGGGAGCCGATCCGCATGGATCTCACCGCGCGCCCGTCCGGGACCGCGCGCAGCTCGAAGCTCGTGGTCACCGACTCCGGTGAGAACCGGGTCGCGGGAGAGGCCTCGGCGAAGAGCTTCTGGAACGCGTACCGCTTCGTCGGGTTCTCCGAGGACACCCTCGCGGTCGCCACTCCGATCAACCGGGTGCAGGCAGAGGTGCTGTACGGCGATTTCACTGGCAACCTGCCCGGGAACCGGCTCGATTTCACCCCGGACGCCAGCACGCCGGACGGGGACGGGTGGGTGCCGGGAACGGCCGCGCCGGTCGCCGTGAGCGGCGGCAAGATCGAGAACGCTGCGGCGACGCTGCTCGCGCTCATCCCCGCGGGTGACTACGACAAGATCCGTGGCATTCGTCTCACGTACACCCGCGTGGACGGCTCCGGCGGGGAGCTCGCGTTCGAGAACCCCGCGAACCCACAGGCGAAGATCTCGCTTGATGTGAAGCGCCGTGCGTACCTCGTCTCAGACCCGAGCGAGCCGGTCCCCGACTCGAACGCCGCGATTAGCGCGCCGGGAGAGTCAGTGCTGGCGCCCGGCGGCCTGTTCACGAACACCGTCGATGCCGATGCCGAGAGCTTCGTGAAGCTGCCCGTCGAGGGCTCCGACGATCCGCTGCCGCTCGTGGTCTCCGACGACGCGAGCGCGCGCGTGACCTACCTGGCCGAGGGCATCGAGGTGGCGGTCGAGAAGACGCCCGTCGGCGCGCAGCAGCCGGGCGCGGTGATCCCGTTCAAGCTGAAGACCACGAACACGGCCAAGCGCTCGACGGTCGCGAGCGAGAACGAGGAGCTGGCGATCGCCGATCCGGTGATTCTTGACTACCTGCCCATGGCGAACGGCAAGCCGCAGCTGGTGTTCGACCCGGACATGGACGTGGACAAGCGTTTCAGCTACGAGCTCAGCAATGAGCTGAGCGACAACCTGAGCCCGATGCCCATCGACCCCAGCAAGGTCACGGTCACCTACCTCGACGAGAGCATGAACCCGATCACCGACGGCTCGGACCCGGCCGCGATTGAGTTCCGGTTCCCGGACAACACGGTGCTGTACCCGCAGGAGTCGTACACCGTCACGGTGAACATGATGTTCCGGCCCGGCGTGCTCGCCGGTTCGGAGAACGAGCTCACGAACCGCTTCGGCGTGACGAGCGACCAGGTGTTCAACGGCTGCAACTTCGAGGCAGACGTTGAGGTGCGCGACTGCTTCGCGGACACCTCCGTGTACCCCACCGAGTCGGGAGCCCTGCGCGGCAAGAAGTACGTGCGCGCCAACGACACCGAGCTGGGGCTCGCCGACGTGCCCAACCCGAACTCGGGCCGCACCTGCGTGCCGCAGTTTGGCGACGCGGCCTCCGGCTACTCCGTGAGCAACTGCGTGCCGATCACGAAGCCGCTCGGCGTCGAGACCTGGCGCGAGGAGCTGCAGAACACCGGAACGCTCGCCATGGAGAAGGTCGTGACGATCGACTCGCTCCCGAAGGTCGACGACCAGGGCGCGCTTGTGCTCCTGCCCCGGCAGTCGCAGTGGCAGCCCAGCTGGATCGGCAACACCGAGCTCGTCACGGCCACCGGGCCGGACGGCGAGGCGTACCGCGACAGCGTGCCGTTCGAGCTGTTCTACTCGAGCTCGGACGGGGCCGCGTGCACCGCTGACCTCAAGCCGACGGAGCAGCAGTGCGCCGGCTTCTGGCTCCCGCTGACCGCCGATGTGGATCCGACCACGGTGCGCCACGTAAAGACGGTGTTCGACTTCTCCGCGGCGCCGCTGGCGCCGGGCGAGCGGCTTGCGTACACCTTCGAGACGCGTACCCCCGCGCAGTCGAGCAAGATGACCGCCGACACGGTTGCGTGGAACTCGGTCGCTGTGGGGGCCCAGACGGTCACGTCCGACGGCCGCACGAAGTCGAGCGTGATCCCCACCGAGGGGCTCCGCGTCGGCGTCGCGCTCGCGACCGGTCCGCTGGCCGTGCAGAAGACGGTCGCTGGCTCCGGCGCAGAGTTCGCGCCGGACGAGTTTGAGCTCGAGGTGCTCTGCACCGTTGAGGCGCCCGACGGCTCGGGCCTGAGCGAGCAGCTCGATCCCGTCACCGTGACGGTGCCCGCCGGCGAACCGGTGACGCTCGACGAGCAGTTCCCGTGGGGCGCGAAGTGCACCGTGGCTGACGTTGCCGGTGCCAACGGCGAGACGAGCTCCGTCTCCGGTGATCCGGTGACGATCGGGCGCGACGGGGATCCGGTGCCCCTGGCGACACTGACGAACACCTACGAGGTGGGGTCGTTCCAGGTGGCGAAGGCCGTGACCGGTGCGACGAACCAGGACGGTGACCCGGTCGACTACGGGTCGTTCCCCGTCTCTGCGGTCTGCACGTTCCTCGGTGAGGAGCTCCCGCTCGACCCGGCGCAGGCGGAGCTCACCGCGGGCGGCACCGCCTGGCTGGTTGACCAGCTGCCGGTGGGCGCTGAGTGCACGCTGACCGAGGATGACGCGAAGGGCGCGCGTGCTTCACTGACGCTCGACGGCAGCGCGCTCGCCCCCAACGAAGATGGGTCGTGGTCGTTCACGCTCGTCTCGGACGAGTCTGACCTGTCGCTCGTGCTGCAGAACGATTTCCCGCTTGGTGCGATCAGCATTGAGAAGCAGGTGACCGGAGACGGCGCGGCCGCGGTGTCCGACGACACCGTGTTCACGTTCTCGGTGCTCTGCATCCTCGACGGCGCGCCCGTGTGGGACGGCACGGTTGAGCTCACCAAGGGCGACGCGGTCGCGGGCACCTCGAAGCTGATCGACACGCTGCCGTACGGCGCAAGCTGCTCCGTAACCGAGACGGGGACGGGTGGGGCGACCAGCTCCACGCTCACCCCCGACACTTCGGAGGAGCCCATCGCGGTGGGCCCGCAGGAGTTCCCGGTGGCGTTCACCGCAGTCAACACGTACGACGCTGGCGCGCTGCACGTGACCAAGGAGATCACGGGCGCTGGCGCCGAGCTTTGGGGCGCCGGTCCGTTCGAGGTGAGCCTCGCCTGCACCATCGGCGGCGCCCCGGTCGACGTACCGGGCGGCGCGGAGCGCGCGCTCACGAGCGCCGGCGGCCTCGAAGCTGACTACACCGGCCTGCCGGCCGGTGCCGAGTGCGAGCTCACGGAGACGACCACCGGTGGCGCAACCGCCAGTGAGATCGTCGACGCGGCGGGCGACCCGGTCTCCGGGCCGGTTACCGTGGGAGCGGGCGACACGGTCGCGCTGCGCGTGATCAACACCTTCGACATCGGGGCCATCACGGTGACGAAGGAGATCACGGGCGCCGGCGCGAGCCTCGCGGCTGACCGGGTGTTCACGGTGGCGCTTGCCTGCTCGATCGACCGCGACGGCACCCCCACCGAGATCGAGGTCCCGGGCGGCGCAACCCGCGAGCTCTCTCGGGCGGACGGGCTCACCGCGAGCTACGAGCAGCTGCCCGTTGGCGCGGCCTGCGAGCTGCGTGAGACGAAGACCGGCGGCGCCGAGAGCGTCACGATCACGCCGAACACCGGAGACGCCACGGTCGGCACCGTGACCGTTGCGGCCGGGGCTGCGGCCCAGGTCACCGTGGTCAACGAGTTCGCCGCGACGCCGCCCGGGCCGGGTACCCCCGGCACTCCGGGAACGCCGGGCGGCACGGGCCTCCCGACCACCGGCGGCGCGGCCCCCACGGCCTGGCTGCTGGGAGCTGGCGCGCTCGCGCTGCTCGGCGCTGCGCTCCTCGTGCTGCGCGCGCGCCGCCGCGGCGACGCGGCCTAGCCCGGATCTGGTCACGCCAGCGGGCGGCGCTCCCTCGGGGGCGCCGCCCGCTGGCGTTGGTGCGCGCGGCGCTGGTGTGAGCAAACCGTAAGGATTGCGGCTCGCAGCGCCGCCGCCCGCACGGATCCCGTGAGGGGCCCTCCCGCCCGGGTACCCCGCGTGGTGCACTTGCTGCGGTGCCCCTCCCGGGCGCCCCGCGGCAGCCCCGCGGTGGTTCTCTGAACGGAGCTCCTCGTGCTCGACGTCGCCTACATCCTCGGCGCGCTCGCCCTCTTCGCCATCGTCGCGCTGATCGGGAAGGCGGTGGAGCGGCTGTGATCGTCTTCGAAACCGCCGCCGCGCTGCTCGGCCTCGCCGCCGTCGCGTACCTGGTGTTCGCGCTCGTGAAGCCGGAGCGCTTCTGATGCCCTGGGTCAGCTTTCTCGTCACGCTGGCCACCATCGTGCTCGTTCTCGCCGTGACGCACCGCCCGCTCGGCGACTACATCGCCTGGGTCTACACCAGCCGCCGGGACTGGGCCGCTGAGCGCGCGCTGTACCGCGTGATCGGGGTCGATCCGCAGCGCGAGCAGTCCTGGCAGGCGTACCTGCGCGCGGTGCTCGCCTTCTCGCTCGTCGGCGTGCTCGTCCTCTACCTGCTGCAGCGCACGCAGCAGTGGCTGCCCGGCGCGCTCGGGCTCCCCGCGGTGCCGGAGGGGGTCGCGTTCAACACCGCGATCTCGTTCGTGGCGAACACGAACTGGCAGGCGTACGCGCCGGAGGCGACCGTGGGTGCCACGGTGCAGCTCGCGGGCCTCGCGGTGCAGAACTTCGTGTCGGCGGCGGTCGGCATCGCGGTCGCGATCGCGCTCGTGCGCGGCATCGCCGCCCGGCGGTCCGCCACGATCGGCAACTTCTGGGTCGACCTGATCCGCGGCTCATTTCGGATCCTGCTCCCCATCTCGCTCCTCGGCGCGGTCGTGCTGATCGCCGGGGGCGCGGTGCAGAACTTCGCGGGGTTCACTGAGCTGCGCACGCTGGCCGGCGGGACGCAGGTGATCCCCGGCGGGCCCGTGGCGTCGCAGGAGGCGATCAAGCTGCTCGGCACGAACGGCGGCGGCTTCTTCAACGCCAACTCCGCGCACCCGTTCGAGAACCCGACCGGCTGGACCAACGCGGTGCAGATCCTGCTGATCCTGCTCATCCCGTTCGCCCTGCCACGCACCCTCGGCCGCATGGTGGGGGACCGGCGGCAGGGGTACGCGGTGCTCGCCGTGATGGCCCTCATCGCCCTCGTCTCGGTGACCGCGCTCACCGCGATCGAGCTCGCGGGCGCCGGCACGGCGCCGGAACTCGCCGGCGGAGCGCTCGAGGGCAAGGAGCTGCGCTTCGGCGTGGTCGGCTCCGCGATCTTCGGCTCGGCTTCGACACTCACCTCGACGGGCGCGGTCAATTCAATGCACGACTCGTTCACCGCGCTTGGCGGGATGGTGCCGATGCTCAACATGATGCTCGGTGAGATCGCGCCGGGCGGCGTGGGCTCGGGACTGTACGGCATGCTCATCATCGCGATTATCGCGGTGTTTATCGCCGGACTCCTGGTGGGCCGCACGCCCGAATACCTGGGGAAAAAGATCGGACCGCGCGAGATGAAGCTGGCGAGCCTCTATATTCTCGTCATGCCCGTGCTGGTGCTCGTCGGTGTGGCGCTGAGCTTCGCGCTCCCCGGCGTGCGCGAGAGCGTGGCGACTGAATCGATCCTGAACCCCGGGGCGCACGGGCTCTCCGAGGTGATCTATGCGTTCGCCTCGGGCGCGAACAACAACGGGTCCGCGTTCGCGGGGCTCACCGCGAGCACGCCGTGGTTTACGGCGGCGATCGGCGTCGCCATGCTGCTCGGGCGCTTTGTCCCGATCGCGCTCGTGCTCGCGCTTGCGGGCTCCCTCGCCGCCCAGGAGCCGGTACCGGCGACTGCGGGCACCCTGCAGACGCACCGGCCGCTGTTCGTCGGGCTCATGGCGGGTACCGCGGTGCTCGTCACCGCGCTGGTGTTCTTTCCAATTCTCACGCTGGGTCCACTGGCGGAAGGGCTCGTGTAACCATGTCCACCCTCACTCACACCCCCGAGCAGGCGCGCCGCGAGGCCGCGGAGCAGGCGGCAGCCGTGCGCTCGGCGGCGAAGCCGCGCAAAACACTCACCGCAGCCCAGGTGCGCGCCGCGCTCCCGGACGCGTTGCGCAAGCTGCACCCGCGCGCGCAGTGGCGCAATCCGGTGATGCTCATTGTCTGGGTCGGCGCCGCGCTGACCACCGCGCTCGCCGTCGCCGAACCGTTCCTCGGCGGACCGCAGGCGTCTGGTGGCTCCGCGGTGCCCGTATCGTTCACGGCGGCGATCGCCGTGTGGCTGTGGCTCACGGTGGTGTTCGCGAACCTCGCCGAGTCGATCGCCGAGGGCCGGGGGAAGGCGCAGGCTGACTCGCTGCGGCAAACCCGCACGAGCACGACCGCGCACCTGGTCGCCGACTACGACCCGGCCGGCGACCCCGCGGCCGAACGGGCGACGCTCAGGGCAGTGTCCTCGGCGGAGCTGACCCTCGGCGACGTGGTGGTCGTGACCGCGGGGGAGCCGATCCCGGGCGACGGCGACATCGTGTGGGGGATCGCCTCGGTCGACGAGTCGGCGATCACGGGAGAGTCAGCGCCCGTGGTGCGCGAGTCGGGCGGTGATCGCTCGGCGGTGACGGGCGGCACGCGCGTGCTCTCGGACCGGGTCGTGGTGCGAATCACGGCGAAGCCGGGCGAGACGTTCGTGGACCGCATGATCGCGCTCGTCGAGGGCGCAGCGCGCCAGCGCACGCCAAACGAGGTCGCGCTGAACATTCTGCTTGCCGCGCTGTCGATCGTGTTCGTCACGGTGGCGCTCACGCTCGGACCGATCGCGTCGTTCGCCGGGGCGCCCGTGAGCATCACCGTGCTCGTTGCGCTGCTCGTCTGCCTCATCCCGACCACGATCGGCGCGCTGCTGTCGGCAATCGGGATCGCCGGGATGGACCGGCTCGTGCAGCGCAACGTGCTCGCGATGTCTGGCCGCGCGGTTGAGGCCGCCGGTGATGTCACCACGCTGCTGCTCGACAAGACGGGCACCATCACCCACGGCAACCGCCGCGCCAGCGCGTTCGTACCGCTGGGCGGGGTGCCCGAGGCCGAGTTCGCCGCGGCCGCGGCCCGGTCGTCACTCGCCGATCCCACTCCGGAGGGCACCTCGATCGTCGATTTCGCCCGCCTCGCCGGCGTGCAGCTCGAGGCGGACCCCACCGCCGTGGTCGTGCCGTTCACCGCACAGACCCGCATGTCGGGACTCGACCTCCCCGACGGGACGCAGCTGCGCAAGGGAGCCGGTTCGGCCGTGGCTGCCTGGCTCGAGGAGGGTGGGGCGCAGCTCCCCGCCGGCGCCGCTGCGGAGTTGCGCGAGGTGGTGGAGCGGATCTCGCAGTCGGGCGGCACGCCGCTCGTGGTGGCGGAGAAGCGGGCCGCCGGCGCCGCGCGGCTGCTCGGCGTGATCCACCTGAAAGACGTGGTGAAGGAGGGGCTCACCGAGCGCTTCCGCGAGCTGCGCGCGATGGGGATCCGAACCGTCATGGTCACGGGGGACAACCCGCTCACCGCCGCCGCGATCGCCCGGGAAGCGGGCGTCGACGACTTCCTCGCCGAGGCGACGCCCGAGGACAAGCTCGGGTACATCCGGCGCGAACAGGACGGCGGACGGCTCGTCGCAATGACCGGTGACGGCACGAACGACGCCCCGGCGCTCGCGCAGGCGGACGTGGGGGTGGCGATGAACACTGGCACCTCGGCGGCGAAGGAGGCCGGCAACATGGTCGACCTCGACTCGGACCCGACCAAGCTCATCGACATCGTCGCGATCGGCAAGCAACTGCTCATCACCCGCGGCGCGCTCACCACGTTCTCAATCGCCAACGACATCGCCAAGTACTTCGCCATCATCCCGGCGCTGTTCATGGGGGCGTTCCCCGGCCTGGCCGTGCTCAACGTCATGGGGCTGCACTCCCCGGCCTCCGCGGTGCTCTCCGCGGTGATCTTCAACGCGATCGTGATCGTGTTCCTGGTGCCGCTCGCGCTGCGCGGGGTCCGCTACCGCCCGGCGAGCGCCGCCCAGCTGCTGGGCCGAAACCTCGCGATCTACGGTCTCGGCGGAATCGTCACGCCGTTCATCGGGATCTGGCTGATCGACCTCCTCGTGCGCCTGATCCCGGGGTTCTAACTGCCCGCCCGGCCTCGCTCGGCCACCCGCTCGCTCACTCACTCACTCACTCACTCACCAAGGAACACACCATGACCGCAGTTTCGCGCACCGCCGGCCGGCCCCTCTGGGTCGCGGCCCGGGCGCTCCTCGCTTGCACGCTCCTGCTCGGCGTCGGCTACACGGCGCTGGTCACCGGGATCGGCCAGCTGCTGCTCCCCGCGCAGGCGAACGGCTCGCTCGTCGCCGCGGCGTCCGGGGAGCCCGTCGGCTCCGCCCTGATCGGGCAGTCGTTCGCGGCCGGCGACGGGGCCGCGCTGCCCGAGTACTTCCAGCCGCGCCCGTCCGCCGCCGGGGCCGGTTACGACGGGGCCGCGTCCTCCGGCACCAATTGGGGGCCTGAGCACCCCGAGCTCGTCGCGGCAATCGCCGAGCGCCGCGCCGAGATCGCCGCGCGCGAGGGGGTGCCGGAGGACGCGGTGCCCGCCGACGCGGTCACCGCCTCGGCCTCCGGCCTCGACCCGCACATCAGCCCCGCGTACGCCCGGCTGCAGGCGGCGCGGGTCGCCGAGGCGCGCGGCCTGCCGCTCGCCGTGGTCAGCGAGCTTGTCGCCGCTCGCACGGAGGCCCCAGACCTCGGGGTGCTCGGCGAGGCGCGCGTCAACGTTCTACGGCTTAACCTTGAGCTTGACGAACTAGAGGAGACGGCATGACCGTGCGGGGGCGACTGCGAGTGCTGCTCGGCGCCGCCCCCGGCGTGGGCAAAACCTACGCCATGCTGGAGGAGGGGCGCCGGCTCGCCGACGCCGGCACCGACGTGGTGATCGGGATCGTTGAGACGCACGGCCGGGCCGCCACGGCCGCGATGACGGCCGGTCTCCCCGAACTGCCGCGCCGCGCCGTCGGCCACCGCGGCGTCGAGCTCGACGAGCTCGACCTCGCCGGGCTGCTCGCGCGCCGCCCGGCGCTCGCGCTCGTCGACGAGCTGGCGCACACCAACGCGCCGGGCTCGCGCAACGAGAAGCGGTGGCAGGACGTCGCTGAGCTGCTCGAGGCGGGCATCGACGTGTACTCGACCCTCAACGTGCAGCACATCGCCTCGGTGAACGACGTGGTGGAGCAGATCACCGGGGTGCCGCAGCGCGAGACCGTGCCGGACGCGTTCTTGCGCGGCGCCGACCAGATCGAGGTGATCGACCTCGCCCCGCAGGCGCTGCGCGATCGTCTGGCCGGCGGGGTCGTGTACCCGGCCGAGCGAATCGACGCGGCGCTGTCGAACTACTTCCGGCTGGGCAACCTCACGGCGCTGCGGGAGCTCGCGCTGCTGTGGCTGGCCGACGAGGTGGACCAGGCCCTCACCAGCTACCGCAGCGAGCACGGGATTCAGCGCACCTGGGAGGCCAGGGAGCGCGTGGTCGTGGCGCTCACGGGCGGCCCCGAGGGGGAGACCCTGCTGCGCCGCGGCGCTCGGATCGCGGCGCGCGCGGCGGGCGGCGCGCTCGTCGCCGTGCACGTCACCAGCCCCGACGGGCTCCGCAGCGGCAGCCCCGCGGCCCTCGCGCAGCAGCGCGCGCTCGCCGAGCAGCTCGGCGGCAGCTACCACCAGGTGCTCGGCTCCGACGTCCCGGACGCGCTCGTCGACTTCGCGCGCTCGCACAACGCGACGCAGCTCGTGCTCGGCGCGAGCCGCCGCGGCAGGATTGCGACCGCGCTCACGGGGCCCGGGATCGGCGCGACGGTGATTCGGGAGTCCGGCGACATCGACGTGCACATCGTCACGCACGCCGCCGCGGGGTCGAGCCGGTCGCTGCCGCGGCTCGGGGGCGGTCTCACGGCGCGGCGCCGCCTCGCCGGCCTCGGCATCGCCCTCGTCGGCGGCCCGCTCCTCACCTGGCTGCTCTACGCGCTGCGCAGCCCAGAATCGATCACGGGCGACGTGCTCAGCTACCAGCTCCTCGTCGTGCTCGTCGCGCTCGTCGGCGGGCTCTGGCCAGCACTGTTTGCCGCGGTCCTGTCGGGGATCACGCTCGACTACCTCTTCATTGCGCCGCTGTTCACCGTGACCATCACCGATCCGCTGCACGTGGTGGCGCTGCTGCTCTACATGACCATCGCGGCGCTCGTGAGCTTCGTCGTCGACCGGGCCGCGCGCACCGCGCGCGCCGCCAGGCGGGCCGCCGCGGAGTCCGAGCTCATTCAGACCGTCGCCGGGAGCGTGCTGCGCGGCGACAGCGCCGTGCAGGCGCTCGTCGACCGGGTGCGCGAGGCGTTCTCGCTCGCCGGCGCGCGCCTCGTGGAGGACGGCGCCACGATCGCGGCGGCCGGCAGCTGCGACGCCGAGGCCGCGCAGCGCCTTCCGGTGGGCGAGCGCGCCGAGCTGGAACTCTACGGCGCGCACCTCCCCGCGTCGGAGCAGCGGCTGCTCGCGGTGATCACGGCGCAGCTCGACGCGGCGCTGCAGCACCAGCACCTCGCGGAGACGGCGAGCGAGATCGCTCCGATCGCGGCGTCAGATCGGGTGCGCGGGGCGCTCCTGTCGGCGCTCAGCCACGATCTGCGGCGCCCGCTCGCCGCCGCAACGACCGCCGTGGGCGGGCTGCGCACCGCCGGTGCCGCGCTGAGCCAGGACGATCGCCGCGCGCTCCTGGAGACCGCCGACGAGAGCCTGAGTGCGCTGACCGCGCTCGTCACCGACCTGCTCGACGTGAGTCGGCTGCAGGCCGGTGCGCTCGCGATCGCGACCGCACCGCTCGATCCGGCGGACGCGGTGGGGCCGGCCCTCGATGAGCTCGCGCTCGGACCGGCGGAGGTGTCGCTCGCGCTCGCGCACGGCGAGCGGCAGGCGGTCGCGGATCCGGTACTGCTTCAGCGCGTGCTCGTGAACCTGCTCGCGAACGCGCGGCGCTTCTCCCCGCCCGAGCGCACCGTGCTGATCGCCACCAGCACGTTCGCCGATCGTGTCGAACTGCGCGTCGTCGATCACGGGCCAGGGATCCCGCCGGATCGGCGCGACGAGGTGTTCGTGCCGTTCCAGCGGCTGGGCGATACCGCCAACGGCACCGGACTCGGTCTCGGACTCGCGCTGTCGAAGGGCTTCGTCGAGGCGATGGGTGGCACCCTTGAACCGGAGGACACCCCGGGCGGCGGCCTCACCATGGTCGTCTCGCTGCCCGCGGCGCCCGCTCCGGGGCCGGTCCCGCCGGGCTCCGCGGCGTCGCGGCGCCCGTCACCCAGTACCCCGACCGCCGAGGAGGCCCGCCCGTGAAGATCCTCATCGCCGACGACGACCCGCAGCTCCTGCGCGCCCTGCGCATCACGCTCACCTCCCAGGGGTACGAGATCCTCACCGCGATCGACGGCGCGACCGCGATTACCGCCGCGATCACCCACCACCCCGAGCTGCTGGTGCTCGACCTCGGGATGCCAAACCTCGACGGGGTCGAGGTGATCCACGCCGTTCGCGGATGGTCGCAGGCGCCCATCCTCGTGGTGTCCGGCCGCGCGGGGACCGCCGACAAGGTTGAGGCGCTCGATGCCGGCGCCGACGATTACCTCACGAAGCCGTTCTCGGTGGAGGAGCTGCTCGCCCGTGTCCGGGCGCTCACGCGGCGGCTGCCGCGCGGCGTGGCCGAGGCGGTGCCCGAGCTCACGGTCGCGCTCGGCGAAGTCACGATCGACCTCGCGGCGCGCAGCGTCGTCGACACCGCGCACGGCGGCCGTCGCCAGATCCGGCTCACCCCCACCGAGTGGCAGATGATCGACCTGCTGATCCGCAACGCCGGCCGGCTGGTGACCCGGCAGACACTGCTCACGCACATCTGGGGCACCGATCACGTCACTGACACCGGGTACCTGCGGCTCTACATTTCGCAGCTGCGCAAGAAGCTTGAGCGCGACGCGAGCGCCCCGCGCTTCCTCATCACCGAGCCCGGGATGGGCTATCGGCTGGAGCTCGACGCCCCCCAGCCGGCGACGTGACGCGCGCTTAACCGGAACGTTATCTGTGTGGGGCACGCGGTCCACCGCGCAATTCCGCGGCTTTTCTGCACCGGCGGCAGTCCCAGTATGGAGGCGGGTAGAGACTCTGTAACAGAACCGCCGCTTGCGGGCAGTACACTCAGAGCGACATGCCGCACCGAAGCCGTGTCTGGCTTCACCAAGGAGAGATCAATGAAGATTCGATACGCGATTCCAGCGTTCGCCGCAGCAGCGCTGCTCACCCTGACCGGATGCACGAACACCGACGGCGCGACGGACGACGCGGCCAAGGAGACCCCCTCGGCGAGCATCACCGCCGACGACGCGGCCGTGGCGCTGCTTCCCGCCGAGCTGAAGGACTCCGGGGTGCTGCGCATCGGCACCGACGCCGAGTACCCGCCGAACGAGTACAAGGACACCGACGGCAACCCGGTCGGCTGGGGCGTCGACCTCGCCGAGGCGGTCTCCGCGAAGCTGGGCCTCACGCCCGAGTGGGAGATCCTCGGCTTCGACAGCATCATCCCCCGCATCCAGGAGGGCGCGCTCGACATGGGATCGTCGTCGTTCACCGACACGGTGGAGCGGCAGAAGTCGGTCGACTTTGTCAACTTCCTCAACGCCGGCAGCCTGTGGGCCGCGCCGGTCGGCTCGGACGTCGACCCGGACAACGCATGTGGCCTCACGGTCGCGGTGCAGGCCGGCACCGTGCAGCACACGGACGAGCTCCCCGCGAAGACGAAGGCGTGCACCGACGCCGGCAAGGAAGCGATCGAGATCCTGCCGTTCGACGGGCAGCCCGAGGTCACGAACGCCGTGGTCCAGGGTCAGGCCGACGCGTTCTCCGCTGACCTCCCCGTCACCGGCGACGCGGTGAGTAAGCTCGACGGCCAGATCGAGGTCGTCGGCGAGGTTTTCGACGCCGCACCGTACGGCTTCGCCACGCAGAAGGGCAGCGACACCACGAAGGCCGTGGAGGCTGCCCTGCAGTCGCTCATCGACGACGGCACCTACCTTGAGATCCTCACCGGTGCGGGCATCGAGTCGGGCGCGCTGACCGCGGCCACCGTGAACGCCGGCGAAAACTAACGGGGACACGGCAGACAGATGTCCGAAGCATCCTCCGGCGCTGCGGGGCGAGTCGCCCCGCAGCCCGAGGCCCCGCTCGATCCGCGAGCGATCGAGGCGATTAAGCTGCGCCACCCGTGGCGCACCGTCCTCGCCGTCGTCCTCGTCATTATCGCGGGGCTCTTCATCTACGACGCGGCCTTCAACCGCCCCGTCTACAACTGGGCCGAAGTGGGCAAGTACCTCTTCGACACCCGCGTCATCTCGGCGATCGGCTACACGCTGCAGCTCACCGTGTACTCGATGATCATCGCCGTCGTCCTCGGCGTCGTGCTCGCGATCATGCGGCTCTCGCCGAACCCCGTGGTGCGGGCCGTGGCCTGGGTGTACCTCTGGGTGTTCCGCGGCACCCCGGTGTACGTGCAGCTCGTGTTCTGGGGCATGGTGCCGGTCGTCTACAAGACGATCGAGCTCGGGATCCCGTTCACCGAGGCGGTCATGACGATCACCACGAAGGACTTCCTGAGCTACTTCACGCTCGCCGTGATCGGCCTCGCACTGAACGAGGCCGCCTACATGGCCGAGATCGTGCGCGCCGGCCTGCTCTCGGTGGACAAGGGGCAGGACGAGGCAGCCGTTGCCCTCGGTCTCGGCTGGTGGCACACGATGACCCGCGTGGTGCTGCCACAGGCGATGCGCGTCATCATCCCACCCACCGGCAACGAGGTGATCTCGATGCTGAAGACCACCTCGCTCGTGACGGCCGTGCCGTTCACCCTTGAGCTGTACACGCGCACCCGAGACATCGCCTCGGTCACGTACCAGCCAGTCCCGATGCTCATCGTCGCCTCGTTCTGGTACCTCGTGATCACGTCGATCCTCATGGTGGGCCAGTACTACGTGGAGAAGCACTTCGCCAAGGGTGTCGCCCAGCGGCCCGACGTCATGAAGCCGAGTGTCGAGACCGGCGTCGTTGGCGTGGTCGGCCTTGACGATCCTGAGCTCACTGACGACGGCACGTCGTCGCGTCGACCGGGGGGAACCTCATGACCGCAACCGCAACCCCGATGGTGCTCGCCGAGGGCGTCTCGAAGTCGTACGGCTCCAACCTCGTGCTGAAGTCGATCTCGCTCGAGGTGAAGCGCGGTGAGGTGCTCTGCCTCGTTGGGCCCTCCGGCTCGGGCAAATCGACCTTCCTGCGCTGCATCAACCACCTCGAGACCGTGAACGCGGGCCGGCTGTCGGTCGACGGCGAGCTCGTCGGGTACCGGCAGCAGGGCGACAAGATCTACGAGATGCACCCGCGTGACGCGGCGAAGCAGCGCCGTGACATCGGCATGGTGTTTCAGCGCTTCAACCTGTTCCCGCACATGACGGCGCTCGAAAACGTGATGCTCGCCCCAGCGCTGCTCAAGAAGGGAAACAAGGCGGCGCTCAAGGCGCGCGCGCTCGAACTGCTCGCGCGGGTGGGCCTCGCGGATCGGCACGACTACTACCCGGCGCACCTGTCCGGCGGGCAGCAGCAGCGCGTCGCGATCGCCCGGGCGCTCGCGATGGACCCCAAGCTGATGCTGTTCGACGAGCCCACCTCGGCGCTCGACCCCGAACTCGTCGGCGAGGTGCTCGACGTGATGAAGGGCCTCGCCAAGAGCGGCATGACGATGATCGTGGTCACCCACGAGATGGGCTTTGCCCGCGAGGTGGCCGACGAGCTGGTGTTCATGGACGGCGGCGTCGTGGTCGAGTCGGGCGTCCCCGCAGAGGTGCTCGCGAACCCGCAGCGGGAGCGCACCAAGGCCTTCCTCTCGAAGGTGCTGTAGCCGCGCTGCGGCGACACGCGAACGGCCCCCGCCCCAGCTCTGGGACGGGGGCCGTTCGCGTGCGCGCGGCGTGCGCTAGGCGTTGACGCCCAGGTCGCGCTTGATCTTGGTGGTGGAGACACCCTCCGTGCGGTCGAGGTAGATGACCTCGCAGTAGTCGCGGAGGATCTCGAAGCGCGGGTCACCCTCCCAGTCGCCGCCCATCACCACGGCGTCGATCTCGTATTTCTGCACGTCACCGATCTTCTGGTCCCAGGCGTTCTCGGGGATCACGAGGTCGACGTAGCGGACGGCCTCCAGCATGTTCTTGCGCGTCTCGAAGTCGTGGTAGGTCTTCTTGCCCTTGCCCGCGTTGAACTCTTCGGTCGAGGCGGCCACAACGAGGTAGTCGCCGAGGGCCCGTGCGCGCCGCAGCAGTCGAATATGACCCCAGTGCAGGAGGTCGAACGTGCCGTAGGTGAGGATCCGCTTCATGCCCCCATCCTAAACGCCGCGCCCCGGCGTTGCTGGGCGCGGGCCGCGCGTGATTCCCGGTGACTGTTCGGCCTCGGCGGCGTAAGCTGGGAAGAGGTTCCCGCGCGGCGGTGCCGCGCGTCGACGGAGATGGAGGGCACAATGTCCGAGCACCCAGATCAAAGAGTTCCCGATCACGACTCAGACCCCGCGCGCACGCCCGGCGACGGCTGGGTCGGTGAGGGCGGGGCATCCCACCTCGGGCCGGCAACGCACGTGCGCGCCGGCAGGCCCGAAGACGAGGACGAGGCCGCCGAAGACGACGCGGCGGACACCGCGAGCGCCGCGGACTCCGCGGCGGAGTAGCCCCGGCTGCGCGGGCGGGGGCGCGAGCTGCGCACCGCCCGCGTTCCGGGCCGCCCGCATTCCGCGCCGCCCCGGTCAGCCCTGGCCCGGGCGCTGGCCGTGCGTGGGCCGTTCCGCGCCCGAGGCCGCGAGCGGCGGCGCGACTACGCCTGCAGCAGCGCGATGACGCCGGCGACGGCGGACACCACCGCGAGCAGCAGTGCGATCCCGATCAGGATCGCGTGCACCGTGAGGAAGCGGGTCGCGCGGCCCTGCTCGTCGCGTGCACGCGGGTCCTTCGCGACGCGGGTCCAGAATCTGGGCCACACCACGATGTTGTACAGGGCGTTCACGAGCAGCAGGATTCCGGCGAAGACGAGCATGCGCCCAGTCTACGGTCGCTGCGATGCGCGCGAGCTCGCGACGCCGAAGCACAGCTCTGCCACGGCCACGGCCACGAGCAGCAGGAGCGCCGCGGACCAGGCGATTCCCGCGTCAGCGAACAGCCCGAGCAGGAGCGGCCCGGTTGCGGCGAACGCGTACCCCACACCCTGGCTCACGGCGGAGAAGGTGGCGGTCTGCGCAACGCTCGGGGTCGTGAACACGATGAGCGCGATCGCGAGACCGAAGGCGCCGCTCTGCGCGATCCCGAGCAGGGCGACCACGAGCGGGGCGAACTCGATCGGGCCGTAGGCGAGGCCGAGGAGCCCGACGATCGAGAGCAGGGCAACCCCAACGATGAGCGGGGTGCGCAGTCGCGGCCGCCCCGCGAGGGTGGGCGCCACGAGTGAAGCGGGCAGGCCGGCGACGCTGAGCCAGGCGAGCAGGAGCCCCGACTCGCTCGGCGTCATGCCGCGGGAGAGCGCGATTGTGGGCAGCCACGCGGTGAGCGAGAAGTAGATGAGTGCCTGGCAGCCGAAGAACCCGGTCACGGCCCAGATCCCGCGCGTCCGAAGGATCGCGGTCCACGGCTGCGCCGGTGCGTGTCCGCCCGGGGTGCCGCGCTCACCGAGCGCGGAGCCGAGGCCGAGCGCGAGCGCCACGGCGACGAGCAGCGGGATTCCCCACACCATGAGTGCCGCGCTGACGCTGTCGCCGAGCAGGTGGAGGATCGGCACGGCGAGGGCCGCCCCCGCAGCCGCGCTCACGCCGAACGACGTGGTGTAGACGCCCGTCCAGAACCCGCCGCGCTCGGGGAGCGCCTGCCGGATCACCTGCGGGGCGAGGATACCGAGCAGCGCGATCGTTGCGCCGCCGAGCACCACGCCGGCGAAGAGCAGCGGTGCCGAGAGCGGGCGCAGCAGCGTGGCGAGGGCGAGCAGCGCGAGGAGGACCGTGATTGCGCGTGAGAGCCCGAGCCGGCGCACGAGCACCGGCGCGAACGGCGATGCGAGGCCGAACATGAGCACGGGGAGCGAGCTCAGCACCGCGAGCCCGCTCGCGGGGAGTGCGTACGCGGCACCGATGTCGCTGAGCAGCGGCGACACCGAGGTGATCGGGAAGCGAACGCTCAGACCGATCGCGAGCAGCAGGATTCCGGCCGAGGCGCCGCGCCGGCGCTCAGCCGCGTTCATCGAGGAGGCGCTCCTGCTGCTGCTCGAGCACGCCGAGCGCCGCTGCTGCCGCGCGGTCTGGATCCTGGGCAGCGATCGCCTGGAAGAGCGAGTCGTGCATGTCTGCCCGGTCGGGGTCGCTGCGCTGCGCGAGGCAGGAGGCGTCCGAGACCGATTCGCGCAGCGAGGTGTCGAAGCTCGAGTAGATGTCGGCGAGCAGCGCGTTGCCCGAGGCGACGGCGATCCCCAGGTGGTACGCCACGTCGGCGTCTGCGAACGCCTCGGTGTCGCCAGAAGCGATCGCCGCGGCGCGCTCGCGGAGCCGGGCGGCGAGCTCGGTGAGCTGCGCGTCGGTGCGGAACTCGGCGGCCTCCCGGGCGGCGAGCGCGTCGAGGGCCCGGCGCACGCGGATCACTTCGAGGCTGTCGGCCGAGTGGATGGCGCGCCGCAGCGCCACCTGCGTGGGGTCGGTGGCGATGAGATAGGTGCCGTCGCCCTGGCGGGTTTCAAGGAGCCCGAGCTGCACGAGCGCGCGCACGGCCTCGCGCACCGAGGGGCGGCTCACGCCGAGCGCGGCGGTGAGTTCTGCTTCGGACGGGATCCGGTCACCGATCGTCCAGCGGCCGTCGGATATTTCGCGCTTGAGCTCGTCGACGACGGTGTCGACCAGTGAACGCCGGTGAATTGGTTGCACAAGCACATCCTTGCAGATTTGAGAGGTTGTATGGTTATCATATGTCTGACGAGTTGCTTCGCGCTATCCCGACCCGGGGAATGCGCTGGCGGCCCATTTGAGAAAGGCCTCACATGACGGTGCCACCGAACCTCCCGCTGCTCGCCACCCCGGGCTTCGTTGACAGCCACATCCACCCGGATAAGACGAGCTGGGGGGAGCCCTGGCTCTCGCGCCGCCCGGCGCACACGCTCGAAGAACTCATCGCGAACGATCGCGACTCGCAGTTCGACTTCGCATCGAGCACCGAGGAGCGTGCGTACGCGCTGCTCTCGAACGCGCTCCGCAACGGGACGCTTGGAATGCGGGCCCACGTGGACGTCTCCACCGAGCTTGGGCTCCGCAACATCGAGGGCGTGCGCGCCGCGGCCGAGCGCCTCGCCCCGCACCTCACCGTGCAGATCGTCGCGTTCCCGCAGTTCGGCCTGCTCACCAACCCGGGCACGCTCGACCTCATGGCCGCCTCGCTCGGTGCCGGGGCCGACCTCGTGGGCGGCATCGACCCGATCGGTGTCGAGGGTGACCTGCACGGCCATCTTGACGCAGTGTTCGGGCTCGCGGATCGGGCCGGGCGCGATATCGACATCCACCTGCACGACGGCGGCGAGGAGGGCCTCGCCGAGATCCGCGAGATCGCGGCGCGCACCATTGCCGGTGGGCGGCAGGGGCGCGTCACGATCGGCCACGCATTCGCGCTGTGCGACGAAACGCTGCCGAGCCTCGGCGACACGCTCGACCGGGTGGCCGAGGCCGGGATCTGGATCGCGAGCTGCGCGCTCGGCCCCGACCCGGTGCCAAACATCGACCGCTTCGAGCGGCACGGGGTGCGCCTCGTCGCGGGCTCCGACGGCGTGCGCGACACCTGGAGCCCGTTCGGCACCGGCAGCATGGTCGACCGCGCCCACCTGCTCGCGTACCGCACCGGGGCGATGACCGACGCCGAGCTCGAGCGCGTGTTCCGGATCGCCACGACCGCGGGCGGCGCAATGCTCGGGGTCCCGGACCTCGCCGAGTGGGCCGGACCAGCGGCCGAGACCCGGCTTGAGTTCGCGGCAGAAAACCTGGCGCAGCTCGTCGTCGACCGACCGGCGCCGGTCAGGGTGCGGCGCGCCGGCGCGGACATCACCGGCTAGCGCGCCACCGCGGAGCGCCCAGGCACGGCCCCGTGCCTGGGCGCTGTCCTGGCGTCCCATCCGACCGATTCTCAGCGCACGACACGCACGACACGCACGACCATTACGACTTGCACGACCCGCACGACCCACACCTCGGAACAAAGGAGTCCCCGTGACGAAACGACCATTGATGCTGACCGGCGCGCTCGCCGCCGCAGCGCTCGCCCTCACCGCCTGCTCGAGCGGCGGCGCGTCGGGCGGGGGAGGTGAGGCCGCCGCGGCGCAGTTCAACATCGACACCGCGAGTCTCGCCACCACCACGGAGCCCGGCACGAACCCCGTCGCCGAGGTGACCTGGAACCTGCCGTACGAGCCAATGTCGCTCGACCCGATGCTCTCGTTCAACTACGCGGAGAACACGGTCGACTCAAACACCTGCGAGGGGCTCACGCGGATCACCCCGGACCTGTCGATCGAGAACGCGCTCGCCGAGAAGGTCGAGTCCCCGAACGACACTACCTACGTCTACACGCTGCGCTCGGACGTCACGTTCTGGGACGGCTCACCGCTCACCGCGGCAGACGTGGTCTACTCGCTCGGCCGCCAGGTCGGCCCGGACACCGCGAGCTACTGGACCGACTACTTCCAGAACGTTGCCTCGGTCGAAGAAACCGGCGAGAACCAGGTCACGGTGACGCTCACCCAGCCAGACGCCCTCTTCGCGCAGGGAATGTCGAGCGCCGCCGGCGCCATTGTGCAGCAGGCGGCAGCAGAGGCCGCCGGTGAGCAGTTCGGCACGCCCAAGGGCGGCATGATGTGCACGGGCCCGTTCAAGCTCGACAGCTGGGAGCCGGGCAAGGCGATCACGCTCGTGAAGAACGAGAACTACTGGGACGAGACGCTGATCCCCAAGGTTGAGAAGCTCTCATTCAGCTTCATCGCCGACGAGTCGACGGCGGTCAACGCGCTGCGCACCGGCGACGTTGACGGCCAGTTCTTCTACCTCCCGCCCGCCGGCCTCGGCCAGCTGGAAGACAGCGACGCGAGCATCACCTTCGGCAAGTCCTACATTTTCTGGTCGCTTCGCGCGATCCAGGAGACCGGCACGTTCTCGAACCCGAAGGTGCGCGAGGCGCTGCTCGCCGCGATCGACAGCCGCGCCATCGCCGACGTCGTGTTCCAGGGCGCGGCGATCCCGTCGCCCGTGCTCACGGGTCCGGCGTACTACGCCGACGACGAGGCCGGCGCGCTGTTCCAGGAGGCGTTCGACAGCTACGAGATCAAGCCGGACATCGAGAAGGCGAAGGCGCTGCTAGCTGAGGCCGGCGACGTGTCCGCACCGATCGTGCTCGGCGTGCAGGGCTCCTCCGCAGTGCACGAGCAGACCGCGAACCTGATCCAGGCGGCCGGCCAGGCGATCGGCCTCACGATCGAGACCAAGGTGATCCCGGTCGAGCAGTTCGGCAACCTCTACTTCGACCCGAAGGCGCGCGAGGGCCTCGACGGGTTCTTCACCACCTACTACGGCAACGTGACCGACCCGCTCGACGTGTACACGACGTTCATGCCGGAGAGCACGAACAACTTCATCAAGTACGACGGCGCCGCCAAAGAGCTCGCCGACGCACGGAAGACGCTCGACCCGGTCGAGCGCGCCGAGTACACGATCGCGGCGCAGGAGAAGATCACGCGCGACCTGCCCTGGCTCCCCATGGGTGATCTGCCCGTGATCCTGGTGCAGAACAACGCGATCTCGGGCGCCACCGCGTCCTCGGCCTACCTCGGGTACCCGTGGGCGGCCACCATCGGGGGCGTGGAGTAACGCGTGTCGATCCCCTCGTTCCTGCTCCGCAGGTCGGGCAGCCTCGTGCTCGTCCTGCTCGTGACCTCATTCGTGGTCTTCGGCATGCTGTATCTCGCCCCCGGGAGCCCGCTGAGCTTCGTGCTCGGGCCCCGGGGCGGGACCCCCGAGCAGATCGCTCGGGTCACTGCCCAGTACCACCTCGACGACCCGTTCTTCGTGCGCTATTTCGCGTGGATCGGCGACCTGTTCCGCGGCGACCTCGGTGACTCGGTGGTCTACCGCCAGCCAGTCGCCGATCTCATCGGCGGGCGCATCGGCACCACCGTCGCGCTCATCGCGCTCGCCACCCTGATCATCGCGGTGGTCGGGATCGGGCTCGGGCTGCTCGGCTCGCTCAAGGGCGGCTGGGTGGACCAGGTCGTTACGACGCTCGCCACCCTCGGCCTCGCCACCCCGGCGTTCGTCATCGGTGTGGCCCTCATCAGCGTCTTCGCGGTGGGGCTCGGGTGGTTCCCCACGAACGGGAGCGGGAGCGGGGGCTTCGACACCCTCGTGCACCTGATCCTTCCGGCCGCGGCGCTCGCCGTCGCGAGCACCGCGTACCAGGCCCGCATCACCCGGGCTTCGGTGCTCGAGGAGGAGGGGCGCGAGCACGTGCAGACCGCGGTCGCCCGCGGCCTGCGGCCCCGGATCATCATCCGGCGGCACATCCTGCGCAACGCGCTGATCCCGATCACCACCGTGCTCGGCCTCACGATCGCCACGCTCATCGCCGGCGCCGTGGTGATCGAGAACGTGTTCGCGCTCGACGGGCTCGGCTCGCTGCTGGTGCGCGCGATCCTGCAGCGCGACTTCGCCGTGGTGCAGGCGGTGATTCTCGTGCTCGTCGTCGCGTTCGTGGTCATCAACGCCGTCGTCGACTTCCTGTACACGATCATCGATCCGCGCATCCAGCTGGGGAGTAAGCAATGACCGCACCGAGCACCACTCAGATCGCGCTGCGGCGCGCCGCCAGTCAGGATCCCGGGCGGCTCACGCTCCTCGGACGCAAGCTCGGCCCCACCGGCATCGTCGCCGCCGCGGTGCTCACCGTGTTCGTGGTCGCCGCGCTGCTCGCCCCGTGGCTCGCGCCGTACGATCCCGACTACCCCGACCTGCTCGCCGCGCTCTCCGGACCGAGCGCGCAGCACCTCCTCGGCGCCGACGCGCTCGGGCGGGACCTGCTCTCGCGCCTCATGTACGGCGCGCGGATCACGCTGCTCGGGCCCACGCTCGTGATCCTCATCGCCACGGTGGTGGGCACCACGCTCGCGCTGATCGCGGCCTGGAACCGCGGCCGCGTGGACACCGCGATCTCGTGGATCCTCGACGTGCTGTTCTCGGTGCCCGGCATCGTGTTCGCGCTCATCGCCGTCGCGATCTTCGGTCCAAACCTGCCCACCGTGGTCGTCGGCCTCTCGATCGGGTACATCCCGTACGTCGCCCGCGTGGTGCGCGGGGCGGCGCTCCGCGAGCGCGGCATGCCCTACGTGCAGGCCGCCTGGCTCCAGGGCCAGTCCGGCGTGGGGGTCAGCCTCACACAGATCCTCCCGAACGTGCAGCCGATCGTGGTCGCGCAGGCGGTCTCGTCGCTCGGCTTCGCCGTGATCGACCTCGCAGCCGTGTCGTTCCTCGGCCTCGGCGTGCAGCCGCCCACCGCGGACCTCGGACTCATGGTGAAGAGTGGCTTCGACTCACTGCTCCGCGGGCAGGCGAACGAGGCAATCTTTGCCGGCCTTGCGATCGTGCTGATCGTGTGGAGCATCACCGTCATCGGCGACCGTCTCGCCTCGAACACCAGGAGCTTCAGATGAGCGCACCACTGCTCGAAATCGAGGATCTGCACGCCAGCCTCGTCACGAAGTATCGCAACCTCGACCTGCTCAGCGGGGTGAGCCTCACGCTCGACCGCGGCGAGGCGCTCGGCCTCGTCGGCGAATCTGGATCGGGCAAATCGCTCACCACCCGTGCGGTCATGCGGATGCTCGCCACCGGGTTCAAGACCCTCGGGGAGATCCGCTTCGACGGGGAGTCGGTGCTCGGCATGGGGCGCGAGCGCCTGCGCCAGTACCGGGCACGCGACGTCGGCATGATCTTCCAAGACCCGCGCGCTCACGTGAACCCCGTGCACACGGTGGGGGACTTCCTCACCGAGGCCCTCGTGCGCGATCGAGGGCTGCCGCGCGCCGACGTGGAGCGGCGCGCCGTGCAGATCCTCGACGAGGTGGGGGTGCGGCACCCCGAACGCCGGCTGAGCCAGTACCCGCACGAGCTCTCGGGCGGGCTGCTCCAGCGCGTCATGATCGCGAGCGTGCTCCTCGCCGAGCCGCAGCTCATCCTCGCCGACGAGCCCACCACCGCGCTCGACGTGACCGCCCAGTCGGACGTGATGGCGATCCTCGACGAACAGCGCCGCGCCCGCGGCCTCGCCCTGCTGTTCATCACGCACGACCTCGAACTCGCGAACGCCTGCTGCGACCGGCTCGCCGTGATGTACGCGGGCGAGATCGTGGAGCAGGGCGCGCACGTCTACGACGCGCCCACTCACCCATACACGATCGAGCTGCTGGGCGCTCGCCCCAGCATCGAGGAGCGGCTCGACCGGCTCCCGGTGCTCGAGTACAACCTTGAATTCCACCAGGAGCTGAAAGCGAGGGCCGCGCTGTGAGCACGACTCCCACCACCCCGCCGGCCGCGTCGGCTGCGTCGGCTGCGTCGGGGGCCCCGGGCGCCCCGGCCAGCGCCCCGCTCGAACCGGGCCTGCCGCTCGAACCGGGCGCGCCGCTCGTGCGCGTCACCGAGCTCTCAAAGCGGTTCCCCGCACCCCGCGGCACGAAGGGCGAGGGCGTGCTCGCCGTCGACGGGGTCAGCTTCGATCTCCACCGCGACGAGTGCCTCGCGATCGTCGGCGAGTCCGGATCTGGCAAAACCACGGTCGCCCGCATGATCGTCGGCCTCGAGACCGTCACCTCTGGCACGGTCGCGATCTCGGGCACCGACCGCACGCGCGCCCCCAGGTCGCTCCGCGAGCGCCGGGCGCGCGCCCGCGAGGTGCAGTACGTGTTCCAGGATCCGTACTCCTCGCTCAACGGGCGGCAGCGGATCGGGGACGTCATCGCCTCGAACCTGCGGCTCCACGGGGCCGGTGCGCGCGACGCAACCGCCCGCGCGCAGGGCATCCTCGACGCGGTGGGGCTGCCCAAGCGGTTCTTCGACCGCTTCCCGCGCGAGCTCTCCGGGGGCCAGCGGCAGCGCGTCGCCATCGCGCGCGCGCTCGCCGCCGACCCGGAAGTGATCGTGCTCGACGAGGCCGTCGCCGCGCTCGACGTGTCGATCCAGGCGCAGATCCTGAACCTGCTGGCCGACATCAAGGCGGAGCGTCGGGTGAGCTACCTCTTCATCTCGCACGACCTCGCGGTGGTCAACCAGATCTCCGACCGCATGATCGTCATGGAAAACGGGCGCGTGGTGGATCAGGGCGACACCGCCGCGCTGCTCGCGCACCCGACCCACCCGTACACGCGCGCGCTCCGCGCGGCGGTGCCGGGGCCGGGCTGGAAGCCGAAGCGGCGAGAGCAGCTGGCGTCGTGAGTGCGGGTGTGGGCGTGACCGCGGGGGGCGCTGTGGACGTGGCCGCCAGCGGCGTGGGGGCCGGGGGCGCTGCGCGCTCGGTCGCGCTCCGCGCCTCGCACGTGATCGCCGCGGACCCGGCCGGGCCCACCGGCGCGGTGACCCCGGGGCTCGTGGAGCTGCGCGACGCCGTGGTGCTCGTGCGGGGCGACCGGATTGCCGGCGTCGGCGCCGGGGCGGCCGGCGCCGCGCTCGCCGCCGCGGCCGACGAGGTGATTGACCTGGGGGAGAGCCTGCTCATGCCCGGGCTGATCGACCTCGAGGGCCTCGTCGACATCGACCACCTGCTGCTCGACTCGTGGTGGAGCCCCGAGCACGAGGCGCGGCTCGAGTGGTCGGAAGCGTACGCGCGCGATCCGCGCGAGGTGCTCACCCCCGACGAGCGCGCCACGCTGCGGCGCTACGGCCTCGCGCAGCTGCTGCTGCACGGGATCACCACGGCGATGCCCATCGCGACCGAGGTGCACGGGGCGTGGGCCGAAACGCACGACGATCTCCTGGACACGGCGCGCACCGCGAGCGAGCTCGGGATCCGCGTGTTTCTCGGGCCGTCGTACCGCTCGGGGGTGCACGTGACCCGCGCAGACGGCACGCACGGGATCCACTGGGACGAAGCGCGGGGCGAGGCGGCGTTCGCCGGGGCCGCGCGCTTCCTCGACACGGTGGCGCAGCTCGCCGACCCGCTCGTCACGGGCGTGCTCGTGCCGTGCCGCGTCGAGACCGTCAGTGATGAGCTGCTGCGCCGCACCGCTGAGCTGTCGGCCGCGCGCAACGCCCTCGTGCGCGTGCACGCCACGCAGGGCCTCGACTCAGAGATCGGGGTCCTCGCGCGCGAGCGCGGCACCACCCCGCTCGGCCTACTCGAACGGACCGGGCTCCTGAACGAGCGGCTGATCCTGGCCCACGGGGTGTACCTCGACGTGCACCCGGACGTGCACGGGGAGGACCGCGGCGACCTCGCAACGCTCGCCGCTGCCGGTGCCGCGATCGTGCACTGCCCGGTCACGAACGCGCGCTACGCGTTCTGGCTTGAGCGGCTCTCGCAGTACCTCGACGCCGGGGTCACGGTTGCGCTCGGCACCGACTCGTTCCCGCCCGACCTGATCCGCGCGATCGACACGGGCGTGCAGCTCGCGAAGGCGCAGCACGGCGACCTGGGGCGCGGCATGCTCGCGGAGTACGTGGCCGCGGCGACGCTGGGCGGCGCTGCCGCGCTGCGCCGCACCGACCTGGGGCGGATCGAGCCGGGCGCGCAGGCTGACGTCGTGGCGTTCTCGCTCGCCGACCTGCGGATGGGCGCGATCGACGATCCGATCCGCACCCTGACGCTCGCCGGCACCGGCCGCGACGCGCACTTCAGCATGGTCGCCGGCAGGGTGGTGCTTCGCGACGGGGCGCTGCCGGGCGTCGACGCCGCAGCGCTGCGCGCCGCCGGTCAGCGCGTGTTCGAGAAGCTGCGCGCCGCCTACCCCGAGCGCGACGCCCTCGCGCCGGCCGGGGGTTCGACCGAGGCCGAGCTCTTCCCGCCGGTGTTCCCGCGCGGGTAGCGGGCAGGCGGCGGCCCGGCTGCCCCGCGCGGCCGGCTCGGCCGCTCCGCCGCGCCGCCGCGCCTCGCTGCCCCCGCAAATCCGACCCGCTTGCCCACATCCGCCCCGCTCCTCGGGCGCAACCGGCCTGTCTCGCGGGTCGGATGTGTGGTTTCGGGTCGGATCTGCGGGGGCGGCGGGCCCGCCCGGCGGCCGGTGAGCCGGTCGGGCCGGGGACCGGCCGGTCCGACCGGCCGACCGGCCCGCGCGCTCAGTCCTGGTACTGCAGTGTGGGCATCGCCTCGGTCGCGGCCCCGTCGAGCTGGAGCGCGAGCGGGCCGTCGCTCTTGCGGCGCCGCACGAGGTACACCGTCACCCCGATCGCGAGCCACACCCCGCCGAGCACATACGTGAACGGTGCGAGCGAGGTCCACAGCCACGCGATCGACGCGAAGCCGATCACGGGCATGATCAGGTGCCGCAGGATGCCCCACCCGCTGCGCAGGCGCAGGTCGAAGAAGAGCACCTTGATGGTGGCGAGGTTCACGACCGCGAACGCGACGAGCGCGCCGAAGTTGATCATGTACACGGCCTGATCGAGCGTGATGAACAGCGCGACCAGCGCCACCACCGATACAAGCGACGCCGCAACGTACGGCGTGCGGAAGCGCCGGTGCAGACGAGCGAGCACGGGCGGCAGGATCCCGTCGCGGCCCATCGCGAAGAGCACGCGGCTCACGCTCATCTGCGCAGCGGTGCCGCAGAGCACGATTCCGACCACGTTCACGACCACGAAGACGACCATGAGCACGTCGCCACCGGCCTGCTGCATGAGCTCGGTGCCCGCGGCGTCGAGGTTCTCGAGCGTGGTCCAGTCGGGCACGATCAGGCTGCCCGCGATCGAGAACGCGAGGTAGCCGAGGCCGGCGAAGAGTGTGGCGAGCACGATCCCCTTCGGGACGCGTCGCCGCGGGTCCTTGGTCTCTTCCGCGAGCGTGGAGACCCCGTCGAAGCCGAGGAACGCGAAGGCGACGATGGCGGCGGCGGCGAGGATGGGTCCGATCCCGCCCTCGCCGATTGACAGCGGCGTCATGACCGCCTCGATGCTGAGGTCGGGCGCGTTCATGATCGCGAGCGTGAGGAACACGACGATCACGAGCACCGAGGCGATGATCACCACCGAGTTCATGCGCTTGATCCAGTTCACGCCGATGATGCTGAGGAGCGCGACGATCGCGATACAGATCAGTGTGCCCACCCAGGCTGGCACGCCGGTGAACAGGCTGTTGAAGTAGAGGCCAAAGAGCAGGAAGTTGACCATCGGGAGGAACAGGTAGTCGAGCAGCATGACCCAGCCGGTGAGGAAGCCGGTGGCCGAGCCGAACGCGCGCGAAGCGTAGGCGTAGGCGCCGCCGGTGATGGGCACGTGCGCGGCCATGCGCCCGTAGCTGTGCGCGGTGAACAGCATGATGATGATCGCCGCGACGTACGCGGCGGGGAGGTGGCCATCGCTCAGAGCGGTCGCGGGACCGTACACCGACACGACCGAGAGCACGCCCATTGACGTGAGGCCGTAGGCGATGAGCGCGGGCAGTCCGAGCTCGCGCTTCAGCGTGCGCGGCCGCGCGGTTTCGGCGCTGGGGGTGGGATCGGTCATGCACAGACTCCTTTGCTCGTGTGGCCGGTTCTCGAAGCTGCACCCGCACAGGGGGAGGACTCGAGCCCGGGTAGATTGTATGCCAAAGCCTGCGTATTCTCGAAATCTAGTGCCAATCGCCCTGGTATTCGTGCTTTTGGAATGCCAGAATGTGTGAAATTGGTGCCGCGGGACTCCGCGGGCATCATAGAGAGAACACGCCGCCGGGGTGCCCGGCCGGCGTGACGGAACTGGATCGGTGCGAATGTCAGCGAAGAACGTCAGCGACCCTGCCGAGGCGGCCCCCGGCGACGCCGGGCAGCAGACCCGCGGCGAAGCGGTGTACGAGTGGGTGCGCGATCGCATCATCGACGGCACGCTCCCCACGGGCAGCCGGATCCGGGAGCGCGACCTCGCCGAGGCGATCAACGTGTCTCGCGTGCCGATCCGCGAGGCGTTCCCGCGGCTCGAGGCCGAGGGGTACATTCGGACGCTGCCCCGGCGCGGGGCAGTGGTCGCCCCGATGGCGCTCGCCGATGTGATCGAGCTGTTCGACGTGCGCGCCTCGCTCGAGGTGCTCGCCGCTCGGCTGGCCGCCGCGCGCTGCGCCGCCGGGGCCTCCGGGGACGGGCTGGTTCGGGCGCTCGCCGCGGCCGAGGGGACGATCACGGGCGACGACAGCCACGCGATCGCGCGCGCCACCTCCGACTTCCACGACGCCGTGGTCGATCTCGCCGGCAACGCCCTGCTGCGCGACCTCATGCTGCCGATCCGGGGCCGCGTGAAGCGACTCTTCAACATCGCGAACGAGCGCGATGACGTTGACCTGCACCGGGAGCACCGCGACCTCTGCGACGCGATCGTGCGCGGTCAGGTGGAGCGTGCCGCCGCGCTCGCGCTCGCGCACGTTGAGCACAGTCGCGCCGACACGGTCCCGATCATCGAGCGCGCCGCCGAGCTCGCGGTGGACGCTGGCGTGGGAGGCGCGGCGACGCGGTGAACTCGGTGGTTGCCGGTGTCTCCGGTACCGACGGTGTCGCCTGAGTCTCTGGCGGCGTCTCCGGCGGCGCATGGGCTCAGCAGTAAGCTTGCGCCATGAGCGACTACCGGCACCTCGTGCGCAAGTGGGTCAAGCCCGAGGACCTCAACCAGCACGGCGCCCTCTTCGGGGGCAGGCTCCTTGAGTGGGTCGACGAGGAGGCCGCAATCGTCGCGGTGACTCAGCTCGGCACGACCGACGTGGTGACCCGGCACATGTCTGCGATCGACTTCGCGGCCCGCGCCGATCGCGGCGATCTGCTTGAGCTCGACTACCGGGTCTCAAAGTTTGGCCGCACCTCGATCACGCTGAGCTGCCGCGTTGAGAACGCGGTCACGGGGCAGGAGGTGCTCACGCTCGACAGCATCGTCTTCGTCGCCGTCGACGCCGAGGGGCACACCGTGGTGCACGGCCGCACCGAGCCGACCCCGGGCACGGAGCGCCTCCGCGAGTAGCGCGCGCCCTGCCCGCGCCCTGCCGCGTGTGGCGCTTTCCCCCGCGTGTGGCGCCCCCCACGAGTGGCGCTTTCCCCCACGAGTGGCGCCCTCGGCGACGAGTGTGCGGCTTCGCTGCCGGCGCGGAGCCGCACACTCGTGGTGGAGCCGCACGCTCGTGTGCGAGGGTGCGAGGGTGCGGGGGTGCGCGGGACGAGGGCGCGGGACAACGCGAGGCGAGCGGCTCAAACCGCCCGGCGCCTAGCTCGCGGGGGCGAGGTCGTAGGTGACCCAGGGCGTCTGCGCCGCGACCCGGTCGTACAGCCGCCGCGCGGTCGCGTTGCTCTCCGCCGTGATCCAGCGCACGAGCGACGCGCCCTCGTCGCGGGCGATCTCCGCCAGTCGGGTCAGGATTGCGCCACCGGCCCCGCTCCCGCGTGCGGCCTCCGCCGTGAACAGGTCGTCGAGATACAGCCCGTGCGCGGCGTCGATGGGGCGCGCGAAGCGCCGGAAGTGCCCGATCCCCACCGGCGTGCCCGCGACCTCCGCGATGAGCCCGCGGGTCTCGTGCGCCGGGTCCATGAGCCAGCCCCACACGGTCTCGAAGATCGCGGGATCGTGGGGTTTGCCGTAGAAGTCGCGATACCCGCGGTACAGCGCCTCCCAGGCGGCGCGATCGGTCGGCGCGACCGGGCGGACAGCAGCCGCGGTCACGACAGCCGTTCCACCTCGACGAACACCACGTTGGCGCTCGACGTGCGGTTCTCGACCTGGTGCTCAGACCCCGCGGGGCGGGTGTAGCTGCGCCCGGTGACCAGCTCGGCGACGATCTCGCTGCCGTCGGCGTTCGTGACGTGCATGGTGTCGGTGACGAGCGGGACCACGACGTACTCGTACTCGTGGCGGTGCAAGGGGATCACGCCGCCAGGCTCGATCGTCCACTGTGTGACGCGGAAGTGCTCGTTTTCAAGCTGCACTTCGCCGTGTGATCCGGTGCTCATGATCCTCCTTGATACGCGAGTTCCGGGCCTGGCCCGGGTCGCCGCCGCGGCGACGCCCTCAGCCTATGTGATGCCAGCGCGGCCGCGTGAGGCACGCCGCATCGCCGGCTGCGCGGCGCGGAGCCTAGAGAATTTGTCCGGGATGCGGTAGAGATGAAGCATAGCTGCTCCCGAAGGGGAGCACACCGACCATGAGGGGGACTCATGACCACGCAAACGCCGGAGAACAGCACCACCGCCCCGGAGACGGGTGAGCCAGACATCGCAACGCGCCTTACCGACGGGGTACGCACGGCGTTCGGCATCGGCGGCCTCATCGCCGTGGTGCTCGGCCTGCTCATCATCTTTAACCCGGCCAAGTCGGGCGTCGTCGCGATGCAGGTGCTCGCGGTCGTCATGGCGGCCTACGCGCTCGTCGTGGGCGTCGTCTACGTTGGCTCCTCGATCTTCAGCAAGGCGATGACCGGCTGGTCGCGCGTGGGGCACATCCTGCTCGGCCTGCTCTACATCGCGGGCGGCATTGTGATGATGCTCAACCTCGGCGCCACCAGCGTCGTGCTCGCCCTGTTCCTCACCTTCACGATCGGCATCCTCTGGATGATCGAGGGCATCATGGCCTTCACGGTCGCCGGCAAGAGCCCCAACAAGGTGTGGTCGATCATCTACGGCGTGATCAGCGTCATTGCTGGCATCGTCCTCCTGGTGTCGCCGATGCTCGGCGCCGTGACCCTGTGGCTGCTGCTCGGCATCTCGATGGTCGTCATGGGCATCGTCCAGGTGATCCGGGTGTTCACCGGCCGCTCGGCGTAGCCAGTACCGCACCGAAACGCCGAATCTCCGAACGGAGTGCGAGCGGCCCGCCCGTCTGGGTGGGCCGCTCGCGGCGTTTGTGGGGCGCGGCACGACCTCGAGCGCTGGCCGGGGCGCGGCCCGGTGCGGTCCCGCGGGGAGACTCGCTACCGCATCGCCTCGAGCGACTCGGCCGTGATCGGGTCGGTGCCTGCCGCGAGGGTCACGTACTTGCGGAGCAGCACGAGGGCGGCGGAGCCCTTGTCGAACTCGGCCGCGACGAAGCGATCCGACGCGATGAGGGCGAGCGCGTCGCGGGCGGGCAGCACGGCGCCCTGCAGCTCGGCCCTGCGCTCGGCGGGAACGATCTCGCGCAGCTCGGCCAGCGAGGTGAAGATGGGCAGCACGAGCTTGCCCGAGGTTGAGCGGATCGTGCGGACCCGCGCGCCCCGCTTTTTCCCCGAGGTGCCGCTCACGTCGACGACCAGGTAGCCCTCGCGCAGCGCGGTGAGGAACGCGGCGAGGTGCGGGTAGTCGGGCGTCGCGGTGAACGCCGCGAGCGCCGCCCGCACGTCCTCGTTCGCGTAGTCCGCGTGCACACCCTCGGGAAGCTGCTCCTCATCCATGCCGTCTAGCCTATGGGGTGGTGCGCGTGCGGCGTCGCGGCCGTGGCTCCGGTTCCTCGTCGCCGATCCCACGCGCGGTCATCGCCTCGCCGGTGAGTTGCGCTTGCGCGACGGTGCGCAACACGAGCGGCACAACGCGGGCGCGGAGGCTGCGTTCGAGCCCGCGGGCTCGGGCCGCCGCCCGCGTCTCGTGCGCCACCTCGAGGATGCTGGGGATCGCGCGGATCACGAGGGAGAACGCGAACGCGACGCGCTCGGGGTCGACCCCGAGCGGCCGGAGGGGGCGCAGCGCCCAGGCGACGGTGTCGAGCATGTCGTCGACGGCGGTGCTCGCGGTGACCGCGCTCGCCGCAATGATCAGCGCGAACAGGTCGCCGACCACCTCGAAGCCGCGCTCCCAGCCGTGCTGCCAGGCCTGAAACGCGAACAGTGGGACGGCGATGATGGTGAAGCCGCGCACGACCCGCCAGAAGTCCCGGCCGCGCAGCCCGGCCAGGAGGGCGAGCGCAATCGCCGCGGCGAGCAGCACGCCAGTGCTCGCGGCGCCGCGGAGCGCCACGACGGCGGTGGCGAAGACGAAGAGCCCGAGCAGCTTCGCGCCGGGACGCAGCCGATGGAGCGGCCCGGTGCCGGGGATGTAGGCGCCGAGCGGGCTGACGGTGCTCACGAGCCCGGTTCCGGATCGCGGCCAGCGCTCGGCGCTGCCGCCGGGGCACTCGGTGCACCCGGGGCCGTCGGTGCCTCCGCCGCTGCGGGCGCTCCCGGCTCGAGCGCGACGCTCTCCCGATAGTGGGCGATCGCGGCCGCGGGGGCGCCGTCGAACGCGATGCGGCCGTCCGCGACCACCAGCGTGCGATCCGCGCGCGCGGCGAGTTCGAGGTCGTGGGTGACCACGACGAGCTGCTGTGACAGGCCGAACAGGAACTCGCCGATCCGCAGGGCGTTGCGCAGGTCGAGCAGCGTGGTCGGCTCGTCGGCGACGAGGATCGCGGGCTCGGTCGCGAGCACCGATGCGATGGCGAGCAGCTGCTTCTGGCCGCCGGAGAGCGTGTGCACGCTGCGATCGGCGAGCGCGCGCAGCCCGAAGCGGTCGAGCGCGCTCAGGGCTGCCGCGCGCCGCTCAGCCTTGCCGCGGACGCGGCGGCGGAGCGAGAGCGCGATGTCCTCGGCGACCGTCGGCATGATGAGCTGCGCTGCCGGATCGGTAAAGACGAAGCCCACCGCGCGGCGCACGGCGGCGCCGTCGCGACGGGTGTCGAGGAGCGGGGTCGCGGTGTCGGCGGGATTGCCAGACCCCGGCGCGTGCGGGCCCACGGCCGAGCCAATCCCGACGCTGCCGGAGCTCGGCTCGACCAGGCCGTTGATGAGGCGCGCGAGCGTTGATTTGCCGGAGCCGTTCGCGCCGATGATCGACACGCGTCGCTCGGTCAGCGTGAGGGTGGTCGGGTGCAGCACCGTCGTGTCGCCCTCGGGGCCGGGGACAACAACGGCGGCGCTGCGAAACTCGATCACTCGGCGATCCTACTCGGCGCGGCGCGCGGCGGGGGAGGTCGCGGACGGCGCCGCGGGGGCCGCCGGTGCCGTGGCGGCTGAGGCGCGCGCGCGGCGGCGCTGGGGCAGGATCGTGGGGAACGCGCGGTGCACGGCGGTGGCCACCACGCCCATGAGGAGGTTCTTCACCACGTCGCCCGGCCAGAACGCGAGGTCCGCGAGGAACGCCTGGCTCAGCGTGAGGTCGGCGCGCCACGCCATGCCGAGGATCCCGAGCGGGTGGATGAAGATGAAGCTCGCGGCAAGGCCGGCGAGGAAGATGAGCGGGATGCTCGTCGCGATCTTCGCGCGGGGGAGCCGCTCGACGAAGAAGCCGGTCGCGAGCGCGGCGAACGGGAACCCGACGAGGTAGCCGACGGACGGGCCGGCGAACGGTGCGAGTCCGGCGGCGCCGCCGGAGAACACGGGGATGCCGATCGCGCCCACGGCGAGGTAGAGCAGCACGGCGAGGAAGCCGCGGCGCGCGCCGAGCACGGCTCCGGCGAGCATTACGGCGAAGGTCTGGAGCGTGATGGACACGGCGCCGCCGACGCTGATTGCGGGGAGGAGCGCGCAGACCGCGATGAGGGCCGCGAACGCGGCGATCAGGGCGATGTCGGTGGCCGGGCGGGTGCGGCGGTGTGCGGGCTGTGCCGGGGTGGTGGCTGCGGATTCGGTCATGCGTGTCCTCCTGCTGGTGGGTCAAGATGCAACCCAACCTGAACGGTGTTCTGGTGAATGGTGTTCAGGTTAGCGGTAGGATCAGAATATGCGCAACTCACTCGCCGATGTGGTCGCCGCGGGCCTCCGCGTGCTCGACGCGCAGGGTCTTGAGAACTGCTCCATGCGGCGGGTCGCGGCCGAGCTCGGCGTGCAGCCGAGCGCGCTCTATCACCACGTCCCCAACAAGCAGAGTCTGCTCGCGCTCATGGCGGACGAGATCGTGCTCGGCGTCGGGCCGCGGGTCACCGCCGCCGGGGCTGCCGCGGGGGATCCGCGCCGGCTCTGTGTTGACCTGCGCGAGGCGATGCTCGCGGTGCGCGACGGGGCCGACGTGGTCGCCACGGCCACGGCGTTTCGGCTCGGCCGCTCGCGCGTCGAGGATTCGCTGGCCCAGCTCGTCGGCTTCGACGGCGCGCGCACGCTGCTGCTCTTCACCTTCGGCCACGCGCAGTCCACGCAGACGCACCGGCAGGCGGCGGCGCTCGGGGCGCTTGTCGATATCGCCGACCCGGCGGTGGCTGCGGACGCTGGCCCCGCGGCCCCCGGCGAACCCGAGGGTGTCGACGTGACGCGACCGGTCGCGCCGATCAGCGATCCGGCAGCAGATCTGGACGCCTCGTTTGGGCGCGGCCTCGACATCATTCTGGCCGGTCTCGCGGCGGCGGCCCGGCCCGCGCGCACGGCGCTCCCGGTCAGGTGACACGCCCGGGAATCGCTGGGGCGTTCAGCAAGCACTCCTCGTCCTCACAGATTCCCGCGAAACACTGGTGTTCCACCAACGGTTAACGAAGGGGGAAACCAATGGGATTTCTTGAAGACGCAAAGCACAACGCTGAGGACGCGGTCAAGAAGGCCGGCCAGGCCGTCGAAGACACGGTCGACAAAGCGAAGGACAAGGTCGACGAGCTGCGCGCCGAGGCCGATGTGAAGCGCGCGGAGGCCGAGCGCGACGCCGTGAAGGCCCGCAACGACGTCAAGGACGAGCTGCGCGACAAGTAGCTCGCGCCACGAGAACGAACGGCAGATGCCCGCCGTCAGCAGTCACGCTGGCGGCGGGCATCGCTGCGTCAGCGCGGATCAGAACAGCGTGTTCTGATCCTCCATGCCGCGCATCGCGTCGTAGTCGAGCACCAGGCAGCGGATCCCGCGGTCCTCGGCAAGCGTGCGCGCCTGCGGCTTGATCTCCTGCGCGGCGAAGACGCCCTGGACGGGGGCGAGCTTCGGGTCGCGGTTCATGAGCTCGAGGTAGCGGGTGAGCTGCTCGACGCCGTCGATCCCGCCGCGGCGCTTGATCTCGATCGCGACCGATCCGCCGTTCGCATCGCGCGCGAGGATGTCGACCGGGCCAATCGCGGTCATGTACTCGCGCCGCACGAGCGTGTGGCCCTCGCCCGCGAGCTCGATCTGATCGGCGAGCAGCTCCTGGAGGTGCGCTTCAACCCCGTCCTTGATGAGGCCGGGGTCCACGCCGAGGTCGTGGGAGCTGTCGTGGAAGATCTCGAACAGCGAGACGATGAGCTTGTCGGCGGTCTTCTTGTGCGTGACCTGCCACGCCTCCACGATGCCGGCCTCTTCCTGCTCGGCGTCGAGCTCGAGCGTGGCGAGCGAGCACGGCGGGCTCATCCAGTTCAGGGGCTTGTACGAGCCGCCGTCCGAGTGGACGAGGATGCTGCCGTCGTTTTTGAGCATGAGCACCCGCTTCGCACGGGGCAGGTGGGCCGACAGCCGGCCGGCATAGTCGACAGAGCAGTCAGCAACAACGATTCGCACCTGAGGAAGTTTACCCGCACTTTCGTGGCGCCGGGTGTGCCCGGCCTGCGCGGCGAGCCGCCCCGCCCGCAGCCGGCAGCCCGAGGCGCCGCGCCCCGACGCCCCGCGCCCCCGACGCCCCGCGCCCCCGACGCCCCGCGCGCCCGATACCCCGGGCGACGCGAGCGCTCGCGGGTCAGCGGGCGTCGGCGCCGGTGGCGGCTGGCTCGCGCGCGGTCCCCGCGAAGATAAACGCGATGATCGCGAACACTACGATCGGCCAGAACGCCTGCAGGAGGCCGAAGTGCTCGCCGAGGAAGCCGATCAGCATGGGCCCGAGCAGGTAGGCGGTGTAGGCGATTGCGGAGACCGCCGCTACGTCGCGCACCGCCGTCCGCGGGTTGTCGGCGGCGGCGGACACGCCAACGGGGAACCCGAACGCGCAGCCGATGCCCCAGAGCACGGCGCCCGCGATGCTGGCCCAGGTGTCCGGAACGAGGATCGTGAGGACCACGCCGAGGATCACGAGCAGCGCCCCACCGCGCAGCACGACGACGCGGCCGAACCGGGTGAGGAGCCAGGACCCGGCCACGCGAGTGGCCGTCATCGAGATGAAGAACGCGCCGAGCAGGAGCGCGGCGGTCTCGTTGGCGAAGCCGCGGCCGTCGGTGAGTGCCAGCGGCAGCCAATCGCTCGCGGTGCCCTCGGCGAGGCTCATGCTCATGGCGATGAGCCCGATGATCAGGATCCGCGGATCGCGCCACGGCGTGTACGCGCGGGGCGCGGGGCCGGTGGACTCGGCGGGCGCGGCGGGCTGTGGCACGATCTGGATCGGCCCGGTGTGCACGCTCGTGGGCGGCAGCTGCTCGGCGTCCCCGGAGTGCGCGACGTTGGGGACGACGCGCAGCGCGAGCAGCACCCCGATCGCGAGGATCACGAACAGCACCGAGAGGTGCAGCGGGACCGGGATCTTGAGCGCCTCGGCGAGCGCGCCGAGGCCCATCGAGCTCACGCTCCCCAGGCTGTACGCGGCGTGAAACAGCGGCATTCGCGGCTTGCCGAGGGCCCGCTCGGCCGCCGCGCCGCTCACGTTCATCGCGACGTCCGAGGTGGCGAACATGATGCCGAACAGGGCGAGGAACGCCGCGGCCGCGACGGGCAGGTGTGCCCAGAACAGCGCCGCCGCGGTGGGCATCGCGATCGCCTGGCCGATGATGCCGATTGCGAGGGTGAGCTGCGGCCCGAGCCGCGTCACGGTGCGCCCCGAGAAGATGAGGCCGGTGAGCGAACCGAGCGCGAGCGTGAGGCCGAAGACGCTCATCTCAAGCGTGCTCGCGCCCAGGTGATCGCGCACCGCGGGCAGCCGACTCAACCAGCTGCCAAAACCTGCTCCGAGCAGGGCAAAAACGGCGAGCACGCCGATCGTCCAGCGCTGGGCGCTGCGCGCATTCTGTGCGGCGTCAGAGGTGGTCACCAGGTGAGTCTACGGGGCGCGTCGCGCGTGCGCACCGGTGTTCGGCGCGGCGCCGACTGCGTGCCCCGCGGCCGCCGCTACCGGGCCCGGCTCAGACCCCGGTCAGGCCAGCTCGGACCCCGCTCGGACCCCGCTCAGACCCTGATCAGGCCAGCTCAGACCCCGGTCAGGCCAGCTCAGCCCCCGACTCAGCCACCGATTCAAACACCGAGCCGCACCCAGCGCCCGCCGCGCGCCCGCAGCCCGAGGGTCACCGCGCGGGCCAGCATGAACACGATCGTGAATCCGGCGGTGAGCGCCACGAGGCCGGCGGTGCCGCTCGGAACGAGCACGGTGAGTGCCCAGAGGATGGGCAGGTAGACCGCCAGGTTCACGAGGCTCGTCCAGGCGAGGTAGCGCGCGTCGCCCGCGCCCATCAGCACGCCGTCGAGCACGAACACGAGCCCCCCGAGCGGCAGCGAGATGCCGAGCACGAGGAGCGCCGGGGGCAGGATCCCGAGCACCGCGTCGTCGCTCGTGAAGACACGGCCGAGCACGGGGCTCGTGGCGGCGAGCAGCGCGCCGATCACCACGCCGCAGCCGACGCCCCAGAAGATGCTGCGCCGGGTGACGAGTCTGGCCCGCGCCGCGTCGCGCGCGCCCAGCGCGTCGCCGATGAGCGCCTGGGCGGCGATCGCGAGCGCGTCGAGCGCGAACGCCGCGGTCGAGAAGATCGTGAACACGATCTGGTAGCCGGCGGTCGCCGCCGTGCCGTGGCTCGTGGCGGCGAACACCGTCGCGAGCAGTGCGGCCCGCAGGCCGAGCGTGCGGATGAAGAGCCACCCGCCGCTCCGCCCGGCGTGCCCCAGGCCCGCCCGGTGCGGGAGCGCGCCGGCGCCCGCACGCTTCGCGTGGCGCGCGATCACCGCGAGATACACGGCAACCATTCCCCACTGCGCGATCACGGTGCCCCACGCGCTGCCGCCGATCCCGAGGCCGAGCCCGTAAATAAACCACCAGTTCAAGAGCGCGTTCACCGCGAACCCGATGGTGGCGACCGCGAGCGGGGTGCGCGTGTCCTGCAGCCCGCGCAGCAGCCCGCTCGCCGCGAACACGACGAGCATCGCCGGGATCCCGAGGCACGAGATTGAGAGGAAGGTGCGCGCCTGCTGCGCGGTGGCCGGATCAACACCGAAGGCCGACACGAGGGGGCCGCAAAGCGCCCAGATCGCGGCGCCGACAACCGCGCCGATGGCGAGCGCGAGCCACAGCCCGTCGATGCCGGCCTGCACGGCGCCGCGCAGGTCTCCGGCGCCGCGCCGCCGCGCGACGAGCGGGGTCGTGGAATACGCGAGGAAGATCATGAGACCAACAGCGGTCTGGAGGATCGCGCTCGCGACGGCGAGCCCGGCGAGCGGGGCCATCCCGAGGTGCCCGATGAGTGCCGAATCGACCACGAGGAAGAGCGGCTCGGCGATCAGCGCGCCGAGTGCTGGGATCGCGAGGCTCGCGATTCCGCGGTCGATTCGTCGCCGCGCGGTGCGGGGCGTGGGCGGCGGGGCTGCCTCCGGGACGATGCGCCCCGCGCCGGATCTCGGAACGTGGTCGTCAGCGGGTTCCGGGGGCATGAGCAACACCGTAGCGGGTGCCGCGGACACCGGCGACAATTTCCAGTATCGAGTGTCAGGGGCCCCGGATAGGCTGGGCGCATGAGCACAGCAGCGTCAGCCTCCGGTATCGATCTCGCCGAACTTGATCCGGCGATCCGCCCGCAAGACGACCTCTTCAGGCACGTCAACGGGAAGTGGATCGCGCGCACGGAGATCCCGGCTGACAAGGCGCGCTACGGCTCGTTTGCGGTGCTCGCCGAGAACGCCGAGGAGGCGGTCCGCGACATCATCACCGGCACCCCGTCCCCGGCCGCGGGCGCCCCGGCCACCACCGAGGCCGACAAGGTTGCGGCGCTGTACGCGAGCTTCATGGACACCGACCGCGTTGACGCGCTCGGGGCCCAGCCGATCGCGGCCGAGCTTGAGCGGGCGCTCGCGGTCTCGTCGATCGCGGAGCTCGTGGCGCTGCAGGCGCGGCTCGAGCGCCAGGGGACCGGCGGGTTCTTCGGCATGTTCGTGGACAACGATCCGGGTGATCCGGCGCGCTACATCGTCTTCGTGATGCAGGGTGGGCTCGGCCTTCCCGACGAGTCGTACTACCGTGAGGAGCAGTTCGAGAAGGTCCGGGAGCAGTACCGGGCGCACATCGCGCGCATGCTCGGCCTGGCCGGGGTGGCCGACGCGGAGCGGCTCGCTGGCCTCACCTACGAGCTCGAGCGGCGCATCGCGGCCTCGCACTGGGACAAGGTCGCGAGCCGCGACATTCAGAAGCTCTACAACCTGCGCACGCTCGCCGAGCTCGGTGAGATCACGCCGCAGCTCGATTGGACCGCGTACCTCGCCGAGATGGGGGCCCCGGAGGCCGCCTTCGCCGAGGTGGTCGCCGCGCAGCCCGACGCGCTCGCCGGGCTCGCTGAACTGCTCGTCGAGGACGAGCTCGACGCGTGGCGCGCCTGGACGGTCTGGGGGATCGTGCGCAGCTCCGCGTCGCTGCTCTCTCAGGAGATCTCGCGCGCGAACTTCGATTTCTACGGCACGGCGCTCACCGGCGCCCCCGAGCAGCGCGATCGCTGGCGCCGCGGCGTCTCGTTCGTCGAGGGCGCCATGGGTGAGGCGGTGGGCCGCATTTACGTGGAGCGGCACTTCGACGAGGACGCGAAGGCCGCGATGGACGGGCTCGTCGACCACCTCATTGAGGCATATCGCGACTCGATCGAGCGGCTCGAGTGGATGGGCGCTGACACGCGCACGCGCGCGCTCGAGAAGCTCGACCGCTTTACCCCGAAGATCGGCTACCCGGTGAAGTGGCGCGACTACTCGGGACTCACGGTCGATTCGGGCGATCTGGTGGGCAACTCGCGCGCGGTGTCCGAGGCGGAGTTTGTGCGCGAACTCGGCAAGGTGGGCAAGCCGATTGACCGCGACGAGTGGTTCATGACGCCGCAGACGGTCAACGCGTACTACAACCCGGGCTTCAACGAGATCGTGTTCCCGGCAGCGATTCTGCAGCCGCCGTTCTTCGACAAGCGCGTTGACGGCGCGGCAAACTTCGGCGCGATCGGCGCAGTGATTGGCCACGAGATCGGGCACGGCTTCGACGACCAGGGCTCGCGTTACGACGGCGACGGCAAGCTCACCGACTGGTGGACCGAGTCTGACCGCGCCGCGTTCGAGGAGCGCACGAGCGCGCTCATTGGGCAGTACAACGCGCTGTCTCCCGAGGGGGCGGACGGCCAGACGGTCAATGGCGAGCTCACGATTGGTGAGAACATCGGCGACCTCTCCGGGCTTGAGATCGCCTGGAAGGCCTACCTGCGCTCGCTTGCGGGCGCGGAGCCGCCAGTGATCGACGGGCTCTCCGGCGCGGAGCGTTTCTTCCTCTCGTGGGCGCAGGCCTGGCAGCAGAAGTCGCGCCCGGAAGAAACGGTGCGCCTGCTCACGATCGATCCGCACTCGCCCAACGAGTTCCGGTGCAACCAGATCCTGCGCAACCTCGCGCCGTTCCACGAGGCGTACGCGACGCAGCCCGGCGACGCGCTCTGGCTTGATCCGGCCGAGCGCGTGAGCATCTGGTAGTCCGGATCGCGTGATGGGCCGATTCGTGGGCGGGTTTCTTTCCGCGTTCGGCCTGCCACCGGCGGACGCCGCGCGGCTTCACCTCGCCCGGCCGGTCCCGCTCGGCGGGCACCTGCCCACCGCGGAGCTTGCGGCCGATGCGGTGGGCGCCATGGCGCTGGCCGCGGACGCCGCACACGCCGCGCGCACGGGCAGCGCCCCGGAGGGGCGCATCAGCCTCGACCCGGATCGGATCGCCGCCTCGTTTCGCAGCGATCAGCTGGGGCGGCTCGGCGGCGAGCCGTTTCCGGCCTGGGCGCCGCTGTCGGGGTTCTTCCCGGCCGCGGACGGCTGGGTGCGCACTCACGCAAACTACGCGTGGCACGCCGCGGCGCTGGCCCGCGTGCTCGGCGTCGTTGGTTCCGATCGGGCCGGTGCGGCCGCAGCGATCCGAGAGAGATCGGCACGGCACCTCGAGGACGAGGTCTACGCGGCCGGCGGTCTCGCGGTGGCGATGCGCAGCGTGCCTGAGTGGGCGGCGGAGCGCCGCGGTGCGGCGGGGGCGGTCGGCGACCGTGCACCCGTGCCCGTGCCCGTGCGCGTGCGCGCCCGCGACGCGGCGAAGACCGGTCGCGGCCGGGGCGGGGAGCGCGCCGGAACGCGCGCCGCACCGCTCGCGGGTGTCCGGGTCCTCGACCTCACTCGCGTGATCGCGGGGCCGGTGGGCACCCGCGCGCTCGCGGCCCTCGGAGCGGACGTGCTGCGCGTCGACGCGCCGGGGCGCCCCGAGCCGCTCTGGCAGTGGCTCGACACCGGCCGAGGGAAGCGCTCCACGCTGCTCGACCTCGCGGCCACCCCAGACTTTGCCCGGCTGCGCGAGCTGCTCGCCGCAGCCGACGTGGTGGTGTGTAGCTCTCGCCCGGGCGCGCTGCGCCGGTTTGGTCTCGAACCCGAGCAGATTGCGGCCGATTTTCCGGGCGTCGTCAACGCCCGCGTGGTCGCCTGGGGCGCCGGCGGGGAGTGGGGCGACCGCCGCGGCTTCGACAGTCTGGTGCAGGCGGCGACCGGGATCGCGCTGCGCGAGTCGCCCGACGGCGTGGTCCCGGGGAAGCTGCCGGCCCAGGCGCTCGACCACTCGGCGGGCGCACTGCTCGCCGGCGGCGTCATGTCGCTGCTCGCCCGGGGCACGGGCGGGGAGGTCGAGACGGTGCTTGAGGGGATCGCGCAGCTGCTGGGGTCCGGGACCGCGGTGGCGGATCGGGCACCCATCCCGCCCGGCCCGGACGCCGTCCCGCCCGCTCTCGCGACGGCCCCGAGCCAGTGGGGCGCGCTCGCGATCGCGGGCCCCGCGTACTGGCCGAGCTGGCGGCCGACACCCGGTCCGTGGGCGGGGCGCCCCTGGGGCGAGGATCCGCCGGTCTGGCTGGGGGCCTAGGGCCCCGGCGGGGTCTTGCCTGCCGCGGTCGCGTGCGCGCCTCCCGCCGCGTCCGTGCCGAGGGCGACGGCGTGTGCCGACGGGTCGGTGCGGCCCGCACGCGCACCCGCACGCTCCACCGAGCGCGCGGCGCGTCGGGTGCGGGTGCGCTCGCGGACCGTGGGTTTCGCGGCGGTCTGCGCGCGCAGCTCGGCGAGCTCCAGCGTGAACGCGTGCGGCGCGGGGCCAAAGGCGGTGCGGGAGCGCGCCACGACGCGGCGGGCCATCACGTAGTTTCCGGATCCGCCGAGCACCGCGCCGATCCCGTAGGGCAACACCTTGCTCACCACCGATGCGCCACCCGCCTTCGCGGCCCGGCGGATGAACATGTCTTTGAGCTGCCCGGCGAGCGGCCCCACCAGCTGCCGCGGGAGCGAGGAGGAGACGAGCTCTCCCCAGAACGAGGTGCGTGAAGCGCCGCCGGTGGCCTGCCGGGTGACCTGGGTGAGCAGGCTCAGGCCCTCGTCGCCGAGCAGCAGCGTGAGCACGAGGATGCGGGCGCGATCCGGATCCCGGATTGTGATGCCGTGCAGCTCGGCGAGCGAGTGCGCGTAGAGCGCGGTTGCTTCGAGGAAGCCGACGGTCTCGGCGCTCGCGATACCGAGCGCGGCGACCGTGCCCACGCCCGGGAACGCTGCGGCGGCACCGACCCCGCTGCCGCCGGCGGTGACCGCCGCGATGTAGCGCCGCTCGAGTGCGCGCGTGAGCGCGAGCGGCCCCACGTCTGGGTTGCGTGCCCCCACACGGCGGAGGTGCGCCAGGACGAGGGGGCGCTGGATCGAGAGCACCCGGTCCACCGCGCGCTCGATGAGCGAGGCCGCGGCGGCGGGAGCACCGGTGGCGTGTGCCACTGGTGTCGAGTCCTGGGGCACAGCTACGACTGCGGCAGCCGCGCCGGGGTATGGCTCCCACCGGGGACCGTCCGGCGCGGCAGGGGGAGCCGCTGGGGGCTCGGCCGCGGCGGCTGGGTCTGATTCTCGGTGCACCCCAGCAGACTAGGCGACGGCGCTGAGATCTGGGGTATGCGATCGCTCAGGGTGTGCGCTCGGTCCGCCGCGCCGCGCGCGCCGGGCGTCGTGCTGCCCGTCGCCCGCGCCGAGCCGGGCGGCGCGCTCGATCCAGCGCTCACGGCGCGCCGGGCTGGCCGCTCCGACACCGAGGAAGCGGTGCACGCGAAACGGCCGTACCCCGACGAAGCGCATGGTGTGGCGCGCGACCTGGCCGGCGGCGGCGTTCCCGGTGAACGGGAGCCCGAGCGCCGGGGTGTCCGCGAGCATGAAGAACCGGCCGTTGCGCCCGCGGAGCAGCCCGACGGGGAGGCCGGCCGTCGACATGCGGTACTCCTGCCCGGGGAGCAGCGCCCGGTCGAAGAACCCCTTGAGCAGCGCCGGTACCCCGCCCCACCACATGGGGGCGACGATGACGATGCGGCGCGCGCTATGGAGAGCGTCGCGGGCGTCCTGAAGCTCAGGCTCGATCGGGATTCGCTGGCGGTAGCCGAAGCGCATGTGGGGGTCGAAGTCGAGGTCGCGCAGCGCCAGGACACGGGCGTCGCCGTGCGCCTCGGCGTAGCTGCGGGCGAGCGCCGCGCTGAGCGAGTCTGGGTTCGGGTGGCCGTCAATGACGAGGGCAGTGGGCACGAAGGATCCTATCTTGACAGTGTCAACCCATGTGGTCAGTGTCAAGATAGGGGACAATGTTGCGCATGTCAAGTTCACGCGGCACGTACCATCACGGGCAGCTCGCCGCGGCGCTCGAGGACGCCGCGATGCAGCTGCTTGAGCGGTTGCCGGCCACGGAGATCAGCCTGCGCGAGGTCGCGCGGGCCGCGAACGTGAGCCACAACGCCCCGTACCACCACTTCACGGATCGGCTCGGGCTGCTCCGGGTGCTCGCCGAGCGCAGCATGCGCGAGCTCACCGAGGCCGTGGAGTCGGCGATCGCCAGTGCGGCCGGTCCGGCGCAGCGGCTGCGGGCGGGCGGGGCCGCGTACATTAGCTTCGCGGTGGCGCATCCGCACGCGTTCAACGTGGTCTACGATCCCCTCGTGTGCATTCCCTCGCAGCCGAGCGCGGCGATGGCACCGCTCATCGAGCGCCTTGAGCGGGCGCTCGGAGAGACTGCCCACGCGGCAGGACTCGGCGATGCGGCCGAGGTGCGGGCGCTGTGGGGCATGGTCCACGGGCTCGGCACGCTGTGCGCGGCCGGCCACTTCACCGAGCCCGAGGCGCTCGCCGCGAGCGACGCCGCGCTCGCCCGCCTGCGCTCCGACTGACGCGGGCTAGACCGCGGCGGCGGCGTGCTCGGGGCAGCGCGCGTCCGCGTGTGATTCGCACGCTACGAAGCGTGCGCGGCAGTCAGTGTCCGCACAGTTGGCGAGCCGCGCCGTGGGGGTCCCGCACGCGGTGCAGCGCCCGATCGTTGCAGCGCCGGGCGCGAAGTCGAGCGACTCGCGGCCGTCGAACACCGCGAGCGAGCCCTCCCAGAGCCCGTCGTTGCCGAACGCCTCGCCGTAGCGGACGATCCCGCCGTCGATCTGGTACACCTCACTGAAGCCGCGCTCGGTCATCGCCGCCGAGAGAATCTCGCACCGGATGCCGCCGGTGCAGTACGTGACGACCGGGCGATCCTTGATCGCGTCGAACGCACCGCTCTCGATCTGGGCGATGAAGTCGTGCGTGGTGCGGGTGTCGGGCACCACCGCCCCCTTGAAGCGGCCGATCTCGGCCTCCCACGCGTTGCGACCGTCGAAGAAGACCACGTCGTCGCCCCGTTCGGCGACGAGCTCGTTCACCGCGGCGGGGGAGAGATGGGTGCCGCCGCCGACCACGCCGGTGGCGTCGACCACGGTCTCGTCGGGGATGCCAAAGGCGACGAGCTCGTCGCGCACCTTCACGCTGAGCTTGGGAAAGTCTGCGGTGCGGCGCCACGGCGCGCTGCGGTCGACGCCGTGGAGCAGCGCGGGAGCGGTCTCCTCGAACCGGGTGCCGTCGCTCCACTTCACCTCGAGGCCGGCGAACGGCGCGTACTCGCGTGTGCGCCGCGCGTACTGTTTGCAGGCGTCGAGCTCACCACCAACGGTGCCGTTGATGCCGTGCTTTGAAATGATGATCCTGCCGCGCAGCCCGAGCGACTCGCAGAGCTCGCGCTGCCAGAGCCGCACCGCCTCCGGGTCGGCGACCGGGGCGAACACGTAGTACAGGAGAATCTTGGGGGTCACGGCTCCATGGTACGCGGGCGGTGGTGAGCCCCCGCGCAGGCTGCGCTTGACATTGACGCGACGTCAACTTTTAGAGTGTGAGTGAGGGGCCGCCGCGGCCTCGGAAGGAGTGTCCGGATGGAGCGATCAATCCAGGAGGTGGCGCGCGCCGCGGGAACCACCTCGCGCGCGCTGCGCCACTACCACCACCTCGGCCTGGTCACTCCGAGCCGGGTCGCCGCCACCGGCACCCGCTACTACGACGAGCGCGCGCTCGTGCGGATCCAGCGGGTCCTGCTGCTGCGCGAGCTGGGGCTCGGCCTCGGCGCGATCGCCGAGGTGCTCAGTGCGCAGGACGCTCAAGCGGCGGCCGACAGCGACCCCGCGGCGGCCGAGGCGCGCATCCTGGGCACCCACCTTGAGCTGCTGCGCGCCGAGCGCGAGCGCGTGTCCACGCAGATCGGGGCGGTCGAGCGCACCATCGCGGCGCTCGTGCGAGCTGGCGCCGCACCACACCACACTGAAGGAGACCTGATGTCCGAGAACATGTTTGCAGGATTTGACCACGCACGGCACCGCACCGAGGTCGCCGAGCGCTGGGGCGAGCCAGCCGCGGCCGCGAGCGAGCGCTGGTGGAGCGACCTCGCCCCGGACGAGCGCGGCGACTGGGAAGCGCGCGTCGCCGCGCTCAACGCCGACTGGAGCGCCGCCGCCGCGGCGGGCGCGGATCCGGACGGGCCCGAGGCGCGGGCGCTCGCTGAGCGCCACGTCGCCTGGCTGTGCAGCGTCCCCGGCACGCCAGCGCACGCGCCGGGCGGCGACCTCGCTGGCTGCCTCCGCGGGCTCGGGGAGATGTACGTCGCCGACGAGCGCTTCGCCGCGAACTATGGCGGGCAGCTCGGTGCCACACTGGTGCGCGACGCGCTCGCCGCATACGTCGCGCGCGAGCTCGGGTAGCTCAACCGCCGGGCGCGGGCGTGGCCGCTGGATCCCAGCGCGGGGCCGGCCCCGGCGGGCCGGCGGCGAGCTACGCCTGTGCCTTGTCCTGCGCCTCGCGCGCGGTGTCGATGCGCTGCTGCTGCTCAGGCGTGCGCGTGAGCGGCGGCACGACCTCGTGCTGGTCGTTCACGATCACCACGTCGTGGTCGACGTGGTCGACCATCGCGTGCACGGCGTCGATGAAGTCGCGGCGGCGGATCGCGTCGAGCACGCGCGCGTGGTCCCGCTCCATCTCGGCCCCGGTGGCCACGTTCGCGAGGCGGCCGCGGTGCTCGGGGGTGCGCAGTCGGTCGTTGATCCCGGCGTACAGCGCCGCGAGCAGCCGGTTCTTCGCCGAGTCGAAAATGAGGCGGTGGAACTTGCTGTCGAAGGCGGAGTCCTCGCCGCCGGCGAAGCCGAGCACGGGGCACCGGGTGCAGCCGATCTCCTCGGTCGCCGCGCGCTCAAGGGCCGCCAGGTCCTCATCGGTGCGGTGCATCGCTGCCTGCTGCGCGGCCTCGACCTCGAGTGCGCGGCGGTAGCTGAGGATCTCCTCGAGCGTGAAGTCGGTGAGGAACTCGTTGAGGAGCGTGCTCGTCGGTGCGGCCGAGCGCACGAACGTGCCCCGCCCCGGAAGCGTCTCGATCATGCCGATACTCGCGAGCGAGCGCACCGCCTCGCGCACGGTTGAGCGGCCCACGCCGGTCTGCTCCGCGAGCTCGGGTTCGATGGGGATTCTGCTCCCGACCGGCCACTCGCCCGTCGTGATCTTGCGGCGCAGGAAGGCGAGCGTTGCGCGTGCCCGATCAGAGCCTGTCGTCACTGCCATGATCACCCCAATTTCATCTCGGCGCCGAAGCGCCCACACTGACTCAACAGTATAGCGAGCGCGGGTCCTGGCCGGTGGGTGCGCGGCACCGTATGCTGAGGCTCAGAGATGACGCGCGGGTGCGCCGCACTCGGTTCAGTGCCGAGGCGCCACCCACGAAGGGAGAGCCATGTCGAACGATCCGCAGGGGCGCGGCGCGATCAACCCGTACGCCGGGATGCGCCAGGTGCCGAGCTTCACGGTCACGAGCAGTGATATCCAGGACGGAGAGCCGCTCCCCGCCGAGCTGTACGCGGCGCACGCGGGCGGCTCAAACCGCTCGCCGCAGCTGCGCTGGTCCGGGTTCCCCGAGGGGACGCGGAGCTTCGCGGTGACCTGCTTTGACCCGGACGCCCCGACCGGCTCCGGTTTCTGGCACTGGGCGGTCGCGAACATCCCCGCCGAGGTCACCGAGCTCGCGGCCGGTGCGGGCGCGCCCGCGGGCACTCCGGGCAGCGAGCTGCTGCCGGCCGGCGCGGTCACGATGCCGAACGAGCAGCGCCAACCGGCGTTCACGGGCGCTGCGCCGCCCGAGGGCACCGGCGTGCACCACTACTGGTTCGTGGTTCACGCGCTCGACGTGCCGCACATCGACGTCGACCCGCAGGCCACCCCGGCGGTGCTCGGCTTCATGATGCGCGACGCGGTGCTGGCGCGCGCGATCATCGTGGCGACCGGCGAGTTTGGGCAGGCCGCGTAACCGAAGCGGGAGCGGGAGTGGCAGCGGAGGGCAGCCTGAGCGCGAGACGAGCGGGCCCGCCGCGGGCTCAGGGCCGGGGCGCACCGCCAGCCGCGCGCACTGCCTGATCCGGCACCGCACTGTGCACGAGCGGCAGCGTGCGGTTCTTGAAGTGGCTCTCGAGCGCGAGCCGCGTCGAGGCGCGTGCGACGCCCTCCGTGTGTGAGATCTGGTCGAGCACCCGCTGGAGGTCGTGCGTCGAGCGCGACACAATCGTGGTCATCATGTCGTAGTCGCCCGTGATCGTGTGCAGTTCGAGCAGCTCCGGGATCTTCGCGAGGCCCTCGGCGACGCGCTGGTGCCCCACGGACTGATGGATCTGGACCGTGCAGAACGTGCGCAGTGGGTATCCGAGCGCCGCGGGATCAATGCTCGGGGCCTCCGAGGCGATGACCCCGGTGCGCCGCAGCCGGTCGAGCCGGCCCTGCGCGGTGGCACGGGCAACGCCGAGGCGCCGCGCGCACTCGACCACCGAGATGCCGGCGTTCTCGCTGATCAGGGTGATCAGCCTGACGTCGAGTGTGTCGATACTCATGGTGCTCCGTTGCTCCGTTGCTCGGTCCCGGGGGCGACCGCGCCCGCCAGAGTGGACAAGCTGTCGCCTTCTTGTGGCTTTAGGCTATACGAACTGAGCACAATGTCGAGTTTCACATGTACCGTTTGACGGGCGCCGGGCGGCAACCCTAGAGTTTCGCGGGTCACCCGAACGGCGGGTGGAACCGAAGGAGCACGCATGTCGGAAGTGACGCAGACGTTTCGGCCGGGCCTGGAGCGGGTCGCCGCGTATCGCGCGGGGAAGCCGGCCCCGGTCGGCCCCGACGGGCGCAGCATCAAGCTCTCATCGAACGAGAACCCGTACCCGCCGCTGCCGGCCGTGGTTGCGCGGCTTGCCGAGGTGCTGCCGCACTCGATCAGTCGCTACCCGAGCATCGCCGCGGAGGAGCTGACCGGCGCGCTCGCGGCCCGCTTCGACGTGGCGGCTGACAACATCGCGCTCGGGGCAGGATCCGTCGAGGTGGCGGCACAGCTGATCCACGCACTCACGGCGCCCGGCGACGAGGTGATGTTTGCGTGGCGCTCGTTCGAGGCGTACCCGATCCTCGTCCGCGTGGCCGGTGCGGTCCCGGTGGAGGTGCCGCTCGACGCCGAGCACCGGCACGACCTGCCGGCAATGGCCGCGGCGATCACCGACCGCACCCGGCTCGTGTTTGTCTGCAACCCAAACAACCCCACGGGCACGGTCGTGACCGCGGCGGAGCTCGAGGCGTTCATGGCGCTCGTGCCGCGCGACGTGCTCGTGGTCGTGGACGAGGCGTACGTGCACTTCGACCGCGCCGCTGAGTCCCCGAGCGGGATCGACTTCTTCCGCCGGTTCCCCAACATCGCCGTGCTGCACACGTTCTCGAAGGCATACGGCCTTGCCGGGCTGCGGGTGGGCTACGCGATCGCGCCGACGGACGTGGCAGAGGCGCTGCGAAAGGTGGCGATCCCATTCGCGGTCTCGCGGCTCGCGCAGGAGGCCGCGGTCGCCTCGCTGGCTGCCGAAGCTGAGCTCGACGCGCGTGTCGAGGACATGGTGGCGGAGCGGGCGCGCCTCACGGCGGCGCTGCTCGCCGCGGGGGTACCGGCGGTGCCGTCGGAGGCAAACTTCGTGTGGCTGCCGGTGGGCGACGGTGCGGCGGGGGTCGCGGCCGCGCTCGAAGAGCGCGGGATCTCGGCGCGCGCATTCGCGGGGGAGGGCGTGCGCGTCTCGATCGGCGACCCCACCGAGAACGACGCGGTGATCGGGGCAGCCGCCGCGATTGCCGCGGCAGCGACGCCCCGCTGATCCCGCACGCCTGCCGGGCGCCCCGCGCGCTGGGCAGGGCGGCGCGGGCTGCACAAACTGTATAGTAATACCGCGCGATCGGGTGTCTACCTGCCACATATGTCTAGCGAATATGTGGCAGGTTTACGGGCAAACCGAAGCTCACTACGATCAATCAACGGACATCGACGTCACGACGGCGTCGAGCGGTACCCTCGGCGCACGGGCGCGCGGGGATCATCACACTGGAGTGAGGAACCACATGGCAGTCATCCGCCTTCGCAACTGGAAGCGCGACAGGGTCTAGGCCAATGATCGGAGCAATCGAACTCGGCCTCATCTATGGCGTCATGGCCCTCGGGGTCTACCTCACCTTCCGGGTGCTGAACTTTCCCGACCTCACGGTGGACGGCAGTTTCACCACCGGCGCCGCGGTCGCGGCGTCGCTCATCACCGCGGGTCAGAGCCCGCTCCTCGCCACGATTGCGGGCGGCGCGGCGGGCCTCGTGGCGGGAACGGTCACGGGGCTGCTGCACACGAAGGGGAAGATCGACGGCCTGCTGGCGGGCATCCTGACGATGATCGCGCTGTGGTCGATCAACCTGCGGATCATGGGCAAAGCGAACCTGCCAATGCTGCGGTCGGAGACCGTGTTCACACCGCTCAAGGACGCCGAGCTGCTCGGCACCTGGGTGGGCATCGCGGTGATCCTCCTCGCCGTGCTCGCGCTGAAGTTCGTGATCGACTGGTTCCTCTCGACCGACCTGGGGCTCTCGATCCAGGCGACGGGCAACAACGAGCAGATGATCCGCAGCTTCGGGGTGTCGACCGACGGGACGAAGATCCTCACGCTCGCGCTCTCGAACGGCCTCGTGGCGCTCTGCGGCGCGCTCGTGGCGCAGTACCAGGGCTTTGCAGACATCAGCATGGGCGTCGGCCTGATCCTGGTGGGCCTCGCGTCGGTGATCCTGGGCCAGGCGATCCTGGGCCAGCGGTTTATCTGGCTCGCGAGCCTCGCCGTGATCCTGGGCGCGGTGCTCTACCGCCTCATCATCTTCTTCGCGCTGCAGGCGGGCCTCAACCCCAACGACATGAAGCTCATCACGGCCGTGCTCGTGATTCTCGCGCTGCTGCTGCCGCGCTGGGGCTTCCTCAAGCGCGTGCCCTCGCTGCGGGATCGCGGCGGACGCCGCCCGGGCGCGAGCGATCCAGCCCCGGATCCGGTCGCGTCCGCGACGACCGGCGTCACCGTCCCGCTGGAAAGGTAGAGGAACAGCATGCTGAATATTGATCGGATCTCAAAGACGTTCTTCGCGGGCACCGTCAACGAGCGCAAGGCGCTCGTTGATCTCAGCCTGAAGCTCGACGAGGGCGACTTCGTCACGGTGATCGGCTCGAACGGCGCGGGCAAGTCCACGCTGCTCAACGCCATCTCGGGCCGCTACACCGTCGACACGGGTGAACTCTCAATCGACGGGGCCCCGGTCTCGAAACTCAAGGAGCATCAGCGCGCTAAGTACGTGGGCCGCGTGTTCCAGGACCCGATGGCGGGCACCGCTCCGGATCTCACGATCGAGCAGAACCTGTCGCTTGCGCTGCAGCGCGGCAAGTCACGCGGCCTGGGGCTCAGCCTCACGCGCGCCAAGCGCGACCTCTTTGTGGAGGAGTTGAAGTCGCTGGAGCTCGGCCTCGAGCGCCGCCTTCCCGCGAAGGTGGGGTTGCTCTCGGGCGGGCAGCGGCAGGCGCTGTCGCTGCTGATGGCCGGGTTTACGCAGCCGCGGATTCTGCTGCTCGACGAGCACACGGCGGCGCTTGATCCGCAGCGCGCGGCGCTCGTGACCGACCTCACTGAGCGGATCGTGGCGCAGGGCGGGCTCACCACGCTGATGGTGACGCACAACATGGAGCAGGCGCTCAAGCTGGGTAACCGGCTGATCATGATGCACGAGGGCCGGATCGTGTTCCAGGCCACCGCCGAGCAGAAGCGTGAATTGACCGTGCCGGACCTGCTCTCAGAGTTCGCGAAGATTAAGGGGGCGACATTCGACGATCGCGCGTTGCTCGCCTAGGGTCGCGTCGAAATCGGCCGCAGCGTCGCGCCGGTTTCGCACACCGCACCCGAAGCACAACTTCCCGATCACAATGGTGCCGCCGACTTGCGTTCGGCGGTGCCGAGCAGTCTACGATTACGATGTCGGCGCTGTTGCGCCGGACCACACAGTTCGCCGTTGCACTGGCCGCGGCGGATCCATATTTGCGAAGGACCTGATACACATGCGACAGATTTCGAATCGCCGCCGCGTGCTCGCGTTCGCGAGCCTCGGCGCAGCCGCAGCTCTCACCCTCAGCGCCTGCTCCGCTCCCTCTGACAGCTCCGGCGGCGACGATGCCGCGGCGCTCGAGAAGGTCAGCATCGGCATTAGCCAGCTTGTTCAGCACCCGGCGCTCGACGCGGCGACCGCCGGCTTCCAGCAGGCGTTCATCGACGCGGGCTACGTCGAGGGCGAGACCGTCGAGTTCGACGTGCAGAACGCCAACGGCGAGCAGGCGACCGCGGTGACCATCGCGCAGACGTTCGCCACCTCGAACGTCGATCTTGTGCTCGCGGTCGCAACGCCTGCGGCCCAGGCCGCCGCGCAGGCGATCACCGACAAGCCCGTGCTGTTCACCGCCGTCACCGACGCGGTCTCGGCCGAGCTCGTCGAGTCGAACGAAGCGCCCGGCGCAAACGTCACCGGCACCGTCGACGCCGTCCCGGCTGACGCGCTGAAGAAGCAGTTCGAGCTGATCACCGAGATCAACCCGGATGCCAAGAAGGTCGGCATCGTCTACTCCTCGGGCGAGGTGAACTCCGAGGTGCAGGTTGAGGATGCGACGAAGGTTGCCGACGAGATGGGCCTCGAGATCGTCACCAAGACCGTCACCACCGCGAACGACATCGCGCAGGCGACCGAGGCGCTCGGCGACGTCGACGCGATCTACGTGCCCACCGACAACATGGTCGTCTCGGGCATCGCCTCGCTCGTGCAGGTTGCAGAGACGAAGAAGATCCCCGTGATCGGCGCCGAGCCGGGCACCGTCGAGGGCGGCGCAGTTGCCACCTACGGCATCGACTACACCAAGCTCGGCAAGCAGACCGGCGAGATGGCGATCAAGGTGCTCGAGGGTGCTGATCCCGCGACCACCCCGGTCGAGACCCCGGCTGAGGTTGACTACTTCGTGAACCCCGCCGCGGCGGAGCGCATGGGCGTGGAGATCCCGCAGGAAATCCTCGACCAGGCAACCGTCGTCGAGTAGGACCCGTACAGTAGGTTCTACCCACCGTTGCAGTGGCTGCCGCGCACACGCGCGGCGGCCACTGTGCCATTCGGGGACACGTCTCGCTGAGGCAATGGTTTCCCAGACACAAGGAATGAACACCGAATGATCGGCGCTCTTGAACTCGGCCTCATCTACGGGGTGATGGCCCTCGGGGTCTACCTGACCTTCCGGGTCTTGAACTTTCCCGACCTCACGGTGGACGGCAGCTTTACCACCGGCGCCGCGGTCGCCGCGTCGCTCATCACCGCGGGCCAGAACCCGGTGGTCGCGACGCTCGCGGGCGGTGCCGCCGGCCTCGTCGCGGGAACGATCACGGGGCTGCTGCACACGAAGGGCCGCATCGACGGCCTGCTGGCGGGCATCCTCACGATGATCGCGCTGTGGTCGATCAACCTGCGCATCATGGGCAAAGCGAACCTGCCGCTGCTGCGCGCGGAGACCGTGTTTACCCCGCTGAAGGAGGGCGAGCTGCTCGGCACGCTCGCCGGCGCGGGGATCATCCTGGCCGGTGTGCTGGTGCTGAAGTTCGTGATCGACTGGTTCCTCTCGACCGACCTGGGGCTCTCGATCCAGGCGACGGGCAACAACGAGCAGATGATCCGCAGCTTCGGGGTGTCGACCGATGGGACGAAGATCCTCACGCTCGCGCTCTCGAACGGCCTCGTGGCGCTGTGCGGCGCGCTCGTGGCGCAGTACCAGGGCTTTGCAGACATCAGCATGGGCGTCGGCCTGATCCTGGTGGGCCTCGCGTCGGTGATCCTGGGCCAGGCGATCCTGGGCCAACGCTTTATCTGGCTCGCGAGCCTCGCCGTGATCCTGGGCGCGGTGCTCTACCGCCTCATCATCTTCTTCGCGCTGCAGGCGGGCCTCAACCCCAACGACATGAAGCTCATCACGGCCGTGCTCGTGGTCGTCGCGCTGCTGCTGCCGCGCTGGGGCTTCCTCAAGCGCGTCCCGTCGCTGCGCGGACGCGGCGGCAAAGTCCCGCCCGCGGACCAGGCGCCGGCCGTCGCTGCAACCGAGACCGCGGGGAGGTAGCCGCATGCTGACCATCGACAAGATTTCAAAGACGTTCTTCCCCGGCACTGTCAACGAGCGCAAGGCGCTCGTTGACCTCGATCTGAAGCTCGACGAGGGCGACTTCGTCACGGTGATCGGCTCGAACGGCGCGGGCAAGTCCACGCTGCTCAACGCCATCTCGGGGCGGTACACCGTCGACTCCGGCTCAATCGAGATCGACGGCAAGCGCGTCAACCGGCTCAAGGAGCACCAGCGCGCCAAGTACGTGGGCCGCGTGTTCCAGGACCCGATGGCGGGCACCGCTCCGGATCTCACGATCGAGCAGAACCTCGCGCTCGCAGAGCGCCGCGGCCGCTCGCGCGGGCTCGGCCTCGCGCTCACCCGCGCGCTGCGCGAACGGTTCCGGGACGAGCTCACCTCGCTCGAGCTGGGGCTTGAGCAGCGGCTCACCGCGAAGGTGGGGTTGCTCTCGGGTGGGCAGCGACAGGCGCTGTCGCTGCTGATGGCCGGGTTTACGCAGCCGCGGATTCTGTTGCTCGACGAGCACACGGCGGCGCTTGATCCGCAGCGCGCGGCGCTCGTGACCGACCTCACTGAGCGGATCGTGGCGCAGGGCGGGCTCACCACGCTGATGGTGACGCACAACATGGAGCAGGCGCTCAAGCTGGGTAACCGGCTGATCATGATGCACGAGGGCCGGATCGTGTTCCAGGCCACCGCCGAGCAGAAACAGCAGCTCACGGTGCCGCTGCTCCTCGCGGAGTTCGCCAAGATCAAGGGCGCGACGTTCGACGACCGCGCCCTCCTCGCCTAGGCGCGAATCGCCGCGGCGCCTGTCGGCGTCGCGGCGCGCGCTCCGGGAATTGGCGGGAGCGGAGCCTACAGTGGAGATATGGCTGTCTCCTCGTCCCCGCAGAGTCCGGCCTGGCCCGGCCTGGTCGCATCCGCACAGGATCGGGCGGCGGCGTGGCTCACCGACACTGGGGCTCGCGAGGCAGAGCCGGCGCGTGCGCCCCTCGGCGGCATGCACCACGACCCGGACAGCTTCGACTTCACCCGCCGCCTGCTTGAGCTCGTCGCCGGAACCGAGGACACGCTCGCCTCGGCGGTCGGGCTGCGCGACATGGCGCAGGAGGTCCCCGCGTCGATGGGGGCGCGCGACCGGCTCGCGGTGCGCGCCGGTGGTGCCGCGTCGCTCGGCCTGCCGTGGGCAGTCATGCCGCTGGCTCGGCGCTGGCTGCGAGCAAGACTCTCGAGCCTCGTGCTCGCGACGAAGCTCCCCACTCCCGATGAGACGCCGGATGCCACGGGCGGTTACGCACCCGGCCGGTTGACCGCGCTCGCGGAGGGGCTGCGGCTGCTGCGCGAGGACGGCCTCGTGCCGGTGCTCGATCCGCTCGGCGACGCCGTCCACGGTCCGGCGCGGGCCGCGGCCGAGGTCCGGCGGCTCGCCGCGCTCGCCGCCCACTCAGCCGTCAGCCACCTCGTGGTCGATCCCGCCCGGATCGCGCCGGGCGGCACTGAGTGGTCGGCTGAGGCAGACACCGCCGCGGCCGCCGCGGCGCTCCAGCCGATCCTCGCGGCCGCGGCCGAGCACGGCACCACGGTGCACCTCGAACCGCGCAGCGTCCACTGGGCGCGCCTCGTCCCGGGGATCCTCGCCCGCGCCCTCGTCGATCCCGCGCTCGACCGGGCCCGGGTGGGTGCGCGCGTGTTCGCGGAGCTCCCCGAATCGCGTGAGCAGTACGACCAGCTCAGTCGCTGGGCGCAGCGCCGCGTGGTCGACGGTGGTGCACCGTCAGAGATCGTGATCGGCGTCGCCGGGGTTGCCGGTGCCGAGCGCATTGCCTCGATACTCGGTGGCCTCGCCGTCCCGGTCATCGAGGACTCCACGGAGATCGCGGCCCAGATGCTGCGCCTCACCGAGCTCGCGCTCCACCCGGGCCGCGCGGCGGTGCTGCGCCCGGTGATCGCGAGCGAGGATCCGATGTTGCTCGCGGCCGCGGTCGAGCTTGCCGCGCAGCGTGACATCAGTGAGCTCGTCTCGCTGCAGCTGCGCGCGGGGGTCGTCCCGGGGCTTGCCGAGACGATCGCGGGACAGGGCGTTGAGGTGCGCGGCGTGCTCCCGGTCGTGGCGCCGCGTGAGTTCGCCGGCGCCGTCGACCTGCTTATCGGGCTCGCGTCGGAGGCCGCGGATCCCGGTTCGGTGGCCTCGCGAGCGGCGGCGCTGCTCCCCGCCGAGGCCGCCGGGTCCGCCGAGACTGCCGGATCCGCTGAGTCTGCCGGATCCGCCGTGTCTGGCGAGGCACCAGAACCCGCCCCGCCCGTGATCACCGCCCTCGATGCCGAGCGGGCCGCGTTCGCCGCGGCCGCCGAGCTCGCGGCCGCCCCCGCCCCCGCCTCGCACCGCACCCAGCTGCGCGCCCGAGAGTGGGATCCGAGCGAGCGCGACAGCGCCCTGTTCTACCGTGCTCCCGACGAGCCCGCGCGGTTTGACACGGGCGGGCTCACCGCGGCGGTGCTCGGCCTCAGCCGCGGCGCGACCGGCGCGTTCACACTCTCAGAGCTCGCTCCGCCGCGCGGGATCCCCGCCCTGTCAGAGTCCGGGTTCGCGAACGAGCCGAACACCGACGCCAGCCTCCCGGCGAATCGCGAGTGGTTGCGCGAGCAACTCGGTCACGCGAGCGACCGGGTCACCGAGCTCGACGCGACGAACGATACGATCGCGCTGTCGGCAGCCGACCTCGATCCGGTGCGCGCCGTAGCCAGCGCCCGCGAGTCCGGCGAGCGGTGGTCGATGCACGGCCCCGCGGCGCGCGCTGTGCGGCTCCGTCGCGCCGCGCTCGCCGTGGTTGCGGCGCGCGACCGCCTGCTCCAATCGCTCGCCGCCGACACGGGCGCGCCCGCGGGCGAGCTCGACGCTGAGATCAACGCCATCGTCGACGCCGCCCGCTACTCGGGTCAGCTGTCCGAGGGGCTCGGTGCCGTGCGCGGCGCGAGTTTCGTGCCCGGCCGGCTCCTGCTGGTCGCCAGCGATGCCGGGACCGCGCTGTCGCGGCAGGCCGAGGCAGTGTTCTCAGGGCTCGGCGCCGGCAGCGCGGTGCTGTGGGCGGTACCCCAGCGCTTCCTCGGCTCCGCGACGGCGCTCATCGAGGAGTGCGAGGCGGGCGGGCTGACCCCCGGCGCGGTGCGCGTGGTGGCCACCGCCGCGCACGGCACGGTCGCCGAGCTCGCCGCGAACGACGAGGTCGACCGTGCGCTCGTGCTCGGCGATCGGGGGCTCGGGCGCGAGCTCGCGCACCGCCGCCCGGACCTGCGCATTGAGGGGCAGTTCCGCGCCCGCGGTTCGATCCTGGTTGCCCCCACCGCCGACCGCGCCCGCGCAATCGCCGACATCGTTGCGTCCGGGCTGCGCGGTGCGGGCACGGACCTGAGCGCCGCGCACGAGGTGATCCTGCTCGGCGGCGTCGCGCGCTCGCGCGAGTTCCGCGCGGACCTCGCCGACGCGGTGCGCGCGCTGCGCGTGGGCGACACCGCGCGTCCCGGGACGGCGGACCCCCTCGGCTTCGACCTCGGCCCGCTCCCGGAACCGCCCACCGCGGCCGGCCGCCGCGCCCTCACCGAGCTGGGCCGCGGCGAGGAGTGGCTCGTGGAGCCGCGCCAGCTCGACGAGTCGGGGCGGCTGTGGAGCCCCGGCGTGCGCCTGGGTGTGGCCCCCACCTCCGACTTCTGGACCGACGCGCTCGGGGTCCCGGTGATCGGGGTCATCGCGGTCCACACACTGGTTGACGCGCTCGCGGTGCAGAACGCGCCGGGCAGCGGGAGCGTCGCCGGGCTGCACTCCACCGACGGCGACGAGATCCTGGCCTGGCTCGAAGAGGTCCAGGCGGCGGCGCTCTCGATTAACCGGGCAACCACGGACGCGCGGATCGAACGCCAGCCGAGCGGCGGCTGGAACGACGCCGTGATGGGGCTCCCGGCGCTCAGCGGCGGGCCAAACCGGCTGCTCGCGCTCGGCTCGTGGCAGCTCCGGCAGGGCACGCGCAGCGACACCCTGCACCTGCGGGGGCTCGAACCCGAGGTGCGACTGCTGATCGAGGCGGCGCAGCCGAGTCTCAGCTACGAGGAGTTCGACGCGGTGCGGCGTGCGGCGCTTGCAGATGCCCTTGTGTGGCGCACCGCGTTCGGCATCGACCGCGACACGGTGGGCCTCGGCATCGAACGCAACGCGCTGCGCTACCGCCCGGTCGTCACGCAGCTGCGGCTCGCTGAGAATGGTGCGGCCGCCGGGCTGATTCGCGTGCTCGCGGCGGCACTCCTCGTGCGCGCGCCGATCGCGGTGTCGACGGGGCAGCTCCTCGCGCCCGAGGTCGCCGAACTGCTTGAACTGCAGGGCGTCGAGGTGTCGCTTGAGCGCGACGAGGACTGGATCGAGCGGCTCGCCGTGTCCGGCCCGCTGGGCCCCGGCGACGTTCCGGCATCGCGGATCCGGCTGATCGGGGGCGACGCGACGCGGGTGGCCGAGTGGATGGGCGGGCTCGACCGCGCGGCGCTCTGGGCGGAGCCGGTCACGATGGCCGGGCCGGTTGAGCTGCTCACGCTGCTGCGCGAGCAGTCGGTGTCGGCGCGCGCCAACCGGCACGGGCTCGCGGTCGCCGTGCCCGGCCTCGACGAGGTGCTCGGGAGCTAGGCGCGGGGTCGGGATCCGGGCCCGTGCGCCGGGCCCGGTTGGCTGCCCGCGGGCACTCCGCGCGCACGAATGGCCGGATCTGGGCACTCCGCTCGCACGAGTGGCCGGATCTGGGCACTCCGCTCGCACGAGTGGAGCATTCCGCGACGAGTGTGCGGCTTCGCTGTCGGAACGGAGCCGCACGCTCGTGCGGGTGCGGGTGCGGGTGCGGGTGCGGGCCCGCCCCCTATCCGATCCGCATCGGGGTGTGCGGGATCCCGTCCTCCACAAACTCCGGGCCGCTGGCGGCGAAGCCGAACCGCGAGTACCACTCGGTGAGGTAGGACTGCGCGTGGATGAGGATCGGGTGCCCGGCGCACTCTGCGATCGCCGCGTCGAGCAGGACAGCCGCAACACCGCGCCCGCGCCACTCTGGAGCGGTGGCCACTCGCCCGATCGCGCGCAGCCCGGGCTCCTGCTCGTCCTCAGCGAGGACGCGCAGTGTCGCGGCGATCGTGCCGACGGCGTCCTCCGCCCAGAACTGCACGGTGCCGGGCTCGAGATCGCGGCCGTCGAGGTCGAGGTAGACGCAGTCCTGCTCCACCACGAACACCTCTTGCCGGAGGCGCGCGATCCCGTAGAGCGTGCGGGCCGGGATCCGGTCGGGGTCTGAGGCGGCGTGCAGCGTGAGTTCGTCGGGCATCTGACGCATACTTCGATACTGCCACAGCCTGGCGCTGCGGGGGAGGCCCGGCCCGGCAGGGGCCGCGGCAGGCCCGGGGGCCGGCCCCGATTTCCATTCGGACCGCCGAGCCGGTAAAGTTGGCTCTCGGTCGTGCACGCACGGTCTTTGGCGGATTACCCGAGCGGCCAAAGGGGGCTGACTGTAAATCAGCTGGCAATGCCTACGGGGGTTCGAATCCCTCATCCGCCACAACAAGATCCCGGTCAGATACTTATCTGACCGGGATCTTCTTGCGTTTGAGGGGGCACCCACGTCTGCGGGCCGGCGGGCGCGCGCCCCGATCGCCGGGGAGTTTCCGAACGTCTGCGCCTCTCAGGCGCGCGCGGGCCGCGCTGCGGGGGGTGTGCGTGCGCACTTGTCCGGTTCGCTGGGCGAGTACTTCGAAACTGAAGCCAAAGTTCGATACTGTCAAGCGGGTGCGCTCGCACCGATTCATCGTACGCTCCGAGACGCCGTTGTCTCTGTGTCGCCCGCGGTATCCCGGCGAGACAGGGGCGCAACGCGCGTTGCGGGGCCTGGTCGTCAGAGAGGACACCAGCTGAACATGCACGAACACCACAGCCATACCTCACCCGCGGGAGCGGGGCGCTCGCCCGGGCGGGCGCGCGGGGGCGCGGTCACCCCGCGCCGCGCGCTCGCCGTACTGGGGGCCGCGGCTATCGCGGTTCCCATCGCATTCGTCCCGGCGATGGCCTCGGCCGCGCCGTACGCGCCCGCCGACGGGATCGCGGCGATCCGCGCCGGCGACTACCTGCCCGACTACCTGCAGGAGTTCGCCGGCCAGGTCGACGATGCCGCCGTCTTTGAGCACGTGCGGCACCTCGCCGTCGACATCGGGCCGCGCGTCGCCGGCACGAACGCCGAGCTGCAGGCGAGCGCGTATGTGCAGGGGAAGCTCGACTCCTACGGCTTCACCACCCGGACCGAGTCGTTCCCGGTGACCGCGTCCACCTTCGCGAACGTGTCGCCGAGCCGCGACATCCCCACGCAGGTGAGCTGGCAGTACCGGCCCGCGACCAACGCGCTCTTCACCGGTGACGGCGCGCCCGTGACCGCCGAGGTCGTCGATATCGGCGACGGCAGCGCGTTTACCCCCGAGCAGGTTGCCGGAAAGTTCGTCCTCGTGACGTTCAGCTCAACCACGGCCGTGCGCACGCAGCAGCTCACCGACCTCGTTGCGGCGGGCGCCGCCGGCGTCATCTTCGGGGCCACCAACCCGAACAACTCGATGGCAAACCCCGCCACGGTTCCCGCCGCGGCGACCGGGATCCAGGTTGTCGGTGCGTCCCTGATGCAGGCCACGCGGGTTCGCGATCTGCTCGCCACGGGCCCGCTCACCATCAGCATGACGACGGAGCGCAGCGGCACGACGAGCACCAACGTGATCGGCGTGCGCCCCGCGGTCGGCGACACCGACGGCACCGCGCCGATCGTCTACATTGGCGCGCACATCGACTCGGTCGTGGGCAGCCCCGGCGCGAGCGACAACGCGTCGGGCGTGGGCATCATGCTCGAGTCGGCCCGCATCATGAGCCAGTACTCGCTCGACACCGAGATTCGAGTCGGCACCTGGGGTGCCGAGGAGAAGGGGATCGTCGGCTCGAAGGTGCACGCGCAGAGCCTCACCCCCGAAGAGATCGACCGCACCGTGGGTGCCTGGAACATGGACATGGCCGGAACCGCGTACGCGGGGACCCCGGAGCGGCCCATGGAATTCTGGGGCCTGAGCCTGAAGCCGGAGGGCATGCAGAACTCGGTGCTCAACCACGCGGACGCGCTCTCCGAGCACACGAACCGCGGCCCGCTGAACCGCGGCAACGTGGCGCGCAGCGATCACGAGTCGTTCCAGAACGTGGGGATCGACGCCGCGGTGTTCAGCTGGATGTTCTGGTCGGCTGACTCGTCGATCGTGCTCGAACCGACCTACCACCAGACCTCCGACACGATCGATAACGTGTCGCAGGAGCGGATGGGGATCTCCACCGAGATCATCGGCGGCTCCGCGTTCCGCGCGTCACTGAACACCGTCACCGTTGAGGTGGAGGACGCTGCCGGGGATCCGGCGGCCGGGGTGTCCGTGGCGATGAAGTGCGACGCCGACGAGGGCTGGCGCGAGGTCGGCGAGACCGCCGCGAGCGGCGCAGCGACGGTGCTCGCACCCGACGCGTCCTGCGACTTCGCCGCGCTCGCCGCAAACGGCGCGCTTGGTGGCGCGCTCGACCAGGTGGTCGCGGGCGACACCGACGTGCAGCTCGCGCTTGTGCATGACACGACCGCGCCGACGGTCACGTTCGACATGCCGAGCGGGGCGAACGCCGCGGGCTGGTACGCCACGGCACCCGTGGTCGTGGGGATCGACGCCGCAGACGATCTCGACGACGCGCCTGACGTCGAGGTCTCGCGCAACGGGACCGACTGGAGCCCGTACACCGGGCCGGTCGAGCTCAGCGACGAGGGTGTGAACCAGCTGCACGCGCGCGTCACCGACGGCGGGGGCGGCGTCACCGAGGAAGCTCGGGAGTACCCGATCGACACGGTCGCACCGACGGTGTCGGCGACGGCAAATGCCGCCACCCGCGGTTCCGTGACGGTCGAATCGGCCGATGCAACCTCGGGTGTGGCGGCCGTCGAGTACCGGATCCTGCCTGACGGCGCGTGGACCGCGCTGCCGAACGCCGCGGCCGCGAACGCGAGCCTCGCGCGCGTTGCGGCGCCCGCCGCCACCGACTCGCGCACCGCCACCCTGCCGCTCGGCACCGCGGCGGCCACCGCCGAGGTGCGTGCGGTGGACACCGCGGGCCACACGAGTCAGACGGCGACCGTCGAGTTTGCGGCGGGCCCGGAGACGGAGCCCACCACGCCGACGGAGCCGACCACGCCCACGACGCCCGGGCAGCCGCAGGACGGCGGCTCGGCGAGCCAGCCGGGCGGGCTGGCGAACACCGGCGGACCCGGAGTGTTCGGCTACGCCGCGTTTGTCGCTGCGCTGCTGCTCGTGGGCGGCGGGGCACTGGTGATTGCGCGCCGCCGCCTTGCGGCCGACGCGCGAAACGAGGGCTAGCCGACCGATCGGTCCACGCAGTGAGCCGGGGCCCGCGCGAGTGACGCTGTCACTCGCGCGGGCCCCGGTGTTGTGCCGGGAGCGCTACTGGCGCGGGTCAGTGCACCGAGAATCCGCCGTCGACGGCGAGTGACTGCCCGGTGACGTACGCGGATCCGGCCCCCGCCAGAAACACCGCGGCTCCGGCAAAGTCGTCCGCCTGGCCATTGCGGCCGATCAGTGTGCGCGCGGCGAGCGCCGCCACGGTGCCGGGATCCCCGCTCAGTCGCGCGTTGAGCGGGGTCTGCACGAAGCCGGGGATCAGCACGTTCGCGGTGACGCCCCGCGGGGACCACGCCTCCGCCTGCGAACGGGCGAGCGCTTCGAGCGCGGCCTTCGATACTCCGTAGGCGCCGCTCGCGGCAAAGGGGCGGTGCGCCTGTTGCGAGCTGATGTGAATGATCCTGCCGTAGCCGCGCTCCGCCATGCCCGGTGCGAGCTGCTGCCCCAGGATGAACGGCGCATCAAGGTTGACGGCCATGGTCGCGTCCCAGCTGCGCTCGTCGAGCTCCGCGAGCGGCGGCCTGAGATTGATCCCCGCGGAGTTTACGAGGATGTCCACGGGGCCGGCCGCGTCCGCGAGCGCGTGCGCCCCGGCGCGACTGCCGAGATCCGCCACGACTCCGACCGCATCGCCGCCAGCGGAGCCGATCTCCGCGACGGTGGCGGCGATGGCAGCCTCGGTGCGCGCCGCGACGATCACCCGGGCCCCGGCCCCGGCGAGCGCCGTGGCGATCGCGCGGCCGATCCCGGAGCTGCCGCCCGTCACGAGTGCGGTGCGGCCGGTGAGCCCAAAGAGCTGATCGAGGTACATCGCGTCAGCGTATCAACCGGCCAGCCGCCGCAGCTCACTCCGGCTTCGAGGCGCGCAGGGTGTAGCTGAGCGGGACCGAGCCGGAGTGCTGGGTGAGCGCCCACTCGCCGCCGGGGCGCAGGGTCATCTGACCCGGCAGTGCCTCCCACGGCACGCTGTCGTGCTCCACGAGCAGGTCGATCCGCAACCCGCTCGTGATGAGCGCGGTGACGATCTCACCCAGCGAGTGGTTCCACTCGTAGGTCGTTGACGCCTGAATCGGCGTCGCGGTCTGCACGTAGCTCTGGTCGTCGTCCCACTCGAGAGGCGTGGCGCGCTCGAAGTAAGGGAAGCGCAGGTGCAGGTCGTCGGTGAGCGTCTCGTCCATCGCCCACAGCACCGGGTGCCCCTCGCGGATGAACAGCGAGCCGCTCGGCGCGAGCAGCGCCGCGACCACACCCGCCCACTCGCGGATGCTCGGTATCCAGCAGATCGCTCCGATGCCCGTGTAGACCAGATCGAATGCGCCGCGGGGGAGCGCCTCGTGGGCGGTGCGCACGTCGGACCGCACGAAGTCGACGGCGTCCCCGGTCTCGGCGACGAGCCGCTGGGCCTCAGCGACCGCGCGCTCGGAGAAGTCGAGCCCGGTGACCCGGGCGCCGAGGCGCGCGAGCGAGAGCGTGTCGGTGCCGATGTGGCACTGCAGGTGCACCGCGCGCGCCCCGGCGATGTCGCCGAGGAGTGGCAGGTCGAAGCGGACCACGTCGGAGAGGAGATCCGGGTTGTCTACGTACCGCTGTGCCTCGTAGCCCGAGCCGTCGCGGGCGGCGTGGAGGGCCGCCCGCTCGTCCCAGTTCGCTTGATTCGCGGCGATGTAGTCGGTCGTCATGCGCGGTCCTTTCCCTCGCTGTGGTGCTGGGGAAAGTCTAGGCGGGGTGTGCCTGGCGGTGACACTCGCCTACGCGTAGTAGCCGACCGTGGCGCGAATCTGGTCCGCGTGCCGATAGATCTCGTCGAGACTGTCGATTGGATGCCGAGTTTCAGTCTTGTCCTCGTCGAATAGGCCGATGTACTTCTGCGAGGTGTTGAACCACAGTCGGGCGAGCGGCTTCCGGTTGTTGTCGTCGAGGAGGATTCCAAAATAGCTCTTGTTATCCCGGTGTGCGATTCGGGCTGGTTCAACCTCGCTACACGCAATTGCCCGCACGATCTGGTATCCCTCGATTTCTTCGAGGGTGGTGTCGATGCCGTCGCGATCTTCGGAGGGCTCGTTCGCCGCGGTCTGTGCGGAGCTCTCGGCAACCTGCTCGCTCGCGTGCGGTGAGGACACTGATGCGTCGTCGTTTTGCAGAGCCTGGCCTCCGAGTGCGGCCTTGAGGCGGTCATTCACGCGGTCGTTGAGGAACTGCTTCATCGCCTTGGTGACGAGGCGGGTGAACTGGTCACGAACTTTCTGGGTGAAGGATCCTTCGTAGACCCGGGCGGTGAGGAACTTGACCCACTCGGCGTCCGGCTCTGCGAACTGGGCAGACAGCACCCGCTTGAACTCGCCCACATACTTGAGCTCTTCCGCCGCGTTAATGATCGAATCGAGATCGAACGCATCCTTTGCGAGCTTATTGAGTTCTGGGATCAGCGCGCTGTCGAGATCGGAAACCTCGATCACGAGAAACGGTTTCTCATCCATCTTGTTTGGCGCGTCAAGGTCGGTGAAGAAGTGGTATTCATCACCATTGGTGAGGATTGCGATCCGCGCCGATGTAGTTGCAAAGTACCTGAACAGCTGAGAGGCGTGCTTGATATTCAGTGGCGAGCCGACGTGCTTGCACTCGATCAGGATCTGGACTGCGCCGTCCTTCACGATCGCGTAGTCAACCTTTTCGCCGCGCTTTGTGCCAACGTCTGCGGTGAACTCGGGGATGACCTCGTGGGGGTTGAACACGTCGTACCCGAGCACTAGCGAGATGAACGGCATCACAAAGGCGTTCTTCGTTGCTTCTTCGGTTTCGATGCTCCCGCGCTGCTGCGAGAGCTTTGCAGCGAGGCTATTGAGGCGTTCGGTGATTTCCGTGGACATGCAGACTCCTTTGGTGCAATGTTCGGCTTGCCCTGATCCTAGTGTCACGTTCGGACAAAGCCCTATCGAGCGCAGGGCGCCTGCCCTGAGCGCGACGTGACGCACCCCAAATGTCACGGTTCGGTAACGGCGCATCACTATTTCGGGGTCTCCCGCACTCGTCTTGTGTAGGCCGCTCTGCGGCTCACGGCAACGGGGCCTTGGGGGCTCTCAACGAGAGGAATGAACAGGTGAATGCAATGTCGGCACACCGACGCGTAGTCGCGACACTCGCCGCGGGGGCTCTGGGCGTCGCCGCCCTGATGGGGACCGCATCCGCGGCTCAGGCCGCACCGCAGGAATACGGAAACATCGATCTTGATCGCACGGGCTCGCTCACCGTGCACAAGTACCTGCACCAGAACACGACCCGGGCGGGCGACGTGAGCGCGCCACCCGCTGACGGCGATTTCAGCGATCCCGTGGCAGGCGTCGGCTTTACCGCCTACCCGATCCAAAGCGCCGGTTCCCCGCTGAACCTCTCGGACCCGGCGAGCTGGACCACGCTGAAGAACCTCACGCCCGGCGCCGCTTGCACGGCCCCCGCCGGCGGCTACACGCTCGGCGCCGCGCGTGCGCTCCCCGTGACCACCGCGCTCGGCGTCGCCACGATCTCGCTGCCCGTGGGCGCGTACCAAATCTGTGAGACCTCGGCTCCCGCGAACATCATCGACCGCGCGGCCCCGTTCATCGTCACGATCCCGATGCCCCACGAGAGCGGCTGGGTGTACGACGTGCACGCCTACCCGAAGAACGGCGAGGGCGCGATCGAGAAGACCATCGAGGAGCAGCAGGAGACAGGCCTCGGCTCGGTCGTGCGCTTCCCGGTGACCGTCCCCGTGCCCGCGAGCGCGCAGACCTGGACCGGCTTTGCGATCCGAGACACCCTCGACCCTCGACTCGCGCCGATCGCATCCGCAGACATCGCGGTGACCGTGGACGGCGTCGCACTCGACGCGAGCTACTACGCGACCACCGTCACCGGGCAGCAGATCACCGTGAACTTCACTGCCGCCGGGCTCGCCTGGCTGAACGAGGGCCCCAACGCTCACGCCGGCAGCCTGGTGAAGGTGATCTTTGCCGGAACCGTGGTCGAGGTGGGCGACGGCGTCATCGAGAACACTGCTGAACTGTGGCCCAACAACCCGGGCTTCGACCCGAACCTGCAGCCGCCGATCCCGTCGAACGAGGTCAAGACGCACTGGGGCAGCCTGCAGGTGCAGAAGCGTGCCGCCGGCACCACTGGCACGCAGGGTCTGCTCAACGGCGCCGTCTTCGAGGTGTACAACGCGGTTGAGCCCTACGCGGCAGACTGCACCGGCGCGGTCGCAGACGGCGCGGCCGTCACGGTCGACGGCTCCACCCGGTTCACCTCCGCGGGAACCGGCGTGATCAGCGTGCCCGGCCTGTTCGTGAGCGACAGCGTGAACCCCGCGGTCAACGCTCAGCAGCGCTGCTACGTGCTCAAGGAGGTCGCGGCTCCCGCGGGCTACGTGCTCCCCACTCAGCCGTTCACCGCCGTCACCGTGAAGATCGGTGAGACCGCGCTCGCGGAGAACGCGCAGATCACGAACACGCAGATCGGCGTCCCCGAGCTGCCGCTGACCGGTGGCGCGGGGCAGATGCTCCTGATCCTCGGCGGTGTCGGCGCTGCCGCCGTCGCCGTGGGGTTGACGGTGCTGAACCGCCGCCGCACCCCCGCTGCACCGCAGCGGTAACCAAAGCCGCCCGGTGGTGTGTGGGCTCTCCCCCAGAAAACTCACACATCGCCGGGTGTTCATCCGGGGCTCCTGACCAGGTCAGGAGCACACCGGACCCGCGCCGTCGGCGCTCACTGGGACAGATGAAAGGTCTCTAGCAATGAAGCAGACTCAGGGAACCCGCCGCGGGAGCGCACGGGTGGTGGGCGTTGGCCTGGCACTCGCCCTGCTCGGCGGGCTCGCGGTGCCGTTCGGCGGCCTGGCCGCCGCGCCGGCCGCCGGGCTGGTGTCGGATCCGGCGCCGAACGCCGAGAGCGAGGGCGCCGCCCCGCAGACCGTGCCGCCGGCGGGATCCTCCGACGCGGGCGCCCCGAGCGCCACTCCGGCCCCGGACACCGATCCGGCCGCGACCGCCGCCGATCCGGACACGTCCCCCGCCGATCCGGCCACGCCGGCCGAGACGGACGCGGAAGAGTCCGACGGTGCGGCGCTGGCTGAGGAGGCCGCTCCGGTGCAGGTCGCTCCGCGCAGCGTGCCGGTCGCTCCCGCCGGGAGCGCCGTGCTCAACGTGCGTGTCGGCGGTGACCGCCTCGCGAGCGGCACGGTGAAGGGCCTCCCTGGCGTGCAGCTGGGTCTGTACGCCACCGGCACCGCCTCGGTCGCCGGAGCTGGCAGCACGATGCCCACGCAGGGCGCGCAGGGGACCCGACTGAACGCCTCGTGGGGCTGGACCACCTGTGTCTCGGACGCCGACGGCGACTGCAACTTCACGATCCCCATTCGCGCGGGCGCGGCCTCCGCGACCGGCGCACCGCAGGACACGCGGTTCTGGGTGGTGCAGGAGGTGGCCCCGGCCGGGTGGTACGCGAACCCGACCCTGCGGGTGGGCCCGTTCGGTGCCACGCCGGAGACCTCCTGGCAGTACCGCTTCCGCACGGACACGCAGCTGCGCGCCGGCCAGACGTACAGCTCCACCACCCCGATGGCGTGGAACCCGCTCCCGGCACCGGCCCTCCCCACGGACACCCCGGAGGCGAACCCTGACCGGGGGTTCATGCGCAACCGCCTGGACAACTCCGCCGAGGGGAACTTCTCGTCGAACGTGACCCGCTCGACCGGGGTCTGGAATCAGTCGCGCAACAACCCCGCACTGCTCGAAAAGTGCGGGATCGATATCGCACTGATCGCTGACACCTCCGGCTCGCTCGGCGCGACGGGCATCGCGGACATGAAGAGCGCGATGACGAACTTTGTGAACGCGTTCATCGGGACGAACACGAACATGTCGCTGTTCTCGTTCTCGAACCTGTCGCCGGGATCCGGGGCCTCAAACCACCCGGCGCTGCTGCCGGTCACCACGACGGCGGAGGCGACCACGTTCAAGGACCAGTACGCGGACTGGCTCTCGGGCGGCGGGACGAACTGGGATCGCGGTTTCGCGGCGGCCGCGAACGCGACGAGCCACTACGACCTCGCGATCCTAATCACCGACGGCAACCCGACGGTGATTCGCGACAACAGCGTGAGCACCTCGAGCGCCTACAATTCGCTGCAGGACGTCGACGGCGGGATCTTCTCGGCGAACCAGCTCAAGGCCGAGGGCACCCGCGTCGTGGCGCTCGGCGTCGGCCCGGCACTCACCGCGGCGAGCGACGCGAACCTGCGCGCGGTCTCCGGACCGGTGTCGAACAGCGACTACTACCGCACCTCCAACTTCGCCGAGGCGACCGCGGCGCTGGTCGCACTCGCGACGAAGAGCTGCAACGGCACCATAGGCGTGCAGAAGATGATCGTGCCCGCCGGCGGCACCATCGCCGACGCGACCCCCGCGCCCGCGGGCTGGCGCTTCGACGCGAGCACGACCGCGAGCACGATGACCCTGCAGGCGCCGCTCACGCGCACCACGGTGACCGGCGACGGCGGCCTCATCAACTACGAGCTCGGCTTCACCGCCCCGGCCACGGCGGGTCCCGTGCAGATCCTCGAGACGCAGCAACCGGGCTACGAGATTGTCCCGGTTGGGACGGGGGCCGCCGCGCGCAACGCGACGTGTGTGAACACGCAGACGGGGGCCGCGGCCGCGGTCACCAACGCGGGTACCGCGGAGCAGCCGGGCTTCACGGTGCAGGGGCTGCGCTCCGAGCGCGTGCTCTGCACCATCTACAACCGCGCGCTGGCTCCCGGCAAGCTCGAGGTCTCGAAGAGCTCGGATCCGGCCACGGGAGCCACGGTGCGCCCGGGCCAGAGCATCACCTATACGCTGACCTTCCGGAACACGGGGGAGCAGCCGGTCGCTGTCAACCACGACGACGTCTTGACCGATGTGCTCGACGACGCCACGCTCACGGGCGCCATTACCGCGCAGAGCCCGCTCGCCGCGGCACTCACCAGCGCCGGGGACCGGATCCGGATCACGGGCAGCCTGCCCGCCGGCGCCACCCGAACAGTGAGCTACGCGGTGACGGTGAAGGACCCGCTGCCGGCGAACGCGAACGCCTCGCTGCGCAACGTTGTGGTCCCCACGGGGGAGCAGCCGCCGAGCACGTGCGAGCCGAACACCCCGTGCACGGTGCACCCGGTGCGCGGCAGCCTGTCCTGGAACAAGGTCAGCGCCTCTGGTGCGCGGCTCTCCGGGTCGGAGTGGTCGCTCACCCCGCTCGACGCGAACGGGCAGCCGCAGGCCGGCGCGGCCGTGGCCGTGGTCGACTGCGTCGCGGCAACCGCGTCCGCGTGCACGGGGGCCGACCGCGACCCCGCCGCCGGGGCGTTCGCACTGAGCGACCTCGCGATCGGGACGTATCAGCTGCGGGAGACGCGAGCACCCGCCGGCTACCAGCTCCTCACCGATCCGATCACGATCACCGTGAACACGGCGGTCGCTTACGGCAACATTACGAACCGGCAGATCGAGGTCCCGGGGATTCCGCTCACCGGCGGGATGGGGAGCCTCGGCTTCCTCCTCACCGCGGGCGGGCTCGGCGCGACCGCGGCCGCTGGAGTGTGGCTGCAGCGGAGACGGCGCCAGGGGGAATAAACACATGACCGTTGACACGTCAGAGCCGACGCGCACGCCTCCGCCCGCCCCGGGCCGCCACGCGGCGGTGGCGGGGCCGCCGGACGGGGCCCGCGCACCGCGGGCCCCGTGGCGGGCGAGCGCGCTCACCTGGGTGATCGCGGTGCTCGGGATCGGCGGACTCGTCGCCGGGCTGTACCCCATGAGCGCGGCCTGGCTGTCGTCCTTCAACCAGTCCCGGGTGATCAGCACCTCGGTCGCAGCGCTCGAGGATCTGCACCCGTCAGCCGACGAGCAGCTCGCCGCGGCCGCGGCCTACAACGCGGCGCTGAGCGCCGGGGTCGTGCTCGGCAAGAACGCGAACGTCCCGGTCGGCGACTGGACACTCGCGGATCAGTCGCTCGACTACGATGAGCTCCTCGCCGCGGGTCCGGATGGACTGATGTCGCGCATCAAGATTGACTCGATCGGCGTCGATCTCCCGGTGTACCACGGCACGAGCGACGAGGTGCTTGCGCGCGGCTCCGGGCACCTGGAGGGATCCCACCTGCCAATTGGGGGCCCCGGGACCCGTGCGGTCCTCACCGCGCACCGCGGCCTCGCGAACGCGACCATGTTCACCGACCTCGATCGGGTGGCGGTCGGAGACACGTTCACCGTCGAGACGCTCGGCCGAGTGCTCAGCTATCGCGTGCGCGATACGCAGGTGATCGATCCCGACGAGACGGGCACGCTCCGGGCCGAGAGCGGCGAGGACCTCGTCACGCTCATCACCTGCACCCCGCTCGGGATCAACACCCACCGCATCCTGGTGACCGGTGAGCGGATCACGCCCACCCCGGTCGCTGACCTCAACTCGGCCGGTGCCGAGTCTGCGGTCCCCGGGTTCCCGTGGTGGATCGTGTTTCTCGGCACCGGGGCCGCGATCATCATCGGATACGTGATCAGGCAGGGGCGGCGCGAGGGCGCGGCGCGCGCTGGCGCCGTCGAGTCCCGGGGCGTCGGCGCGGCCGCCGAGCCCACGCCCTAGTCGAAGGTGAGGGGGGCGTTGCCGCGGACGCCCAGGCGGTCGCTGTCGCAGTAGCTGAAGTCGATCGAGAACGTCCACGTGGAGAGCGGCACGACCGCCGCGCCCGCGCCCTGCGAGTCGAGGGTGAGCCGCTGCACCCCAGCACTTCGGGAGGACCAGAAGCACACCTGCGCGCCGGGGGTGCCGGTGAACTCTGCGCGCAGCACGAAGCGCGTGTGCTCTTCCGTCTCGCCCTCGGGGGAGCCGAGGGCGAACCGACCGGTGGGCTGCGCGAGCGTGAACGCGAAGTCAGCGGCGCCCACCTCGGCGCCCGCGACGACCTGGCTGATGCGGGCGACGTGGTCGCCGACGGGCAGCACCGACGCCGCAAGATCGATGCTCCACTGCCCCGTATCCGAGGTGAGCGCGTCGAGCCGCTGCCCTGCGACATCGACCCGCACCGTCGAGCCGGGCGTCGCGCGTCCGGTGAGTGTCGGCGCCACCACTCCGGTCGCGGCGTCGCTTCGCTGCACGGTGAGAGCGGTGACCGCCGGCTGCTCCGGCTTGACTGGCTTCTCTGGCTGCTCCGGCTTCCCCGGTTTTTCGGGCTGCTCCGGCTGCACGGGCTTTTCGGGCTGCTCCGGCAGCTCCGGCGTGGTGGGCACCTCGGGCTGCTCCGGTGAGACCGGCGGCTCGGGCTCTGTCGTGTCGTCGGGGACGGTGGGCGACGCCGGGGACGGCTGCGGCCTGGTCGATTGGTCGCCCGTGAGATCAGGGGAACCCGTGCCGTCGAGCTCCACGCTCGGCACCACGTCGCCGCGGGCGCTCGGCTCGGCTCGCGCGTCGCGCGCCGAGCTCGTGTCGTCATGCCCGGGCGCCGCCGCGCCGTCGCCCGCGGTCCGCTCGTCCGTGCGCGGGCTCGCCGCGCTGAGCTCGGAGGGCGCGCCAGCGGGGAAGAGTGACGTTGCGCCGACCGCGATGGCCGCCGCCGCGGCCACCGAGACGACTACCCCCGCGGTGACCACGCCCGCGCCGCCGCCCGCGACGGTCTGTGTCGCACGCCTGGCGCCACGCGTTACGGTGCGCGCCCCGCGAGCGCAGAGCTCCGCGATGGGGCCGCCGCCGCTCAGCCACCCGGTGGCGTGCGCCGGTGCCGCGGTCAGTGCCGCAGCGCTCGCCGCCGTGGGAGCCGCCCAGAGGTCCGCAGAGAGTGTGCCGCCGAGCGCGAGCGCGAGTGCGCCGCCGGCCGCGATCTTGCGTCCAAGCCGGTGGTTCTCGCGCTGCAGCGAACGCTCGAGCCGGGTGCACTCGCCGCAGTCGATGAGGTGCGCGTGCACGGTGTGTTTCTGCGTGGTGCTGAGCGCGCCGCGCACGTACTTCGGGAGCGACTCGACCGTCTCGCCGTGCCCCGCCGCGACCCGCGCGGGAAGCTGCTGGCGCAGCCACTCGAGCCGAAGTCCCTCGCGTGCGCGCCGCATGAGCGCCGACACCGAGTTTGGGCTGAGGCTGAGGCGGGATGCGATCTCGGTGCGGGAGCGATCCTCCACCTCCTGCCACCAGAGAATCTGTTGCCACCGCTCCGGAAGCGCCGCGAAGGCGGCGATGATCTCGCGGTTGTTTTCCCCCTGCTCAGAGAGGTCGTCTGAACCAGCGAGCGGCGGGCCCTCGATTACCGTGCCGGTGACCGTGCGCTGCGCGACCCGGTACCGCCGAGCGGCGATGTTGCGGGACACCGCGACCAGGTACGCGCGGAAGTGCTCGGCCGGGCCCTGCCCGCGCTGAAGCTGATCCCACACCGTGGTGAACGCCTCAGAGACCGTGTCCTCGGTGTCGGCGTACGCGAGCGGGTAGGTGAGCGCGGTGACCGCTTGGCGGTGGCGCTGCCACAGCTCGGCGTATGCGTCGCGATCCCCCTGTTTCGCGGCCGCGATGAGTGGCGCGTCGAGCAGACGAATCTCACCCGTGTCCGAGCTCAGCACCTCGGGTTCCGTGCGGCGATCCCCTCGCCGTGCGGTACTAGTTTTCACCGGAGCCCCTCCCCGTCGACCAGTGATTTCGGGCGAATCCATCCCCACCCATCCAGCAAGTGTCGAAACCCCGCGAAAAGTGACGCGGGAGACTCAAAGTAATTTCTTTCCCGATGCCGATCTGTGGACTGCGCGATTTGCGGTCACTCCTGCGCGGATTGCGGAGTTCTGCGCGTGTTAGGTGGGCGTACCGTCGGCGGGCTAGCATGAGGTCAGATTCAGCTCGCGTGCGGGCTGCGGCGATGCATGAGACCGATGAGGGTACATGGAGCAGACGATGGCACCCCGCCGACGGCGGGACGACGACCGGGGATTTCTGCGCTTCGATGTGCACGGGCAGCGCCCCGACGACCTGCTCCAGTCCGGACGCCTGCGAGACCTGCTCTCGCACGCGCGAATCGAAGTCACCGCATTCGCGGAGCAGCCCCCGTTGAGTGCGCGAATCGCCCAGTTTTCAGACGTGACCCTTGGCCACGCCAGGATGGCCGGGTTTCGCGGAAGCTGGGACCGCGTGGCGGCGTCCTCCGACCGGGCGCTGATCCTGCTCGTCAAGCAGGGCTCGCTGCGGGTCACTGGGCCCGACGGGACGGTGCGCGCGGGCGGCGGGGCGTTTCTCCTGTTTCCCGGGCTTGGCCCGATCACGGCGGAGTCCGCCGACGAACTCACGGACGTGACGTACCTCACGTTCCCCGCTCGACTCACGGCGGTGTGGCCCGAACCGGGATCGGCAAGCCTGGTGCACAGCGAGGAGCTCGGGATTCCCGCCGCGGCCTTCGCCCCGGCCGCGGCGTTTGTGGCGAGCGTGTGTGCGCTGTCGATTGCGGACGTTCCGGAAGGCGGGCCCCTGCAGTCGGTCGCCGAGGAGGTCGCCCGCTCGGTCGTGGAACTCTGCGCGGGCGCCAGGGGGCGGGCGTCCGAATCGCTGTACGGGGCGGCAATGACGATGATCCGCCGGTCCTACGACGCACCGTCGCTGAACGGGGAGGCTATCGCCGCGGCCCTGGGAGTGTCGGTGCGCACCCTGCAGGGCGCGTTCCAGAGCGAAGGGCGCACGGTTGCGGGGGTCATCCGCCAGGTGCGCGCGGTGGCGGCGGTGCAGCTGCGGCACGAGCAACCCGGCATCTCGCAGGCGCGGATCGCGGCGCTCACTGGCTTTGGCTCGGTCGACTCCCTGCAGCGGGCCGTGAGCCTCGGCGTGGCCGAGCATGCGACACCCGGTGCGGCCGAGCATGCGACACTCGGTGCCGCCGAGGCGGTCTCCCCGGTGCCCGAGACCCCGGGGGTACGCTGACAGCATGAGCGATCTTGAGCAGCGGCTGCGACGGCTCCCCGCATTTCCCCACCCGCTCCCCGTCCTCGACGCGGCGGTGCTTCCCGACGACCCCACCGTGCTGTTTCGTGCGTGGCTCGACGCGGCGATTGAGAGCGGTGAGCGCCAGCCGCACGCAATGGCGACGGCGACCGTGCGCGCGGACGGCACCCCGGTGGCGCGCACGCTCATCCTGAAAGACATCGACGCGGACGGGTATCACTTCTCCACGCACCGCAGCTCGCGCAAGGGCCGCGAGCTCGCGCTGCGACCGCGCACCAGCATGCTCTTCTTCTGGCGCGAGTTCGGGCGCCAGGTGCGCGTCACGGGCGAGGCCGTGCCGCTCGACGACGCGGCCTCCCAGCGCGACTGGGAGGGGCGACCCAGCTATACGGGCACACCAAACCCGGATTGGCAGCGCTACGCGCTGCGGCCGGATGAGTTCGAGTTCATGCAGGCCCGCGAGGACCGGCAGCACACGCGGATCGAGTACCGGGTCGGCCCGGACGGGTGGCGCCACGACGCGGTGCGCACACCCGCCGGCTAGCCCGCCCGCGCTCCTGCGCTCCCGGCTGAGCCCCCGGCGCTGGTCAGTCCCGCGAACCGCAGAGCTCGAAGACATACCCCGGGTCGTCGGGGGTCGCAAGCGCGCGGTCGCGCAGCACCATCGCCGCGGGCGAGTCAGCGTCGGCGCACATCTCCGCAAACGTCCGCGGGAGCAGGTCGGTGTACTCGATGTCGATGACCCGCTCACCGTAGACCGCGCGATACCCGCCGCACTCGCGGTAGGCCGCGCAGGTCTCGGTGACTGCGAAGTCAAAGCCGGCTTGCGCGCGCAGCGTCGCCGCGTCCTCGACCGCGTTCTTCTGTCCGGCGGCCAGGCCGACCCCGTGCGCCGCAGCGACCAAGTCTGTGGCCAGGGCGAGGTTGTCCGGGAGCGAGAGCGCCCCGTCCGAGCGCGTGTACGAGTCGAGGTTGTCGAACTCCACGGCGTCGAAGCCGGCGTCCGCGCACCCGGTGATCCACGGCGTCACCACGGCGGCGATCTGCGCGCGCTGCGCCGCGGTCCCCGTGTCCAGGAGTATCTCGTCTGGCCAGGCCGGGTCGATCACCGGTTCGCCTGCCGGATCCCGCAGCAGCGTTTCGGCCGGCCACGCGTCGAGCTCGCCGGGCTGCGTCTGGAAGCCGTTCACGTAACAGATCGAGTAGCGATCCGGGTCGGGGGCGGCCGTGCGGTCCCGGGCGACGAGCGTGACCGCCGGGTCGGGCTCGGCGCTGCCGCCGAGCTGGTAGTCGGGCGCCGCGTCCCCGGGCGGGAGCCGCAGCTCCGCGCCGGCGGCTGCGGCCCCGCCCCCGGCGCCGGCGTCCGTGGGGGCGGCGGGGGCGCCGCACGCGCTGAGGGCGAGCGCCAGCCCCGCGGCGACGGTCAGGGCGAGGCGACGGATCATAGCTCGATGCTACGCGCCGTCGGGCAGGGGAGCGCGCCGGCACTGTCCGGGGCTCGCGTCGCACGGCTACACTCGACAGCATGAGTGACTTGGTCGTCTCCCTGCCCGGTGAAGGTCTGCGAGAAGCACTGGGGGAGGTGCCCGGGGTCGACTTCGTCGAGTGGGATCTCACCGGCGCGGCTCCGCGCGAGCGCTTCGACATCGTGGTGCCGCCCTACTGGGGCGGTGCGCGGCAGCTGGCGGCGCTCGCCGCAGTGGAGACACGCCTCGTGCAGTGGCAGTCGATCGGCTACAACGGCGTCGCGAAGCACCTCCCCGCCGGGATGCCGCTCGCGAACGCGGCAACCGTGCACGAGGCGTCGACGGCCGAGCTCGCCCTCGCGTTGACGCTCGCCGCGCAGCGCGGGATTCCCGAGTTCGTGCGCGCCGGCGATGCGCACCGCTGGGAGCTCCGCTCATTCCCGAGCCTGGCGGATCGCCGGGTGCTCCTTGTCGGCTACGGCGGGGTGTCGAAGGCGATCGAGGCGCGCCTCGCGGGGTTTGAGGTGCAGCTCACCCGGCTCGCCCGCACGGCTCGCGAGGACCGCAACCTCGCCGGAGAGGCCGTCGCGGTGCGCGGGTTCGCGGACCTCCCGGAGGCGCTGGCGGATGCTGAGATCGTGCTGATCGCCGTGCCGCTCACCGACGAGACCCGCGGCATGTTTGGCGCCGCGGAGCTCGCGGCCCTCCCGGACGGTGCGCTCGTCGTCAACGTGGCGCGCGGTCCCGTGGTGGACACCGACGCGCTCGTCGCAGAGCTGCAGGCGGGGCGTCTGCGTGCCGCGCTCGACGTCACCGATCCGGAGCCGCTGCCCGCCGACCACCCGCTGTGGGAGTGCTCGGGTGCGCTGATCAGCCCGCACGTTGGCGGGGACTCAACTGCAATGCTGCCGCGCATGGTCGCGCTGATCCAGCGCCAGATTGCGCGCCTTCGCGCGGGCGACACCCCGGAGAACCTCGTCATCGGCGACTGGGCGTAGCGGCGTGGCCGCGGGGGAAACCGCGCCGGACGCCGCGCGGCTCCGCGAACCTGAGATCGCCGGGCCTGCGGCGCTCACGCTGCCGAACGGCCGGCTGAACCGGGCCGCCGTGGGGTGGGCCACCCAGCCGCTCATCGACACGAGCGGGCTCGGCCGCGGTCGCGGGCGCAACAAGCGCTGGGAATACTGGAACGTGGTGACGCCCACCCACATCCTTGCGGCCACGGTGTCGGCGATCGACTACGCCTGCGTGCCCGAGGTGTGGGTGCTCGAACGCGCCACCGGGCGGGAGTGGGGTCGTGTTGAGACGATTCTGCCGCCGCGCGGCACGCGGCTCGCCGCCCGACTTGAGCACGGCGCCTCGGAGACGCGCACGCGGGGACTTGCGGTCTCGATCACCGAGGAGCCGGGCGGCACCCGGATTCGTGCTGAGATCCCGGGCGTCGAGTTCGACGTATTCGCCGCGCTTGAGCCGGCCCACGAGCGGCTCGCCCTCGTGGTGCCGTGGAGCGATCGCCGCTTTCAGTACACGGTGAAAGACATCGCTCGTGCGGCCTCCGGGACTCTGCGCCTCGACGGCCGGGAGGTGCCGGTGCCACAGGGGGAGAGCTGGGCGGTGCTCGATCACGGCCGGGGTCGGTGGCCCTACAACATCGCGTGGAACTGGGGCGCCGGTTCGGGCCGCAGCGGCGGCGCCGTGATCGGAATCCAGGTGGGCGCCCGGTGGACTGCGGGCACCGGGGTGTCCGAGAACGCGTTCTTTGTCGACGGGCGCATGCACAAGATCCACGGCGAGACCCAGTGGGAGTACGACCTCGCGGAGTGGCGAGCGCCGTGGCGGGTCACGGGCGGTGGCCTCGACGCCGAGTTCACGCCGTTCCACCTGAAGCAGAGTCGCACCAACCTGCTGGTGCTCGCGGGACGTACCGATCAGTGCTTTGGGGAGTGGTCCGGAGTGTTTACTACTGAGGCCGGAGTGACCGTGCCGTTCGCGGGGATCACGGGCTGGGCGGAGGCCGTGCACAACCGCTGGTGACCGCGGGCACGCCCCGTTTTCTCGCCAGGGCCTGGCGCGCTCCCGGCCAGGAGTGGGACGATAGGGAGTACGTGTGCAGAACCTGCGCACTGATCACTAGACAGGAAACGATAACAATGGCGAAGTATCGAGTTCAGAACCCCGCTACGGGGGAGATTGTCGAGACCTTCGAATCCGCAACCGACGCGCAGATCGAGCAGACGCTCACTGCCGCCGACACCGTCTACCGCGAATGGCGCGAGCGGAGCGTGCAGGAGCGCGCCGTCGTCATCAAGCGCGTGGCCGAGATCTTTGAGGAGCGCAAAGACGAGCTCGCGCACCTCATCGCCGTCGAGATGGGCAAGTCGCTCGCCGAGTCGATCGACGAGGTCGAGTTCGCACGCGACATCATCGAGTACTACGCGGTGCACGGCCCCGCGTTGATCACCGACAGCGAGATCCCCAGCACCATCCCGGGCAAGGCAGTCATCGAGCACCTGCCGATCGGCACGCTCGTCGGCGTGATGCCCTGGAACTTCCCCTACTACCAGGTGGCACGCTTCGCGGCGCCGAACCTGCTGCTGGGCAACTCGATCATTCTGAAGCACGCCGACATCTGCGCGCGCTCGGCGCTCACCATCCAGGAGATCATGGAGCAGGCCGGCGTTCCCGTCGGCGGCTACCAGAACGTCTTCGCGTCGCACGACCAGATCGCCACCATGATCGCCGACCCCCGCGTGCAGGGCGTCTCCCTGACCGGCTCCGAGCGCGCCGGTGCGATCATCGGCGCCCAGGCTGGCACGCACCTGAAGAAGGCCGTGCTCGAGCTCGGTGGGATCGACCCGATGGTGGTGCTCGACAGCGACGACGTCGCGGCGGTTGCCGCGGACGCCTGGGGCTTCCGCACCTACAACGGCGGCCAGGTCTGCAACTCGAACAAGCGCCTGATCGTCATGGCCGACATCTACGACGAGTTCGTTGCTGAGCTGAAGAAGCTCGCGACGGGCCTGGTCCCCGGAGACCAGCTGACGCTCGCCGAGGGCGAGTACGCCCCGCTGTCGACGCGCACCGCCGCGGAGACCGTGCACGCGCAGGTGCAGCAGGCCGTGGCCGAGGGCGCAACGCTCGAGGTTGGCGGCGTGCTGTCCGACGGGCCGGCGGCGTACTACTCTCCCGCCGTGCTCACGGGGGTTCCCCGCGACTCGGCCTCGTACGGCGAAGAGATCTTTGGGCCCGTGGCCACGGTGTACAAGGTGCACAGCGACGAGGAAGCGCTCGAGCTCGCCAACGACTGCGCGCTCGGGTTGGGCGGTTCAGTGTTCTCAACCGACGAGGCGCGCGCGACTCGGGTCGCCTCGCGGCTCGAGGTGGGTATGGCCCACGTGAACATCATCGCCGCCGAGGCGGCCGAGCTGCCGTTTGGTGGCGTCAAGCGCTCCGGCTTCGGGCGTGAGATGGGTCCGCTCGGGATCGGTGAGTTCTCGAACAAGCGCCTCTTCTTCACCGCGAAGTAACCACGCAGCATCCTGGCGCGCGACGCCGGGGATCACAGCGGCCGCACGTTCCCTCTTTCTGGGGCGTGCGGCCGCTGTCGTATTTCTCCGCGGAATGAGCCTGCGCGGCGCGGGGCCCAAGGGCTGCCCGGGAGACCTCGAAGCTGGACGGGACCCGCTCGGGCTCGGGGCGCGCCCGAGAAACACGGCGCTCGGGCTGATTCTGCGGGTTTTGTCGTTGTTTGCTGCCGTCGGCCTGGGGTCGTGGTCGGGGGTCGCTGCGGCAACATTGGCGGTTTTATGCGGGGACGCGCCCGAGATTCTGGTTGGGCTTGCTGTTGGGCTGGTTTCTGCGTAATGTATTCCCTTGTCGCCGCAACGTAGCCGGGCAGCAGGGCAGAAGCCAAGCGGTCCGGTTTATACGAATGCGAGCAGCACAAGTTACTTGTGCTAAGCTAGACAGGTTGCCGTTCGGAAGGGCCTGAAAGGGTTCTACGGGTGGTGTCTGGTCTTTGAGAACTCAATAGTGTGCACTTTAATTGTCAAATGCCAATTATTTATCCCGTCGCTGGATCACGTTTGTGGTTTG
>NZ_SHKI01000004.1:0-457650 GCF_004217175.1 Leucobacter luti
GCCGCCCCCCCCGCCGGGGGGGGGGGCGCGGGGGGGGGGGGGGGGGCCCCCCCCCCCCCCCGCCCCCCCCCCCCCCCCCCCCCCCGCCCGGGGGGGGGGGGGGGGGGGGGGGGGGGGGGGGGGGGGGGGGGGCCCCCGGGGGGGGGGGCGCCGGCGGCCCCCCCCGACTCGGGGATCGATGCGTCGTTATTCAGCGCTCACTCCCAGCACGGTGTGGGTGAGCTGCGACAGCGGCTCGCTCAGCGCGTTCAGCTGTGCGCCGAGCTCGTTGCGGGCGTCCTGGTCAACGGTCGAGTAGTCGACGAAGCCGTCGTCGTAGTCACCGTACTCGGCGAGCAGATCCAGCATGGCGGCGAACTGCGTGTCGAGCGTCTGCACGAGCTCCGCACCGGCTTCACCCTTCGACTCGGCGATGTTGCGGACGGCCTCGTACGCGACCTGCGCGCCCTCGACGTTTGCCGTGAAGTCGTAGAGGTCGGTGTGCGCGAACTCGTTCTCCTCACCCGGGAGCTTGCCATCGGGTGCCGCGACCTCGTCGAGGAGGCCAATCGCGCCGTTCGTGATGTCGCTGAGGCTCAGCGAGAAGTCGTCCGAGTGCACGAGGTCGTACAGCGAAGTGATGTCTGCCACCAGCTTGTCGCCAAGCTCGGTGCGCTCCGCCGTGGTCAGCGCCACGATCTTCTCGTCCGGGTAGTTTTCGGCGGCCGCGTCGAGCCAGAGATCCATTTCGATGCGGTGGAAGCCGGTGAACGGCAGCCCCTCGGCCTCGGCGCCCGGCTTGCGGTAGTCGATCGCCGGGTCGAGGTCGCCGAACTGCTCGGCGGTCGGCTCGATCCGCTCGTAGCTCACGCGCGCGAGCGGGAACAGTGCCTTCGCCTGCGCGTCGTCGCCGGCGACGTAGGCGTCGACGAACTCCTGGACCTGCGGCAGCAGCTCCGCCGCCTGGCTCTTCACGTACGCGGTGTAGCTGGTGACCGCCGCGGCCTCGCCCTCGGCGTCGTCGGCGCTCGCCTCGACGGTGTCACCCGTGACAGTGAACGCGGTCTGGCCGATCCCGGCGCCCACCATGCCCGGCTTGCACACCGTGAAGTAGTTGCCCGGCTGGGCGACGAGGGTGAGGTCGCGGCTCGCGCCAGGCGCGATGTTCTCGACCTCGCCGATGATGCTCAGCTCGTTCTCCGCGAGCACGTAGAACTCGGTGACCTGCTCCCCCGAGTTGGTGACGGTGAAGGTGATGGGGCCGCTCGCGGCGGTGTCGGCGCTCACGGCGCAGCTGTCGGCACCGGAGTCGACGGTGAGCGCGGCGGCCTCGCCGGTGCCGGCGTTCGGCACACACCCGGTGAGGGTCAGCGCGCCTGCGGCGACGAGGGCGGCGATGGTGAGGGGTCTACAGACGTGCACGGTGGCTCCTAGTTGGCTGGAAGTAGATCGGGAACAGGACGGGGAGCGCGGGCGGGGCGAACCGCGCGGCGCAAGAACAGGGTGAGCGTGGGGATGAGGTACAGGGCGTAGCCGAGCAGCTCAAGCTTGGTCATCTCCGGGGCGAAACCGATGGTGCCCTTGAGGAGGCTGCCGAGCACGCCGTCCGGGGCGATGATGTGCGGGATCCGGAATGCCCACGCCGATTCGCCGTACCAGGCCTGGACGAACGCGCTCGCCCCCTCGGGCGCAGCCGCGAACGGGCCGGGGAGCACGGCGGCCTCCTGCAGATCGTGGATCCCGTAGGCGACAACGCCCGCGGCGAAGACGATGAGCAGCGCCCCGGTCCAGGTGAAGAAGCGGGCGAGATTGACCCGGAGCATGCCGCGGTAGATGAGCCAGCCGAGCGCCACGGCGACGAGGATCCCGCCCACTGCCGCGAGCAGGCCGAGCAGCGGCGCCTCACCCGAGGATCGGGTCGTGGCCCAGATGAAGAGCGCGGTCTCGAGGCCCTCGCGGCCGACCGAGAGGAAGCCAACGAGCACGATCCCCCAGCCGGATCCGGCGATCGCGTCGCCGAGCTGGCCCTCGAGCTCGCTGCGCATCCCCTTAGCGGTGCGCAGCATCCAGAAGACCATCCAGGTGACGAGGCCGACCGCGAGGAGCGACAGTGAGCCGCCGATGATCTCCTGCGCCGTGAACGAGAGCCCGTACGCGCCGAAGGTGAGCACCGCACCGACACCGAGCGAGACCGCCACCGCGAGCGCCACGCCGGCCCAGATGCGCCAGGCGACGTCGCGGCGCCCGATCCGGTTGACGTAGGCGAGCAGTATCCCGACCACGAGCGCGGCCTCAAGCCCCTCGCGCAGGCCGATCAGAAACGTTCCGAGCATGTGTGGCGCTGCCTTGTCTGCGAGAGGTGTGATGATGGTTAGGCAATCCTTACCGGAGCCCGGGATTACATTACTCCCCCGCGGCCCCGGCGACAACTCCGGGCCGGGCACGCGCAAAAAAAAAGACAACCCCCACCGAAGCGGTGGGGGTTGTCTCGCGAGCGACGCGGCTGCGACTACAGTGCGTCGATGTCGATCGTGTGGAGCTCGTCCGCCCCGATCGCAACGCGCAGGCGCGCGATCACGTCGTCGGCAACGGGCGCGTCGACGGAGAGCACCGACAGCGCGGTCCCCTTCTTCTCGTCGCGGGCAATCTGCAGCCCGGCGATGTTGACGCCGGCCTCGCCAAGCTCACTGCCGTACGCCGCGACAATGCCGGGGCGGTCGGTGTAGCTGAACACGATGAGGTGCTCGGGGATCGGCAGCTCGACCTCGTAGCCGTTCACCTCAACGATCTTCTCGATCTGCTTGGGGCCGGTGAGCGTGCCCGAGACCGAGAGCGCGGTGCCATCGGTGAGCGCGCCGCGGATTGTGATCACGTTGCGGTAGCTCTCCGACTGGGCGTCGACCGCGAAGCGCACCTCGACGTTGCGCTGCTCGGCGAGCAGGGGCGCGTTGACGTACGAGACTGGGTCGCTGACCACCTTCGAGAAGATGCCCTTGAGCGCGGCGAGGCGCAGCGCCTCAACGTTGCGCTCGGCGAGCTCGCCGTGCACCTCGATGTCGAGCGAGGCGAGCGGGCCGGCCGCGAGGCCCGCAAACACCTGGCCGAGCTTCTCAGTGAGCGGCAGCCCGGGGCGCACGTACTCGTCGATGACGCCGCCCGCGACGTTAACCGCGTCGGGCACCAGGTCGCCAGCGAGGGCGAGCCGCACCGACTTTGCCACGGACACGCCAGCCTTCTCCTGCGCTTCTTCAGTGGATGCGCCGAGGTGCGGGGTGACGTTGACCGTGGGGAGGCCCGTGAGCGCGGTGTCTGCCGGCGGCTCCTGCACGAACACGTCGAGCGCCGCACCGGCGATCTCGCCAGCCGTGAGTGCCTCCGCGAGCGCCGCTTCGTCGATGAGGCCGCCGCGAGCGACGTTCACGACGTAGGCGGTGCGCTTCATTGCCTTGAGCTGCTCAGCGCCGATCATGCCGAGCGTCTCCGGCGTGCGGGGCATGTGGATCGTGAGGAAGTCGGCGCGCTCAACGAGCTCGTCGAGCGTCACGAGCTGCACCCCGAGCTGCTGGGCGCGCGCCGCCGTGACGTAGGGGTCGTAGGCCACGAGCTCGACTCCGAAGCCGCGGAGCCGCTCAGCGACGAGCGCACCGATCCGGCCGAGGCCGATAATGCCGATCGTCTTCTCGTAGAGCTCGGTACCGGTGAACGACGAGCGCTTCCACTGCCCCACCGAGAGCGAAGCGTGCGCGCGCTGCAGGTGGCGCGCGAGGCCGAGGATGTGCGCGACCGTGAGCTCAGCGGCGCTGATCACGTTCGAGGTCGGCGCGTTGACAACCATGACGCCGGCCTGCGTTGCGGCCTTGATATCAACGTTGTCGAGGCCGACGCCCGCGCGGGCAACCACCTTGAGTTTCGGCGCCCAACCGAGCGCCTCAGCGTCGATCTGCGTAGCGGAGCGCACCAGCACCGCGTCAGCGGTCGCGAGCGCCGAGCGCAGCGCGTCGCGGTCAGTTCCGTCGACGTGCACCACCTCGAAGTCGGGGCCGAGCGCGGCGATTGTGGCGGGTGAGAGTTGTTCGGCGATCAGCACGACCGGCGCAGACATCAAGCGAATCCTTCGGGTCAGCGACAGGGAAACTGCACGAGACTCGCGCAGATTCACCAGTCTACTGCCGCGCCCGGGGCGCACCGCACGCTAGGCGAAATATGACGACTCGGGAATCACATGCATGAGGTCGAGCTGCAGCACGGCGATGACCGCGATGCCTGCGGCCAGCAGCAGGATCCGGATCCCGGCGCGGCGGCCGCGACCCAGCAGCAGCGCCGCAGCCAGCAGGATCAGCGGCATCGCGACGCCGAAGACAAGCCAGATCCAACCGGACACGCTCAGCCCGGTGCCGAGCGCCCCGCTGAGGCCGAGCATTCCGGTGAGGTTTCCCACCCCGGTGACGGTCGCGTAGACGTAGAGCCCTCCGAGAAGGATCCCCACCACCCACGCAAGAACACGCGTGACCATCGTTAGCCTCCCCGGGCGATCAGCATTGGCAGCGGCAGCAGCACGATCGCACCGATGCCGAGCAGGATTGAGAGCCGGGCAGTGCGCCCGCGCCCGCTCAGCGCGAGCGCGGTGAAGAACCACAGCGCCGGCGCGAACGGCGCCGCCCAGAACACGATCTGCTGCAGGATCCCGCCGAGCGAGCCGCTGCCGGCCGCGGTGATGGCGTTCACGGCCGAGTACGCCTGCGCCACGACAAACCAGCCGTATGAGTACAGAAGGTAGAGACCGCCGAACACCCCGAGCGCGACGAGCGCCCCGTTCGAGACCTGGTCGGTGCCCGTCGGTTCCGCTGCGGCATCGGCCGCAAGCGCGGCGGTGCCGTCGGCGTCAGCTTCGGCACCAGCAGCATCGGGCGCAGCCGCTGAGGACTCGGGGCGGGCATCGGGGGCGGCGAGGACGGCTTCGTCAGCATCCGGGGCCTCTGGCTCCCCCTCCACTGTCCAGCCGCTCGCGAGCGCGCTTTCCCGCGGCGCTCGGACCGTCTTCTTTCGCATTGCTCCAGCTTAACTTCGCTCCGCTCTGAGTCACCCGGGAGCCGCCCGCCCGGCGTGTGGCGGGCGGGCAAACGGCGAATTCAGACGCTTCCGCCGGCGCGGCGAGAACTACTACAATTGTGAAAGATCCCACTCAGCACGCACAAAGGAACTCGCGATAGTGACAGAATCTGGCAAGAAGAAGAGCGACGAAGCACCGAAGCTCGGCGCCCCTGCCTGGCAGCCCACAGCCGAGGCGAAGGCCAAGGCGACGCGCTTCCGGTGGATCGCCGCGGCGCTCTGGTTCGTCGCGATCGCGCTCGAGGCTGTGGCGATCTTCTGGCTGCTGCGCCAGCGCGAGTTCGTGGGCGAGGACGGCACCCTGGTGCGCGACCCCGAGACCGGGCTTCTCGAGACGCAGAACGCCACCGCGGTGTTCCCGCAGTGGGCGTTCACGACGCTGCTGATCTCGCTCGTGGTGATCGCGGCACTCGCGATCACCGGCTCCGTGCTCTGGAAGAAAGCGAACCGCCTCGACCCGGCACAGCGGTCCGAGACCGTGCGTTTCTTCGTGCAGAACCAGCTCGGCGCGATCATCTCGATCGTCGCGTTCCTGCCGCTGATCATCCTCATTTTCACCAACAAGGACATGGACGGCAAGCAGAAGGGGATCGCGGGCGCACTCGGCGTAATCCTCGCGGTCGCCGCCACGGCGATCGGCATCGATCTGAACCCGCCGTCGGTTGAGAAGTACACCGCCGACCAGTCGACCGTGATCCAGCTGCTCGGCGCCGACGAGGTCGTGTGGGTCGACGGCGGCAAGGTCTACCACGTCTGCGAGGACGTCTCGGACATTCAGACCGGCAGCGACAAGCGCACCGGCACCACGGCTGAGGCGATCGAGGCCGGGAAGTCGCGCCTGACCCTGAAGTTCGCGAGCGAGCTCCGGGCGTGCGATCTGAACGTGCCGACGAACGCGGCCGAGATTGAGTCGGCGCTCAAGGAAATCCAGGACGGCAGCACCACCACCACGCTCCCCGCGCCGGTGTGGGCGTCGCCGAGCGATGCTCCGATCGTGGTCGAGAACGCCCCGGCGGCCTAGCGCACGCACCACCACACGACGCCCGTGTCGCGTGCCGCACTCCGGCCCGCGACACGGGCGTCGTTGCGCGCGCGCCCCGGCCGCGCCCGCCACCGGGTGCGCCGTGCGAGCGCGCCCTAGGATGAACGAGTGAGCCAGCACCTGTTTGATCTCGATCGGATCGGCGCCGGCCTGCCCGTCGCCGCGGCTCGCGCCGAGCTTGAGCGCGCTGTAGGGACCGGCGCGGCCGTGATCACCGCCCCACCAGGCACCGGCAAGACCACCTACGTGCCGCCGCTCGTTGCGAATCTGCTCGCGCTCGGCGGGCCCGCTGCGGCGGACCCCGGCACGGCAGCAGCGGGCGGCGGGGCACCCGCCCCCGCGGGGCGCGTGCTGCTTAGTCAACCGCGCCGCGTCGCCGTGCGCGCGGCGGCCCGCCGCCTCGCGGGGCTCGACGGGAGCCAGCTCGGCGGGCCGGTCGGTTTCACGGTGCGCGGTGAGCGCGAGGTGAGCCGCAGCACCAGGATCGAGGCGCTCACCCCGGGTGTGCTGCTGCGCCGGCTGCTCGGCGACCCAGAACTGCTCGGCGTCGGCGCCGTGATCCTTGACGAGGTGCATGAGCGCTCCGTCGACGGCGACCTGCTCCTCGGCATGCTCGCCGAGCTGCGCGAGCTGCGCCCCGACCTCACGCTGATCGCAATGTCGGCCACGCTCGACGCGGCCGGCGTCGCCGCACTGCTCGGGGACGCCCCCGTGGTCGCCGTGCCCGCGCTGCTCCACCCCCTCGACGTGGCGTACTCCCCCGCGCCGGCCGCAACGGCCCGGCTCGACGAGCGCGGGGTCACCCGCGACTTCCTCGCGCACGTCGCCCGCGTGGCAATCGCAGAGCAGGCACGGGCCGGCTGCGACGCGCTCGTGTTCCTCCCCGGCGCACGCGAGGTCGACGCCGTGGCGCAGCAGATTCGAGCCGGCACCGCGGGCGGCCCGGCGGCCGAGCGCGTCGAGGTGCTCCCCCTGCACGGCAGGATCTCGGCGCGTGAGCAGGATCGGGCAGTCTCCGGCCGCGCGGCCGGTGATCCCCCGCGGATCGTGGTGAGCACCGCGCTCGCCGAGAGCTCCCTCACCGTGCCCGGGGTGCGGCTGGTGATCGACGCGGGGCTCGCGCGCGAGGTGCGCCGCGACCGCGGCCGCGACATGACGGGGCTCGTCACCGTGAGCGCATCGCGCGCCAGCGCCGAGCAGCGCGCCGGCCGCGCAGCCCGCCAGGGTCCGGGCCGCGCGGTGCGGGCCTACTCGGAGACCGAGTTCGCCCGCATGCCGGCCGCGGCCCCGGCCGAGATCCTCTCCGCCGACCTGCTCGACGCGGCACTCCTCCTCGCGGTCTGGGGCACCCCCGGCGGCGCGGGAATGCGGCTCCTCACCCCGCCCCCACCCGCCGCGATGGCCCAGGCGGTGGCGGGTCTTCACGCGCTCGGGCTCACCGACGCCGCGGGCCGCGCAACACCCCAGGGCAGCGTTGTCGCCGGGCTGCCCGTCGGTGTGCGTGAGGCGCGGGCGCTGCTCTCCGGCGCCGCCGAGCTCGGTGATCCCGCGCGCGCGGCGGAGATCGTCGCCGCGATCTCGGACGACCACCGCCACCCCGGGGCAGATCTCGGTGCGCTCCTGCGGGAGCTGCGCTCCGGGCGGGCGCCCGGCTCCGAGCGCTGGCGGCGGGAGAGCCGCAGACTCGCGCGGATCGCGGCGGAGCAGGCTGCGAAGGGCGCCGGCGCGGCGGGCCAGGCTGCGAGCGGCTCCGGCCCGGCGGGCCGGGCTGGCGCTCCCGAGGCCGTGGCAGCTGCGGCGGCTGTGGCAGCTGTGGCAGCTGCGGGTGCTGTGGACGCCGCGGATGCCCCCGGCGTGGTCACCGCGCTGGCGCGCCCCGAGTGGCTCGCACGTCGCACGGGCGAGCACTCCCGCAGCTACCTGCTCGCGAGCGGGACGCGCGCCGCGCTCCCCGAGGGCAGCGCGCTCCAGGCGAGCGAGTGGCTCGCCGTGCGCGAGGTGCAGCGCGCGGCTGGACGCGCCGCCGACGGCACCGGCGCCGTGATCCGCCTCGCCGCGGCACTCAGCGAGGCAGACACGCTGCGCATCGGTGCCGCGCTGCGCACGAGCGAGCGCGCCGCACGGGTCGCGGACGGCCGTGTCCGAGTGCAGGAGCAGCGGCGGCTCGGCGCGATCCTGCTGTCGTCGAGCCCCGCGACCCCCGGGCCAGACGACACCGCACCGGCGTTCGCCGCGCACCTGCGCGAGGCCGGCCTCGCCGCGCTGCGCTGGACCGACGCCGCCGAGGCGCTGCGCGGGCGACTCGGCCTGCTGCACCGTGAGCTTGGCGCACCCTGGCCCGCGATGGACGACGCCGCCCTACTGACCGGGGTTACCGACTGGCTCGGCCCAGATCTCGCGCGGCTCGGGCCGCGCTCCTCGCTGCACGGCATCGACGTGGCGGGCGCACTGCGCCGCCTCCTCCCCTGGCCGGAGGCGGCGCAGCTTGACGCACTCGCTCCCGAGCAGCTCGCGGTTCCCTCCGGGTCGCGCGTGCGCATTGCGTACCCGGCGCCGGACGATCCGAGCGGCCGCCCCGTGGTCGCCGTCAAGCTGCAGGAGCTGTTCGGCTTCGCGCAGACCCCGCGGATCGCCGACGGGCGCGTGCCGATCCTGTTCCACCTGCTCTCCCCCGCGCGCAAGCCGCTCGCGGTGACCGACGACCTCGCCTCGTTCTGGAACGGGCCGTACCAGGACGTGCGGCGCGAGATGCGCGGCCGCTACCCGAAGCACCCGTGGCCCGAGGACCCCTGGACTGCCGAGGCGACCGCCCGCACGAAGCGCGCGACCCGGGGGTAGGACGCGGGCCCGTGCCCGTGAGCGCCCGGGCCTGAACTCACCCGCGCCCGCCCTGGCCCAGGCCCCCAGCTCCCCAGACGCCCGAGTGTACGCAAAAGCCCCCTTCGCGTGACGCGAAGGGGGCTTTTGGCTCCACTCAAGGGAGGCAAGCTCACTCGAGGGAGGCAAGCCCCGCCCGAGTGGAGCCAAGCAAGCTGGGCGCTTAGCGCGCGGCGCTGCCGTCGACGTAGTCGGAGTCGGTCTGCTTCCATGCGAAGAGCCCGCGCAGCTCGCGGCCCGTCGACTCGATCGGGTGCTTCTCGGCCTTGGCGCGGAGCTCCAGGAACTCCTTGCCGCCGTTGTCCTGATCCTCAATGAAGCGCTTCGCGAACGCACCCGACTGGATGTCGGCGAGCACGGCCTTCATGTTCTCCTTGACGGAGGGGTCAACGACGCGGGGGCCGGAGACGTAGTCGCCGTACTCAGCGGTGTCGGAGACCGACCAGCGCTGCTTGGCGATGCCGCCCTCCCACATGAGGTCGACGATCAGCTTCAGCTCGTGGAGCACCTCGAAGTAGGCGATCTCGGGCTGGTAGCCGGCCTCGGTGAGCGTCTCGAAGCCGTACTGGACGAGCTGCGAGGTGCCACCGCAGAGCACTGCCTGCTCGCCGAAGAGATCCGTCTCGGTCTCCTCGGTGAAGGTGGTCTTGATGACGCCGGCGCGGGTGCCACCGATCGCCTTCGCGTACGATTTCGCGGTGTCCCAGGCGGTGCCCGTCGCGTCGACCTCGACCGCGATGATGTCGGGGATGCCGCGGCCGGCCTCGAACTCGCGGCGCACGGTGTGGCCGGGAGCCTTCGGGGCGACGAGGATCACGTCAACGCCCTCGGGCGCCTCGATGTAGCCGAAGCGGATGTTGAAGCCGTGGGCAAACGCGAGGGTCTTGCCCGCGGTCAGCTGGTCCTTGATCGACTCGGTGTAGATCGTGCGCTGGTACTGATCCGGCGCGAGGATCATGATGAGGTCGGCCCAGGCCGCCGCGTCGGCAACGGTCTTGACCTCGAACCCGGCCTCTTCGGCCTTCTGGATCGACTTCGACCCTTCCTTGAGCGCGATAACAACCTCGACGCCCGAGTCGCGCAGGTTCATCGCGTGTGCGTGCCCCTGGGAGCCGTAGCCGACGACGGCTACCTTCTTGCCCTGGATGATCGACAGGTCTGCGTCAGCGTCGTAGTACATCTCAGCCACTTGGATTTCTCCTCTAGTTGTTGGTTCGGTTCTGCGCGGTCGCGCAAGCTATGCGGGTCGCCGGCGGCGACGGCCCGGCTAGTTCTTAAACACTCGTTCGGTAATCGACTTGGATCCGCGGCCCATGGCGATCAGCCCGGACTGCGCGATTTCCTTGATGCCGTACTGCTCAAGCACCTTCAGGAACGCCTCGATCTTGCCGGAGTCGCCCGTGACCTCGATGGTGAGGGCGTCGGGGACGACGTCGACCACGCGCGCGCGGAACAGGTTGACCGCCTCGAGCACGTGCGAGCGCGTCTGGTTGTCGGCGCGCACCTTGATCAGCACGTGTTCGCGCTGCACGGAGCTTGCTTCGTCCAGCTCAACGATCTTGATCACGTTGACGAGCTTGTTGAGCTGCTTCGTGAGCTGCTCAAGCAGGGTTTCGTCTTCGTCGACCACGACGGTGATGCGGGACAGGCCACGCATCTCGGTCGGGCCGACCGCGAGCGATTCGATGTTGAAGCCACGGCGGGCGAAGAGGCCCGCAACGCGGGTCAGCAGGCCGGGCTTGTCCTCCACGAGGAGGCTGAGAACGCGACGGCTCATGGTTACTCTCCCTCCCACTCAGGGGCGTGCTCAAGTGCGTACTGAATATCGCTGTTCGAGGTGCCCTGGCGGACCATGGGCCACACCATTGCGTCGGCGCTCACCACGAAGTCGATCACCACGGGGCGATCGTTCGTCTCGAGCGCGAGCTTGATCGCGTCGTCGAGCTGATCCTCACGCTCCACCCGGATCGCGAGGCAACCGTACGCCTCACCGAGCTTCACGAAATCGGGGACGCGCTGCGAGCCGTGCCCGGTGTTGAGCTCGGTGTTCGAGTAGCGGCCGTCGTAGATCAGCGTCTGCCACTGCCGCACCATGCCGAGCGACGAGTTGTTGATGACCGCGACCTTGATCGGGATGTTGTTCACCACGCAGGTGGCGAGCTCCTGATTGGTCATCTGGAAGCAGCCGTCGCCGTCGATCGCCCACACGACGCGATCCGACTCGGCGACCTTGGCGCCCATCGCGGCCGGGACCGCGTAGCCCATCGTGCCCGCGCCGCCCGAGTTGAGCCAGGAGTTGGGGCGCTCATACTTGATGAACTGCGCCGCCCACATCTGGTGCTGCCCCACCCCGGCGGCGTACACGCCCTCCGGGCCGGTGAGCTCGCCAATGCGCTGGATGACCTGCTGCGGGGAGAGCAGTCCGTCGCTCGTGGACTGGTAGCCGAGCGGGAACTTCTCCTGCAGCATGCGCAGCCGGTCCCACCACGCGGAGGTGTCGGCGCAGTCGCGGCTCACCTTCTCAGTGGACACGGCGGCGATGAGGTCGGCGATCACCTCGGCGGCGTCACCCACGATCGGCACATCAGCGGCGCGGATCTTGCCGATCTCGGCCGGATCGATGTCTGCGTGGATCACCTTGGCGTCGGGGGCGAACAGCGCCGCCTTGCCGGTCACGCGATCGTCGAAGCGAGCGCCGAGTGTGATGAGCAGGTCCGCCTCCTGCAGCGCCAGCACCGCGGGAACGGTGCCGTGCATGCCGGGCATCCCGAGGTGCTGCGGGTGCGAGTCGGGGAAGACGCCGCGGGCCATCAGCGTGGTCACCACGGGAGCCCCGACCAGCTCGACGAGCTGCAGCAGCTCTTCAGAGGCGCCGGCGCGGCCGACGCCGCCACCCACGTAAAACACGGGCCGCTCAGCGGCGGCAATGAGATCGGCTGCCGCCTGAATCTGCTTGCTGTTCGCCTTGGTGATGGGCCGGTAGCCGGCAAGGTCGACCTGCGGGTTCCACTCGAAGTCGAGCAGCCCCTCCTGCGCGTCCTTCGTGATGTCCACGAGCACCGGGCCGGGCCGCCCCGTGGAGGCGAGGTGGTACGCGGCTGCGATCGCCTCGGGGATCTCAGCTGCGGTCTTTACCAGGAACGAGTGCTTCGTGATCGGCATCGTGATGCCGACGATGTCCGCTTCCTGGAACGCGTCAGTGCCCATGAGGTGCGAAAACACCTGTCCGGTGATCGCGAGCAGCGGGACCGAGTCCATGTAGGCGTCGGCGATCGCGGTGACGAGGTTCGTGGCGCCGGGCCCGGAGGTGGCGATGCACACGCCGACCTCGCCGCTCGCGGCCGCGTACCCCTCGGCGGCGTGGCCGCCGCCCTGCTCGTGGCGCACGAGGATGTGGCGCAGCTGGCTCGCGTCCATGAGCGCGTCGTACAGCGGGAGGACGGCGCCGCCGGGCAGCCCGAACACGTTGGGAACGCCCAGCGCCTCAAGGCTACGAACGACAGCCTGCGCACCGGACATGCGCTCGCCGCGCACCGCGGCAGCCGGTATCGGTGGAGTGTGACTCGATTCCAAGGTCATTGCTTGCTTTCGTGGTCGAATGTCTGACGCGATACACAGCGCGGCGGCTCCGTGGTCGAAACTCACGAAGCCGTCGCGCACGAGGTGTTAGCCGGTGACGGCGCCTTCGGAGGCGGACCGAACCAGCTTGGAGTACTTTGCGAGTACGCCGCGCGTGTATCGCGGGGGAAGCGGGGCCCAGTTTTCTCGGCGGGCCTCAAGCTCAGCGGGTTCTACCAGCAGATCGAGCGTTCGAGCGGCGATATCGACCCGAATCAGGTCACCGTCGCGGACCAGGGCGACCGGACCGCCGTCCGTAGCCTCTGGTGCAATGTGGCCGATGCACAGGCCGGTTGTGCCGCCTGAGAATCGTCCGTCAGTCAATAGTAGTACATCTTTTCCGAGTCCAGCGCCCTTGATCGCCGCGGTGATCGCCAGCATCTCGCGCATTCCGGGGCCACCCTTCGGCCCCTCGTAGCGGATGACGACGATATCGCCCTTCGAGATCTTGCCCTCGGTGAGCGCGTCCATTGCGGCACGCTCCCGGTCGAACACCCGGGCGGGGCCCTCGAACAGCTCGGCGTCGAAGCCGGCCGTCTTCACGACCGCACCCTCGGGCGCGAGCGATCCGTGCAGCACCGTCAGCCCGCCGGTCGCGTGGATCGGGTCGTCGAGCTGGTGAATCACCTCGCCGTCGATCGGGTCGGGATTCAGCTCGGCGAGGTTCTCCGCCATGGTCTTCCCGGTCACGGTCATCACGTCGCCGTGGAGCAGCCCGGCATCGAGCAGGGCCTTCAGGATCACCGGGACGCCGCCCTGGCGATCGATGTCGGCCATCACGTACTTACCGAAGGGCTTCATGTCCGCGAGGTGCGGTACCTTCTCGCCAATGCGGTTGAAGTCGTCGAGCGTGAGGTCAACCTCGGCCTCGCGCGCGATTGCAAGCAGGTGCAGCACCGCGTTCGTCGAGCCGCCGTACGCCATGAGCAGCGTGATCGCGTTCTCGAACGCCTTCTTGGTGAGGATGTCGCGCGCGGTGATCCCAAGGCGCAGCATGTTGACCACGGCCTCGCCCGAGCGGTGCGCGAAGTAGTCGCGGCGGCGATCGGCCGACGGCGGGGCGGCGGATCCGGGCAGGCTCATGCCGAGCGCCTCGGCGATCGACGCCATCGTGTTTGCCGTGTACATGCCGCCGCAGGCGCCCTCGCCCGGAGCGATCGCGCACTCGATGCGCTTGAGGTCTTCCTCAGACATGGTGCCGGCCTTGCACGCACCGACTGCCTCGAAGGCGTCAATGATCGTGACTTCCTTCTCCGTGCCGTCGGTCAGCTTGACCCAGCCCGGCGCGATCGAGCCCGCGTACAGGAACACGCTCGCGAGGTCGAGGCGAGCCGCGGCCATCAGCATCCCCGGAAGCGACTTGTCGCAACCGGCGAGCAGCACAGTCCCGTCAAGGCGCTCGGCCATCACGACGGTCTCGACCGAATCGGTAATGACCTCGCGCGAGACGAGCGAGAAGTGCATCCCCTCGTGCCCCATCGAGATCCCGTCCGAGACGGAGATCGTGCCAAACTGCAGCGGGTACCCGCCGCCGGAGTGGACGCCCTCCTTCGCGCCCTGAGCCAGGCGATCAAGGCTCAGGTTGCAGGGGGTGATTTCGTTCCACGAGGAAGCAATGCCGATCTGGGGCTTATCCCAGTCTTCATCGCCCATGCCAACCGCACGAAGCATGCCTCGCGCAGCGGCCTTTTCGATTCCATCGGTGACGTCGCGGCTTCGCGGCTTCATGTCAATCTCTGCCATGAGCCAAGTCTATGCCCTCGCACATGCCTCGCCGCGGACGTCAACCCGCCCGAAATACACGAAAGCACCGCGAGCGAGCGCCCGCGGTGCTTTCGTGCGTGATGAGGGTTACTTTCCGATCGCGGGCAGGATCGCGAACGGGATCAGGAAGCCCACAACGGTCGCGGCGAGGCCGCCGGCGAAGAGGCCGAGCTCAACCGTGGCGCCGGCCGAGGGGTTGAACCCGTAGCTCATCATGACGAAGCCGCCGAGCGTGAGCACGAGCGAGAGCACGAACATGATCGCGGTGATCGCGCTCACACCACCCCGCGAGCTTTCCTCGAACAGCGCACCATTGTCCTGCGAGCTCATACGCCCACTCCTTACACTCCGTCGGTGCGGGAGTCCCCGCAATGCCACTCTCCGCTTGCGCGGAGTCCTGGCACCTAGGCTATCGCAAACGCGCGCGTTCGACCCAAGCCGCAGTAGGCTGATCAGCACACTACGAGACGGGAGGCCACGTGGCGATCGGGAAGTACCTCACCAGCCCCGCGGTGCTCGGCGCCGCGCTCGGCGCCGTCGGAACCGCACGACGCGCCGGCGGGATGCCCCGCGATTGGCGTCGGTTTATCGTCTGGGGCGTCTGGCTTGGGGGCCTCGCCCTCGCGGTCGCGAGCGTCGCAATGCAAGATCAGGATCAAGAATTCGAAGTCGAGAAAAAGTCACGCTGACACACTTTCGTCGAAGCGGCTACACTTGGCCGCGGTGCGTCGGGAAGTCTGGTCGACAGTTGAGATAGCTGTCCCCAAACGAAGGCGAGATACATGAGCCAGTCACCCCTCACCCCCGCACCACAGCCGCGGCGCCGCCGCCGCACACTCTCGCTCGTCAGCAAGCGCGAGGCCGCACGCATCAGCCGCCTGCTCCGCGCCGAGGTCGTCGGTGGCGTGATCGTCATGATTGCCGCCCTGATCGGGTTCATCGCCGCGAACAGCCCCCTCGCGGACGGGTACTTCGCGCTGCGCGACACAAAGATCGGCCCCGAAGCACTCGGACTGCACCTCAGTCTGGGCCACTGGTCATCTGACGGCCTGCTCGCGATCTTCTTCTTCATGGTGGGGCTCGAGCTGAAGCGCGAATTCGTTTCCGGCGCCCTCAGCAAGTTCTCGACGGCGATCGTGCCGGTCGCCGCAGCCTTCGGCGGGGTGGCGATCCCCGCGCTCCTGTTCGTCGCGTTCACGGCCGGCACGCCAGCCGTACACGGCTGGGCGATCCCCACCGCAACGGACATCGCGTTCGCCGTCGCGGTGCTGGGTCTCATCGCGCCACGGATCCCGCCGGCGCTGCGCATGTTCCTCCTCACCCTCGCGGTCGTCGACGACCTGATCGCGATCACGATCATCGCGGTCTTCTACACCGAGAACATCCAGCTCCTCCCCCTCGCGCTCGCGCTCATTCCGCTCGCGCTGTACGCGTTCATCGCCCGCCGATTCGCCGCGCCGCTCGCGCGCTCAACCTTCGGCCCCTGGCTGATCCTGCTCCCCCTCGGCATCGTGGTGTGGTCACTGTTCCTCGCCTCGGGCATCCACGCCACGATCGCGGGCGTGGTGCTCGCGTTCCTCATCCCCGTGAACGGGCGGCAGGGCACCCAGCTCGCCGAGACGTTTGAGCACCGCTTCCGCCCGCTCTCGACCGGGATCGCGGTCCCGATCTTCGCGTTCTTCGCCGCCGGAGTCGCGGTCGGCGGGGCCTCACGGTTCCCGCTCGACCCGATCGCGCTCGGCATCATGGTCGGCCTCGTGATCGGCAAGCCGATCGGCATCACGCTCGTGACGTGGCTCCTCACAAAATTCACGCGGGCGGAGCTTGACTCCGCGATCGCGTGGCGCGAGCTCATCGGGGTCGGCGCGCTCGCCGGCGTGGGCTTCACGGTGTCGCTCCTCGTCACCGAGCTCAGCTTCTCTGATCAGGCCGACGCCGATACCGCCCGGCTCGCGGTCATGGCCGGCTCCGTCATCGCGGTCGCGGTCTCCGCTGCCTTCCTCGTGCGCCGCCCCAAAGCGCGCCCCAAAGCCAGCCCCGCCCCGCCCGCACCAGCGGCCTGAGCGCCGCGCACGGTCGCGACGCGCGCGGGATGACCACCTGGATTTGAGCGCCGCGTCGCGATCGTGTTAGAGTTTCATCCGTTGCGCAGAGAGCTTGCCCCTCTGATCAGCAGCGAATGCGCCTTTAGCTCAGTTGGTAGAGCAGCTGACTCTTAATCAGCGGGTCCACGGTTCGAGCCCGTGAGGGCGCACGGCTAGCCCCGAGATCATCACGATCTCGGGGCTTTTTCGTTGTGTGCGTGGGCGCCGGGCCTGCCGCTTTCGCCCCGACCAGGGCCGCTTCCCGCGGCGCCGCGAGTCGCCTGCAATCGTCCGCCCAGCTCATATTCGCTCGTGCTGTTGTGCGCTTCGAGGCCCCACCTCCCTCAACGACCAACCTCGCCTCCGCAACGGCGACGATCTCGAGCGCGTCGAGTTCGCGGGCGGAGGTGCGGGGTGGGAGTCGGTGGAAGCGGCACGCAAGGCCCCGGACGGGGCACACCTCATGTCCTGGATCCGCAAAACACACCCGACCGAAACCCGCTGCGTGTCAACTGGCGGGAGGGAAAGGTTGAGCGCTACTCTTCATCTTGGAGTGCCTGTCGCGTTTCGTCCCTACCCCCGGAGCATGCTTACGCGGCGGGCACCGCTGTGCTTATAACCGTTACGGAGCAACCGAACGTCGGGCTGACCGGGAGACCCGTTCGAGCACACCCCCGGATGGGGACACAATGAAATCTAGCGACATCCCCTAAGACAACACCGGCGCTTCGCCCATATTGCGAGCCCACACTTGGGAACACCACTCCACCGACAACTAGCTACGCACTCGGATTGCGAAGACATCACCGCTGACTACTCAGTTTCTCTTTCTCGCGAAGTTGGGACTGACCCGGCAGAAAGCTGCCCACGGAAACGAGGGCCCCCCACTATGGAGGGCAATCGAGGACGCAGCAACTTCGGTTGCTCGGCGGACCGGGCGGCCTTATCCCCACCACGCGACGGACCGAAGCGACGAGCGCGTCGGGCCAGACTCGTGTTCGCTAGTCTCGCCGGCCCAGCTTGGGCTGCACCTTTGAAGAATGCTTGACTAGCTGCTCGGGGCACTACATCGAGGAGTTCAGATTGAGAACAAGTTTGGTTCGCAAGCTTTCCCGCATCGGGATAGCTTCGACGGCGGCAATTTCGCTCGGATTGGTTGGCATATCGCCAGCCCTTGCAAGCGCGGAGGAGACTGCGGCAGAAGTGGCGCTCGGAGAGCAGTCCGAGTTGAAGGTCCTCAGCTACAACATTCTTCGTGAAGGAGAGTTCAATACTTCAGCTAGCGATTTAGAGCTACGCCTCAACCATCCGTGGAAGAAAGTCGGCGTGGAAGCCCGTCGATACAAGGTCATCAAATACATCGCGAACAGCGGAGCAAGCGTTGTCAATCTCCAGGAAGCCGAGTACTTAACTCAACGTGACCACCTCAAGAACAGCGTCAGCCTCAAAGAGCACTGGCGGATGATTGAGCACAATACGGATGCGGCGCGGGCATGGCAGCAGCGACCAACGATCATGTACGACACGAGGAAGCTCGAGAACAATCCAAACGATCCCACGCAGGCTGGCGTCAGAAAGCTTGGCACGAACGCGCGAAACAACCCCATGTTTCTTCAGTGGGCCCGATTCCTGGATAAGAAGTCACAGACCCACTTCTATGTCTTCAATACGCATCTCCCCTCAAACGCCAGCTCTACCGCGGATGTAATGAACGTTGAGCGGGACCGCCAGATGGCGGTGGTGATCAATCGAATCAACGAGATCGTTGTAGACCCGAACGACCCCGTGATTCTGACCGGCGATTTCAATTCGGCCAATAGCTCAGCGGCAATTCTCCGAGCGAAAAGTGCTGGACTCCGAGATGCTCACGATGTCCCGGGGATCCCCATTTCCGGGAAGGGCCTCAAAACGAATCCAGGTTTCACGGTGCCCACGACCAAAGGCAATCGGCTCGACCGAGTGTTTTTCAAGGAGAACAGCCGCCTGACCATTACGTCTTACACCACTGACGTAACTGAGTGGCTCGGGTCCGATCATCTCCCGGTCTACGCCACGTTCACACTCAACCCCCAGTAGGTTGCGACTGCCGTTGTCAGGTACGCAACGCACGAAACTGGTCCTTCGCTCCCCCAGAGAGAGCGGATGAGGAACCCTTGCATACTCGCTCCTGCACGGGTCGTACGGCGGATTCGCGGAGCAGCCGACCATCTCCCCAGGCCACGTCCAGCCCTACGGCAGAGTACGCACGAGTGCGTACAGCGGGTCCACGGTTCGAGCCCGTGAGGGCGCACGGGTAGCCCCGAGGTCATCACGATCTCGGGGCTTTTCGTTGTGTGGGGATCGTCGCACCCGCTGCGTTGGTTCCGCCCAGGGCCGCTCCCCGCGGCGAGGCGGCGCGGGGGCGCGGGGGCGCGGGCCACGCCTAGCCCCTGAGTTCCGCCTCCGAGATTTGCTCACCCTGCACCAGCGCTTCCCAGAACTCGAACTCAACCGCAATTCCGGGTTCAAGCTCCCGCTTCAGCACTGCGTAGAGTTCGTTGCCCGCCGCGAACTGGAGCTTTCAGACCGCCAGACTTTGCCAGCCGGATTCTGGGTCGTAGTGCTCGTCGAAGACATCGGCCCAGCGCCGCAACGCCGCCCCGGTGGCGGTAGAGACGAGGTCCTCGCGAAAGTGGGGGCCGTCTTCGTCTTTGTCGTATCCCCACAGCGGAAAATCAGCACCGTACTCATTCATGAGCTTCACGCGCGCGATCGCTGGTTCGGATGCGTGGGGCATGCGGCATGTCCTCTCTCGAGTCGTCGCGGCGAGGTCCGCCGTATTCGTCAGGCGAGCTTCCCACCATCGGGCCAGCGATCACGGACCGGGAGGAGGCTGCGGGTGGTGTACCGCGATGGGCGGGTTGCACTCAGTCGAGTGCCGACTGAGCGCCGGATCAGCCTACCCGTGCTCCGTGCGTGACGGTACATCGATGACCCCCATTCGGACCACATTGCGCGCCACAGCTTGGGGCGAACGCGTGCTGATTACTAGTGTTTCCACGGACCCCCACCGGTTCCCCGCATCAGCTGATGCCCGGTGGGGGTCTACACCGCTCGCTGCGGGGCTCCACCGCCCCAGCTCTGCTATCGTTTTTCCGAGGGTGCGAGCTTCTCCGAACTCACGTATCGATCAGGCAGACACCGAAGCCCGGCGCAGATCGCCGGGCTTTTCTCGTACCCGGATCCACCATTCACCCGCCGTTCATGAAGGGCGCCCAGATGACCGCTCCACTGCCCACTCCGTCCAGCGATCTCGCGTTCGCCCTGGAGCTCGCCGAGCTCGCCGACGCGGTCTCGCTCCCCCGTTTCCGCGCGGCCGATCTCGCAGTGTCAACGAAGCCGGATCGCACCTTCGTCACCGACGCCGATCAGGCCGTCGAGCGGACCCTCCGCGAGCGCATCGACGCGGTCTACCCGGGCGACAGCTTCCTTGGCGAGGAGTCTGGCACGGCGGAACGCGGCACTCGTCGCTGGATCATCGACCCGATCGACGGCACCTCGAACTTCCTGCGCGGCGTGCCCAACTGGGCCACGCTGATCGCGCTTGAGGTCGACGGCGAACAGACGGTCGGCGTGGTGTCCGCCCCGGCGTTCGGCGCGCGCTGGTGGGCCGAGACCGGCGGGGGCGCATGGGGCCAGCAGGCCGGGGAAGAGCCGCGGCGGCTGCGTGTCTCCGGCGTCGCGGACCTTGCGCACGCGTCGCTGAGTTTCCAGAGCATCGAGCAGTGGGACCTCGCGGGGTACCTCCACCCGCTCATCGAGCTCAGCCGGGCCGTGTGGCGCGATCGCGCCTACGGCGACATGTGGTCGTACATGCTGCTCGCCGAGGGCCTCGTCGACATCGTGGCCGAGTTCGACGTGAAGCCCTACGACCTCGCCGCGCTCGTGCCAATCGTGCGCGAGGCCGGCGGCCGCTTCACCGACATCGCGGGAGCCGAGAGCGCCTGGAACGGCAGCTCGCTCGCAACAAACGGTGCGCTGCACGAGGCGGTGCTCAGCACGGTGGCCGCGGCTCACGGCGCGGCGGCGACCAGCGGATCGAGCGCCGCGGCCGGCGGCGCGGCACCGGTCAGCGACTCGGATCAGGGCAGCACCGGAGCTCACGCGGGAGGCGCGCGATGAGCGGCGTCGCTCGGCCGGCGGCCGCGCCGCACCCGGTGCGCACGGCGCTCCTCGCGCTCGCGTGCGACGCGGCGCTCGTGGTGCTGTTTGCAGCGCTCGGCCGCAGCAGTCACGCTCGCGAGGCGACGCTGCTCGGCCTGCTCGAGACGGCCTGGCCGTTCCTCGCCGGGCTCGCGATCACCTGGATCTCGGCCCGCATTTCGAAGCGTCCGCTGGCGCTCTGGTCCTCCGGGCTGCCGGTGTGGGTGGGCACGGTCGCGATCGGCCTACTGCTGCGCTGGTGGACCGGCGGCGGCGTCGCGTTCGCGTTCGTGCTCGTCACGATCCTCACGCTCGGCCTGTTTCTGCTCGGCTGGCGCGCGATCGCGGCCCTCGTGGCGCGGCTGCGCCGCCCGCGCGCGGCCTAGCCGCGAGAGGTTCCCCGCCGCGGGCCGGGCACAGCCCGCGGCGAGAAGTGTGTGCGGGCCCGGCGGCGCGTGGCGCCACGCCGGGCCCGAGGTGGGTGCTCGCGCCTAGCCGGCGGCGAGCAGCTCCATCGCGGCCACCGCGCGGTTCGAGAAGCCCCACTCGTTGTCGTACCAGGCCACCACCTTGACGTGGCGGCCATCGACGTGGGTGAGCTCGGAGTCGAAAATCGAGGAGTGCGGGTTGCCCACAATGTCGGTGGACACGAGCGGCTCTTCGGAGTACTCGAGCACACCGGCGAGCGGGCCCTCGGCGGCCGCGGCGCGGTACGCGGCGAGCACGTCGTCGCGCGACACCTCACGGGAGACCGTCGCGTGCAGCTCCACGATCGAGCCGACCGGCACGGGGACGCGGAGCGAGCTCCCCGAGAGCTTGCCGTCGAGCTGCGGCAGAACGAGGCCGATCGCCTTCGCGGCCCCCGTTGAGGTCGGGACGATGTTGAGGGCGGCGGCGCGCGCGCGGCGCAGATCGTCGTGCGGCGCGTCCTGGAGACGCTGATCCTGCGTGTAGGCGTGCACGGTGCTCATCGAGCCGTACTCGATCCCCGCGAGACGGTCGAGCACCTGCGCCAGCGGCGCGAGTGCGTTCGTGGTGCACGACGCGTTCGAGACGATGCGGTGCTCTGCCGGATCGTAGAGGTGGTCGTTGACCCCCACGACGACCGTGAGATCGGCGCCCTTGGACGGCGCGCTCACGAGGACGCGCTGTGCCCCGGCGTCAATGTGCTGCTGCGCCGCGGTGGCATCGGTGAAGAAACCCGTCGACTCAAGCACCACGTCGACGCCGAGCTCGCCCCACGGCAGTTTCGCGGGCTCGCGCTCCGCGAAGATCCGGATCCGGCGGTCCCCGACCACGAGGGTGTCGCCGTCGAGAGTGACGTCCCAGGGCAGCGCACCATAGAGGCTGTCGCGTTTGAGCAGGTGCGCCAGTGTGGCGTTGTCGGTGAGATCGTTGACCGCGACCACTTCGAGGTCGCTCCCACTGTTCAGGATCGCGCGCAGCACGCCCCGCCCAATTCGCCCGAACCCATTGATTGCTACCCGACCGGTCATCAGTTCCTTTTCCTCTCGCGCTGCACAGTGCAAGCCCTACGACTTCTAGCCTGGCCCGCCGCGAGCACCAGGACCAGTGGCGGTAATGCCATCCTTCGAACGGATCTCGCCAACCTCCGAGAGCACCACCACGACACGCCGTGGCGGGCTACCGCAGGACGTCGTAGACCACCTTCTGCACGCCGTTTCCATAGGTCTCGGACTCGACCACGGCGAGGCGCTGCGTGGGGTGCGAGGCCGCGCTGAACAGCCACTTCCCCGCGCCCAGCAGCACCGGGAACACGAGCACGTGGTAGCGGTCGACGAGCCCGGCGGCGGCGAGGGCGTGCCCCAGTTCAAGGCTGCCCTGCACGAGGATCGGGCCGCCGTCGCCCGCGCGCAGCGCCGCGACCTCGTCGAGCGAACGCAGGATCGTGGCGGGCCAGCGCTCGTCGTCGGCCGCGAGCGATGTCGAGACCACAAATCGCGGCATCGCATTGAACGCGGCAAACTCGGCCATGCCTGGCCACACCGGGGCGAACGCCTCGTAGCTGCGCCGCCCAAACAGCAGCGCGGCCGCTTCCTCCTGCTCCCGACCCTTGATCTCATACGCGGCCGGGTCAAACTCGACGTCCTTGAATGTCCAACCCGCGTTGCGGTACTCGCCGTCTCCCGGCGCCTCCGCAACGCCGTCGGCTGACACAAATGCGGTGACGATGAGCTGACGCATGCGCGGATCCTGTTCGACGGCGTGAGCGCCGCTGCGGGGGCTGCGGCGCGATCCGTCGGCACGCGGCGCGGCGGTGAATGCGATCCTAGTCCCGGGGTTCGCCCGCGACAAGCGTGTCCGAAGCGGGCCCGCCCGAAGCGGGCCGGTCCGAGGCGGGCCCGCCCGAAGCAGGCGCGTCCGAAGCGGGCCCGTCCGCGGCAAGCGGGGGCAGCTCCCCCGCCCGCGAGAATGTCCTCCGATAGTCGGTGGGGGTGGTGGCGAGTACCCGGCGGAAGTAGCGGCGCAGATTGGTCGCGGTGCCGAGGCCGACCGTCGCCGCGATCTCGTCGATCCCGAGCCCCGATTCTTCAAGGAGCTCGCGCGCGCGGTCCACACGCGCCCGCATGATCCACTGCATCGGCGCGTACCCGGTCTCGTCGCGGAAGCGGCGGGAGAACGTGCGCTGGGAGACGCGGGCGTGCGCGGCGAGCTGCGCGATCCCGAGCGGCTCGCCAAGATGGCGCAGCGCCCACTCGCGGGTCTGCGTGAAGCGCTCCCCGTGCGGCTCAGGCACCCCCTGCGGCACGTACTGCGCCTGCCCACCGCTGCGGTAGGGCGCGGCCACGAGGCGCCTGGCCGCGTGGTTTGCCACGGCCATGCCCGCCTCCTTGCGGAGGATGTGCAGGCAGAGGTCGATGCCCGAGGCGGCCCCGGCGGACGTGAGCACCGAGCCCTCGTCAACGAACAGCACGCGCTCGTCGACCTGAATCTCTGGATAGCGCTCGGCGAGGATCTGGGAGTAGTGCCAGTGCGTCGTGGCGCGGCGTCCGTTGAGCAGCCCCGTCTCGGCGAGCGCGAAGGCACCGGTCGAGATCGCGGCGAGCCGCGCCCCGCGCGCGTGGGCGGCAGTGAGCGCGCGGGTGAGCTCGACCGGCGGCGGCTCGCGATCCGGGTGCCGGGTGCCTGGCACGAAGATGAGATCCGCGGTCTCGAGCGCTTCGAGGCCGTGCTCCACGTGGTACGAGAGGCCGTCACCACCGGTGATCAATCCCGGGTGCACCCCGCACACGTCAACTGTGTAGGGCATGCTCGTGCGCTCCGTGAACACCTGCGCCGGGATGCCGACGTCGAGGGGCTTCGCCCCCTCCAGCACGACCACCGCGACACGCCTCATGGTCCCAGCGTAGGCCGTGCGGGCTGAGCAGCGGCACTTGCACGGCCGGGTGTCGCCAGCGGGGCCGCACCGCCCGCGGGAGCTAGGTCGCCGGTGGGGCAGCAGCACCGGCGGCGCGGCGGCAGCACCGGCGGCGCGGCGGCTCCCTGTCCGGGATCCCGGACAGGGAGCGCACGCCGCGCGTTGCCGGCAGTGCCGCGGTACGGTGTGATGGGAGCAGCACGCCGCACTGTCGCGGCGCACCACGAAAGGAACCGAGCATGACTCTCCCCGGCGCACGCCCCGTCCGAGCCCCGCGCGGCACTGACCGATCCGCGAAGAGTTGGCAGACCGAGGCCCCACTGCGCATGCTGATGAACAATCTCGACCCGGAGGTGGCCGAGCGCCCAGACGATCTGGTCGTGTACGGCGGCACCGGCCGCGCGGCGCGCAGCTGGGAGGCGTACGACGCGATCGTGGACACGCTCCGCGACCTCGAAGACGACGAGACGCTGCTCGTGCAGTCGGGCAAGCCGGTCGGCGTCTTCCGCACGAACGTGTGGGCACCGCGCGTACTGCTCGCAAACTCGAACCTCGTGGGCGACTGGGCAAACTGGCCCGAATTCCGCCGCCTCGAGGCCGAGGGCCTCATGATGTACGGCCAGATGACGGCCGGATCCTGGATCTACATCGGCACGCAGGGGATCCTCCAGGGCACGTTCGAAACGTTCGCCGCGATCGCGCGTAAGCGCTTTGACGGCACACTCGCCGGCACCATCACGCTCACGGGCGGTTGCGGCGGCATGGGCGGGGCGCAGCCGCTCTCCGTGACGCTCAACGACGGCGCCTGCCTCATCGTTGATGTGGACGAGACGCGACTGCAGCGCCGCGCTGGGAAGCGCTACCTCGACGAGGTCGTCACGGACCTCGACGAGGCGCTCGCGAAGGTGCAGCTCGCAAAGGACGAGCGGCGCGGCTGGTCCGTGGGTCTCGTGGGCAACGCCGCTGAGGTGTTCCCCGAGATCCTGCGCCGCCACCGCGCCGGCGAGATCACGATCGACATCGTCACCGATCAGACGAGCGCGCACGACCCGCTCTCGTACCTGCCCATCGGCTACGAGGTGGCGGATCGGCTGGCCCGCGCGGAGGCCGATCCGGAGGGCTTCACTCGCGATGCCCGCGCCGCAATGGCCGCGCAGGTGCGCGCGATGGTCGAGTTCCAGGACGCCGGCGCCGAGGTCTTTGACTACGGCAACTCGATCCGCGACGAAGCCCGCCAGGGCGGCTACGACCGCGCGTTCGAGTTCCCCGGCTTCGTCCCCGCGTATATCCGCCCCCTCTTCTGCGAGGGGCTCGGGCCGTTCCGCTGGGTCGCGCTCTCAGGAGACCCCGAGGACATCCGGGTCACCGACGAGGCGCTGCTCGAGCTGTTCCCCGAGAACGCGCACCTGCACCGCTGGATTCGCGCCGCCCAGGAGCGCGTCGAGTTCGAGGGGCTCCCCGCGCGGATCTGCTGGCTCGGCTACGGTGACCGCGCGAAGGCCGCCGTGCGCTTCAACGAACTCGTCGCGGAGGGCAAACTCTCGGCACCGATCGTGATCGGTCGCGATCACCTCGACTCAGGCTCCGTCGCCTCGCCGTACCGGGAGACCGAAGCGATGGCCGACGGCTCCGACGCGATCGCCGACTGGCCGCTGCTGAACGCGCTCACCTCAACGGCGTCCGGCGCCACCTGGGTCTCGCTGCACCACGGCGGCGGCGTCGGCATCGGTCGCTCCATCCACGCCGGGCAGGTCTCGGTCGCAGACGGCACCCCCCTCGCCGCAGAAAAGCTGCAGCGCCTACTCACGAACGACCCGGGCATGGGCGTGATCCGGCACGTTGACGCCGGCTACCAGCGGGCCGTCGACGTCGCGGCCGAGCGCGGCGTGCGCGTGCCAATGACCCCGGTGATCCGCAACACCGAGCAGGCATGGTAGAACGGGTGCCATGAGCCAGTCACTGCTGATCGACCACATCGGAGAGCTGACCACCAACGACGCCGAGACCGGCGGGCGCCTCACCGACGCCGCCGTCGTGGTCGCGGACGGCGTGATCGCCTGGGTGGGGCCAGCGGGCTCTGCCCCGGCCGCGGACGAACGCGTCGACGCGGCCGGCGGCGCCGTGCTGCCCGGCTGGGTTGACTCGCACACACACCTCGTGTTCGCGGGCGACCGCACCGCCGAGTTCGAGGCGCGGATGGCCGGCGAGGCATATGCCGCGGGCGGCATCAACGTCACCGTAGCCGCGACACGGGCGGCCTCGGACGCCGAGCTCGCGGCGAACCTCGCCGGGCTCGTGGCCGAGGCGCGGCGCGGCGGAACCACCACGCTCGAAACGAAGACCGGGTACGGGCTGACGGTCGCCGACGAGGTGCGCTCGGCGCAGATCGCCGGCGAGCAGGTGGACGCGGTCACGTTCCTCGGGGCGCACCTCGTGCCCGCCGACGCGGATCCGGACGCCTACCTCGACCTCGTGACCGGTCAAATGCTCGAGGAGGTCGCTCCGCATGTGAGCGCCGTCGACGTGTTTTGCGAGGAGGGCGCGTTCGACCGCGCCGCCTCCGAGCGGGTGCTCGCCGCGGCCCGCGCCCGCGGCCTCGCCACACGCATGCACGGCAACCAGCTGGGCCACGGGCCCGGCGTGGAGCTCGCCGTGGCGCACGGCTCGCTCAGCGTGGACCACGTCGGATTCCTCTCCGATGCGGACGTGGCCGCGCTCGCCGGATCCTGGTCCGGGTGGGACCGGGCGGCGGCTAGCGGCGCCCGCGGCACCGTCGCTACCGTGCTGCCCGCGTGCGACCTGTCGACGCGCGTGCCGCTCGCCCCGGCCCGCCGGCTGCTCGACGCGGGGGTCGAGGTGGCGATCGCGTCGAACTGCAACCCCGGCACCTCGTACACCAGCTCGATGGCGTTCTGCGTGGCCACAGCGGTGCTCCAGATGCGGCTCACCGTGCCGGAGGCGGTGCGTGCGGCCACGCTCGGCGGCGCGATCGCGCTCGGCATGCACGAGGACGGCTGGCTCGATCCGCGCGGGGTCGCGCAGCCGCGCGTGGGCGTGATCGCCCCGGGCGCGCGGGCCGACCTGCAGCTGCTCGACGCACCGGCGGCGACCCACCTTGCCTACCGCCCCGGCATGCCGCTTACGTCGGCCGTCTGGCGCGCGGGCGAGCGCGTGGCCTAGGCGCGCTGCCCGTCCGGGGCGGGGCGGCCGCTCGGCCGCCGTTATCCGCCCCTCCCGCGCACATGCGACCCGAAACTCCGGCGAGAACCGGGGCGGATGTGCGCGGGAGGGTCGGATCTGTGCGGGCGCCGGCGCGGGGCGCGGGGTGCGGGCCGGGGCGCGGCGGTGCCGGAGCAGGGGCGCGGAGGCGCGGCGGTGCCGGAGCGCGGGGCGCGGGGCGCGCGCCCGCACCCCGGGCACCGCCGCACCGCTACGCCGGGCGGCCGTGAATGCGGACCGAGAGCAGTTCGGCGGCGGCGCGAAGCTCGGCGGCGAGCCCGTCAAACGCGTCGACCGCGACCTCCCCATCGCGAAACGTGAGCGCGATCGCGGCGACCGGCCAGCTCCGATGATCGAGCACCGGCACCGCGACCGAGGAGATCCCCTCGGTGACCGCGCCGCGCTCCACGGCGTACCCGCGCGTGACCGTGTCGTCGAGCACGCTGCGCAGCTTTGAATAGCGGTCGATGTGCTGCTCGCCAGCCACGTCGTGCCGGTGCACGAACGCGGCGCGGTCGGGGAATAGTGCGCGCACCTGGGCTTTTGGCAGCGCCGCGAGGATGGCGCGGCCGCTCGCCGTGAGGTGCATCGGCAATCGCACGTCGACGTCGGACACGAGGGCCGCGCCCCCGGGAATCCGTTCCTCGACCACATAGAGCACGTCACGTCCGTGCGGCACCGCGAGGTGCCCGTTTGCGTGGACCCGGTGCACGAGCGCTGCCACGAGTGGCCGCCCGAGCCGGGCGAGCGGCTCCTGGCGGGCGTAGGCCGAGCCGAGCTCGAGGGCGGCGATCCCGAGCCCGTAGCGCCGTTCCTCGGGCAGGTGCATCACGAAGCCGTGCTCCTGGAGCGCGGCGAGCAGGTGGTACACGGTGGAGCGGGGCAGCTCGAGCTGCGTGGCGATCATCGACGCCGGCAACGGCCCCCGCGAGGTGGTGAGCAGCTGAAGGATTCGCAACGTCTGATCCGCCGCCGGAACCTTCACCTCACTCATACCGGAACTCTAGCCTGCACCGGCGCGCGATCGCCGGTGCAGGCGGCGGGCGCCGGCGCAAGCACGCAGGCACGGGTGCGGGTGCCCACAGCCGCGCCCACCCGAATCAGGCGAGCGCCTCCCCACTCGCGGTGTTCACCGCGGCGAGCACCGCGCCCGAGAGCACAAACCTCTGGGCGGCGGCGATGTCCGGGGAGATGAATGCGTCCACGTCGGGCGCCGCGATCTCGGTGCGGAACAGCGCGTGCACGGCGGCGGTCGCGGGGCCGGGCTCGCCCGCCCCGGCTGCGATCCGGAAGTCCAGAGCGCGGGTCGAGGCGAGCAGCTCGATCCCGAGCACGCTCGCGAGCCCGTCGATTGAGCGCCGCAGCTTGCGGCCGGCGTGCCACCCCATTGACACGTGGTCTTCCTGCATCGCCGAGGACGGGATCGAGTCGACGCTCGCGGGCGCGGCGAGCCGCTTCAGCTCGGAGACAATGCCGGCGGCCGTGTACTGCGCGATCATGAGACCGGAGTCGAGGCCGGGGTCGGCGGCGAGGAACGGCGGCAGCCCGTGGTTGCGGGAGACATCGAGGAAGCGGTCGGTGCGCCGCTCCGACATGCTCGCGACATCAGCGACGGCGATCGCGAGGAAGTCGAGCACGTAGGCGACGGGTGCGCCGTGGAAGTTGCCGTTCGACTCGACGCGGCCGTCCGGGAGCACCACGGGGTTGTCGACCGCGGCCTGCAGCTCGGCCGCGGCAACGCGCGCGGCGTGCTCCGCGGTGTCGCGGGCGGCACCGTGCACCTGCGGGGCGCAGCGCAGCGAGTAGGCGTCTTGCACTCGGGTGAACTCGTTCTCGGCCGGGCGCTGCACGAGCCCCGAGCCGGCGAGCACGGTGCGCATGTTCGCCGCGGCGGTCGCCTGGCCGGGGTGGGGCCGGAGCGCCTGCAGCTCGGCGGCGAGCACCGAGTCGGTGCCCGTGAGGGCCTCGATGCTCGCGGCGGCAGCGACGTCTGCCGAGCGCAGCAGCGTGGTGAGGTCGTGGAGCGCGAGGCAGAGCATTCCGAGCATGCCGTCGGTGCCGTTGATGAGCGCGAGCCCCTCCTTCTCGGCGAGAACGAGCGGCTCGATGCCGGCTGCGGCGAGCGCCTCCGCGGCGGGGATCGGGGCGTCGTGCGGATCGGTGGACACGCGCACCTGGCCTTCCCCGAGCAGGGTGAGGGCGCAGTGCGCGAGCGGGCTGAGGTCGCCCGAGCAGCCGAGCGATCCGTACTCGTGCACCACGGGAACGATCCCGGCGTTCAGGATCGCGGCGTAGGTCTCGGCGACCACGGGGCGCACCCCGGTGCGACCCGTCGCGAGCGTGTTGAGGCGCAGCAGCATGAGCGCGCGCACCACCTCGCGCTCCACCTCGGGTCCGGTCCCGGCGGCGTGCGAGCGAATGAGGCTGCGCTGCAGCTGCTGCCGCTTCTCGACCGGGATCTGCACGGTTGCGAGCGCGCCGAATCCGGTGGAGACGCCGTAGTGGGGACGCGTGTCGTTGGCGAGCTCGTCGATCACCGCCCGGCTGGTCGCGATGGCGGCGAGCGCCGCGGGGTCGAGGGCAACGGGGGCGTCATTGCGGGAAACCGCGACGACGTCGGCGACGGAGAGGGGGGCGGCGCCGAGAACGATCGTGGCGGGGGTGCGAGTGTCCATAGTTCGATCTCAGCGCATCGGCCGGGTTCGCGGGAGGCGCCGCGCCGCACTCTGTCTGGGGTCCCAGACAAGCCGCGCGCGTCCCGGGCACCACTGAGCGGCCCGCTTGCTAGCGTCACTGGTATGAGCACCGTCGCACTCGCACACGATCCCGCCTGGCCGCGCACCGGAGGGTGGCCCGCGTGGGACCCAGCCGCCGGCACCCCGGTCGACCTCGCGATCCTCGGGATCCCCACCGCAGACACGTCCCTCTCCCCCACGAACGCCGAGCAGACGCCCGCGGCGATCCGGGCGGCGCTGCGCCGCTACTCCGGGCACCTGGTCGCGCCGGGCGCACCCGGCGCGCGCGGGGGCGAGGCCGAGTGGGTGATCGACGAGGCACTCCGGATCATCGACGCCGGCGACGTGGTCGGCCCGGACACCGAGGAGGGCGAGCGGGCGGCGACCGCGCGCGTCGCCGAGCTCTCAGCGCGGAGCTCGCTCGTCGTCGCGCTGGGGGGCGACAACGCGCTCACCGTTCCGGCGGCACTCGGGGTCGCGGGCGATCAGCTCTCGCGCGCCGGGCTTATCACCGTGGACGCGCACCACGACCTGCGCGACGGGCGCAGCAACGGCTCCCCCGTGCGGCGGCTCGTCGAGGCCGGGCTCGATCCGCGCCGGATCGTGCAGATCGGGATCGCAGATTTCGCGAACTCGCGCGCGTACCGCGAGCGGGCGCGCGAGCTGGGCATCACGGTGATCCACCGCGACGAGCTCCACGACCGCCCGCTCGCGGACGTGGCGGCGGAGGCTCTCGCCGTCGCGGGGGCCGGCGGCGGCCCCGTGCACGTCGACCTGGACGTGGACGTGTGCGACCGCAGTGTCGCGCCCGGCTGCCCAGCCTCGATTCCGGGCGGGCTACAGGCGCACGAACTGCGCCGCCTCACCCGGCTGCTCGTCGCCGACCCGCAGGTGCGCGGCGTCGACATCGCCGAGGTCGACGCGAGCGCTGACGCGCCGGACGGCCGCACGGTGCGGCTCGCGGCGCTGCTCGTGCTTGAGTGCGCCGCGGCGCTCGCGCAGCGGTCGGGGCGCTAGGCACCCCGACCGGCGGCCGCGGCCCTCGCGCAGCGGTCGGGGCGCTAGGCACCCCGACCGTCGGCCGGGACGCTCGCCATCCCGATCCGGCGTCGGCGCGGCTAAGCCCCGGCCCCCCGGGGCTGCCCCTCGGCCCGGGCGGCGGCGACGGCCGCGGCCGGAAGCACCCGCGCGATCCGTTCGAGCGCTGCGTCGTCGTGCGCGGCGGTCACGAACCACGCCTCAAACGCGCTCGGCGGCAGGTTGACTCCGCCGGCGAGCATCGCGTGGAAGAACGCACGGTGCTTCACCACGTCCTGCCGCTGCATATCCGCGTAGGTGCGCGGGGCTCGCTCGTAGTCCCCAAACGCCACGCTGAAGAGGGTTCCGGCGCGGGCGATCCGGTGTGCCACACCGGCGGAGGTGAGGGCCTCCGACACCGAGAGAGCGAGCGTGTCGGCCGCGGTCGCGAGCCGCGCGTACGCGGCCGCGTCGGCGAGCCGCAGGGTGGTCAGCCCCGCGGCGACCGCGACGGGGTTCCCGGACAGGGTGCCGGCCTGGTAGACGGGCCCGAGCGGCGCGAGCAGGTCCATGAGCTCGGCCCGCCCGCCGAGCGCGGCGAGCGGCAGGCCGCCGCCCACGACCTTGCCGAACGTGAACAGGTCGGGGGCAACACCCTCTGGGAAGTCTTCCCCCGTGGCACCCGCCGCCTGGAGCCCCCAGTACCCGGACGGGCCCGACCGGAACCCGGTGAGCACCTCGTCGATGATCACGAGCGCACCGTGTCGGTGCGCGAGCTCGATCATGCCGCGCGTGAAGCCCGGCTCGGGCGGCAGCACGCCCATGTTCGCGGCGGCCGCCTCCGCGATCACCCCGGCGATCCGGTCCCCGTGCTCCGCGAACGCGGCCTCAAGCGCCGGCAGGTCGTTGTAGGGCAGCACGAGCGTCTGCCCCGCGGTCTCGGCGGTGACCCCCGCAGAACCGGGCAGCGCGAGCGTGGCGAGCCCGGACCCCGCCTCGGCGAGCAGCCCGTCCGAGTGGCCGTGGTAGTGGCCCGCGAACTTGATGATGAGCGGTCGCCCGGTGGCGCCGCGCGCGAGCCGGATCGCCGTCATGGTCGCCTCCGTGCCCGTCGAGACGAGCCGTAAGCGCTCGATCAGGGGCACCCGCCGGATGATCTCCTCCGCAAGCTCTGCCTCCTCCGGCACCGAGGCCCCGAAGCCGAGACCGCGCGCCGCGGCGGCCTGCACCGCGGCGATCACCTCCGGCTGCGCGTGGCCCAGCAGGGCCGGACCCCACGAGGCGACCAGATCGACGTACTCGGTGCCGTCGGCGTCCGTAACGTACGGCCCGCGCCCCGAGACGAGGAATCGCGGCGTACCGCCGACCGATCCGTACGCGCGCACCGGCGAGTTCACGCCGCCGGGGATCACACGGGAGGCGCGCGCCGCGAGTGCTGCGCTGCGCGCGGTATCGGGCTGGCCCGTCCCCTGCGCCGGGCTCATCGCAGCCACCCCGCGAGTTCGATCGCGAAGTAGCTGAGGATCGCGTCTGCCCCCGCGCGCTTGATGCTCGTGGTCGCTTCAAGGATCGCGCCGCGGCGGTCGATCCAGCCGTTCGCCGCGGCCGCCTCGATCATCGCCGCCTCACCCGATACTTGGTATGCCCACACGGGCACGGGGCTGCGCTGCGCCACGTCGGAGAGCACGTCGAGGAAGCTCATTGCCGGCTTCACCATGACCGCGTCGGCGCCCTCGGCGATGTCGAGCTCGGCCTCGCGGCGGCCCTCGCGGCGGTTCGCCGGATCCTGCTGATAGCCGCGGCGGTTGCCGGTGAGCTGCGAGTCGACGGCCTCGCGGAACGGGCCGTAGAAGGCCGAGGCGTACTTCGCCGAGTACGCGAGCACCGCGGTGTCGCGGTGTCCGGCGGCGTCGAGCGCCCCCCGCACCGCGGCAACCTGCCCGTCCATCATGCCGGAGAGCCCGAGCAGAGCGGATCCCGCCTCCGCCTGCGCGATCGCGATCGAGCGGTAGCGCTCAAGCGTCGCGTCGTTGTCCACCTCACCCGCGGCGTCGAGGACGCCGCAGTGCCCGTGGTCGGTGAACTCGTCGAGGCAGAGGTCGGTCTGCACGACGAGCGCGTCGCCGGCCTCGCTCACCACGGCGCGTGTGGCGGCGTTGAGGATCCCGTCCGGGTCGTCGGCCGCCGAGCCGCGCGCGTCGCGCACCGCCGGAACGCCGAACAGCATGATGCCGCCGATCCCGGCCGCCGCCGCGTCGGCCGCCGCACGGCGCACCGAGTCGAGCGTGTGCTGCTGCACGCCTGGCATCGCGGCGATCGGCCGCGGCTCCGAGATGCCCTCGCGCACGAACACCGGCAGGATCAGTTCGGCCGGGTGCAGGCGGGTCTCGGTGGTGAGCCGGCGCAGTGCCGCGGTGCGGCGCAGCCGCCGGGGCCGGATCGTTGGGTACTGGGTCATGCGTGGTCTCCTGTGGTGCGAGGTGGGGTGGTCTGTGGGTGCGCGGTGAGGTGTGCGGCGAGCGCGTCGAGCATGCCGGGGATGGTGTGGTGGGAGGCGACGACGTCGGCCGGCCGGCCGAGTTCGACGAGGACCGCGGCGCTCGGCGGCCCGATCGCCACGGTAAGGGCACCGGCGGGGCCGGCGTCGAACCTGGCGGCCAGCTCGCGCGCCACCGAGCCGCTCGTGACGAGCACTGCCGCAACGCCGTGCGCGGCGACCTCGCGCTCGCCGGCCGGATCGCGGGGCGCGGGGACCGTGCGGTAGGCGGTGACGCGGTCGACGCGGTGCCCGGCGTCGCGCAGCGCGCGTTCGACGTCGTCCCCGGCCGCGGCGGCGACCGCGAGCAGCACGCGCGCCGACGGGGTCGCCGTCGCGAGCCGCTCGACGAGCTCTGCGCCGAGCGCCGCGCCCGTGAACTCGCTGGTCGGCGTCAGGGCCGCGGTGAGACCGTGTGCGGCGAGGGCCGCGGCGGTCGCGGGCCCCACCGCGGCGATCCCGCGCCCGACGCCGGCGCGGGCTCCGGCCCCGGCGATCGCGCTGGCGCCCGCGGCGCTCGTCACCACGAGCCAGTCGTAGTGGCCCGCCGCCCAGCGCGCCACAGCGGCGTCGAGTGCGGCGGGGTCGCGCGGCGGGACCGCGGTGATGAGCGGCAGGCGCACGGGCACCGCGCCGCGCGCCGCAATCGCGGCCTCCGCTCGCACCGCCCCCTCGCCGTCGCGCGGGACGAGAATCCTAAGCCCGGCGAGGGCATCGGCGGCGGGAGCAGGCGTGCAGCGAGCGGGCACGGCGTGCGCCGCGCCCGCGGGAGCGTCGGTCACCGGTCCCCGCCGAGCGGAGCGAGCTCCGCCGCGCCCTGCGCGAGCAGCTCGCGCGCGGCGGCCCGGCCGAGCGTGATCGGGAGCTCTGGGTCAGCCGGGTCCCAGTCCTCGGCAAGGGTCACGTCGAGCTGCTCGCCCCCGTCGAGGCGGTACACGGTCGCGTGCAGGCTGAGCGCGCCGTCTCGCAGCTCGGCGGCCGCGCCAACGGGCGCGGCGCACCCCGCTTCGAGGGCGGCGAGCAGCGAGCGCTCGGCCAGCGCACAGGCGTGCGCCTCCGGGTCGTCGAGCGCCTCGAACGCCGCGAGATACGGCTGGGCGCGGAGATCTGCGGCGCGGCACTCGATCCCGAGCGCGCCCTGGCCCGGCGCGGTGGGAACCCCGCTGAGGTCGAAGCGCTCGGTGATGGCGGCGCTCAGCCCGGAGCGGTCAAGCCCGGCTGCGGCGAGCACCACGGCGTCGAGGTCCGTGCCGACCCGCCCCAACCGGGTGTCGACGTTGCCCCGCAGGTCGTGCACGGCGAGGTCGGGGCGAGCGGCGAGCAGCTGGGCCGCGCGCCGCGGCGACCCGGTGCCAATATTTGCCCCGGCCGGGAGCGCGGCGAGGCTCAGCCCGTCGCGTGCGCACAGCGCGTCTCTGGCGTCGGCGCGCACCGGGATCGCACCGATCGCGATCCCCTCGCACGGCCCCGTGGGCAGGTCTTTGAGCGAGTGCACCGCGAGGTCGCACGCCCCGGCGAGCAGTGCCTCACGCAGCGCGCTCACGAACACCCCGGTGCCGCCGAGCTGCGCGAGCGACTCGCGCGACACGTCACCGTGCGTGGTGATCGTCACGAGCGCCACGTCGCGTCCGGTCGCCGCGGCGATCGCTTCTGCAACCGTGGTCGACTGCGCGAGGGCGAGGCGGCTCCCCCGGGTGCCGATCCGGATCAGGCCGGCGCGCGCCGGCTGCGGTCCCGCCGCGCGAAACACGCGTCCGATGGGGGTCTCTGGGGGCAGCATCAGCGTTCGGGCCTTTCAGGAGTTGAAGCAGCGAAGGGGGCGGGAGCAGCAGTGAAGGGGGCGGGAGCAGCAGTGAGTGTCGCGGCGAGGCTGTGCGCGAGCTCGCGCGCCGCGGGGATCACCGCGGCGAAGCCCACCCCGGACACCCAGTCACCGGCGAGGTGCACGCCGGCGGGCGGGCGCGGGGCCGCGCGGCTGCCGCGCGCCGGCATCTCCCAGGGCTGCCGTGCGAAGCCGCGCACGGCGTCGCCCGGCAGTTCGACGCCGAGCACACGCCCCGCGTCCCGAAGGGCGAGGCTGAGCGCCGCGGCGTCGTCGAGCCCGGCCGTGGCGGGTGCGGCACCGTCGCGGCCGTACGACAGCCGCACCACCTCAACGCCGGGTCGGGCGCGCTGCGGCCACTTGCGAGTGACGTGCGTGAGCGCCTTCGCCGTGATCGCTGCGGGGTGGCCGCCACCGCCGGCGTCATCCGCGGGCGCCACGAGCGCGCCCGTGCCGCGCGGCGCGGCGGCGAGCGGCCGCACAGCGGGGTGGGTCGCGTCGAGCACGAGCGCGATCACCTCGACGCGGCTCGCCACGGCCTCGGCGGTGGGCTGGCCGAGGATGTCCCTGGCGGCGGCCTCTGGCACCGCGAGCACGACGGCGTCGGCAGTGAGGTACTCGCCCTCGCCCGGCCCAACGACCGCGATCCGGGCGCCGCCACTGCCCTCGCGCGGCGCGAGCGCGGCCACGGGGGCCAGCGTGCGGAGCACGACACCGCTCGCCACGCACGCCTCGACCAGCGCGGTCACGAGGTCCGTCATGCCGCCGCGCAGTCCGGCAACCGCGCCGCCCGCAGCCGCCGCGCTCTCGCGCAGCCGCCGCGCGGCGCGCGTGATCGAGCCGGTCTGCGCGTACGCTCCCGTGAGCGCGGGGACGGCGTCGAGCGGGATCCGCTCGGGCGGCGCCGCCGAGACGCCGAGCGCGACCGGGCGCACCAGGCGCTCAAGCACGCGGGACCCCGAGCGGGCGCGCACGAGCTCGGCGAGGGTGTGGCTCCCCCGACCGACCCGGCGCGGGAGCACCGGCTCACACGCGGCCCGCAGGGCGCCGCGGACGCCGAGCACCCGCCGCGCCGCGCGGCCGAGCGGGGCGGCGGGGATCCCCATCGCCCCCGCGGGCGGGAGCGGCGCGGCGCTGCCGTCGGCCCCGGCGACAAGCCACGAGCCGAGCGGCGCCGGGGTCACGATCCGGTCCGCCCGGCCGAGCTCCGCGATCAGCGCGGCGACCACGCCACCGCGCGTTGCAAACGCCTCGGCCCCCAGGTCGAGGGTGAGGCCGGCAACCTCGGCCGCCCGGATCCTGCCACCGAACCGCGGCGCGGCCTCCAGGAGCGTGACTCGCACCCCGGCGCGCGCCAGCTCGCGCGCCGCCACGAGGCCGGAGACCCCGCCACCGACGACCGCGACGTGCGGCTCAGCTGCCATGCGCGAGCTCCACGATCCGGGTCAGCACCGCAGGATCAGCCTCGGGCGGCACGCCGTGGCCCAGGTTGAGCACGTGCCCGGGCGCCCGCGAGCCGCGGCGCAGCACCTCGGCGAGCGCCTCGCGCAGCACCGGCTCCGGCGCGCCGAGGTACGCGGGGTCGAGGTTTCCCTGCAGCGGCACGCGGTCGCCCAGGCGGCGCGACGCCTCGTCGAGCGGGGTGCGCCAGTCGACGCCGAGCGCGGAGGTGCCGAGCTCGGCAGTCGCCTCGAGCAGGTGCCCCGAGCCGACCGCGAAGTGGATGGTGGGCACCGCCGGCCCGCCGGCGGCCCCGCCGAACGCCCGCACTCCGGCGAGCGTGGCGCTCGACGCGGGGGCGACGTGGGCGCGGTAGTCGGCGACGCTCAGCGATCCGGCCCACGAGTCGAACAGCTGCACCGCACTCGCTCCGGCCTCGACCTGCGCCTCAAGGAACGCGCCGCTGAGCTCCGCGACCCAGCCGAGCAGCTCGCGCCAGGTGTCCGGGTCGGCGTGCATGAGCGTGCGCGCCCGGAGATGGTCGCGCGACGGGCCGCCCTCGACGAGGTATGCGGCGAGAGTGAATGGCGCACCCGCGAAGCCGATGAGCGGCGTCTCGCCGAGCTCGGCGACCGTGAGCGCCACGGCCTCGCGCACCGGATCGAGCGCCGCTCGGAGCCGCTCGGGAGTGTACTCAGCGCGGCAGCGGGCCACGTCGGCCGCGGTGCGCACGGGATTGGCGAACACGGGGCCGCGGCCGGCGACGAGATCGACGTCGGCCCCGGCGAGCAGCAGCGGCACCACGATGTCGCTGAAGAAGACCGCGGCATCGACGCCGTGCCGGCGCACCGGCTGCAGCGTAATCTCGCTCGCGAGCGCCGGGTCAAGGCACGCGTCGAGCATGCGGGTCTCCGCGCGGATTGCCCGGTACTCGGGCAGCGAGCGGCCGGCCTGGCGCATGAACCACACCGGCGTGGTCTCCGGCCGGTCGCCGCGCAGCGCGCGGATCAGTGGCGCGGCGGCGGTGCGTCCGTCGACGAGCGGGTGGGCTGGAGCCAGGCTGCGGCTGAGCGGCGCTGCCTCGGGTGCGGTGATCTCATTCATCAGACGTGATCGTACCCCACACATCTGATGTGAAAGATCAGATGTGTCAGCTACGATGCTGGTGGCCCACCGCGGACCCGCCACTCTCGATCAGGAATCCCGCCGAATCTATGCTGCTCTGCATCTCCCTGAACCACCACGGTTCTTCGCTCCCACTCCTCGAACGGGCCTCTCGGCACACCGAGGAGGTCGCGGCCGCGTTCGCCGCGTTCGCCCCCGGCTCAGTGCTGCTCGCCACGTGCAATCGCTTTGAACTCTACGTTGACGAACCTGAACGCTTCGGGGACGACGCCGCGGCGTTCGCCGATGCGGCGCTGCGGCGACTCTCCGACACGATCGAGGTGCCCGCCGCCGAACTCGCGGCCGCGGCAACGGTCGAGACCGACCGCGGCGCAGCCGCCCACCTCTTCGCAGTGACGAGCGGGCTTGAGTCCGCGGCGCTCGGCGAGGAGGAGATCGCCGGTCAGGTGCGGCGTGCGCACGCGCAGGCGCGCGCCGAGCACACGATCACCGACGGTCTGGAGCGGCTCTTCCAGAGCGCAACGCGCACCTCGCGCACCGTGCGGGAGCGCACGGGACTGCGCTCGGCCGGGCAGTCGCTCGTGCGGCTCGCGCTCGTGCTCGCCGAGCGCCGGGTGCCCAGCTGGGATGAGGCGACCGTGCTGCTCGTCGGCACCGGGGCGTACGCGGGGGCCACCGTCGCGGCGCTGCGCGACCGCGGCGCGCACCGCATCCGAGTCCACTCCCCCTCTGGCCGCGCCGAAGCGTTCGCCGCGTCGCACGGGCTCGATCCGGTCGCGGCCGACGAGGTGGCCGAGGCGCTCGCCGGCGCCGACCTCGTGGTCGCCTGTAGCCTCGTGCAGGAGCCGCTGCTGCACGCCGCGGACTTCGCGGGCGAGACCGATCGAACCCGCCTCGTGCTCGACCTCGGCATGCCGCGCAACATCGATCCAGGTGTTGCGGAGGTGCCGGGCGTCGAACTGCTCGACATCGAGTCGATCTCCGTGCACTCCTCGATCCCCGAGCTCAGCGCCAAGGACGAGGCGCGGATCCTCGTCGATGCCGCGGCCGCCGAGTTCACGACCACGCAGGCCGAGCGGATCATCGGCCCCACGCTCGCGAGCCTGCGCGGCCACGTGCTCTCGATCCTCGAGGACGAGCTGTGCCGTGCGCGCCGCGGCACAGCCGAGCCGCACGCAGACGACGTCGAGACCGCGCTGCGGCGATTCACCGGCAGGCTGCTCCACGAGCCCACCGCGCGCCTCCGCGCACTCGCGCGCGACGGCCGCGCCGCTGAAGCGCAGGCGGCCGCGCACGCCCTCTTTGGGGTCGAGGGCTAGCGGGCCGCCCGCCGGCGCGGGTCAGCGCCGATCGGCGACCACCCGGCCGCGCCTGAGCGTCACCAGGTTCCGCGTCAGCCAGATGTCGTGCTCCGGCCCGGCGAACGGGTCGCGGTCGGTGATCGCGAGATCGGCCGGCGCGCCCGCTTCGAGCCGCCCGGAACCGCCCGGGGTGCCGAGCAGCTCGTGCGAGCCGCGCGTGTAACCGTCGAGCGCGACCGCGAGCGGCAGCGCCTCGCCGGGGAGCAGCGGCTGGGCGTCCGGGGCGCCCGGGGCGCGGCGATTCACGGCAACGTGGAGCGCCTGCCACGGGTCCGGTGTCGACACCGGCCAGTCGGAGCCGAACGCGAGCGCGGCCCCGGCGCGGTGCAGCCCGCCGAACGGGTACTGCCACCCGGCGCGCTCGTCTCCCAGCACCGGCAGGGTCAGCTCGACCATCTGCGCCTCAAGCGCTGCCCAGAGCGCCTGGCAGTTCGCGGTCACCCCCAACTCGGCGAAGCGGGGGATGTCGCTCGGGGCAACCACCTGCAGGTGGGCGATGTGGTTGCGCACCCCGGCGCGGTCGGCCACCGGCACCGCGGCAACGGCGTCGAGGGCGTAGCGGGCGGCGCGGTCGCCGATCGCGTGGAAGTGCGCGCTGAAGCCGTGCGCGTTGAGGCGCGGCACGAGCTCGATCAGGTCGGCGGCGCTGAAGTACGCGAGCCCACGATCGGCCTCACCGCCGGCACAGTCGCACCCGCCGAGATACGGCTCGTTCATCGCCGCGGTGAGGTTCTCGGCGACCCCGTCAACCATGATCTTCGCGGTGTCGGTGCGGAAGCCGTGCGCCGCCGCGGCGGCCCGCCGCCGCACGAAGTCGGCGACGATCGCGTCGGCATCGATTGCCGAGCTCGGATCCGACAGGTCGCGGGTCACCCAGAGCGCGCCGGAGACGTCGGCGTCGAGCCCGCCCGCGATCTCGGCGGTGTAGGCCGCCGTCACGTCCGGGTAGCCGGCGTACTCCCCCAGGATCGCCTCCTGCCAGGCGGTGACCCCGGCGTCGAGCAGCACGCGCTGGCCGCGCAGCAAGCCCGTGCGGCACTCGTCTACCGTGGTGGGCGGAAGCACGTGCGCGAAGAGCTCCTGCGCACCCTCGTGAATGGTGCCGCTGGGCGTCCCGTCGGCCAGGCGCTCGAATCGGCCGTCGGCCGGATCCGGCGTGTTCGCGTCGATACCGGCGAGCTCAAAGGCGCGCGAGTTCGCCCAGGCCCCGTGGTGGTCGGCGTTGATGATGAACGCCGGGCGATCCGGCACCACCCGGTCAAGCTCGGCCCGGGTCGGCGTGCCGCCCGGGAAGTGCGCCATGCTCCAGCCGCCGCCGAGCACCCAGCCCTCGTCAGTGGCCGCCGCGTACGCGGCGATACGGTCAAGGGTCTCGGCGCCGCTCGTGCTCTCGCTCAGTTCGAGCCTGCCGAGCTCCACTCCCGCGAAGACGGCGTGCACGTGCGCGTCGGCGAAGCTCGCGTGAACGAGCCCGCCCGCCGCGTCGATGAGCGCGGCGTCCGCGGCGCCCGGCAAGCCCGCGATCGCGGCAGACTCTCCGATCGCGACAATCACGCCGTCCTCGATGAGCAGGCCACGTCCGGTGACGGGGGTGCCGCGCATGAACGCGGTCGCGTTGGTGATGAGGGTGCGTGTCATGCCTGTGCTCCGATCGGTGCTGCCGCTGCGGCGGCGGTGGTGGGTGCGGGCGGCTGCGGGTCACGCGGCCGCCCGGTGCGCTCCGCGAAGCGCGAGGCGTAGACGATCACCCCGGCGGTGAGCGCGGCGAGCGTGGTCATCACGGCAGCGAGTGCTCCGGTGCCGAAGCGATCGAACAGCTGGGTCGCGACGAGCGGGCCGAGCGCCACGCCAATGATGTACACGCCGTTCACGAGCACACTCACCCCGCCATCGCGCGAGAGGGAGGCAGCGAGGCCAAACACGAGCGGCAGCATTGCGCCAAACACGAAGCCCCACACGGCGCTGGCGGTCGCGTACATCACGGGAGACACGAGCACAATCAGCCCGAGCTTCGCGAGCGCGCTCACGGCGAGCAGCACCGCCAGGGAGGCCGTGCGCCCGAACCAGCGGTGGAAGAAGGGGGCGAGCAGGGCGCCGCCGAGCCCGCAGAAGACCGAGAGCGAGAAGATCATTGGCACGAAGCTGTCGGCCACGGGCATGTCGCTCTCGCCCACGATCACCCCGACGAGCCCGTACACACCGTCGTCGGTGATCGACCAGGCTCCGAAGCCGAGCGCGAGCAGCCATCCGATGCGCCGGGTGCGCTGCTGCGCGGGGCTCGCGACAGCGCGGGCGGCCGCGGCTGCACGCGAGGCGGCGGGGGCCGGCGGGGCTGCGTCGCCCGCGGAGACCGCGGCAGCGGCGGTACCAACGACCGAGACCGCCGCGGTCTCCTCTGGCACGCGCGGCAGCCAGTGGGCGCCGATGAAGCCGAGGATGCCGGGGATCGCGAGAATCAGGAAAAGCTCGCGCAGACCGCCGCCCACCAGGGGGATCATGAGGAACGCGATCGCGACAACGAAGCGGTTGACGGTCATCACGATCGTGGTGGCGCGGTCTGGGTTGGGCGTCGCGGACACCGCCGCCGTGGCCGCGGAGATCACGAGCCCCGACCCGACACCGCCGGCGACGAGCGCGATGAGGCTGACCGTCGCCGTGGGCCAGGCGACGCCCGAGGCGAACGCCACGATCATGATCGCGAGCCCGGTGCGGGCGATGACCACTCGGTTGCCGCGCTGCACCGCCCGGCGGGAGAGCAGCACGGCGGCCGCGTTCGCCAGGGTCATGCCCGTGGCGACCGCGCCCGCGGTGGTCACGGAGACATCAAGCTGGTAGACGAGCTTTTCGACGATCGACGGGACGAGGTTTGCCGGCAGCAGCGCGAACACCCAGGTGGTGATCAGCGCGGTCATGACCGGCGCGCCTGCGCGCCCGGATCCGGCGGGTGTGTGGTGCATCGGTGACGTTCCTCTTCGTTGGGGTGGTCTGGGGTGGTGCGGTTCTGCTGCAAGACTGCGGTCGTGCGATGGGGTGGTCTGGGGGGGCGGTTCTACTGCAAGACTGCGGTCGTGCGCTGGTCCGGTGGGGTGGTGGCGCGCCGAGCGAGGGCGGCGCGTGAGCGCCGGGGCGGCCCTAGCCGGCCGACCTCTCCAGCTCTTCCGGCCCCTCCGGCCCAGCAGACTCGGCCGCGGCAGGGAACCCGCGGAGCAGGCCGGCGATGAGGTCGTCGAGGGTCGCGAACAGGTGTGCGCGGCGGTCGACGTCTTCGGGGGCGGTGGCGAGGGCCGCGGTGAGGCGCGGGTGCGTCTCGGCGGAGACCTCGCCCGCTTGGAACGGCGGCGCGAGCAGGTCGAACGCCGCGCCGATCACGATCGCGTCGATCGAGCCGATGAGCGGCAGGAGGCGCTCGTCGGGCACGCCGAGCCCGTGCAGCGTCTCCGCCAGCTCCTCGTAGAGCCAGCGCAGCTCGTCGTCGTGCAGCGGCTCGGTAATGAGCGAGGGCACGAGCGCGGGGATCTCGCCCGCGAAGCCGGCGTAGGAGCGCACGATGCGGGTGAGCCGATCGCGGCCGAGGCTGTCACCGAGCTCCGTGCGCAGCCGAGTGATCCAGTCGCGGCGCAGCAGGTGAACGATCGCCGCCTTCGATGGCACGTGGTGGTAGATCGACGAGACGCGCACGTCGAGCTCGCGCGCCAGCTGCGCCAGCGTGAAATCGCCGTCGATGGCCAGGCGGCGCACCGCATCAAGGATGCGTGCCTCGCTGAGGAGGGGGGTGTGTGGTCGCGCCATTGCTGCCCAATCGTCGGTGTTCGCCCACCATAACCGAGCGACGTTCGGTTATGCAAACCGAACGTCGCTCGGTTTCCACTCGGTAGCGGCGGCGCGCAGGGCCGAACGCGGGGCCGAGCGCGGAGGCGATCGCGGGAGCCGGGTGCGGCACGCGGGCGCGCACTTGCGCGCCCGCTCCCCCGGTGTTTCACTTGCACGGCAGACACCCGGCGCGCACCGCGCGCGGCGCGCGGCGAGAGGACCCAGGATGACGTTTATTGAGACCGTGCAGCGCGCGATCAGCCTGACCGAGCAGTTGAACCGTCTCCCGTACGCAGACCAGGACGGCATCCGCGCCCACTGGGCCGAGCTCACCGGCCAGGCGGTCGACGAGTCATTCCACCTCATCCCTCCCGTGTACTCGGATCACGGCGTGCGCACGCGCGTGGGCCGCAACGTGTTCGTCAACCAGGGCTGTCGCTTCAACGACATCGGCGGCATCGAGATCGGCGACGACGCCATGCTCGGCCCCGGCGTGAGCCTCGTCACCGCCGGGCACCCGGTTGACCCCGCGACCCGGCGCGGTGCGGTCACCTCCGCACCGATCGTGATCGGGCGCAACGTGTGGATCGGCGCGTCGGCGACGATCCTGCAGGGCGTGACCATCGGCGACGACGCAGTGGTCGCTGCCGGGGCCGTGGTGACGCGCGACGTACCGCCGCGCACGGTCGTCGGCGGCGTCCCGGCCACGGTAATTTCCACGATCGGATGATCCCCGCCGCCCGGACCCCCCGCCGCCCGGGTCCCTGCGCCGCCCGCACCCGGGCCCGCGATCGCCCACGCGGCACGGGCAGCGGCCCCGAACGCACAACACCCCCGGGCCTGTAAGACCCGGGGGTGTTGCTCAACAGTGCGTGATGTGAATGCTCGTGGAGCCGCGGGGAATTGAACCCCGGTCCACTTCGATGATTCCGCGCCTTCTACGGGTGTAGTTCGTATTAGCGTTCTACTCGGCCTCGCTCTTTGCCACGAACACCTAGTGCGACAGGCCCAGTCTCAGTAACAGTCCCTACACGCCCTGAGACACGACGCGCAAGCAAGCCCCCTAAATGACGCCAGGAAACCGGGGCGGAGGCACACCCGGCCTGACGGACTCGGTCTCGTGCTTAGGCAGCGAGAGCGAAGTCGGTGCGCTTTGAAGTGGCACCTATTGGTTTGCGAAGGGCGTTTACGAGATAACTCCGCGTCCTCGACCCGCTTCTCACAGTCTCAAATCGACGTGTCGAATCCGATCGGCCCCCAATGCACCGTGACCGGTGCACGCTGGGACATTCACATTACGCGCTGTTGAATTTTCAAATCCGGCGCTGGGCCGGAACACTCATTCTAGCACTGCGGGAACACCGAAACCAGGGCGTCCGCCCTCGGCGATCCCCAGTGTCCACGCGCACACGTCCGCCACGAAGCCCGAGTACGCCGCCGTGTCGAGCAGATCGGGGCTGTTCGCATAGGCGCCGAGTCCGTCGACCGCCATCCAGATGCGCACGCACGCGACCGCCGGGTCGCCCACCCTGAACTCTCCGGCCGCGACACCGGCTTCGATCAGCGCGGTAAGCCGCTCCTCGTCGAGCGCTTCCTGCTGCGCAATCGCAGCGGCGAGCCCCGGGGCGAAGCGGGCGAGGTGCCGCGCGTTGAGCCAGAGTCGACCGAGCGGCCGCGCCGGGACGCTCTCCACCCGGCGCACGAACTCCGCGAGCCGCGCGGTCGGGCTGCCCCCGGCCACGAACAGGCGGTCCCGCTCCCGCGACACCGCGAGCGTAAACGCCGCATTAACCAGGTCGCCCACCACTGGGAAGTAGTGCCCGATCAGGCTGGGGCGCACCCCGAGCCGCTCGGCCACCTCGCGCAGCGTGATGCGCTCAAGCCCGTCGGCGAGCGCAATGCCGGCTGCCTCCTCAAGGATCTCGGCGCGGCGCTCCTCCGGGGCTTTCCGCACGCGGGGTCCGCGCTCAGGATCCGCCATCGGACACCCAGCTGAGCATCACCGCGCGCACGAGCTACTCGCCCATCTGGTTGCGCTGGCGCATCGCCCGCTCCGCCTCGCGGCTGTCCTGCCGCTCACGGAGCGTCTGTCGTTTGTCGTATTCCTTCTTGCCCTTTGCGAGCGCGATCTCCACCTTGGCGCGACCGTCGAGGAAGTACATGCGCAGCGGCACGATCGTCATGCCGCCCTCGCGGGTCTTCTGGTACAGCTTGTCGATCTGCTGCCGGTGCAGCAGCAGCTTGCGCTTGCGCCGCGGCCGGTGGTTGGTCCACGAGCCGTTGAGGTACTCGGGGATGTACGCGGCGTCGAGCCAGGCTTCGCCGTTCTCGATGAACACGTAGCCGTCGACGAGCGACGCGCGCCCCATGCGAAGCGACTTGACCTCGCTGCCGGTGAGCACCATCCCCGCCTCGTAGGTGTCGAGGATCAGGTACTCGTGCCGGGCCTTCTTGTTCGAGGCGATCAGCTTCTCGCCGGTTTCCTTGGCCACGGTCACATCCTCTCGGGGTTCTGGCGCACGCCGTGTGCGCAAGGATCTAGCCTAGCGGAGCGCGGGGCTCCGGGGCCAGCCGCGAACGCGGAAGAGCCCGGAGCCCCGCGCGGGACGCCGCTGAGGTGCGCGGGCGCCAGCTGGCTAGACCCGCAGGTACCGCGTGATCGCGATCTTGGCCGCGATCGCGGAGAGCACCACCCCGACCAGGATCAGGATGGGCGGCACGATCAGCGATTGCTCCACGGTGATGTAGCTCGTGAAGGGGATCTCGCGCGCCAGGAACCCCTGCACAAAGAACTTCACGATCGCGACCGAGGCAACGCTCGCGAGCACTGCGCCGATGAGCGCCGCGATGATCCCCTCCAGAATGAACGGGGTTTGAATGAAGCGGTTCGAAGCGCCCACCAGGCGCATAATCCCGATCTCCCGCCGTCGCGAGAAGGCGGAGAGCCTGATGGTGGTCGAGATGAGGAGCATCGCCGCCACGAGCATCAGGCCGGCAATCGCGATCGCCGTGTAGCTCGCCGCCCCGAGGAACAGGAAGATGCGGTCGAGCAGACTGCGCTGATCCGACACGCTCTGCACGCCCGGGATGCCGCTGAACGTCTCGGTGATGATGTCGGATCGCGACGGGTCGCTGAGCTTAATCCAGAAGGTCTGGTTGAGCTGGTCCGCCTTTGTGATCTCAACGATCGGGTTGCCCTTGAACTGCTTCGTGAACTCCTTGAGCGCTTCCTCGTGGCTCACGAAGAAGAAGTCCTCGACGTACGGTGCGAGCGTCTCGGACTCGAGTGCATCCTGCACCGCCGCGATCTCGTCCTCACCGGCGTCGGTTCCGGAGCAGGTGGCGCTCTGGTCGTAGTCAGTACACAGGTACACCGCGACCTGCGCGCGGTCGTACCAGAACGTCTTCATCTGCTGCACCTGCAGCTGCATGATGATCGCGGCACCAACGAAGGTGAGCGACACGAACGTCACGAGGATCACGGAGATCACCACGGACATGTTGCGGCGCAGGCCGTTCCAGACCTCGCCGAGTACGAGCCCTACCCTCATCGAACCGGCCCCACATCTGTTTCGTCGTCGTCGTTACGGTCAAGCCCAAGGTGAGCCGCGAGATTTCCGGTCTCAGACATGTGCACCGGGTCAATCGGGCGACCCGGATCGAGGAAGCCCGGGATGCGCTTCGCCTGCGGACCGCCGTCCGCGCGCACGGTGTCGTCGAGGTCGCCGTCGATTTCGTCGTCGTGCTCGCCAAACGGCTGCGGCTCCTGGTAGACCGAGGCCTCCGGGGTCTCCGGAACCGGCGGGGCGGCGGACGCGGCAACAGCTGACGCGGCACCAGCGGCGGCGGCAGCGGCGGCGCTCACGGCGCGCGCCTCCGCGGAAGCCGCGGCGGCAGCGGCGGCCCCGGCTCCCCCGGCACCGTCTTCGACGGCGGCGGCGCCGGCCGCGGCGGCCGCGTTCGCGCGGGCGATTTCCTCGGGCGCGAGCGCCGCACGCACCACGGCCTCGGTGGTGCGCAGCACGCGCACGCCCTCCGCGGAGAGATCGGCGACCGGGATCGACGCGGTCTCGCCGTAGCCGCCGGCCTGCTCGTCGCGCACCACCACGCCCTGCGAGAGCTCGACCACGCGCTGCTGCATGATGTCAACGAAGGTGGCCTCGTGCGTGGCCATCACCACGGTGGTGCCCGCCGCGTTGATTGCGCGCAACAGCTGCATGATGCCGAGACTCGTCGCGGGGTCAAGGTTGCCCGTGGGCTCGTCCGCGAGAAGGATTGCCGGCTTGTTGACGATCGCGCGCGCGATCGCGACGCGCTGCTGCTCGCCGCCCGAGAGCTCGTGCGGGAAGCGCTTCGCCTTGTTCGCGAGCCCCACCAGTTCAAGCGTGTCGGGCACGGCCTCCTGGATGAAGCCGCGCGACTTGCCGATCACCTGCAGCGAGAACGCCACGTTGTCGTACACCGTCTTGTTCGTGAGCAGACGGAAGTCCTGGAATACCGTCCCGAGGTTGCGCCGGAAGTAGGGCACCTTGCGGGACGAGATCTTGCTGAGGTCCTGCCCCAGCACATGAATCTTGCCGGCGCTGGGCTGGTCCTCGCGGAGGATCAGCCGCAGGCAGCTCGATTTGCCGGATCCGGAGGCGCCGACGATGAACACGAACTCGCCGCGGTCGACCTGCAGGTCGATCCCGTCGAGCGCGGGTTTCGCCGTTCCCCGGTACTTTTTGGTGACGTTCTCAAAGAGGATCATGACGCCTCGACACTACGCTGAGACCCGCTCCCGTGGCTGCAGGCGCGCTGAGATACGCCCGCTTCGGAGGGTGAACACTCGGGAAGCAGCGCGTCCCGGTACGCCGCCGCGCTACTGCGCGCGCGAGAGCGAGCGCCAGCGGATCCCCGCGGCGATGAAGCCGTCGAGGTCGCCGTCGAACACGGCGTCCGGCTGCGTCGATTCGTATCCGGTGCGCAGATCCTTCACGAGCTGCTGGCCGTAGAGGAAGTATGAGCGGATCTGGTCGCCCCAGCTCGCGGTGATGCTGCCGGCGAGCTCCTTCTTCTTGGCGGCCTCCTGCTCGCGCTGCAGCAGCAGCAGGCGGGTCTGCAGCACCCGCATCGCCGCGGCGCGGTTCTGGATCTGCGACTTCTCGTTCTGCATCGAGACAACGAGGCCCGTGGGAATGTGCGTGAGGCGCACCGCCGAGTCGGTCGTGTTCACCGACTGGCCGCCCGGACCCGACGAGCGATACACGTCGACGCGGATGTCGTTCTCGGGGATCTCCACCTCGGTGGCCTCTTCGAGCAGCGGGATCACCTCGACGCCGGCAAAGCTTGTCTGGCGCTTGTCGGCGGACCCGAAGGGGCTGATCCGCGCGAGGCGGTGCGTGCCGGCCTCGACGGAGAGCGTGCCGAACGCGTACGGAGCGTCGACCTCGAACGTCGCCGACTTGATCCCGGCCCCCTCGGCGTACGAGGTGTCCATGACCTTGGTCTTGTAGCCGTGGTGCTCAGCCCAGCGCAGGTACATGCGCAGCAGCATCTCGGCGAAGTCGGTGGCGTCGTCGCCGCCGGCACCCGAGCGGATCGTCACCACGGCGGCGCGCTCGTCGTACTCCCCCGACAGCATCGTCTGCACCTCGAGGTTCTGGATCACGGCTTCAAGCGCCGCGAGCTCCTCGGTGGCCTCGACCGCCGACTCCTCGTCTTCGGCCTCAAGCGCGAGCTCGATGAGCACTTCGAGGTCGTCGAGGCGCGACTCAACCGCGCGCAGCCGCTTCACCCGCGCCTGCCGGTGCGACAGCCCGCTCGTGACCTCCTGCGCCGCGGCGGGGTCGTCCCACAGGTTCGGTGCGGCCGCCTGCTCTTCGAGCTCGATGATCTCGCGGTCGAGGCGAGGCAGGTCCATGACGGCCGCAATGTCGGCGTAGGTCGCGCGCAGCGCACGAATGCGGGCGTTGAAATCAAGTTCAAGCATGATGCACGAGTCTACCGCGCTGCGGCCCCGCTCCGGCGTCGGTTTCTGGCGCGCGACCGGGCGCCGGCTTAGATCACCGCCTCGGCGTCGTGGCGCACGTGGTCCCGGGCGGGCGCCGCAACGCGCGCGGCAGCGAGCAGCTCCACGGCGGCGACCAGCTCGGCCTCGGGTGCCGTGAACGGCAGGCGCACGAAGCGTTCGAAGACCCCGGGGCTCCCAAACCGCGGACCGGGCGTGAGCCGCACCCCGCGGCTGGCCGCCTCGCGGCTGAGTGCCGAGCTGCGTGGTTCGCCAATGTCCACCCACGTGCACACGCCGCCGCTTGCCGGGCTGGCCGCCCAGCCGGGGAGCCGTGCCGCGAGCTGCTCGGACAGCACCCGGTGCTTCGCGGTGAGCTCGCGGCGGCGGTCGTCGAGCACGTCGTCGTAGCGCTCAAGCGCGAGCGCCGCGGTCGCTTGTTCCCAGGCGCCCGTGCCGAGATCGCTCACGCGCCGCGAGGCCTCGAGCCTGGCGATGAGATCCGGCGTCGCCCGGATCCAGCCGACCCGCAGGCCGCCCCAGACCGTCTTGCCGAGCGAGCCGACCGTGATGATCGCGTCGCACTGGTGCGGCAACTCGGCCGCGGCGGCAAACGGCTCAACCAGGCGCGATTCGCCGAGCACCAGCTCCGCGGTGGTCTCGTCCGCGATGACGTGCGTGCCCGCGGCGCTGAGCGCGTGGATGAGCCGGCTCCTGAGCTCGCGGGGCATGCTCAGCCCCGTTGGATTGTGGTGGTCCGGGATCAGGTAGGCGAGGCGCGGCGCCACCCGCCCGGCGATGTCGAGCACCGACGCCTCGTCGGAGCCGAGCCGCCCCACCGGCAGCTCGGCGACGAGCGCGCCCGTTGCGGCGAGCGCCTCGCGGGCGTGCGGGTAGCTGGGCGACTCAATGAGCGCGCGGTCGCCGCGGGAGAGCAGGGTGCGCGCCACGAGGAAGATTGCGTGCTGCGCGCCGAGCGTGACCATGATCTGCTCGGGCACGGTGGGGAGCCCGCGGCGGGTGAAGCGGTCTGAGATGACCTGACGCAGCTCGGGAAGCCCGATGGTGTCGTACCCGGGCTGGGCGAAGAGCCCGGGGAACTCGGCGAGGGCCCGCTCCCCCAGCGCAGGGAGCCCGGCCCAGCTCGCGGGGCACGCGGTCGACAGGTCGATCTGCGCGGGGTGCGAGCCGGCCGGCCCCTCGGCAGTGAGCGCCGCGTCGGGGCGCGGCGAGCGCACCACGGTGCCGGAGCCGCGACGTGAGAGCGCGGTGCCGGTCTCGCGCAGGCGCCGGTAGCTGGCCGCGACGGTGGTGCGGCTCACGCCCAGCTCGTCGGCGAGCGGGCGTTCGGCGGGGAGCGCGGTCCCCGGCGTGATCGCGCCGTCGCGCACGAGCACGCCGATGCTGTCGCCGAGTTCCTCGTAGCCGTGGCCGGAGCCGCGCCACTCCCCGAGCAGCTGGGTGAGGCGGCGGGCGGACAGGCGCTGCGCAATCATGGGGCCACTATAGACAGATTGGCATCTTGAACACCAGGCCAAATTGAAGTGGACTGATCACCATGCTCGCACGCCTGTCTCGCCTCATCCCCGGACTCCTGCTCTACGGCTTCGCCGACGCGCTCATGATCCGCGCCGCCGTCGGCGTCGATCCGTGGACCGTCTTTGCGCAGGGCGTCTCGCTCCACACCCCGCTCAGCATCGGGATCCTCACGAACATCATCGGCCTCGGCGTGCTGCTGCTCTGGATCCCGCTGCGGCAGCGGCCCGGCCTCGGCACGGTGCTGAATATTCTGCTCGTCGGCCCCAGCATCGACCTCGGGCTGTGGCTCCTCCCCGCCCCAGAGGCGCTCTGGTCGCGGATCGCGTACTTCACGGCCGGCCTGCTGCTGCTCGCCGTCGCGAGCGGCATCTACATCGGCGCACGGCTCGGCCCCGGCCCGCGCGACGGTCTCATGACGGGCATCCACGCGCGCTTCGGGATCCCCATCTGGGTGGGCCGCACGGGCGTCGAGCTCACGGTACTCGCGATCGGCTGGCTCCTCGGTGGCAACGTGGGCCTCGGCACCGCCGCGTTCGCGATCCTCATCGGCCCGCTGTGCGGGATCACGCTCCCGCTCCTCGACCCGGTCACCCGACGCGAGCGGCGCGAGGCCGCACAGCGCACGCAGGCCGCCGAGGTGAGCTCCACCCCGGCGGCCTGACGCGCGATCGTTTTGCAGCTACTCCTGGTGCTCGCCCTCCGGCACCTTGTTGTAGCCGGTGACCGGCTGCGACTCGTCGAACGCCGCGGCCTTGCGCTTGAAGCCGCGAGTCATGAACAGCAGGTAGACGAAGCCGATCGCGGTCCAGGCGAGACCACCGATCAGCGCGTCGGCGTGCAGGTTTGCCCACAGCACACCCGTGAGCACCATGCCGATGCCGGGCATCACGATGTACTTGAAGATGTCGCCGGGGGTCTTGCGGCGTCCCTGCTTGATCGCGAACCAGGCGATCACCGAGATGTTCACCGCGGTGAACGCGATGAGCGCACCGAAGTTAATGAACGCGGCGATCATCTCGAGCGTGAAGGCGATCGCGAGCAGGCAGACCGCGCCGGTGAGCACGATGTTGAAGGTGGGGGTGTGCGTCTTCGGGTTGATGTAGCCGAAGGTCTTCTTGGGGAGCACGTTGTTGCGGCCCATCACGAGCAGCATGCGCGACACCGAGGCGTGCGACGCGAGTCCCGACGCGAGCGTCGCAGCGAAGCCGGCGGCGGTGAGCACTGCCTGCAGCACGGGGCCACCGACGAACTGGCCGATGAGCGGCAGCGTCGAATCCTCGACATACTGCATGTCCCCGCCGGGGGCGAACACGTTCCAGTCGGGGAAGCGGAGCTGCGTGAAGTACCCGGCGATGAGGAAGATCGCGCCGCCCAGGATCACGGTGAGCAGGATCGCGCGCGGCACAATCTTCGGGCTCTTCGCTTCCTCCACGTACATCGTCACCGCGTCGAAGCCGATGAACGAGAAGCACACGATCGTCGCCCCCATGAGCACGGCGCCCATGGTCACACCGTCGTGGATGAACGGCTGCACCGACGCGACGGTGCCGGTCCCCTCGCCCGCCGCGAGCTGCGCCCACACCATGACCACGAAGACGGTCATCACGATGATCGAGAACACGAGCAGGATCATGTTGAGGTTCGAGGTGCCACGCATGGTGAAGTAGATCACGCTCGTGACGAGGACGCAGTACAGCACCACCCAGATCCAGCCGGGGATGCCGGGGAACACCGCTTCAAGGTAGCTGCGAATAATGAGGCAGTTCACCATCGGGAGCAGCATGTAGTCGATCAGCGAGGTCCAGCCGACCATGAAGCCGACGTTCGGGTGGATCGACTCGCGCACGTACGTGTACGCGGACCCCGCGCTGGGGATCGCCCCGGCCATCTTGCCGTAGCTCACCGCCGTGAACACCATCACGATGAGCGCGACGAGGTAGGCGAGCGGCACCACGTTGTTCGTGTCGCGGGCGACCATACCGAACGTGTCGAACACCACGGTCGGGGTCATGTATCCGAGGCCGAGGCCCACGATGGCCCACAGCCCGAGGTTGCGCTTCAGTGCTCCACCGCGCTTTGCCGCGGGCATCAACGTCTTCGTCATGTGCTCTCCTTGAAACGGGAGTCGCCCGGGCCTGATCGCCCCGCTGCGACATATGCTTCGGCGTGACCTGGTCTCGCCAAGGAGACATCTTCCTCCCGTTCAGCAGCCCACGCAAAACGCAGGGGCCCCGCCGAAGATTCTTCGGCGGGGCCCCTGATCATGCGGTTCGATGCACGCTACCTGCGCGCGAGGCGCTTCTGCTTGTTGATGTTGACCATCTGCACGATGATCACGAGCAGCAGCGCTCCGACAAACACGATCGACGCGAGCACGTTCGCCTGCGCCGGAACACCCTTGAGCGCCGACACGTAGATGAACTTGGGGAACGTGGTCGCGGTGCCCGAGTTGAAGTTCGTGATGATGAAGTCATCGAACGACAGCGCGAAGCTCAGGAGCGCCGCACCGATGATGCCGGGCATGAGCATCGGCAGCGTGATCCGCCAGAACACCTGACCGGGGCCGGCGTAGAGATCGCGCCCGGCCTCCTCGATCGCCGGGTTGAGGCTCGCCACGCGCGCCTTCACCGCCACCACCACGTACGAGATGCAGAACATCGTGTGCGCGAGGATGATCGTGCCGAGGCCCTTCTCCACGCCGGCGAGCAGGAACTGCGCCGCGAGGCCCGCGCCGAGCACGACCTCGGGAGTCGCCATCGGCGTGAACAGCAGCAGGCTGACCGTGGAGCGGAACTTGAAGCGGTAGCGCACGAGCGCCAACGCGATCATGGTGCCCAGCACAGTGGCGATCACCGTGGCGACCACCCCGACCAGGATCGAGTTGCCGAACGCGGTACACACCTGCGGCGCACCGCACGGGTTCTGCCAGTTGTCGAGCGTGAAGCCGCGCCACAGGATGTTGTTGCGGCCGGAGTCGTTGAACGAGAACAGGATGACGTGCGCGATCGGCAGCAGCAGATACACGAGCGCGATGGTCGCGACGACGGGAACAAACGCCTTCCCCAGGCTGAAACCCTTCACAGGAGGTCCTCCGCCCCGCTCTTGCGCACGTAGGTCGCCACGATCACGAGGATCACGACCATCAGGATGATCGACAGCGTCGCCGCCATCGGATAGTTCTGGGTTTGCAGGAAGTTGGATTCGATGACGTTACCGATCATCGTGGTCGACGTCCCGCCCAAGAACTCGCGCGACGCGTTCACGTAGTCGCCCGACATCGGGATGAAGCTCAGCAGCGTGCCGGAGACGATGCCGGGCATCGACAGGGGCAGGGTCACGCGCCTGAACGTGGTCACCGGTGACGCGTACAGGTCGGATCCCGCCTCCAGCAGGCGCATGTCGAGCGCCTGCAGCGACGAGAACATCGGCAGCACCATGAACGGGATGAAGTTGTACACCAGACCGAAGATCACCGAGAAGTGCGTGCCGACCAGCTCGCTCGGCAGGATCGACTTCCACGCGAGGGTGCGCAGCAGGAAGCTGATGAAGAACGGGGCGACCACGAGGATCAGCAGGATCCCCTGCAGCATCGGCCGCGACCGCACCTTCACGCCGATGAGGTAGGCGACCGGGTAGCTGATGCAGAGCCCGATCACCGTGGCGACAATCGCGTAAATGAACGAGCGGAGCAGGTGCGGCCAGTACTCCTGCAGCGCAGCCCAGTAGTTCGAGAACTGCAGGGCGGCAACGTACTGCCCGATCCCGCCGCTGTCGGCGGGTGCCTGCAGCGACGTGATCGCGAGCTGCACAAACGGCGCGACGAAGAACAGCAGCATGTAGGCGATGCCGGGGGCGAGCAGCAGGAGGGCGATCCAGCCCCGCTTGCGCGGGGCTTGCTCAACGACCTTCGTTGGGCCCCCGGAGAAGGCGGTAAAAGCCATGGTCGCCTCCCCTACTCCGCGAGCGCGGCCCGGGTGGCGATCGCCCGGGTCGAGAAGTCAGCGGTCAGGGCGCCCGTGTCGAGCCGATCGTCGGCGAGGCCGAAGGTGTGCTCGATGAGCCAGCTCAGCCACACCTCGTCTCCGAGGCGCGCGGCCGGGCCGGCCTGCAGGTTTTGTGCGAACACGTGCACCGGCGCCGAGCCCGGGATCTCCACCGTGTACTGGGTGCTCACGCCGATGAACGATACGTCGGTGATGCGGCCGGGACCGACCACGTTGCGGTGCGCCTCGGGCTCGGGCGGCGCCGTGCTGAGGTGCAGCTTCTCCGGGCGAACGCCGATCGTGATCGTGCCGCTGTCGCGCTCGCTGCGCGCGCGCAGCACCGAGAGCCGCGAGCCGTTCAGGTCGGTGTGGATCACCTGATCCGTTGAGCCCGCGACCTCTACCTCGAACAGGTTCGACTGCCCCAGGAAGTTTGCGACGAACACCGTGCGGGGCAGCTCATAGAGCTCCTCGGGGGCGCCCATCTGCTCGATCCGGCCCTTGTTCATCACCGCAACCGTGTCGGCCATGGTCATGGCCTCCTCCTGGTCGTGGGTCACGTGCAGGAAGGTCAGCCCCACCTCCTGCTGGATCTGCTTCAGCTCCTGTTGCATCTGACGGCGCAGCTTGAGATCGAGTGCGCCGAGCGGCTCGTCGAGCAGCAGCAGGGCCGGCCGATTGACCACCGCGCGGGCGAGCGCCACGCGCTGCTGCTGGCCGCCCGAGAGCTGCGCCGGCTTGCGATCAGAGACGTGGTCGAGCTCCACCAGGCGCAGCGCCTCGTGCGCCTTGGCCACGGCGTCGCCGATCTTGCGCCGGCGCAGGCCGAACGCCACGTTCTCGAGCACGCTCATGTGCGGGAACAGCGCGTACGACTGGAACACCGTGTTGACCGGGCGCTTGTGCGGCTTGAGCGTACTCACGTCGGTGCCGCCGAGCAGGATCTTGCCGGCGGTGGGGTCTTCAAGACCCGCCACCAGGCGAAGCGTCGTGGTCTTGCCGCAGCCCGAGGGGCCGAGCAGCGCGAAGAACGAGCCGGCCGGGATGTTCAGATCGAGGTGCTCGATCGCGGTGAAGCCGGGGAAGCGCTTCTGGATGCCGACCAGTTCGAGGTCGGCGCCGGACTCTGCAAATGTGCCGTGATCCGCCACCGCTACAGCCCCAATACGTTCTGGAACTCGGTCGAGTACTTCTTGTCCTCTTCCGGGCTGAGCGTGCGGAAGTTGTGGAGGTGCTTCCAGTCCTCTTCGCTCGGGAAAATGAGCGGGTTGTCCGCGTTCTCGGGGTTGATCTTCTGCATCGCTTCCTGCGTTCCCTTCACCGGCGGGATAAAGGTCACGTAGTCGGCCACCTCCGCCATCACCTCCGGGTCGTAGTAGTAGTTGATCAGCTCTTCAACCTTCTTCTTCGACTCCGCGCTCGTGCCGTTCGGCACCGTGAACGAGTCGGCCGCGACCATGCCGCCGGACTCCGGAATCTCGAGGGTCCACTGGTTGTCGTTCTCGGCGTTGAGCATCACCACGTCGCCCGTCCACGCCATCGCCGCGAGCGCGTCGCCCGTGATGAGGTCCTGCGTGTAGCTGTTCCCCTTCACGTTGCCGATCTGACCGCTTTTCAGTGCGTCGTCGAGCCACGCGAGCGCCGCATCAAATTCCGCGTCGCCCCAGTCGCCGGCCGGGTCGGTGCCGAGGCCAGCCATCACCATGCCCATCGTGTCGCGCATCTCGCTGAGCACCACCACCTTGCCCTTGAGCTCGGGACGGAGGAAGTCGTCGAGGGTCTTGATGCCCTGCGGCACCTCCTTGGTGTTCCACACCCAGCCGGAGGCGGGCAGCTGCCACGGGACCGTGAACTTGCGCCCGGGATCGACGTCGAGCGCGTCCCACTGCGCGTCGACCAAGTTCGCTTTCACGTTGGGCAGGTTCGCGTAGTCGAACTCCTGCACCTGCTCGTCCTGGATCAGGCGGCCGTTCATCCAGTCGGTAAACGTGACCGTGTCGTAGCCGGTGAACTGGCCGAGCTTCAGCTGGTCCTTGATCTTGCCGTAGAACGTGTTGTTATCGTCGATGTCCTCGATGTAGTCGACGTTGAATCCCGACTGCTCCATGAAGGTCTCGAGCGACGGGAACACCCCAGCCGCCTCGTCAAAGTCGAGGTAGTACGTCCAGTTGCCCCAGACGATGCCGGGGTTGTCCCCGCTCCCACCGCCTCCCCCGCCGGGCGCGCACGCGGCGAGGCCCAGAGCGCCCGCGCCTGCCGCGCCGGCGGCCGCACCGCGCAGCAACTGCCGGCGGTTCATTTGCGCTCCGCGAAGCAACTGCACGATATTACGGACAATGGGGTCTTCGGACTGACGGACCATGAGAGATCTCCCTTGGTTTCTCATAGGCGAACCGACAACGCGCACAAACGGCGACGGTGCCGGGTGGTGTTTTGAGAATGGCACAGAGTGTGTGCCGATGCAAAGCTCGAAACCTCTGGAACCACAATTCTTCATTCAACAGCAACAAAACCCGCGAAAACCAGCGGCTTTCTGGTGCGATCCGCACAGCCCGCCAGGTCGGCCGGGGTACACGCCGACCCCAGTCGGGGGCGCACACCGGCCGCGGTCGGTGGCGCACGCCGGGCCACGGCACCGGCAGCCGCGGAGCAGCCCAAACACCCGCGAGATGTGGAAATCATCAGAATTCGACGCGCTTAACTTCGGATTCCTTTGCTTTTTCAGGTTCCCACTGCAAGAATCAGTAATGTGAGCAGCAAACGCACGTCGCCAGCGCTCGACGCAACGTCGAAAGCGATCATTGAGCAACTCCAGCGCGATGGTCGCCGTTCGTACGCCGAAATCGGAAAGGCGGTCGGCCTCAGCGAGGCCGCCGTCCGCCAGCGCGTGCAAAAGCTCACGGATACCGGGGTCATGCAGATTGTTGCAGTGACCGACCCCATGCGACTCGGCTTCAGCCGACAAGCAATGCTCGGTATCCGGGTCTCCGGAGACACCCGCGTCGTCGCTGATCAGCTGGCAGCAATGCCCGAGATCAGTTACGTCGTGCTCAGCGCGGGTTCATTCGACATCCTTGTCGAGGTCGTCTGTGAGGACGATGATGGACTCATCGAACTGCTGAACGAAAAGGTTCGCGCAGTCGAGGGTGTCGCCGCTACGGAGACGTTCGTATACCTCCAACTCACCAAACAGAAATACGATTGGGGAACCAGATAACCATGTCATACGATCCCACTGCTGCGGTGGACACCGCCGCGCTGCAGGCCTCGGCCAAGCGCCACATGTGGCCGCACTTCACCAACCGCAAGGTGCTCAACGACGGTATCCCCGTCATCACCCGCGCAAACGGCCACCACATCTACGATGCGGCCGGCAAGGAATACATCGACGGCCTCGCAGGCCTCTTCGTGGTGAACGCTGGCCACGGCCGCGAGCGCATCGTGCAGGCTGCCGCCAAGCAGATGCAGCAGCTCGACTTCATGCCGATCTGGTCCTACGGCCACCCGGCAGCGATCGAGCTCTCGGAGCGTCTCTCCTCGTACGCTCCCGGCGAGATGAACAAGGTCTTCTTCACCACCGGTGGTGGCGAGGCTGTGGAGTCGGCGTTCAAGCTGGCGAAGCACTTCTGGAAGATCAAGGGCCAGCCGATGAAGCACAAGGTCATCTCGCGCTCGGTCGCCTACCACGGCACCCCGCAGGGCGCCCTGGCGATCACCGGTATCCCCGACATGAAGAAGTTCTACGAGCCGCTGACCCCCGGTGGTCACCGCGTGCCCAACACGAACTTCTACCGCGCTGAGGAGATGGGCGCTCCGTCCAACGACCTCGAGGCGTTCGGCCAGTGGGCCGCGAACCGCATCGAGGAGGCGATCCTCTTCGAGGGTCCCGAGACCGTTGCCGCCGTGTTCCTCGAGCCCGTACAGAACTCCGGTGGCTGCTTCCCGCCGCCCCCCGGATACTTCAAGCGCGTGCGCGAGATCTGCGACCAGTACGACGTGCTGCTCGTTTCGGACGAGGTCATCTGTGCCTACGGCCGCGTTGGCGAGTTCTTCGCCTCGAAGGCGCTCGGCTACGAGCCCGACATCATCACCTCGGCGAAGGGCATCACCTCGGGCTACGTCCCGCTCGGTGCCATGATCGTCTCGGACAAGGTGTCGGAGCCCTTCAACTCGGAGGACAACACCTTCTACCACGGCTTCACCTTCGCCGGTCACCCGGCGGCGGCTGCTGCGGCGCTCGAGAACCTCGACATCTTCGAGGAAGAGGACCTCAACGGCCGCGTGCGCGAGAACAGCCCGCTGTTCCGCGCCGAGCTCGAGAAGCTCCTCGACATCGACATCGTCGGTGACGTGCGCGGCGAGGGCTACTTCTTCGGCATCGAGCTTGTCAAGGACAAGGCGACGAAGGAGACGTTCAACGAGGAGGAGTCGGATCGACTCCTGCGCGATTACCTCTCCCCCGCGCTCTGGGAGGCCGGCCTCTACTGCCGCGCCGACGACCGTGGAGACCCCGTCATCCAGCTCGCTCCGCCGCTGACCATCGGTCCGGCAGAGTTCGCTGAGATCGGCGGCATCCTGCGCAGCGTCCTGAAGGACGCTTCGTCGAAGATCTAATCTTCGAGCCCTGAACGACCCCCGCGCTTCGGCGCGGGGGTCGTTTTGCGTTTCGGCGCGGGGGTCGTTTTGCGTTTCGGGGCGGGGGTCGTTTCGCGTTTCGGGGCGGGGGTCGTTTCGCGCTTCGGCGCGGGGGCGGGGCGCTGAGTCGCACGGCGGTGCACACCGGGACCGCGCCCAGCGTCAAGTGCGCTGCACCCCCAGCTAATGAGCGGCTCCCGGACCGGGCCAGACTGTGAGACAGCCAGGACCGCTGGCGCTCTCAATCTGAAAGGTGCACTCCCCGTGAACAGAGACTCAATGGCGCGTCTACTCCGCCGGTCGGGCCGAAGTATCGGCGCGGCCGGGATCGCCGCGCTCATCCTCAGCGGCGGCATGGTCGCCGCTGCGCCGGCCGTCGCGGCACCATCCCTCGGACTCGCGGCCCTCACCGAGGTCGACAAGCCCGGAACCACGATGCTGTCGGCAGCCCCTTTCGACGTGTCCGCGTACGGGTACGAGGAGCGCGAGTACTTCGCCTCCGGCACCGCGAGTCAGTATCTCAACGCAGACGGCTCCGTGATGGGGCTGTCCGCGGCCGATCGGATGACCACCGCGGGCCTGGGCGAGAGCGCGGGCGACTACACGACTCGGGTCGTGGTACGGCAGCCGTCTCCAGAGGTGTTCAACGGCACGCTCGTCGTCGAGTGGACCAACGTGACCACCGGGCAGGACGGCGAGTTCGGCTTCGGCGAGAGCTACGACACCCTCCTCACCGAGGGCTACGCCGTCGCCGTGGTGAGCGCCCAGAAGGTGGGGGTGGACAACCTCGTGAACACGCGCCCCGAACGCTACGGCGATCTCGAGGTCGAGCCCGACTGCGACGGGGTCGCCTGCCCGCGCGACGCGATGGCCTGGGACATCTTCGGACAGGTCTCACACGCCCTGAAGTCCTCCCCGGACTCGCCGTTCGCAGACCTCGGTGTTGACGAGGTGATCGCACTCGGCCAGTCGGGCTCCGCCTCCTATCTCTCGCTCTACTACAACAAGATTCACCCGATCCACCAGTTCTTCGACGGCATCGTGTTCTGGGATGGCGCGGGGGCACTCCGATCCGACATCACCACACCCGGGATCTCGCTCCGCTCCTGGTCGTTCGCCTGGGGCGCGGGTGAGGCTACCGGGGACTACGTCCGCGAGTGGGACGTCGCCGGCTCCGCGCACGGCTCGTTCTTTGTCAACGAGTACATGGATGAGGTCTTTCTCCGAGACGGCACGCAGCCCGGCGGCACCGACTTTCACACCTGGCTTATGAGCCAGGGCGCCCCGTGCGTGAGCCCCGACCTGGGCACGAAGGTGCGCGTGGGGCAGGTCATCGGCGGCGCGGTCGCGGCGGCGGACGCCTGGGCCCGCGATGGCGTGCCCGCAGCACCCTCGGCCTACTTTGAGCGCAACGCGGACGGCACCGCCGCGCACGATGCGGAGGGGCGCGTGATCGGCGGCGTGCAGATCGCAGACGCGGCAGCCCCGCAATTCGGGTATGCAATGAATACCGGCGGCTGGACCTGCGGCGCCGCGGCGTCCTGGAGCGCGCTCAGCGCGCAGGAGCTCGAGCAGCGCTACGTGTCGCACGACGCGTACGTGGCCCGCGTCACCGAGGTCACCGCCGCCGCGCGCGACGCCGGCTACATCGTCGCGTCTGACGCCGCGAAGACCATCGCCGAGGCGGAGGCCAGCGAGGTCGCCGAGACGGACCTCGCACTCGCGGTCACGACCCCGCAGCCGGTGGTGGCCGCGGGCACCGCGATCCCGCTGAGCATCGTGCCCGAGCTGACGCGAGGCGCGTGGCTCGAGGTCGACGGAAGCCCCGTTCCAGTGACCATCACCGGTACCGCGACATTCACCCCAGAGTCAGATTCCGCGGCGTCGGCTTCCACGGCGTCGGGCGCCCCCGCTGACGCGCGCGGCGCCGCGCGTGCGACGAGCACCGTCTGGGAGTCGCAGGCCCAGCTCACCGGCCTGACCGCAACCGCGGTTGACGGACTCACCGCCCCAGCTGAGGCCGGCTCCCTCACCGTGGAGTGGTGCATCGCCGGCGAGGAGCAGCCCGCGGAGTTCGCCGGGCACGTGAACGACACGTGCTCCGACGGTGCGGCACGCGCGCTCACGGTTGCCGTCACGGCGGCGCCTGAGACGGAGACGCCCCCGACGCTGCCCGAACCCGAGCAGCCGGCGCAGCCGGGAGCCACCCCGGACCCCGCGCCCACGGCGCAGGCCGCGGCGCACGGTGCGCTCGCGACCACGGGCGGTGCGAACCACGCCGGCCTCTGGTCGCTCGGTGCGGGGCTCCTGCTGGCGGGAGCCGCGGCCGCGTGGCTCGCGCGGCGCCGCCGACACGCGGGCGGAGCCGCTGACCTCGGAGGCGCGCGCTAGCCCGCCCTCGCCCTGCGCGGGCATCACTTCGGTGATGCCCGCGTTTGGCGCGCCAGCGGCGTTCGGCACGCGCGCGAGTCGAGCTGATCCCCCACGAAACACCCCCGAAACACAGTGGTACAGTTGCTCAGCAGAGAGGGGAATATGGACAACGACGTCATCCCAGCAGCCTCGGTACGCACCTCAGCCACCCGGGACGTCAGCGAGTACTCCCGCCTGGTGTCCGAGCGCTTCGCGCCGCTCACGATCGACACCGACCGCGGCGGCAGATTTCGCGGCCAGATCCGGGGCCGGAGCCTGGGCGAGCTCGAGGTATTCGACGTGCGCGCCACTCAGCACCGGGTCGAGCGCTCGGCCTCGGTCGCCGCGGTCACGCCGCGCAGACGCTACATGCTGCACCTGCAGACGGCAGGCGTGGGCGAGATGGCCCAGGACGGGCGAGAGGCGACGCTGCACCCCGGCGACATGGCGTTCTACGACAGCGACCGCCCGTACTCGCTCTCGCTCGACGACACCTTTCGCAACTCGATCCTGGTGTTCCCGCAGCACCTCCTCAAGCTCCCGCACCACGACACCCAGCAGTTCTCCGCGACCAAGATCGGCGGGAGCCAGGGCTTCGCGAAGATGGTCGCACCGTTCCTGCGCCAGCTGTCCACCGATATGGACCACCTCCCCGCCCACCAGAGCGCGCGCTTTGCGCACGCCGTGGTTGATCTCGTGTCAACGGTGCTGCAGGAGGAGCTCGGCAGCGCGCCGGGCGCCGAGCCGCGGCAGCACGACACGATGACCCAGCTCTACGCGTTCATCGAGGAACACCTGGCGTCCCCGACGCTGGGACCGCAGCGCATCGCCGCCGAGAACTTCATCTCCGTGCGCACCCTGCACGCGATGTTCAGCAAGACCGGCACGAGCGTCGCTTCCTGGATCCGGCACCGGCGTCTCGAACTCAGCCGGGCCGCGCTCGCAAACCCCGAGCTCGACGCGCTGCCGATCCACGTGCTCATGGTGCGCTTCGGCTTCGTCGACGCCGCGCACTTCTCACGCACCTTCAAGACCGCGTACGGGGAGTCCCCCACCGAGTTCCGGCGCCGCACCCGATCCGCGTAGCCCGGAGGCGCGGGCGCTCCGCCCGGAGGCGTGGGCGCTCCGCCGGGAGGCGTGGGCGCTCCGCCAAGACGTGCCCCCACAACGCGGAAGCGCCCGCCCCGAAACCGGGGCGGGCGCTTCGCAGAAAGTCAGGCGGCGACTAGCGACGCAGGCCGAGACGCTCAATGAGCGAACGGTAGCGCGTGATATCGACGTTCGAGAGGTAGCTCAGGAGACGGCGGCGCTGGCCGACGAGCAGCAGGAGGCCACGGCGCGAGTGGTGATCGTGCTTGTGATCCTTCAGGTGCTCGGTGAGATCCTTGATGCGCTGCGTGAGCATTGCAACCTGGACCTCTGGGGAGCCGGTGTCACCGGGCTTGGTCGCGAATTCATCGATGATCGCCTTCTTGACGTCTGCTTCGAGTGCCATATAGGGATCCCCTTCCTGTTGCTGCGCGGCGCCATCAGCGGGGTGCTGGGGCTCTCTTTATCCGCGGCCGTTCTGACGGCAACCTGCATAGCTTAGCAGCTTCTGAGCGCCAGCGACACTTGACGGCCGCATGACCGCGCTTCGCCACTGCCGCTCTCCTGTGATCACGCCGAAACACAACCGTCACTCCGGAGTAATCGCGGGGTGACGGTCACGAAACGCGGAGGGCGCACACTGAGGCAACGACTCGTTCCCGGAGACCCGGGAGGAAGGTGGCACACCATGGAGGAACTCACGCCGCAAGACGTGTGGACGCTCGCGAGCACGGCGCTCGTGCTCATCATGACCCCCGGCCTTGCACTGTTCTACGGCGGCCTGGTCCGGGTCCGCTCGGTCGTCAACATGATGCTCTTCAGCATCAGCGCCATGGGCGTGGTTGGCGTCCTGTGGATCCTGTTCGGCTACAGCATGAACTACTTCGCGGAGGGCGAGAGCGGCTTCGCCGGCAGCCCGTTCAAGGACTTCGGGCTCGTCAACACCGATCCGACCGCCTTCATCGGTGTCGCGTTCGGCGCGGTGTTCGCAATGATCACCACGGCGCTGATCTCCGGGGCCATCGCCGACCGCGTCGGTCTCGGCTCCTGGGTGCTGTTCTCGGGGGTCTGGGCGAGCCTCGTCTACTTCCCCGTCGCCGCGTGGGTCTGGGGCGGTGGCTGGATCCAGAATCTCGGCACCACGCTCGGGACGCCCGAGGTGATCGACCTCGCCGGCGGCACCGTGATCCACATCAACGCCGGCGCCGCGGCGCTCGCCCTCGCCCTCGTCGCGGGGCAGCGCGTCGGCTTCGCGCCCGGCTCGCACAAGCCGCACAGCGTGCCGCTCGTCACCATCGGCGCCGCCCTGCTCTGGTTCGGCTGGATCGGCTTCAACTCCGGGCTCGCGACCGAGGCCGGCGAAGCGGGCCTCATCGTGGTCAACACCCTGGGCGCCCCCGCGGCCGGCATCGTCGGCTGGATCATCGTCGATGTGCTGCGCGGCAAGAAGCCCGGTGTCATCGGCGCCGCGTCTGGCGCAGTCGCCGGCCTCGTCGCCATCACCCCCTCGGCGGCAAACCTCTCCCCCGTCTGGGCGCTGGTGCTCGGGCTCATCGCGGGTATCGCCTGCGCCTTCGCGATCGATTGGAAGTACCGGCTCGGCTACGATGACTCGCTCGACGTGGTCGGCCTGCACCTGGTCGCCGGCGTGATCGGGTCGCTCTACCTCGGCTTCTTCGCGTTCGACGACGGCCTGTTCACCGGCGGCAACGGGGGGCTGCTGCTCGTGCAGACCATCTCCGTGGTGGCGGTCGCCGCGTACTCGTTCGTGGTCTCGCTCATCATCGCACTCGTGGTGAAGCGCCTCACCGGCCTGCGCGTGCCGCAGGAGGTCGAGGAGGCCGGCATCGACGTCGGCGCCCACGGCGAGGAAGCGTACGCCTACGAGACGGTGCGCTAACGATCCAGGCAGGGCACCGGGCGGGGTGCGGGGAACCACACGGTTCCCCGCACCCCGCCCGCACGCCGCTAGGCTTCGCAGTATGACTGCATCACTCTCGCTCAACGTCTCACCGGAGCAGCTCACCCGGATCGCGATCGACATCGCCACGTCGGTGGGTGCGCGCATCATGGAGCTGCGCGAGATCGGAGTCTCGGTGGCCGATCGAAAGTCGAGCATCACCGACGTGGTGACCGCTGCGGACCGCGAGGCCGAACGGCTGGTCGTCGCGGCACTCCAGGAGGCTCGCCCGGACGACGCGATCCTCGGCGAAGAGGGCACCGGGATCCCCGGCACGAGCGGGATCACCTGGGTGGTCGACCCAATCGACGGCACAGTGAATTACCTCCACAACCTCCCCGCCTACGCGGTGAGTATTGCGGCGACGGTCGCCGACGACGCGGCGATGGCCGACGGGCGGCGCGCGATCGCCGGGGCGGTCTTCTGCCCGCGCTTCGGCGAGCTCTACGAGGCGTGGGAGGGCGGCGGCGCGCGGCTGAACGGCACCGCGATCGCGATCTCGGGGGCCACTGAGCTGGCCACGGCGCTCGTGGGCACCGGATTCGGGTACACCGTCGAGCGCCGGATCGAGCAGGCCGAGATGGTGTCGCGCCTGCTGCCGCGCGCGAGCGACATTCGCCGCTCGGGATCCGCCGCGTACGATCTGTGCTCACTCGCCGCCGGCCGGCTCGACGCGTACTACGAGCGCGGCCTGCAGCCCTGGGACTACGCCGCCGCCGCGCTGATCGTGCGCGAGGCCGGGGGCGCGATCCTGGGCCGCGACGACGCGACGATGCCGGGAGAACCGCTGCTGTTCGCCGCGGATCCGCGCCTCGTGCACGAGCTGCGCGACGTGGTGCTGGGCGCGCCGACCGCGTAGCTGCCTGGCGGCGCCCGCGCGCGGGCGTCGTGGTGCCGTGGTGCCGTGCCGATCCGCACCGTGCTGTGCCGTGTCCGCCGTGCCCGCCGTGCCCGCCGCGCCGCCGCGTCCGCCGCGTCCGCCGCGCCGCACTTTAGTCAACGAGACTGACACAGGCATGTACTTTCTGGTGCAAAGTGTGTGAGGATGGGCAGCGGGACCCCCCTTTCCGTTGCACGTTTCCAAAGGAGGAAACACATGCCTCGTCCGTCGAGCGATCCCGTGATCCAGGAGCTCGTGCGTCGCGCACGCTCCGCCCAACTGAGCCGCCGTCAGCTTCTCCGGGGCAGCGCCCTGGGCGCCGCCGTGCTCGGCACCGGCGCCCTCGCCTCGTGCGCAGGGCCGAGCGGCCCGGGCGACGGCTCCGGCGGCACCCTCCGCTGGGCGAACTGGACCTACTACCTCGACTACGACGAGGAAACCGGCGACTGGCCGTCGCTGAACGAGTTCATGAAGCGGACCAACATCTCCGTCGAGTACTTCGAGGACATCGACGACAACAAGACCTTCATCGCGAAGATCAAGGACCAGCTCAAGCTCGAGCAAGACACCGGCTACGACGTGATCGTGCCGTCTGACACCACCACGGTGCGCCTCGTCGAACAGGACCAGCTGCTGCAGTTCGACCGCTCGCTCATGCCGAACGTCGACGCGAACATGATCGACATGGTCAAGAACGCCAGCTTCGATCCCGACCGCGTCTGGTCGGTGCCGTACCAGGCCGGCATGACGGGCCTCGTCTACAACACCCAGCTCTACCCCAAGGGCGTGCGCGAGGTCTCGGACCTGTGGGCGCCCGAGCTCAGCGGCAAGGTCAACCTGCTGACCGAGCAGGACGACACGCTCGCACTGATCATGCTTGAGCAGGGCGTCGACATTGAGGGCGACTGGGGCGACCCTGAGTTCGAGGCGGCCCTCGCCGTCGCGAAGCAGCAGATCGACAGCGGCCAGGTCGCTACGGTCAAGGGCAACTCGTACACCCAGGACCTGGAGCAGGGTACGGTCTGGGCGGGCATGTGCTGGTCCGGCGACATCGCGATCCTCAACGAGGAGGCCGGTGAGGAGATCTGGAAGTTCGTGGTGCCCGAGTCGGGCGCCTCCGTGTTCGTCGACTCGTTCTCAATGCCCAAGGCCACGCAGGCGTTCGATCAGGTCCACGAGCTCGTCGACTACTACTACGAGCCGGAGGTGGCCGCCCAGGTCGCCGAGTACGTGCAGTACGTGTGCCCGGTCGCCGGCGCCCAGGAGGCGATGGCCAAGCTCAACCCGGAGCTCGCCGAAAACCCGCTCATCTTCCCCGACGCCGATCTTTCGGGGCGGATTTTCGACATGCGCTCGCTCACCGCCGAGGAGGACAACCGCTACACGCAGGCGTTCCAGAAGGTGCTCGGCAACTAGCGCGCCGCGGCGTGCGGCCCAGGGTGCGCGGCGCGGCCCGGCGCGGCGCGGCGCGGCCCGGCGCGGCGCGGCCCGGCGCGGCCCGGCGCGCATCCCGGCCCGCTCGCACAGATCCGCCCCGCTTCCCCAGATCCGGCCCACTGCGCCGGATCCGACCCGCTTCCCCAGATCCGCCCCGCTACACCGGGCCCCGCGCGTGAAGCAGCGGGTCGGATCTGAGCCGCAGGGTCGGATCTGCGTCGGGGCTGGCCACGCCGCGCGCAGCGGGCAATGCGTACCGCGGACCCACGTCTCTCAGCCCGGCGCGCTCGCGCAGATCCGGCCCGCGGATCCGGCCGCGCTGCCCCTCCCCTCAAGTCCGACCCCCTTCACCAGATCCGACCCGCTACACCGAGCACCGCGCGTGAAGCAGCGGGTCAGATCTGAGCTGCAGGGTCGGATCTGCGTCGGGCCCGTCACACCAGGCAGCCGGGCCACAGCCGGGCCACCCGACAGCCGCGCCGCGCAGCCGGGCTAGTCACGCTGCCGCGCCACGGCCGCGCCTGGCGGCCGCGCCTCACAGTCTGGCCACGGGCGCCCGGACGCCTCGCGTCCCCGGCCCGGCGCGCTCGCGCAGATCCGCCCCGCGGGCCCGGCCGCTCTGCCCCTCCCCTCAAGTCCGACCCCCTCCCCTCAAGCCCGACCCCCTTCCCCAGATCCGACCCGCTACACCGGGCCGCACACGCGAAGCAGCGGGTCGGATCTGAGCTGCAGGGTCGGATCTGCGGCGGGGCCCGTCACACCAGGCAGCCGCGCAGCCGGGCCGGGCCGGGCCGCAGCCGGGCCGCAGCCGCGCCAGGCCGCCCCGCAGGCAGCCGCCCCGCACACAGCCGCCCGCGCCCGGGCCGAACGCACCGCGCTCCCGCGGGAACCGATCCGGAACCCCGCGAGAGCGCGAGTGGTGCGTGTGCCCGCCGGCCTCGACTAGACGCCGAGCAGCGCCTCGATCGGCCCGCGCGCGAAGAAGATCACGAAGCCCACAGAGACCACCCAGAGCAGCCAGTGCACCTGCTTCGCCTTGCCCGTGAACGCGTGCACGAGCACCCAGGACACGAAGCCCGCACCGATGCCGTTGGCGATCGAGTAGCTCAGCGGCATCACCGCGGCCGTGAGGAAGACGGGCAGCAGCACGCGGAAGTCGGTGAGATCGATGTTTGCGATCTGCGACATCATCATGGCGCCGACGATCACGAGGGCGGCAGCGGCCACCTCGGTGGGCACGATCTCAGTGAGCGGGGTGAAGAACATCGCGAGCAGGAAGACCAGCCCGGTGACCACGTTTGAGAGGCCCGTGCGCGCGCCCTCGCCGATGCCGGCGCCCGACTCGATGAACACGGTCGTGGACGACGACGAGGTGCTGCCGCCGACGACCGCGCCGACGCCCTCAACGATGAGCGCCGACTTGATCCGCGGGAAGTTCCCCTTCGCGTCGGCCAGGCCGGCCTCGCGCGACAGCCCGGTCATGGTGCCCATCGCGTCGAAGAAGTTCGTGAAGAGCAGCGTGAAGACCAGCATGATGACGGTAACGAGGCCGACCTTGCCGAAGTCGAAGCTGACCGCACCGACCAGCCCGAGATCCGGCAGCGCGAACGGGTTGTTGCCCAGCACGGGCTCCGTGAGGCTCCAGCCACCCGGGTTGACGGCCCCGTCGGCGCCGAACTTCGGCCCGATCTTCCAGATCGCCTCGACGATGACCGCGATCACGGTGCCGCTGACGAGCCCGATGAGGATGCCGCCCTTGACCTTCTTCGCGACGAGGATGCCGGTGAGCACCAGGGTGATCACGAAGATGAGGGTGGGGATCGTGGCGATGAATCCGACGCCGGCCGGCCCGAGGCCCACGGGGGGCGACGACTGGCCGGTCGCGTCAACGAAGCCGGAGTTCACGAAGCCGATGAACGCGATGAAGAAGCCGATACCCACGGTGATCGCGAGCTTGAGCTGCACGGGGACCGCGTCGAAGATCATGCGGCGCAGGCCGGTTGCCGCGAGCAGCACGATGAGCAGGCCGTTGATGACCACGATGGCCATCGCTTCGGGCCAGGTCACCTCCTGCACCACGGAGAACGCGAGGAAGGCGTTGATGCCGAGGCCCGCGGCGAACGCGAACGGGAGCCGCGAGACGATGCCGAACAGAATCGTCATCACGCCGGCAGCGAGTGCCGTCGCGGCGCTCACCTGGCCGAAGTCGAGCATGTTGCCCGCGACGTCTTCCTTGCCGGAGAGGATGATCGGGTTGAGGATCACGATGTAGGCCATCGTCACAAAGGTGACGAGGCCGCCGCGGATCTCGGTTCCGAACGTGGAGCCGCGCTCTGAGATGTGGAAGAACCGGTCGAGTGCGCCCTTCACCCCCGCGGCTGGTTGCTGACTTGTCTCCTGCTGGGCGTCGGCCACAGGTGCTCCATTTCCTCAAGCTGGGCGTTTCCTGAACAGAGCTACGCTATCACCTGCGGCGCGCCGCGACAGCGGGCGAAAAATACCGCAGGCCCACCCGGCGAACCGAATGGGCCTGCGGTCGTGCGGTGCAGCGCTTAGCTGACGCCGAGCAGATCGATCACGAAGATGAGGGTCTTGCCGGAGAGCGGGTGCCCGCCCGAGGTGCCGTATGCCTGCGCCGGGGGCACGATCAGCTTGCGGCGGCCGCCGACCTTCATGCCGGGGATGCCGACCTGCCAGCCCTGGATCAGCGCGCGCAGCGGGAAGTTGATTGACTCGCCGCGGCTCCACGATGAATCGAACTCCTCACCGGAGTCGTACTCAACGCCGAGGTAGTGCACATCGACGGTCGAGCTCGCGAGCGCCTCGTCGCCGCTGCCCTCCACGACGTCAACGATCTGCAGCTCGGCGGGCGCGGGCCCGTCGGGGAATTCGATCTCAGGCTTCGTCATCGGTGTTTCAGTCATGCCCTCATTCTCTCTGATTCTTGGGGAGTCGCGCCTCCGAGTTCGCTCAGAGGGAACCGGGGCGCATCCCGGGAGGGGCGGAGCTGCCCACGACCCCGCCCAGTCAGATACCCTGGAGACGTGAGATTCGCGCACCTGATCCCCGCCCCCAATTCGGCCCCCGAGCTCGTTGTTGTTGAAGACGAGCGTTTCGTCCCCGTCAGCGCGCTCGGCGCCGACTACGCGACGCTGCAGCAGCTCATCGAGGCAGGGAGCCAGGCAGTCGACCGCCTGCGCGAGGCCGCCGCGCAGAGCGACGCCTGGCAGGACGTCGCCTCGGCCACGCACGCGCCGGCGATCATCGGCCCGCCCATCGTGCTCGCTGTGGGCCTGAACTACGACGAGCACGCGAGCGAGCTCAGCCTCGACAACGATTCTGGCCCCGTGCTGTTCTCCCTGTTCCCCAACTCGCTGGGCGCGCACAACGGCGAGGTGCCGATCCCGGTGCACCTGAGCGAAGAGGTCGATTACGAGGGCGAGCTCGGCGTGGTGATCGGCCGCGCGGCGAAGAACGTCACCCCTGAGGAGGCGCTCGACTACGTCTTCGGCTACACCACGATCAACGACATCACGGCGCGCAACATCCAGTTCCAGGAGCCGCAGTGGTCGCGCTGCAAGTCGTTCGACGGCTTCACGCCGGTGGGCCCCGTCGTGGTCACGGCAGACGAGATTCCGGATCCGCAGGCGCTCGCGATCACCACTGACGTTGACGGCCTGCGCGTGCAGGACTCGACGACGGGGTTCATGATCCGCACCGTCGCCGAGCTCATCTCTTCAATTTCGCAGTCGCTCACGCTGCTGCCCGGCACCGTCATCTCGACCGGCTCCCCCGGCGGCGCTGGCCGCTCACGCAAGCCGCCGCTGTACCTCAAGCCCGGCACCGAGGTGACCGTGTCGATCGCGGGTGTCGGCACGCTCACCTCGCACTGCGTGCGCGCGTAAGCGACCGCGCGGGTCGTAGGCCTCGCCTGCGACCCGCGGCCGCGCCTACGACCCGCGACCGCGATCCGCGGCTGCGCCTGCGGCCGCGGCAACGCACCAGCTTCGACAACACGGCGAGCACCACAAAAGGGGCCGGCGGGAGTTTCCTCCCGCCGGCCCCTTTGGGTGTGCGCGCTAGTCGTCCGAGGCGTCCGCGTCAGCCTCGAGCTTCTGCGGCGCGCCGGGGATGATGTCGATCGCGTCGGTCTCGGGCGCGAGGCCCGCGAGCTTCGACGGCTGCAGGATGTCGTCAAGCTCGGCCTGATCGAGCAGGCCACGCGACACCACGAGCTCGGAGACCTTCGCGTTGGTCGCGAGCGCCTCCTTCGCGAGCTTTGCCGCCTCGGCGTAGCCGATCACGGGCGCGAGCGCCGTGATGACGGTGACCGAGCGGGCCACCATGTCCTCAAGGCGGTCCTCGTTCGCGGTGATTCCGTCGACGCAGTTGATGCGCAGCGTCTGGCAGGCGCGCTCAAGCCAGGTGATCGACTGGAAGAGCGAGTGCGCGATGATCGGCTCGAACGCGTTCAGCTGCAGCTGCCCCGCCTCGACGGCCATCGACACGGTCACGTCCGATCCGGCGATTGCGTATGCAACCTGCGACACCGCCTCGGGGATTACGGGGTTCACCTTGCCCGGCATGATCGAGGAGCCGGCCTGACGCGCGGGCAGGTTGATCTCGCCGAGACCCGCCTGCGGGCCCGACGACAGCAGGCGGAGATCGTTCGAGATCTTCGACAGCTTGAGCGCGCTGCGCTTGAGGGCCGCGGAGAACGTGACGAAGACGCCGGTGTCGCTCGTCGACTCGACGAGGTCGCCCGCGGTCTCGAGGTTGAGCTCGGTGATGTCGCGGAGGTGCCGAATCACGGCCTCCTTGTACCCCTTCGGCGCGTTGATGCCCGTGCCGATGGCGGTGGCGCCCATGTTGACCTCGCCGAGCAGCGAGACGGCCTCCTGCAGCCGCTCGATGTCCTCGCGCAGGGTCACCGCGAACGCGTTGAACTCCTGGCCCAGGGTCATTGGGACGGCGTCCTGCAGCTGCGTGCGGCCGACCTTGATGATGTGCGAGAACTCGCGCCCCTTGGCGGCGAAAGACTCCGAGAGGAGGCGCAGCTCCTCGAGCAGGCTACCCAGCGAGAACGCGAGCGCAATCTTGATCGCGGTGGGGTACGTGTCGTTGGTCGACTGGCTGTGGTTCGTGTGATCGTTCGGGTTGATGTACGCGTAGTCACCCTTCGCGTGCCCGGCGAGCTCGAGCGCGCGGTTCGTGATGACCTCGTTCGCGTTCATGTTGCTCGACGTGCCGGCGCCGCCCTGCACCACACCTACGACGAACTGGTCGTGCAGCATCCCCGTCTTGATCTCTTCACAGGCGCGATCGATGAGGGTGGCGCGCTGCTCGTCGAGCGCCCCGATTTCGAGGTTCGCGCGCGCGGCAGCCTGCTTCACACACGCGAACGCGCGGATGAAGTCGGGGTACACCGAGATCGGGCGGCGTGCGATCGGGAAGTTCTCGTGCGCACGGGCGGTGTGCACGCCCCAGTACGCTGAGGCCGGGATCTCGACGCTGCCGAGAGAGTCCGTTTCAGTGCGAGTCTGGGCGGACAGGAAGTCACTCACCGGGTATCTGCTCCATGGTTGGAAAGGGTGCGGCCGTGCCGCTGGGACGGACCAAGCCTACCCCGCAAAAGTGAGCGCAGCCAGCTTCCCCGAAGCTTCCACAGCGCGCGCGTTTCTTACCGTGCGGGCGCGGCGTCCGGATCCGGTTCTTCGTCCGGATCACGGGTATCGTCGAGCGGTTCCGGATCGACCCGGATCACGCCGGTGGGGAGCTCCTGCGGCGCCGATTCCCCGAGCAGGTCCGGGTCGCGTCGCAGCACCGAGATCGGCGCGGTGAGTGTCTCAGACTGCTGCGCGGGGTTGTCTTCGAGCCCGGGGCGCCCCACGTGGGTGACGCGCCAGTTCCAGCCGTCGCGGTGGAACCGCAGGCCGCGTTCAGTAAGCAGCCAGGTCATTCCGACCGCGAACGCGAGTAGTGCGGCGATCGCACCGATAATCAGGGTCGAGCGCGCCCCGAGCGCGTCGGCGGCGGCGCCGACGAGCGGCGCACCGATCGGCGTGCCGCCCATGAGGATCGCCATGTAGAGCGCGAGCACCCGGCCGCGCACCGCGGGATCGGCGGTGGTCTGCACGAACCCGTTTGCGGTGGTGAGCATCGTGGAGATCGCGAGGCCGAGGAACACGAGGGTCGCGGCGAACGTCCAGAACGTGGGCATGAACGCAGCGATGAGGCTCACGATCCCGATCCCGCCGACCGAGATGATCACGACGCGCATGCGCGCGGCCGGGCGCTTTGCCGAGAGCAGCGCCCCGGAGAGCGAGCCGATCGCAAGAATCGACGAGAGAAGCCCGTAGTCTCCCGCGCCGCGGCCGAACTCGACGGCCATGGTCGACGACATCACCGGGAAGTTCATGCTGAACGCGCCGACGAGGAACACGATCACGAAGATCACGAGCAGGTCGTGGCGGCGCCGCACGTACCGGAACCCGGCCATGAGCTGGCGCAGCTGCGACTCACGCCGGGCCGTAGCCGGGGGCGGCACGCGGCGCGCGGTGATGAGCAGCAGCGCTCCGAGCACGGCGAGGAAGGAGAAGCCGTTGATGATGAACACCCAGCCTGAGCCCACCGCGGCGATCAGCACGCCAGCCACCGCCGGGCCGACCAGTCGGGCTGAGTTAAATGACGCCGAGTTGAGGGCGACCGCGTTGGAGAGCTGGTCGTTGCCCACGAGGTCTGAGACGAACGCTTGGCGCGAGGTGGTGTCAAACGCGTTGACGATGCCGAGCGCGAGCGCGAAACCGTACAGGTGCCAGATCTCGGCGACGCCGCTGACGAGGAGCGCGCCGAGCCCGAACGCGAGCAGCATGAGCAGCGACTGCGTGACGAGCAGCACCTTGCGCCGGTCGAAGCGGTCGGCAACTGCACCGCTGAACGGCACGAGGAGCAGCTGCGGGCCGAATTGCAGGGCCATCGTGGTGCCGACGGCCGCGGCGTTCGTGTCAGTCAGCTCGGTGAGCACGACCCAGTTTTGGGTGGTTGCCTGCATCCACGCGCCGATGTTCGAGACGAGCGCTCCGACGAACCAGATGCGGTAATTGCGCACGGAGAGGGAGCGGAACATGCTTGACACGGGTGTGGGCGACCTCCTTCGGCTTCCTCAACCCTACTCCTGCCGGGCGCCGCGCGTGCGGGCAGGTACACCGCGCGCGGGGCGGGCGAGCCCGGGGCCGCAGATCCGAGGGCCCAAGCTCCAGAGCCCGCGCCCACGCTGAGAGCGCCGGTACCGGCGCCGGCGGCCAGCGGTCCAAGCCGCGGCGCCGGGCTGCGCGCGGTGTTAGAACTTGCCGCCCATGTCGAGCAGGCGGCGGATCCGATCCGGGATCGGCGGGTGCGTTGCGAAGAGGCGCTGCATCATGCCGGGCTTCAGCGGGTCCGCGATCCAGAGGTGCGCCATGCTCGACTGCTGCTTCTGCAGCGGCCGCCCGTACTCGGAGAGCTTGTGCAGCGCGCTCGCGAGCGCCTCGGGGTGGCGCGTGGTGAGCGCACCGGTGGCGTCCGCGAGATACTCGCGCTGGCGGGACACCGCGAGCTGCACGATCGTGGCCACGAGCGGCGCGACCAGCATGGCGACGAGGCCGAAGACGAGCACGATCGGGTTGCCGTTGTTGTTGTTTCGGCTGAAGAACGCCATGCGCACGAGCACGTCGGCGATCATGCCCACCGCCACCACCAGCCCGTACACGATCATCGAGACGCGGATGTCGTAGTTGCGCACGTGGCCGAGCTCGTGCGCCATGACCCCCTCGAGCTCGGCATCGGTCATGATGTCGAGGAGGCCGGTGGTTGCCGCGACCATCGCGTGTTCAGGGTCGCGTCCGGTCGCGAACGCGTTGGGTGCCGGATCGTGCACGATGTAGACCTCTGGCATGGGTGTGCCGGTGGTGATCGCGAGGTTCTCGACGATCCGGTAGAGCCGGGGATTGTCCGCCTGCGTGATCCGCTGCGCCCCGCTCATCGAGATCGCCTGCTTGCCCGCCATGAAGTACTGGATCAGGGCGTACCCCATCGAGATCACCACGACGGTGATGACGATGCCCGGCGACTGGTAGATCGCGGCGGCCAACCAGCCCAGCCCGCCCACAATGCCGATAAACAGCAGGATGACGAGGAAGCTGTTGACCTTGTTGCGTCGTATGGCGCTGTACACGGTCCTCCCGGATCAGAACTGGATGCGGGGCGGCTCGGAGATCGCTGCGACATCGGCGACCTCGAAGAAGTCGCGCTCGGTGAAGCCCATGCCCCGGGCGAAGATGGTGTTGGGGAACACCTGAATCTTGGTGTTCAGCTCGCGCACGCCGCCGTTGAAGAAGCGGCGCGAAGCCTGAATCTTGTTCTCGGTGTCGACGAGCTCGCTCTGCAGCTGGAGGAAGTTCTGGCTCGCCTGGAGCTGCGGGTAGGCCTCAGCGACCGCGAAGATGCTCTTGAGCGCCTCCTGCATGTGATTTTCGGCCTGAGAGGCCTCGGCCGGTCCCTGCGCCGAGATGGTCTCGGCGCGCGCCTTGGTGACCGAGTCGAACACGCTCTTCTCGTGCGCCGCGTACCCCTTGACCGTCTCGATCAGGGAGGGGATCAGATCCGCGCGGCGCTTGAGCTGCACGGTGATGTCGCTCCATGCCTCGTCGACTCGGACGCGCAGCGTCACGAGCGAGTTGTACGTCACCCAGACGTACCCGATCAAGATAACAAGGACGCCGACGATAATCAGCGTGGCAATCAATCCACCAGACATGGGTGAATACTATCCAAGTTCACCCGGAAATGGCTGTGTGATTGACCTCAACTCACCGACCGGCGCAGTGTCGGATCTGGGACTCCCCCGCTCCACCCAAATGTCAGCCGCGACACGTACGCTGTTCGAACACACTTTCGAATGGGGGCAGCGTGCAATTCAGTGATGTCATCCGGTACGACACGAACACGTGGGTGGTGCTGCGCAACACCCCGGGGACGCCCGAGGCGGTGGTGCAGCGCGTCACCGACACCGGCGGCGAGGCCCGCTACCTCCTCCTCACGTGGGCGCTCGCGGACGCGGACCGGCGGATGGTCGGCATCCACACCTCCCTGCGCGCCGCGGTCGACGCGGTGCCGTGGCCGCGCAAGGATCAGCTTCCAGACGGCAGCGGGCACCCGCCCGGGGTGCGGCGGCGCGTACCGTCCGGCCGCCCCGCGCAGCAGCACCGCGGCCCCACCGGCGCTGCGTAGGGATCAGATCCGCCGCGTGCCGGCACGCCCGCCACACCGCCGAGTACGCGCCGAGCACACGCCGCCCCTGCACGGGTCTCGCGCGGCCAGACCGCGGCAGAGCAGCAGCTCACCGGCAAGCGCAGTGCCCCCACTGGGACTCGAACCCAGACTGAAACGATTTTAAGTCGTCTGCCTCTGCCATTGGGCTATGGGGGCCCTGCGCCAGTGTACAAGCCGGGCGGCCGGGCACGAGGCCGCCGGGCACCCGGCCACGAGGCCGCCGGGCACCCCGGCCGGGGCTACGCGCCGAGCACGCGCGTGAGGTAGTCGTTCGCGAACACCCGATCGGGATCGAGCCGGTCGCGGATCGCACCAAACGACGCGAAGCCCGGGTAGCGCTCCCGCAGCGCGGCCGCGTCTTGCGTGTGCATCTTGCCCCAGTGCGGCCTGCCGTCGTGCGCCGCGAGAATCGCCTCGGCGTCGCGGAAATACCCGAGGTCGCGGTCGCGGTGGTACCGGTGCACGGCGATGTACCCGGAGTCGCGGCCGTGCGCGGTCGACAGCAGGAGCGGGTCCGCTGGCGCCGCGCGCACCTCGATGGGGAACGAGACGCGGTAGTCGCGGCGCTCGATCAGGGCGCCGAGCTCGCGCATCACCTCGGGGACCGCGTCGAGCGGCACCGAGTACTCCATCTCGCGAAAGCGCACGCGCCGATTCGTGACGAACACGCGGTGCGACTCGTCAACGTAGCGGCGGCGGCTCGACAGCGTCTCCACGAAGCGGTTGATCGCCGGTGTCGCGCCCGGCGCCAGCGCCCCCACCCCCACGCAGGCGCCGAAGGCCAGGTTGTTGGCGAGCTCCTCGTCAATGAAGCGCGACACGGCGCCGAGCGGCTCGCTGCCGTGGTCGAGCGGCAGCCGCGTGTTCGTCTTCGTGCGCACGCTGCGAGTGTGCGGGAACCAGAAGAACTCGAAATGGTCGGCCGCGCGCGCTCGCGCCGAGTACCCGTCGAGCACCTCATCGAGCTGCGCGGGGGCCTCGACCGCTTCGAGGAGGAAGCGCGGCACGCACTGCAGGGTCAGCTCCGTGATGACGCCGAGCGCGCCGAGGCCGAGCGCCGCGGCGTGCAGCAGTTCTGGGTGGTGGTCCGCGTCGATCCGGAGCGTCTCCCCCAGCCCGGTGACAAGTTCGAGCGCCACAATTCCGGTGGCGATGCCGCCGTGGCCGAGGCCGGTGCCGTGCGTTCCCGTCTGGGTGGCGCCCGTGATCGTCTGGCGGTCGATATCGCCCATGTTCGGCAGCGCGAGCCCCAGCGGGCCGAGGATCGCGGGCAGCTCCCAGAGTCGGGTGCCGCCGCGCAGCGTCACCCGCCCGCGGGCGAGGTCAGCGGACACCAGGCCGCGCATCCGGTCGAGGTCGATCCGGATCCCGTCGGTCGCCCCGATCGCGGTGAAGCTGTGTGAGGCGCCGATCGGCTTCACGGTGTGACCGGTCTCCCGGGCCCGCTGCACGGCGAGCACCACCTGCTCCGGTGAGCTCGGCGCCACGGTCAGCGCGGGCGTAGAGGTTTCGGTGCGCGCCCAGTTCTGCCAGCGGCTCTGCGGCCGCACGGGCGACTGCGACCGTGCGGGGACGCGGGTCGGTCGCTGCGCGCTCACAGGAAGCACTTCCCCTCGCCGCGGTAACTCGGAATTGGGTCGCCGGCAACTCCGTCGGCGCCAACCGGCACCACCTCGGCCGTGTGCTCCATTGGCTCCCCCGCTTTCGTGTGCCGCAGCCAGACGCGGTCGCCGATGCGCAGGCCGCGCGCGGCGTCCCCGCGCAGCGGCGTCTGCACTTCGCCGGCGCCCTCGCGCGACTCGTAGCGCAGCCCCGCGGGCCACACGGGCAGCGGGAGCCGGTCAGCGGAGGCGGGACCAGACGCGATCCAGCCTCCGCCCAGCAGGGTGACCCGGTCGGGGGTCGGGGTGCGCACCACGTCGAGCGCGAAGCCGAGCGCCGGGGCAACGTCGAAGCCGGTGTAGTGGTCGAAGAGGTGCGGGCCGTACAGCCCGCTTCCCGCGGCCACCTCCGTGATCGCCGGCTCCGCCACGGTCGATTCGACGGATCCGGTGCCGCCGCCGTTCACGAACTCGAGGTCCGCCACGGCCCGCACCGCGGCCACCGCGGCCGCGCGGCGCTCGGCAAGCTCGGCCGCGCTCGCGCGCTGCACTGCGCGGAGCACCGTCCCCTCCGCCGGGTTGCCGGGGCGATCCCCAACGCCGGCGATCTGCGCCTCGTAGGCCATCACGCCCACGAGCGTGAACCCCTGCCGGCCCGCAACGGTGCGTGCGAGCGCGGCAAGCTCCGCCGGCAGCCGCAGCGGGGAGCGCCGCACGCCAATGTGCCCGAGCGCGCGCGAGCGCCACGACGCGTCGAAGTCGAGGCAGACCCGGATCGGCGCGCGCGACCCCGGCGCGGCAATCACGTCGATGAGGTCGAGCTGCGCCGGATCGTCAATCATCACGGTGACGCGCGCCGCGAGCTCGGCGGACGCCCCCAGCCGCGCGAGCGCCGCGCGGTCGACGCTCGGGTACGCAACGACGACGTCGTCGACGGTCTCGGCGAGCCACAGCGCCTCGGCGACCGTGTAGGCGAGCACACCGCCGAATCCCGGGAGCGCGAGCACCGCGTCGAGCACCGCCCGGGAGCGCACCGACTTGCTCGCCACACGCACCGGCACCCCGCCGGCCCGGCGCAGCAGATCGTCGGCGTTGCGACGCAGTGCCGGAACACTGAGCGCGACCACCGGTGCCGCGCGGTCGAGCGTGGCCGCGTTCAGGGTCGCCCAGTGGAGATCGGGATCGGCCCAGGGCGCAGCCCCGGCCGCAGCCACAACGTCGGGGCTGGTGAGATCGAGTGTCATGCACGAAGTGTATCCCCGCGGCGATATCCTGATCCGCATGGCACGAAACACCGCGGACACCATTCGAGGCTTCCTCACCGAGGTGCGCAGCGGCAGGTCGCCCGAGGTCGCCGGCGAGTACCTGGCCCCCGTGGTGCTCGCGCATCAGGTGCGCTCCGGTGCGCGCGAAACCGTCGAGCGCTCCCCCGCGAACTACACCGAGCACGTGGCGGAGATGATCGAGGCGTTCGGCGCATTCGAGTTCAGGATCGACGAGCTCCTCATCGACGGGGACCGGGGCTACGCCCGGTGGACCCAGCACGGCACGCACGTCGGCGAGATTGCGGGCGTGGCCCCGACGGGGCGAGCGCTTGAGACCGTCGGCAGCGCCGTGTACCGCGTCGCGGACGGCCGCATCGTGGAGTATTGGATCCAGCTCGACCCCGCGGGGCTGCGCGCTCAGCTCAGCTGACGTCGCGCACCGCGCGCTCCACCTCGGCCTGCCACGCCGCGCGGGCTGCGGCTCGGCGCGCGCGCCAGGCCCGCACGCGCAGTGCGACCGCCGCGAGCACGACGACGAGCACCGCGATGAGCAGGAGGGTTTTCGCAAAGACCACGGGAGCAGCCTAGCGCGAGCGCCGCCCGAAGCGGTCGATATGAGAATGTGACCTGCGGCCGGGGCACGCCGCCGCGGCGCGATCACACGCGTGATCAGGCGACGCCGCCGGAACGCGACGCCGCCCTCCACGGCGATGCACGCCACTCCGGCCCGTCGCGGGCGGCGCGCGGTTGACCGCCCACCCGGCGCTGGGTACCGTGGGGCGCGGGGGCCAGCACTCGAAAGGCCGCATCGTTGCCGCACTCGCACCGCACCGCACAATTTCTCGCCGCTCTCGCCGCCGGAGCGCTCCTGTTCTCAGCAACAGCGTGCGCGTCGAACGGAGACACGAGCGAGTCTGCCCCGGCCACCGATGTCGAGCTCCTCAACAGCTACGTCGTCGCCACAGACAGCTCCTTCGTCCCGTTCGAGTTCGACCGCGACGGGGAGCACGTCGGCTTCGACATCGACCTCATCACCGCGATCGCCGACGAGGTGGGGTTTGCCATCACGCTCGAGACCACCAACTTCGACGGCGTGATCCCCGGCCTCCAAACAGGTGCCTTCGACCTCGCCATCGCCGGGATTACCATCACGGACGAGCGCCGCAAGACCGTCGACTTCTCGGACCCCTATTACCGGTCAGGGATCATCGTGGGCGTCCCCGCGGACAACACCGATATCCGCGAGATCGGTGATCTCGCGGATCGAACGGTCGCGTCACGCCTCGGGTCCGCGCCGCTCGAGTACCTCGCCGAGCACGTCCCCACCGCGACCGCACTCCCCTACGAGCAACTCGATCAGGTGTACCTCGCGGTCGAGGGCGGCACCGCCGACGCGGTGCTCTACGACGCGCCGAACGTCGAGTACTACATCAGCACCACCGGCAAGGGGAAGCTCAAGACGGTCGGCGGGCTCCTGGAGGCGCAAGAGTACGGGATCGCCGTCGCCCCCGGGAATGACGACCTCGTGGACGCGGTGAATGCCGCGCTCGCGAAGATCATCGACGACGGCCGCTACGAGCAGATCTACGAGGAGTGGTTCGGCGGCGAGCCGGCCTGGCTCGACGAGCTCGCCGGAATGGCGAAGTAGGACACCCGGAACGCCCCGGGGCGGTCGCAACGGCGCGCCCGCCCCAGGGGCCTCGCGGTCACGCACATGCGCATCATCGCCTCCTTCGACTGGGCCGGAGTCATCGCGTTTCTCCCCGCCCTCGCCACCGGCCTCGGCTACACGCTCCTCGTGTCCGTCGCCGGCCTCACCATCGGCTTCGCCCTCGGCGCGCTCGCTGGCCTCGGGCGGCTCAGCACGCTGCGCCCCGTGGTGTGGCTCAGCGTCGGGTACATCGAGCTGTTCCGCGGCACCCCTGTGCTCGTGCAGGCGATCTGGATCTACTTCGCGCTGCCGCTCCTCATCAACTACACGCTCCCCTCGCTCGTCGCGGGCGTGATCGTGATCGGGCTCAACTCTGGCGCCTACATCGCGGAGATCGTCCGCGGTGCGGTGCAATCGATCGACCGCGGCCAGACCGAGGCCGGCAGGTCACTGGGAATGACGCGGTTCAACACCGCCGTCCACGTGGTCTGGCCGCAGGCGTTCCGGCGCATGATCCCGCCGCTCGGCAACCAGTTCATCATCAGCATCAAGGACACGTCGCTCCTCTCGGTGATCCTGGTGCCGGAGCTCATCTTCCAGGGCCGCCTCATCGCCGCCAGCCACTTCAACGCTGTCGAGATCTACACCACGGTCGCCGCCTTCTACCTGGTGATCACGCTCTCCCTGTCGAAGCTGCTCAACGTGCTTGAGCGCAGATTGGATCGCCACACATGACCCCCATCATCGCCGTGCGCGGGCTGCGAAAATCGTTCGGAGACGCGGAGGTGCTCAGCGGGATCGGGCTGAGCGTCGCCGAGTCTGAGGTCGTGTGCGTCATCGGACCGTCCGGCTCGGGAAAGAGCACGCTGCTGCGCTGCCTCAACCGCCTGGAGGCGAGCACGAGCGGCTCGATCGTGATCGATGGTCAGGAGCTGACCGCCGACCACGTCAATATCGACCGCGTGCGCGCGGAGATTGGGATGGTGTTCCAGCAGTTCAATCTGTTTCCGCACCGCACCGCACTCGAAAATGTGGCGCTCGCGCCCCGGGTGGTGCGCGGCATCAGCGCGGCGGTGGCCCGGGCACGCGCGCAGGAGCTGCTCGCGAAGGTGGGGCTCGCAGACAAGGCCAACGCGTACCCGGCGCAGCTCTCCGGCGGGCAGCAGCAGCGCGTCGCGATCGCCCGCGCGCTCGCGATGGAACCCAAGATCCTGCTCTTCGACGAGCCCACCTCGGCGCTCGATCCGGAGCTCGTCGGCGAGGTGCTCGCCGTGATGCAGGCGCTCGCGGAGGAGGGAATGACGATGGTCGTCGTGACTCACGAGATGGGTTTCGCACGGAGCGTGGCGGATCGAGTGCTCTTCATGGACGGCGGGGTGATCGTTGAGAGCGGCACACCGGCGGAGGTGTTTGACGCGCCGCAGGAGCCGCGCACGCGCGCGTTCCTGCGGCAAGTGCAGTAGCCCGCGGCGCATCGATCGTACCGGCGCGCGGTCGCGAGCCACGATCGGCACAGGCGCACAGGCGCACAGGCGCACAGGCGCACAGGCGCACGGGCGCGATCCGCGATCGACACGGGGCGGCACAGCGCACCGGGGCCGGGGCCGGGAAATCCTCCCCCGAGCCCGGTGCGCTGTGATGCAGTGCGCTGCGATGCGGTGCAGTGCGGTGCACTACACGCCACGCTCCGAGGTTAGGCTGCGCGCCTGCGGGCGACGAGCACCCCCGCGGCGCCGAGCACGATCGCGCCGAGAGCCGCTGCCGCGATCATGAGCGGCGAACCCGCCCCGGTTTCGCTGAGCGTCCCGGGCGCTCCCGCGGTGTCCACCGCGGCCGGCAGCTCTCCCGCCGTGTCGATCGGGGCGTTCGGGTCTGCCGGATCGGCGGGATCGGCCGGATCGGCCGGATCGGCCGGATCCTTGGGGCCCGTCGGTCCCGTCGGGCCGGTCGGGTCGGTCGGGTGTATCGGGCCCGTGGTGCCGGCGCCCACCGTCAACGTGTAGTCGCGCGCGTCCGTGCCGAACGCGTCCGTCACGCTGACGGTGAACGTGTAGGTGCCGGTGGCCGTCGGGGTGCCCCGCAGCGTCCCGGTTGCGGGGTCTACCGCCATTCCAGCGGGGAGCCCCGCGGTGTCGGCGGCCGCACCGGCTCCGGCAGCCGCGGCAGCGTCCGCCGCGGGGTCGGCAACGGCCCAGCTGAGGTCGGCGTACCCGGTCGCGGTGATCACGGTGTCCGGGTACGCGGTGCCCACGGTGCCGTCGGCGAGGGGCCCGTCGAAGGTGATCGCCGGCGCGGGCGCGACGATCCGCGCCGCGGCGCTCGCGCCGCTCTGCCCCCAGAAGTCGTCGCGCCAGCGCACGCGGTACTGCAGCTCGCGCGCCTCCGCCGTTGCCACGATCTCGAACTGCTCATCCACCGCGTCTTCGATGTCGGTCCAGGTCTCCCCGTCCGGGGAGTTCTGCCAGATAATGCCGCCACCGTTGCCGCGCTTGATTCCCACCGCTTCAGTCTCGAAGCGCACCAGCTCGTCTGGGTCGGTGATCGTGGCGTCCGCGGGGTCGGTGACACTCGGGGTGTTCACGATCGTCACGGTGCTGCCCTTTTCGGCGTTGCTCCAGCCGCCGTTCGCGGAGAGAATCTCGCCGGTCACGGGGTTCTTGTTGATCGAGAATGGCGCGGTGGGGGTGCGCCGGAAGCTCTCGGAGCGCACGCCGGTGGTGAAGTCGGCGGCCATGAGCAGGTCCCAGTACGGGACGTTGCCGAACGCGCGGTCAAGCTCGTCGTAGCCGATCACCTCGTGCATCGGGCTCCCCACGGCGACGGAGGAGACCGTCTCGCCGGTGGCCGGGTTGAACACGCCCAGGCGGCTTCCCGAGCTGTCCGCGAAGTAGACGCGCTCGTCAGTACCGTCGGCGCGCAGCGTGCCGATCGAGCTGAGCCCGGCAATGGTCGCAGAGTCGAGCTGTGCGAGCGTGCTGGCGTCGAGCGTGAGCACCTGGTCACCGCGGCCAGTGAGGAGCTGCGTGTCACCGTTGATGAGCTGGAGCGAGTGGTAGTTCACGCCGGGGAGCTCCACGCGCGCAAGCTCTGCCCCCGTGTGCGCGTCGAGCCGCACGAGGATCCCGTCGAGGTCCACCGCGGTGACGGTCTGCGCGTCACGTGAGATCGCGATCTCCTCAATCATTGGCGGCACCTCGGTGAAGGTCTCGATCAGTGTGCCGGCGACCAGGTCGATCACGCCGATCCCGGTCGTGGTGGTGCCCTGTGTCAGTGCGATGTAGGCGCGGCTCCCGTCGGCGGTGAGGCGAATGTACTCGGCGCCGGTCGCGGGGAGCTCGATCCGCTGGCTCACCGTGCGCGAGGCCATGTCGATGAACACGAACTCGTTACTCTCGTCGCTCACCACGTAGCCGGTTGCCCCGTCGGGGGAAGAAACGAAGTCGCTCGGGCGCGATTCGTCCGCGATGTGGATCTCGGTCTGCAGGTCCGGGGTGAACGAGGTGGTCGCCGCCCGGGCGACGGGAGCCGTCACCTCGCTGGGTTCCCCGGGCATCTCGAGGGCGAACGTGGGTGCGGCGAGCGTCAGTGCCAGAACGCCGCCCAGCGTTGCACCAATCATGCCCCGAGTGCGTATCGTGCGATGCGATCGTGTACTCCCCATGCGAAGAACTTCCCCTCTGCCCCCTACGGGCACCGCGCACCCCGCGGTTGCGGCGAGACGCACGACATGACCTCCGCGTGTGGCGCGGAGCATGGGGGAAGAAGCCCCCACAACACTCACGGTATGAGGAGATTCCCGGGCTGAGTACAACTGGGGGGTAAAGGAGCACGACACTGAGTGTTATCGCCCACAAATAGAGTAAGCCCCGCCGTTGGGCAGAACGGCGGGGCTTACAGTCTGTGAGTGGCACCCCCAGCGACGCTGCGGGGTGCCAGCGGCGCGGGTTAGGCGCCGAGGCGGGAGCGGAGCCCCGCGAGCTGATCCTGCAGGGCGCCCGGGAGGCGGTCTCCGAACTGCGCGAAGAACTCCTCCGTCAGGTCCGACTCAGCGAGCCACGAGGCCGGATCGATCGCGAACAGCTCAGCCATGTCCGCCTCGGGCACCCGGATGCCGTCGAGGTTCAGCTCGCCGTCGGCCGGTACGGTGCCGATCGCGGTCTCGCGGCCGGTCACGTCGCCCTCGACCCGGCGGATCACCCAGTCGATGACGCGGGAGTTCTCACCGAAGCCGGGCCACAGGAAGCGACCGTCGGTGCCCTTCCGGAACCAGTTCACCTGGAAGATCTTCGGGGCCTTGTCGCCGAGCGTCTCGCCCATCTCAAGCCAGTGGCCCCAGTAGTCGGCCATGTTGTAGCCGCAGAACGGAAGCATCGCGAACGGGTCGCGGCGCAGCTCACCAACGGTGCCCTCCTGCGCGGCGGTCTTCTCGGAAGAGATCGTTGCGCCGACGAATACGCCGTGGTCCCACGAGAGCGACTGCGCGACGAGCGGCACGTTCGTGGCGCGACGTCCGCCGAATAGGATCGCGTCGAGCGGCACGCCGTTCTGCTCGTACCAGTCCTGCGCGAGCGTGGGGGTCTGCTGGATCGGGACGGTGAAGCGGGAGTTCGGGTGCGCGGCAACGCGGCCGGAGTCCGGGGTCCACTCGTTGCCCTGCCAGTCGATGAGGTGATCGGGCACCTCGTCGGTCTTCCCCTCCCACCACACGTCGCCGTCGTCGGTCAGCGCGACGTTCGTGTAGATGGTGTTGCCCCACAGCGTCTCCATCGCGACGGGGTTGGTGGTCTCACCGGTGCCGGGGGCGACGCCGAAGAAGCCGGCCTCCGGGTTGATCGCGTACAGGCGGCCGTCACGGCCGGGACGCAGCCACGCGATGTCGTCGCCAATGGTCTCGACCTTCCAGCCCGGGATCGTGGGCTGAAGCATGGCGAGGTTCGTCTTACCGCAGGCCGACGGGAACGCGGCCGACAGGTGGTACGCCTTGTTGGTCTCGGTGTTGGTGAGCTTGAGGAGCAGCATGTGCTCTGCGAGCCAGCCCTCGTTCTTGCCCATCACGCTGGCAATGCGCAGCGCGAAGCACTTCTTCGAGAGCAGTGCGTTCCCGCCGTAGCCGGAGCCGTAGGACCAGACCTCAAGCGTCTCCGGGAAGTGCGTGATGTACTTGGTGTCGTTGCACGGCCAGGCGCTGTCTTCCTCGCCGATCTCGAGCGGAGCGCCGACCGAGTGCACGGTGCGCACCCACTCGCCCCCGGGGAGAATGCCGTCGAGTGCGGCCTGCCCCATGCGGGTCATGATCCGCATGTTGAGCACGGCGTAGGGAGAATCGGTGATCTCGATCCCGAGCTGCGTGATCGCGCCGCCGACCGGGCCCATCGAGAACGGGACGACGTACATGGTGCGCCCGCGCATTGCGCCGTCGAAGAGGGGCATGAGTTCGGCCTTCATGGCGTCTGGCGCCATCCAATTGTTCGTGGGGCCGGCGTCTGCCTCGTTCTCGGAGCAGATGAACGTGCGATCCTCAACACGCGCCACATCGGCCGGGTGCGACCGGGCGAGGAAGCTGCCGGGGCGGAGGTCCTTGTTGAGCGGGATCAGTGTGCCCGCCTCGACCATCTCGGAGGTGATCCGGTTCCACTCGTCCTGCGAGCCCGTGCACCACACCACAGCGTCGGGCTTCGTGAGCTCGGCAACCTCGGTTACCCACTGCAGCACTTCGGTGTTTGACGTGGTCGCTTCGGCGGCGACGAGATCCGCGATTGACGGCGCGGTCTCGACGGTCTGACTGATGCCCATGTGGTCGTGCTCCTCAGAACTCACTCTGGTGAAGAATCGGTGACATCTCCATTCTGAGGAACAAATTCACGTCTCGTTCACCAAATCGGCTGTAAACTTTTAAGAAATTTGCCGTATAGTCAACTTATGGCACCGAACAGCATTTCTCCAGCCTCGGAGGTCGAACTCGACCGCCTCGTGCTTGGCAAGCGGCTGCGTCACTTCCGCACGAACGCCGGCCTCACCCTTGAGCAGCTCGGCGAGCGCGTCGGCGTGGTCGCGAGCCAGCTCTCCCTCATCGAGAACGGCCGCCGCGAGCCAAAGCTCAGTCTGCTGCAGGCGCTCGGCCGCGAGCTCGCCGTCGATCCGGCGGCGTTTCTCACCGGGGAAGCGCCCGATCAGCGCAGCGCGCTCGAGATCGAGCTTGAGCGCGCACAGGCGGGCCCCGGCTATCAGCGCCTCGGTCTCCCCCACGTGCGCACGCCGCGCACGCTGGGCGACGACGCGCTCGAGTCGCTCGTAGGGCTGCACCGTGAGCTCGCGCGGCGCTCCCGCGCCGCCGCCGCGACCTCAGAGGAGGCGCGCCGCATGAACACCGCGATCCGGTTGAAGATGCGCGAGCAAGACAACTACATTCCCGACATCGAGCTGATCGCCTCCGACCTCATGCGCCGAATCGGCCACACCACGGGCGCCGTGACGCACCGGCAGGTGGCGATGCTCGCCGAGCTGCTCGGCTTCACCCTGATCTTCGTCGACGATCTCCCCTCGAACTCGCGCAGCATCACCGATCTTGAGAACGGCCGCATCTACCTCCCGCCGGCTTCGATCCCCGGCGGCCACGGTCTGCGCTCGCTCGCGCTGCAGGCGATGGCCCACCGCGTGCTCGGGCACGCCGAACCGGCAAGTTATGCAGAATTTCTCGAACAGCGGCTCCAGATCAACTACTTCGCGGCGGCCTGCCTCATGCCCGAGGCCCGCGCGGTCGAGTTTTTGCAGCAGGCGAAGCGCAACCGCAACCTCGCGATCGAGGACTTCCGCGACGCGTTCGGCGTGACGCACGAGGCGGCCGCGCACCGCTTCACCAACCTCGCCACCACTCACCTCGACCTCCGCGTGCACCACTACCGCGCCGACGGGGCCGGCACGCTCGTGCGCGGCTACGAAAACAATAACCTCCCGTTCCCGAGCGACGACTCGGGCTCGATCGAGGGCGAGGTGCTGTGTCACAAGTGGGGTGGCCGCACCGCGTTCAACCGCACGAACCGCACGAGCGAGTTCTACCAGTACACGGACACCCCCAACGGGACGTTCTGGACAAGTGTGCAGACCGGAGACGCGGAGCTCGGCCCGTTCGCGATCGCGTGTGGCGTCGCGTTCGACGACGCGAAGTGGTTCCGGGGCCGGGACACCCACGAGCGCAAGACCTCGACCTGCCCGGACCCGGCCTGTTGCCGCACCCCCGAACCGGGTCTGCTCGCACGCTGGGAGGGGAAAGCTTGGCCGAGTGCGCGCATGCACGCGCACGTGCTCTCACCGCTTCCCGCCGGCACTTTCCCCGGCGTCGACGACACCGAGATGTTCGCGTTCCTGAGCAAACACGCCCCCGAGAAGTAGCCCGCCGGCCAGCGAACCGGGTCTCCGGCGCCCGGCACACAGCACAGCGCCCCAGGAGCCTGTGGCTCCCGGGGCGCTGTGCTGATGCGAGTGCTACTCCGCTGCCGGCTTCGGCCGCGATGCGAACTCCTGGAAGATCGCGCGGGGCTCCTGCGTCGCCTCGATGTTGACGACGTCGCGGCCCAGGAAGAAGTGCCCCACCCAGCCGCCGAACACGCGCCACTTGCGCTCCCACGTGGGGATCGCGAGACCGTGGTAGAAGCGGTGCGCGAGCCACGCGAGGTAGCCGCGCATCGCGAACTTGCCCGACTGGAACACGCCGGTGTTCATGCCGAGGCCGGCGACGGCGCCCTGGTTCTTGTGGTTGTACTCGGCCACACCCTCGCTGCGCAGCGACGCGGCGATGTTCTTCGCGAGCAGGCGGCCCTGGCGCACGGCGTGCTGCGCGTTGGGCACGCAGAAACCGCCGGGCCCGGGGGTCGCGGAAATGTCGGGAGTCTGCGACGTGTCGCCGGCGGTCCATGCGCCCTCGACCACTTCGCCGTCCTCGGTGGTGATCTGCAGCGTGGGGCTGCCGATCACGTGGCCGCGCGGGCCGATGGGAAGGTCGGTGCCGCGCAGGAACGGGCGCGGCATGACGCCGGCGGTCCACACGATGAGATCCGACTCGTAGTTCTCGCCCGTGGAGAGCTCGATCTTGCCGTCGACCGCGGAGGAGAGCTGCGTGTCGAGGTGGATATCGATCCCGCGACGGGTCTGGTCCTTGACCACCCAGTCTGCGGTCTGCTGCGACACCTCGGGCATGATGCGGCCCATCGCCTCGACGAGGTGGAACTTCGTCTCGTCGAAGGTAATCTCGGGGTAGCGGCGCAGCAGGCTGGTCGCGAACGAGCGCAGCTCGGAGATCGACTCGATGCCGGCGAAGCCGCCGCCAACGACGGTGACAGTGAGGAGGCGCGCGCGCTCAGCCGAGTCCTTCGGCAGCGACGCGGCGCGCTCGAAGTTGCCGACGAGGCGGTCGCGGACGGCGACGGCTTCCTCAATCGTCTTCATGCCGATCGCGTTGTCGGCGATGCCGGCGATCGGGAACGTGCGCGACACCGAGCCGGTGGTGACAACGATCTGGTCGTACTCGAAGTCGAAGACCTCACCCTCGTTCGGGGTGATCGTGACCGTCTTCGTGGCGTGCGAGATTCCGGTCACCTTGCCCGCGATGTTCGCGGTGCGCTTGAGGTGACGGCGGCGCGCGACGACCGCGTGCCGCGGCTCGATCGAACCGGCCGCGACCTCGGGGAGGAACGGCAGGTACGCGAGGTACGGCAGCGGGTCAACAATGGTGACCTCGGCCTCACCGGCACGGAGCAGCTTCTCGAGCTTCCATGCGGTGTAGAAGCCGGCGTAGCCACCGCCAACGATCAGAATCTTCTTCGCCACGGGGCGGTCTCCTTGGTACTTTGTGCGGGTACTGTCCACATTACGGACACAGCGGATTGGGCAAACTCGTGCCCTGCATTCAGTGTAACGCGCAATCAGGTCCCACTCAGACACTTCGACGGAGAAACGTCAGAATCTCGTTGATTCTTCGATTTTTCGCCTGAGAACCGCTCGGAGTCCCACAATTTGGACCCCGGATCCATATTCGCCGCCCGCGGCGACTGCCGGGGCCGCTAGGGGCGCCAGCCGCTGCGCTCGAGCGCGAGGTCGCCGATCGGGTTCACGCCGGGTCCCGCCGCGAGGGCGTGGCCGATGAGGGCGTGCAGGCACTTCACACGAGTCGGCATGCCGCCGGCGCTCACGCCCGCGAGCTCCGGCACCTCGCCCACCTGATCGCGGTCGGCGATGTACTGCTCGTGAGCCGCGGCGTACTGCGCGCGCAGCTCCTCGCTCTCGGCGAGCATCTCGTTGAACTCGACCATCATCCCGACGGCCTCGAGCCGCGACGCCGCGGCAACGGCCTCGGGGTGGCAGAGGTAGTAGAAGGTGGGGAACGGGGAGCCGTCGGGAAGCCGCGGCGCGGTCGCGACGACCGTCGGGCTGCCGTCAGAGGTGCGCGCCGCGATCCCGATGACGCCGCGGGCCTCGCGCCCCAGCTGCTCGCTCACGGCGCGAATGTCAGCCTCGGTGGGCTCGGTGTATGGCGGGCGGCTCATTCTGTGGTCTCCTCGGTGCCCTCGGGGGCGGGGTCTGCTTCGGGTGTGGGATCCGCCGCGGCGGGGTCTGCCGCGGGGTCAGCATCGGTGGCGTCTGCTCCGGCGTCAGTCGCGGCGTCGGCGGCAGTGTCGGCCGCGATCGTGCCGGCGCTCAGGAACGACCCCGCGAGACCACGCGCCCAGTTGTCCTGGATGCGTGAGAGCTCGGCGCTCGTTTCCTCGTCGGACTCGACGGGCATCACGATATCGTCGATCACGTTGAGCTGCGTCTCGCCCGGAAGCACGTAGAACAGGCGGTCCCGTGCCTGCGAGCGCACGTAGACCGGGTCTTTCCACTTGGCCCGCTCGGCATCGATCTCCGAGACGGCCTCCTGGTGGATGCGCACGCTCTCGCGCAGCTCGGCAATCTCACGCCGCTGCTGCACATACGTCGACAGGCTGGGGCTCACGATCACGGCACCGGCGAGCACCAGCACCACGACGAGCACGGTGAAGCCACTGAAGCGCAGACTCGAAGCCCAGGCCCCGAGGTCTCCCGCCCAGCGTTTCACCGTGCCGTCTCGTTCGTCAGTGCCGCGCGGCGACTAGGCCGTGAACCGCGGGAAGGCGGCGCGGCCAGCGTACTTTGCGGCCCCACCGAGCTCCTCCTCGATGCGGAGCAGCTGGTTGTACTTCGCGACCCGGTCAGAACGGGCCGGGGCGCCGGTCTTGATCTGGCCGCAGTCGGTCGCGACGGCGAGGTCCGCGATCGTCACGTCCTCGGTCTCGCCGGAGCGGTGCGACATCACGGCAGTGTAGCCGGCGCGCTGCGCGAGCTGCACCGCGTCAAGCGTCTCGGTGAGCGTGCCGATCTGGTTCACCTTGACGAGGATCGAGTTCGCCGTGCCGCGCGCGATGCCGTCCGCGAGACGCTCGGGGTTCGTCACGAAGAGGTCGTCGCCGACGAGCTGCACGCGGTCACCGATCTCGTCGGTGAGGATCTTCCAGCCGTCCCAGTCATCCTCCGCGAGGGGATCCTCGATGGAGACGAGCGGGTACTTCGCCATCAGGTCTGCGTAGTAGGCGCTCATCTCGGCGGCCGTGCGCTGCTTCCCCTCGAAGGTGTACACACCGTCGGCGTAGAACTCGGTCGATGCGACGTCGAGCGCCAGCGCGACATCCTTGCCCGGCACGTAGCCGGCGCGCGTGATCGCCTCGACGATCAGATCAAGCGCCGCCGCGTTGTGCGGCAGGTCGGGGGCAAAGCCGCCCTCGTCGCCGAGCGCGGTGGTGAGCCCCTTCTCCTTGAGCAGCGCCTTCAGGGAGTGGTACACCTCAACGCCCCAGCGCAGGCCCTCGGAGAACGACTCGGCACCCAGCGGCACAGCCATGAACTCCTGAATATCAACCCCGGTGTCGGCGTGCGCGCCGCCGTTGATGATGTTCATGAGCGGGACGGGCAGCGTCGCCGCGTTCGGCCCACCCAGGTAGCGGTAGAGCGGCAGCTCGGCCGCGGCAGCGGCAGCGTGCGCCACCGCGAGGCTCACGCCGAGGATCGAGTTCGCGCCGACGCGCTGCTTATTGTCAGTGCCATCCACCTCGCGGAGCACGGCGTCGATGACGCGCTGGTCGTCGGCGGCGAAGCCCTCGATCGCGGGGGCGAGCTCGTCGAACACTGCGTCGACGGCCTTCGTGACACCCTTGCCCAGGTAGCGGTCGGCATCGCCGTCACGCAGCTCGTACGCCTCGAACGCGCCGGTCGATGCACCCGAGGGCACCGCCGCGCGGCCCACTGAGTCATCGGTCAGGCCAACCTCAACCTCGACGGTCGGGTTTCCACGAGAATCAAGAATCTCGCGTGCGATCACTGCGTCGATAAATGCCACTATGCGCTCCTCAGGTGTGTGTCAGTGCTGGGTAGTTGGGCGACGGTGTGCGGCGGGGTCGCCGACTCGAATAGTCTAGCGGCCACCGAATCGACGCCGACGCGCGCGCACTCAGGCCTTGTCGGCGAGATACGACTCCGGCCCCTGCTCGGCCGCGGCCGGATCCATGTAGAGGAACTCGAGGATGTTGCCGTCCGGGTCCTCGACCGTGCGCGAGTACATGAAGCCGTAGTCCTGCGGCTCGCGCGGTTCGCGCCCACCGGCGGCGAGTCCGGCGCGAGCGATCACGTCGACGTCGTCTCGCGAGTCGCGCGAGAGCGCGATCAGCACCTGCGCCGACTGGGCAGGATCCGCGAGCGGCTTGTCGGTGAACTGTGCGAAGTGCTCGTGCGTGAGCACCATGAAGAACACCTGCTCATCCCAGACCACGCACGCGGCGTTCTCATCGGTGAACAGCGGGTTGATCTCGCAGCCGAGCGCGGTGTAAAACGCCTTCGAGCGATCGAGGTCGGTGGTGGTGATGTTGACGAAAATCTGAGTGCTCACGACGGTACTCCCCATCCGGCCGCCGGGTGCGGCTCTGGGGATAGGTTCGCACCGCCCCGGCCGCCGGTCAAGGGGGTGCCGGCAAGACTCAGCCGGCGAGCGGGCGCAGCTCGAGGTCGGCGGCCGATGCGGTCTCCGCGCGCACGTTCGCGATGCTCGTGAACCCGTCCGCAGCAACCCGCGCGAGCAGAGTCTTCATGTTCTTCTGCCGCTTCTCGAGGCGCACACGGTGGCCGCGCGCCACGAGCTCGCGCTTCAGCCCCACGAGGCGCGCGAAGTCGACGTCCGGGTCGAACACCAGCGCCACCGCGTCGGGCCCCGTGGTCTCCGGCAGCGTGAGCAGGTCCACGACCCGCTCGAAGCCGATCGAGAAGCCCACCGCGGGTACGTCCTGGCCGAGGAAGCGCCCCACCATACCGTCGTAGCGACCGCCACCACCCACAGAACTGCCGGATCCGGGGTGCGCGACCTCGAAGATCGTGCCGGTGTAGTAGCCCATGCCGCGCACGAGCGTCGGGTCGAAGCACACCGTCACCCCTGCGGGCAGCGAGCCGGCGAGCGCGGCGCCGAGCTCGGCGAGGTTCGCGATGCCCTCTTCTGCGGCGCCGGCGGGGAGGACCGCCGCGATCGCGTCGCGGGTCAGCTGGATGCCCGCGCCGGCGAGCGCGGGCTCGACGGCGGACAGCACCGCGCCAAGCCGGTCAGCGGCCGCGGCGTCGATCTCGCGCAGCTCGGCCACCACGCCGTCGGCACCGATCTTGTCGAGCTTGTCGATCGTGATGAGAGCGCGGTCGTGGGTCTCGGCGGCAAACCCGCAGTGGCCCAGCAGCCCGAACAGGATGCGGCGGTCGTTCACGCGGATCACGCAGCCGTCGAGGCCGAGTTCGGCGAGCGCCTGCGAGGTGGCGGTGACGAGCTCGATCTCAGCGAGAATTCCCGGCTCCCCGATCACGTCGATGTCCGCCTGCACGAACTGGCGGTACCGCCCCTTCTGCGGGCGCTCGGCGCGCCACACCGGGGCGATCTGGATCGAGCGGAACACGGGCGGCAGCTCCGCGCGGTGCGAGGCGTAGAAGCGGGTCAGCGGCACGGTGAGGTCGAAGCGCAGGCCCAGGTCTGCGAGCTGCTCGACGTCTCCGGCCTCGGCCGCTGCGGCGAGCGCCTCGGGCGTGATGCCCCGCTTGAGGATCGAGAACGAGAGCTTCTCGTTGTCGCCCCCGAGGCCCGAGTGGAGGCGCGCGTAGTCCTCGACCACCGGGGTCTCGATCTCGTCGAAGCCGTGCGCGCGGTAGACGCCCTTGATGATGCCGAGCGCGTGCTCGCGGCGAGCCTTGTCGGCGGGCAGGAAATCGCGCATGCCGCGCGGCGGGTTCACGGGGTTGGCCATAGTCGTCCATTCTTCCACCTCCGCGGCGCCGCACACACCTTGAGCCGCGATCGCAGCACAAGTTGTGCTAGCCTCGCATCACAAGAATGACGAGAGGATCCCCGTGGACGCACTGAACTGGCTCCGCACGCTGCTGTGGCAGGCGAAAGAAATCTTCCCAATCGAGGTCGCCCTCACCCTGGGACTTGCCTTCTTCGCCCTGTCCTGGGTCGTGCCGCGGCGCCTAGTCTCGCTGCCGAGTCGCGAGCGGCGCGCGAGCGCCCTCACGTGGCTCGGCATCTGCGGCTCACTCGCCCTCCTCGCCGTCGCGACGGGAACGAGCTGGCTGGGCTACCGCGCGGGCGTGGTCGACGCGAGCGGGTTCGACGGCTGGTGGCGCCGCCCCGCCCCGCTCCTCGCCGCGGCGCTCGTGGTCGCGCTCGGCGCCGCGGTGCTCTCCCGCGAGCCGCGCCCGGCGCCGGGAGAGCGCGCGCTCGCGCCGCGCCGCCACTGGTGGGCGTTTACGCCGCGCGCGCCGCTGTGGACCGCAATCGGGGCGGCTGGCGTCCTCGCGCTCACCGCGGGCTGGCACACGCTCATCGGGGTGAGTGCCCCCGCGGGCGCCAACCGGTTTGGGATCGTGCCCGAGGCGACCGACCTCCCCGTGTACTTCACCGTGCTCGGCGGCTCCGGGTACGCGGCCGGCGCCGGGTGGCCCAACCACCTCGTCACGCTCCTCGCGATCGGGGCCGCCGCAGCCGCGCTCTGCACCGCGCTCGCCGCCGACGCCAACCGGCCGGCGTCCGCCCGCGTATCCGCGGCGGACACCCGCGCGGAGCGCACCGCCACCGCGCGCATGATGGTGCTGCTCGTGCTCGGCGGGCTGCTGCTCACGCTCGGCGCGGTCTGTGCGTTCATCGGCTTCGCGGGCGATCGCAGCATCGGCATCGACCTGATCATGGCACCCGCGGACCCGGACGCGCTCCCGGTCTTCGGCGGGAGCGATTATCAGGCCTTCGCTCCGCTGATGCACCGCGGCGGCTACGTCATTCAGGGGCTCGGCGCCGCGCTGCTGCTCCGCCTCGCCGTGGACACCGTGCGCGCCGCGGTGCGCTGGAACCGCGCGGCTGCGGAGCAGCCCGCGGTCAGCGTGGCACCATGAACGCTATGACCCCCGACTCGGCGCTCCCCCGCACCGCGGACGAGATCGCCGAGCTGTACCGCGGTGCGATCCGAGCCGGCCAGCTCGGCGACGGCGAGCGCCTCCCCACGGTGCGCCAGACGGCGCGCGACTTCGGGATCGCACAGGCGACCGCGGCGAAGGCGTACCGGGCACTGGAGCAGGAGGGTCTGGTGGTCACCCGCACCGCGGCCGGCACCCGGGTTGCCCCCGGTTCCTCGCGCGCACCGCAAGCTGTCGTCGAGCGCGCCCGGGCGCTCGCTGCCGAGGCGCAGGCTGCGGGAGTCAGCGTTGACGACGCGGTCGCCGTGGTGCGCGCCCTCTGGGGTGGGGCGACCGACTAGGCAGCACTGCTCCGGGCCGCACCGCCGAGCGCCCACGCACCGCCGCGGGCCGGGTGCGCCCCCGGTGGGAGGCGCACCCGGCCCGCGCCGATGCCGTGCGAGACGGGGGTCCTGATCGCGGATCCGGACCCCCGAACCTCAGTGCTTCACCGGCGGCTCCGCGCCGTACCCGGTGAGCGCGCGCACCTCCATCTCCGCCGCAAGCTTCTTCGACTCGCGCCCCGGGTCAGTGATCGACCCGAGCCAGCCGAGCAGGAAGCCCACCGGGATCGAGACGATGCCAGGGTTCTTCAGCGGGAAGATCGCGAAGTCGACACCGTCTCCGAGCATCGCGGTGGGGTCACCGGACACGACGGGCGACAGCGCGATCAGGCCGATCGCAGTGACCAGACCGCCCACCATCGACCAGACCGCGCCGCGGGTCGTGAACTTTGACCAGAACAGGGAGTACAGGATCGTCGGCAGGTTCGCCGAGGCGGCCACGGCAAACGCGAGTGCGACGAGGAACGCAACGTTCTGCCCCTGGACCCCGATCCCGCCGAGGATCGCTGCGGCGCCGATCACGAGCGTCGTGATCTTCGCGACGCGCACCTCTTGCTTCGCTGACGCGGTGCCCCGCTTGATCACGCTGTTGTAAATGTCGTGCGCGAACGACGCCGACGCCGTGATGGTGAGCCCGGCCACCACCGCGAGGATCGTCGCGAAGGCGACGGCCGAGATGAAGCCGAGCAGCAGCGGCCCGCCCAGCTCCGCCGCGAGGAGCGGCGCGGCAGAGTTCTGCCCGCCCGGCGCGTTCATGATCGTCTCGGGGCCCACGAGCGCCCCGGCACCGAACCCGAGCACGAGCGTGAACAGGTAGAAGATCCCAATCAGCCAGATCGCCCACACCACCGAACGCCGCGCTTCCTTCGCCGTCGGAACCGTATAGAACCGCATGAGCACGTGCGGGAGTCCGGCGGTGCCGAGCACCAACGCGAGCGCGAGCGAGACGAAGTCGATCGGGTTCGCACCGTACTGGAGCCCCGGCGCGAGGATCGCGGCCCCGTTCTGGTTTTCCGGGTGCTGCACCGCAGCCTCAAGCACCGCGGCGAAGTTGAAGCCCTTGAGCGCGAGCACCCAGATCGTCATCGCCCCGGCGCCCAGGATCAGCAGAACCGCCTTGATGATCTGCACCCAGGTGGTGCCCTTCATGCCGCCGATCATCACGTACATGATCATCACCACGCCGACCACCGCGATCACGAGCGACTGGCCGAGCCCGTCGTCGATGCCGAGCAGCAGCGACACCAGCCCGCCCGCGCCCGCCATCTGCGCGAGCAGGTAGAAGAACGACACGGCGAGCGTGGTGAGCGCCGCGGCCATGCGTACCGGGCGCTGGCGCAGGCGGAACGAGAGCACGTCGGCCATCGTGAACTTCGCTGTGTTGCGCATCAGCTCGGCCACGAGCAGCAGCGCGACGAGCCAGGCAACGAGGAACCCGATCGAGTAGAGGAAGCCGTCGTAGCCGTTGATCGCGATCGCGCCGCAGATGCCCAGGAACGAGGCCGCGGAGAGGTAGTCGCCGGCGATCGCGATGCCATTCTGACGGCCGGTGAACGCGCGGCCTCCGGCGTAGAAGTCGGCCGCGCTGCGGTTGTTGCGGCTCGCACGGATCACGATCACCATGGTCACCGCCACGAACGCGAGGAAGATCGAGATGTTCAGCACCGGGTTCTGTTCGGCGCTCGTCTCCAGCCGGAGCATGCTCAGCGTGTTCATTTGGTGCCCGCCTCAGTCTCGTGTGCCTGATTGGGGGCAGCGCCCGCGGCGATGTCCTCAAGCTCCGCGCGCAGCCCCTCGGTGACCGGATCGAGGCGCCGGTTCGCGAAGCGGACGTACCACATTGTGATCCCAAACGTGGTGACGAACTGCGCAAGTCCGAGCCACAGCCCCACGTTGAGGCCGAGCAGCGGGCGCGCCATGAACTCGTGGTTGAATGCCGCGAGCAGCACGTATCCAAGGAACCAGATCATGAACGCGACGGTGACGGGAAACACGAAGCGGCGGAAGCGGTGCCGCAGCTCCTGAAACTCGGGGCGCGCCTGAAAATCGACGTAGTCGACCTCGACGTCGCCGGGGTTGCCGCCCGCGCGCGCCGGACCGGGCGGCGAATCGGGCGGGGTGATGGGTGGGGTGTTGTGAACCATGGGGCCTCCTTGCCGCATGAGGGGTGAGTTGGGGTGGAGGGCGGCCGGCCGGCAGCGGATCTCGCGCCGACTCGCCGCGTGAGTCAGCGCGGGATCGTGACGGCGCGCGTGGGCGGCGCCGTGACGGTCGTGGCGAGCGCGTCGATGAAGTCGTCGACCACTCCCGTGTCTTCGATCGTGGCGGGCACCGTGTAGGGTTCCCCGTCAACGATCTGCCGCATTGTTTTGCGCAGGATCTTGCCCGACCGCGTCTTCGGGAGCCGGTTGAGCACGGTGACGTCGCGGAACGCCGCGACCGGGCCGATGTGCTCGCGCACGAGCCGCACGAGCTCCGCCGCGAGATCCTCAGCGGTGACGCGCACGCCGTGCTTCACGGTCACAAAGCCCGCGGCCCGCTGGCCCTTGAGTTCGTCGTGCGCGCCGATCACGGCGCACTCGGCAATCGCGGGGTGCAGCAGCAGCACTTCCTCGAGCGAGCCCGTTGAGAGGCGGTGTCCGGCGACGTTGATCACGTCGTCGGTGCGGCCCATCACGAACAGGTGGCCGTCCTCGTCGAAGTGCCCGGCGTCGCCCGTGGCGTAGTAGCCCGGGAACGCGGTCAGGTAGGAGTCGATGAAGCGTTGGCGACTCCCCCAGATCTCGAGCATGGCCCCCGGCGGGAGCGGGGTCCGGATCCCGATGTTTCCCTCGACTCCCGGCGCCGTGATGTCGGCCCCCGCGGAGTCAACGATGCGCACGTCGAAGCCCGGCATCGGGACCGTCGTCGAGCCGGCCTTCGCCTCCAGCGTCTCGATCCCCAGCGGGTTTGCGCAGATGGGCCAGCCCGTCTCCGTCTGCCACCAGTGATCGACGATCTCAACGCCCAGCCCGTCGCGCACCCAGTGCCAGGTCTCCGGGTCCATCCGCTCCCCCGCCAGGTACACGGCCTGTAGCCGCGAGAGGTCGTACTTGCGCAGCTCGGTGAGCTCCGGATCCTCGCGCCTGATCGCGCGCAGCGCCGTTGGCGCGGTCGAGAGCACCTTCGCGCCGGTCTCGGCGAGTACCCGCCAGAACGCACCGGGATCCGGGGTGCCCACCGGCTTGCCCTCGTACAGGACCGTGGTGCCGCCCGCGAGCAACGGGCCGTAGACGATGAACGAGTGGCCCACCACCCAGCCGACGTCCGAAGCGGTGAAGATCGTGTCGCCCACCCCGAAGTCGTAGACGTGCTGCATCACCCACGACAGCGCCACCGCGTACCCGCCACTGTCGCGCACGATTCCCTTGGGGCTCCCCGTGGTGCCGGAGGTGTAGAGGATGTAGAGCGGGTCGTCGGCGCGCATCGGGACGGGGTCCGCCGGCTCCGCGTCGGCGACGAGCTCGTCCCAGTCGAGCCACGGGATCTCGGAGTCCGCCGCGTAGTCGGCGGCGGATCCGGGCACCGCCTCGCGGTCGCGCACCACGACCGCCTCGACGCCGGAGGCCGCGCCCCCGCAGATCTCGAGCGCGCGGCTCACGAGCGGCAGGTACTCCACCGCCCGGCCTGGCTCGAGGCCGCCCGACGCGGTCACGATCACCCGCGGCTGTGCGTCGCGGATCCGCATCGCGAGCTCGTTCGCCGCGAAGCCGCCGAAGACGACGGAGTGGATCGCCCCGATCCGGGCGCAGGCGAGCATCGCGATGACGGCCTCCGGGGTCATAGGGCAGTACACCAGCACCCGGTCGCCCGCCTCGACCCCGAGGCCGCGGAGCGCCCCGGCGAACGCGGCAACCCGGTCCCGCAGCTCGCGGTAGCTCAGCCGCGCGGTGGTGCCCGTCATTGCAGAGTCGTAGATCAGCGCGGTCGTGTCGCCACGGCCCGCGGCAACGTGTCGGTCAAGCGCGTTTGCGGACACGTTCAGTGTGCCGTCCGCGAACCATCTCCAGTCGGTGTCGCTGCGCTGCGTCAGTGCGGTCTGCGGTTTGGCGACCCAGTCGATCCGCTCGGCCGCCTTCAACCAGAAGCCCTCAGGATCGCTCTGGCTGTCCCGCCAGACGTCGCTGTAGCGCGCAACTTTGCCATGTTCGGTACTAAGTGTCACGACATTTCTCCCTTGAAATCGTCAGACCCACACTGCATCTTTGCGAGGTGTTTCCACGATGCTAGGAGTGCGTCTACCATCGCAGTACCCCCGAAAGTTGGTAGTTTCAATGACGCACTCCCCCCACCCCGATCTGCAGCGGGCGCTGGCCGACGCCGTCGCCGAGTTCGCCCGCGAAACCGCGTTCCCCCTCACCTTCGGCGGATTTGAGGCCGCCGGGGTCACCACCGTCACCGCAATGACCGGCAACCACACCGACAGCCTGCAAGGTCTCCGCGTGGAGCACAGCCGCGGCCTCGGCGGGCGCGCGATGAGCGAGGTGCGACCGCGGATCACGTCCGACTACGCGCACTCACCGCTCATTACGCACGACTACGACCTCGAGATCGGCGCCGAGCGCGTGCGCACGCTCTTCGCCGTGCCAGTCGTGCTCGCCGGCGACGTGCGCGGCGTGCTCTACGGGGCCACGCGCACCGCCGTACGCCCGCAGACGCGGTTCGTGCAGGCGGGCGTCGCGATCGCCCGCGCGCTCGCGCAGGAGGTGAAGTTTCAGGACGAGGTGGCGCGCCGCGTCGCCGAGACCGTGAGCCGGCCCGGCCCCCTGCACAGCCACGGGCCTCCGGACGCGGGGCTCGCCGCAATCCCGAGCGGAATCCTCGAGGAGCTGCGCGCGGGCCACGCAGAGCTGCGCCAGATCGCCGCCGAAACCGGCGAACCCGAGACCCGGGCGCGGCTCGCGGCGCTCGAACGGCGCCTCATGAGGCTCGGCTCCCCCGCGCCCGAGGTCGACCAGGTGCAGCTCGCGCCGCGCGAGCTCGACGTACTCATCCACGCAGCCACCGGACTGAAGAATCAGGAAATCGCCGTCGCCCTCGCCCTCGCGGAGAGCACCGTGAAGAGCTACATGAAGACCGCAATGACGAAGCTGGGCGCGTCGACGCGGCACGCGGCGGTCGCCGCCGCGCGCCGCCGCGGCCTCATCAGCTAGCGCGGGGCCGCCCAGGCGTCTCGCTGCGCGCCCGCGCAACCGTCCCGCGGAGAGCCCGCGCGGTCCGCCGGCGGACGCTTGCGCTGGGCGGCACCCTCAGGAGGCGTCGTCGTGCATCACGCGCGCGGAGAGCCGGTCGGCCGCGAGCCGCAGGGCGCGGTCCGGGTCGACCCCCGCCGAGTTTGCCCGCATCACGAGCGTGAGCATCGCGTCGCCGATCCCCACCTCGGCGAGCCGCTGCTCGTCGGGGCCGATAGCGGCGGCGAGCGGGTCGTCGGGCGCGCCCTCCCCCGCTCCCGGGTTCACGAGCCCGGCCCGCTTCAACCGCTCCACGATCTTGGCCGTGCGGGCGAGGGTGGGCATTCCGGCAGGGATGCCGTCGAGCACGCCGCGCGAGCCGCGTTCCTCGCCAGCGGCGTCCTCCTTGAGGCGCTCCCACTCCGCGTGCAACTCCTCGATGCTCATGTAGCCGCGATCGCCGAACACGTGCGGGTGCCGCGCGATGAGCTTGTCGGTGAGGTGATCCGCCACCTCGGCGAGGCCGTATCCCTCGTCGTCACGCTCGGCGATTGCCGCGTGAAACAGCACCTGGTAGAGCACGTCGCCCAGCTCGGAGCGGATCTCGGCGGCCGGCAGCTCGCGCTCGATCGCGTCGACGAACTCGGCGGCCTCCTCGATCAGAAACGGGGTGAGGCTCTCGTGCGTTTGCGCCTCGTGCCAGGCGCAGCCGCCGGGCGAGACCATGCGCTGCACCGTCTGCGCAGCTCTCGCGACCGCTGCCGCGGCGGCGTCGAGACCGCTCGCGGCGCTGGGTTTGTCGGGGTGGATGTCGGCTCCGATGCTCGCGCTTTCCATGCAACCACACTACTCACCGCCCCTGGACGTGAGCGGAGATCTCCCGTCCCGCGGGCCCCCGATCGCTCGCCCGACCGCACTGCCGAGCGCACCGCCCACCCAAATCTGGCCTCCGATCGGGCCGCCACCGGCGGCACCCGAAAGTGTCAGCCGCACGGGGTAGTGTGAGGGACTTCACGTTTCCACGCGAAGGATCACACCAATGACACGCCGGTTCACCCCCGTCCGCGGTCGCGGGGCAGCCGCGGCCGCCGCGCTCGCGCTCCTGATGCTGCCGCTCAGCGCCTGCAGCATCGCGATTCCGGGGCTCCCCGGCTCCGGCGGGTCGAGCGCCGGGAGCGGCTCTGGCGGGTCCGGCGGCGGCACGTCCGAGGCCGCGGCGTCTGGCTCAAAGTGTCAGGTGGCGAGCGCCGCGATCGACCGGGTCACCAGCGAGGCCGCGCAGAGCGGGCCGCAGCTCATCGCCGACGCGCTCGCGGGCGAGCCGGTCGACGCCGGCGCCCTGGTCGACCCGGTGATCGAGGCGCTCGACGCGGCATCGGCGTCGATCACTGACCCGGCTGTGCTCGCGGCACTCGGCGAGGCGCAGACCGAGTGGAGCGGGCTCGCGACCGACATCGCGGCCCTCGGCGCCCCGGACCTCGCGGGACTCACCTCGGGTGATCTGAGCAAGCTCGGCGCGCTGCAGGAGTACGGCGGCGAACTCACCGCGCTCTTCTCGCAGCGACTGCCGGCCCTGCAAGAGACCGGAGCCCGGCTGCAGGAGGCCTGCGCGGCCGAGTAGTCCCGGCCGCACCCGCGGGCCCCGCGCGCGGCGACCCGTCAGGCCTACTGCGCCGGCGCGTCGTCCTCGAGCAGGGTGGCGATCACGCGCGTGGTCCACGCCACGATGTCGCCCTCGTCGCCCGTCTTCGGCTGCCCCACCCCGGCGAGCGGGCTGCGGGAGCTCGCGGTGCCACCGGGGAGCGGGATCTGCAGCGCGCCGGTCGCCTCCGTGTACCTGGCACCCGGGTACATGCGGTTCATGCGCATGCGGCGCGAATCGAGCAGTTTCACTGGTTCGAGGCGCAGCGCTGGGCCGGCCGCGACCACCTTCGAGAGGCCGAGCTTCGCTGCGCGCCGACGCAGGGCAGACACCGCGGCGAGTCGCTGCACCTCGGCCGGGGGCTCACCGTAGCGGTCGGTGAGTTCTTCGAGCACGAGCGCAACGTGGTCGTCTGGCGCCTGCGGGTGCGAGGCCGCCGAGAACTTCTGGTAGGCCTCGAGGCGCAGCCGCTCGCTCTCCACGTACTCCTCCGGGATGTGCGCGTCGACGGGAAGCTCGAGGATCAGCTCGACGTTCCCGGCGACCTCCTCACCCTTGAACGTGTTGACGGCCTCGCCGATCATGCGCAGGTACAGGTCGAAGCCGACCCCGGCGATGTGGCCGGACTGCTCGCCGCCGAGCAGGTTGCCCGCGCCGCGCAGCTCGAGGTCCTTGAGCGCGACCTGCATGCCCGCGCCGAGCTCGTTATTGGCGGCGAGGGTGTCGAGCCGCTCGTGCGCGTGCTCGGTGAGCGGCTTCTCCGGGTCGTAGAGGAAGTACGCGTACGCGCGCTCGCGGCTGCGGCCCACACGGCCACGCAGCTGGTGCAGCTGACTCAGGCCGTACTTGTCGGCGGCGTCGATGATGATCGTGTTCGCGTTCGCGATGTCGAGGCCGGTCTCGATGATGGTGGTCGAGACGAGCACGTCGTACTTGCGCTCCCAGAAGTCTTGCACCACCTGCTCAAGCTGGTGCTCAAAGAGCTTGCCGTGCGCGATCGCGATGCGCGCCTCCGGCACGAGGTCGGCGAGCTGCGCGGCCACCCGCGCGATCGAACTCACGCGGTTGTGCACGAAGAAGACCTGGCCCTCACGGAGCAGCTCGCGCCGGATAGCGGCCGTGATCTGCTTGTCGCTGCGCGGGCCCACGAACGTGAGGATCGGGTGCCGGTCCTCGGGTGCCGTGGCGAGCGTGGACATCTCACGGATTCCGGTCACCGCCATCTCAAGCGTGCGCGGGATCGGGGTGGCGCTCATCGCGAGGATGTCGACGTTGGTCTTCAGCTTTTTCAGCGCGTCCTTGTGCTCGACGCCGAAGCGCTGCTCCTCGTCGATGATGAGGAGGCCCAGATCTTTGTAGAGCACGCTCTCCGAGAGCAGGCGGTGCGTGCCGATCACCACGTCGACGGTGCCGGCGGCGAGGCCGTCGATCGTGTCCTTCGATTCCTTCTCGGTTTGGAAGCGGCTGAGCGGGCGCAGCTGCACGGGGAACCCGGCGAAGCGGTCCTGGAACGTCTCGAGGTGCTGGTTGACCAGCAGCGTCGTGGGGACCAGCATGGCGACCTGCTTGCCGTCTTGCACCGCCTTGAATGCGGCGCGCACCGCAACCTCGGTCTTGCCGAAGCCGACATCGCCGGCCACGAGCCGATCCATGGGGATCGGGCTCTCCATGTCCTTCTTCACCTCGTCGATCGTGGTGAGCTGATCCAGCGTCTCCGCGTACGGGAACGCCTCCTCGAGCTCGTGCTGCCACGGGGTGTCCGGGGAGAACGCGTGCCCCTTCGAGGCCACGCGCGCCGAGTAGAGCTTCACGAGCTCGACGGCGATGTCGCGGACGGCCTTGCGGGCCTTGCTCTTGGCCGTGGACCAGTCGCTGCCGCCCATCTTGGAGAGGGCCGGCGCCTCGCCGCCCACGTAGCGGGAGAGCTGATCGAGCTGGTCGGTGGGAACGTAGAGCTTGTCGCGCGGCATGCCGCGCTTCGTGGAGGCGTACTCAAGCACGAGGTACTCGCGCAGCGCCTTCGTCGCGTCGCGGCCGATGCCGGTGGGGACCATGCGCTGCGTGAGTTCAACGAAGCGGCCAATGCCGTGAGTCTCGTGGACCACGTAATCGCCGGCCACGAGCTTGAGCGGGTCGACCACGTTCTTGCCGCGGCGCTTCGCGAGCTTCTGGCCGGTCGCGGCCTGCGCGCTGATTGCGCGGCCGAAGAACTCGGTCTCGGTGGCGAGGACCAGCCGCGCCTCCGCGCTTTGGAAGCCCGACCACGCGGTGCCGGCCACGAGGTAGACGACGCCCGCCTCGAACTCTGCGGGGACCTCCTCGACGATGCGCGCGGCAGCCCCCGCCTCGGCGAGCACGTCGCGTGCGCGCTCGACGAGGCCGGTCCCCTGCGCGGTGACGACCACGCGCCAGCCGTCGCGGACCCGCTCGCCGATCAGCCGAATCGCTGCCCCCGTCGCGTCGGCGCCCTGGGGCGGCCGCGGCAGCGGGCCGCCGTGCACGGTGATCTCTGCGGCGTCGGTCGCCGCCGTCGCGCCAGCCGCGCCGCCCGGCGCGGTATCTGGCTCGTCGGCCGCCGGGAACTCCGCGTCGTCGTGGACGAAGCTGGAGACGGTCCACCAGGGTCGCGACGCGGATGCCGCCCGCAGCTCCGCGACGGTGAGCATGCCGCCGTCCTCGATCGGCATCGGCGCGTCGGCCCCGGCCGTCGCGGCGTGCCACGCGGCCTCAAGGAACTCGCGGTTGGTCTCCGCGAGGCTCACCGCGCGCCCGGCGATGCGCTCGGGGGACGCCACGAGCACGGCGCCGCCCTCGGGCAGGAGCGCGGTGAGCGGCTGCAGGCCCGGGACGAGCTGCGGCAGCAGGCTCTCCATGCCCTCGACCGGGATGCCCTCGCTCAGTTTTTCGAGGAGCGAAGACAGCGCCGGGAAGCGCGGCAGCAGCTCGGCCGCGCGCAGCCGCACGTCGTCGGTGAGCAGCAGTTCGCGGGCGGGCCACAGCTCGACCGCGTCGAGCGGGTCGCCGGCGCTGCGCTGGTCTGAGACCGCGAAGCGGCGGATCTGATCCACCTCATCGCCGAAGAAGTCGACCCGAACCGCCTGCGCGGCCTCCGGCGGAAACACGTCGAGGATGCCGCCGCGCACGGCGAACTCGCCGCGCCGCGTGACCATGTCAACGCGGGTGTAGGCGCGCGCGACCAGGTCGCGCGCGACCGTTTCGAGGCCGATCGACTCGGAGCCGGCGCGCAGCGTGAGCGGCTCGGCGTACGCCGCGTGCGGGGAAACCGGTTGCAGCACCGCCCGCACCGAGGCGACCACGATGAGCGGCGGGGCGTCGCTGCCCGGCGTCGCGGCGGCCTGCGCCTGCTCGCGAATCATGCGGAGGGCCGCAGCGCGGCGGCCCACGGTCTCGGCGCTGGGGCTCAGGCGCTCGTGTGGCAGGGTTTCCCATGCCGGAAACTCGACGGTAACGGCCTCGGGGATCAGCGAGGCGAGCGCCGCACGCAGCGCGTCCGCTTCGCGGCTCGTCGCGGCGATAAGGAGGAGGGCGCCGCGGTCCCCCGCCTCGCGCCGGCGGCGCACCAGGCCGGCAATGAGGGGCGCGCGCAGGCCCTCGGGCACCGAGAACTCGGCGTCCGCCCCGCTGTGATCCAGCGCGCGCGCAAACGACGGGGAGGACTCAAGCAGGCGGTCAATCCCGCGCAGCGTCATGAGCCGCTCCGGCCGTGGAAGCGCTGCTGGGCCGCGAGCAAGCCGTCTGCAACGAGCGCCTCGGTCGCGTCGGCGGCGTCTTCGAGCAGTACCCCGAGGTTGCCCCGCTCCGTGGAGCCGAACGGCTTCAGCACGAAGTCGGCTGGATCCTGCTGCCCGGGCGGGCGTCCGATCCCCACGCGCACGCGGAAGTAGTCTGGGGTGCCGAGCGCCTTCGCGATGTCGCGAAGGCCGTTGTGGCCGCCGTGGCCGCCGCCCTGCTTGAGCTTGATCGAGTCAAACGGCAGGTCGAGGTCGTCGTGGATCGCGATCACGCGGTCCGCGGGCACCCCGAAGTACTTTGCGAGCCCGGACACGGGACCGCCCGAGGTGTTCATGTAGCCGTTCGACTTGGCGAGAATCAGTTTGGGCCCACCGGGGCGCAGCCGCCCCTCGGCGATCCGAGCTCCGGCTTTGTGCGGGGAGAACCGGCCGCCGATCCGCTCTGCGAGCACGTCGAGTGCCATCTGGCCCACGTTGTGACGCGTCGTCTCGTACTTCGCCCCGGGATTTCCCAGGCCAACGATCAACCAGCTGTCCTCAGCCACGCGGTCCTCCACTTGATTTCGTTTTCGCCAGAACACTCAACACCTCCGTGCACTCAATGATCGCAGGGACCACTGACACACCCCCACAGAGTCAAACGGCCCGTCGGATCGGCGTGAACGCCGACCCGACGGGCCAGAATGTGTGCGAAGACTACTCGGCGGCTTCCTCAGCGTCTGCCTCGTCGTCAGCGGCGTTGCCGCGCGGGGCGACAACGTTCACGACGAGCGCGTCGGCCGGGTCGAGCAGGCTGGCGCCCTTGGGGAGCTCGACGGCGCCGGCGAGGATCTGGGTGCCGTCTTCGAGGCCCTCAACGTTGACCTCGACGCTCTCGGGGATCGAGGTGGCGAGAGCGCTCAGGCGGAGCGTGTTGAGCTCCTGCAGCGCGTTGGTGCCGGAGAACGGCTCGCCCACGACGTGCACGGGGACCTCGACCTCGACGGTCTCGCCCTTCTTGACCACGATCAGGTCAACGTGCTCGATGATCTGGCGTACGGGATCCTTCTGCACGTCCTTGACGAGCACGAGGTGCTTCTTGCCGTCGACGTCGACCTCGATCAGGGCGTTCGCCTGGCGGAGGATGAGGCTCAGCGGGTGGGTCTCCAGCGAGATGTGCACCGGATCCGTGCCGTGGCCGTAAACGACCGCCGGGGTCTGGCCGATCGCGCGCAGCTTGCGGGCGACGCCCTTGCCGAAGGTGTCGCGGGGGGTTCCGACGAGCTGGTTTGAATCGCTCATAGTGATCTCTCCTTGCGGGCTTTCGCCCAATGATGGGCGGCCAGGCCGCCGGGATTGGTGTCTCGCACTTGCGTTGTAACGCAGCAAGATGGCCCGCAGAGGCGTTCCGTCCCGCGTCGATAACGGGCGCACGCGCCCCTCGCCGAAGTACAGCGCCCAAGTCTACACGATGCCGGGCGCGGGCCGGGACCACCGCTCAGTCCCCCGGAGCGCCGGATCAAGTCAGGGGCACCGAATCCATCGCAGAGCGCCGGCTCAGTCCCAGGGCGCCGGCTCAGTCCCAGAGCGCCGGCTGCGCGTCCGGCGCCGGGGCGAGCGCCCACGACACCGGGGCGGCGCCCTGCGCGACGAGCGCGGCGTTTGCGCGACTGAACGGGGCCGAGCCAAAGAATCCGCGTGCGGCGGACAGCGGGGACGGGTGCGCGCTCTCGATGCGCGGCACCTCGCCGAGCAGCGGGGCGAGCGCCCGCGCGTCGTTTCCCCACAGGATCGCAACGAGCGGTCCGCCCCGCGCCACCAGTGCTTCAATCGCCCGCTCGGTCACCGCCTCCCAGCCGCGCTGCCGGTGCGATCCAGCCGCGCCGGCGCGCACGGTGAGCACGCGGTTGAGCAACAGAACGCCCTGATCGGCCCACCCGGTGAGGTCGCCGTGCGTGAGCGGGGGCGCACCGATGTCCGTCTGGAGCTCGCGTGAGATGTTCTGCAGGCTCCGCGGCAGCGGCCGCACGCCGGGCGCGGTCGCAAACGACAGGCCGATCGGGTGCCCCGGTGTGGGATACGGATCCTGGCCCACGATGAGCACGCGCACCTCGGCGAGCGGGCGCGCAAACGCCGCGAAGACGCGATCCCGATCCGGCAGCACCTCGTGTCCGGCGGCCCGCTCAGCCGCGACGAAGTGCCCGGCCGCGGCAAGCTGCTCGGCCGCGGGCGCGAGCGCGTCGGCCCAGTCCGGGGCAATCGCTCCGGCGGCGCGCAGCGATTCGAGATCCACGGGGTCAGCCCCTCGGCGCGAGCGGACCGCGATGGGTGTGAAACACGCTCGACTGCGCGACGGGCCGCAGCACGATCAGGTCCTGATTCACGTGGGGCGGCTGCTCAAACGCCCCCACGAGCACGCGGGCGACATCCTCCGCGAGCAGCGGCGTCACGTCGGCGTACGCGCGCGCGGCACCCTCGGCGTCGCCCCGCAACCGGTTGAGCGTGAACTCCTCGGTGTGCACCAGCCCCGGCGCGAGCTCCATGACCCGAATCGGCTCGCCCGCGAGTTCGAGCCGCAAGACCTCGGTCACGGCGTGCGCCGCGTACTTCGCCGCGTTGTAGCCGCCCCCGCCGGGATACGCAGCGTGCCCCGCGGTGGAGGTCAGGTTGAGGATCGACGCCCACCCGGTCGCCGCGGCCCCCGCGGGCAGCACGGGGAGCAGCGCCGCGGTCACCGAGCGCAGGCCCAGCACGTTGACCTCGAACATGCGCCGCCAGTCGTCGTTTGAGGACGCCTCGACCGACTCGGTGCCGAGCGCGCCGCCGGCATTGTTGACGAGCCCCACCGCCCCGCCCGTCGCAGCCACCTCTGCGGCGAGCGCTGCGACCTGCGCCTCGTCGGTCACGTCGCACTGCACCGGGTGCGCCCCGGTCTCGGCGGCGAGCTGCTGCAGCCGGTCCGCGCGGCGCGCCACGGCCACGGTCTGCCACCCCAGCTCGGTGAAGCGTCGCACCGTCGCGGCACCGATCCCCGAGCTCGCTCCGGTCACCACGACCCGTTTCAGCATGCTGTGCTCCGTTCTCGCTGAGTTCCGCCGCGTCTCGCCGCGTTCTTGCCGCCAGCTTAGCTCCGGGGCGCGCCCGCCCCGCGCGTCTATCATTACGCAGGGTGTCGCGTTCAATTGCCGGGGTGGGAACTCCCTCGTACGCTCGGTGATTGCAGCACCCCTGTCTTTCACAATTCACCGTCGTCCGGCATCAGTACCGAGGAGCATTCATGTCAGAACAGAACGCCTGGGGCTTTGAAACCAAGCAGATCCACTCCGGGCAGCAGCCCGACCCCACCACCGGGTCGCGCGCGCTCCCGATCCACCAGACCACGGCCTTCGTCTTCGAGGATGCAGACCAGGCCGCCAACCGCTTCGCGCTCGCCGAGCTGGGCCCCATCTACACGCGCATCACGAACCCGACGCAGGAGGTTGCCGAGCAGCGCATCGCCGCGCTCGAGGGCGGCTCCGGAGCACTGCTGCTCGCGAGCGGGCAGGCGGCGTCGACGTTCGCCGTGCTGAACATCGCGAACGCGGGCGACCACATCGTCTCGTCGAGCTCGATCTACGGCGGCACGTACAACCTGTTCAAGTACTCGCTCGCGAAGCTCGGGATCGAGGTCACGTTCGTTGAGGATCAGGACGATCCGGCGGCGTGGCAGCGCGCCGTGCGCCCCAACACGAAGCTGTTCTTCGCCGAGTCGATCGCGAACCCGCGCTCGAACGTGCTCGACATCCGCGCGATCGCCGACGTGGCACACGAGAACCACCTGCCCCTCATCGTTGACAACACCGTGGCGAGCCCGTACCTGGTGCGCCCGTTCGAGCACGGCGCCGACATCGTGCTGCACTCGGCCACCAAGTTCCTGGGCGGTCACGGCACCACGCTGGGCGGCGTGATCGTCGACGGCGGCACGTTCCCCTGGTCGGAGCACGCGGACAAGTTCCCAGGTCTGACCGAGCCCGACCCCTCCTACAACGGCGTCAGCTACACGGGCGCGGTCGGCGACGCGATCGCCTACATCATCAAGGCGCGCGTGCAGCTGCTGCGCGACCTCGGCTCGTCGATCGCACCGCTGAGCGCGTGGCTGCTGCTGCAGGGCATCGAGACGCTGTCGCTGCGGATCGAGCGCCACGTGCAGAACGCGCAGGCAGTCGCCGAGTGGCTCGACTCGCACGAGGACGTCGCCACCGTGTATTACTCGGGCCTCCCCACGAGCCCCTGGTACGCGGCGGCGAACACCTACGCCCCGAAGGGCGTCGGTGCGGTGCTCTCGTTCGAGCTCAAGGGCGGTGTTGATGCCGGGCGCGCGGTCGTCGAGAACGTGGAGCTGTTCAGCCACGTCGCGAACATTGGCGACGTGCGCTCGCTCATCATCCACCCGGCGTCGACCACGCACTCGCAGCTCACGCCCGAGCAGCAGCTCACGGCCGGCGTGACCCCGGGCCTCGTGCGTCTGTCGGTGGGCCTCGAGCACATCGACGACATCAAGGCGGACCTCGAGAAGGGCTTCGCCGCCGCACGCGCGGTCGTTGCCGCGGCGCGGGTCTAGCCGCACTCACCCGAGCTCGCTGGCCCGGCACGGTCCCGGCCAGCGAGCTCGGGCGTAACATTCGCTCGGGCGCCCCGGAACCCGGGCAGAATGGGGAACTATGGACTGGCAGACCCCCGAGGACTCGTTCCCCACTGACTTCATCACCGACGCGCAGCTGCGCGCGCTCATGGGTCGGCCGCCAATCTCGGGCGGCTGGCGCGACGGCGACCCCGTTGGCGACCGCAAGTTCGCCGCGATCGGGGATCTCGCGACCGAGTTCGGTGGCGAGATCCCGAACGTGCGCATCGCGTACGAGACGTTCGGGGAGCTCAACGAGCGCCGCGACAACGCGATCCTCGTGTTCCACGCCCTCACCGGAGACAGCCACCTCGTCGGCTCCGCGGGCGCGGGCCACCCCACCGACGGCTGGTGGGCCGAGATCGTGGGCCCCGGCCGGCCGCTCGATACCGATCGCTTCTGCATCGTCGCACCAAACGTGCTCGGCGGTTGCCAGGGTTCAACCGGCCCCGCATCGCTCTCCCCCGAGGGACGCGAGTGGGGCGGGAGCTTCCCCTACCTCACGATCCGGGATCAGGTTGCCGCGACCGCGCGCTTCGCCGACGAGCTCGGAATCGCGAGCTTCCGCGCCGTGATCGGCGGCTCGATGGGCGGCATGCACGCACTTGAGTGGGGGCTCACCCAGCGGGATCGGCTCGACCGGCTCGCGGTGATCGCCGCCCCCCCGGTCACGACCGCGGACCAGATCGGCCTGAACCTCGTGCAGCTGGAGGCGATTCGCTCGGATCCGTCCTACCGCGGCGGCAACTACTACGACGCGCCCGACGGGATCGGGCCGACGCACGGCCTCGCGACGGCCCGCCGCCTCGCCCTGCTGAACTACCGCAGCAACACCGAGCTCGACGAGCGGTTCGGCCGCGCGTGGCAGTCCGCGGTCAGCCCGCTCGGCGGCGGGGGCCGCTTCGCCGTCGAGTCGTACCTCGACTTCCACGGCAACAAGTTCACGCGCCGCTTCGATGCCGGCAGCTACGTCACGCTCGTGCAGGCGATGAACTCGCACGACGTGGGCCGCGGCCGCGGCGGCGTGCGCGCCGCGCTCTCAACGCTCGACCTGCCGACCCTCGTGCTCGGGATCCCGAGCGACCGCCTGTTCACACTCGAGGGCCAGGACGAAATCGCTCGGCACACCCCCGGCAACCTCGACGGGGATCGCGCCACGCGGATCGACTCGCCGTTCGGGCACGACGCGTTCCTCATCGAGTCCGAGCGCGTCGGCGCTCAGCTGGCCCGGCTCCTCGCAGCCTAGCCCCGCGGCGCCGGCGGGGCCGTCGTGGGCGCGGCCGCGGCCGGGACGTTGTCGCACGGCGATTCGCGTGCGCTCCACGCACCGCAGGGGCCCGCCACGTGTCATCTGAGAACCACTCAGATTCTCGGGCTCCTCTGACAACTGGTGTGCTAGCTTGACGATTTACTCATCGTCGAGCCCCGGGACTCGCCCACGCCGACACCCCTGCAGATTGAGGTGCCATGATCACACGCACGAGTACTGTCCGTTTCTGGGCCCCCGCCGCGATTGCGGTCGCCGCGCTGACCCTCACGGGGTGCAGCGGCGGAGACGGCGGCACCGGCACACCGTCCCTCGAAGACGGCCCACTCTCGAAGTACATGACCGCGCTGTGGGACGGTCAGGAGATGACGCAGGAGCAGTTCGACAAGCAAAACCTCGAGACCGAGGAGTTCGTCGCCGCGTGCATGGCCAAGGAAGGGTTTGAATACACCCCCAACACGCAAAACGCGGGTCAGGTGTACAACACCGAGGACATGGACGGCCCGGAGATGGGGACCGAGGAGTTCGCCAAGGAGTACGGCTACGGCATCGTCAATTCCCCGTGGATTGAGCAGGGCATGGGCGGCACCGAGGAGGAGTACGTCGACCCGAATCAGGACTACGTCAACTCGCTGAGCGAGTCCGAGCAGACCGCGTACTACGAGACCCTCTCCGGACCCAGCCTCAGCGAGGAGGAGTGGGCCGAGATCGAGGCGAGCGAGGGCGGGTACTCCCCCGACCTCAGCGAGCAGGGCTGTTACGGCGCCGCACAGCTCGCGCAGCAGGAGAAGTCCGGCAACGACATGGAGATGTACGAGGATCCCGAGTTCACCGATCTCTTCGACTCAATGAACGACGTCTGGACGGAGCTCTACGACGAGGAGAACCCGAACCCGGAGATGACCAAGATCGACCAGTCCTGGGCCGCCTGCATGGAGGAATCCGGCTATCCGGATTTCACCAGCCCGATGGCCGCGCAAAACGTCATGTATGACGAGTACAACGCGCTCGGCATGCCCGACGGCGACGAGGGCGAGTACCGCGAGCCGAGCAAGGAAGACTCCGACGCGTTCGCGAAGCGCGAGATCGAGGTGGCGACCGCCGATTTCGCCTGCCAGACGAAGACGAAGTACCAGGAGAAGCAGATGAAGGTGCAGTTTGCCCTTGAGCAGAAGTTCGTCGACCAGCACCAGGCCGAGCTCGACGCGCTCCTGTCAAAGTACAGCGCGAAGAAGAAGGACTAGCCGCAGTGAAGTTTCCCCGGCGCGGCCGACGGGCGCAGGCCTCCGATGCGGCGACTCCCGATTCCCCCGCGGCCCCGGACGCCGCGACACCGGAGCCCGCTGCACCGGAGCCCGCTGCACCGGAGGCGACGACCAGTTTCGACACGGACACCGCCCCCGCACCGGCAGACGCGAGCGAGGGCCAGGACGCCGCGGGCACGCGGGCCCCTGCGCGCACCCGCCGCGCCTGGTCGGGAACGCGGCTCGTCGCACTCATCGCCGCGGTCGCGGTGGTCTCGCTCCTCATCGGGATCGCGGTCATGCAGTTCATCGTGTCCCCGGCCGAGCTTGCGGCGCGCACCGCCCCACCCAAGGCGGGCCCCGTCACCGCGGCGGTAGAAACGCGAGAGATCGAGAACACGGTAGTGACGCGGGGCGATGTGACGTACGCGGACGCCGTTGACGTGTCGCTCGACACTGGTGGCTCCGACGCGCGCCCCGTGATCACCGGGCACGTCCCGGAGGCCGGTGCTGAGTTCAACGCCGGCAGCATCGCCCTGGAGGTCGCGGGCCGCCCGGTCATCGTGTTCCCCGGCGAGCTGCCCGCCTACCGCAACCTCAGCGTCGGCATGCGCGGGCCAGACGTGACGCAGCTCAAGAGCGCCCTCAGCAGCATGGGATACTGGGCCGGCGATCTCGGCTCCGACCAGTTCGAATACGACACCGCAACCGCCCTGGGCACGCTGTACGAGCAGATCGGCTACGCCACGGCGAGCGGCGGCCCCGAGGCGCAGGACACGCTGCAGCAGGCCGAGCGTTCCGCGCGCGACGCGGGCGTGCAGCTCGCGCAGGCACAGGCCGAGCTGCAGGCGGCCGTGAGCGAGGGCGGCCCGGACCCGGCCGCACAGCGCGCCTCCGTGACGGCGGCGAACGACGCGCTCATCGACGCGCAGGAGGCGCTCGCCACCGCGCAGGAGGGGGTGCTGCCGACGCTCCCCTCGAGTGAGGCGCTCTTCCTCAGCGACCTCCCCCGCCGCGTGGACGATGTCTCCGTGGCACGCGGCGACATCCTGTCGACCTCCCCCATGACCGTCTCGGGCGCAACGCTCACCATTGTGGGCACGATCTCCAAGCAGGACGCGGAGCTGCTCTCCGAGGGGCTCACGGCCACCTTCCCGGGCCCTGACGGCGAGGATCTCACGGCCACGGTGCAGAAGATCATCGCTCCGAAGAAGGGGAAATCGGGCGACGCGGGCAGCGGCGACGACGACGGCGGCCAGGGTGGCGGACAGAGCGGCGGCGCGGCCTCCGGTGATTCCGCCCGCTACACCGTGCGGCTCACTCCGGGCAAGCTCAGCGCAGCGCAGATCGACGCGCTGCGCGGCAATAACGTCCGAATCAGAATCCCCGTGGCGGCCACCGACGGGGATGTCCTCGCGGTGCCCATCGCCGCGCTCTCAGCGGGATCGGGGGGCGAGGATCGAGTCGAGCTGTTGCTCGAGCGCGGTTCCGGAGACGACGCGAAAACCGAGAACGTCACGGTACTTGCGGGGCTCGCCGCAGACGGCTACGTAGAGATCTCCTCCGAGGATCCGCGGATCGAGCCGGGGGCCGAGGTTGTGGTCGGCCGATGAGCCGGGCTGAGCGCCCCGCCGCCGAGCCCGCAGCGGCCAGCGAGCTCGACGGGCTTGAAGCGCTTGCGGGGCTCGACGGACTCAACGGGCTCGCCGACGCCGAGGATCCCAGCGCGGCTCCCCCGGGCGCCGAGACTCCCGCCGAGGCCCGGCGGGCCGCGCGGGAGCGGCCGCGCGGCTGGGTCTCCCGCGTATTCGCGCGCCGGGGCGCGGGCGAACGCGCAGTCGGCGGCGCTGCCGGTGACGATGCCGGAGCCCCGGAACAGTTGCTGCGCGCCGGAGACCCGGATTTCGCCGGACCGATCGTGCAGCTTGACGACGTCACCCGGTTCTTCCCCGGCCCGCCGCCCGTCAACGCACTCCGCGGGGTGAACCTCACGGTGGAGCGGGGAGACTATCTCGCGATCGTGGGACCGTCAGGATCTGGCAAGTCGACCATGCTGAACACGCTCGGCCTGCTCGACCGCCCCAGCACCGGCCGCTTCCAGTTCGAGGGCATCGACGTCGCGAGCCTCAGCGACGATGAGCGGTCCGCCCTGCGCGGCCGAGCGGTCGGCTTCGTGTTTCAGTCGTTCCACCTGATGCCCACTCGCAGCGTGCTCGAGAACGTGATGCTCGCCGGCACGTACGCGGGGCTCACCCGCGACGAGCGCGAACCGCTCGCCCGCACCGCGCTCGACCGCGTGGGGCTCAGCCACCGCGTGGAGTTTTCCCCGAACACGCTCTCCGGCGGCGAGCGCCAGCGCGTCGCCATCGCCCGCGCGGTCTGCACCTCGCCCCGCCTGCTCCTCGCCGACGAACCGACCGGCAACCTCGACCGAGAGAACTCCGCCTCAATCATGCGTCTCTTCGACGAGCTCGGCCAGGACGGCCTCACGATCGTGATGATCACCCACGACGCGGCCGTCGCGGACTCCGCGCAGCGCCGGGTCCGCATCAACGACGGCGAACTGTCGGAGCTGTCATGAGCGGTCAGATTTCGCTCCGGGCGCTCGTCCACGAGGCGTTTGAGGGGATCGGCTCGCGCCCGTCCCGGCTCGTGATCACCCTCATCGGCACCGTGCTCGGAATCGCCTCGCTCGTCGCGACCATCGGCTTCGCGCAGACCGCGGCGGGGCAGATCTCGCAGCAGTTCGACGCGCTCGCCGCGACACGGGTCACCGTCGAGCCGGGCTCGGCGAACAGCGCTGGCGGCAAGGAGCGCGCCACGTCGAAGCTGCCGTGGGACTCGGTGCGCCGCGTCGAACCGCTCGCGGGCGTGGTGCACTCCGCGCTGATCGGCAAGCTGCCGGCTGCAACGACCGTCGCGGCGGTCGAGGTACAGGATCCGTCGGAACCGCCCAAGGCGTCTCCCCCGGTGGTGGCGACGTCTCCCGAACTCCTCGAGGTCGTCAAGGGGTCGGTGCGCACCGGCAGGTTCTTCGATTCCGGGCACGACGAACGCGCCGATCGCGTGGTGGTGCTGGGGGCGGGCGCGGCGAAGACCCTCGGCATCAATCGCATCACCGGGCAGCCCGCGATCTTCATCGACGGGCGCGCGTACACGGTGATCGGGATACTCGGAAAAGTGGGGACCCGCGACAACCTGCTGGACGCCGTCATCGTGCCGATCACTACCGCCCGCGCCCAGCTCGGGCTCACTGTCGCGGAGAGCCTCGACATTCGGATCGATGTTGGCGCCGGCTCGGTGGTGGCGCGGCAGGCACCGATCGCCCTCGACCCGAACCGGCCCGAGGCGTTTAAGGTGGGCGCCCCGGCGAGTTCAAGCGAGTTGCAGAACCAGGTCGAATCCGACGTCAACGTGCTGTTCCTCGCGATTGGAATTGTGGCGCTCATCGGCGGCGGGATCGGGATCGCGAACGTGACCCTCCTGTCCGTGTCTGAGCGCCGCGGCGAGATCGGCCTGCGCCGCGCGCTCGGCGCACGGACTCGCGACATTGCGCAGCAGTTCATGCTCGAGTCGGTGACGATCGGCGTGCTCGGGGGGCTCATCGGCGTGGTCGTTGGTCTGTTCGCGCTGATAGGCGTGTGTCTGGTTCAGGATTGGACCCCGGTGCTCGCCGTGTGGGCGGCCCCCGTCGGGGTGGTGGTGGGGGCCCTCGTCGGGCTGCTCGCCGGCGGCTACCCGGCGATCAAGGCGGCGCGGGTGGAGCCCGTCGACGCCCTGCGCGATGCGTAGCCCGGCACTGACGAGCGGCGGATCCCGAGCCGCTCACACCGGACTTTCGGGAGCCTCCCACCTTCCGCGCGTAAGCTCGGATCCTGTTGCCACACGGGGAGGAGAAACGGATCTGTGAGCGTGTCACACGTACGTCGAATTGCCGCGGGGCGCTCAGTGCGCACCCTCGGGTTTGCAGCCGTCGTTACCGCCAGCATTCCGCTGTGCCTCACCGGTTGCGCCGCAGCGACCGACACGACGGTGCACGCTGCTGAGCTCTACGCCGCCCCCGACTCAGATCTGCTGCAGCTCCCCGCCGAGCGTGTGTACGACGTCGCCGAGACCGCACTCCGCACCCCCGTGGGCGGGGCGCTCACCCGCGCCATCGAGAGCCAGATCGAGTCATCCGGGTACCTGGTGCTCAAGGATGGCGTGATCACCGAGGGGCAGATCAACGTCGCCGTTGCAGATTTCCCCGAGGGCTCCTTCGAACTCAGCCAGCCGACGGTGCTGCGCCGCGAGGGGAGCACCGACACCACGGTGTACGCGATCGGGACGCTCACGGTCAACGGAGTCGAGCGGCCGGGCATCACCCTGCAGCTCACGCCCACGGAGCTCACGAAAGAGTCGGTCGAGTTCGACGTCGACTTCTCGATCCCCGACAACCCCCTGCTCGCAGGAAAGCGCTTCCCGCTCGACGAGCTCTCGGCGCACCTCGTCCTGACCGCGCGCTAGCCGGCCCGCGCCGGGGAACGCCCGCCCGCGCGAGGCAGTTCCGCTGTGCGGGCGCGCCCGCCGGCGCAGCGTGGTGCGCACCGCGCGCCCCCTGCGCTGCTGGGCGTGTGCGCCTCGCCCGCTTCCCGTGGTCGCACAGGAAAAAACGAACTCCCGCGGGTGCTTTCTCACGAAAGCTCCCGCGGGAGTCTGGTGCTCCTGCGTCAGTTCACACGCGCGATCACGCGCAATCACGCGCGATCGCGGTGGGGCCCGTCTCAGCGGGCGGGCCCCCACCGCAGCTACACGTGCCGCTGGCGCCGTGTCGCGTCGTGTACCTCGCCCACGAGCTCCTCAATCACGTCTTCAAGGAAGACGACGCCGAGCTCGGCACCCGCCGCGTCGTGGATTCGGGCGAGGTGGATCCCTCGCGCCTGCATCCGCGCAAGCACGTCCTCAAGCTCCGTGTCGGCGCGGAACGAGACCATCTCGCGGATCCGCTTCGGCGGGATCGGCTCGGTGATCCGGTCCTCGCCCAGTCGCACGAGGTCCTTGATGTGCACGTAGCCGGCCAGGCCGCCGTCGGGGCCGGCGATCGGGTAGCGCGAGAAGCCGTGCTTCGCCACCGCGGCCTCCACGTCCTCGGGCGTCGAGCCCGCGGGGAGCACCACGAGGCGCCCGGCCGACACGAGGAGGTCTTGCGCCCGCTTCGTGGTGAACTCGAACGCGGCGGTCAGCGCACCGCTGCGATCCTCGAGCACGCCCTCGCGCGTCGAGTGGCTCACGATACTCGCGACCTCTTCGAGCGTGTAGGTGCTATTGGTCTCGGACTTCGGCTCGACGCCGAACATGCGCAGCACGCCGTTGGCGATGGCGTTGAGCCCGGCAATGATGTGCTTGAACACGCGCGACACCGCCACCAGCGGCGGGGCCAGCAGCAGCACCGCCTGGTCGGGGATCGAGAACGCCGCGTTCTTCGGGATCATCTCGCCGAAGACCACGTGCAGGTAGGTGACGAGCAGCAGCGTCAGCACGAACGCGGTGACGCTCACCACGCTCGCCGACAGCCCGGTCCAGGAGAGCGGGCCCTCGAGCAGGTGGTGGATCGCCGGCTCAGACACGTTCAGGATGAGCAGCGAACAGACCGTGATGCCGAGCTGGCTGGTCGCCAGCATGAGCGTCGCGTGTTCCATTGCGTAGAGCGCGGTCTTGGCGCGCTTTGATCCGGCCTCCGCGCGCGGCTCGATCTGTGATCGGCGCGCGGAAATAACGGCGAACTCGGCGCCGACGAAGAAGGCGTTCGCGACCAGCAGGACCACGAGCCAGACAATTCCCATCCAGTCGCTCATCGGGTCGCCTCCTCAGCCTCGTCGGTTGCCACCGGGAGCGGCGTCCCGGTGTAGCGCAGCCGGGCGATCCGGCGGCCCTCCATGCGTTCGACACGCAGCACTCCCCCGTCGGCGAGGGTCACCTCGTCGCCGGGTTCGGGGATCCGGCCCAGTTCGCGGAGCACGAAGCCCGCGACCGTGTCGTAGTCGTCGTCCTCGGGGATCTCGACGCCCGTCTGTTCGAGCACCTCGTCGGGGCGCAGATCGGCCGGGAAGGTCATCTCTTCCGCGGTGCCCACCACGCCGGCGGCTGCGCGGTCGTGCTCGTCCGCGACCTCGCCAACAATTTCTTCGACCAGGTCTTCGAGCGTGACGATGCCGGCGGTGCCGCCGTACTCGTCAACGACGATCGCGAGCTGGAACCCGCTCGTGCGCAGTTCGCCGAGCAGCTGGTCGAGACGCATCGTGTCGGGAATCCGCACGACCTCTTCCGCGATCGCGGCGACGGGCACCTCGCCGCGCTTGGCGCGCGGCACGGCGACGGCGTGCTTCACGTGGACCACTCCGACGATGTCGTCGCGGTCCTCGTCGATCACGGGGAAGCGGGAGTACCCCGAGCGGCCCGAGAGTTCGAGCACCGCCTGCGCCGGTTCAAGCTTCTGCACGCTCTCGATCTTGAGGCGCGGGGTCATCACGTCGGCGGCGGTGAGCTCGGAGAATCTGAGCGTGCGCCCCAGCAGGGTCGCGGTGTCGGCCTCGAGGAGGCCGGCGCTCGCCGAGTGCCGCACGAGCGACGACAGCTCCTCAGCGGAGCGCGCCCCGGAGAGCTCCTCCTTTGGTTCGATACCGATGCTGCGGAGCATGCCGTTCGCGCTGCCGTTGAGCACCACGACGGCCGGCTTAAAGGTTGCGGTGAACGCGCCCTGAGCCGGCATGACGACCTTTGCGGTCTGCAGCGGGCGCGCGAGGGCGAAGTTCTTCGGGACGAGTTCGCCCACGATCATTGAGAACACGGTGGCGAGGGCGATCGCCACGGGGGCGCTGATGGTACGCCGCAGGTCCTCGGGAACTCCCAGGGCCCCGAGCGGGGCATCGAGGAAGCTACTGATCGCCGGTTCGAGCGTGTAGCCCGCGAGCAGCGTGGTGAGCGTGATGCCGAGCTGCGCGCTCGACAGGTGTGTCGACGTACGCGCGAGTCCGCGGATGACGCGGTCGAGCCCGCGCTCTCCACCATCGCGCCGCCGCTCAAGGTCTTGCCGGTCGAGCGCGACGAGCGAGAACTCTGCGGCGACAAAAATGCCGGTGCCAAATGTGAGCACCAGGCCGATAAGGAGGAGTATCCAGTCGTTCACCTGACCCTCCTACTTGGTACTGAGTGCCGCGCCGAAGCGCGGCTCATACTCGGAGGGTCACTGGGTCTTCGGGGGCCTGAATCCATAGTGGTCACGATTTTATCACTGTGGTCTGTGAAACCAACACTGAGTGTTGCCGCGAGTTCGCTTTGAAAGGCGTAGGCTGGGGTGTGGTACGGCTACGGTGCTGAACCCCGCCCCAGGAAACTTGCCACACAACTGGCACGACCGAGAGGATGTCGCTTTGGCAGAGCGCACGGAGGCCGCCGATCAGGCTGGCCCCGCAGAAGATTTTGGCGCAAATGCTTGGCTGGTCGACGAACTGTGGAAACAGTTCCAGGTCGACAAGAATTCGGTCGACCGATCGTGGTGGCCGGTACTGGAGCGGTACGGCGCAGCCGCACCCTCCAGCCAGGGTGTTGGCTCGGGCAGTGTCGATCCGGGCAAGGCTGCCCCGGGCGCGGCCCAGGCCGGTGGTGTCACATCCCCGCCGGCGACGCCCACGGGCCCGGTGACCACGCCGATCACCACCCCGGCACAGCCGGCGCGCACCACGAACGCCGCGCCGCGCACCGCCCCCATCCCGGCGGACGCCCCGCGCACCGCGCCCGCGGCGTCGACCGCGGACGGCCCTGAGACGCACGAGGACGTGGTCACGCCGCTGAAGGGTATGGCGCGCACGCTCTCGAAGAACATGGACCAGAGCCTCACGGTCCCCACCGCCACCAGTGTGCGCACCATCCCGGCCAAGCTGCTGATCGACAACCGCATTGTGATCAACAACCACCTCCGCCGCAGCCGCGGCGGGAAGGTGTCGTTCACGCACCTCATCGGCTGGGCCCTGATCCAGACGCTGAAGGACTTCCCCAGCCAGAACGTCGCGTACACGGAGGTCGACGGGAAGCCGTCGGTGCTCGTGCCCGCCCACGTTGGCCTCGGGATCGCGATCGACCTGCCGAAGCCCGATGGCTCGCGCTCGCTCATGGTTCCGGCCGTGAAGCGCGCGGAGACGCTCGATTTCAACGAGTACCTGGCAGCGTACGAGGACCTCGTGAAGCGCGCCCGGGCCGGCAAGCTCGGCGCCGCCGACTTCCAGGGCGGCACGGTTTCGCTCACCAACCCGGGCGGCATTGGCACGGTGCACTCGGTGCCGCGCCTCATGGCCGGCCAGGGCTGCATCATCGGCGCGGGTGCGCTCGAGTACCCGGCCGAGTTCCAGGGCGCGTCCGAGGACGTGCTGACCCGGCTCGGCATCTCAAAGACCATCACGCTCACGAGCACCTACGATCACCGCGTGATCCAGGGCGCGGGTTCGGGCGAGTTCCTGAAGATCGTGCACGAGCGCCTCATCGGCGGGCACGACTTCTACGAGGAGATCTTCGCCGCGCTCCGCATCCCGTACAAGCCGGTGCAGTGGGCCTCCGATATCCACGTTGACGTCACCGGCGCCGTGGACAAGGAAGCGCGCGTCCAGGAGCTCATCAACTCGTTCCGCGTGCGCGGCCACCTCATGGCCGACACCGATCCGCTCGAGTACGTGCAGCGCACGCACCCGGATCTCGAGATCGAGTCGCACGGGCTCACCTTCTGGGACCTCGATCGCGAGTTCGTCACCGGCGGCATCGGCGGGAAGCGCAGCATGAAGCTGCGCGACATCCTCGGCGTGCTGCGCGACTCCTACTGCCGCAAGATCGGCATCGAGTACATGCACATCCAGGACCCGGCGCAGCGGCTCTGGCTCCGGGAGCAGCTCGAGGTCAACTACGCGAAGCCCAGCCGGGACGAGCAGATGCGGATCCTCGAGAAGCTCAACGAGGCCGAGGCGTTCGAGACGTTCCTGCAGACCAAGTACGTGGGCCAGAAGCGCTTCAGCCTTGAGGGCGGCGAGTCAGTGATCCCGCTGCTCGACGCGATGCTCATCGACGCGGCCGAGGACGGGGTCGACAGCGTCGACATCGGCATGGCCCACCGCGGCCGCCTCAACGTGCTGTCGAATATCGCCGGCAAGACCTACGGCCAGATCTTCCGCGAGTTCGAGGGCACGCAGTCCGCCAAGTCCGGTTCCGGCGACGTGAAGTACCACCTCGGCACCTCGGGCGTGTTCACGGCCCCCAACGGCACGCAGGTGCCGATCCACCTCGCCGCGAACCCGTCGCACCTCGAGACCGTCGACGGCGTGCTCGAGGGCATCGTCCGCGCGAAGCAGGATCTCAAGCCGATTGGCTCGTTCACCACGCTGCCGATCCTGGTGCACGGCGACGCCGCGATGGCCGGGCAGGGCGTGGTCTACGAGACCATGCAGATGTCCCAGCTGCGCGGGTACCGCACCGGCGGCACGATCCACATCATCATCAACAACCAGGTCGGCTTCACCACGCTGCCGCTCGATTCGCGCTCAGCAGTGTACTCCTCCGACATCGGCAAGGTGGTGCAGTCGCCCATCTTCCACGTGAACGGTGACGATCCCGAGTCGGTCGTGCGCGTTGCGAAGCTCGCGTACGAGTTCCGCCAGCGCTTCCACATCGACGTGATCGTCGACCTGATCTGCTACCGCCGCCGCGGGCACAACGAGGGCGACGACCCCTCGATGACGCAGCCGCTGATGACGGACCTGATCGAGGCAAAGCGCTCCACCCGTCGCCTCTACACGAGTGCGCTGATGGGCCGCGGCGACATCTCCGAGGAGGAGTACGAGAAGGCCAAGCAGGACTTCCAGGACCGCCTCGAGCTCGCGTTCCAGGAGACGCACGCCGCACAGACCGGCGCGATCCCGATCATCGACCAGAGCGGGATCGGCGAGATCGCCGAGGTCGGCGGCCCCGGCCCCGCGCCGCTTGAGACGGCAGTTGACCGCAGCGTCATCGAGCGCATCGGCGACGCGCACGCAAACAAGCCGGCCGGCTTCACCGTGCACCAGAAGCTGCAGCAGCTGCTCAACAAGCGCGAGGAGATGAGCCGCTCCGGCGGGATCGACTGGGGCTTTGGCGAGCTGCTGGCGCTCGGCTCACTGCTCATGGAGGGCACCGCGGTGCGCTTCGCTGGTCAGGACGCACGCCGCGGCACCTTCGCGCAGCGGCACGCAGTGTTCCACGACCGCGCGAACGGCCAGGAGTGGATCCCGCTGCTGAACCTCTCCGAGGAGCAGGCGCGGTTCTGGATCTACGACTCGCTGCTCTCGGAGTACGCAGCGCTCGCGTACGAGTACGGCTACTCGCTGCAGCGCGAGGACGCACTCGTGCTCTGGGAGGCGCAGTTCGGTGACTTCGTCAACACGGCGCAGGCCGTGGTCGACGAGTACATCGCCGCCGCCGAGCAGAAGTGGGGCCAGCGCTCCTCCGTCGTGATGCTGCTCCCCCACGGCTACGAGGGCCAGGGACCCGACCACTCGTCGGCGCGCATCGAGCGCTTCCTGCAGCTGTGCGCGGAAGACAACATGATCGTGGCGCGCCCCTCGACGCCGGCGAACTACTTCCACCTGCTGCGCCGCCAGGCGTACGCGCGGCCGCGAAAGCCGCTCGTGGTGTTCACGCCCAAGTCGATGCTGCGCCTGCGCGGTGCGACGTCGAGCGTCGAGGACTTCACCACCGGGCACTTCATGCCGGTGCTCGACGACCCAAACATCGCCGACGCCAGCCTCGTCAAGCGCGTGCTGCTCGTTTCGGGCAAGATCTACTACGATCTTCGCGTCGCACTCGACAAGAACCCCGATCCGCGGATCGCGCTCGTGCGCGTTGAGCAGTTCTACCCCATGCCGATCGTGGAGGTCGGCCGGGTGCTCACGCAGTACACGGGCGCCGAGCTGGTCTGGGTGCAGGACGAGCCCGAGAACCAGGGCGCGTGGCCGTTCATCTCGCTGGAGCTCTCAAAGCACCTGGCGAACGATCGGATCGACGTGGTCTCGCGCGCTGCCTCGGCGGCGCCGTCGACCGGGTCGGCAAAGGTACACGCCGTGGAGCAGGAGGCACTCATCAGCCGCGCGCTGCGGTTCGACGGCGAGGGCTAACCCGCGCATGCAGCACCCGTTCATCGGCGCTCCCTCATCTCACGTTGCCGGCCCCGCCGCCGGCTTCCAGGGGGACGGCATCGCCCAGCGGATCGCCACCGCGATCTCGCTGGGCATGCTGAGCGTCGGTGAGCGGCTGCCGCCCGAGGCGGAACTCGCGAGCCAGTTTGGCATCGCGGTCGCCACGCTCCGCAAGGCACTCGCCGCGCTCCGCGAGCAGGGCGTGGTTGAGACTCGGCGCGGCCGCAACGGCGGCACCTTCGTGGTGCAGGCGCCGTTCCCCTCGACGGAGACCCTGCAGCGCGCGCTGCTGCGCATCAGCACGGTGGCGCTGCGCGACTTCTTCGACGAGCACGCCGCGGTCTCTGGCATGGCCGCCCGCCTCGCGGCGGAGCGCGCGGTACCCGAGGTGCGCACCCGGCTCGCCGAGTTCGCGTTTCAGGCGCGAGAGGCGCGGGAGCCGCAGGATCGCGCGCTCGCCGACAGCCGCTTCCACTTCGAGGTCGCCGTGCTGAGCCACTCGCAGCGCCTCCTCGCCGGGGAGCAGCGCCTGCAATCGGAGCTGTCCCCGTTCCTGTGGTGCGACGCCATCAGCCACGCCTCGCTACAGACGGCCTTTTCGGAGCACCTCGCGATCGTCATGGCGATCGAGCAGCGGCAGCCCGAGGAGGCGCAGCGCCTCGCGGTGGCACACGTCCAGGCGAACGCCCGGCTGATCCTCGACGGCAAGTTCGCGCTGGGGCGCGCCGAGGTGAGCGCGTGAGCGCGGCGGGCGCCGAGAGCGCCGGCGCTGCGGGCGCGGATGTGCACGCGAGGCACCCAGATACCGACCTCACGCCGCTCATCGACGAGCTCAACGCCTGGTTCTCCGACCACTTCACCCGCCTCGAAGCGCTCGCTGAAGAGCTCATCGGCGTGCTCCGGTTCGACGCGGAGCAGCGGCTCGAACTCACGGAGTCGGCGCGACGCCGGCTGAAGGCGATCGCGGTGCGCGCGCTCGCAGAAGACCAGACCCTCGACGGCTGCGGCCTGATCTTCGCCCGCTCCGCGCTCGGCACCGAGAACGGGCACCTCGAGTGGTGGGTGCGCGAGGACGAGACGCGCTTCGCCCGCTACTCGTTCGGCGTGGTCCCCGGGGGCGACCGCTACTACGACTACGAGCACCACGAGTGGTTCATCCGCGCGTTCCACGATGGCGCGCCCGCGCTGGTGGGGCCGTACATCGACTACCTCGGCGTCGAAACCTACGTGGTCACGCTGACCGTCCCGGCCACGCTCGACGGCACGCGCATCGGCGCGGTGGGCAACGACATCCAGGTGGCCGATCTGGAGGCGGAGCTGCTGCCCGTGCTGCTGCGCACCCCCGTGGAAGCGGCCGTGATCGGGCGGCACGGGAACGTGCTGTTCGGCAACTCGACCCGGTTCCTGCCGGGTGAGTACGTGCCGCAGGATCTCGCCGGGGTCGCGCGCGTACCGCTCGGCCCGGCATCGGCCGGAATCCAGTTGCTCCACGCTGTCCCGGCCGCGTAACCAGCGCGGGGCCGCGCGCCCAAGCGGGGCCGCGCGCCCAAGCGGGACGGGGCCCCGCGCCGGCGGGCTAGTCCCGCACCACCTCGGCGAAGCGCTCGGCGACCTCGCCCCACAGCTCGCTGAGCCGCGGCTCGGCGCCGCGCACACGCGCGATCACCTCGGGGCCGGCGAGCCCGATATCGTCGAGCCCGGTGCCCTCCTCCTCGACCCAGTCCTCGGCCGTCGTGGTGAGCGCCTCCGGGTGAAACTGCACGCCCCAGGCGGCCACACCGATGCGGAATGCCTGGTTGCGGCAGGCCGCGCTCGACGCGAGCACCCGGGCACCAGCGGGCAGCTCGGCCGCCTCGAGCCAGTGCCACTGCACCACGGGCACCTCGCTCCCCGCGATCCCGCCGAACAGCGGATCCGTGGGGTCTGCCCCGGCGAAATCGACGGCGCAGAGGCCTACCTCGGGACCGGCCGGGGCCGTGCGCACGCTGCCACCTGTCGCGGCGGCGAGCAGCTGGGCGCCGAGGCAGATTCCGAGGGTCGGGATCTCGCGGGACACCCCCTCGGCGAGGAGTTCGCGCGTGGCCGGAAGCCACGGGGCAGCCTCGTCGTCGAGCGGCCCCATCGAGCCGCCCAGCACGATCAGCCCGTCGTAGCCGTCGAGGGTGGGCGGCACGTCGCGCCCGGCGTCTGGGCCCACGGTGTCGAGGATCACCCCGCGCCCGCGCAGCCGGGCCGCGAAGTGCCCGAGCCCGGCGTTGCCCTGGTGCTCCACCACGAGCACGCGCGCGCCGCTCACGCCGCAGCCCCGGTGGAGACTCGGGGCCGCGCACCCGCCGCCGCGCCGGGCACCGCGAGCGCGGACTCCCCCGCGGCGGCGCGGGCGGCCGCGCGCGCCACGAGCCAGTCGAACAGGGCTTGCTGCTGCGGGTCGCTCGCGGCCGTGTCTTCCGGGTGCCACTGCACGGCGAGCAGCTCGGCCCGCTCGTGTTCAAGCGCTTCGACCACCCCGTCGGGTGCGCGTCCCACCACTCGCAGGCCGCGCCCCACGTCGGCAACTGCCTGGTGGTGGTAGGACGACACCGTGAGATCGCGGGCACCGAGCGCCGCGGCGAGCGCGGAGTCCGGTTCGACCGCGACCGGGTGCACGCTGTCGCGGTGCACGCTGTCCGCCGCGAGATCCTGCACCATCGTGCCGCCGTGCTCCACGTTCAGCAGCTGAAAGCCGCGGCAGATCGCGAGCACCGGCACCCCCTCGGCGATCGCTGCCGCGAGCAGCTCCGCCTCGAACTGGTCCTGCGCGGGGGCGTCGGCGGTGACGGTGGTGGGGAGCGGCTGCTCCCCGTACCGTGCGGGGTCGATGTCGAAACCTCCGGGGAGCAGCAGTCCGTCGAGTCCGCGCACCCGATCGCTCGCGGGGGTCGGCCCCTCCGCAAACAGGGTGAGCGGCTCACCGCCAGCCCGCACGACCGAGCGGAGCACGGCGACCGCGACGGCGTTTCCGTCGAAGCGGAGACCGTGCACCCGATTCGACCACATGCCGGCGACGCCGATGCGGGGCGCGGGCACGGCTACGCCCCCGGCTTCAGCGGGAACGGGAGCAGCGGCATCCAGCGCGTCCACACCCGCTCAAGCGAGCCATCGGCCACCGCTGCGGAGAGCGCCGAGTTGATCTCCCCTCGGAGCGCGTCGTTGCCGGGGGCAACCCCGATCCCCCACCGGTTGCCGGTGAGTACGGTGAACGCCTCGACGAAGTCTGGGTCCTCCTGCCCGAGCGGAATCATGACCACATCATCGTCCACGAAGCCGTCAATCTCCCCGGAGCGGGTGGCCTCGATCATGTCGCTGAAGACGTCGTCGCTCGCGCCGAAGCTCACGAGCTCTGCGCCGGGGAACGTTTCGGCGAGCTTCATGTTCGTGGAGTTCGCGATCGCGCCGATCCGGTAGCCCGCGAGCTCCTCGGCGGCGCGGGCGGGGTCGTCGGCGCGCACGATGAGTGTCTCGTTAAACACGGCGTACGGCGAGGTGAAGTCGACGAGCGCGGCGCGCTCGGCGGTCATCCCCTGGCCGCACCAGACGGCGTCTGCGTCGCCGCGGCGCACGGCCGGGATCATGTCGTCCCACGGGACCATGACCCACTCGATGTCTGCGCCGAGGTGCTCCGCAATGAGCGCGGCGGCCTCCGGTTCGTAGCCGCCGCGGGTCTTCCCGTCGGTGCTCTTCGAGAAGAGCGGCAGCGCCTCAGAGTCGATGCACGCGAGTCGGAGCGTGCGCGGTGTGGTGGTGGTCACGGAATTGCCTCCCAGTACTGATCGAATTCCCACTGTGAAATTTGGCCGCAGTAGCGCGCCCACTCGTCCCGCTTGAGCTGCAGGAAGATCCGGGTGAGTTCCTCGGGCATCGCCCCCATGAGGTAGGGGTCCGCCTCGAACGCCTCGATCGCCGAGCCCAGGGTGTTGGGCACCGCGACGTCGCTGAGCACGTCGCTCGGCTCGCCCGGCTCACCCGGGTCGAGCTGCGCCTCGATCCCGTGCTCGATCGCCGCGAGGAGGTACAGGTGCGACAGGTACGGGTTGACACTCGCGTCGGGCAGGCGATACTCCATGCGCCCATTGGCCGAGATCCGCAGCGCAACGCCGCGGGTGTCGAGTCCCCAGTCGGCGCCGGAGGGGGCGAACTGGCCGGCGTCCCAGTACCGCTTGTACGAGTTGACCGTTGACCCCATCACCAGCATCGAGCCCGGGGTGTGCAGCAGCATTCCGGCGATCGCGTTGCGCGCGATGTCGGTGACGTGCAGTTCGACGCGGCCGTCCTCGATCACGTTTTCGGCGTCGTCGGTGCCCGCTGCACCGGATCCCGCCCGCCACAGGCTGAGGTTGTGGTGGCAGCCGTTGCCCATCTTCCCGTTGTAGGGCTTGGCCATGAAGCTCGCCTGCAGCCCGAGCTCGCGCGCGACCTGCTTGCAGATCTGGCGGTAGGTGGTCATGCGCTCGGCGGTGAGTTCCGCCCGGTCGAAGTCCCAGTTCAGTTCGAGCTGTCCGTCGTCCTCGTAGTCGCCCTGGATCATCGCGAAGTCGAGCGCCTGCGCGTAGCTGATGACCTTCTTAAAGACGGGGCGCATCTTCTCCAGGTTCTCGACCTGGTAGGCGGGGCTCTGGTCGTCCTTGCAGGAGACCTCCATGCCCGGCCCGGTCCACGTCATCTCGGGTTCGAGGCCGCTGCGCAGCTCAAGGCCGGTGCGTTCGGTGAAGGCGCGGTGGGCCACACGGAACAGCGCCCGGGTGTCGAGCGGGATCAGCCGGCCGGCGCCCGCGCCGAGGTGGGGCGGGTCGTAGGCGGTGCAGAAGATGCGCCCCACCTCCTGGTCCCAGGGCAGCACCTGGAACGTTTCGGGTTCCGGGAGCCCCCAGAACTCGTGCGCGTCGACGCCGCCGCCGATCAGTTCGCCCTCGCGGCTCGTCTGCAGGTCGGTGAGGGCCGTGCGGTGGAACGCGATCCCCTTGCGCAGCATGCGCTCGTAGTGCTCCGCGGGCACCACCTTGGCAACCGTGCGGCTCCCGAGCGTGGGGATCATGTAGTAGATGTACTTCACCCCGGTCTCGCGAATCCGCTCGCCGAGCACGGCCACCGTTTCCGGGCGCAGATTCGCCTCCTGGTGCCGGGCGAACGCCGTGGTGTCCGCGAGGATCTCGCGGAGCGCGGCGCCGAAGCGCCCGCCCCCGTTGAGGTCTGACATGTGGTTCCTTTCATCGTTGGAAGGTCTGTGTCGGGCGGCTGCGCCCGGGCCGGGGCGGCTGCGCCCGGATCGGGCGGAGTCCGCAGATCGGGCAACTCTGCCTGGATCTGGCGGAGCGCCCCCGGGGGTGCTAGCGCACCGCGAAGGTGATCGGGAGTTTCACCGGCCCGTGGTTGCCCGAGTCCGGCAGCCACTCGTCGCCGCCGGGGCACTCGATCCCGGTCAAGCGCTCGGCGAGCAGCGGCAGCGCGACGCCCATGTCGGCGCGCGCGATGTAGTGGCCGAGGCAGTGGTGCACCCCGCCCCCGAAGGTGTGGTGCGGCTTTCGTCCCTCGGCGTCGATGTCGATCTCCGGATCGGGGAACGCCTCGGGGTCGGTGCCGCTCGACATAGTGAAGAGGTGCACCGTGGTGCCCCGCGCGATCGAGAGCCCCTCGTACTCGAAGTCCTCGTTCGCCTCGCGTGTGACCCACCGCGTGGTCGGGTTGACGCGCAGGCCCTCCTCGAGCGCCGGCTTCGCGAGCTCCGCCGGTCGCGCCGCGAGCTTCTCCCACTGCTCGGGGTTGCGCATGAACGTCTGCAGGAGCAGTCCGATTTGGTTGCGCGTGGTGTCCATCCCGCCAAACAGCATGAGCACGAGCGCGTTGCGCAGCTCGGCATCACTGAGCTTGTCCCCGGCCTCTGAGAACTGGACGAGGCGCGAGACCACGTCTTCCCCGGGCTCGGCCCGGCGCTCGGCGATCAGCTGCTCCACGAAATCGTAGAGCTCTTGCACGGCCACGTCGATGCGCTCGATGTCCTCCTTGATCGACACGCTCAGCGCGTAGCCGACCGTGTTTGCGCGGTCGGCGATGAACGGCCAGTGCTCGTGCGACAGGCCCATCATGGCGCAGAGCGCGCGCGTGGCGAACGGCTCGGCGAATGCCGCGACGAAGTCAACCTCCTCGCCGCGCTGCTGCGCCGCGACCATGTCGTCGATCAGCTCGGTGGCGATCTCCGCGAACTCGGGCTCGAGGCGGCGAGCGACGGTGGGCGAGAACGCGGGGTTGAGCAGGCGCCGAATCCGGTGGTGCTCGTCGCCCTCAAGCACGAGGAGGTTCTTTGACCACCACTCGTGGAAGATTCCGGAGTGGACGCCGTTGTGATCCGGCCACTTCGCACTGCCCTGATTGAGGCTCGGGTGCTTCAGCAGCTCCGTCACTTCGCGGTAGCGCAGCACCCCGAAGCCGTAGTTGGTGCGCGCCACCCAGCTGCGGGCGCGGGCGTCGCGCACCGCCTCCGAGTTCATCGCGAACTCGGGTGCGGCGATGTCGAGGTAGGGCAGGTCGGTGTCGCCGACTGTTCCGGGCATTCGTACTCCTTCGTCGAACGTGGTCCCGCACCATCTACGCGGGAGACCGGTTTTAAATAAGTTAGTGGTGAATGTTTTATCGCGCAAGTGCCTCATTGCATCTCGCAACACCAACGAAACAATCGGAACTAAAACATTCACTTGAGGTATCTTTAGCGTTACACTGGACGCACTCCCCGGGTGCAGCGCCGCGCCGACAGGGACCGCACCGAGTCACGCGAAGGAGCTGTGATGACGCCCAATACACCCCCCAGCCTCGCCGTGGTCGGCAGTGGACCGGCCGGCTGCTATCTCGCGCAGTCGTTCCTGCGCGCGTTTCCGGAGAGCGAGATCACGCTGTTTGACGCGCTCGTCTCCCCCTTCGGCCTCGTCCGCTACGGCGTCGCCGCCGATCACCAGCACACCAAGGCGATCACCCGGCAGTTTGAGCGCCTCTTCGCAGCCCCCAACGTGCGTTTCGCCGGGGACGTGACCGTGGGGCGCGACCTGACCCTCGCCGAGCTGCGGGCGCACTACGACGCGGTCGTGCTCGCCACAGGCCTCAGCGCCGATCGCGCACTCCCGATCCCCGGCGGCGAGCTGCCCGGCGTCATCGGCGCCGGCGCACTCACCCGCGCGCTCAACGCCCACCCCGCCGCCGCCACGCGCCTGCCCGAGCTCGGGCCCGACGTCGTAATCATCGGCGCGGGCAACGTGGCGCTCGACATCCTCCGATTCCTAGTGAAGGATCGCGGCGGGTACGCGGCCAGCGATATCGCCGACCCAGTGCTCGACGCCTACCTCGCCGCGCCGGCGCAACGCATCACGGTGCTGAGCCGCTCGGCGGCGCGGGCCGCGAAGGGCGATCCGCAGATGCTCCGGGAGCTCGCGGCGCTCCCGCGCGGGAGCTACGCGGCGCCCGGGAGCGAGCTCGACCCCGCTCCGGACGACGATCGCGCGGCCGCGGCACGCAGCGCCGCAATCGCGGAGCTGGTCGCGGCCGAGCGCCCGCACTTCCCCGGCCCCGCCGTGACGCTCCGGTTCGGGGCGACGCCCACCGAGATCCTCGGTGACGGCCACGTTGCCGCGGTCGTCTGCGAGGCCGGCGGCGCGCAGATCCGGATTCCGGCGACCGCGGTCATCACGGCGATCGGCTTCGACGCGGAGACCGCCGCGCTCGCGAGCTCCCACGCGACGCCCGAGACCGGGCGCGTTGCCGCCGGGCTGTACCGCACCGGGTGGGCGAAGCGCGGCCCGCGCGGCGCGATTCCCGAGAACCGCGCGTGCGCGAAGGCGGTCGCCGACGAGATCGCGGCCGACCTCGCCTCGGGAGCGCTTGCCCCGGATCCGCGCAAGACCGGATTCGCCGGGCTGCCCGCGGCGGTGCGCGCTCGCGCGATCTCGTACGCGCAGTGGGGTGCCCTCGACGCGCACGAGCGCGCGACGGCCGCACCGGATCGCGTGCGCGCAAAACTCACCGACCACGACCAGATGGCCGCCATCGCCCGCGGTGGCGCCAGCTCCCCTTCCCTCCCTTGAAAGGAACACCCCAGGTGAAATTCACGGTTCTTTACGGCACCGAGTCCGGCAACTCAGAACTCATCGCCGACGACCTCGGCGCGAAGCTGCGCGAAGCGAACGACGACGTCGAGGTGCACGACCTCCAGGATTTCGATCCCGCGGCGCTCACCGCCGAGCGCTTCGTGATCGTCGTCTGCTCCACCCACGGCGAGGGAGATCTGCCCAACACCGCGCTGCCGTTCGCCGAGGCGTTCGATGCAGCACCGCCGCAGCTCGCCGGGGTGCGCTACGCGATGTTCGGCCTCGGCGACACGTTCTACGAGGTGACCTACAGCCAGGGCAGCGAACACATCGACCGGCGCTTCACCGCGCAGGGCGCGGTGCGGGTGGGCGAGTACGGACGGCACGACGCGTCGTCGTGGGATCTCGGCAGCGACGTTGCGCTCGATTGGCTTCCCGGAGTCCTCGACGCGGCGAGCGTCACGGCATAGCCCGAACGCGGGCCGGGGTGTCGCCTCGGCCCGCACCGCGCCCACATCCGTGGCCCGCGTCGCGCGGAGCCCGGGCGCGCGTCACTGCGTTGCGCCGGCCCGGGCCACGAGCTCGCCGAAGATCAGTGAGCGATCCGCGGTGTGTGCCCGCGGCTCCTCCGGGTGCCACTGCATCCCGACCACCCAGCGCGCCGTGCGGTGCTCGGTCCCCTCGATGATCCCATCGTGCGCCCGCGCGGTGACCCGCAGCTCGGGCCCCACGGTCGCGACCGCCTGGTGGTGGCCGTTGCGCACCGTCACCTCCGTGCGCCCGAGAATCCGGGCGATCTCAGAGTCGGGCTCGAGCCGCACTTCCTCGTCGATGAACAGCGGGTCGTTGCCGCGGTGCAGCGGCCAGTTCTCAATGTCCGGGATCAGCGTGCCGCCGAACGCGACCCCGAGCAGTTGCGAGCCCCGGCAAATCGCAAGCGTCGGAATGTCTCGCGCCACCGCCGCGCGGATCTCAGCGATGCAGAACTCATCGGCGCGCTGATCCACGCCGTACTCGTTCGCGGGGGGCGGGCCAGCGTAGCCGTAGCAGGCACCGGCGACGTCGCCGCCGCCCAGGAACACGATGCCGCGAGCCGCGGCGAGCAGCTCGGCGTGCCCCGGGGCGGACGGCGCTGCCGAGTCGACGAGGCGCGGGCGCCCGCCAGCCCACCGCACCGCGTCAAACGCGATCCTGGTGAACGACTCCTGGAGCTCGTGCGCGCCGCGATCCATCCCCGGGAACGTGAGGGACACCACCATGGGGATCAGCGGTCCACTCGGGTCCTCGGCGATGGACGGGGCGAACTGGTCGGGGTCGACACTGAGGGCGGGCATCTCCGCTTCCTTTCACTGAGACGCGGCCGCGCCCCCGGCTCCGCGGAGTCGGGGGCGCGGCCGCGCGAAACAATTGCTGGCTACGCGACGGTCTTGATCGGCCCGCTCGCGTCCGCGGCCGGCGCGTCGCCGCGCTGGTACGCCTTCGAGACGAGCATGTAGATCCAGCCGACAGCGATGACGCCGACGGTGGTCATGATGAGCAGGTAGTCCTCGGCCCAGCCGCCGCCCGTGGGGCGCGGCCAGAGAATGTTGACTACCGCGGCGACTCCCCACACGAGCGCGATGAGGTTGACCGGGTAGGCCCACGCGCCCAGCCGAAACTTGCCGGCCGGCTTCCACCCCATGATTCGCGCGCGCAGCGCGGCGAGCACCACCATCTGGAACCCCACGTAGATACCCACGGTCCCGAAGCCGACCATCGCCGTCAGGGCGTCCTCAAGCAGCAGCGAGAACACCACAACCGCCGCGGGGAACAGCGCGGCCATGAGCAGCGCGTTGTTGGGGACGGCGCGACGCTCGTTGAACTTCGCGAGGAAGTGCGAGCCGGGCAGGAAGCCGTCGCGTCCCATCGAGTAGATGAGGCGGCTCGCGGCGGCCTGCAGGCTGGTGATGCACGAGACGAACGCGACCACGATCACGAACATGACGACCGGGAAGATCGGGCCAAACGCCTGGTGCAGCAGGTTGCCAATCGGATCGGCCACCTCACCGCTCGCGACCGCCTGGAAATCGGGAACCGCGAGCACGAGCGAGAATACGAGCAGGTTCGCGGCGAAGCCGCCGATGTACAGGGTCATGCGCATCGCCTTCGGCACGCGCGCGCTTGGATCCTTGATCTCCTCAGCGACATCGCCGTTCGCCTCGAAGCCGTAGTACGCGAACATGCCGATCAGGGCTGCAGCCGCGAACGCGCCAAGGTACCCGCCCGGGGCGTCGTTGCCGATGCCCTGGTTGTCGAACAGGATCGACAGGTCGTGCTGGCGGTGGAAGATCAGCAGGTAGCCGCCGATCACCACGGCGCCGAGCATCTCCGCGATCAGCCCGATGGTTGCGGCAAGGCTCAGCACGCGCGTGCCGGAGAAGTTGAGAATCGTGGCGATCACGAGGGTGCCGAGTGCGACGAGGACGGTGCCGCCCGCGTCGAGCTCCCCGCCGAACACTGACGCGACGAAGGGGGCAGCGCCGTACGCGACCGCGGCGATCGTGCCCACCAGGGCGACGACGTAGATCCAGCCGTTCATCCAGGCCCACTTACGGCCCCAGAGCCGCCGGGACCACGGATAGACGCCGCCGGCGACCGGGTAGTTCGAGACGACCTCACCGAAGATGAGCGCCACAAAAAACTGGCCGACGAGCGCGATCACGAGGGCCCAGGCCATGGGCGGACCGGCCTGGCCCAGCGAGATCGCGAACATCGAGTACACGCCGGCGATCGGCGAGAGGTAGGTGAAGCCGAGCGAGACGTTTCCCCAGAAACTCATCTCGCGCTTGAACGTCGTGTCGTATGAGTAGCCGAGCGACGCCAGGTGTGCGGCGTCCTCGTCATGCTCAAGGACGTGATTGTCGTGTGTCATGGTCGCGTGGTACTCCCTCGTACGTCGACTGGATCCTGAGCCCTCACCGGCGAGAGCTAGATACAACGTACATCTAGATGTTTTGGGAGACAAGCAATGACTTAGTTTTTCACGAAACCAACATCAATTCGAAACAAATTCATTCATAGACGAATGTTTGTCGGCTCTCGCGCGGGCATGCGACCCCACACACGCGAACGGGGTCGGGTGCGAACCCGCACCCGACCCCGCCTGTAGCGCTACGCCACTAGAGCATCACGTAGAACTTCTCGAGCGGCTCTGAGATATCCCACGTCCCGCGCCACCCATCGGGGAACGAGGCGACGTCGCCCGGGCCGAGCTCAACCGGCTCTCCCCCATTCTCAGTAACGACCATGCGCCCACGCAGCACGTGGATCACCTCGCCCATACCGTCAAAGTTCCACTCCGATACCCCCGGGTCACACCGCCAAAACCCGGTATGCACCCCGCGCTCTGCGTCGGAGGTGAACTCCTCAAGCCAGGTCGCCGTCGGCCCGGTCTGCGAGATCCCCAGCGGGGCTTCGAGCGGCCCCGCCTCGGGAATTCGGGCGAACACATCTGAAACTCGAACATGCTGCGTCACTGCAACCTCCATCCACACGGGGTCCCCTCTGAACCCGCAGGGCTTAACCATACATCGAGTGAATGTTTTCTCGCGCCCGGGCCACAATCTCCGCCGCGGGTAGCATTGGACCGTGACCAGCCAAGCCCCCGGCCCGGGGCACACCCCGCCCCTCGGCCGCAGCCACCGACAGCCGAGCCGGGGACCGCTGCGCTTCGCGCTCATCGGGGGCGGCGCCATCGCCCACGAGCTCCTGCGACTGGTCGAGGAGCTCTCCCCCGGGGCTGAGCGCCTCGAGTTCGCAGGCCACGTGACCCGCGCCGCCGGCTCACTCGAGGCCACCCTCCCCGCGTGCGACGTGATCGTGGAGGCCGCCGGAATTGAGGCGGTCCAGGAGTACGGGCCGCGCATCGTGGGCGCTGGGCGCGACCTCGTCGTCGCCTCAATCGGGGCGTTCGCCGATCCGCGTCTCCTCCCCGCGCTTCGCGCCGCCGGGACCGGCCGCGTGCACCTCACGAGCGGCGCGATCGGCGGGCTCGACCTCCTCGCAGCGGCGGGCCGCACGGGCGGCCTCGTGGCGGCGCGAGTGCGCAGCACCAAGCTCCCCACGTCGCTCATCCAGCCGTGGATGAGCGCGGCCGAGCGCGGCCACCTGTCCGCGCTCAGCCGGCCAGAGCTCCTGTTCTCCGGGACGCCGGAACTGGCAATCGCGCAGTTCCCCGCGTCCCTCAACGTCGCGGTCGCCGTGCAGCTCGCGGTTGGCCCGCGGCCCCCGATCACCGTCGAGCTCGTTGCCGACCCCGAGGCGCACCTCACGCACCACGAGATCACGGCGTCCGGCCCCGCGGGCGACTACGCGTTCTCGATCCGCAATGCGCCGCTCGCCGCCAGGCGCGCAAGCTCTGGCCTCACCGCACGCGCACTCGCGGCCGACCTCCTCCGACTGGCGGAGGAGCGCCGCTAGACCGTCGTGAACACCTTGCTCGTGATTCGCCACACTCCGTCGCGCCGGATCAGCCCGAAGTGATTTCGAAAATCTGCCCCGAGGAAGCCGCGCTCGTCGAGAATCGCGTGCGCGACGTCGCCGGTCACTGAGATGCCGTGGATCTCTGCGCGGTAGTCCGGCCCCGCCGGCTCAGCCGCGCCCACCACCTGGGCCGCAAACTCCGCACCGGTCATCGTGACGTACTCGCCGCCGAGATAGCCCCACATCACCGCGTTCTGATCGAACGCGTCCGCCACCGCGGCAGCATCCGCCGCCGCGCAGCCGTCGACGTACCGCTGAACCACTGACTCCACCGCTTCATGCATGCCCTCAGCGTAGCGGTTTTTCTCCCAGTGGGGAATAACCGCGCGATCGGATCCCCTATCGGGGTGGCGCTATTGGGCACTCGCCCAGTAGGATACTCGGCAGCACACCCATGACCAAAGGAGCACCGGATGAGCACGTGGCGCATGCCGATCGAAGGACACGAGCAGGAGCGGCTGTGGCTCGCGTGGCCCACCAGCGGGTACACGCTCGGCGATACCGAAGCTGAGGTCGAAGAGGCGCGCAGCACCTGGGCGGCCGTCGCGAACGCCGCGAGCGAGCACGAGGCGGTCACCGTTGTGGTCAACCCGGGCGACGAGGCCGTCGCGTCACGCTACCTCTCCGCCCAGATCGATCAGCTCTCCGCACCCCTGGACGACGCCTGGATGCGCGATATTGGCCCGAGCTTCGTGATCGGGGACGACGGCGTCCTCGGTGCGGTGAACTACCGCTTCAACGGCTGGGGCGGCCAGGACTGGGCAAGCTGGGAGCACGACCAGCACATCGGCCGCATCGTCGCCGAGGCGGCCGGCGCGGAGCTCATTAACTCGGACATGACGAACGAGGGCGGCGGCATTCAGGTCGACGGGACCGGACGGGTCGTGATCACCAAGACCGTGCAGCTCGACCCGGGCCGCAACCCGGGCTGGACCCGCGAGCAGGTCGAAGCCGAGCTGCTGCGCACCATCGGTGCGGACAGCGCGCTCTGGCTCCCCCGCGGGCTCACCCGGGACCACGACACGTTTGGCACGCGCGGCCACTCGGACATCCTCGCGGCCTTCACCACCCCCGAGGTGCTCCTGATGCACCGCCAGGACGCGACCTCGCACCCCGACCACCTGATCGCGAAGACCAACCGCGAGGTCGCGGACGAGTACCGCAGCAACACCTCGGGTCGCTTCGAGATCATCGACCTGCCCGCGCCCGAGGCGCTTCGCGACGACGAGGGCTTCGTCGACTACAGCTACATCAACCACGTCGTCATCAACGGCGCGGTGCTCGCGTGCGCGTTCGACGACCCGGCCGACGACCGCGCACTCGCGACCCTGCGCGAGGTGTACCCGGGGCGCGAGGTGATCGGCATCGACGCGCGCCCGCTCTTCGCACGCGGTGGCGGCATTCACTGCATCACCCAGCAGCAGCCGAAGGTCGCCGCCCGCTAGCCCGCGCGCCGCACGGCACCTCCCGCGAGGTGCGAGCAGTCCCGCACAGCCTCGGCGTGCGGGACTGTTCAATTTTCTCAGCCGCCCGTGCGCCACCCCTGGCAGGATGGTGGTGCTCACCACCGGCTTGCTCGTCACGCACGCCGCCACACCGCACCGAGGATGCGCGGTTGGCGCGCACCGTGGCGCCGCCGAAGACCCGACCCGCGGAGGATTCACATGACCGACACCCTGACCCCTGAGCTTGAAGCGGTAGTCGCGCGCGCCGCAACCGCAGCACCCGCGTTCGCCGCAACCACCCCCGAAACCCGCGCCCGCGCACTCGTCGCGATCGCCGACGCCCTCGAAGACGCGAAGACGCGCCTCGTCACCATCGCCATGCGCGAAACCGGCCTCACCGAAGCACGCCTCACCGGCGAAGTCACCCGCACCGCCGTCCAACTCCGCCTCTTCGCCGACACCCTCGTCGACGGCGGCTACCTCGACGCCCGCATCGACCCCGCCGACCCCGACTTCGCACTCGGCGTACGCCCAGACATCCGCCGCACCCACCTCCCCGTCGGCCCCGTCATCAACTTCTCCGCCTCAAACTTCCCCTTCGCGTTCTCCGTCATGGGCGGCGACTCCGCAGCAATCCTCGCCGCCGGCTGCCCCCTCATCGTGAAAGCACACTCCGGCCACCCCGAACTCTCCGACGCCACCGCCGAAGTCGCCACCGCAGCCCTCACCGCCACCGGCATGCCCGACGGCACCTTCCAACTCATCCACGGCCGCGAAGCCGGCGTCGCCGTTCTCACAGACCCACGCATCAAAGCCGGCGCATTCACCGGCTCCATCGCCGTCGGCCGCCTCCTCGCCGACATCGCCGCAAGCCGACCAGCCCCCATCCCGTTCTACGGCGAACTCGGCAGCGTCAACCCCGTCTTCATCACCGCCGACGCCATCACCGAACGCGCCACCGAAATCGCCTCCGGCTTCCTCACCAGCGTCTCCGGCTCCGCCGGCCAGCTCTGCACCAAACCCGGCTTCGTATTCGTGCCAGCCGGCACCGAGCTGCCCGCCGCGATCCAGACCGCAGCAGGCACCAGCGACCTCCCCGAGCACCGCCTCCTCGACCCCCGCATCGCACGCTCATTCGACGAGCGCCGCACCACAATCCTGAACGCCCCAGGAGTCACCGCCGTACTCCCGGGCAGCATCCGCTTCGACGACGCCGGACACGGCTGGGCCACCCCCACCATCGTCTCCGTCTCGCTGGACGCGTTCCGCACCAGCGCCGCAGACCTCGTCGAAGAAGCATTCGGGCCCCTCTCGATCCTCGTCGAGACCCCCGCCGGCACCGACCTCGCCGCACTCATGCCCGAGTTCTACGAGGGCAACCTCACCGGCACCCTCCACCTCAGCACCGCCGAAGCCACCGGCACCACCGCCAACACCACCGAGCTCCGCGCCCTCGTCGCAGCCCTCAGCCAGCAAGTCGGCCGCGTCCTGTTCAACGGCTGGTCCACCGGCGTCGCCGTCACCCCCGCCCAGCAACACGGCGGCCCCTGGCCCGCCACCACCAACGACACCAGCACCTCCGTCGGCACCGCAGCAATCTCCCGATTCATGCGCCCCGTCGCCTACCAAAACGCCCCGCAAGCATTCCTGCCCGCCGCTCTCCAAGACACCAACCCGGCCGGTATCCCCCAGGCGATCGCCCCCGCCGGCGAATCACACACCTGGGGCACCCGCTGGCACTAACCCACGCCGGTGACCCGGGGGGCGTATTCTCAGCCCGATCCCCCGGGTCACCGCAATAAAATGGGAGCATGAAGACTCAGTTCCGGGCCGTCGGCGCCCTCGCCGCGGCGGCATCCCTGTTCATCCTCGCGGGCTGCGCCACGAGCGCGAGCGCTCCGGCCGACCTCGCTGGCAGCTGGGGCACCCCGGATACCCGCGGAGAGCCGTCCCTCAACTTCATCCCGGCCGAGGACGGAAGCGCCGCCGGCCAGTTCGGCGGCAACGACGGGTGCAACACCATCGGCGGCGACTACACCGTCGAGGGTGAGACCATCGAGTTCGGGGCAATTCGCGCCACGATGATGTACTGCGAGGGCGTTGACACCTGGCTGTCCCAGGCGCACACCGGCACGGTCTCCGGCGACACGCTCACGGTGCTCAACGAGCAGGGCGAACAGATCGGCACGCTGGATCGCGCCTCCGCCGCGGCCGAGTAGCGCACCGGACGGCGCGCGACCCTGAAAGACACGAACGGGGGCGCGGGATCTCTCGATCCCGCGCCCCCGTTCGTGTGCGTGCGTGCTAGTGCCAGAGCACCGCGAGCGCGACGTTGACGAGCGACAGCCCGGCGATTGCGCCGAGCACGCCGGCCGAGACGTTCTGCTTCTTGCGGTTCATGAGGATGATGACGATCAGCACGATCAGCACGACCGTCTTCACACCGATCTTCATGTTGTTGGGGGTCCCGCCCAGCATGTAGATCGAGCCGACCAGCAGCAGGCCGGTGACGAACAGCAGGTTCGCGCCGTGCAGGATCCCGGGCGTGATGCGCGCACGGGCCTCCTTCACGAGCGACAGCTGCGCGAGCGTGCTGCCGAACACCGCGCCGAAGCCGACGAGGTGCAAGACAACAAGAATTCCCTTAACGATTTCCATGATTCCCTATCCATTCAAGCTGTAGCTGCGTGCCTGCGGCGCCCCGCTCCGATCAGTGGAAGAAGTGCCGCTCACCGGTAAAGTACATCGTCACGCCTGCGGCCTCGGCCGCCGCGATGACCTCGGCGTCGCGCACCGAACCGCCGGGCTGCACGACCGCGCGCACGCCGGCGTCGAGCAGCACCTGGAGGCCGTCAGCGAACGGGAAGAACGCGTCGGATGCCGCCACGGCCCCAGCCGCGCGCTCCCCCGCACGCGACACCGCGAGCTTGCAGGAGTCCACGCGGTTGACCTGACCCATTCCGACCCCCACGGACGCCCCACCGTTCGTGAGGATGATGCCGTTCGACTTCACCGCGCGGCAGGCGCGCCAGGCGAACTCGAGCTCGGCGAGCGTCGCGGCGTCGGCGGGCGCACCCGTCGCGAGCTCCCACTCGGCGACGGGTGCGAATGCGCGGTCCGCGTCCTGCAGCAGGAACCCGCCGGAGACCTGGCGCAGTTCAACCGGGTTCGGCGTGAAGTCGGTCGGCAGCACGAGCAGCCGAATGTTCTTCTTTTGGCTGAGGATCGCGAGCGCCTCGGGCTCGAAGCCGGGGGCCACGACCACCTCGGTGAAGATCCCCGCCACGGTCTCGGCCATCGCCTTCGTGACGATCCGGTTCGCGGCGATCACGCCGCCGAACGCGGAGACCGGATCGCACGCGTGCGCGAGCTCGTGCGCCGCGGCGATCGGGTCTGCGGCCCCCTCCGGGGCGACCGCGAGGCCGCACGGGTTCGCGTGCTTGATGATCGCGACCGCGGGGCGCTCGTGGTCATAGGCGGCACGCAGCGCAGCATCGGCGTCAACGTAGTTGTTGTACGACATTTCCTTGCCGTGCAGCTGGCTCGCCTGCGCGATCCCCGCGCCCTCGTTCTCCGTGAAGAGCGCGGCGCGCTGGTGGCTGTTCTCGCCGTACCGCAGCACCGCTTCGCGCAGCCCAAAGATCTCGTAGCCAACGTAGCCGTCGGTCGCCTCGAAGATGCTGTCGACGTCGTCGCCCTCGGGCTCCTCGACCGGCGCGGCCGCGGCCGCTTCCCAACCGAGATCCTCCTGGTCGAGGAACCAGTTCGCAACTGCCGCGTCGTACTGGGCGGTGTGCACGAACGCCTCAGTGGCGAGCGAGCGGCGCAGCGCGAGCGTGGTGCCGCCCGCGGCGACGGCGGCGATGACCTCGTCGTAGCGGCCGGGCGAGACGACGATCGCGGCGTTCGCGTGGTTCTTCGCGGTGGCGCGCACCATGGCGGGGCCGCCGATGTCGACGTTTTCGATGACGTCCGCGGCCGGCTTGCCCGACGCGACCGTCTCCTCGAACGGGTACAGGTTCACCACGACGAGCTCGAACGGCGCGAAGCCGAGCTGCTCAAGCTGGGCGCGGTGATCCGCGAGGCGCAGGTCCGCGAGCAGGCCTGAGTGCACGGCCGGGTGCAGGGTCTTGACGCGCCCGTCGAGCGCCTCGGCGAAGCCAGTGACCTCCGCCACGTCGGTGACGGCGTGGCCGGCGTCACGGATCGTCGCCGCCGTCGAACCGGTCGAGACGATCTCAACGCCCGCCGCGGCGAGCGCGGCTGCCAGGTCGAGCAGGCGGGTCTTGTCACTCACCGAGATGAGTGCGCGTCGGACCGCGATCTGGTCGCGATGCTCGTAGAGGCTGGGGTCGTGGCTGCTGACTGCCATCGGGCTCCTTGATTCGTGGGGGGTGGCTATGAGCGGACGGCGGCGAGGTCGAGCTCGCCGGTCGCGATGTTGCGCACGGTGGCCACGAGAAGCGGGCGCTCCTCGCGCTTGATGCGCTCGTGCAGTTCGTCCTCGGTGTCGCCGGGACGCACGGGGACCGCGACCTGCCGCAGCACGGGCCCGGTGTCGACGCCCTCGTCGATCACGTGCACGGTGACGCCGGTCTCGGTGGCACCGGCGGCGAGCGCGTCGCGCACGGCGTGGGCGCCCGGGAAGGCCGGCAGCAGTGCCGGGTGCGTGTTGATGAGGTGGGGCGAGAACCAGCGCACGAAGCCCGCGGGGAGAATCCGCATGAGCCCGGCGGAGACCACGAGGCCCGGGTTCGGGCCGGTGCCCACGCCGTGCTCCTGGATCGCGGCGGCGAGCAGCTGCCCCCACTCCTCACGGGAGTCGTAGTCGCTCGGGCGGATCACGAAGGTGGGGATCCCGGCCGCCGTCGCGTAGGCGAGCCCCGGGGCGTCCGTGTCAGAACCGACACAGACGATCTCCGACGGGAACTCGGGGTCGGCGGTGGCGTCGAGCAGCGCTTTGAGGTTACTGCCGCCGCCGGAGATCAAAACTGCGAGTTTCAGCACCTGATCAGTCTACCCGCGGCGAGAGGGCGGTGGGCACGGCACGGGTGGGCGGCCGGGGCGGCGCCCCGCCAGACCTGGCTGGCTCACCCCCGCAGCACCTCGTTCACGATCTCCCAGGGTGCGTGATCGGCGTAGTGCGCGTCTTCCTGGGCCGCCCAGCGGTCCCAGTGGGGCGCGTACGCGGCGCCGTCGCGGGCGAGCGCCCGGGTGCGGCGCTCCTCGCGGGGAAGATCCAGCCACACGCTCCAGATCGAGTCCGCCCCCGGCTCGGTGGCGGCGGCACGCGCGCCGTGCGTCGAAACCCAGTCTCGAACCGCCTCAAGGTTCGCGGCGGTCACCGCCCCGCAGCCCTCCACGATGAGGGGCTTCCCGGGGTCGAGCTCGACCCGCTCGGCGAACTCGCCGCGGTTCCAGTCGAAGCGGCGGTAACTGCCAGCGCCCAGCGCATCGGTCACGGACCGGGAGCCGGCGGTAAGCCCGTCCCACCCGGGGTAGAGATCCTCGACACGCAGGATCTGTGCGTCGCGCCCCACCCCGCGGAGGCGACTGGCAAGCCGATCCGCGAGCACGGTCTTCCCGGCTCCTGAGCGGCCGTCGATCACGACCGCGTGTAACCTGTGCAAACCCATCAAAATTCCACTCTCGAACCAGCCCAGCTGCCGCTTGCGCGACTCCCCCCAGCCGAACGGTCCAACCGGAGCCGTTCGGCACCGAGCATAGCGGCGGCGGTGACCATTCCCAGCACAACCGCCCCCGCGAGTCCCGCACCGTACGCTCCGGGAGTTTGGTGCCCGATCAGCTCGGCGACCACCACGGGGAGCGTCTGTTCGCCGGGGCGCACCAAAAACGAGGTGGCGCCGAACTCGCCGAGCGACGCGGCGAAGGCGAACCCGAGCGCAAGCCCCGCGGAACGGCCGAGCAGCGGGAGGTCAATGGTGCGCAGCACCGCGCCCGGACCGGCGCCCAGCGTCGTGGCGGCGAAGCGCAGCGCCGGGTCGATCCCGCGCAGCACGGGCAGCAGCACCCGCACCACCAGCGGCAGCGCCACGAGAGCCTGCGCGATGGGGATCAGCGCGGCCGAGGTGCGCAGGTCGAGTCCAATCCCGAGCGGGCGGTGCATGGTGAGCAGCAGCCCGAAGCCGAGCGTCACGGCAGACACCCCGAGCGGCAGCATGACCACGCCGTCGAAGAGGCGCTGCCCGCGCCGAGCGGCCGGGCTCGCGGGGCGGCGCGACAGCACGAGCGCGATGAGCCCGCCGAGCACCATCGCGATGAGCGCCGCGACGAACGCGATCCTGCACGACAACCAGATCGCACTCAGCACCGAACCCTGCACTGGGAACTCGGGCGGCGGGCGCACCAGTGCCGCGTAGTTTCCAAGCGTCCAGTCTCCGGCCCCGGTGCGCAGCGAGCGCAGCACGAGCGTGAGGATCGGGGCCGCGTGCAGCAGCAGGATCGTCGCGGCGAAGACGATGAGCAGCGGGACGTCGCGCAGCGCCGGGCGGCGACTCCGTTGCCCGTCCGGAAGCAGTTGCACGGCCCGCTCGCCCGCGTCGCGGAGCCGCGAGGAGACCACAAGCACCAGGCCAACGAGCGCGAACTGTGCGAGCGAGAGCACCGCGGCGCCGCGCAGGTCGAGGAACTGCACCGTCATACGGTAGATCTCGGTCTCGACGTTCGCGAACTCACGCCCGCCCAGAATCAGCACGATCCCGAACGAGGTGGAGCAGAAGAGGAACACGAGCGCCGCCGCGGACGCGAGGGCTGGCCCGAGCGCGGGGAGCGTGACCGTGAGCCATGCCCGGACCGGGCTCGCGCCGAGCACCTGCGCGGCACGGTTGCCGCTCTCGTCGAGGCGCGCCCAAAAGCTCCCCACCGTGCGCGCGACCACGGTCACGTTGAAGAACGCGAGGGCCACGACCACCGCGAGGAGGCTCCGCTCAAGCTCGAGCGCCGCGAGCGGGCCACCCGGACCGAGCAGCGCCGAGAACGCAACGCCGACCACCACGGTGGGGAGCACGAACGGCACGGTCATCAGCCCCTGCAGCAGCGCTCGGCCGGGAAAGTCGAGCCGGTACAGCACGTACGCGGCGGGCACCCCCAGGGCTACCGACACGATCGTCGCAAGGCTCGCCTGCGCGAGAGTCTGGCCGATCACACGCCACGTTCGCGCAGCGCCGAACACCTCGGGGACCCCGCTCAGGTCCACGCGCCCGTCGGTGACGAATCCGGTAGCGATCAGCGACACGACCGGCCACACGAAGAACAGCAGCAGGAACGCGAGCGGGAGCGCGACGGCAAGGGTCCAGGCCGCAACGACCCAGGCCCCGCCGCCCCGCTGCGCCGCCGCCACCCGCTAGAGCCCGATCTGCTCGCTCAGCGTCTTGAGCCAGCCCTCCCGGCCGCGCTCGATCTCGTCGCTCGGCAGGTCGTTCAGCTGGGCCTCGCTGGGCTGCGGCGCAAAGCTCGCCCATGCCTCGGGCAGCGCCACATCGGGATCGACCGGGTACATGTACATCGCGTCGGGGATCGTCGCCTGGAACTCGCTCGAGGCGAGGTAGTCGATCACCGCGCGTGCGCCCTCGGGGTTCGCGGCCCCGGCGAGCACGCCCGCGTACTCGACCTGATTTGAGCAGGTGTCGAGCAGCGCGCGCGAGGTCGTCTCGGTGCCGTCTTCGCTCACCGTGAACGCCGGTGAAGAACCGTAGGAGACCACGATCGGCTTGGTGCCGTCGCCACCGCCCTGTGTGAACTGACCGTTGTACGCGTCGCTCCAGCCCTGTTCCACGCGCGCGCCATTGTCGATGAGGTCCTGCCAGTACGCCGCGAAGCCGTCCTCGCCAAACGCGGCAACGGTGCCGACGAGGAACGAGGCACCCGTTGAGGAGGCGGTCGGGTCGAGCAGCACCGTGAGGTCGGCGTACTCCGGCTTCGCGAGGTCCGCGTAGCTCTTCGGCTCGGCGACCCCGTGCTCGGCGAACCAGGCGGGGTCGATGTTGACGCACGTGGCGCCCTGATCGATCGGGGTGAGCGCGAACGGCGCCGCCGTGTCGGCCACTCCCGTGCCGCCGTCCGCACCGATCGCGATGTCGTCGAAGCCCGCAGACAGGCCGGCCGGCCGATACGGCTCAACCACGTCGTGTGCCACCAGCCGCGACGCGAAGATCGTGTCGACGCCAAAGAATGCGTCCGCGATCGGCGCCCCCTTCGTGAGGACCAGCTTGTTCGTGAGCTCGCCGCCGTCGCCGGCCGACACCACGGTCACGTCGTAGCCCGTTGCCGCGCTCGCGGCGGCGGCGAACTCCTCGTTCGGGAACGAGTCGTGCACCGCGAGCGTCACCGCTCCCGTGTCGGCATCGGCCGCGCCGCTGGACGCGGCCGGAGCGCAGCCCGCGAGCGCGAGGCCGAGCGCGGCGGCCAGCGCCGGGAGCGCCATCCTGGCGGTGAACCGGGGTGCGGTCCGAGTGTGTGCAAGCGTCATTGAAGAGTCCCTTCCTCCGCTGGTATGAACCAGATCAGGTTGAACGGTCGGAGCTCGCGTGCTCCCTCTCAGCCCCGCGCGCCGGGACTCCCGTGGATTGCGTCTCTTACCCTAGCGCCCGGAGCGCGGCCAGCGCCAACCCCGGCGCGACTCCCCGCCCGGCTCCGCGTCCTGGCCCAGCTCTCCCGTGTCCTCCCAGGAGTACGCACGAAGCGCCTCGGACTCGGTAATCCCCTCGTCCTCCGCTGCGGCCACGGGGTCCGTCGCGGGGTCCGTGGCCGCGTCGTCGTCCGGGTCACCGGCCGCGTCTCCGTGCGGTGTCGCGGCGGGGTCCGCGGGGAGTTCGGCGGCCGGCTCCGGGGGCCACTCGGGATCGTCCGCGGGCTCGGAGTCACGACCGGACCCCGGATCTGCCGCCGGCCCGGACTCCGGATCCGCCACCAGCTCGGACTCCGGATCCGCCGACAGGCCGGGCTCCGGCTCGCGCAGGGAGCGTGGGACCTGCGCCGCCGTCAGGTCCACGGTCGCCGCGGCGTCGAGCGGATCGATCCGCTCGGTCGCGAGCGGATCGACCTCCCGCGTCGCGTCCGGATCGTTTCCGCGATCGAGCTCGGTCTCCGCAAACGGATCGGCGGCAAACACCCCGGCGCGATCCGTCCCCGCGCCGTCCCGCGCGGAGCTTCCCGTGCCACGCAGGCGCCGCACGGCCTCGGGCATCGCGTCCGGGAGCGCGCCCCGGAGGCGACTCGCGTCGATCCGGAGCGCGACCGTGCCGAGCAGCAGTCCGCCGCCGAGCTCCGCCGCCGCGAGTCCGCCGACCAGCCACGGCGAGGGGCCCGTCTGAGCGAGCCGGTCCGGGCCGATCGCGCCCGTACTCAGGGCTGTCAGGCCGGCGAGCGCCACCCCGGCGGCTGCCGCCGCGAGCACGGGGATCGTCAGCGCGACCGGCCATGACGAGCGCCGCAGATCCGCGTTGCGCCCCAGCAGAACGGCGAGGGCAAGGCCGACGAGCACCACGAGCGCCGGCGCGAGCCCGCCCAGGCTCCCCCAGCCCTGCGGGATTGCCCCGAACAGCGGCAGCGCCGGGACGGGGCCGAGCAGGGTCTCGAACGGCGTCACCGAGCTCCCGGCGCCGACGGCGAAGCCGGCCCCCGTGAGCCACGCGATCGCCCAGAGCAGTGCGACGGGGAGGAGCGCAAGCTGCGTGAGGAAGAGCAGCAGGGATCCGAGCGGGTCGAGCTGCAGGTGCTGCGTGAGCGCGACGATCTCGCCGTAGCCGCCGAGCAGCGCGACGGTCACCGCCACCGCCGCGAGCAGCACCACCCCCGCGACCGCGGCGCCCGCGAAACGCAGCGCCTCCGCGGCGCGGAGCGGGAGCGCCGCCGCCCCGGGGATGCTCGCGCGGTCAACCCAGCGCTGCACCTGCCGCACCGCGGCCCCCCACCAGGGGTGCTCGTCACGCGCGGCGCGAATCAGGAAGGCGAGCGCGGCGGGCGCGGTGTAAACAAGCGCGGCCACCACGGCGACCCCGGCGTCTGGCCGCGTCACGAACGGGCTGGCGATGCCGGCGAGCACGAGCGCAACGCCGCCGAATCCGAGCAGGCCGCCGAGGAGACCGGCGGCGCCGACCCCGCCGCGCGCACCGAGCCGCCAGCCGGCGCGCGTGGCCAGCCCAGCCGTGATCAGGGTGATCCCGAGCGGAGCCAGACTCAGTACGAACGAGAGCTGTTCGGGGGCGAGCCCGAACGAGAGCGCGACCTCTGGCGTGAGGGTGAACGTCAGCGGCGTGAAGTGCGCGAGCGCCCAGGTCCCCGCGGCGCCCGCGAACACCGTTGCGGGCTCAGCACCCAGCCCGAAGGTGATCGTCCAGAGCAGGAGCGCGGGCACCACCACCACGGCATAGCCCACGGCCGCGGTGGCAGCCGCCTCGATCGCCGCGATCACCGCTGTCACCAAGGATCTCATTGCCGAAAGCTTACTCTGCGCGTCCTGCGCGCGGGCCCGGCCACGCGGCTGCGGTCCCGATCAGCCACCGCGCCGCGCGGCCTCGCGCGCGGCTCAGGCGCCCGCGTGGATCAGGCCGAGGATCTCGTCGCTCAGTTCCCGGAACTCCGCCGTGCGCTCGGAGGCGAGCGTGCGGGGGCGCGGGATTGGCACGGCGACGATCCGCTGCACGCGGCCGGGCCGCGGGCTCATCACGACCACCCGGTCGCTCGTGACCACGGCCTCGTCGATGTCGTGCGTCACCAGCAGCACCGTGAGCCGGTGCTGCTCCCACACCTCAAGCAGCAGCTCCTGCATGGTGCGGCGGGTCAGCGCGTCAAGCGCGCCAAACGGCTCGTCCATGAGCAGCACGTCGGGGCCATAGCTCAGCGAGCGCGCGAGCGCGGCGCGCTGCTGCATGCCGCCGGACAGCTGCGCCGGGTGGGAGGATTCGAAGCCGTCGAGCCCCACGAGCCCGATGAACTCTCGCGCGCGATCCGCCCGATCCGCGCGCGACAGCCCCGGTTCGCCGCGGAGGGCGAACTCGACGTTCTGCTGCACCGTGAGCCACGGCATCAGCGTCGCCTGCTGGAAGACGACGCCGCGATCCCGCCCGGGGCCGGTGATCGGCACCCCGGCCGCCTCGAGCGTGCCGGAGGTCGGATCGTCGAGCCCGGCGATCAGTGACAGCAGCGTCGACTTGCCGCAGCCGGAAGCACCGACGATTGAGACGAACTCGTTCTCGCCGACCTCAAGGTCGACCCCGTCGAGCGCCGTCACGTCGCCGAAGCGCTTCGTGAGACCCGCGACGCGGATCCGTGGTGGCGTCTGTGTGGCGGTCACGCGCGACCCTCCTGGTAGGCGAACATGCGACGGCCGGCCGCGCGCATGAGCTGGTCAAGGATGAGGCCGAGCATGCCGAGCACGAACACGTACCCGATAATGAGGTCGGTCTCGAAGAACCGCTGCGCCACGGTGATTCTGAACCCCATGCCGCTCGACGCGGCAACGAGCTCGGCGACCACGAGCCAGGTCCAGGCCCAGCCGAGCGTGATCCGCAGCGCGTCCCAGATGCGTGGCAGCGCGGCGGGCACCACGATCCGGGTGAGCAGCTGCGCCCAGCTCAGGCCGAGGGTTTCCCCGAGGCGCACGAGCGTGCGCGGGGTGCGGCGCACCGCGTCCGCGACCATGAGCACCTGCTGGAAGAACGTGCCCATCCAGATGATCAGGAACTTCTGGCTCTCGTCGATCCCCACCCACACGATCGTGAGCGGTACGAACGCCACCACCGGCATGTACCGGATGAAGTCCATGAGCGGCTCGAGCGCCGCTTCGATCCGCGCGTTGACCCCCATGAGCGTGCCGATCGGCACCGCCATCACGGTCGCCAGCGAGAAGCCCACGAGGATCCTGAACGAGCTCACGCCGATGTCGGCCCAGAGCTCACCGCTGGCGGCCTGCTCGGCGAGCGCCCCCAGCACCGCCCCGGGCCCGGGCAGAAACATCGGGTCGACGAGGCCGGTGGCGCTCACGAGCCACCACACGGCGATGAGCACCACGAAGGTCGCCACGGCGGTGCCGACGTAGGCGGGGCGCGAGAGTCGGTCGCCGATCCGCAGCCGCCTGCGGGGCCGCGTCGCCACGGGTGAAGGAGAGGTCACTGGTTCGAGGCTCGCGCTTATTCGCCGAGGAACTCGGCGCGGACGGCCGTCTTCGCGTCCACCGGGGCCTCGAGCAGGCCGATCCGCTCAGACACCGTGATCAGTGCGGGGAGCGTCTCGGTGAGGTAGGTGCCGGTCAGCAGCTCACGGTTCTCGGCGAGCGAGTAGTAGTGCACGCCGTCGAAGGCGGTCTCGAGGTCGGCAACGTCCGACCCCACACCCGTCGCGATGATCTCGCGCGCCTCCGCGGTGTGATCCGCGGTGAACGTCACGGCATCGTCCCAGGCGCCGAGCACCTCGCGCACCTCGTCCGGGCGCTCATCGAGCACCTCGTTGCGGACCACGAGCACGTCGGTGATGAGACCGGGGAACTCGCCCGCGGTGACCAGCGCACTCACGCCGGCGTCGGCGCCCAGCGCCTCGCTCACGTAGGGCTCGTAGGTGACGCCGGCGTCGACCCGCCCGGCGAGCAGCATCGGCGCGACCTTGTCGGCGGACGCCTCAACCACCTCAACGTCGTCGAAGCTCATGCCCGCGGCGTCGAGCGCCTCGGCGAGCAGAATCTCGCTCGTCGCCCCGCGCTCGAACGCGACCTTCTTCCCGGCGAGATCCGTCACCTCACTCACACCGGGGCCGCTCAGGATCGCGTCGGCCTCCGTCGCAGAGTCGAGCATCAGCACGATCGATACGTCGAGCCCCTGCTCGATGAACTGCAGCGCGGCCTGCGCGCCCACGTTTGCCATGTCGAGGCGGTTCGCGGCGAGCGCCGCGTTCACGTCGGCATCCGCGTTGAAGCTCGACAGCGCGACGTCGACGCCGCGGTCGGTGAAGAATCCCTGGTCCTCGGCCACATACCACTGGCCGTAGCCGAGCCACGGCTGCGTGCCCATACGGATCGCCTCGCCCGAGGCGGCGGCCTCCCCGTCGGAGTCGGCGGGCTGTGCCGCGCACCCGGCGAGGCCGAGCGCGAGCGCGGCGGTCGCCGCGGCGGTGACAGCGAGCGAACGGAGAATACGACGGGTCACGGCGGTCCTTTCGAAGCGGGTGCCGGCGCGCATTCGCGACGGCGCAACCTGGCTATTCTATGCGAGACCGGGCCGCTGGCTCGCCGCAGCCTGGTGCTCGGACTCGCCTCGTCGGGCCGCCGCCGCGGGGCCGGCCTCGCGCAGCAGCGCGGCCGCGTGGGTGCGGCTCTCCGCGCCGAGCTTTGCCAGGATGCTCGACACGTGCGTTTTCACCGTGGGAATCGCGATCCCGAGCCGCGCCGCGATCCGCGAGTTCGACTCCCCTGCGGCGAGCGCCGCCAGCACGTCGTGCTCCCTGCCGGTGAGGAATTCGAACCCGCTCGCCCCGGTTGGCGCGGCGGCGGGCTCCGCTTCGGCGGCGCTCGCACTCGCGAGCGCCGCGAGCGCGCGGCGGGTCACTCGCGGATCGAGCGCGCCCTCGCCGGCCGCCACCCGGCGCACCGCGTCGGCGAGCGGGGCCGCCTCCGTGGTCTTCAGCAGGAACCCGGCCGCGCCCGCGCGAATCGCGGCGAACACGAGTTCGTCCTCGTCGAAGCTCGTCAGCACGAGCACGTCGGCGGTGCCCTCGGTGACGATCTGCCGCGTGGCCGCGATCCCGTCGGTGCCGGGCATGCGGAGGTCCATCAGCACCACGTCGGGCGTGAGGGCCCGCGCGTTGCCCACCGCGGCGGCGCCGTCCGCTGCCTCCCCCACCACCACGATTCCGTGCCGCTCGAGAATCATGCGCAGGCCCTCCCGGATCATCGCGTGGTCGTCAGCGATCAGCACGGTGGGCGCCGGTGCTGCGACGCCCACACCGGCGGCTTCCTCGGCGTCTGTGCCCGCGGCAGGCGGGAGGTTCGGGGTGGCGCCAGCGACGGCGTTGGACCGCTCCGCGCCCCCGTCACGCACGCTCATCACCCAGCACCGCTCCGCGCCCCGCCGGCCGGCACCCGCCGGGCTCTGATTCGGGCAGCGGCAGCCACGCGACGACCTCCCAGGCCGACCCCACCGGGCCGGCGCGAAACCGCCCACCAATTGCCCCGACGCCCTCGGCGAGGCCGCGCAGGCCGAGTCCGTTGCCGCGCAGGCCCGCGTCGTCGAGGGCGCGGCCGCCACGGGACACCACGCGCACGTGGACACCGCCGCCGCGCAGCGCGACGTGCACCGCGACGGTGGCCCCGGAGTCGTGCTTCGCGCTGTTCGCCAGGCCCTCCTGCACGATCCGGCCAACGCGCTGATCCACGGCGGCCGGTAGCGCCGAGCTGACGCCGTCGTGCAGTTCAACACTGAGGCCGGAGCGTCGCGCCTCAGCGACCAGCCCGGGAAGCTGCGCGCGGCCGAGCGGTGCCGCGGCTGGGGCGGCCGGGTCGTCGCGGAGCACGGCGATCATGGTGCGCAGGGCCTCATGTGCCTGCAGACTCGAGTCGCGCACGGCCCGCAGTGCCGAGCGCTCGGGGTGTGCGTCCTCGGCGCGGGTCGCGGGTGCGGGTGCGGCGGCACTGGCCGCCGCGCTGGGGTGCGCTGGCCCGTGCAGGCTCAGCGCTGCTTCGCTGCGGATCGCGACCGCAGCGACGTGCCCGGCCACGATGTCGTGCAGCTCGCTCGCCATGCGCTCGCGCTCGTCTCGCACCGCGGCGGCGCGATCGAGCTCCGTGAGCCGCGCAAGGTCGGTCGCGCGCTGCCGGTACAGGGCGACGAGCTCGCGGGACTGCGCCACCGAGTTCGCGTACCAGTAGGTGGTGCCAAACAGCGCGCCAAGCTGCAGCGCGATCAGCACCGTGAGCTGCACGTCGCCCAGCAGCGCCTGGATTGACAGCGCCACGGCCACGAGCACCGCGATCCCCCAGCTCAGCACGGCGGCGCGCTGTCGCTGTGCGAGGCGCAGGATCACCGCGTGCAGCAGTTCGAGCACCACGAGCAGCGGGACGAGTCCCCCCACGGTGAGCGCATCGGCGAGAAAGATCCCAGCGGCGAGCCCGAGCCCGAGCCGCGGTGCGCGCCGCCGCAGCAGCACGGTCGCCGCGGCGGGGAGCGCGGTGACCAGCGAGGCCCAGCGCGATGCCGGGGGCTCGGGCAGCAGCGAGAGGTCGCGCCACAGCCCGCCAAAGCCAAGCGCGGCGAGCACAATCGCGAGCACTGCGTACAGCGCCGCGATCTGCCACGGCGCGATGCGACGCCGGCGCGGCAGCCCTCCCTCGTCCCCGTCCATGCGTCCTATCAAAACAGGAATTTGCCCGCACCGCCTCCGACCAAAGAACGATGCCGCCTCAGCCATCGTCCCGATGCGCGGGCCGCGCACTCGCCCGAGGCTTGCACCATGGACATGCTCACCTCGCTGCCGCTCCCCGCGGCACTCGCGATCCTCGCCCTCGTCGACGGGCTCAGCATCGGCACGCTCGTCATCCCGTTGTTTCTGATCATCGCCCCGGGGCGGCCGCGCACGGGGCGAGTCGCGCTCTACCTCGCCACGATCACGGCGTTCTACTTCGCGATCGGGGTGCTCTTCACGCTGGGGCTCGTCAGCGTGATCGACGTCGCGCGCGGGCTCGTGGACAGCACCGCCGGGCAGACACTGCTGTTGGTGGCCGGGCTCGCCCTGCTGATCGGCGGGATCGCGATCGGGGTGGCCGATTCCCGCCGCCGCACGGAGTCGGGCGGCGCGCTCCCCACCAGCGGGCGGCTGGTCACGTGGCGCGGGCGGCTGCTCGACGAGCGCGCCACGGGCGGCGCCGTGATGGGGGTCGCGATCGCCGCGGGTGTGATCGAGATCGCGGGGATGCTCCCCTACCTGCTCGGCATGACGATGCTCGCGGGCGCCCAGATTGAACAGGGTGGGCGCATCGCGCTGCTCGCGGGGTACTGCCTCGTGATGATCGTGCCCGCGCTCGCGCTACTCGGGGCGCGCGTCGTCGCGGCCCGAGCGGTCGAGGCGCCGCTGCGGCGCTTCAGCGGGTGGCTGCAGCGCACCGGGCCCGAGAACACCGCGTGGCTGCTCGGCATCGTCGGCTTCCTGCTCGCGCGGATGGCGGCCACCAACCTCGGCGTCGAGCTCCCGCTCGTGGGCGCGTAGCCCCGCTCATTCCGCACACGCGGCGATGCGCGGGACTGGCGGGGCACCGCGGCCGGGCCGCGCCCGGCGCTACCAGGCCGCGGCGACCGCCCGGTGCGCTTCGAACAGCGGCACCGTGGTGCCCTCGGGCGCGCGGCCGAAGCCACACTCGGTTGCCACGCCAAACTCCCGCGTCACGTGCTCGCGCGCGGCCGCGATCCGGCGCTCTGCACCCGTCGCGCCGTCCTCGCGGTGCACCAGACCGAGGTACAGCTCGGTCTCTTCGGGCAGCGCGAGCTCAGCGAGCGGGGCGTAGTACGCCGCGTCGTCGCGTTCGATCGGGACCGGCAGGTGCAGCCAGGTGAGCGGGCGCTGAGCTGCCGCGGCAACGAGGTTTGCGAAGCGGGTGAGGTGTGCCGTGTCGCTCGGCTCGACGAAGTGCCGCTCGGCAACGTCGCCGTAGCAGAGGTGCACCCCCACCTCGACGGCCGCGGGCACGCGGTCGATCTGGCGGGCGAGGCGCTCGCTGGTGCCCGCCCACGCATCGTCGAACCACTCGTAGCGGGTGCCGGCGTAGCTGGTCTGCTCGAGGATCGCGAACTCGAGCGCCGCGTCCCACTGGATCGCGAGCTCGGCGTGCGGGATCGCGGCGAGGATCTGGTCGAGCTCTGCGGCGAGCGCGGCCTCGTACACGGGCTCGAACGCCGCGCGATCCTCGGCCCGCACGAAGCTGCCGATCACACCGAGCGGCGTGGGGAGCGCCACCTGGAACCGGGTTCCCGCGGGAATCACGCCCTCGCGCTTGAGCGCCGCGAACGTCTCCCACGATTCGAGCGCCGCCTCCGCGTAGCCGAGCGGGGCGAGCACGAGCGAGGCCGGATCGGTGCCCTCGGCGATGCGCACGGGACGCAGGTCGAGCATGCGCAGCGGGATCGGGGTGTCGCCCACCTGCTCGATCCCCTCGCTCTGCGCGAGCCGGCCCGGCTGGAACGCGATCCAGTGGAAGCGCTCCCCCACCTCGCCGTCGGGGATCCGCTTCAGGTGGCCGCCGAGCTCGGCCGCGGCCGTGCGCATCGTGGTCTCGGCGTCATCGAAGTTGATGCTGCCCACGAGGTGGGCTCCCTGCGGCTGAGTCATAGCGTGTGCGCTCCCTGCGGTGTGGTGGCCTGGCTGCCGCGAACCGGCATCTGGTCAAGTATCGCCCACCGCGGGGCGGCCGGACGCGCGTGTGTCGGTGCGTGACGCGCGAATTCGTGCAGGAGATCCGAACTCAGGCGGACGCGCTCGCCGCGTTTCGCCCGCCTGAGTTCGGATCTCCTGCGCGAGTTCGGGGCGGGGCTCCGCGCGAGCGCGCAGACGCTGAAACGCACCAGGCCCGCCCGGCGGGTGCCGGACGGGCCTGGTGTGCAGTGAGCGGTTACAGTGCCGCGAACGCCGCGCGCAGCAGCTCGGCGGTCTCGGTGGGGGTCTTGCCCACCTTGACGCCGGCGGCCTCGAGGGCCTCCTTCTTGGCCTGGGCGGTGCCAGCCGAGCCGGAGACAATGGCGCCTGCGTGGCCCATGGTCTTGCCCTCGGGCGCCGTGAAGCCCGCAACGTAGCCGACGACCGGCTTCGTCACGTTCGCCTTGATGTACTCGGCTGCGCGCTCCTCGGCGTCGCCGCCGATTTCGCCGATCATCACGATCGCCTTCGTCTCGGGGTCAGCCTCGAACGCGGCGAGCGCGTCGATGTGCGTGGTGCCGATGACGGGGTCGCCGCCAATGCCGATCGCGGTGGAGAACCCGAGATCGCGCAGCTCGTACATCATCTGGTAGGTGAGGGTGCCCGACTTCGAGACGAGGCCGATCGGCCCCTTGCCCGTGATCGTTGCGGGGGTGATGCCCGCGAGCGCCTCGCCCGGCGTGATGATGCCCGGGCAGTTCGGCCCGATGATGCGGGTCTTGCCGCCGGTCGCCTTGGCGTGCGCCCAGAGCTCGGCGGAGTCCTTCACGGGGACACCCTCGGTGATGATCACGAGCAGGCCGATACCCGCGTCGATTGCCTCGACCGCGGCGTCCTTCGTGAAGGCCGGCGGCACGAACGCGACCGACACGTCGGCCCCGGTCGCGGCCATTGCCTCGGCGACCGTCGCGAAGACGGGCAGCTCGACGGGGTTGCCCGCGGCGTCGACGTGCGACACCGTGGTGCCGGCCTTGCGCGCGTTCACGCCGCCAACGAGCTGGGTCCCGGCCGCGAGCATGCGTGCGGTGTGCTTGGTGCCCTCGCCGCCGGTGATGCCCTGGACGATGACCTTTGAATCCTTGTTCAGGAAGATCGACATTCTGTTGCTTCTTTCCGTGAGTCTCGTCGGTGGGCTAGCGCGCGTTCGCGAGCTCGGCGGCCTTATCGGCGCCCTCGTCCATGGTGGCGGCCTGCGTGACGAGCGGGTGCGCGGCCTCGTTGAGAATGCGGCGCCCCTCCTCGACGTTGTTGCCGTCGAGGCGCACCACGAGCGGCTTGTTCGCCGCGTCGCCGAGTTTCTCGAGCGCGCCCACGATGCCGTTCGCCACGGCGTCGCACGCGGTGATGCCGCCGAAGACGTTCACGAACACCGACTTGACCTGCGGATCGCCGAGGATCACGTCGAGCCCCGCAGCCATGACCTCAGCCGAGGCCCCGCCACCGATGTCGAGGAAGTTCGCGGGCTTCACGTTGCCGTGGTTCTCGCCGGCGTAGGCGACCACGTCGAGCGTCGACATCACGAGGCCTGCGCCGTTGCCGATCACGCCGACCTCGCCGTCGAGCTTCACGTAGTTCAGATCCTGCGCCTTTGCCTTCGCCTCGAGCGGATCCTCGGCGCCCTTGTCGGCGAGCTCCGCGTGCTTCGGCTGCCGGAAGTCGGCGTTCTCGTCGAGCGAGACCTTGCCGTCGAGTGCAACGATGTCGCCGGCGCCCGTGAGCACGAGCGGGTTGACCTCGACTAGCGTGGCGTCCTCGCCGACGTACACCGCGTAGAGCTTCTCGAAGACCGCGGCGACCTTCCCCACGAGCTCCTCCGGGAAATTCGCGGCGCGCGCGATCTCCTCGGCCTTTGCGGCGTCGATGCCCTGAATCGGGTCGACCTCGATGCGGGCGAGTGCCTCGGGCTTCTCAACCGCGAGCACCTCGATCTCCATGCCACCCTCGACGCTGCACAGCGAGAGGTAGGAGCGGTTTGCCCGGTCCAGCAGCACGGAGAAGTAGAACTCCTGTGCAATGTCTGCGCCCGCGGCGACCATGACGCGCTTCACGACGTGGCCCTTGATGTCGAGGCCGAGGATCGCCTCTGCAGCTGCGTACGCCTCATCGGCGTTCTTGGCGACCTTCACGCCGCCGGCCTTGCCACGGCCGCCGACCTTCACCTGAGCCTTGACAACGACAACGCCGCCAATCTTCTCGGCGGCGGCGCGCGCTTCTTCGGGGGTGTCGGCAACGATGCCGGCAAGCACCGGCACTCCATATTCTTCGAAGAGGTCTCGTGCCTGGTACTCGTACAGATCCACGTACTGTCCTTTGGTTGGGGTCTAGGGACGCGAGGCAGAAAATGTCTCGATGTCGAGATAAGTCGACCACGCAGAAGCCTACCACTCTGCGGACTGAGAGGGCGCCCGCCCAGAGCGCGTCGGCGGCTACTCTTTGGCCGCGTACAGGAGGGCGTCCGCGCGCTGGATTGCGTCGTCGAGCTCCTCCGTGGCCCCCACCGCGACGAGCCCCCACGACCAGGAGTAGGGCGACTCCTCGCGCACGCGCTCGAGCTGCTGCTGCGCCTCCACGTAGCCCTGGCGGAACACCACGGCGAACTCGTCACCGCCGAGCCGTGCCACGATTCCGCCGGTGCGCCCGGTGATCCCGCGCATGCCAACGGCAGCCGACCAGCGCGCCACCGAATCGCGCAGGGCCTCGTCGCCCGCGGAGTGGCCGCCGTGCTCATTGAGCTGCTTGAAGCGGTCGAAATCAATGATCGCGACGGTGACGGGTTCGCGCGCGCGCCGTGCCCGCTCGCGCAGCTCCTCTCCGGCCGCGATCAGTCCGCGCCGGTTGAGCGCGCCCGTGAGCGGATCGGTGAGCGACTGCGTCTCGCCTTGCCTGCGCACCGCGCGGGCAGCCTCGAAGCAGAACAGCGCGATGAGCACCGCGTAGCTCACCATGATCCCCGCGGACCCCAGGTTGGCGCCGAGGTTCGGGTTCCACACGAGCGCGGAGCTGACCCGCAGAATACTCAACCCCATAAAGACGCGAGCAATCACGCTCGGGAAGAACCACCCGACGTACAGCGCGATCGCGGGGAGCTCAAGCAGGGCGTTGATCTCAGTGTGGGGGTGCCGGGCGTAGAGCAGGAAGAAGGAGGACCAGATCTCTACGAGCGCGACCATGAGCATCCCGGCCCACGTGGGGTACAGGTGCCCCAGCACGAGGGGGAAGATGCCGGCCACGATGTAGACGGAGATCCAGAGCTGCACCGAGGCGCGATGAAACTCGGGGTGCGGAAAGAGGATGTCCGCGAGGAACACGAGCGCGAGCAGGATCGGAATCAGGGCGCTCACGAACGAGAACGGCGTCTGCCAGCGCACGAACCGTACGCAGAGGTCTTGCACGTATTTGAAACCGCGGGAGATGGCGCGCACTAGGGAAGCCCCTCTCGGTGCTGGCGTTCCCGGCGCACGCGCTTCCACTCAAACTGCGTGGCGTCCGCGCGCGCGAGCAGCGCCTCGGCGCTCTCGCCGGGCACCGCCTCAGCGACACCCCAGGTCCACGGGTGCTCGGATACCTCGCGCAGGCGGTCGACGATGACCTGCGCCTCGAGCGCGTTCGCCCGCGGCAGCACGAGCACGAACTCGTCGCCGCCCAGCCGGGCAATGACATCGCCGGAGCGAATCTCCGACCGCCAGGCACCGATGGTGTGGCTCAGCACGAGGTCGCCCGCCGCGTGCCCGCGAGAGTCATTGAGCTCTTTAAACCGATCGAAGTCGACGACCACGACGCTCAGCGGCACACGGTTGAGTGAGCGCTTGCCGAGCTGGTACTCGAGCCGATCCAGCATCCCCTGTCGGTTGTAGGCCCCGGTGAGCGGGTCGACGGTGGCGACGCGCATCTGGCGGCGCCAGAGAAACATCCCCGCGGCGAAGCAGAAGAGCATGCCGAGAATGCCGTGCACGGCGACCGGGGTGCCGATCGCCCCGGTGACGGAGAGCAGCGGGTTTTCGGCCATCACCCAGCTGAACACGATCACGCAGGTCGTGATCAGCGCGAGGGCCAGCCGCGGCCGCACAAACCAGCCGAGGTAGAACGCGACCACCGGAAGCTGCTGCACCGATGCGATCACCGAGGCCGGGTCGTCGGAGCGGCTCAAGAAGTATGCCTGAGCGATCAGGAACACGAGCACCGAGACCACACCGACCCAGACCGGGACCCGGCGTCCGAAAGCGAAGGTTGCGGCGGCCCCGCTCAGGCAGAAGACCAGCAGGACCCACACGAACCAGCGATTGTCCATGTTGTGGTGGAAGACCACGTCGACGACGAGGGTGAGGCTCAGCAGGAGCGCCGCAAACGTGAGGTAGTAGGAGTGCGCGTCTTGCCGTCGACGCAGCCGGCTCAACACCCCCGACATGCCGCACCGCCCCGTTTTCCGCGCGCCAAAACACGCCGTCCCATATTCCCCACAGGTAGCGTACACACTTCCCCCTAGGAAAAGCCAAGACTTTTCATGAGGAAGAGACGATTTCGCGGTTTCTCAGCCTCTGTCAGTACACTCGTTTCAGCCGAAGCCTTGCTCACACCCGAGCACTCCCCCGACCCGGCTTCGGCCGGAGTTGACACGAGTGACCACCACTGGAGTTTCGAAGCCCGAAGGGCTCCGCGCCCGCAAACGCCGCGCGACGGAGAACGCGATCGAGACGTCCGCAGTCTCACTCGCCCTTGAACTCGGTGTTGAGAACGTGACGGTCGAGGCGATCTGCGAGCGAGCGGACATCTCGCGCAGCACGTTCTTCAACTACTTTGCGGCGCGCGACTACGCGATCGTGGGTCGCGCCATCAACCTGCCCGACGGCACCGAGGCCTTCGGCATCCTCGACAGCAGTCCCAACGATCTCACGCTCGGAATCTTCAGGCTTCTCTTCGCGGCGATCGGCCACAACTACGTCAACACCGAGGTCGCCCGCCTGCGCGTGCAGCTCGTCACCGAGCAGCCTATCGCCGGACGCATGACCATGTCCGCACTGCTGGAGTCCGGGTACGCCCTCACCGCGACCGCCGCCGCCTGGCTGCACGCCCACCCCGAGCACGCGCGCCTGGGAGCGCCCGAGCGCGAGGCGGCACTCGCGGTGTCGCTGGTGCACGGCATCATCACCACGCAGATGGTTGAGTGGACCACCGAGGATGGCGACGTGACCGCAGACGAGAGCGACTTCACGCGCGCGATCCAGGAGTACCGCGCCCTCATCGGCTAGTCCTGCAGGTAGCGCCGCGGCTCGGCACGCAGCGTGCAGCGTGCCGCGTGCCGCACGCAGCTCTGAGCGCGGCGAAGCCCCCGGCGCGGCCGCGCCTCGCGGGCGAAACCGCGCCTCGCGGGCGAGACCGCGCCACGCGGCGCCTAGTCGAGCTTGGTGATCGGCGCGAGCTTCACGAGCAGCTTGCGCTCACCGACCGAGTCGAACACCACGTGCGCGATGCGCTTCGTGCCGGCCCCCGTGACGCTCGTGACCCGGCCCTCGCCGTAGTCGTCGTGGCGGATCCGGTCCCCCATCTCGAGTTCGAGATCACCGTTGTCGCGAGTGCCCGCGCCGATCGTGTTCGGGAAGCCGCCGCCCGCCGCCTGCGCGGCCTTCGCCGCCCGCTTCCGCTCGCGCCACTGCTCGAGCGCCGACTGCATGTTGCCGCTCGCGGGCTCGGACACCGCGGCTGATCCGGATCCCCCGGAGCCAAACGACACGGCCGACTCGGTGCTGCGGCCGCTGCTGCGCGAGTACCCGCTGCCGGGGCGCGCCGGGGCGTTGAGCGCGCGGGAGGCGGTGCCGCCGCGGCTGGTCACCTCTCCCGGGGACTGCCGCCAGTCGATGAGCCCCTCAGGGATCTCCTGAAGGAAGCGCGACGGCATCGCGACGGACACGTCGCCGAACGTGGCGCGGGTCGACGCGAGCGTGAGGTAGAGCCGCTCGCGCGCGCGGGTGATCCCCACGTACATGAGCCGCCGCTCCTCGTTGACCCCGCCCACCTCGTCAACAGACATCTGGTGCGGGATCAGGCCCTCCTCGACGCCGGTGATGAACACCGACCGGTACTCGAGGCCCTTTGCCGTGTGCATCGTCATGAGCGACACCGTGCCGCTCGAATCGTCGAGATCATCGGCCGCGGCCACGAGGCTCACCTCGGTGAGGAACGCGAGCAGCCCGGCACCCGGTTGCTTCACGTCAAACTCGCGGGCAACGGCGAGCAGCTCCTCGAGGTTCTCGGCGCGCGCGTCGTCTTGCGGGTCGCGGCGCGCGCGCAGCTTCTCGATCATCTCGGTCTCGTCAAGGATGAGCTTGAGCAGGTCGCCCACCGGCGCCGGCTGCTTCTCTGCCGCGTCCTCTCCCGGGGCGGCCGAGGCGTCGGTGGCCCCGCCGCCCACCGCCATGCGCGAGGCGCGGCTGAGCAGGTCGCCAAGCCCCAGGATCGACGCGCGCACCTTGGGGCCAAACGAGAGCTCACCGCAGCGCAGCATCGCCTCGTGGAAGTTGATGCCCTGCGCCTCCTGGAAGTTGGCGAGCTGCGCCTCCGCCATGGGACCGATGCCGCGCTTTGGGGCGCCAAGCAGCCGCGACCAGGTGATCGGATCGTACGGGTTGGCGATGCTCGTGAGGTACGCCATCGCGTCTTTCACCTCGGCGCGCTCGTAGAACTTCGTACCGCCGAGCACGCGGTACGGGATCGCGGCGCGGATCAGCAGCTCCTCGAGCGCTCGCGTCTGCGAGTTCGTGCGGTAGAAGACGGCGATGTCGTTGTAGTCGAGGCCCTCGCGGTGCAGATCCTCGATCTCCTCGGCAACGAAGCGCGCCTCGTCGTGCTGCGAGTAGCCGGTGAAGCCCACGATCTTCGCCCCGTCGCCCTCGGAGGTCCACAGGCTCTTTTCCTGGCGATCGAAGTTGTTGCCGATCACCGCGTTGGCGGCCGACAGGATGTTCTGCGTGGAGCGGTAGTTCTGCTCAAGCTTGACCACCTCGGCGCCGACGAAGTCGCGCTCGAACTCGACGATGTTGCGGATGTCGGCCCCGCGGAACGCGTAGATCGACTGGTCCGAGTCGCCCACCACGGTGAGGCTCGCTCCGGGGATGCGGCCCGAATCGTCGAGCTCGCGCTCGCGCGCCGGCGGCACGAGCCGCTCGACCTCCTCCGGGGCCACGGGCTTGGTGAGCTCGCGGATCAGCGAGTACTGTGCGTGGTTCGTGTCCTGATACTCGTCGACGAGGATGTGCCTGAACCGGCGCTGGTACACGGCCGCCACATCTGGGTGCGCGCGGAACAGGTGCACGGTCTGGCCGATCAGGTCGTCGAAGTCGAACGCGTTGGCCCGGCGCAGCTCCTGCTCGTACGTGCGGAAGATCTCGATGAACAGTCGCTCGCGCGGATCCCCCTCGACCGCGGTGGCCGCGTAGGTGTCCACGTCGGTGAGCTCGTTCTTGAGCCGGGAAATCTTGGACCCCGAGTTGGCCGGCGTGAACCCGTACGTGTCGGCGTCGAGCTCCTTGATGATGCGCTTCAGGAGCGCGCGCGAGTCGGCGGAATCGTAGATCGTGAAGCCCGCGACGTAGCCGAAGCGCTCGGCCTCCCGGCGCAGGATCCGCACGCACGCCGAGTGGAACGTGGAGACCCACATCCCCTCCGCGGCGTCGCCCAGCAGCCCGGCGATACGCTCGCGCATCTCGGCGGCCGCCTTGTTGGTGAACGTGATCGCGAGGATCTGGCTCGGCCAGGCCTCACGCTCGCGGATGAGGTGCGCGATGCGGTGCGTGAGCACCCGCGTCTTTCCTGATCCGGCGCCGGCAACGATCAGCAGTGCCGGCCCGCGCGCGATCACCGCGCGCTCCTGCGCGGGGTTGAGCCCCTCGAGCAGGGGGTCAACGCCGCCAAAGGCACCGCCGAGCGGGGCGCCGGGATCCAGAAGTTCGAAGTCGCTCATTGTGGGGTCCAGTCTAGGCGGCACCGCTGACACTGGGATCCGCCAGCTCCACGGATCGACGGCCGCACCCGCACCGGCTCGCAGCGGGGCCCGCGTTCCGCCAGAATGGACGCATGTCTATGTCTGCGCCGTCCGTCCTTGTTTTCGCGACCGGCGGCACGATCGGGATGCGCGCGACCGAGCAGGGTCTCGCCCCGGATCCCGACTTCCCCGAGATCCTTGAGCAGCTCGTCGGCGTAATCTGTGCACCGCTGGGCATCGCACCGCGCATCAACCACCTGCTGCCACCGATCGACAGCGCAAACGCCGACAGCGACACGGCGCCGAAGATCGCCCGCGCGATCCGCGCCCGCGTGCGCACCCACCGCCCCCGCGGCGTCGTGATCCTCCACGGCACCGACACGCTCGCGTACACCGCGGCGCGGCTCGCGTTCGAGCTCGGCGATCTCGGGGTCCCCGTGGTAGTCACCGGCAGCCAGCTCGCCCACGGCGCGGCCGGCACTGACGCACGAGACAACCTCACGCTCGCGATCCGCGCCGCGGTCAAGGCGGCCCCGGGCTCACCGGTCGCGATCGCGTTCGGTGGCGCGCTCCTCCCGGCCGTGCGCGCAACGAAGCACGACAGCCGCGCGCTCACCGCGTTCCGGGCGGAAGCGCCCCTCGGGGCGGACCCGGCCGGTCTCCCGGCACCGCCGGCAGACGCGATCGTCTCCGGACCGGCGCGGATCCTCACGTTCAGATTCGTGCCGGGCGTGACGGTGGACGCCGTGCGAGCGGCAGTGGGCGGCCGCCCGGACGGCCTGGTGCTCGAGTGCTACGGGAGCGGCAACGCGCCCATGGCCCGGCTCGGGATGCCGGCCGCCCTGCGTGAAATCTGCGCGGCGCTCCCCGTGATCGCGATCACGCAGTGCGCCACTGGCGGCGTCGATCTGGCGCGCTACGCCGTGGGGCAGGAACTCGCCGGCGCCGGCGTCATCGACGGCTCGGACCTCACGGTCGAGGCAGCGATCGCGAAGCTCGGGTACCTCCTCGACCGGGGCTTCCGCGGGGCCGAGCTGCGCCAGCTCGTTGAGCGCAACCTCGTCGGGGAGTGCGCTGGGGCCGCGCGCCCGTAGCCGGGGGCCATTGGGTTCTGCGTACCAGGGGGCATGCCGGGCTCTGGTGTGTTCCGATCCCGGGTGCGCGCCGAGCCCGGACCCCTACGCGCCCGCGTCGCGGATCGCCACGCCCAGGTCCGGGTGATCGACAAAGATCCCGTCTACCCCGGAATCCACAACCAGCCCGAACTCGCTCTGCCAGTCACCCCACTCAGCGCCGCGGAGCGACGACTGAAACCTCACGTTGAGGTAGCGGTTCTCGGGACGCAGCGTCCAGGTGAACACCAGCAGCCCGCGCGCGTGCGCCCGCGCCACGAGGTCGGTCGGCCCCGTCGCGCGGCCCAGCGCGTTGACGCGGATCAGGTTTCCCTTTGCAACGCTGATGCCGTCGACCCGCTGCGCGAGGAACGCAAGTCCGTCGTCGCTGCGATACCAGCCGTAGCTGCGGGTGGGGCGACCGGGGCGCGGCTCGTCCGGCGGGGTGCCGAACCGCTCCGTGAGGAACACGAGGGTCGCGCGCACGCGGGCGCGGCTGAGGCTCTCAAGCACGCCGAGCTCAAACGATTCGATGATGAGCTGGTCGGGACGCTCGTTCCACCCGGTGGCGGCGAGCTCAGCGATGAGCAGCGCGCCGATATCGTGCCCCTGCTGCAGCAGAAAGTGGGCGTGCTTGATTTCGATGACGACCCGCGGCGTTTGCGTCCCCGCCTCACCGGCCTCCTCGACGATGCGCAGCACGTCGCGGAGGCGCAAGATCGGTTCGGTGTCGTTGAACTCGCGGTTGTCTGGCCGCACGCGCGCGAGACGCTCGCGACAGCGCAGCGTCGACAGCTCAGCCCAGGTGAAATCCTCGGTGAACCACCCGGTGTGCTTTTTCCCGTCGACCGTCTTCGTGGTGCGGCGCGAGCGAAACTCGGGGTGATCCGCAACGTTGGTGGTGCCGGAGATCTCGTTCTCGTGGCGCACCACGAGCACGCCGTCCCGCGTCACCACGATGTCCGGCTCAACCGCGTCGGCGCCCAGTTCGAAGGCGAGGCGGTACGCCGCGGCGCTGTGCTCCGGCCGATAGCCGGGGGCCCCGCGGTGGCCGATGATGAGCGGACCCCCGGCCGCGCGCTGTGACATGACTCAAGCGTAGAGCACGGCCGGCAGCGAACCGGTCGGCCCGGTCGGTCCCGGCGCTGAGCCCGCCCCGCGCTACGCCGTGCACGAACACGAGCCAAAGTCCCAGCTACTCAGACACCCGCGCTCGATAGGCTTGTCATATCTTCAGTCGCCAGGAAAGGATCCCGACGCATGAGCAACCCAGCTCTCAGCAAGAACCCAGCACTCAACGGCAAGACCCTCAGCGCTGACGAGCTGCGCCGCATCTACGATCAGCCCGCTGCGCAGACGCAGCGCCCGGGCGTCGATGAGCCTGCCGCTGACGCTGGCCTCGGTGGCGCGCAGCCGCCCGTCATCGCGCCGTCCGACAAGCCGATGACCTACGAGAACACCATCTCGAAGACTGTCCTCCTCTTCGTGATCGTGCTCGCGACCGCGGCGGTCGGCTGGATGATGCCGGCGCTCGCGCTCCCCGCGGCGATCGTGGGCCTCGTGCTCGGCCTCGTCAACTCGTTCAAGAAGGAGCCGAGCGTTCCGCTCATCGTGCTCTACGCGGTGTTCCAGGGCGTGTTCCTCGGCGGCATCTCCGGTGTGTTCGAGGGCCAGTGGCCCGGCATCGTGTCGCAGGCCGTGATCGGCACGCTCTCGGTGTTCGGCGTCACGCTGCTGCTGTTCCGCAGCGGCAAGGTGCGCACCAGCCCGAAGATGACCAAGATCGTGCTCATCGCCATGGTCGGGTACATGGTCTTCTCGCTCATCAACCTCATCATGATGTGGACCGGCGCATCGACCGACCCGTGGGGCATGCGCGGCGTCCAGGTGTTCGGCATCCCGCTGGGCCTCGGCATCGGCCTGCTCGCGGTGTTCCTCGCCGCGTACTCGCTCGTCATGGACTTCGAGCTGATCCAGAACGGCGTGCGCAATCGCGTTCCCGAGAAGTGGGCCTGGTCGGCGGCGTTCGGCCTCATGGTCACGCTGATCTGGCTCTACGTGGAGATCCTGCGCATCCTCGCGATTCTGCGCGGCAGCGACTAACCTCCGGTTCCGCGAACCGACACCGCACCGCGGGAGCCTGGCACATGCCGGGCCCCCGCGGTGTTGTCGTCTGCGGGGAGTGATTCGGCAGCGGGACCGGGCACGGAGGGCCGGCTTCGGGCGGCTCGACCGGAGCGAGTCAGCCGCCGAGGTCCGCGCTGACGGCTGCGAACCCGTCAAGGAAACGCTCGGTGTCCGCGTCGTCAAACACGAGCGGGGGTCGGATCTTCAGAACGTTTTCGAACGTGCCGGATGCGCTCACCAGGATCCGCCGCTCGCGCAGGCCGGTGACGACCGCGAGCGCCGCGGCCGGATCCGGCGCCCCCGCCGCGTCGACGTACTCGACACCGAGGAACAGCCCGGCACCGCGCACCTCGGCCACCCGGCCGTCACCCGCGGAGGATGCAATCTCGCGGAGCCCGGAGGCGAGCCGCTCCCCCGCGCGCTCGGCGTGGGCGAGGAGGCCGCGCTCCTCGATCTCGTCGAGCACCGCGTTGGCCGCGGCGACGCTCACCGGATTTCCGCCGAAGGTGTTGAAGTAGCGCACCTCGGCGCCGAAGCGGTCGAAGAGCTCCGGCGATCCGATCACGGCGGAGATGGGGATCCCGTTGCCCATCGGTTTGCCGAGCACCGCCAGATCCGGCAGGAGGCCGTGCCGTTCGAACCCCCACCACGATCCGGTGCGCCCAAACCCGGGCTGCACCTCATCGGCGATGTAGAGCCCGCCGGCGGCGCGAACCACCTCTGCGGCGCGGGCGAGAAACCCGAGCGGCGCGAGCCGCAGGCCGTCGCTCGAGAGCACCGAATCGACGATCATTCCAGCGAACGGGATCCCGCGCGCCGCAAAATCGGCGATCGCCGCCTCGACCTGCTGCGCAAACGCTGCTCCGGCCGCGTCGCCGCCGGGCCCGCGCACGGAGTCGGGGGCGTCGACGAGCGCCACGGTCTCGGGGATCTCGTTGCCCGGGCCGAGGCTCGGGGAGATCGCCGCCGCCGCACTCGTGGTGCCGTGGTAGGCGTTGCGGGTGATGATGATGCCCTCGCCGCCCGTCACCCGGCGCGCGATGCGGAGCGCCAGGTCGACGGCTTCGCTGCCCGTGCAGGCGAAGACCGCCTGCGAGAGCGGGGCCGGAAACAGCGCGGTGAGCCGCTCCGCGTAGTCGATCACCCCGTCGGTGAGGTAGCGCGTGTGCGTGTTCAGCGTGCCCAGCTGCGCGGCCACGGCGGCCTGCACCCGCGGATTGCTGTGGCCCACCGCGGGCACGTTGTTGTAGGCGTCGAGGAAGTCGGCGCCGCTCGCGTCGAACAGGTGCGCGCCGGCCGCGCGGACCGCGTGCACCGGCTCACGGTAGAACAGGCGGTAGGGCCGCCCGAGCACGCGCTCCCGGCGGGCGATGAGCTCGCGGTCGGCCGCGCCGAGCCCGGTCGCGGCCGCGCCGTCGTAGGCGTTGACCATGATCGAACGGCGCTTCTCAGCCGATCCTGCGTCCTGCGTCATCGACGATCTCCCTCGAACCGATCACCCTTGGCAAACTTTGATCACCAATATAGGATAGTTTTACGGAAAAGTCCCGTGATTGGTCACCAATGTTGGCGCCCGGCGCCCCACCCCGTCGGAGGCGACATGCACACGCTCACCCTTGATCCACGCGAGGCCGGGCGGATCCTCGCCGACACCCACGGCCTCAAGGCCACCGCACCGCTCGTGCCGCTCGGAAGCGAGCTCGCGAGCACGTTCCGGGCCACCGTCGGCGCGCGCGAGGTCGCGGTAAAGATGCAGGCGTCCTCCCCCAAGGAGCTCGCGGTGCAGCGCTGGCGCGCGGCGGTCGCCTCGCGCCTCAGCGCGCAGGGCCATCCGGTACCGTCGACCCTCCCGGCACGCGACGGCACGATCGTCGCCACCGCGACCCACCAGGGCCGCGACGTCGCCGTCACGGTAACCGAGTGGATCCCGGCGGCCCCCTACGGCGAGCTCGGCGACGCGCTCGACGCGGTCGCGTTCGGGCGCACCCTCGGGGCCACGGCAGCCAAGCTCCAGGCCACGCTCGTCGGCGCCCCGCGCCCACCCAAGCCGATCCAGCACACCTGGGCGGCGCACACCATGGCCGAGACCATCGCCGAGCACCTCCCCCGCGTCACCGATCCGGAGGTGCGCGACATCGCTGAGCGGGCCCGCAGCATCATCGCGGAGACGGTTGCCCCCGTCGCCGCCGAACTCCCCCGGGTGCTCGTGCACCAGGATCTCCACGACTCGAACGTGCTCGCGACCCCGGCCGGCGAGATCGCTGCAATCATCGACTTCGACGACATGCTCGTCGGCTGGCGCGTCGCCGAGCCCGCCATCGCCGCCGCGTACCTCGCGCGGCACAGCACCGACCCCGCGGCGGCCGTCGCCGCCGTCGCCGCCGGGTGGGAGTCCGTCCTGCCGTTCACCGAGGCGGAGCGCGCGGCGTACCCCGCGCTGGTCGTCGGGCGGCTAGCGCTCAACGCCACGGTCTGGCACGTGCGCGCGACCGGCGATCGCGCGGACTACGCGCGGCTTCGCGGGACGGGGACCCTGGCGACGTGCGCCGCGCTGCTCGCTGGCGCCTCCTCCGGAACGCTCGCGACAGACGGGCAGGCCGAGGCGGCGGGGGCGTGAGCTCACCCGAGGCGGTCGCCGCCGCGCTCCGGGAGCGGATCCTCGCGCTCACGCTCGCGGCCGGCGCCCCGCTGCGCGAGGTTGCCGTTGCCGCGGAGTTCACGTGCTCGCGCCGCACCGCGCGCGAGGGGCTGCAGCTCCTCGCGCGCGAGGGCCTCGTGACCCACGCCCGCAACCGCGGCGCCGCCGTGCGCCGCTTCACCCAGCAGGACATCCGCGATCTGTACCGCGTGCGCCGCACGCTCGAGGGGCAGGGCGCCGCGGCGTGCGTCGCGGCCTCGCCGGAGCAGCTGCGCGAAGTCGGCCGGGCGTACGATCGCCTCGCGGACTCCGCGCGGGCGGGCCAGGACAGCGTGGAGCACGCGCTCGCGGACCTCCGCTTCCACGCGGCCGTGATCGCCCTCATCGGGAGCGAGCGGCTGGACAGCTTCTTCGAGCAGATCGCCGTCGAAATGACCTACGCGATCCGCCTCATCCAGCACGACGAGGTGGCCGCGCGCGTCTCGGATGAGGAAGTGCTCCTCGACCACGCGCGGATCCGGGACGCCGTGCTCGCGCGCGATCCGCTCGCGGCGCAGCGCGCGGTGCTCGAGCACATCGAGGAGAACGAGCCGCGCCTACTGGCCCTGGTCGGGGCGGAGTAAGCGCGCCGGTGGGCCGCCCAGAGACGCCGGGGCCAGTGTGCCAGAATAGCGACGTGCTAGGCGAACGAATCCGCAACCGACGGCAGGAGCTCGGTCTGACCGCGCAGCAACTGGCGAAGGCCGCGGAGTTGTCGCCGGCGCAGGTGAGCCAGATCGAACGGGGCAACAGCGATCCGAGCCTGGAGGCGCTGCGCCGCATCGCCCGCGCGCTCGCTACGCCGCTCTTTGACCTCTTCTCCGAGCGCTCCGAGCAGCCAGTGCGCGTGATCCGCGAGGCAGATCGAATGATCATCAGGTCACCGCACGGCGGGCTCTCGTACTCGCGGGTCTCTCCCGGCAGCGGTCAGCTCGAGGTGCTCGCCGGGGAGCTCGAACCCGGCGCGGCGTCGAGCGACGCACTGTGGTCGCACCCGCCAAGCGAGGAGTGCGTACTCGTGTCGGTGGGCACACTCACCCTCGAGGTCGACGGGGACGCGATCGAGCTGCGAGCGGGAGACAGCGCATACTTTGAGTCAGCACACCCGCACCGCTTCGTGAATCACACCGACGCCACCGTCTCGTTCACCATTTCGGTCACACCGCCCAGCTACTGACCCGCAGCTGCCGGCACGGCGCCGATAGCGAGTTCGCCGAGGGGCACAACACCCACTTTATTTATTTCTATTGAAGTTTGCTTTTATCTGAGTAAACTCGGACTCGCGCCCGCTGGTGGGCGCACCCGCCGCATCCGCCGGCGTCCGCCGCACTCAGATCAAAGGTGACCTATGAGCCAGGACCGGGCACACTCGCCCCTCACGTTTCGGATAGGCCTGATCGGCGCGTTTATCGCCCCGATCATCTTCGTGGTATCCACCATTCTTTTCTTCGTGGTCTTCCGGGCCTTCGACATGAACGCGCTCACCACCGCCGCCCTCGTCGGCCTGTTCGTCGCCGCACCGTTCGCGCGCGGCTACGACTCGTTCTGGGCAGCCGCGGTGCGGGGCGTGTCATCTCCGACGTCGATCACACTGATCCTGCTCCTGTTCTCGATCGGACTCACGTCGTCGCTCATCAAGTCGACCGGCATTTCGGAGGGGTTCATCTGGCTGTCGCTCTCCCTCGGCGTGCACGGCGGCCTCTTCATCGCGATTACCTTCGCCGCGGTGTGCGCGATCGCGATGGCGACCGCCTCCTCGCTCGGCACAATGTTCACCGCGTTCCCGATCTTCTACCCGGCAGGCTTCGTGCTCGGCGCGGATCCGGTGCTCCTCGCGGGAGCGATCCTCTCGGGCGCGCTCTTCGGTGACAACCTCGCACCGATCTCGGATTCGACGGTCATCTCCTCCACCACGCAGCGCTACCGCACCCGCGCCGGCACCGCCGAGGTGCCCGGCGTCGTGGGCAGCCGGCTGCGCTACTCACTCACCGCCGCCGCGATCGCGTTCTGCCTGTTCCTCGGCGTCGGCACGATGGTGTCTCCCGGCAGCAGCGCCGTCGCAGCGGTCTCGCCGGAGCAGTTCTCGGCGCAGGGCCTCTGGATGCTCGTGGCGGTCGTGATCCTGCTCGCCACCGCGATCGTGACCCGCAATATCTTCAAGGCCGTCACCGCGGGACTGATCTCCGGCATCGTCGTCGGTCTGCTCAGCGGCGTGCTCACCCCGGCCGGCATCATTGGCGTTGAGGACGATGCGATCACGGGCTTCCTCGTCGGCGGGGTCACCAACATCCTGCCGATCATCGGGCTGAACGTCGGGATCTTCGCAATGCTCGGTGTGCTCGAGAGCGCTGGCGTGCTCGACCGCCTGGTGACCCGCGTCGTGTCGAGCGGCTGGGTCACCACGCCCCGGCGTGCGGAAGTCGCGATTGGCGCCGGTATCCTCGCCACCACCACCCTCTTCGCCGGCGTCAACGGGCCGTCGATGCTCGTCTTCGGACCGATCGCCGATCGCATTGGCGCGCAGGTCGGCCTCCACCCATATCGCCGCGCGAACGTCATGGACTGCTTCGCCCTCGGGCTCGGTAGCGTCGTCCCCGTCGTGAGCTCGTTCCTGTTTATCGCGAGCCTCCTCACCGCCGACCAGGGACCGGCCCCGGCGCTCGACCCGATGTCGATATTCACTGGCGCGTTCTACCCGCTCGTACTCACCTGCGTCATCGCCGTCGCGGTGATCACCGGATGGGGCCGGCGCTACGAGGGCGTCGGCGGGGCACTCGAAAAGGATCAGTCCCGCGCGGTCATTGTTGCCGAGGACGCATCCGGAGCTGATCCCGACGAGGTGGCCCCGGAGGGCGCCCACCCGAGTCAAGCGCCGAGCGCCGCACACACCCCCGAAGCTCCCGCCCCCACCTCCGCACACACCCACTAGGACATCACCATGCACACCACCGCAGCACCGCTTTCCCCGGCCCAGTTCCGTGGCCTGTTCCCCGCCCTCGACAGCGCTCCCCACTTCGCGAGCTGCAGCCAGGGCGCGCTCTCCGACCACCTCGCGCACACCATGCAGCGCATGACCGCAAGCCTCATCGACGCGCAGGCCCCCTGGGGCGAATGGGTGGGCAAGGTTGAGGAGTACCGCACACTCTCGGGGCGCATGCTCGATGTCGATAGTGAAAACGTCGCCGTGCTCTCCTGCGCCTCCGAGGCAGCGTTCCAGGTCGTGTCCTCGCTCGACTGGAGCGGCGCGCGCCGCCGCCTCGTCACGTCCGACCTCGAGTTCCCGTCGGTCGGCAACGTGTGGCGGGCGCAGCACGACACGATCGAGGTCGTGAACGTGCCCGGCATCGAGGCCGCCCTGCACGCCGACAGCTGGATCAAACTCATTGACGAGCGCACCAAGCTCGTCTCGATCCCGCTCGTGAGCTACATCAACGGCACACGGCCAGAGATCGAGCGCGTGATCGCACACGCGCACTCGGTGGGGGCGCTCGTGTTCGTCGACGCCTACCAGGGCGCTGGCGTGGTGCCGTTCTCGGCGACGGAGCTCGGCTGCGACTTCCTCGTCACCGGCAACCTCAAGTACCTCCTCGGCCTGCCCGGTATCGCGATGCTCTACGTGCGCGACTGCGTGAACGTAGAACGCGCGGCGGCGCTCACCGGCTGGTTCGGGCGGGTCAATCCGTTCGCATTCGATGCCGCGGGCGTTGACTACCCCGAGAATGCGCGCCGCTTCGAAATGGGCACCCACCCGATTCCGTCCGCGTACGCCGGGGTCGCCGGGCTTGAGACCGTCGCGAAGATCGATCTGACGCAGGCCTGGGGCCACATCGAGGCCCTGCGCGATCGGCTCGCAGCCGAGCTCACCGCGCAGGGGCACGTGCTCGATTTCCCGGCCGACGCCGCGCACCGCGGGCCGGAGGTCGCCATCGTTGCCGCGGATCCCGACGCGCTCGCCGTGCGGCTTGCCGAGCACCGAATCGGTACGTCCCCGCGCGGCGAACGCCTCCGGCTCTCGTTCCACGCGTACTCAAACGACCGGGACGTCGATGCGCTAGTGCGCGCGCTCGCGGAGTTGGGCGGCGGCGCGGCCTAGGCCGGGCCGCCCGCACGGCGCCGGCCGCCCGGTCCCCCTGCGCCCGCGGGCCCGGCCGGCGCGCCCGCCCGGCGCGCCCGCCCGACGCCAGCCACCCTGTCCCCGGGCTCGCGCCCGCCCAGGCCGCCCACCCGGCGCCCGCCCGCAGATCCGACCCGAAACCCCACATCCGACCCGCTCCGCCGCCCCAAACCCGGCGAGTTACGGGTCGGATCTGGGCGTAAGGGTCGGATCTGCGGAGGCCGGCGTGGGCGGGCGGAGGCGGGGGGCGGGGGCGGGCGGGCGGGAGCGGCGAAGCCGGAAACAGAAAACGGGCCGGCGCACGCGCCGACCCGTTTCCTATTCGCCTACTCCCACTCGATGGTCCCCGGCGGCTTCGACGTGACGTCGAGTACCACGCGGTTGACCTCGGGCACCTGGTTGGTGATCTTGTTGGAGATGCGGGCGAGCACGTCGTACGGCACGCGCGTCCAGTCGGCCGTCATCGCGTCCTCGGACGAGACGGGGCGCAGCACAATCGGGTGGCCGTAGGTGCGGCCGTCGCCCTGCACGCCCACGGAGCGCACGTCAGCGAGGAGCACCACGGGGCACTGCCAGATCTCCTGGTCGAGCCCGGCGGCGGTAAGCTCGGCGCGGGCGATCGCGTCGGCCTCGCGCAGAATGTCGAGGCGCTCACGGGTGACCTCACCCACGATGCGGATCCCGAGGCCGGGACCGGGGAACGGCTGGCGCCCGACGATCTCCTCGGGGATCCCCAGCTCGCGGCCGATCGCGCGCACCTCGTCCTTGAACAGGGCGCGGAGCGGCTCGATCAGCTCGAAGTCGAGATCGTCGGGGAGTCCGCCCACGTTGTGGTGCGACTTGATGTTCGCGGTGCCGGCGCCCCCGCCGGACTCGACGACGTCGGGGTACAGGGTGCCCTGCACCAGGAACTTCACCGACTCGCCCTCGGCCTTTGCCTCGGCGACGAGCTCCCGCTGCACGCGCTCGAACGAGCGGATGAACTCGCGCCCGATGATCTTGCGCTTCTCCTCAGGGTCGGAGACCCCGGCGAGGTGCCCGATGAAGATGTCGGCGGCGTCGACCGTGATGAGGCGCACGCCGGTGGAGGCGACGTAGTCGCGCTCGACCTGCTCGCGCTCCCCCTTGCGGAGCAGCCCGTGGTCAACGAACACGGCGGTGAGCTGGTCGCCGATCGCCTTGTGCACGAGCGCCGTGGACACGGCCGAGTCGACACCGCCAGACAGCGCGGAGATGACACGGGCGTTGCCCACCTGGGCGCGGATGCGCTCGACCTGCTCAGCGATCACGTTGCCGGCGTTCCAGTCGGACGGGATTCCGGCGACGTGGTGCAGGAAGTTCTCGAGGATCTGCTGCCCGTGGTCCGAGTGCTTCACCTCGGGGTGCCACTGCACCCCGTAGAGCTTGCGGGCGGGCGAGCCGAAGGCCGCGACCGGCGTCACGGAGGTGTGCGCGAGCACATCGAATCCGGGTGGGGCGCTCTGCACGGCGTCGCCGTGGCTCATCCACACGTTCTGCGTGCCGGGCTGGCCACCGAGGATCGCACCGCCGTCGCCGACAACGGTCGCCTCGGTGGCGCCGTACTCGCGGTCGCCGGTGTTGCCGACGGTGCCGCCGAGGGCGCGGGCCATCACCTGGAAGCCGTAGCAAATGCCGAGCACGGGGATCCCGAGCTCGAAGATTGCGTCGTCAAACTGTGGGGCGCCGTCCTCGTACACCGAGGAGGGCCCGCCGGAGAGGACGATGCCGAGGGGGTTGCGTGCCGTGATCTCGGCTGCCGTCACGGTGTGTGGGACGAGCTCGGAGTACACCCCGGCCTCGCGCACTCGCCGGGCGATCAGCTGCGCGTACTGCGCACCGAAATCCACCACGAGGACGGGACGATGCCCGGTGTCCGTCTGTTCTGCCTGTGTCGCCATGTTCGAGTGGTGTGGCCTTTCGGAGTTTGAAGGGAGATGCTGACGATTCTACTCCGGAGAATCGAGTTGGAGCGCCGGGGCTGCGCGGCGCTAGGCCGGCGCGTGCTCCGCGGCCGCGCGCTCGTCGAGGAAGCTGCTCACCTGGCGCACGATCCTGGCCTCCAGGAAGAACGACATGAAGGGGATGACACCGCCGAGGGCGATGAGCAGGAAGCGGCCGAAGCCCCACCGCATCGGGCTCCAGAGCATGAAGTCCGAAACCAGGTAGATCACGTAGAACCAGCCGTGCGCGATGAGGATCGCCTTGAAGAGATCGAAGCCCTGCGGCACGAAGTCGCTGTCGACGCCCTCGGGCGCGAGCGGCACGAACTCGGCCATCGCGTTGGGCGTAAACAGGAAGAGCTGCACATTGAAGGCGTACTTCATCACCATCACGGCGACGAGCAGGAGGAGCATGACGCCCGTGATGACCGAGGTCACCTTGTAGAAGCTCAGCGCCTTGCGGATGCGCGGATAATCTGCTGGCTTGGGCTGGAGTTGCATGGTTTCCATTTCTATTCGGGGCTGTGGTGCGTGGCCGCCTCGGCCTGGAGCTCCATGAGCTCGTGTTCTTTCTCCCACGCGTCCCGGGTGAGCCGGAACCAGAAGAACACGGCGAAGCCCGCGAATACGACCCACTCGATCGCGTAGAACACGTTGAGCCAGTTGACCTTCTCGGGCGGCAGCGGGGCGACCGAATCGATCGGGTCGAGCTCGCCGGCGGGGAGCAGTGCGGCGGCGCTCCCCTGGTCGTGGAGCACGAGGTATCCAGAGTAGACCGGCGCGTCCACGTCGCTCCACACGTTCGCGAAGTGCGCGGGGATCATCGTGGTCATCGCCTGCGGGTCGTCTTTGGGCCCGGGAACCTGCGGCCCCTCGGGCGGCATGTAACGCCCCTCGAGTCGGTGCGCGGCCGAGATTGCGGCGTCGGCGTCGAGGGCCTCGATCGCGCGCTCGGCGGTCGCGGTGTCCGGCGCCCAGCCGATCGCGACCGCGAGGTGCGCGCGCTCCGGCGGATCGGTGATGAAGTGGCCCACCACCCAGACCCCGATCTCGTCGCCGTTCTGGCGCGGCGAGACGATCCGCGAGTCTCCGGGAACGAAGCGCCCCGAGACGTCAACCACCACGCCCGCGGCCTCCTCGGTCACGCCCTTTGCGAGGTCGCTCACCTCGGCGAGCGCGCGCGGCGTCTCGGTGTCGACGACCTCCTGCGCGCCGGCGCGGACCGCGATGCCCATCTGCCACTGGCCGAGCCAGGCGAAGGTTCCTGCTACGGCGAGGGCGAGCAGCAGCGCCAGGATCCACAGCGGACGGCGCATCACCTGGCCAAGGGTGGGTTCCCCGAGGTACTCAGGCTTCGGCGATGTCGACAACTGCTGGGTGCTCGTTTCTCGGATCGGGGTGGCGCGGCTTACGGCCGCGGGGTGGCGGCGGGTTTAGCGCTCGGCGTAGACGAGCCCCACCCGCTGGAATTCCTTCAGCTCGGAGTAGCCGGTCGTGGCCATCGCGCGGCGCAGCGCGCCCACGAGGTTGGCGCTGCCGTCCGCGACATTCGCGGGTCCGTTGAGGATCTCCGTGAGCGGCGCGACCTGGTCGACCGGCACCCGCCGGCCACGAGGCAACTCCTCGTGGTGCGCTTCCTGTCCCCAGTGCCAGCCGCGCCCGGGGGCGTCAGACGCCTTCGCGAGGGCGCCGCCGAGCATCACCGCGTCGGCGCCGCAGGCGACCGCCTTAATCATGTCGCCCGAGGTGCCGAGCCCGCCGTCGGCGATCACGTGCACGTAGCGGCCCCCCGACTCGTCGAGGTAGTCGGAGCGCGCGCCGGCAACGTCGGCGATCGCCGAGGCCATTGGTGCGCGGATCCCGAGCGTCGCGCGGGTGGTCGAGGACGCGCCGCCGCCGAAGCCAACGAGCACGCCGGCCGCGCCGGTGCGCATCAGGTGCAGCGCCGACTGGTAGGTGGCGGCACCGCCGACGATCACGGGGACGTCGAGCTCATAGATGAACTGCTTGAGGTTGAGCGGCTCACGGCCCTCCCGCGACACGTGCTCGGCCGACACGGTGTTGCCGCGGATCACGAACATGTCGACGCCGGCCTTCACCACGGTCTCGGTGAACTCAGCGGTGCGGTGCGGTGAGAGCGCGCCCGCAACAGTGACACCGGAATCGCGAATCTGGCCCACGCGGTCGCGGATCAGTTCGGGCTTGATCGGCGCGGAATAGAGCTCGCGCATGCGCTGCAGGGCGGCGGCCTCGTCCGTGATCTTCGCGAGATCGGCGAGCAGGGTTTCCGGGTCGTCGTGGCGGGTCCACAGGCCCTCAAGGTTGAGGACGCCGAGCCCGCCGAGCTTGCCGAGGGCGATGGCCGACTCCGGCGACATCACCGAGTCCATCGGGGCGCCCAGCACCGGAATGTCGAAGTGGAATGCGTCAATCGACCACGCGGTGGAGACCAACTCCGGATCGCGAGTGCGTCGGGTGGGGACGACTCCGATCTCGTCGAAGGTGTACACGCGACGTGCGCGCTTGCCGCGGCCGATCTCGATCTCGTTGCTCACCCGACCAGTCTACCCGGGACTCAGCTGGACGGTTCCCGAAGCGCGGCGAGAACGCACCCTCCCCCGCGGGACGCGTCGCGCCCAGGCCCGGGTCGCCCGCGACATCTCACCCCGGAGGGACAGCGGCCCCAACCCCGGAGAACCCGCGACATCCCGCCCCGGACACACCGCAGCGCCCCACCCCGAACGCGGTTCGGGGTGGGGCGCTGCGTGGCGTGCGGTGTTTCGTTAGCGCTTGTAGTTGGGCGCCTCGACGACCATCTGCACGTCGTGCGGGTGGGACTCCTTGAGTCCGGCCGCGGTGATGCGCACGAAGTTGCCGCGCTCCTTGAGCTCAGCGATCGTGCGCGCGCCGACGTAGAACATCGACTGACGCAGGCCACCGATCATCTGGTGCGCCACGGAGCCCACGGGGCCGCGGTAGGGCACCTGGCCCTCGATGCCCTCGGGGATCAGCTTCTCGTCGCTCGGCACGTCCGCCTGGAAGTAGCGGTCCTTCGAGTACGAGGTGCGCTCGCCACGGGTCTGGAGCGCGCCGAGCGAGCCCATGCCGCGGTAGTTCTTGTACTGCTTGCCGCCGACGAACACGAGGTCGCCGGGGCTCTCATCGGTACCGGCGAGCAGGGAGCCCATCATCACTGACGACGCGCCGGCGACGAGCGCCTTCGCGATGTCGCCCGAGTACTGCAGCCCACCGTCGGCGATCACGGGGATCCCGGCCGGAGTGGCGGCCTTGGCGGCCTCGTACACGGCGGTGACCTGCGGCACACCCACGCCCGCGATCACGCGCGTGGTGCAGATCGACCCGGGACCAACGCCCACCTTGATCGCGTCGGCGCCCGCGTCGACGAGCGCCTTCGCGCCGGCGTACGTCGCGATGTTGCCGCCGATCACGTCGACGCCGGCGAACGCCGGGTCGGCCTTGATCTTGGCGATGATGTCGAGCACGCCGCGGCTGTCGCCGTTTGCGGTGTCGACCACGAGCACGTCAACGCCCGCGTCAACCAGCTGGCCAGCGCGCTTCCACGCGTCGCCGAAGAAGCCGACGGCCGCGCCGACGCGGAGGCGCCCGGACTCGTCCTTCGTGGAGAGCGGGTACTGCTCTTCCTTGTCGAAGTCCTTGACCGTGATGAGCCCGGTGAGCCGGCCCTCGCCGTCGACGAGGGGCAACTTCTCGATCTTGTGCTTGCGGAAGATCGCGGCGGCGTCCTCGCGGGCGATGCCCACGGGGCCGGTGATGAGCGGCATCCTCGTCATGGCGTCGGCGACGCGCACGCTGGCGCGGTCCTTCACGTCGATGAACCGCATGTCGCGGTTGGTGATGATGCCGAGCAGCACGCCGGCGGAGTCTACAACCGGCAGGCCCGACACGCGGTACTCGCCGCACAGCGCGTCGACCTCGGCCACAGTGGCGTCAAGGGTGGTGGTCACCGGGTTGGTGATCATGCCGGCTTCGCTGCGCTTCACCCGGTCGACCATTTCGGCCTGATCCTGGATCGACAGGTTGCGGTGAAGAATACCGAGGCCGCCGTTGCGTGCCATCGCGACCGCCATGCGCGTCTCGGTAACCGTGTCCATCGCTGCGGAGACCAGGGGGATCTGCAATGAGATCCGCCGAGTCAGCTGAGTCGAGGTCTCTGCCTCGCTCGGAATGACGTCAGTGTGTGCGGGCAGCAGCAACACATCGTCGTAGGTCAAACCCGTGAATGCGAACGGATCACGCTGTTCCATGAAACCTCATCTGTGTTGTGGTTGGAGACTGGTGGGTACTCGACTTGGCCCGGGATGAGGCCGCCGTACCTTGCGACTAGTCTAACGGGATAGGGCCGGTAGCGAGCTGCGCTCCGGGCGAACGCCGCAGCTGGATCACCATGTCGATAATCAAGATCACGAGCGCAATCCAGACGGCGACAAATCCGACCCAGCGCCCCGGCGACACGTCCTCGTGCATCACGAAGAAGCCGTACAGGAACCCGAGGATCGGGGTGAGGAACTGCAGGAAGCCGAGGTACGACAGCGGCAGCCGCCGCGCCGATTCCCCGAACAGGATGAGCGGGATCGCGGTCATCACGCCGCTCAGGAGAACGAGCAGCAGGATCCCGGTGCCGTGCGTGTAGGCGGCGAGGCCGGTCACGCTCGCCACGACCGCCATTTGCACCGCCGCGATCGGCGCCGTGGTCAGTGTCTCGATCGTCAGCCCGGTGATGCCGTCCACCGACTCGCCCGCGTGCTTGTGCACCGCGCCGTAGAGCCCGAAGGAGACGGCGAGGCCGAGGGCGATCCAGGGGAACGAGCCGTAGGCGACCGCCGCGATCACGACGCCGACCGCGGCAATGCCCACCGCGATCCACTGGAGCCGTGTGAGGCGTTCCCCGCGCACGACGACGCCGATGAGGATCGTGAAAAGCGGGTTGATGAAGTATCCGAGCGAGGTCTCGATCACGTGCCCGCTCATGACGCCGATGACGAAGATCTGCCAGTTGGCGTACAGCAGCAGGGCGGAGAGCGCGAACCAGCCGAGCAGTCTGGGGTTGCGCAGGATCAGCGCCACCTGCCGCCACCGCCGCGTGAGCGTGGCGAGAATTGCGCAGAACACGAGGGTTGCACCCACGCGCCAGGGCACCACCTCGAGGGGGTTCACCATGGCAATGAGGCCGAAATAGAACGGGAAGGTGCCCCAGAGCAGGTATGCGCCGAGCCCGTATCCAAGTCCTGCCCGAGTCTGCTTCACCGATTCAGTCTACTCCCGGCTTGGCGCCCGGTGCGCCACCTCCGACCCTCTGCCACGGCTCAGCTCGACCGCGCCCCGGGATCGACTGCGGAGCGGCCCACACACGAGAGCGGGCTCCCCAGTCCGAAGACCGGGGAGCCCGCTGTATCCGCGCGAGGTTAGCGCGTCACGACCGCGAGGATGTCGCGGGCCGAGAGCACGAGGTAGTCGTCTCCGCCGACCTTGACCTCGGTGCCGCCGAACTTCGAGTAGATGACGATGTCGCCGACGCTCACGTCGAGGGGAATGCGGGTGCCGCTGTCTGACACGCGGCCGGGGCCGACTGCAACAACTTCACCCTCCTGGGGCTTCTCCTTGGCGCTATCGGGAATCACGAGCCCGGACGCAGTGGTCTGCTCGGCCTCGACCTGCTTGATAACGATGCGATCCTCGAGCGGCTTGATGGCAACCGACACAGTTGACCTCTTTCCAGTGTGCGAACGTTCTCGCGCTCGCCCAATGCGAACGCGTCTACCTCAGAGTCTAGGACTCCCATTGGCACTCGTGCAAGGGGAGTGCCAATCGTTGGGATCGCTCCAAGCGAACGCTAAGAATCCGCGCCGCCCGAGGGCCCCGCAAGATTCACGGGCCAAGCCCATGTCGCGCCCGGGAACGCCGGATACACTGGGGAGCACACACGGAGATGGGACCGCAGGGGCGGATTCCCATGTCCTGAAGCGGCCCCAAGGAGATCCACATGTCGACGCCACAGCACCCCGAGTCCGGTACCCCCGGACAGCAGCCCCCCGCTTACGCTCCCGCCGGTACCCCGGCTCCGGGCTCCGCTCAGCCGACGGTGCAGCTTCCGCCCATGCCGCAGGCACCCCAGCAGCCAGCTCCCGCATACCAGACGCCCGCGCAGGGCGCTCCCGCCTACGCCCAGCAGCAGCCGTACCGCGGTGCCCAGTCACCGGCCCCGGCCCCGGTTGGCACCACCCTGGACAAGACCAACACCTTCGCGTTCCTCTCGATCATCCTGGCCTTCATTGCGCCGATCGCGGGCATCGTGTTTGGCCACATGGGGCTGAGCCAGATCAAGCGCACGGGTGACTCGGGCCGCGGCATCGCGCTCACCGGCCTCATCATCAGCTACGCGTGGTTCGCATTCCTCGCGGTGTTCATCGTGCTCTACGTCGGGTTCATCCTGATGATCGTCGGCTTCGCCGCGGACTCCGCGTCGAGCTACATGTACTAGAACCGGAGCACGCGTGAGCCAGGACCAGCCGCACGGCGACGCCGACCAGCAGCCGCCGCAGTACGCGCCGCCGCTGGGTGGCACGCCACCGCAGGGTGCCCCACAGTATGCGGCACCGAGCTACGACGCCCCGCAGCCGGGCGCGTGGCCCGCCAGCGCACCCCCGGTGGTCTCGCAGACCTACTACGTGCCCTACCCGGTGCCGGCGCAGGCGCCCGCTACGAACACGCTGTCGATCCTGGCGCTCATTGCCGCGTTCCTCGCCCCGTTCGTGGTGCCCGTCGTGCTCGGGCACATCAGCCTGAACCAGATCCGCCGCACCGGTGAGGGCGGTCGGGGGCTCGCGATCGCAGCACTCGTGCTCGGCTACATTCAGGTGGCGCTGTGGGGGCTGCTCATCTGTTTCATTGTCTGGGTCGGCGTCGTCGCCGCGGCAAGTTCCTGAGCACGTAGCCGGTGAACGCTCGAGAGCAAGGCGCGCGATCCGCCGCGCCCGGGAGTCGGCCGGCCCCGCCGGGCTGGGAGTTCCTGTTTGAGACGCCCGGCCTGGACGCGCTCAGCCGCACCGCGGGCGAGCTCGCGGGCGGCGCCGACGCTGCACGGCTCAACACCGAGCTTCGACGTGGCGGGCTGACAGCGGAACAGACAGCGGCGGTCCTCACGCAGGCGACGCTTCGGATCAAGGCGCGAGCAAAGTTTGGCGACCTCGCAATGTCGCTGCTGTTCACCCCCGCCGGGCTTGAACAGGCGACGCGCGCCGGGGTCGCCGCGCGGCACGCCGAGCGCTTCCGCGCGGCAGGGTGCACCACGGTCGCCGATCTCGGCTGCGGAATCGGCGCTGAGTCGATCGCGCTCATCGGCGCGGGCATCTCCCCGCGGGCGGTGGAGCTGGACCCGTTCACGGCCCGCGTTGCGGAGCACAACCTCGGGGTCACCGCCGCGCACCACCGCCGCCCGCTGCCCACCGTCAGGATCGGCGACGCGGAGCGGATCGGACCCGGCGACGCGGACGGCGTGTTCCTTGACCCCGCGCGGCGCACGGCCGGCCACACGGACACCCGACGAGTGGCCTCCCCCGACGATTATTCGCCATCGCTCACGTTCGCGTTCGGGCTCGCGGAGACGGTCCCAACGGGGATCAAGCTCGGCCCCGGGCTCGACCGCGACCTCATCCCGGACGATGCCGAGGCGCAGTGGGTGTCCGTTGACGGGCAGGTAGTGGAGACCGGGCTCTGGTTCGGTGCGCTCGCGCGCCCGGGCGTGAAGCGCGCGGCGCTCGTGCTGCGCGGCGGCGATGCGGCGGAGCTCAGCGCGGATCGCGACGCCGACGACGCGGCGCAGCGCCCGCTGGGCGAGTACCTCTACGAACCGGACGGCGCGGTGATCCGGGCCAGGCTCATCGGCAAGCTCGCCGGCCAGCTCGGTGCCGGGATGATGAGCGACGGAATCGCCTACCTCACGGCGGACCGGCGCGTCCCCACCCCGTTCGCGCAGGCGTTCAGGATCGTCGCTGAGCTGCCCGTCAAGGAGAAGGAGCTGCGGCGCGCGCTCGCCGAGCGCGAGATCGGCACGCTCGAGATCAAGAAGCGGGGCGCCGACGTGGACCCCGCGGCGCTGCGGACGCGGCTGAAGCTCCGGGGCCGGGGTCGCGCCACCCTCGTGCTCACTCGGGTGGCCGGGGCCCACGTCGCGCTGCTCGCCGAGCGCTGCTGAGCCGAGCCGGGCTCCGCTGAGCCGAGCCGGGCTCCGACCCCGGCAGAGCGTCCCCGCGAGAACCGCCGAAGGGGCGGGGCGAGGGTGTCCCCCGCCCCGCCCCTTCGGCGCTGCAACTGGCGAACTAGTTCGTCGACTGCTCGTCGATCTGCTGCTCAAGCTGTTCGAGCTGCTGCTGGAAGTCTGGGTCGTTCGCGAGCTGACCTGCTGCCACGATGATGCCGATCCAGACGATGATGCCGACGATGATCGCGAGCGCACCGGTGATGATGCCGGTGAGCGCGAGGCCCTTCGACTGCTTCTTCACGAGCGCGATAATGCTGAGCACGAGACCGACCACGCCGAGCAGCGGGCCGAAGCCGGGCAGGAAGAACAGCACCACGGAGAAGAGCAGACCCACGATGCCGAGGATCATTCCCGAGAGCGCGAGGCCCTTGGGCTGTGAGGCGACCGGGGCGTAGCCCTGCGGCGCCTGGCCGTACCCGGCGGCGGGCGCCTGCGGCTGGACGGGCGGCGCGGCTGGGGCCGCGGGAGCAGCGGGCTGCGCCTGCGGCGACACGGGCGGCGCCACCGGCGGGGTGGGCTCGACCGGGGGCACCGGGTTCGGTGTGGGTTCGTTGCCGGGCAGATTCTCGGACATGACGCTCCTTCGTTTCACTGCAGCGGCTCAGAGAATGCCGCAGATCTACTCTCAGCCTACGGTCAGCTTCGTATGAAGTGCGAACAAATTGCGCAGTTTCTGCATTTTCCCCCGCGTATCCCGCGCGGCGCCCGCCTAGCTGACCTGGATTTGCTGCACCGGGAGCGTTGAGTCTGCACCAAAGTCGAGGCCCGACGGCGCGTGCCCGGCCGCCACGAGCTGCGCACCGAGCGAGGCGATCATCGCGCCGTTATCGGTGCAGAGTGAGAGCGGGGGGACGCGCAGCTCGACCCCGGCGGCAGCTGCGCGCGCGACGGCGAGCTCGCGGATCCGCGCGTTCGCCACGACCCCGCCGCCCAGCAGCAGCCGCGGCACCCCGAGGTCCCGGCACGCCGCGAGCGCTTTGGTGAGCAGCACGTCGGCCACCGCCTCCCGGAAGCTCGCCGCGACATCTGCGACCGGAACCGGCTCGCCCGTGGCCGCGTGCTTCTCGACCCAGCGGGCGACCGAGGTCTTGAGCCCGGAGAAGGAGAAGTCGTAGCGGTGCCGTTCCATGTCCTTCGGCAGCGAGAGCCCGCGCGGGAAGCGGATCGCGTTCGGATCGCCATCCGCGGCGACTCGGTCGATGTGCGGCCCGCCGGGATACGGGAGGCCCAGCAGCCGCGCCACCTTGTCGAAGGCCTCGCCCGCCGCATCGTCGATCGTCTCACCGAGCAGCTCCACGTCGCCCACCAGGTCGCGCACGAGCAGCAGCGAGGTGTGCCCGCCGGAGACGAGCAGCGCGATCGTGGGGAGCTCGAACTCGCCGACCTCGCCGACGGCCGGACGCAGGGTGTCCCCCTGCAGCAGGTCGGCCCCGACGTGACCCACCAGGTGATTCACCGCGTAGAGTGGCGTGCCGAGCGACACGGCGAGTGCCTTTGCCGCGGCGACCCCGACCATGAGCGCGCCGGCCAGCCCGGGACCGCTCGTCACGGCGATCGCGTCAAGGTCTTCGAGGCGCACGCCGGCGTCGGCGAGCGCGCGCTCGATCGTGGGGGTCATCGCTTCGAGGTGGGCACGGGCCGCGACCTCGGGGACCACTCCCCCAAACCGCGCGTGCTCGTCCATGGAGGAGGCGATCGCGTTGGCGAGCAGGGTGCGCCCGCGCACGATCCCGACCCCCGTCTCGTCGCAGCTCGTCTCGATGCCGAGCACGAGCGGCTCCGCGGGCTGGGTCAGCGCGGGCGTGCGGTCGGGGTCGGGGGCACTCATCTCTGGTCCTTCAGGTCGAGCCGCATGACGATCGCATCGACGCCATCCGGCTGGTAGTAGCGGGGGCGGATCCCGATCTCAGCGAATCCGAGTGAGGCGTACAGCGCCTGCGGCACCGGGTGGTCGGCGCGCACCTCGAGGAACACCTCGCGCGCACCGGCGGCGACCGCCGCGTCGAGCAGCGCGCGCATGAGGCGTCTCCCCTGCCCAGCGCCGCGGGCCTCGGGGGCGACCGCGATCGTCTGGATATCGGCCTCCTCCCCCACGAGCAGCACGCCGGCGTAGCCGACGATTGCACCGGAAGCGGCCTCGAGCACGAGGTAGCTGCGATGGTCCGCCACGAGCTCCTCGCGAAGCAGCTCACGGCTCCACGCATCAGACGCGAACACCGCGGACTCAATCGCCCAGATCGCGTCGAGGTCTTCGGCCCGCGCGGGGCGCATCGAGTACGGCTGCGACGCCGCCGACGCGGGAGCGCCGCCGGTCACGTGCTCACCCGCTTCGGTGCGGTCGGCTGGGCAACATCCGGGGCCCGGAGGTAGCGCGCCCGGTCGTCGGCGAACGGGACCCCGGCGGCGAGGCGCCGCGCCGCGAGGCGCACGAGCGCGGCGCTGGGGATCCGCTCCGGCCACACCTCGGTGGGCACAGACTCGTAGTCGGCGCGGGCCACCAGCCCCGGGCCGGAGCTGCGAATCGGGATCCCGGCCCAGTCAAGCCCGGAGTACTCGGTGACGAAGAGTTCGCGGCGGCGCGCGTCCTGCACCACGCGGACCCCGGCGGTCGCGCCCTGCTCGAGCGTCTCAAGCGCCACGGCCTCGTGCCCCTCGAGCGGCAGCAGCGGGACCCCCCTGCCGAGCGCGAAGGCGTGGGCGGCCGCGATGCCGACCCGCAGTCCAGTAAAGGGCCCCGGGCCGACACCGGCGACCACTCCAGAGACGCGGTCGGGTGCAATGCCGCTCTCGCCGAAGACGGCGGCGAGTAGCCCGCCGATCGCCTCTGCGTGGCCGCGCGGGTCATCGCTCGCGGCCACCCACGTCTGCCCGTCGGCGCCGAGCGCCACCGTGGTCCCGATCGCGGTGTCGATCGCGAGCAGCACGTGTGCCCCGAGTTCCGGGGCGTCGCCCATCGTCAGTGTCACAGCGTCTCCTCCGCCCAGCGGGGTCCGGTCCCCGTGATCGTCACGCGGCGCGCTTCGACGGGGGCCTCAGACCAGTCAATGTCTTCTGCTTCGGTGTCGCCGGCGGGCGCTGCGTCGCCGAGCGGCCGTTCGATCACGAGCTCAAGCCACGAGCCGCGGGTGTCAACGAGTCCTGCACCCCACTCCGCAACCACCACTGAGCGCTCGAAGTCGAGATCGAGGTCGTCGAGTTCGCCGGCGTCCGCGAGGCGGTACGCGTCGACGTGCACGAGCGGTGCCCCACCCACGAGTGACGGGTGCGTGCGCGCGAGCACGAACGTGGGGCTCTGCACGGGCCCGCGAACACCCAGCCCCTCTCCGATACCGCGGGTGAGGGTGGTCTTTCCCGCTCCGAGCGGCCCCGTGAGAATCACGAGGTCGCCCGCTCGCAGCACACGGCCGAGCCGCACCCCGAGCGCGTGCATCGCGTCGGGGTCGGCAATCTCGTGCACGCTCACGACCGGGTTCGGTGCGGTCACGCGGCGTCTCCGTCGACGGGGACGCGCAGCACGCGTGGGCCGATGCTCGCGATGATCTCGTAGTTGATCGTGCGCATGAGCCCCGACCAGATCTCGACGGGCGGGTACCCGCGCTCGGGGTCACCGAACAGCACCACGGGATCGCCCAGTTTCAACCGACCGGCGAGCGGGCCGACATCGATGATGAACTGGTCCATGCCGATCCGGCCAACGATCGGGCGCGGCTCCCCGGCGACGGTGACCCAGGCGCCGGCGCCGTTGAGCGCGCGCGGCATCCCGTCGGCGTAGCCGATCGGCACGAGGGCGAGCGTGGTCGGCGTCTCGCACACGTGGTTGAAGCCGTACGACACCCCGGTTCCCGCGGGGACACCGCGCAGGGCGACGATCTCAGAGCGCAGCGTCATGGCCGGGATCAGCCCGAGCTGCGCGGAGGTCTTGTCAGCGAAGGGGCTGAGTCCGTACGCGGCGACGCCCACGCGCACCGCGTTGTAGTGCAGGTGGGGTGAGCGCAGCGTGGCGGCGCTCGCGGCGAGGTGCTGCAGCTCCGGCTCAACGCCGGCGGCCCGCAGGCCGGCGATCGCCTCGTCGAAGCGCGCTGCCTGGAGCCGGTCGTTCTCGTCGCCGGCGTTTGCGAGGTGGCTGAAGATGCCGCGCACGCGCACGGTTCCGGCCGCTTCGAGCTCCGCGGCGCGGGCGAACAGCTCGTCCCACGCACCCGGCGACGCTCCGTTGCGGCTCAGGCCGGTGTCGACCTTCAGGTGCAGCGTGGCGCGCTTGCCGAGCTGCGCTGCGGCGTCCGCGAGCTTGTTCAGCTGATCGAGGTCGCTGATCCCGAGCTCAATGTCTGCGCCGACCGCATCGGCGAAGTCGGCCCGCACGCCGTGCAACCAGCACAGGATCGGACCGTCGATCCCGGACTCCCGCAGCGCGAGCGCCTCCTCAAGGTCTGCGGTGCCGATGATCGTGGCACCTGCCTCAAGCGCGGCGGCGGCGACGATCGCGGCGCCGTGGCCGTACCCCCCGGCCTTCACCACGACGATCACCGCGCCCCCGGTGAGCTCGCGCACCCGCGCGACGTTGTGGCGGATCGCCGGCAGCGAAATCTCCGCGACGCGCATCGAACCTGTCCTCATTGCTGCCCCGTTCCGTCGTCCGTCGCTTCCGTTCGAGCGTACTCCGCACCCGCGCGCCGCTCCACGATCACGAACGCCGTCGCGACACCCGCGTCGTGCGTCATCGACAGGTGCGTCTCGTGGGCGCCCCGGGCAGCGAGCGCGGCGGCGAGGCCGGGAGTCGGCGCAAAGCTCGGTGCGCGATCCACGCCGCGCACCACGTCGAGGTCCTGCCAGCTCACGCCGTCGGAACCGCCGAGCGCTTTGATGAGCGCTTCCTTGGCTGCGAAGCGCGCGGCCAAGGAGGCGACCCGCAGCTCCCGCTCGGCGGGCGTGAAGAGCCGCTCGCGCAGCGCGGGTACCCGCTCGAGCTGGCGCTCGAAGCGCGCGATGTCGACCGTGTCGACGCCGATCCCAATGATCATCTCTCTCGCCCCGTCAGCTGCTCACCCCGGCCCGCACCGCGAGCCGGGGCCACGCCCGATCCGCCGACTATTCGACCGTCACCGACTTCGCGAGGTTGCGCGGCTGGTCGACGTCGAGACCCTTGGCGGTTGAGAGCTCGAGCGCGAACCACTGCAGCGGGACCACCTGCAGCAGCGGCTCGAACAGCGCGTCGGCGAGCGGCAGACGGATCACGTCGTCGGCGTAGGGCAGCACCGAGGTGTCACCCTTCTCCACGACCGCGATTACGCGCGCCCCGCGCGCACGGATCTCCTGAATGTTCGACACGATCTTCGAGTGCATCAGCGGCGCGGTACGCGGGCTGGGCACGAGCACGAACACCGGCTGACCGTGATCGATCAGCGCGATCGGGCCGTGCTTCAGCTCGCCGGCGGCAAAGCCCTCCGCGTGGATGTACGCGATCTCCTTGAGCTTCAGCGCGCCCTCAAGCGCGATCGGGTATCCGACGTGCCGGCCGAGGAACAGTACCGAGCGGGTGTCCGCCATCCAGTGCGCGAGCTGTGCGATCTGATCGTGCGTCTCCACGGCCTCGCGCACCTTCTCGGGAAGCGTCTCGAACTGGGCCACCGCCGCGGCCGAGTCCTCGGGAGCAAGCGTCTCGCGCACGCGGCCGAGGTGCAGGCCGATGAGGTAGAGCGCCGTGATCTGCGCGATAAACGCCTTGGTCGATGCGACCGCGACCTCCGGGCCGGCGTGCGTGTACACCGCGGCGTCTGACTCGCGCGGGATCGTGGCGCTCTGCGTGTTGCACACCGAGACCGTCTTCACGCCGCGCTCGATCGCGTACTTCACAGCCATGAGCGTGTCCATCGTCTCGCCGGACTGGCTCACCGAGATCACCATGGTGCGGTCCGACAGCACCGGGTCGCGGTAGCGGAACTCGTGGCTCAGCTGCACCTCGACCGGGATCCGGGCCCACTGCTCGATCGCGTACGCGCCCACCTGGCCGGCGTACGAGGCTGTACCGCAGGCGATGATGATGATGCGGTCGATGCCGCGCAGCACGTCGTCACCGAGCGCTTCGAGCTCGGGGATCACCACGTGGTCGCCCTCGATCCGGCCGCGCACCGTGTTTGCGACGGCCTCGGGCTGCTCGTTGATCTCCTTCGCCATGAACGACGACCAGCCGCCCTTGTCGGCCGCCTCGGCGTCCCACTCGACCTCGAACTCGCGGTACTCGACGGGCGCGCCCGCGAAGTCAGTGACGCGCACGCCGTCCGGCGTGATGATCGCGATGTTGTCCTCGTTCACGGCGACCGCGCGCCGGGTGAACGACACGAACGCGGCCACGTCGGAGCCGAGGAAGTTCTCCCCGTCGCCGAGCCCCACAACCAGCGGCGAGTGGTGCCGGGCCGCGACGATCTTGCCCGGCTCGTCGCGGTGCGTTGCGAGCAGCGTGAACGTGCCGTGCAGGCGCGGGACCACCGCGCGGAACGCGGCCTCCAGATCGCCGAGGCGCGCGAACTCGCGGCCAAGGATCCCGGCGACCACCTCGGTGTCGGTCTCGCTCTCAAGCGTGACTCCCGCGGCCTCCAGCTCGGCGCGCAGCTCGGCGAAGTTCTCGACGATCCCGTTGTGGATCAGCGCGAGCTTGCCGTTGTCTCCGAGGTGCGGGTGCGCATTCGCATCAGTGGGCCCACCGTGGGTGGCCCAGCGCGTGTGGCCGATGCCGGTGTGGCCCTCGCCCACCGGGCTCTCGGAGAGCAACTCTTCGAGCCGCGCGAGCTTCCCGGAGCGTTTCCGCACCGTGAGGTCTCCCGCTTCGTCAACGACGGCGATACCCGCCGAGTCGTAGCCGCGGTACTCCAACCGCCGCAGTCCATTAATGAGCACGTCGACCGTATCATTCGGGCCAACATATCCGACGATTCCGCACATGCACCCCAGTTTAGTGGCACCATGGATGCACAATGGCCGAGATCCCTGTACCCAAGACTCCCCGCCCCCGCGCAACCCGCGTCATCGCAGACGCAGGCGGTGGCTCATCAGACGTTCACAGCGTCAGCACCGACACTCACACCCTGATTCGCCCGGAGTTCACCTCCCCGTTCATCGAGATCGACCGCGACGAGTGGGCGCGACTCGCCGGCGAAACGCCGATGCCGCTCACGGAGGACGAAGTCGAGGCGTTCCGGGGCCTCGGCGAACCCCTCGACCTCGCCGAGGTGTCGGAGGTGTACCGGCCGCTCAGCCGCCTGATCAACCAGTACGCGATCGCGGCGCGCGAGATGCACCAGCGCACGCGCGGCTTCCTCAAGCGCAACGGGGAGCGGCAGAGCCCGTTCGTGATCGGGATCGCCGGTTCCGTCGCCGTGGGCAAGTCGACGGTAGCCCGCATCCTCCGCGACCTGCTCGCACGCTGGCCGGAGACGCCGCAGGTCGAGCTCGTCACCACCGACGGGTTCCTGTACCCGAACGCCGAGCTTGAGCGGCGCGGTATTGCGCACCGCAAGGGCTTCCCGGAGTCCTACGATCGGCGCGCGTTGCTGCGCTTCGTGTCGCAGGTGAAGGCCGGAGTCGCCGAGGTCACCGTGCCGCACTACAGCCACCTGCTCTACGACATCGTCCCGGGCGAGCACACGATCGTGCGCCAGCCCGACATCCTGATTGTCGAGGGCCTCAACGTGCTGCAGCCGGCCTCCATGGAGCACCCGCTCGCCGTCAGCGACCTGTTCGATTTCTCGGTGTACGTCGACGCGCGCACCTCGGACATTCACAAGTGGTACCGCAACCGCTTCCTCCGCCTGCGCGAGCACGCGTTCGCGGACCCGAACTCACACTTCCGGCGCTTCGCCGGGCTCGATGACGAGGTCGCTTCGGCGCTCGCCGACGAGTACTGGGTCAACATCAACGAGCCGAACCTGGTCGACAACATCCGGCCCACGCGGGCGCGCGCCACGCTCGTGCTCCGCAAGGAGGCGAACCACCGCGTACAGAAGGTGCTCCTGCGCAAGCTCTAGGCGGAGCCGGGGCGCGGCGACGCGCCGTCACCCGCGGCACCTGGGCGCCGCCCGGACGGCGCGCGCTCAGTCCCGCGCGGCGCGCGTTCAGTCCCCGCGGTGCGCGCTCAGTCCCGCGCGGCGCGCCGGGATCGGGCACCAACCAGCGCCGCAAGCCCCAGGACGCCGCACAGCGGGCGGTACCACCGGTTGTCGAGGTCCCTAAACCGCTGCTTCGCTGGCGGCAGCCCCAGCACCGCGAGTGCCACGTCTCCCCCGAGCGCACCGCGCGCCAACAGCGCCACACCGGTGAGCCGGCGCGCGCGGACCGCGAGGCGGGCCTCCCCGCCGATGCCCGCAGCAACACCGCCGGCGAGTACCGCGGCACCCGCGACCACGGCGCACGCGCGGGGCCCGGGCAGCGCATCAGCGTTCCCCACCACCGCCTCGGCCAGGCGCCCGCGACTCCGAGCCGGCCAGTGCGAGCCCGTCGCCCACAGGGCGTGCACGGCTCCCACCGCCCCGAGGCCGATCCCACTGATGCTGCGTGCGGTCTTCGTGAGCGTCGTCATGGCCTCAAACTACTCGCTTCATCGCGCCCCGCCAAGCACGCCACCGCGCTTCGCTGCGCAGTGCCGCTCATGCAAGTGGGGCGGCCCCGGGATCCCGGAACCGCCCCATCCATCGTGCGTCTGTTAGACCGCGAGCCGTTCTTTGACAATCGCCGCGAGATCGTCGGCCAGCTTCTGAGCCTGCTCAACGTGCTCTGCCTCGACCATCACGCGCACCACCGGCTCGGTGCCCGAGGGGCGCAGGAGCACGCGCCCCTGACCACCGAGGGCCACCTCCACCTGGTGCACCGCCTGCTGCAGCACCGCGTCGCCCGCAACGCCGGCGCGGTCGACTCCGCGCACGTTGACGAGCACCTGCGGGTAGACGGTCATGCAGCTGGCAAGCTCCGCGAGCGTCTTTCCCGAGCGCACCATTTCTGCGGCGATGTGCAGTCCGGTCAGGATGCCGTCGCCGGTCGTGGCGTGATCGCTCATGATCACGTGCCCAGACTGCTCGCCGCCGAGCGAGTACCCGTGCGCGTTGATCGCCTCGAGCACGTAGCGATCGCCCACGCCGGTCTCGACCACGTCGATTCCGTTGTCTGCCATTGCGAGCTTGAGGCCGAGGTTCGACATGACGGTCGCCACGAGCGTGTTCTGCTCGAGCTTGCCCCGCGCGGACATCGAGAGCGCGAGGATCGCCATGATGCGGTCCCCGTCAACAACGTTGCCGTCCGCATCGACCGCGAGGCAGCGATCGGCGTCGCCGTCGTGGGCGATGCCGAGGTCTGCGCCGTGCTCACGCACAGCCGCAATCAGCGGCTCAAGGTGCGTGGACCCCACGCCGTCGTTGATATTGAAGCCGTCCGGGTCGTTGCCGATCACGGTGACCTTGGCCCCGGCGTCGGTGAAGACGTCGGGCGAGATCCCCGCTGCAGCGCCGTGCGCGCAGTCGAGCACCACGTGGATGCCGTCGAGCCGGAGCCCCTCGAGCGTGCCGAGCAGGTGCACGAGGTAGCGGTCCTCGGCGTCCGCGAACCGGCGGATTCGCCCGACCTCGCGGCCGGTGACCGCGATCGTGGGGCGGTCAAGCGCAGCCTCGATCGCGTCCTCGATGTCGTCGGCGAGCTTGCGCCCGCCCTCGGCGAAGAACTTGATTCCGTTGTCCGCGGCGGGGTTGTGGGAGGCGGACACCATCACGCCGAAATCGGCTCCGGTGTCGGCAACCAGGTACGCGGCTGCGGGGGTCGGGATCACTCCGGCGTCGAGTACGTCAACGCCGGCGGAGGCGAGCCCGGCAGCGACGGCTGCCGAGATGAACTCTCCGGAAACCCGGGGATCGCGGGCGATGACCGCGATAGCACGACGGCTCTCGCTCCGGGCAGAACGCCCGAGAACGAGAGCCGCAGCGTCGGCGAGGTTCAGGGCCAGCTCGGCGGTCACATCGACCCCGGCTAGACCCCGAACCCCGTCCGTGCCAAACAGGCGTCCCATAGGGAAACGGCCTCTGCTTAGCGCTTCGAGTACTGAGGCGCCTTGCGGGCCTTCTTGAGACCGGCCTTCTTGCGCTCCTTGATGCGAGCGTCGCGGCTCAGGAAGCCGGCCTTCTTCAGCGTCGGGCGGTTGTGCTCGGCGTCGATCTCGTTGAGCGCGCGGGCGATCGCGAGGCGCAGCGCGCCGGCCTGGCCCGAGGGGCCGCCGCCGACGATGCGAGCGATCACGTCGTACGAGCCGTTGAGCTCAAGCGCCGTGAACGGATCGGTGATGAGCTGCTGGTGCAGCTTGTTGGGGAAGTACTCGGCGAGCTCACGACCGTTGACGGTCATGGTGCCAGCGCCGGGGATGAGGCGCACGCGAGCGATTGCCTGCTTGCGACGGCCGACGGCTGCACCGGGAACGGTGAGCGCGGGGCGCGGCGCGGTTGCGGTCGCCTGCGATGCGGGCGTCTCGGTGGTGTAGCTCTCGGTGGCCACGGTCTGCTCTTCAGTCACTGTGAAGTCTCTCTCTGAATGTCTCGTTGGCGCGCGTTACTGCGCGACCTGGCCGAAGGTGTAGGGGGTGGGCTGCTGAGCAGCGTGGGGGTGCGCGGCACCCTTGTAGACCTTCAGCTTGCGGAACAGGTCAGCACCGAGGGAGTTCTTCGGCAGCATGCCGCGGATCGCCTTCTCAACGGCGCGCTCGGGGTTCTTGTCGAGCAGCTCCGTGTAGCTCATCGAGCGGAGGCCGCCCGGGTAGCCCGAGTGACGGTATGCCTTCTTCTTCTCCGCCTTATTGCCCGTGAGGACGACCTTGTCGGCGTTGATGATGATGACGTAGTCGCCCATGTCCATGTGGGGGGCGAAGGTGGTCTTGTGCTTGCCGCGGAGCAGCGCTGCTGCGTGCGAGGCGAGGCGGCCGAGAACCACGTCGGTGGCGTCGATGACGAGCCAGTCGTGCTTCTGCTCAGCTGCCTTCGGTGAATACGTGCGAGTCACTATCGTGCTGCTTTCTGTCGAATTGGAGGTGTTCGCGAATCCCACTCCGTGTCCGGTCCCTTTCGGGTGCTCGGGCGGTGGAGGGCTCAACAAATCGGATGCTTTCGCACCAAAGACCTACTTTAGCACAGCGGAGCGGGTCAATCGTCGAGCGCGCCCCGCCGAGCCCGTGTCTGCGCCGCGCGCGCGGCGAGGTCGGCATCGGCGGGGTACGCAATCTCCTCGAGGGAGAGTCCGTGCGCTGGCATCACCGTGAACCGGCTTGAGCGCGCGCGCGCGTCACGCAGTGCGACAAGCTCCGACTGCGCGATCCGGCCGCTCCCCACGGCCACGACGGCTCCGACGATCGCGCGCACCATCGAGTGGCAGAACGCGTCGGCCTCGATCCTGGCCGCGTACGCCCCGTCCTCCGTCACGCGCCACTCGAAGCAGAGCAGCTCCCTGACCGCCGTCGCGCCCTCCCGGGCTTTGCAGAACGTGGTGAAGTCGTTGAGCCCGAGCAGCTCGTCCGCGGCGCGCTGCATCGCGCCGAGATCGAGCGGGTGGGCGACATCCGCGGTGAAGCGGGCCGCGAGTGGGTCCCTGCGCGCCGCCCCGTCGCGCAGCCGGTACTCGTAGCGGCGGCGCAGCGCAGAGAACCGCGCGTCAAACTCAGCGGGCACCTCGCGTACCCCGTGCACCGCGATGTCCGGGGCGCTGCGCTTCAGCACGCCGTTCAACCGCCTGGCCCGAACGGCCGCGAGCTCGTCGGCTGCGCCGCGGGCCGCGCCGGACGCACTCGCGGTCCCATCGCCCACACGCCCAGTCCACTTGTCGAGCTGCGCGGCCGTGACGTCGAGGTGGGCGACCTGGCCGCGGGCGTGCACGCCCGCATCGGTGCGACCGCCGACCGTGAGCCGCGGGTCACCCGCGCGCAGCAGCACCCCGAGCGCGGCTTCAAGCTCGCCCTGCACCGTGCGCAGGCCCGGCTGCACCGCCCAGCCAGAAAACTCGGTCCCGTCGTAGGCGAGGTCGAGGCGGAGACGGCGCGCGGCCGGGTGGGGATCGGTACTCACCCCTCGATCCTGCCAGATCATTCGGGCCCGGCGCACGCTTCCTCGATCCCGCGTAGACTGGTCCTCGGGCCCGCAGGAGTCTGCGCCCCGAAAGCTTCTCAATGGCCTCACACACCTCCCTCTCCCACTCCCGTCCTGCGCGCTTCGGAGGACTCGACGGGCTCCGCGCGATCGCCGTGGGGCTCGTGCTCGTGTATCACCTGTTCCCGCGCGCGCTTCCGGGCGGCTTCCTCGGCGTCGACGTGTTCTTCGCGATCAGCGGGTTCCTCATCACTTCGCTCCTGCTGCGGGAAGTGGAGTTGCGCGGCGGGATCCGGCTTGGTGCATTCTGGCGGCGCCGCGCCCGACGGCTCCTGCCCGCGCTGGGCCTCGTGCTGCTCGTGAGCACCGCGCTTGCCCTCCTCGCCGGCGGGGACCTGCTCGTGGGGATCGGCCGGCAGATCGCCGGGACGGCGTTCTTCGTAAGCAACTGGGTGTTCATTGCCCAGGGCGCCGACTACTTCGCGCGCGATACCCCGGAGCTATTCCGCAACACGTGGTCGCTGTCGATCGAGGAGCAGTTCTACATCGTGCTCCCGCTGCTCGTGCTCGCCCTGCTGAAGCTCCGCGGCCGGAGCACGCGCGCGGTGCCGCTCGTGCTACTCGGCGTCGCCTCAGCCGCGCTCATGGCCGAGCTGTCGCTGCAGGGGGCCGATCCCACACGCGTGTACTTCGGTTCAGACACGCACACCTTCGGTCTGCTCTTGGGCGCGGCGATGGCGGTGCTGCTCCACCCGCGCCCGGGCACGGCTCCCGCTGGGCCCCCCGGCCGGGCGCAGCAGCTCCTGTACGGCGCGCTCGCGCTCGCCGGACTCGCGACGCTTACCTGGCTGGCCTTCACGCTGCCCGAGGGCAGCCCGCAGAGTTTCCAGGGCGGGTTCCAGCTGGCCATCGTCGCGGCCCTGCTGCTGGTCGGCGCGGTGACCCGGCCCGGCGCCGTCATTGGACGGGCGCTCGATGTGCAGCCACTGCGGTGGATCGGCGAGCGCTCGTACGGGATCTATCTCTGGCACTGGCCGCTGCTCCTCATTTCCTCGGCCGCACTGGGGGCTACCCGCCCCGTCACGGTTGCCGCCGTGACACTCATCGCGACGCTCGCCGCGGCCGCCGCCTCATACCGCTTCGTGGAGCAGCCGGTGCGAAAGCTCGGGCTTCGGCGCTCCCTCAGGTTGCTCGTGCGCCCCGCGACGCAGACGCGCCGCCAGCGCGCGGTGGCGATCACGCTCGGCGCTCTGCTCCTCGTGGCAGTTCCCGCCGGGACCTACGCTGTGATCTCAGCGCCCGCGCAGACCACCGCCGCCGACGCGATTGCGCGTGGCCAGGCGGCGCTCGATCGGGCGTCGGAGACCGATCCGGCCGACGGTCAGAGCGGCGGCGAGGATCCGAGCGACGCGGCCGCACCGCGCGCGACAGACCCGCCCGAGGCAACGCCTCAGAAGGCCCCACCGCCGCTGCCGGAGGGGCCCGAGATCAGCGCCGTGGGTGACTCGGTGATGCTCGCCAGCCTACCCGAGCTCGAAGAGGTCTTCCCGGGCATCGCGGTCGACGCTGCAGTGTCGCGGGGCATGGGTGTGGGGATTGAGCTCGCCGCTGAGTGGGCCGGAGCAGGAACGCTGCGGCAGGTGCTCGTGGTGGGTCTCGGCACGAACGGGCCAATCGATCCGACCGAGCTCGACGAGATGCGAGCCGCGGCGGGGAACCGTCCAATTGTGCTCGTCAATGCGCACGCGGATCGCGACTGGATCCCCGGGGTGAACGAGGAACTGACCCGGTTCGCGGACGCGCACCGGGGGGTGGTGGTCGCGGACTGGACGGGCGCCGTCGCCGACGTCCCAGACGCGCTCGCGGGCGACGACATCCACCCGAACCCCAGCGGCGGGGAGATCTACGCAGCGTCCGTGCAGCGGGCCATCGCGGCGCTGCAGGAGCCCGGAGAGGCGCTCGGCTTCGAGGTGCCGCGCCGCTAGCCCGTGGCCCCGGGCCGCACCCACGCGGCGGCCCGCGGCCGGGTGCGGGCCGGGTGGGGTCGGGTGGGGCCGCTCCCCCACACCGGAACACCGCGCAGTGCGTCCGTGCGAGTCCGCCACCCCGCACACAGCACTGCGCCCCGCCGATCCGAAGATCAGCGGGGCGCAGTGCTGTGCGGGAGGGGCCTTACTCGGCCTTCTCCTCGGCAGCTGCCTCAGCGGCCTCTGCGGGAGCCTCGACGGTCTCGACGGTCTCCTCAGCGGGAGCCTCTTCGACCTTCTCGGCCTTCGGCTCAGCCTTGGCGGGCTTTGCCTTCGGTGCGACGGGCTCGAGCACGAGCTCAATCACGGCCATCGGAGCACGGTCACCCTTGCGGTACCCGGTCTTGACGATGCGGGTGTAGCCACCCTCACGGTTCTCGACGAGGGGTGCGATCTCGGTGAAGAGCTCGTGGATGACCGACTTGTCGGTGATCTGGCGCATCGCGCGGCGACGTGCGGCGAGGTCGCCGCGCTTCGCGAACGTGACGAGACGCTCGGCGACGGGCTGCAGGCGCTTCGCCTTCGTCTCCGTGGTCTGGATGCGCTTGTGCTCGAAGAGCTGCGCAGCCATCTGGTTGAGCATCATGCGCTCGTGTGCGGGGCCGCCTCCGAGGCGGGCGCCCTTCGTGGGCTTCGGCATTCTTTACTCCAGTGGATATACGATCGGGCCGGGTTACGACGGATCGTGAGTTAGTTGTTGTCGTCTTCGTAGCTGTAGAACTGTGCACCGTCGAAGCCGGGCACTGCATCCTTCAGCGACAGCCCCATCTCGGTGAGCTTGTCGCGCACCTCGAAGACGGACTTCTGACCGAAGTTGCGGATGTTCATGAGCTGGGCCTCGGAGAGCGCAACCAGCTCGCTCACCGTGTTGATGCCCTCGCGCTTGAGGCAGTTGTAGCTACGCACCGAAAGGTCGAGATCCTCGATCGGGATCGAAAGCTCGCCCTCCGTGACCACCTCGACCGGCGCGGGGCCGATCTCGACGCCCTCGGCGGCGGTGTTCAGCTCGCGTGCAAGCCCGAAGAGCTCGACAAGCGTCGAACCAGCCGACGCGATCGCGTCGCGGGGGCTGATCGCGGGCTTCGACTCGACGTCGACGACCAGGCGGTCGAAGTCGGTGCGCTCACCGGCACGCGTGGCTTCCACGCGGTAGGTGACCTTGAGCACCGGCGAGTAGATCGAATCCACGGGGATCCGGCCGACCTCGGCGTCTTCGTTGCGGTTCTGCGCGGCCGAGACGTAGCCGCGGCCACGCTCGATCGTCAGCTCAAGCTCGAACTGAGCCGAATCGCTCAGCGTCGCGATGACGAGCTCGGGGTTGTGCACCTCGACTCCCGCGGGTGCGGAGATGTCGGCTGCAGTCACCTCGCCAGCGCCGGTCTTCCGCAGGTACGCGGTGATCGGCTCGTCGTGCTCGCTCGAGACAACGAGATCCTTGATGTTCAGGATGATCTCGGTGACGTCCTCGGTCACGCCCGCAATGGTCGTGAACTCGTGAGCGACGCCCTCGAAGCGAACGCTGGTGACTGCCGCGCCGGGGATCGACGAGAGCAGCGTGCGGCGCAGTGAGTTGCCGAGCGTGTAGCCGAAGCCGGGCTCAAGCGGTTCGATCGCGAAGCGCGAACGGTGCTCGGAGATCGATTCTTCGGTGAGTGTGGGTCGCTGTGCAATGAGCAAGGTGTGTGGTCCTTTCGCTGGAGTCCGCTATATGACTCATGCGGTATCGGGAATGAGGGTGTGGCCTCTGTGCACCCGGGGCTCTAACAAGAGCCGCGGCGCCTTCCCGGGGCGACCGGCGAACCGATCGCCCCGGGAACCAGCGAATGCTCTTTAGACGCGACGACGCTTCGGCGGGCGGCAGCCGTTGTGGGTCTGCGGGGTGACGTCGTTGATCGACCCCACCTCGAGGCCTGCGGCCTGCAGCGAGCGAATCGCGGTCTCGCGTCCCGAGCCGGGGCCCTTCACGAAGACGTCAACCTTCTTCATGCCGTGCTCCTGCGCCTTGCGCGCAGCCGACTCGGCCGCGAGCTGCGCCGCGAACGGCGTGGACTTGCGCGAGCCCTTGAAGCCGACGCCACCGGAGGAGGCCCAGCTGATCACGGCACCCGTGGTGTCGGTGATCGAAACGATCGTGTTGTTGAACGTGGACTTGATGTGGGCCTGACCCACGACCACGTTCTTCTTGTCCTTGCGACGCGGCTTGCGGGCCGCCGTCTTTGGTGCTGCCATTACGAATTCTCCTGAAAAGCTCTGTGTGCTGGTCGGGTTGACCGGCTATTACTTCTTCTTGCCGGCGACGGTGCGCTTCGGGCCCTTGCGGGTACGAGCGTTCGTCTTGGTGCGCTGACCATGCACAGGCAGGCCCTTGCGGTGACGGATGCCCTGGTAGCTGCCGATCTCAACCTTGCGGCGGATGTCAGCGGCCACCTCACGGCGGAGGTCACCCTCAACCTTGAAGTTGCCTTCGATGTAGTCGCGAAGGGCAACGAGCTGATCGTCGCTCAGGTCCTTCACACGGATGTTTCCGTCGATTTCGGTGTCGGCGAGTGCCTTCAGCGCGCTGGTGCGGCCGACCCCGTAGATGTAAGTGAGTGCGATCTCAACGCGCTTGTCGCGTGGGATGTCTACTCCGGCGAGACGTGCCATGTGTGGCTCTCCTTGCGGTAGTGGAGGTATGTTGCGCATCGGGGGTTCGGGCCTCCACCCCGAGGTGTCCCCCGCTCCGTGGAGCAGGTTCTTCGATGCGCTGGATCAGTTACTGCGGTGTTGTGCTCTGCGAGTCCGCTGAGCGACAGGGACTAGCCCTGGCGCTGCTTGTGGCGCGGGTTGCTCTTGCAGATCACCATGACGCGGCCGTGACGACGGATGACCTTGCAGTGATCGCAGATCGGCTTGACGCTGGGCTTTACCTTCATGATGTTTCCTTTATGGAGTTCGCTGTCCTCGTGCGGCCGGGATGCCGACCGCCGTTACTTTCCAGCGACCTACTTGTAGCGGTAGACGATGCGGCCGCGCGTCAGATCGTAGGGCGTCAGCTCCACGATCACGCGGTCTCCGGGGAGAATGCGGATGTAGTGCTGGCGCATCTTGCCCGAGATGTGCGCGAGAACCTTGTGTCCATTGGTCAGCTCAACGCGGAACATCGCGTTGGGCAGAGCCTCGACAACCTGTCCCTCGATCTCGATGACGCCGTCTTTTTTCGCCATAGCCTCACTATCGCTCGCGTAGGTATCTACTGGTCTTGCGAATGCGAAACGCCCGCTTTCGCGAACGCGAAAACAGGCGCAAAGCACCAAAGATCAAGCGTACTCGCCGATCCCCGGTTTGTAAAGCGGAGACGCTAGGGAATTGGAACCGGTGTCACACCGAGCGGAACCAGGCCGCTCGCCCCGCCGTCCGCCGCGGTGAGGACCCAGATGCCCCCAGCGTGCACGGCGACCGTGTGCTCCCACTGCGCGCTCGGCGAGCCGTCCGCAATGGTGACGGTCCAGTCGTCGTCCTGGACGACCGTTTCGATGGTGCCGGCCGAGATGATCGGCTCAATCGCCACCACGAGTCCGGGTTTCACCTCGGGCCCGCGCCCGCGAACGGGCACGTTGAAGACGGGCGGGTCCTCGTGCATGCTGCGGCCGATGCCGTGACCAATGTAGTCCTCAAGCACGCCGTAGTCGGAGTTGGCGCGCACGTACGACGACACGGCCTCCCCCACCTCATTGAGGTGGGACGCAGTCGCGAGCCGGGCGATCCCGCGCCACATCGCCTGCTCGGTGACGTCGCTGAGCTTCTGGCGAGCCGCGGTGCGCTCGGCGTCCGCGTGGTCCGGGAGCGCCACCGTGAACGCGGTGTCGCTGTGCCAGCCGTCAATCACGGCGCCCACGTCGAGAGCCACAACGTCCCCGGGTTCGAGGGGCCGGTCAGTGGGAATCGCGTGCACCACGTGCTCGTTCACGTTCGCGCAGATCGTGTGCTCGTATCCGGGTTCGAGCATGAAGTTGGGGGCTCCACCGTGCGCGCGGATCACCTCCTCGGCGATCGCATCGAGCTCGAGCGGCGTGATGCCCGGGCGCACCGCCTCGCGCATCGCCGCGATCGCGGCGGCGCCGGCGAGGCCGGGCGCCACCATCAACCGCAGCTGTGCCGGCGACTTGTAGATCGAACGGCGCAGCAACCCCCGTCGTGCCACGGTCTAGCGACCCGCCTTCGACGTCAGCAGGGAGTCGAGGCCGGTCGCAATGCGCTCAGCGACTTCCTCGACCGTTCCGAGGCCGTCGACCGCAACCAGAATCCCGCGCTCGGAGAACAGTTCGACGAGCGGGGCCGTCTGCTCCGCGTAGATGTGCTGGCGGTGGCGGATGACCTCTTCGGTGTCGTCTGCACGACCCTCGAGCTCGGCGCGCTTCAGCAGGCGGGAGACGACCGCGTCGGTGTCGACCTCAAGCAGCACCACCGCGTCGAGCGAATCGCCCTCGATCATGTTGTCGAGCGCGTGCACCTGCTCCACGTTGCGCGGGTAGCCGTCAAGGAGGAACCCGGGTGCCGCATCCGGCTGGGTCAGGCGATCGGCGACGATCTCGTTGGTGAGCGTGTCAGGGACCAGCTCGCCGCGCTCGATGATCGCCTGCACCTGCTGCCCCAGCGGGGTCCCACCCTTGATGTTGGCGCGGAAGATGTCGCCGGTGGAGATCGCGGGAACGCCGTAGCGTTGCGCAATCTGCGCCGCCTGCGTGCCCTTGCCCGCGCCGGGCGGGCCAATGATCAGCAGTCTGGTCGTGGTATCCGTCACTTGAGGAGCCCTTCGTAGTGGCGCTGCTGCAGCTGTGCATCAATCTGCTTCACCGTCTCAAGGCCAACGCCAACGATAATCAGGATCGAGGCACCGCCGAACGGGAAGTTCTGGTTCGCTCCGAAGAACGACAGCGCGATCAGCGGAATCAGTGCGATGATGCCGAGGTAGAGCGAACCCGCGCTCGTGATTCGGATCAGCACGTAGTTGAGGTATTCGGCCGTGGGCCGACCCGCGCGGATCCCCGGGATGAAGCCGCCGTACTGCTTCATGTTGTCGGAGACTTCCTCGGGGTTGAACGTGATCTGCACGTAGAAGAACGTGAAGCCGATCACGAGCAGGAAGAAGACCAGCATGTAGAGCGGCTGGTCGCCGGTCACCAGGTTGTTCTGCACCCAGACGACCCAGGGCTTGGGATCCTCGCCAATCTGCGGCTGGTTGAACTGAGCGATCAGCATCGGCAGGTAGAGGATCGCGGAGGCGAAAATCACGGGGATCACGCCGGCCATGTTGACCTTGATCGGAATGTAGGTGCTGGACCCGCCGTACGTGCGACGTCCGACGACGCGCTTGGCGTACTGCACCGGAATTCGGCGCTGCGACTGCTCCACGTACACCACGGCCGCGATGACGAGCAGCCCGATCGCGAGAACGAAGAAGAAGACTTCCCAGCCGCGCGACTCCTTGATGATCCACATCGCGCCGGGGAAGCTCGCCGAAATCGAGGTGAAGATCAGGAGGGACATGCCGTTGCCGATGCCGCGCTCGGTGATGAGCTCGCCGAACCACATGATGAGACCGGTACCCGCCGTCATCGTGAGGATCATGATGAGAATCGCCCACCACTCCTGCGACACGAGGTTCTGGCAGGCCTGGTTCGCGGATGCGCCGAACAGCTGGCCGGAGCGGGCGACCGTGATCAGGGTGGTCGACTGCAGCACGGCGAGCGCGATGGTGAGGTAGCGCGTGTACTGGGTGAGCTTCGCCTGTCCGGCCTGGCCCTCTTTGTGCAGCGTCTCAAAGTGCGGAATCACCACACGCAGCAGCTGCGTGATGATCGACGCGGTGATGTAGGGCATGATGCCCAGCGCGAAGATCGAGAGCTGGAGCAGCGCACCACCGCTGAAGAGGTTGATCATGTCGTACAGACCAGACGTACCCGTCGCCTGATTTGCGACAAGACAGGCCTGGACGTTGTTGAAGTCAACGAACGGTGCAGGGATAAAGGATCCGAGTCGGAACAGCGACACGATCGCGAGAGTGAAGACAATCTTCCGTCTCAGATCGGGAGTTCGAAAGATCCGTCCGATAGCGCTGAACAAAATCTGCCTCCTGGGGGCGTCGTACGGGGCCTTCGCCTGACGACGAGAACCAATTGCACCAGCCTACACGGCGGGTGGGGCCTCTCTCCAACACTCAAGAGCTGCGGGAGAGGCAAAAAGACAAAAAAGCGGGGGCGAGCGGCGCGGCAATTCAGCCGGCGCCACTCTCCCCCGCTCCTCGAGACACGCTCGAGAGTGCACTAAGCCCGAGGGCTCGTTACTTCACAGCCCCGCCGGCCGCGACGATCTTCTGCTCAGCCGAGCTGGAGACCTTGTCGACGGACACGGTGAGCTTGACCTGCAGGTCGCCGTCACCGAGGACCTTGACGGGCTGGTTCTTGCGAACCGCGCCCTTTGCAACGAGATCCTCGATCGTGACGTCGCCACCCTTCGGGTAGAGCTCTGCGAGCTTGGCAACGTTCACCACCTGGTACTCGGTGCGGAACGGGTTCTTGAACCCGCGCAGCTTCGGGGTGCGCATGTGCAGCGGCATCTGCCCACCCTCGAAGCCGGCCCGAACCTGGTACCGCGCCTTGGTGCCCTTGGTGCCGCGACCCGCGGTCTTACCCTTGGATCCCTCACCGCGACCCACACGGGTCTTGGACTTCTTCGAGCCAGCTGCAGGACGCAGGTGGTGCGCCTTCAGCACCGGCTCGCGCTCCTCGTTCTTCTCGCTCATGCGTCGATCTCCTCAACCTGCACCAGGTGAGCTACAGCACGCACGTAGCCGCGGTTCGCCCGGGTGTCCTCGCGAACGACCGACTGGCCGATCTTGCGGAGACCAAGGCTACGCAGCGTATCGCGCTGGTTCTGCTTCTCACTGATAACTGACTTCGTCTGCGTAATCTTCAGGCTCTTAGCCATTACGCACCTGCCTTTGCCTTCGCGGCAGCGTCGGCCGCGGCCTTCGCCTCAGCGCGCACAATGCGGGCCGGGGCGACGCGGTCGAAGTCGAGGCCACGGCGAGCTGCGACGGAGCGGGGCTCCTCGAGCAGCTGCAGGGCCTCAACGGTCGCATGCACGATGTTCAGGGTGTTCGACGAACCGAGCGACTTGCTCAGCACGTCGTGGATGCCAGCGCACTCAAGCACGGCGCGGACGGGGCCACCGGCGATAACACCGGTACCTGCCGCTGCGGGACGCAGGAGAACGACACCGGCGGCCGCCTCACCCTGCACGGGGTGCGGGATGGTGCTGCCGACGCGGGGAACGCGGAAGAAGTTCTTCTTCGCCTCTTCGACGCCCTTCGCAATTGCGAGGGGAACTTCCTTCGCCTTGCCGTAACCGACGCCAACGGTGCCGTTGCCATCGCCCACCACGACGAGCGCGGTGAAGCTGAAGCGACGGCCGCCCTTGACGACCTTCGACACGCGGTTGATGGTCACGACGCGCTCGAGGAACTGGCTCTCGTTGCGGTCGCGGCCGCCACGCTCGTTGCGGGTGCCGCGGTCGCGGCTCCCACGACGCTGCTCGCGCGGCTCGTTACGGTGGTCCTGAGCCGGAGCCTCGGCCGTAGCCGTGGGCTCAGTGGCCTGGGTCTCTACGGTCACTTCCTGCTCCTTCGTTTCCTTGCTCACAGGGTCAGCCCCCCTTCGCGAGCGCCATCGGCGATCGCTGCGACGCGTCCGGCGTACTTGCTGCCGCCGCGGTCGAACACGACCGCCTCGACACCAGCAGCCTTTGCGCGGTCGGCGACAAGCTCGCCAACCTTGCGAGCCTTAGCCGTCTTGTCGCCCTCGAAGGAGCGGAGATCGGCTTCCATGGTCGATGCCGATGCGAGGGTGATGCCCTTCGAATCGTCAACAACCTGAACGAATACGTGACGCGCGGAGCGGTTCACGACGAGACGGGGACGAAGCTCCGTGCCGACGATCTTCTTCCGAAGGCGGGTGTGGCGGCGCACGCGCGCAGCCGACCGGCCCTTAGCCCGAGATACTGAAGCGGCCATGGGTTACTTACCAGCCTTTCCTGCCTTGCGGCGGACAACCTCGCCCGCGTAGCGAATGCCCTTGCCCTTGTAGGGCTCCGGCTTCTTCAGCTTGCGGATGTTCGCGGCGGCTTCGCCAACCGCCTGCTTCGAGATACCGCTCACGGTGATCTTGGTGTTGCCCTCAACCGAGAGCGTGATGCCCTCGGGTGCGTCAACGTTGACCGGGTGCGAGAAGCCAAGGGCGAGCTCAAGGCCGGCACCCTTCTGCTGCACGCGGTACCCGGTGCCAACGACCTCGAGCTGCTTTGCGTAGCCCTCGGTCACACCGATGATGTTGTTGTTGATGAGCGTGCGGGTCAGACCGTGCAGCGCTCGTGAATCGCGCTCGTCGTCGGGACGGGTGACGAGCACCTGTCCGTCTTCGAGGGCAACTCGGATGGGCTCAGCAACGACGAGCGACAGCTCGCCCTTCGAACCCTTGACCGTGACCTTCTGGCCATCGATCTTGACGTCTACACCACCGGGAACGGTGATGGGAAGCTTACCAATACGTGACATGACGGCTTACCACACGTAAGCGAGGACTTCCCCGCCAACGCCCTTCTGCTCGGCCTCGCGGTCCGTGAGGAGCCCCGAAGAGGTGGACAGGATCGCGATGCCGAGGCCACCGAGCACGCTCGGGATCTCGGTTGAGCGTGCGTATACCCGGAGGCCGGGCTTCGACACGCGCTTGATGCCCTCAATCGAGCGCTCGCGGTTGGGGCCGTACTTCAGGGACATGTTGATGGTCGTGCCAACGCGAGCGGGCTCAACCTTCCAGTCCTTGATGTAGCCTTCGCGCTTGAGGATCTCCGCGATCCGCTCCTTCAGCTTCGAGCCGGGGAGCGAAACGTCGTCATGATGCGCAGAGTTTGCATTGCGCAGCCGGGTCAGCATATCTGCGACCGGATCAGTCATCGTCATGAGTGACTCTTCTTTCTCGCCTGGTATCACGCACCGTTACACGGAACGCGACCTGGGTGACATGCGGTCTGGGTGCCCGGGAAAACTCCCGGGCACCCTCGCCGCTTGGACTATTTAGTTGTCGGTCTTGAACGGGAAGCCGATTGCGCGAAGCAGCGCACGGCCCTCGTCGTCAGACTGAGCGGTGGTCACGACAGTGATGTCGAAACCACGCACGCGGTCAATCTTATCCTGATCGATCTCATGGAACACACTCTGCTCGGTCAGACCGAACGTGTAGTTGCCATTGCCGTCGAACTGCTTGGGCGAAAGACCGCGGAAATCGCGGATTCGCGGCAGTGCCAGGCTGACGAGACGGTCAAGGAATTCCCAGGCGCGGTCACCGCGGAGGGTGACGTGAGCGCCGATCGCCTGTCCCTCGCGCAGCTTGAACTGTGCGATCGACTTGCGGGCCTTGGTGACCATGGGCTTCTGACCGGTGATCTTCACGAGGTCGGCAATTGCGCCCTCGATCACCTTGCTGTCGCGGGCAGCTTCGCCGACACCAGTGTTCACGACCACCTTGACGATGCCCGGAACCTGCATGATGTTGGCGTAGTTGAACTCCTCGCGCAGCGCCGGAACAATTTCGCTCCGGTACTTCTGCTTCAGACGCGGCTGGATTTTGCCAGCTGCAACGGCAGTCTCGCTCATTAGAGGTCCTTCCCAGACGTCTTCGCGTAACGCACGCGGACGGTCTTCTTCTTGCCGTCGCGCTCGACCTCTTCGACGCGGAAGCCAACGCGAGTCGGCTTCTTCGTCTCGGGGTCAACGATTGCAACGTTCGAGATGTGGATCGGGGCCTCAACGGTCTCGATGCCACCCTCGCGCGTGCCGCGGTCTGACTGGCCAACGCGGACGTGCTTGGTCACGAAGTTGACGCCCTCGACGATCACGCGATCGGTCTCGGTAATCACCTCGATGACCTTGCCCTGCTTGCCCTTGTAGCCGCCGCGCTCCTGCGACGGGCCCGAGATGACCTCAACGAGGTCACCCTTCTTGATCTTCATGCCCATAGGACTAGATCACCTCCGGTGCGAGCGAGACGATCTTCATGAACCGCTTATCGCGCAGCTCACGACCGACCGGCCCGAAGATACGGGTGCCGCGGGGCTCCCCATCGGCCTTGAGAATGACGGCAGCGTTCTCGTCGAAGCTGATGTACGAGCCATCAGCGCGACGGGTCGACTTGCGCGTGCGAACGATGACGGCCTTGATGACCTCACCCTTCTTCACGTTGCCGCCGGGGATCGCGTCCTTGACGGTCGCAACGATCGTGTCGCCGATACCGGCGTAACGACGCTTCGAGCCCCCGAGGACACGGATCGTGAGCAACTCCTTGGCGCCCGAGTTATCGGCCACCTTGAGTCGGGATTCCTGCTGAATCACTTGCTACTCCTTCACTAAAGTAAGCCTGAGGCTTACTTCGCCTTCTCGAGGATCTCGACCAGACGCCAGCGCTTCGAAGCGCTCAGCGGACGGGTCTCATGGATGAGCACGAGATCGCCGATGCCGGCGGTGTTCTGCTCATCGTGTGCCTTCACCTTCGAGGAGCGGCGCAGGACCTTGCCGTAGAGGGGGTGCTTTACGCGATCCTCAACCTCAACGACGATGGTCTTGTCCATCTTGTCGCTGACGACGTAGCCACGGCGAGCCTTACGGTATCCGCGCTGTTCCTTCTCGACCTCAGCCATAGTTAGGCCTCCTTCGTATCAGCGGCGGCGTCCGCCTGCTCGGTCTTCTTGGTGCTCTTCTTCGCCTTCGCGGGAGCAGGTGCTGCGGCCGGGGTGACCCGAATGCCGAGCTCACGCTCGCGGAGCACCGTGTAGATGCGCGCGATATCGCGCTTCACCTGGCGCACGCGGCCGTGGCTTTCCAGCTGGCCGGTGGCCGACTGGAAACGCAGGTTGAAGAGCTCAGCCTTCGCCTTCTTGAGCTCCTCGGCCAGACGCTCGTTCTCGAAAGAATCGAGCTCCGTGATGGCCAGTTCTTTGGTACCGATCGCCATTACGCGTCGCCCTCCTCGCGCTTGATAATACGGGCCTTGAGCGGCAGCTTGTGGATGGCGCGGGTCAGCGCCTCACGTGCGAGCTGCTCATCGACGCCGGCGACCTCAAAGAGGACGCGGCCCGGCTTGACGTTGGCCACCCACCACTCGGGCGAGCCCTTACCGGAACCCATGCGGGTTTCCGCAGGCTTCTTGGTGAGGGGACGATCCGGGTAGATGTTGATCCACACCTTGCCACCACGCTTGATGTGACGGGTCATCGCGATACGAGCGGACTCGATCTGACGGTTCGTCACATACGCGGGGCTCAGGGCCTGGATACCGTACTCGCCGAACGCGACAGTGTTGCCGCCCTTCGACTGGCCGCTGCGGCTGGGGTGGTGCTGCTTGCGGTACTTGACTCGACGGGGAATCAGCATGCTTACTTCTCCGCTCCTGCTGCAGCGGGTGCAGCCTCGGCCTGAGCGCCACGGGGCGCACGGCGGCGGTCGCCACGGTCGCGCGACGGCTTCTGGGCCGCCTGCTCGCGAGCGAGTTCCTTGTTGGTGAGGTCGCCCTTGTAGATCCAGACCTTCACGCCGATGCGGCCGAAGGTGGTCTTCGCCTCGTAGAAGCCGTAGTCGATGTTCGCGCGGAGCGTGTGCAGCGGCACGCGACCCTCACGGTAGAACTCCGAGCGGCTCATCTCGGCGCCGCCAAGGCGGCCGGAGACCTGGATGCGGATGCCCTTGGCACCAGCGCGCTGCGCGCCCTGGAGACCCTTGCGCATCGCACGACGGAACGCCACGCGAGCAGCGAGCTGCTCGGCGATGCCCTGTGCAACGAGCTGAGCGTCAGCCTCGGGGTTCTTCACCTCGAGGATGTTCAGCTGGATCTGCTTGCCCGTGAGCTTCTCGAGGTCGGCGCGAATGCGCTCGGCCTCGGCGCCGCGGCGACCGATGACGATGCCGGGACGTGCCGAGTGGATATCCACGCGGACACGGTCACGGGTACGCTCGATCTCCACGCGGGACACGCCCGCGCGGTCAAGCTGCTTCGTCAGGTGCTGACGGATCTTGATGTCCTCGGCGACGTAGTCAGCGTAACGCTGACCCTTCTTCGTCGAGTCCGAGAACCAGCGCGAGACGTGGTCAGTGGTGATCCCGAGGCGGAAGCCGTAGGGATGAATCTTCTGGCCCATTTACTTGGCTCCCTTCTTCGTGACCTGGAGCTCATCAGCCGTCTGCAGAACGACGGTGATGTGGCTGGTCCGCTTGTTGATCCGGAACGCACGACCCTGCGCGCGGGGGCGGAAACGCTTGAGCGTCGTGCCCTCGTCGACGTAGGCGCGAGCGATGACCAGCTCGTCCTCGTTGAGACGCAGGTTCTCCGCGTCTGCCTTCACCCGAGCGTTCGCGATCGCCGAGGCGACCAGCTTGAACACGGGCTCGGCTGCGGCCTGGGGGGCGAACTTCAGGATGGCGAGCGCCTCCTGAGCATTCTTCCCACGAACCAGGTCAACAACGCGACGGGCCTTCTGGGGGGTGATGCGGATCTGACGCACGCGTGCGGTCGATTCCACCATTTCTCTCTCCTCCTTCACGTCACCGCTTAGCGGCGACGGCCCTTCTTGTCGTCCTTCACGTGACCGCGGAAGGTACGAGTGGGCGCAAACTCGCCCAGCTTGTGACCGACCATGGTCTCCGTTACGAACACGGGGATGTGCTTCCGACCGTCGTGCACGGCGATGGTGTGTCCCAGCATTGCGGGGATGATCATCGAACGGCGCGACCAGGTCTTGATCACGTTCTTGGTGCCAGCTTCGTTCTGGACAACAACCTTGCTCAGCAGGTGGTTATCTACGAAGGGGCCCTTCTTGAGACTACGAGGCATCTTCTATTCTCCTACCCGCCGACTAACGCTTCTTGCCAACATTGCGGCGACGCACGATGAGCTTGTCGCTTTCCTTGTTCGGACGGCGCGTGCGGCCTTCCTTCTGGCCCCAGGGGCTGACCGGGTGACGGCCACCCGAGGTGCGGCCTTCGCCACCACCGTGCGGGTGATCGACCGGGTTCATGACGACGCCACGCACGGTCGGGCGGACGCCCTTCCAGCGCATGCGGCCGGCCTTACCCCAGTTGATGTTCGACTGCTCGGCGTTGCCGACCTCGCCGACGGTCGCGCGGCAGCGCGCGTCGACGTTGCGGATCTCGCCCGAGGGGAGACGCAGCTGAGCGTACGGGCCGTCCTTCGCAACGAGGCGAACCGAAGCGCCAGCCGAGCGCGCCATCTTGGCGCCCCCACCGGGCTTGAGCTCGATCGCGTGAATCACGGTACCGGTCGGGATGTTGCGCAGCGGCAGGTTGTTGCCGGGCTTGATATCGGCGGCCGGACCCGACTCGACGATATCGCCCTGCTTCAGCTTGTTCGGTGCGATGATGTAGCGCTTCGCGCCGTCCTCGAAGTGCAGGAGCGCAATGCGCGCCGTGCGGTTCGGGTCGTACTCGATGTGCGCAACCTTGGCGTTGACGCCGTCCTTGTCATTGCGACGGAAGTCGATGACACGGTACTGGCGCTTGTGGCCACCGCCGATGTGGCGAGTGGTGATCCGGCCCTGGTTGTTGCGGCCGCCCGTCTTGGGGAGCGGGCGAAGCAGCGACTTCTCGGGCGTGGAGCGCGTGATCTCAGCGAAATCAGCGACGCTCGAACCGCGACGACCCGGGGTCGTCGGCTTGTACTTGCGAATAGCCATAATGTTCCTTTTCGCCCCTTCTACAGCGCAGCCGTGAAGATGTCGATGGAGCCGGACTTCAGCGTGACGATTGCACGCTTCGTGTCCTTGCGCTTGCCCGCACCGAACTTGGTGCGGCGGGTCTTGCCCTTGCGGTTCAGCGTGCGGACCTTCTGGACCTTTACGTTGAAGACCTCTTCGATCGCGAGCTTGATCTCGGTCTTGTTCGCCGTGGGAGCAACCTCAAAGGTGTACTGACCGTTGGCGTCGATGAGACCGTAGCTCTTCTCGGAAACGATGGGGCGGACGATGACGTCGTGTGCAGACTTGTTCAGGCTCACTTCGAGTCCTCCTGAGCGGCACGGCCGGCGACGAACAAGTCGAAGGCAGCCTTGGTGAAGACGAGATCGTCGCTGACGACCACGTCGTAGGCGTTGAGCTGATCCTGGAACAGCACGTGAACGAACGGCAGGTTCCGAACGCTGAGCGGGGTGAGCTCGTCCGCGCGGTCAACGACCACGAGCACGCGCTTGCCCGGCGCCACCGTCGCGAGGAACTCGCGAGCGGCCTTGGTGCTGGGCTTGTCAGCGATACCGAAGCCGTCAACGACGTGCAGACGGTTCGCGCGAGCGCGATCCGAGAGCAGGCCGCGGAGAGCTGCAGCGATCATCTTCTTGGGAGTGCGCTGCGAGTAGTCGCGGGGCACGGGCCCGTGGACGACGCCGCCGCCGCGGTGCTGAGGCATACGGACGGAGCCCTGACGAGCGCGGCCGGTGCCCTTCTGCTTGAACGGCTTGACACCCGAACCGGAAACCTCACCACGGGTCTTCACCTTGTGAGTACCCTGGCGCGCAGCTGCGAGCTGGGCGGTGACCACCTGGTGGATCAGCGGGACGTTGGTCTCGGCGCCGAAGATTGCCTCGGGCAGGTCAACCGACCCGGCCTTCTTGCCCTTCGCGTCGAGCACCTCGAGCTTGGTAGCGGTAGCCATGAACTACGCCCCCTTCACTGCGTTGCGAACGAATACGAGACGACCGCGCGCGCCGGGAACTGCACCCTTAACCAGGATGAGACCCTTCTCGGCGTCAATCGCCTGCACGATCAGGTTCTGCACGGTAACGCGATCGCCACCCATGCGGCCGGCCATCTTGTGACCGCGGAACACGCGACCGGGGGTCGCTGCGCCGCCGATGGAACCGGGCTTACGGTGGTTACGGTGCGAACCGTGCGATGCGGAAACACCCTTGAAGTTGTGACGCTTCATCGTGCCCGCGAAGCCCTTACCCTTTGAGGTGCCAACGACGTCGATCTTCTGACCGGCCTCGAAGGTGCCATCAACGGTGAGCTCCTGGCCCAGCGCGTACTCAGCTGCATCAGCGGTACGGATCTCGGTCACGTGACGACGCGGCGTAACGCCGGCCTTCTCGAAGTGACCTGCCGCAGGCTTGTTGACCTTGCGGGGATCGATCGCGCCCGCGGCGATCTGCACGGCGTTGTAGCCGTCGACCTCGGGGGTGCGGATCTGGGTGATCACGTTGGGTGCCACCTCGATCACGGTGACGGGAACGACCTTGCCGTTCTCGTCCCAGACCTGAGTCATACCGAGCTTGGTGCCCAGAAGACCCTTCACATTGCGCTCTACTGCCATGATCTGATCCCCCTTAGAGCTTGATCTCGATGTTGACATCGGCCGGGAGATCGAGACGCATGAGCGAATCGACGGCCTTCGGCGTGGGATCGACGATGTCGATCAGACGCTTGTGCGTGCGCTTCTCAAAGTGCTCGCGGCTGTCCTTGTACTTGTGGGGCGAACGGATCACAGCGATCACGTTCTTCTCCGTGGGGAGCGGCACGGGGCCGATCACGGTTGCACCCGCGCGGGTCACCGTGTCGACGATCTTACGTGCGGAGTTATCGATGACCTCGTGGTCATACGACTTCAGTCGGATGCGGATCTTCTGTCCCGCCATGACATCTCTACTTTCTACTTGCGTCGTACCAGCCCCCGAGGGAAGCGTGGCATTGGACGTCTTACGTACCAGCGCCCTGGCAGCACGCCTCGCAAGAGGCGCTATGTGCTGGGTCTCTGTTCACCTGTCAAAACCACCGCGCTCTCACGTGGTGGCCCCACACGCACGAAGACGGCCCGACAAACGTCTGGCCGCCAGCTGGCGTGCAGGTAGTGTTCGCTACCCGCGGCCTAACCCCGGAAACCCGGGTGATTATGCACTGCCTGGCAGTGATCCGCACAGAAGTGCGGAGTACTGAACCTGTCTATTCTGACACAGCGACCCGGGTGCGTGCAACCCGGGCGTGTCGCGGCCAGCGTGTCGGGCCGCGGCGGTTCCCACCCGGCGCCGCGGGGCGGAAATCCGGGGCTACGACCGAGCCGGCAGTAGGCGCGGCAGCGCCAGGTACACGAGCAGCACCGCGAGCCCGCCGGCGAGCAGGATGAGGGATCCCCAGAGCCCCACCGAGAGCGATGCGAGCCCAAGGAGAGAGGCGAGGAGCGTGCACCCCGCGGTGAGCCCGGAGGCCTGCACGTGCGAGTAGCCGAGCTGCTGGATCCGCTGGTAGGTGTGCTCCTTGTGCGGCTCGTCCCACTTGTGTCCGGCGCGCATGCGCTTCACGAGAGTGACCCCCACGTCGCCGAAGTAGATCACCATCGGCCCGATGGTCGCGAGCAGGGGCGCCCCGGCGATGAGCGCGGCGAAGCTCGTCACGGCGGTCGCTCCCCCGAGCAGGTAGCTCCCCACGTCGCCGAGGAACGCCCCGGGCTTCGTCAGGTTCCAGGGCAGGAAGCCCAGGTAGCCGAGCGCGAGCACCAGTCCGGCCGCGAACAACCAGGGCATATTCATGCTCCACCCGATTGCCGCGAACGTGCCGCCAGCGATCACACCGTGGAAGCCACTGATGCCGTTGAGGCCGTCCATAAAGTTGGCAACGTTGATGTAGCTCGAGATAAACAGCACCGCGTACGCCACGAGCGCGATGATCGCCCACACTGGCAGGCCGGGGTGCGGCGCCGCGGCATCGGACACCGCCCCCGGGCCGGAGGACCCCGCGAGGCCGGGCCCGTGCTGCAGCCCGAGTCCGCCGCCGAGGCCGCCAGATACCAGCAGCACGCCGAGGGCGGAGCCCGCGGCGATCAGCAGCAGCGCCGCGCTTCGCAGCGGCACACTCAGCCCGTGCAGGTCCTCAGTGAGCCCGAGCAACCCGGCGCAGAGCGACCCGAGCACGATCACGAGCAGGGCGCTCCACGAGGCGCTCCCACCCCAGCTCGGGACCGCAAACAGCGCCACCGCTGTGGCGCCGCCCACCAGCATCGCGATGAGTACCGCGAGCCCCAGGCCGCGGAGAATGGGCCGGTCGTGCGAGGAGCGCGCCGATGGCACGTCCATGATGCCGAGGCGCACGAGCACCGGCTTGACCACCACCGGGAGCGCGAGACTGAGGACCAGGGTGAGCGCGCCGGCGATGAGGGAGACGGCGAGGGGGGTCACTGGACGCGCTCCTCGGCCGCCTCGGTGAGGTCCATCCGAGCGACCCAGCCCTCGTGATCGAGCACGTCGGGGGAAATCGTGTCGACGTGGGCGTGAGAGATCTTCGGGTGGAACGGGCGCTCGTTGCCCTCGCCGTCGCCCACCAGTTCCTCGTGGAGCTTCTCCCCGTGGCGGAGGCCGGTGAACACGATGTCGATGTCCTTGCCCGACTGCGCGACCATGCGCTGCGCGACGTCGAGAATACTGACGGGCTCGCCCATGTCGAGGATGAGCACCTCGCCGGGTCGCCCGATCCCGCCGGCCTGCACCACGAGCTGGCAGGCCTCGGGAATCGTCATGAAGAAGCGCGTGACCTCGGGGTGGGTCACGGTCAGCGGGCCGCCCGCCTCGATCAGCGCGCGGAACGTGGGAAGCATCGAGCCGCGGCTGCCGATCACGTTGCCGAAGCGCACGGAGAGATAGCGCTGCCCGGTCTGCTCGGCCATCCACGCGGTCAGCTTCTCTGCGACGCGTTTCGAGTGCCCGAGCACGCTCGTGGGGTTCGCAGCCTTGTCCGTCGAGATATTCACGAACGTGCCCACGTTCGCCGCCTGGGCGGCGCGCAGCACGTTGAGCGTGCCGAGCACATTCGTCTTCCACGCCTCATCCGGGTACTGCTCGAGCATCGGAAGGTGCTTCAGCGCGGCCGCGTGAAACACGACCTCCGGCTTGCGCTCGACGAACAGGCGCTCGATCGTCTCCGCGTCGCGAATGTCGGCGAGCACCACGTCATTCGTGTCGAGCAGGCCGTGCCCGCTGATCGCCAGCTGGCTCTCCTGAAGCGCGGTTTCGTCGCGGTCGAGCATGATCAGCTCGCGGGGCGCGAAACGCGCGAGCTGGCGGCAGAGCTCGGACCCGATCGATCCCCCCGCGCCGGTGACCAGCACGCGCTTGTCCTGCAGGTACTCCGCGATCGACTCGGTCTCGAGCCGCACCGGGTGCCGCCCGATCAGGTCTTCGATCGACAGCGCGCGCACGTCCTCGATCGCCGAGGCGTTGCGGAGGATCTGCTCGAGCGGGGGCAGCACCATGGCGCTCATCCCCACCCGGTCGGCGGCCTCGTCCACGCGCCGCATGAGCGTGGCGTCGGCGTCGCCGATGCAGACGATGATTCGTGTGGCCCGGGTCTGCCGCGCCACCTCGGCGAGGTCGTCAAAGCTGCCGAGCACGCGCACACCGCGCACCTCGTGGTTGCGCTTCGTGGGATCGTCGTCCAGGAAACCCACTGGCAGCGCGAGTCCCGCAGCGTCCGTGAGCATACGCTTCGCGGTCTGGACGCCGAGGTAGCCGGCACCGTACAGCAGCGTTCGTTCGGCCTCGGCCCCCGGCTTCAGCTCCCGCTCGGTCGAGAGGCGGACGAGGTAGCGGGCCACCCCCATGAGGCTGAATGCGATCGGGGCTGCGATCACCATCGTGCTGCGCGGGATGCCGTTGCCGAAGCCGACCAGGAACGCGACCACCCAGGCGCAGACCATCACCGCGGTGACGGAAAAGACGATCGCGCGCACCTCGTCGAAGCTGCCGACCTCGTACCTGCTGCGGTAGAGCCAGAACACCCACCCCCCGATCAGCTGGAGGAGGATCGTCGCGCCGATCACGACAAGCGTCCAGCCCCAGTGGATTCGAGTGAGGTTGAAATCGAACCGCAGGGTGAGCGCGGCCAGGATCGCGACGGCCCACGCGAGCGCGTCGAGCGCAAAGAGCAGGCCGTACTGTCGCGCAAAATGAGCGATGCGTTGGCTGACGGTTTGCGGCACTCGGACTCCGTTTCGATTACAGACTGTGGCTCGCACGGAGCCTCCTACGAGGATAGCGGTCCGCGCAAGCACCGCAGCGCACCGCCACCCAGAAACGGGAAGAGCCCCCGGGAGTACTCCCGGGGGCTCTGCGGCTCAGCCGCCTCTTCGAAGCTCGAAAGCTTAGGAGAGAACCTTCGTCACCGTGCCGGCGCCGACGGTGCGGCCACCCTCACGGATAGCGAAGCCGAGGCCATCCTCCATAGCGATCGGCTGGATCAGCTCGACCGTCATGTCGGTGGTGTCGCCGGGCATAACCATCGGCTTGTCCTCGGGGAGGGTGATGACACCGGTCACGTCAGTCGTACGGAAGTAGAACTGCGGACGGTAGTTCGTCTCGAACGGGTTGTGACGGCCGCCCTCTTCCTTCTTGAGGATGTAAGCGGTCCCCTCGAAGTTGGTGTGCGGGGTGATCGAACCGGGCTGCACGACAACCTGGCCACGCTCAACGTCTTCACGCTTGGTGCCGCGAAGGAGGAGGCCACAGTTCTCGCCGGCCCAGGCCTCGTCGAGCTGCTTGTGGAACATCTCGATGCCGGTGACGGTGGTCTTCTGCGTCGGACGCAGACCCACGATCTCGACCTCGGAGTTGATCTTCAGCGTGCCGCGCTCGGCGCGGCCCGTGACGACCGTTCCACGACCGGTGATCGTGAAGACATCCTCGACGGGCATCAGGAACGGCTTGTCCTTGTCGCGCACGGGGTCGGGGATGTTGTTGTCAACGGCTTCCATGAGCTCGAGAACGGAGTTAACCCACTTCTCTTCGCCCTGGAGTGCCTGGTAGCCCGAGACGCGGACCACGGGGACGTCGTCTCCCGGGTAGCCCTGCTTGGAGAGTTCCTCGCGGACCTCCATCTCGACGAGCTCGAGGATTTCCTCGTCGTCGACCTGGTCGCACTTGTTGAGCGCAACGAGCAGGTACGGCACGCCGACCTGCTTTGCGAGCAGGATGTGCTCCTTGGTCTGAGCCATCATGCCGTCGGTCGCCGCAACCACGAGGATTGCGCCGTCCATCTGAGCGGCACCGGTGATCATGTTCTTGATGTAGTCGGCGTGGCCGGGTGCATCAACGTGAGCGTAGTGGCGCTTGTCGGTCTCGTACTCAACGTGCGAGATGTTGATGGTGATACCGCGCTGGCGCTCCTCAGGAGCCGAATCGATCGTGTCGAAGTCGCGCTGGACGTTGACGTCCGACGGGAACTTGTCCGCGAGGGTCTTCGAGATCGCCGCGGTAAGAGTCGTCTTACCGTGGTCGACGTGACCGATCGTTCCGATGTTTACGTGCGGCTTGGTCCGCTCGAACTTGGCCTTCGCCACTATAGTCCTCCTCAGGACATCGAGTACCGCTTCCCTCCGAGGATTTCGAAGGGCACGAGTACGGGGTGTGTACTTATGTTACAAGCTCAGGACGGTGATCGCGACCTGAGCGGTGCGGTTGGCGGCGACAGACAGCTACCGCCGCCAACCTGCGGGCAGAATTACTCGCCCTTAGCCTTCTGAACGATTTCATCGGCCACAGCCTTCGGAACCTCAGCATAGGAATCGAAGGTCATCGAGAACACCGCACGACCACTGGTCTTCGACCGCAGGTCGCCGATGTACCCGAACATCTCGGAGAGGGGAACAAGGGCGCGAACGACCTTGACGCCTGAGGCGTCCTCCATCGACTGGATCTGTCCACGACGGGAGTTCAGGTCGCCGATAACGTCGCCCATGTACTCCTCGGGGGTGCGCACCTCGACAGCCATCATCGGCTCGAGGATCACCGGCTGCGCGAGGCGAGCGGCTTCCTTGAACGCGATGGAGCCGGCGATCTTGAACGCCATTTCCGACGAGTCAACATCGTGGTACTGGCCGTCCAGCAGCTGCGCGCGAACGCCCACGACGGGGAAGCCAGCGAGGATGCCGTACTGCATGGCGTCCTGGATACCGGCGTTGACCGAGGGGATGTACTCGCGCGGCACGCGGCCGCCCGTGACCTTGTCCTGGAACTCGTAGATCTTGTCGCCCTCAACCTCGAGCGGAGCAAGCGAGATCTGCACCTTAGCGAACTGACCGGATCCACCGGTCTGCTTCTTGTGGGTGTAGTCGTACTTCGGGACCTCGCGACGGATGGTCTCGCGGTACGCGACCTGGGGCTTGCCCACGTTCGCCTCGACGTTGAACTCGCGCTTCATGCGGTCAACGAGGATGTCGAGGTGAAGCTCGCCCATACCGGCGATAACCGTCTGACCGGTCTCCTCGTTCTGGCTCACGCGGAACGTGGGATCCTCTTCGGCGAGCTTCTGGATCGCGACGCCGAGCTTCTCCTGGTCGCTCTTCGTCTTCGGCTCGATCGCCACCTCGATGACGGGCTCCGGGAAGGTCATCGACTCGAGCACGACCTGCTTGTCCGGATCGGACAGCGTGTCTCCCGTAGTGGTGTCCTTGAGGCCGATCACCGCGTAGATGTTGCCAGCGGTGAGCTGATCAACGGGGATCTCCTTATTGGCGTGCATCTGGAAGATCTTCCCGATGCGCTCCTTCTTGCCCTTCGTCGTGTTGACGAGCTGGGTGCCCGACGGAGCGTGACCGGAGTACACGCGCACGTAGGTGAGGCGCCCGAAGAAGGGGTGCACGGCGATCTTGAACGCGAGTGCCGAGAACGGCTCGTCTGCAGCGGGCTTGCGCTCGATGACAATCGACTCGTCGCGGGGATCGTGGGCCTCAATGGCGCCAACGTCGAGCGGGTTCGGCAGGAAATCAACAACCGCGTCGAGCATCGGCTGGATGCCGCGGTTCTTGAAGGCCGAGCCGCAGTACACGGGGTAGATCTCGTTGTTCACGACGAGCTTGCGGATGCCGCCCTTGATCTCGTCGATCGTGAGCTCTTCGCCCGCGAAGAACTTCTCGAGCAGCGCATCGTCGGTCTCGGCGACCGTCTCAACAAGCTTCGCGCGGTACTCTTCGGCCTTGGCCTGGAGGTCAGCGGGAATCTCCTGCGTCTCGTAGGCAGCACCGAGGGTCACGTCACCCTTCGAGTCGCCCTCCCAGACGAACGCCTTCATCGACAGCAGGTCGACGACACCGATGAAGTCTGCCTCGGAACCGATGGGCAGCTGCATCACGAGCGGCTTCGCACCGAGGCGGTTGACGATGGTGTCGACCGTGAAGTAGAAGTCGGCGCCCATCTTGTCCATCTTGTTGACGAAGCAGATGCGGGGCACCTCGTACTTGTCAGCCTGACGCCACACGGTCTCCGACTGGGGCTCAACGCCCTCCTTGCCGTCGAACACTGCGACGGCACCGTCGAGCACGCGGAGCGAGCGCTCCACCTCGACGGTGAAGTCGACGTGGCCCGGGGTGTCGATGATGTTGATCTGGTTCTTGTTCCAGAAGCAGGTCACGGCGGCAGACGTGATCGTGATGCCGCGCTCCTTCTCCTGCTCCATCCAGTCAGTGGTCGAGGCGCCATCGTGGGTCTCGCCCAGCTTGTGGTTGACACCCGTGTAGAACAGGATGCGCTCGGTGGTGGTGGTCTTGCCAGCATCGATGTGGGCCATGATGCCGATGTTGCGGACCTTGCTCAGGTCGGTGAGCACGTCTTGTGCCACGGGGTCTCCTCCGGGTGGGGGTGAAAGATCGGATTGCAGGGCTGAGCCCCGCAAATGGCGGATCGGATCGCACGAAGGCGAAGCGATCCGCCATTTCAGGTACTACCGGGCTGTTACCAGCGGTAGTGAGCGAACGCGCGGTTCGACTCGGCCATCTTGTGAGTGTCCTCACGGCGCTTCACTGCGGCACCCAGGCCGTTTGAAGCGTCGAGAATCTCATTCGTCAGACGGTCGGTCATCGAGTTCTCGCGACGAGCCTTCGCGTAGCTGGTGAGCCAGCGCAGCGCGAGCGTGTTGGCGCGGTGCGGCTTGACCTCGACGGGCACCTGGTAGGTGCTGCCGCCGACGCGACGCGAACGAACCTCAAGGGTGGGGCGCACGTTGTCGAGCGCCTTCTTGAGAACCGTCACGGCATCCTGGCCGGACTTCTCGGCAACAGCCTCGAGTGCACCGTAAACGATGCGCTCGGCGAGACCCTTCTTGCCATCAAGAAGAATCTTGTTGACGAGCTGGCTCACGATGGGTGCGCCGTATACGGGATCGGCGACAACGGGGCGCTTCGGAGCAGGACCTTTACGGGGCATTACTTCACCTTCTTTGCACCGTAGCGGCTGCGAGCCTGCTGACGGTCCTTGACCGCCTGCGTGTCAAGCGCGCCGCGCACGATCTTGTAACGAACACCGGGAAGGTCCTTCACGCGGCCACCGCGCACGAGCACCAGCGAGTGCTCCTGCAGGTTGTGGCCCTCGCCGGGAATGTAGGCGGTGACCTCGGTCCCGTTGCGAAGCTTCACACGAGCGACCTTACGCATCGCCGAGTTCGGCTTCTTCGGGGTGGTGGTGTAGACACGGGTGCAAACCCCTGCCTGCTGCGGGTTCGCCTTCAGGGCGGGCGCCTTGGTCTTTGAGACCTTCGGCGTGCGACCCTTGCGAACCAACTGCTGAATAGTTGGCACTGATTCTCCTAGGTACTCCTGCACGGTGACAGGAATGCTTCAAATGGATTGAGCATGTGCGGCTGCTTGCGCGGCCGCTGAGCTGCTGGCACCATCACCGCGCGGACGCGAGGGTGGTACCCGAGTGCAGCTATGCCGTGGGGGTATCGCCCCGGAGGGCGTTGATCCCGCGATGTGCTCCCGTGAATTGCCCCGTGCGGGCACAGTTCAAGACACTGGAGTACACCAGGGATCAACTTTACGCGCTTGACCGGGGTCGCGCAAGAACTCCCCCCTCGCGACACGCCCGGGAATGGGGCGCCGGACTCCGCGCCGGCGCCACTCCCCTGCCGCGCCGCGGGCGCCGCCACCCGCCGGGCACTCGGCCGCACCGCCGGGCGTGCGGCAAGCCACCCGAGGCGCCGCGCGCATTCCGGACACGCTGCGCGGGCTCAGTGGACCCCGAAAGCCGTGCGCAGCGCCGATTATGCACTCATAGCCGACCGGTTTGCACACACACGGACAACCCTTCGCGCCCCAAGGGCAAGAAACTCCCCTCAATCTTCATCACAGCTATTTAACGTTCGTCACGAATTACGCACACTAGAGGCACTGAGGCACCCACCTCACTCGAAGGGATCCAGCAATGAAGCTCTCTCCCAGCGCGCACGTCGACACCTTCGCTCGCGATGCGCTCCCGCCGTTCGACACCTGGCCCACGTTTGAGTTCACGCTGCCCGAACTCAACTACCCGGATCGCCTCAACGCCGCCGAGGCACTCATCGACGCGGCCGTCGAGCGCTTCGGGCCGGACCGCCCCGCGCTCCTCGTCCCTGACGGGGAACCCTGGAGCTACGGCGAGCTCCAACGCCGCGCGGATCAGTTCGCCCGCGTGCTCACTGATGCGCACGGGATCGTGCCCGGGAACCGCGTGGTGCTCCGGATGCTGAACAGTCCGTGGACCGTGGCCTGCTGGCTCGGGATCCTGAAGGCCGGGGCGGTGGTGGTCACCACCATGACCGCGTGGAAAGCCCACGAGTTTGGCAACGTGGCCGAACGCGTACGACCCACCCTCATGGTGATCGACCACGACGCGCTCGCCGACGTCGCCCCGGTCGTCACCCGGCACCGTGCCGAGGGGGAACAGTCATCGTGGCGGGCGGTGCCGACGACGAACTCCGCGCCGCGTGCGACGCGCAGCCCACTGGGTTCACCGCCGTCGCGACCGCGGCAGACGACGTCGCCCTGCTCGGCGCCACCTCCGGCACCACGGGCGCCCCAAAGATCACCATGCACTTTCACCGCGACATTCTGGCGAACGCCGACACGTTCGCAACGCACGTGATCGAGCTCGGGCCCACCGATATCAGCGCGAGCTCGGCGCCGCTCGCGTTCACGTTCGGGCTGGGGGGCCTCGTTGTGTTCCCGCTTCGCACCGGCGGTGCGGCAGTGCTCGCCGAACGCGCCGGCCCGCTCGAACTCGCGCGGTTCATCGACGAGCTCGGGGTCACCGTGCTCTATACGGCCCCCACGGGGTATCGCACCCTCGTGAAGGAGGGCCGCGCCGAGACGCTCGCCAAGCTGCGCGTGGGCATCTCGGCCGGCGAGCACCTCCCCCGTGAGACGTTCGAGGCTGTCGAGGCGGCGAGCGGGATCCGGCTCGTCAACGGTATCGGCGCCACCGAGATGCTGCACATTTTCATCTCGGCGGCGGGCGACGAGATCCGCCCGGGCGCCACCGGGAAACCAATCCCCGGGTTCCGCGCCGCGGTGCTGGACGACGAGGGCCACCCCGTGGGGCCCGGCGTCGTCGGCAGACTCGGGGTGATCGGGCCGACCGGGTGCCGCTACCTCAACGACCCGCGTCAGAGCAACTACGTGCTCAACGGCTGGAACGTGACCGGGGACACCTACGTGATGGACGAGGACGGGTACTTCACGTTTGTGGCCAGGTCTGACTCAATGATCGTCACCGCCGGGTACAACGTGGGGGCGCCCGAGGTCGAGGAGATCATCAACCTTCACCCGGACGTCCTCGAGTGCGCGGTCATCGGAATCCCCGACGCCGCGAAGGGAGACATCGTCGGCGCCTTCGTGGTGCCGCGGGACCCGAGCGGCGATCCAGAAGCGCTCATCCGGTCAATCATCGCGCACACCAAGCAGCGCCTCGCCCTGTACAAGTGCCCGCGGCACGTCGAGATCGTTGACTCGCTTCCCAAGAATCCGAGCGGCAAGCTGCAGCACTTCGTGCTCAGGCAGCAAGCACTCGCGCCCTGAGCCAGCGCGCGGCACCGCCACCCGCACGAGCGCGGGGCCGCACCCACCCGAATCGCACAACTGTCACGAGGGAGTCACAGATGTCATCCACTACCAGCACCGATTGGCACGTCCCGGCCCGAGTCACCCGCACCGTGGTGGTCTGGTGCTGGGCGGCGATCCTCGCGGAGGGTTACGACGTCGGGGTGATCGGGGCAGTGCTCCCCGCGATCGCAGACGATCGCGCCTGGAACCTCGATCCAGTAGCCCTCGGTGGGCTCGCCGCCTGGGCGCTCGTGGGCATGCTCGTTGGGGCACTGTTTGTTGGCACGCTGAGCGACCGGCTCGGGCGCAAGCGCATGCTCCTGATCTCGCTGGCGACATTCACGTCAATGCAGCTCGGGGCGGCGCTCTCCCCGACCCCGGAGTTCTTCGGGTTCTTCAGGTTCCTGGGCGGCCTCGGGATGGGCGGGATCATCCCGGTCGCGGCGGCGCTCACGATCGAATACTCGCCGCCGCGCCGGCGCGCACTCAACTACGGCATCATGTACTCGGGCTACTCGCTCGGGATCGTCGTCTCCGCCCTGGTCGCAATGATCCTGCTCCCGCTCGTCGGATGGCGCTGGGTGATCGCCGTCGGCGCCGTTCCGTTCCTGATGCTCCCACTCGTCGCCCGGTACCTGCCTGAGTCGCTCGAGTCGCTCGAAAACACCGGGCGCACCGACGCGGCCCGCGCGCTCGCTGCTCGCCTCGGTATCGCGCCGTACGTGCCGCGCGAACCGAGCAGCGACGACGCAACACCGCAGACGCCGTGGCGCCAGATCATCCGCCAGCTGTTCTCCCGCGCGGCGCTGCGCTCCACCGTGTTCCTCTGGATCTCGCTCTTCGCCGGCATGCTCCTCGTGTACGGCCTCAACTCCTGGCTGCCGTCGATCATGCGCGAGTCCGGCTACGACCTCGGCCCGGCGCTCGCGTTCCTCCTGGTGTTCAGCCTCTCCTCGGCCGCGGGGGGCCTCGTCCTGGGCTGGCTCGCCGACCGTTTCGGCGCAAAGTCGGTGCTCATCGTGTTCTACACCCTCGGCGGACTCGCCTCGCTCCTCATGATGTTCCCCAACGCCATGGTGTTCAACCTGGTGCTCGTGGGGATCTCCGGGGTGGGTTCGATCTCCGCGTCGCTCGTCCTCACCGCGTACATCACCGATTACTACCCGCCGGCCGTGCGCGCCACCGCGACCGGCTGGGCGCTCAGCTTCGCGCGCATCGGAGCGATCATCGGGCCGGTGCTCGGTGGCTGGATTGCGGCGCTCGGGATCGGCGTCGAGTGGAACTTCATCACCTTCGCCTCGGTGGCGATCATCGCGGCGATCGCCGTCGCGCTGGTGCCTCGCAAGCCCGCCGCGATTTCAGCGACGGTCACTTCGGCGGTTCAAGCCCCTCGCTGAGCTCGGTGAGCATCGCCTGGATCTGCGGCTCAACGAACCGGTGCACCGCCGCGGAGATGCGGTCGCGATGCGTCATCAGTGCGAAGCAGACCTCTCGGCCGCACTCCGCCGCGTACTCGTCGACTCGGGCGATGTCTGCGCGAAGCTGCTGCTTCTCGGCGGCACTCAGCGGCGGGCGCGGGAGCGGGGGCGCGGGCTTCGTCTCCTCCGCGAGCCCCGTGAGCGTGAATAGGAACGGCTGCTCGGTGTCCCCCGGTTCCGGGTCCGGATCGAGCCCCTCGTACTCCGGATCCAGGTTTGCCCGCGGATCGTACCCGCCGGCCCGCCACATTTCGGCGTCGGACAGCTCGGCGTGCAGCACCGGCAACTCCGCCTCCGTGAAGTCGTCCACTTGGCGATCGATAATGCGGTGCATCCGCGACACGAGCGCGTGCATCACCTGGTGCGGCACGTCCCCCGTCAGGCCGCTCGCGGCCAGCATCGGCGACCCCGTGCAGCGCTGGCACAGCCGCGCCCGTCCGCGGTGCGTGCCCGGGCTCCAGCTCGGCACCCAGCGCAGCCAGGCGTCCACGGCGACACCCACGCGTTCTTCGATCGCGCCCACCACGATCACTCGTCCTCCTCAGCCCGCTCCCACGGCCAGCGGGGCGGGGGGCGGTCGGTGTAGACCCGGCGGGCGAGCACCGCCCAAAACAGCACCGACACCACCGCCCAGATCACCGGCAGCGAGACGGCAAACGGACTGAACCACGTTTCATCGATTGACATCCCCGCGAGAATCCCCGCGAGGCCCCACAACAGGTACACGCCGATCGCCACGGTACACATCGATCCCCACGACGGCGCTCGCCGCCCCCGGAGGAGCGTGATCGCCTGCCGCCACAGCGACCAGGCGAGCACGCCGAGCCCCGCGAGCAGAATCACCGGCGCCGCCCACCGCGGCACCGAGGCCGTCTCAACCGGATCCGTATCCAGCAGCAGCGCGAGCCCACCCCACGCCGCGACCAGCAGCGCGGTAGCAACGATCACCGCAGCCGTGATCAGGGCCCCCACGTAACCGCGGGTGACCCCGCGACGGGGGCCCGAGTTCATGGCTGCGTCGCCTGCGCCTCGGACAGCGCGGATTCGTACTCGGCGAGCGCCTCGGCGTTGCGGGCCTTCATCCGCCGCCCGCGCGCCCCAATCCAGGCACCGAACCACACCGTGACCTCGCGCGCGACGACCGCCGCGGCGATCGCCGGCACCGTCAGCCCAAAGCGGTTGACCATTCCGGGCACGGACTCCATGCCGAAGCTGAAGCCGGGGAGCATCTCCTGCGGAGTCGCGTACGGAGTCCCCGCGAGGCTCAGCGTCACCATGCTGGCGAACCAGACCAGCACAGCCACCAGGAACCCGCCGAGCACGTAGGCCCACCAGCCGGCGCGGCCCACCACGAGGACGAGTAGCACCAGCCCAACGAAGAACACGACGGACGGGATGATGAACAGCCACGACGTGAGCCAGGGCATGATGCCGGCGTCCACGTACTGTGACGGCGGGAAACTCGGTGCGATCCACAGCGCGATCGCGCCGAGGTAGAGTGCCGCGAACACCACAGTCGCGAGCAGGGAGATCAGCACACCGGCGCCGCGATTGCCGCGGATGTCCGGCGGCATCGGCGTCTGCGTGTAGAGCGCGGCCATCGGATGGTCCGTGCTGATACGGATCTCGCCGTCGCGCACCGGCGGCAGCGTCGCGGTGGGGGCAACGCCGGGCGCGGCGCTCGGAAGCTCGTCGTAGGCGGGCGCGGGTGCGGCGTCCGGCCCGGTGCGCGCATCCGGCGCGGGGCTCATATCGAGCTGGGTGTCGAGCTCGGACACCGCCTGACGGTGCGCCCGCTCTGCGGCCGCGGCGTCCGCGTCGTGCGCGCTGCTGGTGTCGGCTCCGGCCGCGCCTGCGGTGGCACCGGCAGCGCCCGCGGTGGCGGAGCCATCGGTGGCGTCTGCCGCTTCCGACGGTGCCCCGGCAGCTGCGCTCGCATCGGCGGCGTCTGACGCGTCGCGCGAGCGCTTCACGGCGCGCAGCACCTCGGTCTCGCTGGCAAGCGTCTCCTCGACCGGCGCACCGGGGGTCTCCCCGGGCTCGGTCGTCTCCGCAGCCCGCGATGGGGGCGTCTCGCGGTCTTCGCTCATCGCTGCACCTCTCGTCGATGTTCGGGCTCGGGTTCCCCAAAACAACCTCTGTGCCGCCACAGTACAAGCTCGCTGTGCCATTCCCCCGAGTACGCGCCCGGGAGCGAGCAAATTCGATGCCGAAACGCAACCCGCGGCGCGGGTCGTGCGGCCGCCGATCGGCGCGGTGGCCGGTCGGTGCGGTGGCCGGTTGGTGCGGTGCGCGGGCGGCGCGGCCCCTGCACGCGAGTGTGCGGCTCCGCTGCGAGTGTGCGGGTATGCGACTCCAGGCACGAGTGGAGGATCAGCGCGCGAGTGGAAGATCCGCGCACGAGTGGAGGATCCGCGCACGAGTGGAGGATCCGCGCACGAGCGTGCGACTTCACCACAGACGGCAAGCCGCACACTCGCAACGAAGCCGCACGCTCGCAGACCGGGCGGAACACCGGGCCCCGGACCGAGCGACTGCACGCGCTCCCGCTATCCTCGCGAGCTACCGGTGTCCGGGCGCCGCGCGCTCAGCGCACGAGCGGAGGATCCGCGCACGAGCGTGCGGCTTCACCACAGACGGCAAGCCGCACACTCACAACGAAGCCGCACACTCGCGGAGAGAAGTGGGGCGCGAGCGCGCGCCGGCCGAGGGGCTGCACACGCTCCCGCTACCCTCGCGCGGCTACCGGCGCCCGGGCATCGCGCACTCCTCCGCGCGAGTGTGCGGCTCTGCTGCGAGTGGAGGATCCGCGCACGAGTGGAGGATCCGCGCACGAGCGTGCGGCTTCACCACAGACGGCAAGCCGCACACTCGCAACGAAGCCGCACACTCGCGGAGGGGGCAAGGCACAGCGTCAAACCACCACCCAACAGCGCGCACCGCCCAACAACGCACACCCCGCACACCCCGCACACCCCGAACAGCGCACACCGTGCACCCCGCCCACTGCCAACAACGCCCCCGACAAACGCAACGCGGGCGCCCGCACCGAAGTGCGAGCGCCCGCGTCAGGCTCCGAGCGGAGCTGGGGACGGATCCCTAGCTGTAGTTGCCCGGGTTGAACTCGTCAGCCGTGAAGCTGTCGAAGTCAACGAACGAGAGGTCGTTCTCGTCGAAGGTGCCCTCGGTTGCGAACAGGCGGTTCGGGTACCGCTCCGCCTTCGCCTCCTCGGTCGCCTCGACGTTGACATCGCGGTAGGTGCTCAGGCCCGTACCAGCCGGGATGAGCTTACCGATGATGACGTTCTCCTTGAGGCCGATGAGCGGATCGCGCGATCCCTCCATCGCGGCCTGCGTGAGCACGCGGGTGGTCTCCTGGAAGGAGGCCGCCGACAGCCACGACTCGGTCGCGAGCGACGCCTTGGTGATACCCATGACCTCGGGGCGGGCGGTTGCCGCACGCTTGGTCTCGAGGATCGCCTCACGGTTGATGCGCTGGTAGCGCGCCCGGTCGACGAGCTCGCCCGGGAGCAGCTCGGTCTCGCCGTGGTCGACGACGGTGACCTTACGCAGCATCTGGCGCACGATGACCTCGATGTGCTTATCGTGGATCGGCACGCCCTGCGAGCGGTACACGCCCTGGACGCCCTCGACGAGGTACTTCTGCACGGCGCGCTCACCCGGGATGTGCTTCCCGTTCTCGGTAGACCCGACCTGCAGGATGTCCTTCGGATCGAGGGTACCGGCAAGGAACGGCTGGCCGAGCTCGACGTGATCGCCGTCCTGGACGATGAGCGTTGCACGCTTCAGCACCGGGTACGCCTTCTCCTCTGTGCCGTCGTCCGGCGTGAGGAGGATGCGGCGGCTCTTCTCGGTGTCCTCGATCGTGACGCGGCCTGCGGCCTCGGCGATCGGGGACGCACCCTTGGGGGTACGCGCCTCGAAGAGCTCCTGCACGCGGGGCAGACCCTGCGTGATGTCGTCGGCCGAGGCCGAACCACCGGTGTGGAAGGTACGCATCGTCAGCTGCGTGCCGGGCTCACCAATCGACTGCGCCGCGATGATGCCAACGGCCTCACCGATGTCGACGCGCTGACCGGTCGCGAGCGAGCGGCCGTAGCAGGTGGCGCACACGCCGACTGCCGACTCACAGGTGAGCACGGAGCGCACCTTGATCTCAGTGACGCCAGCGCTGACCAGCTTGTCGATGAGCACGTCGCCCACGTCCTCGCCAGCAGTCGCGACGACGGTGCCGTCGGCAGCAACTGCCTCGGTCGCGAGCGTGCGAGCGTAGACCGAGTTCTCGACGTTCTCGTCGCCAACCAGCACGCCGTTGGCGTCCGGGGCAGCGATCGGGAGGTCGAGGCCACGCTTGGTGCCGCAGTCTTCCTCGCGGATGATGACATCCTGCGAGACATCGACCAGACGACGGGTGAGGTACCCGGAGTCAGCGGTACGCAGTGCGGTATCGGCCAGACCCTTACGCGCACCGTGGGTCGCGATGAAGTACTCCGCCACCGACAGGCCCTCGCGGTACGAGTTGATGATCGGGCGGGGGATGATCTCGCCCTTCGGGTTCGACACCAGGCCACGCATACCCGCAATGTTGCGGATCTGCAGCCAGTTACCACGAGCACCCGACGACACCATCCGGAAGATGGTGTTGTCTGCGGGGAACGCCTCGCGCATGGCGGCGGCAACCTCGTCGGTCGCCTCCGTCCAGATCTCGGTCAGCGCCTTGTGCCGCTCGCTGTCCTGGATCATGCCGCGGTCGTAGTCACGCTGAACCTTCGCGGCGCGCTTCTCGTGCTCCGCGATGATCTCCGCCTTGTTCGACGGGGTCACGATGTCCGAGAGGGCAACGGTCACACCCGAGCGCGAGGCCCAGTGGAAGCCGGCGTCCTTGATGCGGTCGAGCGTTGCAGCGACCTCCACCTTCGGGTACCGCTCCGCGAGATCGTTGACGAGCGCGGACAGGCTGGTCTTGTCTGCGACCTCCTCGAAGTACACGTAATCAGCGGGCAGGGCCTCGTTGAAGATCGCGCGTCCGAGAGAGGTCTCAACAAGCACGGGCTTGTCGTAGGTGACACCCGACTCGTCGGTGTAGCCGATGAGTCGGATCTTCGCCTTGGCGCCAAGATCGAGCGTGCCCTCGTCCATTGCGAGGATCGCCTCTGCAACCGAGCCAAACGCGCGACCGGTGCCGACGGAGTCGGGCTTGATCGTGGTGAGGTGGTGCAGGCCGATGATCATATCCTGCGAGGGCAGGGTCACCGGTCGGCCATCCGACGGCTTGAGGATGTTGTTCGAGGCGAGCATGAGCACGCGCGCCTCGGCCTGAGCCTCAACCGACAGCGGCAGGTGGACTGCCATCTGGTCGCCATCGAAGTCGGCGTTGAACGCGGCACACACGAGGGGGTGCAGCTGGATCGCCTTGCCCTCCACGAGCTGCGGCTCGAACGCCTGGATGCCGAGGCGGTGCAGGGTCGGTGCGCGGTTGAGCAGCACCGGACGCTCGCGGATGATCTCCTCGAGCACGTCCCAGACCTCGGAGCGTGCGCGCTCGACCATGCGCTTTGCGGCCTTCACGTTCTGCGCGTGCGACAGATCCATCAGGCGCTTGATGACGAACGGCTTGAACAGCTCGAGCGCCATCTGCTTCGGCAGGCCGCACTGGTGCAGCTTGAGCTGCGGGCCGACCACGATGACCGAACGGCCCGAGTAGTCGACGCGCTTGCCGAGCAGGTTCTGACGGAAGCGACCCTGCTTGCCCTTGAGCATGTCGCTCAGGGACTTCAGGGCGCGGTTGCCGGTGCCCGTGACGGGGCGGCCGCGGCGGCCGTTGTCGAACAGTGCGTCGACGGCCTCCTGCAGCATGCGCTTCTCGTTGTTCACGATGATCTCGGGAGCCCCGAGATCAAGCAGACGACGGAGGCGGTTGTTGCGGTTGATCACGCGGCGGTACAGATCGTTGAGATCCGAGGTCGCGAAGCGGCCACCGTCGAGCTGCACCATGGGGCGCAGCTCCGGCGGGATCACCGGAACGACGTCGAGTACCATTGCGGCCGGGCTCGCGCCCGTCTGCAGGAAGGAGCTGACGACCTTCAGGCGCTTGATCGCGCGGATCTTCTTCTGGCCCTTGCCCTCGGAGATCTGCAGGTGCAGCGTCTCGCTCTCGGCGGCAAGGTCGAACGCCTCCAGGCGCTTCTTGATTGCCTCGGCGCCCATGTAGGCCTCGAAGTAATCGCCGTAGCGGTCCATGAGGTCGGCGAACACCGCGTCCTCGGGCTTGAGGTCGCCCACCTTGAGGTTGCGGAAGTCCTCCCACACGCGCTGCAGACGAGCGATGTCGTCGTCGAAGCCCTTGCGGATCGCGGTCATTTCCTTCTCGGCTGAAGCCTCGGCGCGGCGGCGCTGATCTGCCTTCGCCCCTTCGGCCTCGAGCGCGGCGAGGTCAGACTCGGCCTGCTGCTGGCGCTGCGCGATCTGGATGTCGCGCTGATCCTCGAGCGACTTGAGCTCGAGCCGCAGCTCGGCCTCAAGCTCGCCCATGTCCTCGTGACGGCCGTCCTCATCGATGTCGATGATCATGTACGCAGCGAAGTAGATGACCTTTTCGAGGTCCTTCGGCGCCATGTCGAGCAGGTAGCCCAGACGCGACGGCACACCCTTGAAGTACCAGATGTGCGTGACGGGTGCCGCCAGCTCGATGTGGCCCATGCGCTCACGGCGCACCGAGGACTTCGTGACCTCGACACCACACCGCTCACAGACGATGCCCTTGTAGCGGACGCGCTTGTACTTGCCGCACGCGCACTCCCAGTCGCGGCTCGGTCCGAAGATCTGCTCGCCGAACAGACCGTCCTTCTCCGGCTTCAGCGTGCGGTAGTTGATGGTCTCCGGCTTCTTGACCTCGCCGAATGACCAGCTGCGGATGTCGTCAGCGGTCGCCAGACGGATCTGCAGCTCATTGAAACTCGTACCCTCGAGCAAAATGTTCTCCTTGGTAACTAAACGTCTGGTGCGGCTTAGATCTCGTCGATGGACGAGGTCTCGAAGCGGCTGGAGAGGTTAATACCCAGCTCTTCCGCGGTGCGGTGGGCCTCATCGTCGTTGTCGCGCAGGCTGACGGCCTGGCCGTCAGCGCCGAGCACCTCAACGTTCAGGCAGAGCGACTGCATTTCCTTGAGGAGAACGCGGAAAGACTCGGGCACGCCCGGCTCCGGAATGTTCTCGCCGCGGACAATCGCCTCGTACACCTTGACGCGGCCGAGGATATCGTCGGACTTCACCGTGAGGAGCTCCTGCAGCGCGTATGCGGCGCCGTAGGCCTCAAGCGCCCACACTTCCATCTCACCGAAGCGCTGGCCACCGAACTGGGCCTTACCACCGAGCGGCTGCTGCGTGATCATCGAGTACGGACCCGTCGAGCGCGCGTGGATCTTGTCGTCGACCAGGTGGTGCAGCTTCAGGATGTACATGTAGCCGACCGAGATCGGGTACGGGTACGGCTCACCGGAGCGACCGTCGAACAGACGGGTCTTGCCGCTCGAACCGATCAGACGCTCACCGTCGCGGGTCTCGAGCGTCGAGTCGAGGAGACCTGCGATCTCCGCCTCCGACGCGCCGTCGAACACCGGGGTCGCGACCTTGGTGTTCGGGGCGGCCTCGAGGGCCTGCTGCGAGAGCTTCGCGGCCCACTCGGGCGATCCGTCGACCTTCCAGCCCTGCTTGGCGATCCAGCCGAGGTGAATCTCGAGCACCTGGCCGAAGTTCATTCGACCCGGGATACCCAGCGGGTTCAGGATCACGTCGACCGGGGTGCCGTCTGCGAGGAACGGCATGTCCTCGACGGGAAGGATCTTCGAGATGACGCCCTTGTTGCCGTGACGGCCTGCAAGCTTGTCGCCCTCGGTGATCTTACGCTTCTGAGCGATGTAGACAACCACGCGCTGGTTGACGCCCGAGCCGAGCTCGTCGTCGTTGTCGTTCTCCGCGTCGAAGACCTTGACGGACGTGACCGTGCCGGAGACGCCGTGCGGCACCTTCAGCGACGTGTCGCGCACCTCGCGGCTCTTCTCGTTGAAGATCGCGCGGAGCAGGCGCTCCTCGGCCGAGAGCTCGGTCTCGCCCTTCGGCGTGACCTTTCCGACGAGGATGTCACCGGGGGTGACCTCTGCGCCGATGCGGATGATGCCGCGCTCGTCGAGATCCTTCAGCGCCTCCATGCTGGCGTTGGGGAGGTCACGGGTGATCTCCTCCTTGCCGAGCTTGGTGTCGCGGGCGTCGACGTCGTACTCCTCGATGTGGATCGACGAGAGCGTGTCGTCCTTCACCAGGTTCTGGCTCAGGATGATCGCGTCCTCGAAGTTGTGACCCTCCCAGGACATGAACGCCACGAGGAGGTTCTTGCCGAGCGCGAGCTCGCCATTCTCCGTCGCGGGGCCGTCGGCGATAACCTCGCCGGCCTCGATGCGCTCCCCCGACTTCACGATGACGCGGTGGTTGTAGTTCGTGCCCTGGTTGGAGCGGTCGAACTTGCGCATGAAGTAGCTCTTCGAGCCGCCCTCATCCTCCTGGATGGTGACGACGTCTGCCGACACGTCGGTGATCACACCGGCCTTCGCCGCGGTGACCACGTCACCGGCGTCGATCGCTGCGTACCCCTCCATACCGGTGCCCACAACGGGCGACTCGGAGCGGACGAGCGGCACGGCCTGGCGCTGCATGTTGGCGCCCATGAGCGCGCGGTTTGCATCGTCGTGCTCAAGGAACGGGATCAGCGAGGTGGCGACCGACACCATCTGGCGCGGCGAGACGTCCATGTAGTCAACGCGCGCAGCGTCAACGAGGACCACCTCGGAGCCACGGGGGCGCGCGAGCACCTGCTTCTCGGAGAACTTGCCGTCCTTCGTCAGCGGGGCGCCGGCCTGCGCGATGAGGTACTCGTCCTCCTCGTGCGCGGTCAGGTAGTTAACCTGGTCCGTGACCTTGCCGTCGATGACGCGGCGGTACGGCGTCTCGATGAAGCCGAACGCGTTGATGCGCGCGAACGTCGCGAGTGCGCCGATCAGGCCAATGTTCGGGCCTTCCGGGGTCTCAATGGGGCACATGCGGCCGTAGTGCGACGGGTGAACGTCTCGGACCTCAACGCCGGCGCGGTCACGCGACAGGCCGCCGGGGCCGAGCGCCGAGAGGCGACGCTTGTTGGTCAGGCCCGCGAGCGGGTTGTTCTGATCCATGAACTGCGACAGCTGCGAGGTGCCGAAGAACTCCTTGATCGCGGCCAGCACGGGACGCGTGTTGATCAGGGTGTTCGGCGTGATCGCTTCGATGTCCTGCGTGGTCATGCGCTCGCGGACGACGCGCTCCATGCGGGACAGGCCCGTGCGGACCTGGTTCTGGATCAGCTCGCCAACGGCGCGGATACGACGGTTGCCGAAGTGGTCGATGTCGTCGGTGTCCAGGCGGACGTCGATAACCTCGCCGTCGCGGACGCCCGGAAGCGTCTCGGTGCCGGCGTGCAGGCCCACGAGGTACTTGATCGTCGAAACGATGTCCTCGAGCGAGAGCACCGACTCCGTGATCGGGGCATCGATCCCGAGCTTGCGGTTGATCTTGTAGCGACCGACCTTCGCGAGGTCGTAGCGCTTCGGGTTGAAGTAGCTGTTGTCGAGGAGCGCACGCGCGGCCTCGATCGCTACCTGCTCGCCCGGACGCTGCTTGCGGTAGATGTCCTTGAGGGCCTCCTCCTGCGTGAGGATGCCGTCCTTCTCGAGCGTCAGCGCGATCGACTCGTAGCCGGCGAACTCCTCGAGGATCTCCTCGCTCGTCATGCCGAGCGCCTTGAGGAACACGGTGACCGACTGCTTGCGCTTGCGGTCGATGCGAACGCCGACCTGATCGCGCTTGTCGACCTCGAACTCGAGCCACGCACCGCGGCTCGGGATCACGCGCGCGGTGAAGACGTCCTTGTCGGAGGTCTTCTCCTGCGTGCGGTCGAAGTACACGCCGGGGCTACGAACGAGCTGCGAGACGATGACGCGCTCGGTGCCGTTGATGATGAACGTGCCCTTGTCGGTCATGATGGGGAAATCGCCCATGTAGACCGTCTGGCTCTTCAGCACCTGAGTCTCGGTGTTGTAGAAGGCCGCCTCGACGTACAGCGGAGCCGCGTACGTCTTACCGCGCTCCTTGCACTCTTCGATGGTGAACTTCTGCTCATCGAGGATCGGGTTCTCGAAGGACAGCTGCATGGTGCCAGCGTTGTCCTCGATCGGGGAGATCTCGTCGAAGATCTCCTCCAGCCCGCTCTTCAGGGCGATGTCGTCGCGTCCTTCGGCCTGAGCCTCGACGACGCGCTCCTTCCAGACATCGTTGCCGACGAGCCAATCAAAGCTCTCAAGCTGCAGTGCCAGTAGGTTTGGCACCGACAGTGTGTCGGAAATCTTAGCGAACGAGAGTCGCTGATGATCGCGACCGTTCTTCGGTTGGGTGGATGACGATGCGTTGCGCGCAGCAGCCAAGGAAACTACCTCCGTGGGCCCCGTCGGGCCGGTTGACCTGGTCTTGCGAGAGTTGCGTAGCTAGCGAAACACGCGTCGAGGCTCATCTGCGCTTTCGCGCCAGCTCTCGGGGCCCACCGCCATATGCGGGCACACTGGTGTCCGTAGTGCAACTCTCAACGATAACAGGATCCGCCTGAGCTGTCCAGCGCAATATTATCCGCCGTGGCGCCTGGCAGAATAGACGAGCGGGATCGCTGCACACGCTTGCGCGGCGGGGGCCACCGGGGGAACTCACACCACACCCAGGAGGCACTCCCCGTGACTGATCACGATGCACCCGCAGACCAGACCGCACCGCCACCCGGATCGGGGCCGCCCGATCACCCCGGGTCAGCGTCACACGGCGCCCAGATGTTCGGGCCCATCAACTTCGGCCAGCTTCTTGGCCGCTCCTTCGTGCTCCTCACGCAGAACCCCGTCCCGCTCCTCGCGGTCGCAGCGCCAATCTCACTGGTTCTTCTCATCTCCGTGAGTCTGTTGGCCGAGGCGGTTCCGTTCAGTGGCGCCCCGGATCCATTCCTCCTTATCCTCAACCGGCATCAGAACACGACCGTGAGCGGGCTCGGGCTCGTCCTCGTGACCACGCTCGCTACGTTCGTCATCGCGCTCCTCGCCCAGGTGATCACGCAGGGCTTCGCACTCTTCAACCTGCGGGCCGCGCTGCTCGGCGAGCGCGCGCGCAGTGCAACGCTGTGGCGCCTGCTGGGCGGAGCGTGGGCTCGCCTGTTCGGGCTCGGACTCATCTCGCTGGGGATCGGTGCCGCATACGTGGTCGTGGTGGGCGGTCTCACCGGGCTTGCCACTCTGCTGCTCAGCACGGTCTCGATCGGCTCGGCCGGCCTCTACATCATCGTTCCCATCGCGATCCTGCTGGTCATCGGGTCGCTGGTGCCGCTCTCTTGGCTCGTGACGCAGATCAGCCTCGCCGCGAGCGCCGTGGTCTTCGAGGGGGCCACGGTGCGAGCCGCCCTGCGACGGTCCTGGCAGCTGGTGACCGGGAGGTTCTGGCGGGTCCTCGGCGCACAGGCCCTCGTGTCGCTAAGCTTTGCCGCCGCGACCTGGGTGTTCTTCATGGTCCTGCTGTTCACCCTCCTGGCCTTTACCGACCCGAGCGCGAGCGCGTCAGCGTTCGCAATGACGCTCATCTTCACTCTCCCGACGAACTTCCTCGCCGTCGGTGCCACGCTGACCGCCGCCAACGCAGTTGGGCTCCTCTACGTCGACGCGCGTCTGCGCACCGACTGGCTCGGGATCACACTGAACGGCTACGCCGCGGCACGCATCGGCGGCACGCCGCCCGCGCGACTCGCGGATCCGTTCGTCACGCCGCCCGCCCCACCATCGCACTCGGTCCCGCAGACACCGCCTGCCGCCGGACCGCCACCCGGATCGCCACCACCGCCCACGCCGGCCCCACCGGCCCCACCCGCCGGGGTGTGACGGGCCGCTCACACCGGGTGCGGGGTCGCCGCGCGCACAGCAATTGTCCGGGAACCGTGCGTCGCGCCGACTATCGTGGCGGGATGACCCGATCCAGCGCAGTCCTCCCGGCCACCCGCGTCGCCGCAGGCGTGCGCGCCGCGACCCCGTGGGCCATCGTCGGCGTCGCGGTCGTTGTCGCGGCCGGGCTCGCCCTGCGCTTCGTCGTCGGCGGCCCGATGGGGCCGATCGGGCCCGATGAGTGGTGGCACGGCATCGCGAGTGTCACCCGCGGCTCGCTCCCGTACGCGATCGCGGTGTTCTGCGCCGAGATTGGCGGCGGCGTCGGCGCTGCGGCGACCGCGGCCATCGCGGTCGCCCTCCTGATCGTGCTCCGGCGCCCCCGAGACGCCGCAGCGGTCGCCACCGCGATGCTGCTCGGGGTCGCCGCCTCCGAGGCGCTCAAGGCGCTCGTGCTCCGGCCGCGTCCCTGGGACCAGCTGTACGTGTCGAGCGGCAGCTCGTTCCCGTCGGGACACTCGCTCGGCGCCGCCGCGCTCGCCGTGTCCGTGATCCTCGTGGTCGCTGCGGCGAACCGGATGCCGCGCACCGCGGTGACCTGGGCCACGGTGCTCGGGATCGCCTGGATTCTCCTGATGATGTGGAGCCGCACCGCGCTCCACGTGCACTGGTTCACCGACGTGGTGGCCGGTGCCCTGCTCGGGGCGAGCATCGCGGTGCTCTCACGTCGGTTCTGGTTCCGCGACCGCGCCGCCGCAGCGCCGCGCACCCGTGCGCCGCGGCCGCGCCGGCGCTGAGCCGCCGCTTCGCCGTTGCGCCCCCGCTTCGCTCCCCCGCTGCCGTCTCACCGCCGCCTCACCGCCGCCTCACCGCCGCCGCGGCGTATCATGGCGGCATGAGCGAGAACGTTGATGCACCAGCAGCCGAGACCACCGCGGCGGGCGAGACCGTCATGTTTGGCGCCGATTGGTGCGGCGACTGCCGCCGCGCAAAGATCGTGCTCGATCGCGCCGGAGTTGACTACCGCTACGTCGATCTCGTGCAGGATCCGGCGGCGGCCGACATCGCGAAGGACATCAGTGGCCGCACGAACATCCCCGTGATCCTGTTCCCCGATAGCAGCCACCAGGTCGAGCCGTCGAACGCGGACCTGCAGCGAAAGATTGACGAGCTCGGGCTCGCCCGTGCATAGCGCGCAGTCGCACCGCGAGCCGTCGGCATGAACCTTCCCGATCCGATCGTCCTCAGCTCCGGTCTCACCGCTGAGATCGAGGCGGACCGCTGGGTGCCCGGAGCGGTGCAGCTCGTCGTCGACGGGACGCCGCAGTCGCACGTGAACCTCCCCGATCCGAGCGAGCTCTTCTTCGAGTACATTCGCCGCATCGGGCACGTGATCGACCTGTTTCGCACGCCCGGGCAGCCCATCTCGGCGCTGCACCTCGGCGGCGGCGCGTTCACGCTCCCCCGCTACGTTGAGGCGACCCGACCGGGGAGCCGCCAGCAGGTGATCGAGTTGGAGGGCGACCTGGTCGACCTCGTGCGCGCCGCGGCACCGCTCCCCAAGCGGGCGAGCATCCGCGTGCGGCGCGGCGACGCCCGGGAGGTGCTCGGCAAACTCCCCGATGGGATGCGCGGGGGCATCGACCTCGTCGTGGTCGACATCTTCGCCGGAGCCCAGACCCCGGCCCACGTGTCGAGCGTCGAGTTCTACGAGCTGATCAGGCCGCTGCTCGCGCCCGGCGGGATCGTGGTCGTGAACGCGGCCGACGGGGCCGGCCTGCCGTTCGTGCGCGGGCAGGCCGCGACCCTCGACCACCTCTTTGGCTCGGTCGCCGCAATCGCCGAGCCGCAGGTGATCAAAGGGCGCCGCTTCGGCAACGTCGTGTTCGTCGCGACCGACGACGACCTCGAGACGCTCGATTGGCTCCCCAGGCTCCTCGCCGGGGGCCCGCACCCCGCGCGGATGCTCGTGGGGCGCGAGTTCGCCGAGCTCACGCGGGGCGCGCGCCCGGTCACCGACGCGACGGCGGTCCCGTCTCCGGCGCCGGCCCGGGAGCTCTTCGAGCGTGGCTGAACTCGCCCGGGTCCGCGTCTGGGCCGACGCCCTCATCCGCATGCACCTCGACCCCGAGCTGTGGCACTTCGGCTTCGACAACGCGAAGCGGCGCGCGGGCCTCTGCAACTACACCGATCACCGCATCACGGTATCGAGGTACCTCGCGGAGAAGTTCTCCGACGACGAGATCCACCAGGTGCTGCTCCACGAGGTGGCGCACGCGATGGCCGGACCCGAAGCGGCGCACGGCGCTGCGTGGAAGCGCGTCGCTGCGCAGATCGGCTACGTCGGCGGGCGCACGCACGACGGCGAGATCGCGCACGAGCGCGCCCCGTGGGTGGGCGCCTGCCCGGCCGGGCACGAGCACTACCGGTTTCGCGCGCCGACGCGGGTCACGTCGTGCGGCAAGTGCGCGCGCGGCTTCTCGCGGCGCCACGTGATCGCCTGGCAGCGGCGCGCGTAGCGGCCTAGGCGCAACACGGATCCGACCCCTGACCGCGTTTCCGACCCGGAACGCCGGTGTGCACGCGTGGGGAACAGGGTCGGAAGTGCGCTATCGGGTCGGAGACTCACCGCTTGGGTGGCGAGTGCCGCGCCTCAGCAGCCAACTGCGGCGAGCGCCTGCCGCAACAGACTGCCGCGGCCGCCGCTGAGCTCGGCGAGCGTGTCAGGCGACAGGGCCTCCTCCGGCGCCATCCAGGTGACCTCGAGCGCGTCCTGCCGCGGGTTGCAGGTGCCCGTCACGGGGACCACGTACACGAGCGAGACGGCGTGCTGCCGCTCGTCGACGTACGGGGAGATCCCCGGCAGCGGGAAGTACTCGGCGACCTGCACGGGCTGCAGCGCCGTGGGCATCTGCGGGAAGGCCATCGGCCCAAGATCATCCTCGAGGTGCCGGAACAGCGCCTCGCGCAGCGGCTCGCCAAAGCGCACGCGCCCGGAGACGAACGCGCGCGTCATCACCCCGTCGGGGGTGCTGCGCAGCAGCAGGCCGACCTCGGTGACCTGGCCAAGCCCGTCGAGCCGCACGGGAACCGCCTCCACGTAGAGAATCGGCAGCCGCCCGCGCACAAAGTCGAGCTCGTCTTCGCTGAGCCAGCCGGGGTTTCCCGCGGGCGCCGGTCGATCCTCGGGGCCCTCGGGATCGGGCAGTTCTGCCGTGTCGATGCTCATGGTGCCATTGTGCCGCACAAAGCCCTGAATCCGCCCACGGGCGCCGGGTATGGTGGGGGCATGTCGCCAGCATCGCAGCAGTCACCCACCCGGCGCATCGCGCTCGTCCAGCTCGCCAGCCCGGACGGTGAGTCGCAGGCGGAGCGGATCACGCGCGTTGAACGCCTGCTGCTCGCGCACCCGGGAGCCGATCTCTATGTGCTGCCCGAGCTGTGGAGCGCCGGCTACTTCGCGTTTGCGCGCTACGGTGAGCTCGCCGAGACGCTCGACGGCCCCACCGTCAGCATGGGGCGGCGCGTCGCCCGCGAGCTCGGCGCTGCGGTCCACCTCGGCAGCATCGTGGAGCGCGACGCAACCGGGGCGCTGCACAACACCGCCGTACTCGTGGGCGCCGACGGCCGGGTGGTGCAGACGTACCGCAAGATCCACGTGTTCGGATATCAGTCGCTCGAGGCAGAGCTCCTCACACCGGGCACCACGTTGAGTGTTGTGCCCGGCCCCCTCGGGGCGACCGCGAGCACCACGTGCTACGACCTGCGCTTCCCCGGGCTGTGGCAGGAGCTGAGCGCGCGCGGGGCCGAGGCGGTCATCGTGCCGGCGGCCTGGCCCGCGGCGCGGCGGGAACACTGGCGGCTTCTCACGCAGGCGCGCGCGGTGGAGCACCAGGTGTGGGTGGTCGCGGTGAACGCCTGCGGCACCCAGGGCGACGTGGAGCTCGGCGGCCACAGCCGTCTGGTGGATCCGGCCGGGCGCGTGCTCGCTGAGTGCGGCGACGCCGAGGAGGTGCGCTTCGTCGAAGCGGATCCGGCCCTCGTCGCGGCGGTGCGGCGTGAGTTCCCCGTGATCGCGGATCGGCTCGCCGACGAGGCATACCGCGCGCTCTCGGCGTTGCCGGGCGCGGAGAGCTGAGCGCCGCCGCAGCGATCGCGCACCGGAGCGAAGGCCCGGTGCCACCCGCGGCGCCGCCGAGCGGTTACTCCGCGAGCACGGTCACGTCCGGGCCGAGGATCGCGCTCGCCGCAGCCACCTGATCCGCGGCGCTCACCCCGAACCGGGTGCGCTGCAGGAGTTCGTCGGCCCCGGCGAGCGGGGTGAGCGACAGGTTCGTGCGCGCCATCAGGTCGTTGGCGGCCTCTTGCTCGGCGGTCCAGTCGTAGTGCATGTAGGTGAGGATCCCGGTCGGCTTGGTCACCTGCACCGCGCCGGCCTCGTCGCGGGCGAGCTCGAACCCGGCGATCACCCCGGTGCGCTGGTCGAGCGTGAGCTGGGTGCTGAGCATGTTGCCGATCGAGTACCAGACGAGGGCACGCCCGCCGTCGGCGCGGTCGAGCCACGCGGTGGGCTGGAGCACGTGCGGGCCGGTGCCGACCACCACGTCGGCCCCGAGGTCGGCGACCTGCTGCGCGAACGCGCGCTGCTGATCGTTCACCTCGTGTGAGTCTTCCGTGCCCCAGTGCGCAGAGACGATCACCACGTCCGCGGCGTCTCGCGCCTGCGCCATGAGCTCTGTGACGAGCGCGGTGTCGCCCATCATGTTGAGCGAGACCTCGTCGATCGGGGCGTTCGAGTACTCCGCGAACGAGACCAGCGCGATCGTGATCCCGTCCTGCTCGAACACGGGAACTGTCCGCTGCTCCGCCGCGCTGCGGTTTGCGCCCGAGACGATCGCGGGTGCGAGCCCGTCCCACACCTCGCGCGTGGCAGCGATCCCCGCGGTGCCCTTGTCGGCGGTGTGGTTGGTTGCAGTGTTGACGAGATCGCACCCGGCACCCTCACGCAGGTCGCGCGCGAACTCGGTGGGGGCATTGAACGTGGGGTACCCGCTGATGCCGAAGTCGACGCCGGCGCTGGGCACCTCCTGATTGCAGAAGGTCACGTCCGCGGCGTCGAGCTGTGTGCTGATCCCGGTGAAGAACTGGGCATAGTCGATCGTGCCGTCCGCAGCGGTCGCGTTCGCGTTCACCGAATCGTGCGGCAGCATGTCGCCCATCGCGATCACGCGCACCGGCTGGTCTACCTCCGGCGTCGGCGTCGCAGACGGGGTGGGGGTCGCTGTGGGCCGGGGCGTCTGCGTCGCGGTGGGCGCTGCCGCCTCGGTCGACCGCGGCAGCACCCAGAGCGCCGCTGCCGCGCCGCCGCCGGCGAGCACCAGCGCCGCCGCAACGATCGCGATGGTCAGTTTCATGCGACGCGTCACTCCGCGTCGCGCCCCGGTACCGTCCGTCATGCGATTCAGCCTAGCCCGCCCCGCCTGCTCGCCCGTCGTTCCGACCGCGGGGTGCACGCTCGGCCGGGACGCTCACGCTGGCCGGTCATCTAGGCTGGGGCAATGCTGAGTAGTCATGGCCGCCGCGCCGCCGCGCTCGCGGGCGGCCTCGCGCTCGCGCTGAGCGCCGGCCTCGTCGCCTGCGCCCCGGAAGCCACTGTTCCGACGCCGAGCCCCGCGGACACCGCGGCGCCCACGGCCACCCCCACGCCCGAGCCGACGCCGCTGGTGCCGGAGTTCGACCCCTCGGCCCACTCGATCGACGATCCCACCTCGATCTGGGTGGTGAGCAACAAGCTGCGCCCGCTCACCCCGGTCGATTTCGCCCCCGAGGACCTCGTCATGCCGGAGGGCGTGGAGAACGAGTTCTCACAGCCCCTGCGTGAGGCTGCCGCGCGCGCGGCGGAGCAGTTCGTCGGCGCGGCGGCCGTCGCGGGCCAGCAGGTGAGAATCATCAGCGCCTACCGCGACTACGACACGCAGGTGTCGCTCTACGACGGCTACGTGGCGCGCGACGGCCAGGACGCGGCCGACACGTACTCGGCACGCCCCGGCCACTCGGAGCACCAGACCGGCCTGGTCATCGATCTCGACGACCACGGCGACTGCTACCTCGCCGCGTGCTTCGGGGAGACGCCGGCCGGCTCCTGGCTCGCGCTGCACGCCTTCGAGTACGGCTTCATCGTGCGCTACCCGGCTGGCAAAGAGGACGTGACCGGGTTCATGCCCGAGCCGTGGCACTTCAGATACGTCGGCGCAGAACTGGCCGCGGAAATGCGCGACCGCCGGATCACCACGCTCGAGGAGTTCTTCGAGCTGCCGCCGGCGCCCGGCTACGCGCAGTAACCCCGCGCCGCCGCGCGCAAACTCACGCAGGAGATCCGAACTCAGGCGGACGAATTCAGCGGTTTCCGCCCGCCTGAGTTCGGATCTCCTGCGTGAGCTCGGATCTCCTGCGCGAGCGCGGCCCAGCACGCGAGTTAAGCTCGACGGGTGAGCCACGATCGAGACCCCGCACGCCCAGCGTCCGCCCAGCCCGAAGCCGGGGATCGCACGATCCGGGTCAGCGCTGTGGTGCTGCGCCGGGCCGACGGCCGCGTGCTCAACGTGCGCAAGCGCGGCACGGCCGCGCTCATGCTGCCGGGCGGCAAGCACGAGGCGGGCGAGGACCCGCGCGACACGGCGGTGCGTGAGGTGTCCGAGGAGTTGGGCCTCGCCCTCGACCGCGACCGGCTGCACCCGCTCGGCGTGTTCCGCGCGGTCGCGGCGAACGAGCCCGGCCACGTGGTCGAGGCGACCGTCTACGAGCACCCGCTCGTCGCGGGCGCCGAGGCGGCCGAGCCCCGCGCCGAGATTGAGCACCTTGAGTGGATCGACCCGACGCAGGCGCGCGTGGACATGGCCCCGCTCAACACCGACTTCGTGTTCCCCGCGCTGCTCGCCGCGCCCGAGCGCTAACCCGGCCAGCGGGCCGGCGGCAGCCCGGCTCGCAGACCGACGCCGACCCGGCTAGCGGGCCGGCGTCGACCCGCGCGGCGCCTTCGCGCGCTTCGGCTTCGGGGCGGGGAGCTCTGCGGCGGTCACCTCGATCAGCTCGGCAAGCCACTCGCGGTCCTCCCAGCGGTCGCCGTCGATGCGAAAGTACAGCTTCGACCCCGGGTACGCCGGCGCCTCGTCCGGCGTACCCAGGTACGCGCGCCCCGCCTCGGTGGGTTTCACGAACAGGGTGTCGTCGCACACGAACGCGACGACCTTTCCGTCACGATAGAGCGCGTACTCCCCAAACATGCGGCGCGTGGTGATGTGCGGGAGCGCGCTGAGCTGGTCGGTGAGGAACTCGACCGTCTCGCTGCGAGTGGTCACGACGTCTGCGATCCGAGATCCTGCTCGGCGAGCCAGTCCGTCGCGATCTGCGCGGCCGGGAGTTCCTCGGTGACGCTGCGCGCGTTGAGCTCGACCAGGTCGGCGGGGCTCATTGCGGCGCTCACACGGTCGATGATCGCGGCGGCCTCGTCGTCGACCCGGTCGCTCGCGAGGGGCACCACGTGCGACGCGAGGAAGATGCCCTTCGTATCGTTGAGCGCGACGAGGTCGTTCTCGGCGACGCTCGGGTCGGCGGTGTAGATGATCGCGAGCTGGATCGAGCCGTCCTGCAGCGCCTTCACGGTGAGCGGGCCGCCGCCGTCCTCGATGGGGGTGAACGCCACGCCCTCGATGCCGTACGTTTCCGCGAGCCCGGCCGGCCCGTACGCCCGCGTCTCCGACTCTGAGTTGCCGCCGAGGGTGAGCTTCGTGTCCACCCCCGCGAGGTCCTCGATGTTCTCGAGCTGCCACTCGTCGGCAAACTCGCTCGTCACCGTGTACGAGTCCTGGTCGGTCGCCGGGGACTGGTCGAGCACGCGAAGCCCGTCCGGGGTCGCTTCCTGCAGTGCCGCGTACACGTCGTCTGAGAGTCGCGCTTCGGTGTCGGGCTCCCAGTACTGGAGCAGGTTGCCCGTGTACTCCGGGAACAGGTCGATGCTGCCGGCCTCGATCTCCGGCAGGTAGACCTCGCGCTGACCGATTCGGTACTGGCGATCGACCGCGATGTCTTCGGCCTCGAGCGCCTGAGCGTAGATCTCGGCGATGATCTCGTTTGAGTAATAGTCTTGCGAGCCGATGACGATTGCCTCGCCCGAGGCGTCGGGTGCCGAAGCGCTCGGCTCGGCGAGCGGGTCGCCGCTCGAGCAGCCGGTCAGGGCGAGCGCGCCGGCGAGCAGCGCGACTGACAGTGTGGTGGAGCGACGGAGCATGGGTGGGTCCTCTCGGTCGGTGGGGTGAGGGTCAGTGGGTGATGCGGGACTGGGCCGCGCGCTGGCACGCCGCGAGCGCGAGTTCGAGGAGCAGGGTGATGAGCACGACCAGCACAGCACCCGCGAGCATCTGGGGGTAGTCCCTGGACTTGAGGCCCGCGAACAGGTAGCGTCCCAGGCCGAGGTCGGCGGTGTAGGCCGCGAGTGTCGCGGTGGAGACGACCTGAAGCGTGGCAGCGCGCACCCCGCCGATCATCACGGGCAGGGCGAGCGGCAGCTCGACGCGCGTGACCACCTGGGCGGGGCTGAACCCCACGGCGCGCGCGGCGGCCGGAACCCCCGCGTCGACCGCCTGCATCCCCGCGTAGGCGCCCGCCAGCAGCGACGGGATGGCGAGCACGGTGAGCGCGAGGAGCGGGGCGGCGAGCCCGATCCCAAGCCACAGCCCGCAGAGCGTGAGCACACCGAGCGTCGGCAGCGCGCGGGCCGCGCCGCTGAGTCCCCCGACGATGCCGGCGCCACGGCGGGTGTGGCCGATCAGCACTCCGGCGGGCAACGCGATCACGCCGGCGATGAGCAGCGCGAGCAGCGTGATGCCGAGGTGCTGGAGCGTGCGGGTGGGGATCCCGCCCGGGCCCGTCCAGTGGGCGGGATCGGCGAGCCACGCGAGGGCATCGACAAAAATCGTCACGGCGTCACCGCCGCGGACTCGGGGGCTGCGCCAGATTCGGGGGCGGCACCGCTCTCCGCCGCCGGGTCAGATCCCGCCGGGTCAGATCCCGCCGCGGCCGCTCCGGCCGCACCGGGGCCGGGCTCGACGCCGCCCGCCGCCCGCCGGGTCCACGGGGTGAGGAGGCGCCCGATCCCGAGCACGATTGCATCGAGCAGCAGCGCGAGCAGCACGGTGACGATCACGCCGCTCCAGATCTCAGCGGCGATCCCGCGCTGGAACCCGTCCGTCAGCAGCGTGCCGAGGCTCGGCACGCCGATGAGCGCCCCGATCGTGACGAGGCTGATCGTGGAGACGGTCACGACGCGGATCCCGGAGATCAGGACCGGCACCGCGAGCGGGAGGTCGACCCGCCAGAACAGGCTGCGCGGGGAGAAGCCGACGGCCACCGCCGCGTCGCGCAGCTGCGGGTCGACGGCGGTGAACGCGTCGCACGCGGTGCGCACGAGCAGCGCGACCCCGTAGACCGTGAGCGCGACCACCATGGTCTGCCACGAGCGCAGCGGCGTGCCGAGCAGCGCGGGGATGAGAATGAGGAGCGGCAGCGCGGGGATCGCGTACGCGAGCGTGGCCACCGCGAGCAGCGGCCGCCCGAACCTGGGGGCGCGGAACGCGAGGCGCCCGATCGGGATCGCGATGAGCACGCTGAGCAGGATCGCCGGCAGGCTGAGCAGCAGGTGGTCCACCCCGGCCTGGAGGATCAGTTGCCAGTTGGCGAGCGGCCAGTTCACGCGCCCAGCACCCCGACCGGCCGGCCGTTTCCGTCGACCGCCACGCTGCGGCCGTCGATGTCCACGGCGTGGAGCCGCCGCTCCGGGCGCTCAGAACCCACAAAATCGCGCACGAAGTCGTCGGCGGGGGCGCTCAGGATCTCCGCCGGCGTGCCGCACTGCGCGATACGGCCACCAGTGGCGAGCACCACCACTTCGTCGCCGAGGAGGAACGCCTCGTCGATGTCGTGCGTCACAAACACGATGGTCTTGCCCAGCTCGGACTGGAGCCGCACCAGCTCGTTCTGCAGCTCGCGCCGCACGATCGGGTCGACAGCGCCAAACGGCTCGTCCATGAGCAGGATGTTGGGGTCTGAGGCGAGCGCGCGGGCAACGCCGACGCGCTGCTGCTGACCGCCGGAGAGCTGCGCCGGGTAGCGGTCGCCGAGCGCCGGGTCGAGGCCCACCCGTTCGAGCAGTCCGGCCGCCGCCGCGCGCGCAGCGCGGCGGGTCGTACCGGTGAGCACGGGCACCGTCGCCACGTTGTCGGTGACGGTGCGGTGCGGCAGGAGCCCGCCGTGCTGCAGCACGTAGCCGATGGATCGGCGCAGCTCGACCGGGTTGCGCTCGCGCACGTCTTCGCCGTCGATGAGCACTCGGCCCGAGCTCGGATCTACCATGCGGTTGACCATGCGCAGCAGCGTGGTTTTACCGGACCCGGAGGAACCGACGAACGCGACCGTGCGGCGCGAGGGCACCACGCAGGAGAAATCTCGCACTGCCTCCGCGCCGCCGGCGTAGGTCTTCGTCACGTGTTCGAATTCGATCACGGCGCACCCCCAAGAGGACGGGCGAGTGGCGCCCGATGTGCATCCAACCCTACCGGGGCACTCCCCCGGGTTTGCAAGGGGGTTCGGAGCTTCACCCGGAATACTCGGGCAATCGGCCACACTTGATGGCCGCTCTCGCCAGCCGCGCTCGGGAGCTCGAGCCCGGCCCGTGACCGGCCTCCGGGCCTAGTCCCGGCGCAGCCGCTCAAGCCGATCTAGGCTCCACTCGTACCGCTCAAGCCACACCGAGGCGTGCACCCAGGTCTCGACCCGCGAGACCGCGGGGTGCGCGCGGATCATGCGCACGATGTCCGTGTAGTCCCCGATCGAGCGGGCGGCGATCGTGGCGATCAGCCCGTAGCGCCCCAGCGTGCGCGCGGCGAACTCGATCGTGGGCACGTCGAGCAACAGGTCCTCGGCCGAGGCGATGCCCTCGGCGTCGCCCGAGAGCATGATTCCTACGCCGGACAGCACCGAGCTCGTGGCGTTGAGTCGGCTGCGCACCGCACCGATCCGCATCACGCCCGAGTCGAGCAGCCGCAGCACGCGCGCGCGGCACGCGGAGGCCGAGCGGCCGGTGCGGCGAGCGAGCTCCCCGAAGGTGAGCCGACCATCGAGCTGCAGCTGGGCCATGAGGTCGATGTCGAAGTCGTCGAAGGCGAGTTCCTTCGGGTCCGGGTCCTCGCCGAGGCGCAGCCGCCGCAGCACCCGGTCGTAGAGCGAAAACTGCACCTCCCCAACGCCGGGGATCGCCTGGATCGCGCGCACCGTACGGCCCACATCGTCGAGGTCGGCGGCCCACACCTCGACCACGCCCTGGGACTGCCCGCTGATCTCGGAGAGGAAGACCACGTTCGTGAACTCGAGCAACCGCTCGAACACCGGGGAGCTCGGCCCACTGATCCTGAATTGGAGGTTGACCTGCACCGGGAGCCCCACTGCGCGGGGGTGCACCGCGGCGTGGATCCGGATCTCCCCCGTCTCGATGAGCTCGTGCACCCGCCCCGCGACGACGGTGCGGTGCACGCCGAGCTCTGCGGCGAGCACCGAGAACTGCGCGCGCCCGTCGAGCTGCAGCGCGCGAATGAGGTCTTCGTCGAATTCGTCCACGATCCGATTCTGCCAGAATCCCGGGCGTCCTGAGTGACAAAAAATCCGTGTATCGAGTCAGAGCAGCGTGTACGCGGGACTTTTGCCGAACCTGGTCGACAAAAAAGCGCTGTAGGCGCGCCGTTCGCGTGATTCGGTCCCGGGTTCGCGAGATCGCGCGTACGCTCGTAACGATTCACAACGAAGGAGTTCCCACGTGCGTAAGCTCGCGTTCACCCAGGCCCCGGCCTTTACGGCGCCCACCATCGTCACCGCAGCCAAGATCCACACCCTCGACGACGAGAGTTCAGCCCCCGAGGCGTTCCTCGTCATCGGCGACCGGATCCGCGCCGTCAGCTCAATCGCTGAGTGCCGCACCGCGGCCGCGGCCGTCTCCGCGATCGAGCCCGAGCTCGTCGACCTGGGCGACACCACGATCGTCCCCGGTTTCATCGACGCGCACGCGCACCCGCTGATGCTCGGCCAGATGATGAGCTGGGTCGACTGCGGCCCCGAGAAGGCCGGCTCGATCCCCGAGATCGTCGCGCTGCTGAGCGAGGCGGCGAAGACGCTGCCCGCCGGTCGCCCAATCCGCGGCTACGGCTACGAGCAGCGCAACCTCGCCGAGCGCCGCCACCCCACCCGCTTTGAGCTCGACGAGGTCGCCACCGACCGCGAGGTCTACCTCATGAACGCCTCCGGCCACGGCGGCGTGGTCAACTCGTACACGTTCGAGCTGCACGGCGTCACGAAGGACACCCCGAACCCCAAGGGCGGCGAGTTCTTCCGCGACGCCGACGGTGAGCTGACCGGCGAGCTCTCCGACGCCGCGTGCAACGTGCTCACGGGACTTGAGGGCGTGAAGATCGGCCACCACGGCCCCAACTTCCACCTCGCCGACGAGCCCGCCGAGCACAAGCTGCAGCTCGCGGCCGCACAGGAGAACTTCCTGGCGGGCGGCGTCACCACCATCGGCGACGCCCAGGTCAGCCGCCGGGAGTTCGACATGTACCTGCGCCTCGCAGAGTCGGGCGACCTGAAGGTGCGCGTCAGCATGTACCTGCTCTCGCACCTCCTCGACGAGGCGATCGAGATGGGCCTCCACGGCCAGTTCGGCAACGAGCACCTGAGCTTCGCGGGCATCAAGTTCTACTCGGACGGCACGCTCGGCGGCTGGACCGCCTACTTCCCCGACGGCTACGTTGGCGACCCCTGCCGCACCGGACAGCTCTACCACGACCCGCGCGACTACACCGAGCTGATCGCCAAGGCGCACCGCGTCGGCCTGCAGACCGCGACGCACTCGCAGTCGCCCACGGCGCTCGAGATGGTCATCAGCGCGATCGAGGCCGCCCAGGCCGAGCGCCCCGACGCCGACGCGCGCCACCGCATCGAGCACTGCGGCCTGCCCACGCTTGAGCAGATCGACCGCATGGCGAAGGCCGGGATCATGCCCGTGAACCAGCCGCAGCACCACTACAACTGGGGCGAGGGCGTAGAGCAGGCGATCGGCACCCCCGGCGAGCGCTTCAACCCGCTCGGCGACTTCGAGCGTGCGGGGGTCCCCGTCACGATCTCCTCGGACGCCCCCGTCGCGGATCCCCGCCCCATGGAGGCCATCCAGGCCGCCGTCTCGCGCATCACGCGCCGCGGCACCCAGCTCGGATCCGACGACCTCGCGGTCTCGCTCGACACCGCGCTGCGCGGCCACACGATCTCCGCGGCCCGCGCGCTCGGCCGCGAGGACGAGCTCGGCAGCATCGAGGTGGGCAAGCGCGCCGACTTCGCCGTGCTCGATCGCGACCCGTTCAACACCCCGATCCCGGAGCTCGCGGCCGTGACCGTCGCGTCCACCTGGGTGGGCGGCGAGCGCGTCTTCTAACCCCGGCACGGGCGGGCGGCCGAGGACGCCACCCGCCACGGCCACGCGTGGCCGCCGCCTCCCCGGCGGCCACGCTCCCCTCAGTCCGCACGACCTCAGCACGCACCAGCGCCCCACGGCATCCAGCGAAGGAGCTCACATGTCAACCGCATCAGCCCAGATCGAACCAAATACGCACAAGCGTGCGTTGAAGGGCGGTATGGCCGCCCTCGTCGGCACCACCATCGAGTGGTACGACTTCTACGTCTACGCAACCGCAGCGGCGATCATCTTCCCGCACGTCTTCTTCCCCGAGGACCTTGACCCGGCGCTCGCAACGCTCGCGTCGTTCGGCACCTACGCGGTCGCGTTCTTCATGCGCCCGCTCGGTGGCATCATCTTCGGCCACATCGGCGACAAGCTCGGCCGCAAGCCCGCTCTCACCATCACGCTCGTACTCATGGGCGTCGCGACGACGCTCGTGGGCCTGCTCCCCGGCTACGCGCAGATCGGCGTCTGGGGCCCCATCCTGCTCATCCTCTTCCGCATGCTCCAGGGCCTTGCGGTCGGCGGCGAGTGGGGCGGCGCGAGCCTCATGGCGGTCGAGAGCGCCCCGGCGAAGTGGAAGAACTTCTACGGCGGCTTCACGCAGGTGGGCAACCCGCTCGGCGCGCTCATGGCGACCGGTGCATTCTGGGCACTCTCCTCGCTCGGCGAGGACGCGCTCATGAGCTGGGGCTGGCGCCTGCCGTTCATCTTCAGCATCGTGCTGATCGGTGTCGGCTTCTGGGTGCGCTACCGCGTTGAGGAGACCCCGGTCTTCGAGGCAAAGGTCGAGGGCCAGGAGCAGTCGACGCCGCTGCTGTTCGCGCTCAAGAACAACTGGAGCCCGATCCTGCTCGGCTTCCTGATCATCGCAATGTCCTCCGGTGGCTACGTGATCGCCACCACGTTCGTGCAGAACTACGCGGCGACCCCCGAGATCGGGCTCAACGCGTCGGTGATGCTCGGCGCGCTGACCATCGCCTCGCTCGTTGAAGCACTCGTGACCCTGCCGATCGCCGCCCTCGGTGACAAGATCGGCGCGAAGACCGTCATGTACATCGGTATCATCGGCTCGTTCATCGTGATCCTGCCACTCGTGCTCTCGATCCAGTCGAAGAACGTCGCGATGATCTGGCTGTTCGTGATCCTGATCCGCGTCACGCTGAGCGGCGCGTGGGCCCCGCTGTCCACGCTGATGGCGCAGATGTTCCGCCCGCAGTCGCGCTACACCTCCATGTCGCTCTCGTACGGCCTCGGTGCCGCGGTCTGGGGCGGCCTGTCCCCCGCGATCGCGTCGCTGCTGCTCGTCGTCACCGGCGGCAACTTCTGGTCCGTCGTCGCGTTCTTCGGCCTGCTCACGCTCGCCGCGTGGATCGGCGTGCGCTTCGCACCGCAGCACTCAGACACGGCACCCGTGACCGGGTCGTTCCGCGCACGGACCGACACCACCGCGATCGGCACCACCGAGTAACACCCCTGAGAACCGGCCCCGCCGCACCAGGTGGGGCCGGTTTTTTCATCCCACACGCACCACACAGAACTTGAGGAGCATCATGCAGACCACACCAAAGCGCACGACCGGCTGGGTCGTCATTGAGACACTCCGCGGCTACGGCATCGACACGGTCTTCGGGATCCCCGGCACCCACAACCTCGAGTTCTACCGCCCGCTCGACGCGCTCGGCGTCCGCCCCGTCACCACGCGCCACGAGCAGGGCGCCGGCTACGGCGCCGACGGCTGGTCGCTGCAGACCGGCCTGCCCGGCGTGGTCATCACCACGAGCGGCCCCGGGCTACTCAACGCGCTCTCGGCCGCGGGCACCGCGTACTGCGAGTCGCGCCCCATGATCCTGCTCTCCCCCGGCCCGGCCATCGGCTCGGAGTTCGCCGACGTGGGCACCCTGCACGAGACGAAGGATCAGCTCAGCGCCGCGTCCGCGATCGTGGAGTGGGGCCGCCGAGTGCAGACCGCCGAGGAGGCCGTCGAGGCGATCCACGACGCGTTCGCGCTGTTCGCCACCACCCGCCCGCGCCCCGTCTACATCGAGGTGCCCCTCGACGTGCTTGAGCACGAGACCACCATCTCAGCCGAGCTCACCGCACCGCGCAGCGCCGCACCCATCGCAGCGGCGGACGCCGCGGCGCTCGCGCAGGCGGCCACCCTGCTCGCGGCCGCACAGCGCCCCGCGATCCTCGCCGGCGGCGGCTCACGCGCCGCGAGCGCCGAGCTGCGCGCGCTCGCCGAGCGGATCGGCGCCCCCGTGGTCACCACCCTCAACGCGAAGGGCGTCCTCGACGAGGCGCACCCGCTCGCCGTCGGGTCGAGCCTGCGCCTCGACGCCGGCCGCCGGGTGGCGCAGGACGCGGACGTGCTCCTGATCGTCGGCTCAAAGCTCGGCGAAGCGGAGCTCTGGGTCCCCGAGCTCGCCGCGACCGGCAGCGTGATCCGGATCGACCTGCTCGAGTCGCAGATCACCAAGAACCACCGGGCCGACGTGGGCCTCGTGGGCGACGCCGCGGCGACCCTCGCCGCTCTCACCGCCGAGCTGGGCGCCGGGGAGCCCCGCGACCTCGCGGGCGCGATCGGCGCCGTGAGCCAGGCCCGCGCCGCCGTGCGCGCCGAGTCGTTCGAGCTCTCCGAGCCGAACACCGCCCTCGCCGAGACCATCGCCGCCGCGCTGCCCGCGAACGCGATCGTCGCGACCGACTCGTCGCAGATCGCGTACTGGGGACTCCTCAATACCCTCCGCGTGGCCGAGCCCAACTCCACGCCGTACATGGCCACCTACGCGACCCTCGGCTACGGTCTCCCCGCCGCCCTCGGCGCTCGCATCGCGGCGCCCGAGCGCCCCGCGTTCGCCGTGGTGGGCGACGGCGCGCTGATGTTCTCGATGAACGAGTTCATCACCGTCGTTGAGCAGCGCGAGGACGTGACCGTGATCGTCGTCGACAACGGCGGCTACGCCGAGATCAAGCAGAACGAGCTCGACGCGGGGATCGCGCCCGTCGGCGTCGACCTCGTGCAGCCGAACTGGGCGGCCGTCGCCGACGCGTTCGGCGGCACCGGGCGTCGCGTCGCCGACGCGGCCGAGCTCGAGGCGGCCGTCGCCGCGGCAGCCGCGAACGGCGGCCTGCAGCTCATCCACATCGACCAGGCGACGTTCGCCGTCGCGCAGGGGGCATAACCGTGACGCACACCGCTGACACCACCGGAACCATCGACACGAGCGGCACCGCCCGTCCCGTCGCCGTCTACACCGACGTCGAAGACACCGATCCGGCAATCGGGATCGACCTGCTCGAGGCCGCCGGCTTCGAGGTGCGCGTGCTCGGCACCCGCGACCCCGCCGAGATCGTTGCGGGCGCCGCCGACGCGACCGTGCTGCTGCCGGGCTACGCCTCGGTGACCCGCGAGATGATCGAGGCGATGCCGCAGCTGCGCATCGTGGCGCTCATGTCAATGGGCTTCGACTACGTCGATCTCGACGCCGCGACCGAGCACGGCGTGTGGGTCACCAACGTGCCGGGCGCCGCGACCGAGGAGGTTGCCACCCACGCGCTCGCGATCCTGCTCGCTGCCACCCGCCAGCTCGGCTTCTACCAGGCATCGGCCCGCCCGGGCACGTGGAACGACCGCGCCACCACGCCGCCGCCGCGCCTCAGCGAGACCACGCTCGGCATCATCGGCCTCGGCAAGATCGGCCGCGAGCTCGTGCGCCTTGCCCGCCCGCTGTTCGGTGAGGTCGTCGGCTACGATCCGATGCTGCCGGACACCCCCGAGATCCGCGCCGACCTCGACGCGCTCGGCGTGCGGCGCACCTCGCTCGAGGACGTGCGCCGCAGCGCGAACGTGCTGTCGCTGCACCTGCCGCTCACCCCCGAGACCGAGCACATGATCGACGCGGCGTTCATCGCCGAGATGCCCGCCGGGGCCGTGCTGGTCAACGTGTCGCGCGGCGCGCTCATCGACCACGTCGCCCTCGCCGCCGCGCTCGACGCCGGCCAGCTCTCCGGCGCGGCGCTCGACGTGCTCGAGACCGAGCCGCCGACCGCCGACCACCCGATGCTCGGCCGCGACGACGTGGTGCTCACCCCGCACATCGCCTATTTCTCGGCGCGCACCGAGATTGAGTACGTGCGGATCCAGGCCCAGAACGCGGTGACGCTGGCCCAGACCGGGGCGCCCGACTCCCCCGTGAACCGCCCGGCGTAGCGCCCGCGCTCGGGTTCGTGGCCCGCGGTCGGGTTCGTGCCCGCGGTCCGCGCTCGAGTTCGCGCAGGAAATCCTCGCTCAGGCGGACGGAACCCTCGGTTTCCGTCCGCCTGAGCTCGTTTCTCCTGCGTGAGTGCGCGCGCCGTGGCACACTTGGATCGGGGGCGGGCGATCCGTCCGCGCCGGGGAGGATGGGCCATGAGTAATCCGGATCAGCACCCGGAAGCAACCGTCTGCGCGGCCTCGCCCGACGGCGGCACCGAGCTGCAGCTGATTGAGCCGCGCGAGGTCCCGCTGGGCGGCCTCCGCGCCATGACCGTGCGCCGCACGCTGCCCCAGCGGGCGCGCTCGTTCATCGGCGGCTGGTGCTTCGTCGACCACTACGGCCCGGACGACGTGTCGGTGACGGGCGGCATGGACGTGCCAGCGCACCCGCACATCGGGCTGCAGACCGCGAGCTGGCTCTTCGCCGGCGAGATCGAGCACCGCGACAGCGCCGGGTTCCACGCCATGGTACGACCGGGCGAACTCAACCTCATGACCGCCGGGCGCGGGATCAGCCACTCCGAGCGCTCCACCCCGGGCACGCGGGTGCTCCACGGCGTGCAGCTCTGGATCGCGCTGCCCAGGCACGCCGCGGATACCGCGCCGACGTTTGCGCACTACGAGCCGCCGCTGCTGCACGGGCCGGGCTGGGTGGGTCAGGTGTTTCTCGGCGCCCTGCTCGGGGCGCAGTCGCCAGTCGAGACGCACTCGCCGCTGCTCGGCGCCGAACTGCAGCTCAGTCCCGGCGCGGTGCTCGACCTCGACGTGGACCCGTCGTTCGAGCACGGCGTGCTCGTGGACCACGGGGACGTGACCCTCGCGGTTCCGGCGGCGGGCGTGCCGGCGGACGTGCCGGCGGGCACGGAGGCGGACCCGGCGCCGCTCGCGCTCGCCCCGGATCAGCTCGGCTTCGCCCCGACCGGCGCCGCCGCTCTGCGGCTCACGGCCGGCCCCGGCGGTGCGCGGCTCATGCTGCTCGGCGGCGAGCCCCTCGGCGAGCAGCTGATCATGTGGTGGAACTTTGTGGGCCGCAGCCACGAAGAGATCGTGCAGGCCCGCGCCGATTGGCAGGCGCGCGTCGCGTTTGCCGGCGTTGGCGACCCCTCGGGCGACGAGGCCGCCGCCCCCGCCCCCGCGGCGCCACCGGTCACCGCCGATCCGGATCGCTTCCGCCTTCCGGAGCACGAGCCGGCTCCGCCGCTGCCGGCGCCCGCCGCACCGATCGCGCGCCTCGTGCCGCGCACCCAGTGACCCCGACGCCTGTGCCCCAGCCCGGTCACCCGTGGCCCCGGAGCCCGGCAACAACCCCAGCAGTTCCGTGATCCAGGCAGTAAGGAGCCCCATGACCGAACAGATCCTCGTCGCCCACGAGCCCGAACGATCGCGCTACGTGGTCACCGTCGACGGCGCGCTCGCCGGTTTCGCCGAGTACCGCTCGCGCTCGGGCGGCAGCGTCCGCGACTTCACGCACACCGAGATCGACCCGGCGTTCGGCGGCCGCGGACTGGGCGGCACGCTGGTCTCGGCGGCGCTCGCCGGCACGCAGCGGGCCGGGCTCACGATTGTCCCGCACTGCCCGTTCGTCGCCGCCTGGCTGCGTCGGCACCCGGACTTCGCGGGCGAGGTCGCCTGGCCCGAGGGCGCGGCGTAGGACGCCGGGGCCGCGCGGCGCCCCGTGCTCCCGCGCTGCCTCGCGCGGCCCCGGCCCCTGCCACGGCCCCGCCCCGCCCCGCCCCCCGCCCCGGCCCGCCCCGCCCCCGAGTGGAGCCAAAAGCCCCCTTCACGAGTAGCGAAGGGGGCTTTTCGCTCCACTCGGGGCAGGATTGGCACGGGCGCGGGCACGGGCGCGGGCACGGGTGCGCGCGGGCACGGGTGCGCGCGGGCACGGGCGCGGGCGCACGGGAGCACACGCAGGCGCACGCGCACAAGCACCCGCGCGCCCGCGCGCCCGCGAACTAGCCGCGCGGGCCGCCGGCCACGTAGAGCACCTGGCCGGAGACGAATCCACTGCGCGGGCTCGCGAAGAACGCGACCGCGTTGGCGATGTCCTCCGGGCTCCCCACGCGGCGCACGGCGGTCGCCGCCGCCTCGCGCTCGACGAGCTCGTCAAAGCCAATCCCGAGCCGATCCGCCACCGAGCGGGTCATGTCGGTCACGGTGAACCCCGGGGCGACCGCGTTGGCGGTGACGCCGAACCTGCCGAGTTCGAGTGCGAGCGTCTTCGTAAAGCCCTGCACGCCGGCCTTCGCGGTGGAGTAGTTCGCCTGGCCGGCGTTGCCGAGGGCCGACGTGCTCGAGAGGTTCACGATCCGCCCCCACCGCTCGGCCACCATGAACGACTGCACTGCGCGACTCATGAGGAATGCCCCGCGCAGGTGCACACTCATGATGGTGTCCCAGCTCTCCACCGACATCTTGAAGAGCAGATCGTCGCGGAGCACTCCGGCGTTGTTGACGAGGATCAGTGGCGGCCCGAGCCGCTCGGCCACCCCGGCGACGACCGCCTGCACGCTGGCCTCATCACTCACATCGCACCCGAAGACCGCCGCCTCGCCCCCGGCGTTGCGGATCAGCTCCTCGGTCTCGAGCGCCCCGTCCGCGTCGACGTCGCAGAGCGCCACCCGCTCGCCGCGCCCCGCGAGCTCGCGGGCGATCGCCCGGCCGAGCCCGCGCGCGGCGCCGGTGACGATCGCGCTGCGCGGGTGCGGGTCCTCGGCGTCGTCGAGCTGGGTCACGCCCCCGCCTCGGAGAGCGCCGCCTCGATCGGGGTATCCCCGTCGATGAAGCGGATCGTGCGGTGCACGGTTCCCGGGTCGGCGAGCGTGGCCGCGATCACTGCGGCGACGTTTGCGCGCGACACCTCGGCGGACTCCGCCGCGGCCGTGTCGATCTTGCCCGTCCCGGGCTCGGCGGTGAGGGCGCCCGGCCCGAGCACCGTCCAGTCGAGTCCGGTGCCGCGCAGGTGCTCGTCGGCGGCGGCCTTCGCCTCCGCGTAGGTGAAGAACGAGTTCGCCGGATCAACGCCGTGATCCGGCCCGGCCCCGAAGTAGGACACCATCACGAAGCGGGGCACCCCGGCGAGTGCCGCGGCGGTCATGGTGCGGATCGCGGCGTCCTGGTCCACCGCCGTGGTGCGTGCCGGGTCGCCTCCGCCGGCGCCGGCCGACCACACCACCGCGTCGTGCCCCACGATGAGCTCGGCGAGCTCGTGCGCGTCGAGCTGCTCCACGTCGGCGACGTGCGGGGCGGCCCCGGTCTCGGCCACCTCGGCCGCGTGGTCCGGGTTGCGGATCACTGCGGTGACCTGGTCACCACGCGCGGTGAGGAGCGGTTCGGTGAGGAGTGCGACGCGGCCGTGGCCGCCAAAGAGAATGATGCGTGCCATGTTCTCCACCATATGCCGGTTCAAGTCTGAGAGAAAGAGCACCCAAGTAGTTGCCTCGGGCAACCAATGAGGCGTATGGTGCAGGTATGGACGATGCAGACGGGGTACCAGCGGGGGTCGAATCCGGCACCCGGGACGACGGCCACGACACCGCGGCGACCCTCATCGCACTCACTCGCCTCGTCTCACTCTGGTCAACGATTGACTATCAGCAGAGCATCGCGGCCGCGAGCCACGTGCGACTCGACCCATCCGCGGTGCGCGCGCTCTACGTGCTCGGGCGCGAGGGCGGTACCGCCACGCCGAGCCAGGTCGCCGCGGAACTCCGCCTCAGCCGCCCCTCAACCTCGAAGATTCTCGGCCGGCTCTCAGACGCGGGACTCATGCAGCGGGCGCCCAGCACCCGCGATCGCCGCTCAGTGAGCGTGTCGCTCACCCCCCTCGGCGAGAGCCGCTTCGCCGAACTCTTTGGGGCCGGGATCAGCATGATCGACACCGCGACCGCGGCGTGGGATCCGGCCGACCGGCGCGCACTCAACCAGCTGCTCCCCCGCCTCATTACCAGCCTCATCAGTACCCCTCCCCAGTGAAAGGACCACCCACAATGTCACGCACCTACGTCGTCACCGGCGCCGCTTCCGGCATCGGCAAGACCACCACGCAGATCCTCCGCGATGCCGGCAACACGGTCATCGGCGTCGACCTGAAGGGCGTCGAGGTCTCAGGAGACCTCTCGTCACGCGAGGGCCGTCTCGCGGCCGCAGCCGCAGCAACCGAGCTCGCCGGCGGCACCGTCGACGCGGTCATCGCCTGCGCCGGGCTCTCGATCCCCAAGCCGATCACCGCCTCGGTGAACTACTTCGGCATGACCGAGTTCCTCGACGCGATGCAGCCGGCGCTGGCTCGCGCCGCGGCCCCCCGCGTCGCACTGATCTCCTCGGTCGCGTCGCTGCAGCCGACCGCGCCGCCGCTCGTCGACGCACTGCTCAGTGACGACGAGGCCGCCGCGACGGCACTCGCCGAGCAGCTCGCGGCCGATCCGCAGACCGCGAACCTCATCTACTCGTCGTCGAAGCAGGCGATCTCGCGCTGGGTACGCCGTGAGGCCCCGAGCGCGCGCTGGGCTGGCGCCGGCATTCCCGTGAACGCCGTGGGACCGGGCACCGTCGTGACCCCGATGACGAAGGATCTGCTCGCCAGCGAGGAGGGCCGCAAGCTCGTCGATACCGCAGTGCCGATGCCGCTGAACTCGCACCAGGGCCCGGAGAGCATCGCGAACCTGCTGATCTGGCTCACCTCGGAGCAGAACACGCACTGCTGCGGCCAGACCATCTACTGCGACGGCGGCGCCGACGCAGTGCTCCGCGGCGAAGACGTCTGGTCGTGGAACGAGACCGGAATCCGTGAGACCTTCGCGGAACTCATGGGCGCATAGCTCGCGCGGTCACCACACGCGCGTGCCCGGGGCGGGGCCACTGAGGCCGCCGCCCCGGGCACGCGCGTTGGTGTTAGTGCGCCGCCGCGCGCGCGGAGGCCGGGAGCCCGAAGACGCGGTCAAACGCCCAGGTGTAGCCGAGCGTGAACACGAGGAAGAAGACCAGCAGGCCCGACTCGATGACCAGCGCTTCGAGCAGGCTCACGTGCAGCATGAGCGCGACGAGCGGGATCGTGAACAGCAGCACGCCGCCCTCGTACCCGATCGCGTGGAGCGCGCGCGCACGCGCTCCGCGGCCGGTGGCACCACTGCGGCGCTCAAGTGCCTCGAAGATGGTGTTCCAGACGTAGTTCCACGCGGTCGCGGTGGTGGACACCAGGATCGCGGTGAGCGTCGATTCGCCGCCGCTGTGGCCGAGGAGCGCGCTCAGCACGAACACCGTGAAGAGCACGCTGAGCCCCTCGTAGCCCGCGACAAACGTCACGCGGCGAAGCACGGGGCGAGCCTGGAAGAACCGGAGCTCTGGGGTGGCGGGAAGGGTGTGGCCAATGGTGGTCACGGGTATCACTCCAACAACTGACTGCCGGTCGCGGAGGAGCTCGTGTGAACCCGCCTCGAAGCACGCGATTACGACAGTGGTTGAAGCTTAGCACAACGGAATCCGTTGATTTCTGCGAGTTTCATGACCTTTCGCTCACTATGCAGCATTGATCCCCACCCGACCTCTGCCCCAAACTAACCCCGGCGCGTGCGACGAAGGACCGTGCGGCGAAGGGGCCACTCCCCGCGCCACGCTAGGCCGCGGCCGCGCGCAACTGCAGCGTCGTGAGGCAGGTCGGGTCGTCGGCTCCAGTGCGCACGGTCTGCGTGCCAGCGTCGCCGTCGACGGTCATGGTGACCGTAAACTCGCCACCGCGGGGCAGCCAGACCCCAACGAAGCCGTTGTCGGCGGTGTGGACCGCGCGATCCACCACCACGTCACCCGTGGCGGCGTCGGTCACGAGCAGCTGCGCGGCAACGTCGCGCAGCTCCCCGAGGCAGGAGGTTGGCACGTGGAACGTGCACGGGTGCGTCTCGGTGCGGTACGGGGCGACAGAGAGGTAGAACTGATCCGCCGCGATCGGCACGACAAGCTCACCCGGCTGGTCCGGCTGCACCCGCACCTCGCTCGGCATGATTGAGGCGGTGAGCTCCGCCGGGCGCTCCGCCACGGGGAGGGCGTCGAGCCCCTCGGCGAGCGCGACCGGGTCGCTCGCATCGAGCCCGAGTCCAGCGAGGATCTCGTGCGTCTCAGTGACGCTCCCGGCAGCGCGCGGAGCCTCCTCCGCGACCGGGGAGGCCGTGGCACACCCGGCAAGGATGAGCACTGCGGCGAGTGCGGGGGCGAGGATGGCGGGGCGCAGGCGCGCACGAGAGATACCCATACCCGGTATCGTGCCAGTGCCGCCTGTGGGCAAGCTGCGCCAGGCCCCGCCCCGCCTCATCGCTACGCCCTCGGTGCGCCGAGGATCTCCCGGGTAACCACGTCGGGCCGGAGGTCGAGCCGCCGCAGCAGCTGCGCGTTGAGCGCCACCACCACGGTCGACAGCGACATCAGCACCGCCCCCACCGACATCGGCAGCACGAAGCCGATCGGGGCGAGCACGCCGGCCGCGAGCGGCACGGAGATCAGGTTGTACCCGGCCGCCCACCACAGGTTCTGCCGCATCTTGCGGTATGCCGCGTGCGAGAGCTGGATCACCGAGATCACCGAGCGCGGGTCGTCGCTCGCGAGAATCACCCCGGCCGAGGCGATGGCCACGTCCGTGCCGGCCCCGATCGCGAGCCCCACATCGGCCTGGGCGAGCGCGGGCGCGTCGTTCACCCCGTCGCCGACCATCGCGACGCGGTGCCCCTCGCGTTGCAGCTCCTGCACCTTCGCGGCCTTGTCCTCCGGTCGCACGCCGGCGAAGACACGGTCGATGCCGAGTTCGGCGGCCACGGAGTGCGCAACCGCGGGCGCGTCGCCGGTGATCATGACCACCTCGACCCCGAGCTTGTGCAGCGCGGCAACGGCGTCGCGAGACTCGGGCCGGATCTCGTCGCTCAGCGCGAGCGCGCCAATCACGGCGCCGTCGCGGAGTACGTGCAGGATGATCGCACCGCGCTCCCGCCACGCGTCGGCGGCCGGCAGCTCGGTGGCACCCTCCTCCTCAAGCAGGTAGGGGCCACCCACACGAATCACCGCGCCGTCGACCGTCGCGGTCACGCCGACCGCGGGCGACGAAGCAAAGTCGCTCGCGGGCCGCAGCGCGAGGTCACGGTCGGACGCGGCGCGCACGATCGCCTTCGCGAGCGGGTGCTCACTCGCGTGCTCGGCGGCCGCGGCGAGCGCCAGCACGTCCGCCTCAGTCCAGTCCCCGACGGTCACGAAGTCAGACACGGTCGGCTCGCCCTTCGTGAGCGTGCCGGTCTTGTCGAACAGCACCGCGTCGACACTGCGCATGCTCTCGAGCGCCAGCCGATCCTTCACGAGCACGCCGCCGCGCGCCGCGCGCTCGGTGGCGATTGATACGACGAGCGGGATCGCAAGACCCAGCGCGTGGGGGCACGCGATCACGAGCACGGTGATGGTGCGCACCACGGCGTCGTCCGGAAGACCGGCGATGCTCCAGGCGATTGCGGTGATGATCGCGGCACCAAGCGCGAACCAGAACAGCCACCCGGCCGCCGTGTCGGCAAGCCGCTGGGCGCGGGAGGACGAGTTTTGGGCATCGGTCACGAGCCGCTGGATGCCGGCGAGCGCCGTGTTGTCACCGGTCGCGGTCACCTCGATGCGCAACCCGGAGTCGGTTGCGACGGTGCCCGCGGTGACGCGATCGCCGATCTCGCGCGTCACGGTGCGCGACTCGCCCGTGACCATCGACTCATCCATCGCAACGCGGCCGTCGACGACCGTGCCGTCCGCGGGCACGCTGCCGCCCGGACGCACCACGACCACGTCGCCGACGCGCAGCTCAGCCGGGGCGACCGTGACGATCTGGTCGCCCTCAACCCGCTCCGCGGTGTCGGGGAGCAGCGCGGCGAGCGAGTCGAGCGCGGAGGTGGTCTGCGCGAGTGAGCGCATCTCGACCCAGTGGCCGAGCAGCATAATCACGATCAGGAGCGCCAGCTCCCACCAGAAGTCGAGCTGATGATCGAGAATCCCGAGGCTCGACCCCCACGAGGCAAGGAACGCGACGGTGATCGCGAGCCCAATGAGCAGCATCATGCCGGGCTTGCGCGCCCGGATCTCCTGCACCGCGCCGACCAGGAATGGGCGACCGCCCCACACGTACATGACCGTGCCGAGCACCAGGGAAACCCAGGGCAGGCCGGGGATGTCGGGCAGCGTGTAGCCCAGGATCATCGCGAACATTCCCGACAGCGCCGCGGTGGGGATGGCGAGCACCAGCATGATCCAGAACAGTCGCCGGTACTGCGCGACGTGCCCCTCGTGTCCGCCGGCGTGATCGCCGTGCCCGTCGTGGCCGCCGTGCCCCTGGTGGGCGTCGTGGCCCGCATGATCACCGTGATCGTCGTGATCCTGGTGGGCATCGTGCCCCGCGTATCCGGCGGGGTCCGCGAGCGCGGTGTGATCAGCGTGCGCGTCGCGATCAGCGTGCGCCAAGTGCGCGTCGTGCCCCGCGTGCGCGTCGTGCGCCTGTGAGCGATCCATCGGAACATCCTCTCCGCCCCACACACGCGGAGCTTCCACACCCATAACCCTATACCCCCCAGGGGTATTCCCGCTCAGCGACATACGTTGCATTTCTCCTGTTCGCGACACACTACCTCGGGCAAAGCCCCGTCGTCCAGGGTGCGCAGCGCCGGGCCGAGCCTGCCCCGGACCGGGATACAGTTGCGAGAACGGGGCCGCAGCGTGCAACGCCCCGCGAGCGAAGGAGCGGCAGCGTGAGTCGTCACACCGAGCGTCGACAGCGAATCCTGCGAACCGCGGGAATCATCGGCGCGTTCGTGGTCATCGCGGTGATCATCTGGATCGACATCGCCACTGGGATCTGGCAGCAGGTCGTGATCCTCTCGGGGCTCGCCGCCGGCCTGGTCACGTTCTTACTCACGGTGCTCGTGGTGGACCGGGCGGTCGCGCGGGCGACCGAGCGGCGCTGGGCGCCCGTCACGCGGCTCGCGCTCACTGAGTTTTTGCACGGGCTCGCCGACGAGGACCGCAGCGAGATCGCGCGCGGCAGAGTCATCGCCCGCGCGCTCCCAGTCCCGGGGCCCGAGGCCACACCCGCGGAGCTGCGCGAACTGCGCGAGCTCGTCGTCACTGAGCGCAGTAGGCTCACTGAGTCGCTCAGCCGGTGGGTCGAGTTCCTCTCTTCGAGCGGCGACAACGAAACCGCTCTCCGCCACGTCGCGGGGATCGCCCTGGCCCTCGACCGGATTCGCGACGCCGCCCTTGAGCAGGAGGAGCACCCCACGGCGGCCGGCCACGCCGCGCTCCACACAGAGGTGTCAGCGAGCAACGCGCGCTTCGCTGAGCTGACCGCCGAACTTGAACAGCTCCTTGCCGCGGACGCCGCCGAGGCGCGCCGCTCGGCGGCGCAGACTTGGCCCGCGGCGGGACACCCGCCGCGGGCCGGCTCCTAGCCTGCCACGAGTTCTTCCAGCGCGCGCTTCGCGCCGGCGTTCAGGGGCACCGGATCGGTCTCGAGCGCAGTTTCAGGATCGAGCTCCTCTGCCGCGGAATGGACCTCGGCGAGCGCTTCCTCGTTGCTCCACACCGTGCGCACGATCGCGCAGGCCGTCTCGTCGTTGAAGTCGTCGCGCACGAGCAACATGTTGGCGACCACAATCGTCGGCACGTCGTCGTCGAGGCCGTAGGTGTCCGCAGGGATCTCGCCCCGGGTGTACACGGGGTTCATCTTCTGCATCGTGTCGAGCACGGGGGTGATGTCGATGAACTCGACGGTGTCGGCGTTGGTAGTGAAGAGCTCGGTAATGTTCGGGGTGGGCAGCCCGCCCGACCAGAAGATCGCGTCGAGCGTACCGTTGACGAGCCCGTCGACGCTCGTCGAGAGATCGAGGCGCTGCGCGCTTACGTCGGTCTTCGAGTCGAGCCCGGCGGATTCGAGCAGCCGCAGCGCGATCACCTCGGTCCCAGATTTCGGGGACCCGGTCGACACGGTCTTGCCGCGCATGTCCTCGAGCGAAGAGATGTTCGCGCCCTTGCGCACGATCACCTGCGTGTAGTTCGAGTGGATCACCCCGAGCGCCTCGATCGGCTGCTCCCCGTCGAACACGCCGCGCCCCGCCACCGCGTCGGCGGCGGTGTCGGCGAGCGAGAACGCGACGTCGTAGTCGCCGTTGACGAGTTGCTCCACGTTCTGGACCGACGCGCCCGTCTCCGCCGCCGTAGCGCGCAGCGGCGTCTCCGCGCTCAGCAGGTTGGTGATGGCTCCCCCGAGCACGTAGTACACGCCCGTCGAGTTGCCGGTCGCCACGGCGAGCTTCTGCTCGGGTGCCTCGCAGCTGCCGGCCGCGGGTGTCCCGGCGGCACTGTCGGTGTCGCCGCCGCGCTGTACTTGCCCGCCGCACGCGGTAAGCGCGAGTGCGGCGATTGCGAGCGACGCGACGGCGAGCGCCGCGCGGCGTCGGCGCGGAGTGAGTGTGGTGGTGTGCATAGTGCTGCTCCTTTGGTAGTGTTCCTGCGAATCGTCGGGGTGGTCTGGTGCGCACCGGTCGGCGGGCCGAGGCGGTTCCGGGCCGAGGCGCAGCGGTCTTTGCCCGGCCGCCGGGCGCTAGCGCGCAGCTGCCGGGGCGGGGCTGCCGAGCGCGTCCTCGGGGTTCCGCTTCACTCGGATGTAGTTGACGACCGCGGCGACCGCGACGATCGTGATCCCGAATCCGATCGACACGGGCTCCAGATAGAGGCAGAACACGGCGCCAACAATGAAGAGCAGCCGCTCTGGCCAGCGCGCACGCCCGAACGCCCAGCCGCCCGTGGCTGCGGCGAGCGCCGCCACTGCGAAGAGCGAGACCAGGGTGGCCCAGATCGAGGTGACCCACTCGCCGTTCAGCAGCAGGCTGCCGCCGGCCGGGGTGAGCACGAACGCGAGCGGAGCGAGGAAGGCCGGGAGCGCGTACTTCATCGCCTGCCACATGGTCTTCATGGTGGCGCCGCCGGTGAGCGCCGCCGCCGCGACCGCCGCGAGCGCGGTGGGCGGCGAGACCTCGGAGAGCACCGCGTAGTAGAAGATGAACATCGCCACTTCGGGGCGCTCGACGCCGAGCGAGATGAGCGCGGGGCCGATGATCACCCAGGAGATGATGAACGACGCGGTGACGGGGACCGCCAGGCCGAGCATCGTGATTGCGATCGCGGCGAGCAGGGCGGTGACGATGAGGATCACCTGCGGGTTGTCGCTGATTGACTCGGCCGCGGCCACGAGCATCTGGGCGAAGGTGAGCCCCACCCCGGTCTTCACAATGACGCTCGTGATGATCCCCGCCGCGGCGCACACGGCGACCACCGGGATCGATGAGCGGATCCCGTTCGCGAGCGCCCCGTAGAGCGCCTTTGCGTACTCAAGCATGGCGGTCCCGAACGGCTGCTTCTCGGCCTCCTCGTCGAGCGGATCGCGTCGCGAGACCATTCGCTCGATGAGCCCGAATAGTGCAGCGACGGCGGTCGCGTACACGATCGAGCGGAACGGCGGCAGGCCGATCGCGAGGAACACCACGATGATCGCGAGCGAGAGGAAGTGATACCCGAAGCGCTTGAACAGATCCCACGCCCGCACCTTCGACGGTTCGATCGGGCGGGTGGAGAAGCGGCGGGCGTCGATCTCGACCGCCACGAAGATCCCCGCGTAGTAGAGGATCGTGGGCACGATCGCCCACACCATGACCTCGAGGTATGCAACCCCCAGGTACTCGGCGATGATGAACGCCGCGGCGCCGAGCGTCGGCGGCGACAGGATCGCTCCGATGCCCGCGGCGGCGAGCATCCCGCCGGCGTTTTCGCGCGGATACCCCGCTTTCTTCAGGATCGGCCACGCGAGGGAGCCGAGCGTCACGGCGGTGGCGGTACCGGATCCGGAGACCGTGCCGAGCAGGAAGCCGCTCGTCACGACCGTGCGGCCGGCCGCTGAGCGCGACTTCGAGAACAGGGAAAACGAGAAGCTCACGAAGAACCGGCCGGCGCCCGTCGCCGCGAGCACCTGCCCGTAGAAGATGAAGAGCACGATGTAGGTCGCCGCAACGTTGAGCGGGGTGCCGAAGAAGCCCGACTGGTCGTTGTAGAAGCCGTTGATGATCTGGTTGAAGTTCACCCCGCCGTGGCTGATCGCCCAACTGATCGGCAGGTAGCCTCCGTAGTAGGCGAAGAGGAAGAACACGACGCAGAAGATCGGGAGCACCACACCCGTGGTGCGCCGCGTCGCCTCGAGTACGAGGATCGTGAGCAGCGAGCCCGCGATGATGTCTGCGGTGGCGAGTGTGCCCTGGCGGTTGAGGAACGCGTCGAAGCCACCGCCGCCGTCGCCGATCACAAGCGGCAGGATCGGATACGTACTCACGAGGGCGGCGATGACCGTGAGCGTGATGTCGAACCAGTTGGGCACATCTGGCTTCGTCGGGTCAACGTGTCGTCTGGCCCGCCCGCGGTAGAGCAGGAATGTGAGCGGCAGCGTCGCCGAGAGAAACGCGATGAGCGAGAACTGGTTCCCCTGCCGCAGCGGGAAGAAGACCTGGTAGAGCACGAAGGCGGCGACGAGGAACGTGTACGCGACCACCACACGTTCGAACTTTTGCGGGAGCGACCGCGACGGCATCTCCTCGTCGTACTCGTTGATGAGGTCTTCCGGGAGTGCCACGTTCGTGGTCGGTGGCGTGTCCCGGAGCGCCGTCGCTGTTGCGGGGGGCGCGCCGGTCGCGTCCTCCGGACCACTGTGTCCGTCAGATGCGCGGCCGTCGCCTGAATTCACTACATCATTGGAGTTCATACCGGGCACGCTAACCCGCTTCGCAGCGCCCGCGACCCGCCCGGATCGAATCCTTACACTCCCTTAACGATCACGCGCACTCAAGTTCGCGACCCCACCCCCGCGCGAGCGAACTTGTCCCTACGCTGAGTGAATGGACTTGCTCATCGTTGAGGATGACCGCTCGCTCGCCGAGGTGCTCACCACCCAGCTGACGCGCAACGGCCACACTGTGACGCACGTCACCAGGGGTTCAGACGCGCTGCTGCGGCACGCGGAGGCCGACGCGGTGCTACTCGACCTGGGCCTCGAAGACGGCGACGGCTTCGAAGTGATCCGGCGGATGCGGCAGCTCGGCGACACTCCCATCATCGTGGTAACCGCCCGCGGTGACGAGCGCTCGACGGTGCTGAGCCTGCGGCTCGGGGCCGACGACTACCTGATCAAGCCCGTGCGGCTGCGTGAGCTGATCGCGCGCATCGACGTGGTGGCGCGCCGCACGCTCGCGGCGAACGAGCGGAGTGAACGGGTGCTCGCCGGGTCGCTCCGGATCGAACTCGCGGCGCGGCGCGTGCTCTCCGGCGACTCTGAAATAGCACTCACGAAGACCGAATTCGATCTGCTCGCGTTCCTCGCGCAGCACCTCGGCGCGGCGGTGAGTCGGGAGCAGATCCTCGACACCATTTGGGGCGACGCGTTCGCCACCAAATCTCGCGCGTTCGACGTGCACCTGGTCGCGCTGCGCCAGAAGCTCGCGGGACTCGCGACGATCACCACGATGCGCGGCTACGGCTACCGGTTGGAGGCCTGAGTGCGCAAATCTGTGCTCCTTCCCCTCCTCCTGTTCAGCCTCGTCGCCGTGCTCGCGGTGCTCATCCCCACCGCAAACGCCTTCGCCGAGTCGCGCACGCGGGGCCTCGTACTCGCTCGCCAGGGCGCCACCGAGCACCTGGCGCGCGCCGCGCGCGCGGCGATCGAGGACGGTTCGTTCGAGTTTCTGCAGCAGCAGCTCGATCGGCACGCAGAGGTCTACGGCGAGCCGTCGCTCGTGGTCGACGCCGACGGCACCACGATCGCGACCACCGGCGTCCTGCAACCGGATCGCGCCGACGTCCTCGCGGTCGTGGGTGCCTCCGCCGATACACTGCCGCGCTGGAACATCACGACGATCACCCCCTGGGGGCCCGCGCACGCGCTCGTCGCAGAGCCAGTGCTGGGCGGGATCGACCAGAGCGTCGGCACCGTGGTCCTTGAGGCACGGCTCGACCGCGCGCAGCGGGACGTGGCGGTGGCCTGGGGCGTGAGCAGCGCCGCCGCAGCCGCGCTGCTCACCGGCCTCGCGCTCATCGCGCTGCGGTGGACCAACTCGGTGCTCCGCCCGGTCCGCGCTCTTGACGAGGCGTCCCGTGCGTTCCCGCCGCGGCACGACGTGGCGCGTTTCGCGCACAGCGGTCCACCCGAACTCCGCTCGCTCGCGGACTCGTTCGATCAGATGGCCGCCGGGGTTGAGCGCGCGCTGGCGCAGCAGCGCAGCTTCGTCGCCGACGCGTCGCACCAGCTCCGCAACCCCCTCGCCGCAATCCGCTTGCGCCTGGACGCGCTCAGCCTCGGCACGCACACCGACGACGACCTGCACCGCATCGACGAGGACACGGAGCGGCTCGAGCACATCGTCGACCGGATGCTCACGCTCGCTGGCGTGGAGCACCGCGTGATCAGCGCGGCGACCGGCACCGAGACCGCCGTTCCGAAGGTGCGGGTGATCCCGTCAGCCGAGGGCCTCGTGATGCCGCATGTGCCGTTGCATACCGCGTGCGGGCAGACGCTCACCGCGAGCGGCGGCCCCGTCACAGTCGAGTGCGCGCTGTCAGACCTCGAAGAGATGGTCGAGCTGGGCCTCGACAACGCTCGAAAGTACGCCGGAGAGGGCGCGCACGTCCGCGTCGCACTACAGGCCGCCGGTGAGTGGGTAGACCTCACCATCAGCGACGACGGCCCAGGGCTCAACGACGCGGATCTCGCGCACGCGCAGTCGCGGTTCTGGCGCGGCAACGGGAGTGACCGCACCGCCGCACCGCAGTCGGGCACGGGGCTCGGACTCGCGATCCTCACCGGGCTGGCTCGCGCAAACGGGGGCACTCTCGCCCTCGCGCACGCGGCAGCGGGCGGGCTCGAACTGCGGATCCGGCTCAGGTCGGGTGCGGAGACCGCATGACTCTGACCCCGAGGGCCGCGCCATCGCCCCGTATCGCCCGTCGCAGCCTCCTCCTCGGGGCGGCAGCTGGGGCGCTCGGGTTCGCCGGCTGCGCGCCGCGCGAGCCCCCCAGCCCCCTGCGTATGGCCTGCGGCGAGCCAGGAGGTACCTACGTGCGGTTTGGCACACGCCTCGGCGACGCGCTCGCTCGCCGAGGGGGCGGCCGAATCCTCGTGCAGACCACCGACGGCAGCGCCAGCAACATCGCCAGGCTGCAGCGCGGAGACGCGGATCTCGGCATGTCGCTGAGCGACACCGCGGCCGAGCACCACGGGAGCCTGGTCGCGCTCGGCCGCGTCTACCAGAACTACCTCCAGTGCATCGTGCGCGCCGACCGCGGGTTCACGAGCCTGACCGACCTCGTGGGCGGGCGCGTCTCCATCGGTGCGCCCGGATCCGGCACGGCGTTCTCCGCCCGACGCGCCCTCGCGGCGCTCGGCCTCGCCACCGCTGAGGCGCCGCTCGAGCTCCTTGAGCTACGCCTGGCGGACGCCGTCGCGCGGCTCGCCGATGGCAGCGTGGACGCGGTCATCTGGTCGGGCGGGATCCCGGTACCCGAGCTCGAACCGCTCACCGCCGCGGGCGCCGTCACCCTGCTCGATCTCCAACTGGCGCTCCCCCAGCTCACGCGCGACTACGGGGCGATCTATCAGGCGGCGGATGTCCCTTCGGCCGCCTACGGCTCGGCCGCGCCGCTGCCAGCGATCGGCGTGGCGAACCTGCTGCTCGTGCGCCCCGACTTCCAGGATCCACACGCGCGGGCCCTCGTCGACACGCTCATCGACGACGCGGAGGAGCTCATCACCTCGCCCTCCTACGGCGTCCACTTCCTCTCACCGCCCACGCTCATCGGGACCGCCCCGATCGCCCTGCACCCCGCGGCGCAGCAGCGCTACGCCGAGCGCTACGGCTAGCACCGCGTCGGCGGCCTCGCGCCCGGCGGGTGGCCGCGGCTGCCTGGCGGGGATCACGCGGGTACCCAGCGGGCTCGCTCGAAACTCATTAAGGGGTTGATAGTCTAGGTGCTATGGATCATCTCATCGCCACCAAGCACGAGCTTCTCCTCGACCACGCCGAGCAGCGCTCCGAGGGTGCGCGGCTCGTGATGGCGGTGCTGCGCACCGCCGCGCTGCTCGACCGAGAGTGCGGGGCGCGCCTCGCCCAGTTCGACGTGTCCGAAGCGCGCTTCGCGGTGCTCCTTGCCGCGGCAGCCCACGATCCGGCTACGCCGGCGGCGCTCGCCGAGCGGCTCGATATCACGCGCGCGGCCGTCACCGGACTCGTCGACGGGCTCGTAGGGCAGGGCTTCGCCATACGAGCGGCGGTCCCCGAAGACCGCCGCTCGTTCACGGTCGCAGTGACCCCGGCGGGCCGAGCGGTGCTCGACGCCCTGCGCCCCGTCTACGGCGGCTGGCTGACCCAGCTCACCGCCACGCTCGACCCGGCGAGCGTGGGCCCTGCCCTCACGGCACTCGGCGAGATCCAGCGCGCGCTCGACCCGGAGTCGGCACGTGGCTAGCGCGGGCGCGAGCCGCATGCGAGACATCGATCCGGCGCACCTCATCGCGCTGAACGCGGGCCGGGCCGAGGCGCGCACGCTCACGGAAGCGCTCGCGATCGACCACCCGACCCTGCTCAGCGCGGCGGTCCCGGATGCCCCGCCCGAGCTCGCCACGGCCGCCGCCGCCGCGCAGCGCCTGGGCGTCCTTGCCCGCATGACCGCAATTGGCACCGCGCTCTCGGCCCAGCTGCCGCCCGAGCGGCTCGGCGCGCTCGCGGCGCACCCGTCCGACACGGTGCGCGGCTGGGCCTGCTTCGCGGTGGGCGCCGCGGGGGCGGCCGGAGCACGCGGGGCCGCCGGCGGCCCCGCTGTCCGCGCCGTGCTCGACCGCATTCGGCCGCTCGCCGACGACCCGAGCTTCACCGTGCGCGAGTGGGCCTGGATGGCGGTGCGGCCCACCCTCGTCGCGGAGCTTCCCGAGGCGATCACGGCGCTCGCCTCGTGGACCACGGATCCCTCGCCCCGGCTGCGCCGCTTCGCGAGCGAGGCGCTCCGGCCCCGCGGGGTCTGGGCCGCGCACATTGCCCCACTCAAGGCCTCCCCAGAGCTGGGCGAGCCGATCCTCGAACCGCTGCGCGCTGACCCGGAGCGCTACGTGCAGGACTCCGTAGCAAACTGGATCAACGACGCGGCGAAGTCACGGCCGGACTGGGCCGTGACGCTCTGCGCGAGGTGGCGCACCGAGAGCCCCGGCCCGGCGACGGCCCGCATCGTCACCCGCGGGCTCAGGTCCCTCGCCAAGGCTTAGCCCGCGAAACCGGCCGCGCGGGCCTGGTCGTACGCGGCGAGCGCGCGAACACGGCTCGCGCGCAGATCCACCAGCTCGGGCGTGAGCAGGCTGTCAGGGGCCCAGCGCTCCACGTACTCCCCGGCGGGGTCAAACTTCTTCTGCTGCGTGAGCGGATTGAACACGCGGAAGTACGGTGCGGCGTCGGCTCCGCACCCCGCCACCCACTGCCAGTTGAACGGGTTGCTCGCCGCGTCCGCGTCGACCAGGGTGTCCCAGAACCAGGCCTCCCCGACCCGCCAGTCGATGAGCAGGTTCTTTGTGAGAAACGAGGCGACCACCATGCGGACGCGGTTGTGCATGAAGCCGGTGCGCCACAGCTCTCGCATGCCAGCGTCGACGATCGGGAAGCCGGTCTCGCCGCGCTGCCATGCGCCCAGCTCGGGCCCCGGCTCGGTGCGCCACGGGAACGCGTCGAACTGCGGGTTCAACCCGCGCAGGTGCAGATCCGGGGCGCCGAACGCGGTGTGCCAGGCGAATTCGCGCCAGCCCACCTCCGACAGGAACGCGCCCACGCCTGACCCCGCGGCCACCGCCCGATGCCACACGGTGCGGGGACTCACCTCGCCCCAGCGCAGGTGCGGCGACAGCGACGAGGTCGCGTCGATCGCGGGGAAGTCACGCGCGTGTGCGTAGTCGGCGGCTGCGGCCTCCGCCGGGAGCGCCTCGCCGCACGCCGCTCGGACGCTCCGCGCGAGGAACCGCTCAAGCCGCTCACCGGCGGCAGCCTCGCCGGGTGTCCACCGCTGCGCGAGCTCGACAGCCCAGTCCGGGTCGCTGGGGCGCAGCGCCCAGTCGCCGAGCGCGTCGCTGCGGGGCCGCGCCGGTGCCGCGCGTAGCCCCGCGGGCACCGGCAGCGGGGCCGGAGGCTGCGGGGCGGCCAGACACGCGCGCCAGAACGCGGAGTACACCCGGTACGCCGTGCCCTGGCCCGAGACGATGCTGCCGGGTTCGAACAGCACGTTGCCCACGAACGAGTGCGCGGCAACCCCACCGGCGCGCAGCTGCTCCTTCAGCGCCGCGTCGTGCGCGCGCTCCGCCCCGTAGCGCCGGTTCCACAGCACCCGGTCTGCGCCGCTCTCCGCGACCACCGCGGGCACCACCTCGGCGGCCGCGCCGCGCCGGAGCACCAGCGGAACGCCCCGCTCGGCGAGGTCGGCGGCGAGCCGGTCGAGCGAGCCGTGCAGCCACCACCGCGCGGCGCCGCCGAGCGGGCGCACCCCCGCGGATTCCTCGTCGAGCACATAGAGCGCCACGATCCCGGCCGGATCGTCGGCCCCTGCGGCGAGCGCCGGGTGGTCCTCGAGCCGGAGGTCGTCGCGAAACCACACGAGAGTCGTCATCGCTCCAGCCTAGGCGGATCGGCGCCAGCCCGCCCGGGCTTTCCGCCGGCCCTGGGTACCCGCGCCCGCCAGCCCTGGGGACCCGCGCCCGCGACCCCGGTTACCCGAGCAGCGCGAGCGCGCGGTCGAGCGCGTCGGTGATGTCCGAGATCTGCGTCGGCTGCAGCAGCGCGCCGTCGAGGAAGAAGGTCGGGGTACCCTGCACCCCGAGCGCCTGGCCGGCAGCCAGATCCTCCTCAACGCGGGCCTGCGTTGCCGGATCCGCCACCGCGGCGTCGAACGCGGCAAGGTCGAGCCCGAGCGCGTCCGCGTACCCCCGGAATCGCGCCGCCTCAGACTCCTGCTTCTCCCCCCACTCAAGCTGGGTCTCGAACATCATCGCGGACATCTCTTCAAACTTGCCCTGCTGGGCGGCGGCCTCGACCGCCACCGCGGCGTTCATCGAGTTCAGGTGGCCGGAGAGCGGGAAGTAGCGCACCACCACGTTGATTTTCCCGTCGTACTGGGCGCGAATGTCCTCGATGACCGGGTACAGCGCGCCGCACGCCTCGCACTCGAAGTCAAGGAACTCGACGAGCGTCGGGGCGTTCTCACCGGCATCATCGAGCACATGCGAGTTCTCGGCGACGGCGCCGACCCCGGCGAGTTCCGGCCCGGCGGCGGCGGGCTGCGCGGCGTTCTGGCTCAGCATCGACCCGAGGATCAGCGCGAGGAACACCAGCAGGACCGTGGGGATCGCAATCAGCGCCGCCTTGGTGGAGGTGCTCAGGCGCGCACCGCGCCCGCGTTCAGGGTGGGAGGTCATGGTCACTCTGCTTTCTCTGCGGAGCGCGAGCCGCGCCCCGAGGGGTCTGGGGAGCGCGGAGCGCGCACCACGGGATCGGCGGCGGGCGAACCGCGCTCCGCCATTGCTGCCAGGTAGGCGTTGTATTCGTCGAGGTCGGCGTCCTCCTGTGGCTGCCGCCGCCGCGCGGCGCGGGTGTCGCTGCGCCGCCACTTCGAGAGCGTGACGATCAGCACGATCAGCAGCGGGAGCTCGCCGTAGGTCCAGACGAGGCCGCCACCGACCGCCTGATCAAAGGCGCTGGTAATCCCCCACCCTGGCGGATCCTGCGCGTACCAGCTGAAGAGCGCGTCGGGCGTGCGCAGCAGCACGAGCCCGAAGAGCGCGTGGATCTGGATCTCGATCAGCACCCCGATGAGCCGCACCACGTAGGACGGAGAGCGCGGCAGCGGATCCGCAGCCCACAGCGGGGCCGCCGCGATCACGCCGAACACGAGGAACAGGGCGAGCATGATCGTGTGTCCGCCGGGGAGTGCGAGCCCCCAGCTCACGGCGTCGCTGAGGTAGAGCCCGGGGAACGCCAGGCCCGCGACGAGGATCGCGACGGCCGGGTGCAGGAGCACGTGGGCAGTGCGCGAGCGGTACCCGCCGAGCGCGAGCCGGCGGAGCGCGCGCCCGAGTCCGCGGCGCGGCATCGCCCGCAGCACGAGCCGCCCCGGCGATCCCATGAGGAGGAGCGGCGGCGCCGCGACCATGAGCGTGATCTGCTGGAACAGCAGCACCGAGACGAGGTCCTCGGCGAAGGCGTTCATGTTGAGACCGGTGGCGGCGAACCACGCGGCGCTGCCGACGACGAACGAGATCGTCGCCGGAATGCTCCAGCGCTCGCGCCGCCGCCACAGCGACACGGCACCGGCGAGGTACGCGACGAGGCAGATGAGCGCGATCCAGGCGAGCGGCGACGCGTGCGCCGGCACGAACGTGAACAGCTCGCTGAGCTCGTGTGTGGCCTGCCCCGGGCGGGGCGGGGCGATCACCGTGCCGCCGATGCGCTCGGGCGGGCCGGGGCCGCGGGGAGTGTGGGTGTCACGGGTGAGGGGTCCTCTCGGGTGGGCGCCGCGGGCGCGCCTGAGCGCGGTGCACGCGGCACGGGTAAATGCGGGGGGGGCGGCACAGCGCAGCGCAGCGCAGTGGGCCAGGGTTCAGTGGGCCGGGTTCAGTGGGGCCGGGCGCGCGCCGCGGTGAGCGCGGCGGCGGCCGGGGCGACCGCCGCTTCCGCGGCGGAAATCCCCGGGGGCGCGTGGCGGCGCGTGCGGCACGCCTGGGTGTGGCGCGAGCGCGCCCACGACCGGCAGCGCCGGCGGGTCACACCCGAATGATTGAGAGCCGCAGGTGCAAGCGGTGCTGGCCGAGAGCGGGAGCGGGCGCCGGGGACCACGCGCGGGGCCGGGCAGTGCGCGGCAGCCACGATCGCGCGCCGCGTCGAGCAGCCGCCAGGAGTGCGATCGTGATCAGGAGCGCCATCACACAGGCGGCTGCGAGCCCGAGCTGCCCGGAGTCGAGTACGGCAACCGGCCGCTCAACCGCGCTTGCCTGCACCCCGCGCTCGGGGGCCACGCCGGCGGCGGCGCTGGCGTCCGTGAGCGGCGCGGCGGCCGCTGCCACCTCTGACGATGCGGCGGCCGAGACGGCGCCAAGGTGCGAGACGGGGACCGCGCCGTGCAGGTGCACGCCGACGATTCCGAGCAGCACGCAGGTGATGATCCCCGCGGCAGACAACAGGAGTCGCTGGGGCCACGCCCAACCACGCTGACCGCCCGCGCGCATCGATCCACCGCCCTCTCGAATTCGATCACAAGCTACCACCGCGGGGGTGAGCGGGGGCTGTGATTCGACCGCTCCGCGGGCCTCATCTTCGCGAAACCGCCCGCCCGAGTGGGCGCCGGGCCACACGCGGGCGCCCGCCGGTTCGCCCCAACCGCCCAAACCTCGGTAAGGTTTCATGCATGCCGTCAGAAAGTTTCCAGCGCCTCCCCCTCGAGGTCCAAGACATCGTCACGTCAGGCCTGGAGACCGAGATCCACACCGCGTTCGAGCTGATCGGCGAGGCAAAGAACTCCGGTTCGCTCTCAGCCGAGGAGATCGGGTTCCTCGAGGGCGACATCATCCGCGCCTCCGCGCTGCGCTCGCAGCTCACCGGGGAAGACACGCAGCTCTAACCCGTTCCCCTACAGTGGGGGTGTGCGGACTCACGGAGCGACCAGCGGCGCAGCAGCGCCCGCACCCGGGCCCGCGTTCCTCTCGGATCGGCGAGTTGCCCGAGCCTACTTCGCGCTCCAAGCAGCGGTGGGTACCCTGTGGTGGGTCGGGGTCGCCACCGTCCCAGCAGTGCGCAGCGCCACGCTCGGTGCGCTGAACCCGATCCCCATCTTCTGGCTCGACCTGCCCCTCTTCGTCTTCGCCTCCGCGGCGGCCGCGCTCGGCTTCCGCGCCGGGGCCTGGATTGCCGCGCCGTGGGCCGCTCTCGTGGCGCTCGGGATGGCCGGCTACGCCACGGTGACCGGGCTGGCGGGATGGGGGGCGCTCCTCATGATCGCCGCCGCGGTCGGAAGCACCGGCGCCGCAATCCTGCTGATCACCGGCAGGATCCCCGCCGAGCTTGTGATCCGTGGCCCATTCAGGTTCCGGATCGCGGCCCCCGCGAGCCCGCGGGCGCATCGGCGGCGCACCGCGCAGCAGGTGGCCGTGTTCTGGCTCGTGTTCCTCGCACTCATCCCCGCGGCCATCTCACTCATTGAGCACCGCTGGGGGCTCGCTCTCGACAGCCCGGTCTGGTTGCGAGGGGCGGGCCTGCTCCTCTTCGCGGGGGCCGGTGTCGCCGGAATTTGGGCGGCCGCGACGATGTCCACGCGCGGCCGCGGCACCCCGCTCCCCGCGGCGATGCCCGCCGAGCTCGTGATCGCGGGCCCGTACCGAATCGTGCGCAACCCCATGGCGGTCTCCTCGCTCGCCCAGGGCGCCGCAGTGGGCCTCATGCTCGGCTCCTGGCTCATCGTCGCGTACGCCATCGCGGGCGGACTCGTCTGGAACTTTCTCATTCGGCCGCAGGAGGAGGCGGATCTTGAGGCGAGGTTTGGCGCGGCGTTCGCCGCATATCGCGAGCGGGTGCGCTGCTGGCTTCCGCGCGTCCCTCGCGGCGGCGCGCCCAGCGCGGCCGCCGAAGCGAGGGGAGGCCGCGCACGGCGGTAGACTTGCCGCAGCCACGATCACCTACTCGCCTAGGCGGTCTGGTCAGACCCCGGTCGAGTGTTACTAGCGCTCGGCCGGGGTCGCTTTGTCTCTCCCGAATATTCACCCGGGCAGTCTTCGTATTCGGTCGCTGATCACGCGTTCCACGGGATAGTATGCACTTCATGCGCCAAATCTTGAGCGTGACCGCAACGGTGCTTCTCGCTCTTGCAGCCACCGGCTTCGCCGCCACCCCCGCCACTGCCACCGCTGCCGCCGCGGACGATCCATGCACGGAGGCAAACGGCACCGTGACGTGCGTGTTCCCGTACACCGCTGAAGCCGTCAGCTGGGTAGTGCCCACGGACGTGACAGAGGTCACGGCGATGGCCTCGGGTGCACAGGGCGGTTCAATTTCCTACTTCACCTACGGTGGGCTCGGTGGCCGAACCACGGCACAGCTCCCGGTATCCCCGGGCGAGAGCCTCACGGTCGTCTCGGGCGGAGCCGGTATGACGGTTCGCGACTGCAGCACCCCCGCCGCGTTCGGCGGATTCAACGGCGGCGGCTCGGCAACTGTGTCCTCGGGCGGCTGCGTTGGTGCGGGTGGTGGTGGCGCGAGCGACGTGCGCGTCGGCGGTACCGCGCTCAGCGATCGCGTGCTCGTCGCTGGCGGTGGTGGCGGTGCCGCCAACGTCGTGTTTCGCAGCAGCCCCGCCTCAGGTGGTGCCGGCGGCGGGCTGACCGGCGGCACCGGCGGCCCAGTGGCAGTGCCCGCCCCAAGCGAAGGCTCCCCCGCCGGCACTGATCCAGTGCCCCTGGGGGGCACTGGCGGCGACCAGACCGGCGGCGGCAGCGGGCTCCTCGGGGTAGGCGGCGCCGGCGTCCCGTTTGAGGCCACCACTGGGAACGACTATCTCTCCAGCGGTGGTGGGGGCGGCGGCGGCTACTACGGGGGCGGCGGAGGCAAACCCGTCAAAGCCGCGGGAACCGAGGGGAGCCCGGACCCGACCACCGTAGTCGGGGGCGGCGGCGGATCCGGGTACGGCCCGGCAGGCGCGGTGTTTGAGACCGGCGTCCGCTCGGGCGACGGCGAGGTTGTCATCTCCTACGAGCTCGCAGCGACCACGCTGACGGTGCTCCCCTCCGCGCTCACGGTGCTGCCCGGGGAGCCCGTCACGCTCAGTGCCCGGCTCACGAGCTCCGCGCCACGCGCCGAGTTCACCGGCGACGTTGAGTTCTTCGCGGGCGCCACGAGCCTCGGCGCAGCGTCGGTGGTCGGAGGAACCGCCACACTACTCCCCCTCGAGCTCCCGCTCGGCGCACACCAGATCACTGCGAGCTACGCGGGAAGCGCGGGCAACCGATCCGCGATCTCCACGGGAGTCGAGGTGCGTGTCGCGAAGGCGGAGACCGCTGTCGCCGTGGACGTTCCGGCCGGTCCCGTCACCGTGGGCGACGAGATCACGCTCGCGGCAACCGTGACCGGCGTGGACCCCACGGGGACGGTCGAGTTCTTCGCCGGCAGTGCCTCACTCGGCACGATCGCGCTCGACAGTGCGGCGGCATCCGGCACGGCTCGCGCCGCGGACACCCGCGCGGCACGCCTTACCACCGACGCGATCGCTGCCGGAACGCAGGAGATCAGCGCCCGGTACTCGGGCGACGCGCTCAATGCCGCGGCAACCTCGGCCGGGGTGGCACTGACGGTCACCCCCGCGTCGGTCATCCCGCCGGATCCTGAGCCCAACCCGGATCCTGAGCCTGAGCCTGAGCCGGACCCGGCTCCCGGTGTCCCCACCCCGGCTCCGGCACCCGGCGCTGCACCGGGCGCACCCGCCGGGGCCACGCTCGCCCGCACCGGCGACGCGGACGCCGCGCGGCTCGCGGCACTCGGACTGCTCGCGGGGGGCTCCGGTCTCGCACTGCTGCTCGCGCGGCGCCGCACCCGCGTCTAGCGCGGCGCCGCGGCGCCGCGTCTCGCGCGGGCCGCGGCGCGGCTCAGGCCGCACGCCGCACGCGGTACCCGAGCCGCGGTGATACTGGTGACGCGCTCGACTAGATCTCGCCGGAACCAAGCCAGGCACGGATCCACTCGACCGCCTCGCGGCGCGTGGAGACATCAAGCTTGCGCATCATTCGATGCACGTGGTTTTCAACAGTGCGGATACTCAGAACGAGATGATCCTTGATCTGCCTGTTGGTCATGCCCTGTGCCATGAGCTCAGCCACCTCGCGCTCACGCGCGGTCAATTTGGCTCCCGTGGGCTCCTGTTGGGCGGCATCGTAGGTTCCGGGCTCGAGCGAGTCGAGGAACTCTGCCTCATGCGCCTCGATCTCCTCGGCGTACGCAATGTCTCCGTGCGAGCGCGCGATAGCCGCGGCGTGGTCGTAGCCCTGCACGGCAAGCCCCAACCGCCCGGATGCGATCAACCGCGGAATCACCGCCAGCATTGCGTCGCTGTCCGAGGTATGGCGTGCCACGATGTAGTCACGGTACGCAAGGAGATGCTCGCTCTGCATCGGCTCGATCCACTGCTGCAGGGTCGCAAGCCGGGCCTCATCGAAGAGGTAGTCAAGGGATCTGAGTGCTCCCAGCGCAGCTGCGAGGGTGCTCCCGCGCGCGTAGAGAGCCGTTGCACCTTCCCAGCATTCCTCGGCAGCCTGCGCGGGCGACCCCTCAAGGGCAGCCAAGCGCGCCCGGGCCCACGACCTCGATGTTCCGAGGAGCGGGCCGTCGGGAAGATCGATCTCGTCGAGCGCCGACACAATTTCGCGGAGGCCGCTCGGCGATTCGTGCGCGGCAATGGCAGCGCACACCTTAACTCCCAAGTAGGACATGCGCGGGAAGAGCGGCACCCCGCCCAACGCTTCAACGTAGTCCTCGATCTGCAGAATGCCCTCGTGCTGCCCACGCACGAGGAGGAGCAAGCTCAGCATGTGGCCGTGAGCGCGCAGCGAGCGTTCATCAAGCTCGTCTTGCGCAATCCGTGCGCCCTGGAGCGCGATTTCTCGGGCGCGATCGAATCGACCGCGTACGAGTTCAATCAGGGCCTCGGTGGAATTCTGCAGGTACGGGAAGTAGTCGTCCGACCAGCTCGACACCCGTCCGAGCGCCTCAGCAGCTTCCTCAGGGAGGCCCTGACTCACGTAGATAAAGGCGAGCGTTCGGTGCATCTCGTTCTGGACGGTAAGCGGCAGTTTTGCTGTCTCGCTCAAGAGCGCGACAGCATCGTGCGGCACCGTTGCGAGGTCGGCGAGCATGCGGATTCTGGCCGCAACGAGGAACCCCCAGTACTCCCCAGCGTGTTCCCGTCGTTGCAGAAGCTGGTCGGCGCGCGCGACATCGCCCAAGCAGTACCCGTGCAGCCAGGCCTCCCACACGGCAAGCCTGGAGCGGAACTCGGCCGGCATCTCCTCGCGCGTCGCCTCCTCGATCAGATTGAGGATCGCGTGCGGATCCGCGTTCGAGTTCACGAGTGCCACGGTGTAGTTCAGCGCTGCTGCCGGGCTCCGCGACTCGTGCCAGGCGGTCTCGGCGCCGACCAGATCCTCGTTCCGTTTCTCAGTGACGAGCCGCAGAAATGAGGGCTCGATCACCAGGGTCGTCATCTCAAGCTCGTGCGGCTCAGCCTCGAGGTATCTCAGCGACGAAATCTGTTCGATCTGTGCTCGAAGGTGCGCGCGCCGAGCAGGCAACATCGTGTGCCGGAACATCTCACTCAGCAGCGGCGGGTTCGCCGTGACCCAGTGGTTTCGCCCGTTCGGATCGACCGTAACCGCGCCGGACTGCTCAAGCGACTGAAGCATGTCATGGCCGATCATCTGCTCGGCTTCCGGCACGTCGACCAGCCCCACGAGCGCGATCATCTCCAGCGCACCGCGCTGCTCCGGTGTGACAGCGTAGGTATACGCCCAGGTGAAAGCGGTGAGGGCATCGCTCCAGAGGTCGCGCACCGCCACCCACTGGCCGTCAATGAGCCGGAGGCTCCCCTCCACCCGTGCGACCTCGCAGATGGCGATTGCCAGTTTGATGAGGCCGGCCGACTTCGAGTAGACCCGGTTGATCGAGGTGGTTTCGAGTCGAGAGCCGAGCCGGTGAAAGAGCACCCCGTGTACGTCTTCGAGGGTCAACACTGGAAGATCCACGACGAGTCCGGGCCCGGGCAACACCTCACGCAGCAGCGGAGCGTTGGTGAGGACGAGCGTCTGCACGCCGGCCTGCTGCCGGTAGAGTGTCAGCGCCGAGATCACCGTGGGGGTGAGCCCCGACACCCCGTCAGCGATGACCACGAGCGGGCGGCCGTCGAGCGCACGGCTCAGCTGCGCGGCCAGCGCCGCCGGTGAACTGGGCATGTTGCCCGGACGCGCCGGATCGCGCAGCATACTCATGAACGCGTGCGGCAGCGCTGAGCGCTCAGCGGTCTCTGGCAAGAACAGCACTCGGATGTTGTCCTCGATCAGCTCGTCTCGCAGTTCGCGCAGGAATTCGGTGCCCCCGTTGCCGCGCGGAGACACGACGTTCACGTCGAAGCGCAAGTGCAAGTATCGTTTGACCAGGTCCGTCGTTTCAGTGCGCGGCTTGTACGCGATCTGTCGCAGCATTCTCGAGCGCCTCCCCCACAAAACCGGCTCAGTGGCCCGTTCGGAATCCATTCAACTCCCCTGCCTCCGCGCAGCGCAAGTGACGCTGCCGGCTCTGCACATTCACGGTGTTCTGCTGCGTGTACTCCACGTCGCGTGCGGCACGCTAGCGGGAAGCTTCCGCCACCTGCACCTCACCGGGCACGGCCTTCCGTGACCGCGGCTGCCAGGCAAAAGCCACGACCAGAGCGAGCGCTACGACCGCGATTCCGGCGATCCCGAACGGGGTTCTGAACATTCCCGCGACATATCCCGCACCGGGAATCGTCGCGACTACGGCACCGACGGTCCGCGTCACGTAGGGTTGCGGGTCGTCCGCGGCGTTCGCATCACCGCGCATCGTGATCTTCCAGTCTGTATATTCCTGTTCGATCGACGTGATGCGGTGAGTCACAAGCCCACCGTTGCGTGGACGTTCGAGCGTCACGATGTCCCCCACTTCAGCCTCGGCGGCCGAGGTCTCCTGAACCAGCAACAGGGAGCCCGTGGGGATCGTCGGTTCCATTGAGCCGGACACCACGATCTCTGGTTTCAGTCCGAACACCAGCGAGACCCCAAACACAAGAATGCAAAATGTGCCGATAATCGCGAAGATTGTCAGCAGTACTGATCGAAACCTTTCCACGGTTCCCCCCTCTGTAAGACGCCAGCGTGGTTGGGGCCGCACCCGACCCCAACCGCGCTGACGAGACTCGTTACTTCGACTGCGCGTCGATGTGGACGCGCAGCGCGGCCTGGCCGCCGTTGTAATCGGCGGTCTCGGGCTCGTCGGTGAAATGCACCTGCAGCTCGATGGTGTGCTCGGAACCGTTCGCACCGGAGACGTAGGCGTCACCCTCGGCAAGCGAATCGGCGCCACGCGCCGCAACGTCTGCGATCTCGGCCTCCGCCGACGCAAGGTCGACGCCCGCGGTCGGGTCAGCCGGGTCGCCGAAGAGCACCGTGCCAGTGGAGGTGTCCGTTGCGGAGAACTTCAGGAACTTCATGATGTTCGGCGACGTTCCGATCGAACCGTCACCGATCGCCTCGACCACGACGGACAGGTCGCCCGTGATCGTCTTCGAGTTATTGAACACCGGGATCGTCGTCGTAAGCGTGCGGCCGGGAACAAAGCTGTCGGCGCCGGGAATCACCCAGTCAACGCCCGCCTCCGTGTCGGCCTGGAGCACCGTGTCATCGGTATCGACCACCGCGATGTCGAACTTCGACGACGATCCGATTCCCTCGCCGCCGCTGCCCAGGTTGATGTTCGCGAAGTCGGTGAACGCCGCGGTGGTCGCGAGTGCGGCCACACCGAGGAGGCTTCCGACAGCGAGCGCGGCGCGAGCCTTGCCGCTCATCTTCTTCTTTTTCATGGTCTGCTCCATTGTGTTGTCCTTTCAGGTGGAGGGTTCGATGCGGTCGGCTGCCTCACGTCGTACGGCCGACCGCGTGCGGGCTATGAGCCGGGGCGGATTCCCGGCAGTGCCAGCGAGGTAAAGGTGGCCCGCGCACCGGAGGCACCAAGAATTGCCCCTCCGTCTGTGGCGCCCCAGCCGATGAGCACGGAGTCTGCGCGCGTGGCGTAGCTCGTGTCGCGGGAGCCGCCCAGAGCGATGATGTCCGCGAGCGGCAGTTTGATCGGGGTCGCAGCGTCCGTGGTTCCCTGTCCAGTTGAGCCGTCCGGGCGAATGTTCCCGGAGGCGGCCCAGCTCGCGTTGTCACCCCAGCCCCAGACCTCCCCCGAAATCGTCAACGCCGTGAAGTGGTAGTTTCCTGCGCTGACGCTCTCGACGGGCTCGGGCAGGCCAAGCGCCACAATCTGCCGTGACACGGCGGTGTTTCCGGGGCGGCCCGTCTGGCCGTTCGCGGAGTTTCCGAAGGTATATACCTGACCGTCGGCGGTGACCATCGCCGAGGCCTGCCTGCTTGAGGTGAGCGTTTGAATATTGCAGGCGTCCGACGGGTCGCCCTGGGCGACGGCGGGCGCCTCAGAGCCAATTGCAAACGGATCCATCTGGGTGATGAGTTCCGGGCTCGGGTTGTTCGCCACGGTCGCTGCGCCGTTTTCACCGTCGATGCTGCGTCCCCACCAGTACACGTGGTTATCTCGGGTGATGACCCAGGTCATGCGCTGTCCCACGTGCATTGAGTGCGCGTTTTCAATCACCAGGAACGGCGCGATTGGGCCGTCTGTCTCGCGAGTGCTCCCGTTGCCCGCCTGACCGTACTGCCCGGAGCCCCAGGTGTAGACCTTGCCGCTCTCGGTCAACGCAGCCATGGTCGCGCGCATCGATCCGAGGTCGATCACGCGCTCGTTGTCAGGGAACACGACCTTCTGCGGGGTATCGCGGTAGTCGCTGTTGCCGGTCGTCGTGCCGATGCCGAGTCGACCAAGCTTGTTCAGCCCCCAGGTGTAGACCTCCCCGGCTTCGGTCAGCGCCCCGAATGTCCCCGTGGCCTCCCCGAGGTCGGAGGCGCCAACGACCTTCGTCACGTTGGGCAGCGTGTGCACTGGCTTGGGACTGGCGTCACCGGGATCCTTCACGCCGAGACCGCTCATCCCGTTATCTTTCACGCCCCACACCCAGACGTACCCACCGGAGAGCGCCACGGAGGTCTGCTCAAACTGTGTGGACACGGCAAGGTACTCGGCGGGCATGGTGATCGTCGACTCCACGGCGACCGCGGTGTCGGTATACCCGGCGGCAGTCGTTCCGGTCAGCGCGACACTCGTGACCGCAACAGCGGTTCCCCCGGCGAGCACGGCGACACCCAGCGCCCTCGTGATGTTTCGCATCAACCCGTTCACAGTTCAACTTCCAATCCCTGATTGCGACGCTTGCGGAGGAGCGTGAACGCTCCGAGGAGTGCCGCGCCGATCCCCGCAGCCGCGATCGCGTACCAGGACGCACCGCCCGTCACCGCGAGACCGTCTCGCGCGCCTGGGCCGTCCTGCGGCACGGGGGTGGTGTCCCGCTGCGGTGACGCAACCTGCAGCGTGAGGCTTCCAGAAGCGCCCTGATACTCATTTCCCGCGGTGCGGGGCAACTCGAGTTCTGCCTGCAGCGTGAGTGGTTCGGCACTTGAGAACTCTCCGAGCAGCGTGGGGTCAAGCGTGAGTAGCTCCACGGGGCTTCCCTCGAGCGCCGGCTCCAGGGAGGCGGCACCTACGCGAAGCTTCGCGGGGGTATCGCCCTCGAAGAGTGGCCCCTCGACGCCAGACACGCGCACGAACACCTCGCGCAGCCCCTGCTGCGATGACGCGAGTTCAAACGACCAGGTCGCCGTCTCTCCCGGGGCGGGGGCGTCAATTGTCACTGCGCGTTCGTCGATCACGAACAGCTCATCCGACACCGCCGATGCGGGAGTCAGAGTACCGACCCCAAGCGCCACGCCGAGAGCGAGCGCTCCCGCGAGTCTCATGTGTCCTGCGCGCATCATGCCGCTCCAATCGCAGTGAATCCGACCCGGACGTCCTTGCCGAAGTAGTAGGGCGTACCGAGGTTGGTGCGGTACGCCAGCTCAAGAGACACCACCGTGTCTTCGCCGGCGGCCCACGAGTCGAGTGCAAGGCCGAAGGTGGCTGCGTCGGCCTGATCCACCAGCAGGTTGCCGTCCGCGTCCCACGCAGACACCACGAGCACATCGAACGGGTCTCGCACGACACCGTCGCCATCAGCCGGCTGCGCGGGGAGCATCGACTGCAACGACAGGGTGACCGTGCCTGAGTCGCTGGTACCGGCGTTCCGCAGCACCAGGTCGAGGCGATGGCTGGGGGCCGAACCGATCTCATCGATATACGGGATCTGCGACACGTCGAGTTCGTACGGCGTGACATCCCCTTGCTGCGTGTTTCCGTCCGGATCTGCATACGCGATGTCGTACGTCCCGCCAAGCGCGGAGTACGAGATCGCAGCCTGGTCAAGATAGGCAGCGACGGTCACCGAGGCCCCGACACCGAGCACCGCACCGCTCGCAAGTGCGACCTGCACCAGCCGAGCCACGCGGGCGCGTCGGGCACCCTTCGTCTCGTTTTCTCGGGTCATTTCCCTACCGCCTCAAATCCGAACTGCAGTTGCGTACCGGCACGCTGCCACCGATCATCGACGTCTCGCGGCAGAGTGACCTTCACGTCGAGCACACGCACGTCCGTGCTCGGGAGGGCCCGACTCCAGACCACTGTTCGACCGGCTTCGTCCTGCGCCCCGTCGCTGTGCAGCAAGAGCTCGTCATTCTCAAACACCTCGAACTCGAGCTGGTCGAAGAGCTCAACGAAGCCGCCAGTGACCGGATCCGTTGCGGTGCCCTGCGGATCGGGGTCCCGAAGCACAAGCTGAATGTCGGCTCCGAGCTTGGGACTAGCGTTCTTCACCGCCACGCGCACCGTGCGGCTCGTCCCGGGGGCGAGCGAGCCGTCGGTACCGAGATCCACCAGAAACGGCTCCTCGGTCGCCTGCGCCCACTCGGTCGGAGCGGGGGCCCATTTCGGATCGATGCTGCCGGCGACCACGATGTCGAAGCTGTTGCCCGACCCGTCAATGTGAGTCGTAATATCGGCAAAGTCTGTGAAGTACGCGGCGGTGGTGAGTGCCACCACGCCGAGCAGTGAGCCGCACGCAAGTGCCGCTCGTCGTCGCCCAACCATCGTTGCCCTTTCTTCCTCGTCCGAGTGCCACAGTTGTCGGGGTGAGGCGCGGCGCGCCTCACCCCGCAATGCGACTAGTTCGTCGAGGCCGCGTTGAACTGCGCCTGTACGTGGGCAGTCTTGCCCTGGAGCGCGTTGTTGCCCGCGGGGCTTCCCTGGTCGAGCAGGGTCACGTTCACGGTGACGGTAGCCTCGGCTCCAGCGGCAAGATCCGCCAGATCGATGTCGGCCACCGCGGCCTGGGTGGCGGCGGTAGCAACTGCAACGCCGTCCACCTCGATGTCGTAGCGGAGCTGCGCAGCGTAATCCGCGTCGGACGTCTTGCCCGGGACGTCGCCAAGCGTGAGGTTGACGTCTGCACCGAGCTTCGGGCTGGCGTTCTTGACCGGGATATCGACCGTGATGGTGTCGCCCGGGGTGATCGTCTCAGCTCCGAGGAGCGCGATGTCGACGCCCTCAGCAACGTTTGCTTCCTGCCAGGTGCCCGGAACCGGCACGCCCTGCGTGTCCGTGCCGACGACCTGGATGTTGAACGTGTTGTCCGCGCCGCCGATCCCACCGCCCGTGCCGTTGCCCAGGTTCAGGTTCGCAAAGTCAGTGAAGACCGCAGCGGTCGAAAGCGCCGCAATTCCCAGGAGTGCCCCACCCGCAATGATCGCGCGCTTGCGGCCGGTCTTCATCTTCTTGTCAGTCGCCATTCCTGTTTCTCTTCTCTCTCCTTCGCGCACCGTTCGAGCGCGCGGGCCAGTGGCCGAATCGACCTGAAGCGAGACACCACGTTCCTCGCGGTAGCCGTGGATCCTGCTTCCAACAAGGTAGATTTCTGGTACCTGCGCCCCAGGTCCCACGGTTCTCCGGATCGGTCGTGTGAGTACCTGCACGGGGGTGTTTGAGTTGGACACTCCACTCGAGGACGCAGGGCGACCCCCCTGCCGGACGGTCCCCCAATGCCGGCCGGAACCGCGAACTGCTCCGCACCGGAAACTAGCGACCTAGGCCCCCTGTGTCACGGCCGGAGGCTCCGTAGGCTCGGTGGGCACCCCTGCCCTCCACCGACGGGACCCAACGCCGTGACACCATCGCTGAAGCCCTCACGAGCGGCGCTGCTCGCTCCCCTCGCCGCTGCCACGCTCCTCCTCGCCGGGTGTGCGTCAGCTCCGACGGCCGAGACTCCCGCACAGGCACCCGCGGGAACCGGAGCAGCGGAGGTCACCGTGCCAGACGCGTTCACCGCGATCACCGTGGCCCCGGTCGGCGAGGATCCGCTCCCGTTCCGCGGCACGGACGGGAAGACCCACCTCGCCTACGACCTGCAGCTCACGAACGCGACGAGTCAACCCGCGACGCTCACACGGTTCGAAGTGGTCGACGGCGCTGATCCCACCCGCGTGCTCGCGAGCTTCTCGGGCGACGCGCTCGTGGACACCAGCTGCGCCTACGGCGACTGCAATCGGCTGCGCGACCTCCCGGCCGGCTACGTGGACTCGGCCGAGATCCCGCCGCAGGAGTCCCGCGTGATCTTTGTCGACTTCACCCTCGACGCCCCCGGCGACGTGCCGCCCGTGCTGCTCCACCGCCTCACCGGCACGGGGGCGGACTCACCCGCGTTCGGCACGGCCACCGACATCGGGTATCTCACCACGCCGCTCGCCGTGTCCACGCGCGACGTCCCCGTGATCGCGCCGCCCGTGCGCGGGGACAATTGGATCGCGCTCAACGGCTGCTGCGAGCCGGGGTTCCCGCACCGCAGCTCAGTCATGTCGGTCAATGGCAAGCTCAACAACAGCCAGCGCTTCGCAATCGACTGGAAGCGCGTCAACGCCGCGGGCGAGTTCTACTCGGGCGACAAGACCCGCAACGAGAGCTACGTCGACTACGGCGCGGAGATCCTCGCGGTCGCCGACGGCACCGTCAGCTCGGTGCTCGATGGGCTGCAGGCGAATGTGCCCGGCACGCTGCCGGCCCAGGACCCGGAGCTCGCGAGCAAGCTCACGGTCGAGAATGTCGATGGCAACCACGTGGTGCTCGACCTCGGCGACGGCGTCTACGCCATGTACGCGCACATGATCGCCGGGTCCCTGACCGTGAAGCCGGGCGACACGGTCACGGCGGGACAGGTGCTCGGCAAGCTCGGCAATACCGGCAATGCGAACGCCTCGCACCTGCATTTCCAGCTCATGGACGGGCCCAGCCTGCTTGAGGCAGACTCGCTCCCCTACGAGCTCACCGGCTTCGACTACGGCGGGCAGGTGGCCCCCGAACTGATCGCCGACGCCGACGACAACCTGACCGGGAAGTTCCTTGGCGGCCGGCTCACGCCGAGCGAGGCGCGGGAGTCCGAGCTGCCGCTGAACCTCGCGATCGTCGACTTCGCCGAGTAGCAGCGGGGCTGCTCAGGCCTGCTTGGCGGCCGGGCCTGCCGGGCCGGCCCGGGTCTGCCCTGCTCGCCCGGGTCTGCCAGGCCTGCCATGCCCGCCCGGGCCTGCTGGGCGTCGAGGCGGGATCCCCGCCCTCCCCGGAGGCGGTGGTGTGGGCCCGTGCGGGGGCACGGGCCCACACCACTACCGGCCGGTGATGAGCATGTCGGCGAACCCCGCGACCTTGAGCCGCAGCCCGTCAACCCGTCGGGCTCGGGCACCCGCGACGTCGTAGCCCTCGTAGGCGGGCGGCGGGTCGTTGCGCACGTTCCGGGAGCACTGAAACTCGCGGCAGATCAGCACGCCGACGGTGTTGCCGCGGCGCCCGGCCTCACCCACGCGCCGCGCGCCCCAGAACACCACGTCGTTCGGGAGCCGCACGTCCTGGCACCAATTGCACATGGCTCGCGAGCGCGGCGAGGCTTCGGCCTGGAGGAACGCGACGCCGACCGGGTCCCCGTCGAGTCGCGGCAGCACGGCGTACGCGCGGCGGGCGAACTTTTGATCGCGCCAGCCGAGGAAGTCCAGCTTGGCCCAGTCGGACTCGGCGAGCTCGTCAAAGCCGGCGGGAAGTGAGAGCTCCTTAATCTCCCGGCGGGACGCGTTGACAAACGAGTCGCGAATGTATGGTTCGGTCAGTGAGTGCATGAGGGTGCCTTTCGAGGGCGCTGGTCGCGCGGTCGCGCGCGGTGCCGCGGTGCGGTGACGCGGTGATGTCGCGTGCAGCGATGCCGCATGCACCGAAGCTGCCGCGGTGCGCCCGTTCAGAGTTGAAATTGCGGTCGTCAAGATCGCCGCACCGCGGGTGTTCCGCGAGCGGCAGGGCGGGGAAGCTACTCACCGTCGGCGAGTGCCTCGCCGACGACCTCCTGACGCTGCGCGTACAGCTCTCGATACCTCATGGCTTCGAGTGTACGCCCCGCTCCCGCGGCCGCCCTGACCGTCCGCTCCCGCCCCGCCCCTGCACCCCGCTCCGCCCCGCCCTGCCCCGCAAATCCGACCCGGCCACCGCAGATCCGGCCCTACCCCGCAGATCCGGCCCCCAATCCCAGATCCGACCCGCTTCCCCGGCGCACACTCCCCAGGAATCGGGTCGGATCTGGCGTATCGGGTCGGATCTGGCCCACGAGCGAGAACCGAACCGCGCCCGCGCCAGCGCCCCGCCCTCGAACGCAACCATTGCGAATCGAAAACTCGTCGGGTAAGAAAGTAGACGTACGCACGTGTGCCAGGCGGATCCGATACATCCGCGGATGCCCGGGAGGTCGATCGATGACGACAGCACAGGCTCGGACCGTGGTCATGACCGGCGCGAGCGACGGGATCGGTGCCGCGGCCGCCCGGCAACTCGCCGGCAGCAGCGCCCGCCTGGTGCTCGTGGGGCGCTCGCCGGAGAAGACGCGCGCGATCGCCGCCGAGACGGGGGCGGAGTTCATGACCGCCGACTTCACTCGACTCGATGAGGTGCGCGAACTCGCGGCTCGCCTTGAGCGAAGCTGCGACCGCATCGACGTGCTCGCAAACAACGCGGGCGGGATGTTCGCCGGGCCGGAGGAAACACCGGACGGGTTCGAGAAGACATTTCAGGTCAACCATCTCGCGCCCACGCTGCTCACCTATCTGCTCCGCGACCGGCTGATCGATAGCCAAGCCGCGGTGGTCGCCACGTCGAGCGTTGGCGCCAGGCTCTTCGGCAACATCGACCTCGCTGACCTCAACGACTGGAACGGCTTCACGCTGAACAAGGCCTACGGCGACGCGAAACTGGGGAACATCCTGTTCACCAGAGGGCTCCACACCAGGTTCGCCGACGCCGGCCTGTCGTCCGTTGCGTTTCACCCGGGAGTCATCGCCACCAACTTCGCGGCGGGTTCCGCCGGCGCGTTCCAGGGGATCTACCACGGGATCCTCCGCGAGTTCCTCGGATCCCCCGAGCGCGGCGGAGCCCGGCTGCGCGGCTTCATCGAGGGCCAGCCGGGGAAGGACTGGGAGTCGGGCTCCTACTACTCCTCCCCCAGGCATATTGGCCGCACGAACCGGCAGGCCTACGACCCAGAGTTCGTGCGCAGGCACTGGGAGGTCACCGCGGACATGCTCGGCATCGCCTGGTAGACGGCCCCGGCGTCGGGGCCGCACCGCGGACCGAGGCCGGGATCCCCACCGGCCGCGGTGAGGGTGACACGGACGCTTGCTCGACGACAGCATTGTGGCCGGTCCGCGCGCGCTGCGTGTTCGGGATCAGCGCCTGGTCCGGGCCGCGAGAGCCAGCACCGACCCGTTTCGTCATATCCGACCCGGTATCCCGGTGGTCACACGCGAGGTAGCGGGTCGGAACTCGCATACTGGGTCGGATTTGCGGCGCCGCGCGACGCGAAGCACGAGAGGCGAGCCGCGGTGGCCCCGGAGACGAAAAAGAACCCCCGCAGGTAGAAGCCCTGCGAGGGTTCAGCAGCGGTGTAATCTCCGCTACGTGGCTCCGACCGGCATCGATCCGGTGACCTTTCGATTTTCAGTCGAACGCTCTACCAACTGAGCTACAGAGCCTGGTATTCACCTTATGGCGATCACCAGAGACGAAGAAACCCTTCCGAGGAAGGGTTTCTTCACCTTGGCGACCCTGACGGGACTTGAACCCGCGACCTCCGCCGTGACAGGGCGGCGCGCTAACCAACTGCGCCACAGGGCCATATGTGTTTCGTATTTAGTTGTGTATTCAGTATTTAGTGACCCCAACGGGATTCGAACCCGTGCTGCCGCCGTGAAAGGGCGGTGTCCTAGGCCGCTAAACGATGGGGCCGAAGCGTTTTTCTCGCTTGCTACCGAGATGAAATACTATGCTGACTTTCACCTCCCGCGCAAATCGCCCCCACATTCCCTGTATCCCTGGCGTGTCGTTCCTGCGTTTGTCCCGGAAATGGCGGCGATTCGGGGGCCCGAGGGCAACACGCGCGGGCGGACCAGGCCCGCAGATCGACCCAACCCCGCGCGTGACACGCACGCGCGGGGTGGGGTCGGTCGAGGCGGAGTGAGTCTCACGCAGCCCGCCCGGGGCCCTCACCGCACCGTCTCGCGACGGTGCCGGGCGACACCCCAGGCGAGGGATCCGAGCAGCAGCAGCCCGAGCCCGATGCCGCCGAGCGCGTTCCCCTGCGAACCGGTGGCCGCGAGCTGCGTCGGGGCAGCTGCCGTGGGAGACGCGGCCGGGGCAACTGCCGCGGGCACGGGCCCCGGGGCGACGCCCGGCACCACTGCGCCCGGCGTGGTGGGCGGCTCCGGCGTGACGGGCGGCTCCGGCGTGAGCGGCGGCTGCGCCGCGCAGTCCGGGGTGGCCGGCGGGTACACCGTCGTCTCGCTCGCGGTCGGGTTGATCCGGATCTCGACGACGGCCTCGGCGCGGAGGTCGTAGTGCGGGGCCGCCGGGTCGAGCACCCACGTGCCGTCGCTCGTGAGCGTCCAGCCGGGCCACCCGGTCGGATTCCCCGCGGCGTCGACCGAGGCCCCCGGCCAGAGCATCTGCCCGGTGAGCTGCTGCCCGCTCGTCCACCCGGCCGGGTAGGCGATCGGATCGACCTGCGAGGCGCCGTCGGCGAGGATCGCCGCGATGTCGCCCGCCGGGATCGACGGGTCGCGGTTCGCGTACGCCTCCACGGTCCACCAGATCATCACGATCGGCAGATCGGCGGTGTCGCCGATCCCGCTCGGGGTGATGTCGTACGTGAACCAGGGGGTGTCGTTGACGCAGACGGCGCTGCCCGCGACCGCGACGGCCCGCACCACGGTGGTCGCTTCGCCGCAGTCGTTCCCGGCGGCGGTGTCCCCGCCGTCACCCTCGTCGGCGACGTCGCCGGCAAGGATCGCGACGAGCTGCGACTCGAGTCCGGCCGCGGCGCCCTCGTCGGGGCTCCCGGCGGGGGTCGCAACCCGGTCGACGCTCGGCTGCGGCAGCGCTGGCCCGGAGGCCGCGACGCACGCGGTGTTGGTCACCTCGCCACTCGGCGGGGCTGCGGTGACGGTCGCGTCGAACGAGATTGTCGCCTCCCCGGTAAACGCGCCGCTGTAGCTCGCGGTCACGGTGTTTCCGGCGAACGCCACGCTCCACCCGGCGCTCGTCGATTCGGATCCCGGGACCGGTGTGAGTTCGGCCGGCAGGGAGTCGGTGACGACCGGATCCTGTGCGGCGTCGGGCCCGGCGTTCGTCACCGCGAGGGTGTAGCGAATCGTGTCGCCAACCTCGGCGACTCCGGCCTCCCCCGCACTCGCGGTCTTGACGAGCGACAGGTCGTACGCGCCGCGCGGGCACGGGGTGACCGTGACCTCGCGGGTCAGCGACCCCTTCCCGACGCCCACGGTGACGGTGTAGGTGCCGGCCCCCGCGATGTCGAGCTGGATCGCCTCGGTCGAGCTCTCGCCGCCATGGACGGTGCGCGTGGAGTACGGCGTGCCACCCCCGCTCGTGCCGATCGTCACGGTGTAGTCGACGCCGTCGAGCAGGCCCTCAAGCGTGGCCGTGAGCTCCGACGGCAGCGGCGCCCCGTACGCGAGGCACTGGTCCACGCTCAGGGTGAGCTCGGGCACCTCGGGCGCCGGGCACAGGCTCGTTTCGACCGTTGTCTCGGCGGACTCTCCCGCGTGGTCACCCGTGCCCTGCACGGTGACGCTGAGCGTGCCGGCCTCGCTCGGCTCGACCTCGATCGTGCGGCTCGGTGCGTCGGCGGTGAACGTGATCGGCGACGACTGCGCCACGGCGATCCCCGCGAGTTCGACGCGGTAGGGCTGCCCCACGACCAGGTCGCCGAGGGTCACGGTGAGCGGCGCGAAGCCGCCCATGACGGGGCAGTCACCGACGGTGACCGAGACGGTGGGGGTCGGATCGATCACCGGCGGCGGCTCCTCGCAGCCGTTCTCGAAGATCGCCTGCCCTGCCTCGTCCCAGTTCTGCCCGGCGAACTGGAGCGTTGCCCCACCCGCCTGGTAGGTGAACGGCGGGATGATGTCGCGGCCGCCCTGGTGGTCGGATCCGACGTGCCCGCTGAGCACCCCGGCCGGCGGCAGCGCCAGCTCGTTCCACGGATTGGTGTCCGAGGAGGTGGCGTGACACAGCGTCACATCTGCCGGGGGTTCCTCGCACTGCTGCACCTCGATCGACCGGGTGACCGTGCCGGGCGCCGCCCGTGTTCCGGTGCCCCAGACGTCCACGGTGATCGTGCCCGCCGCCGCCACGTCGAGTGCCCGTGTCTCCGTCCCCGACCCCGCGGTGAAGGTCACCGCGGTTCCGCCGTTGACGCGGTAGCTGTACGACTGCCCCGCGACCAGCTCGCTGAACGTCGCCGTGGTCTCCGGGAGCTGCGCGTCGGCCACGCACTCGCCGACCGTGAGCGCCACGGTGGGTGCCGGATCGATCACTGGCGGCGGCTCCTCACAGCCGTTCTCGTGGATCGCTTGTCCGGCCTCGTCCCAGTTCTGGCCGGGGAACTGCTGCGTTGCCCCGCCCTGGCGGTACTCGAACGGCGGGATGATGTCGCGGCCGCTCTGGTGGCTCGCGCCCGCGTGCCCGCTCAGCGCCCCGGCGGGCGACACCGTGATCTGGTTCCACGGGTTCGTCTGGGACGAGGTCGCGTGGCAGAGGGTGACGTCCGGGAGCGGTGTCACGCACTTCTGCACGGTGGCGGCTCCGGACACCTTGCCGCTCGCGGCCCGTGTGCCGGTGCCCCAGATCTGCACGGTCACCGAGGTGCCCGGTGCGGCACCGAGCGCCTTGGTCTCGGTCGCGGAACCGGCGGTGAAGTTCACCGCGGTGCCCCCGTTGACGCTGTAGCGGTAGGGCTGCCCGGCGACCAGGTTGCCGAACGTCGCCGATACGGGCGGGTAGGTGGCGTCGGCCACGCACTCCCCCGTGGTGAGACTCACGGTCGGCGCCGGATCCACCTGCGGGGGCTGCTCACAGCCGTTTGCGTGGATCGCCTGGCCGGTCGCGTTCCAGTTCTGCCCGGGGAACTGCTTGACCTGCTTACCGACGGTGTAGCTGAACGGCGGGATGATGTCGCGGCCGCTCTGGTGGCCTGCCCCGGCGTGCCCGTTCGCCGAGCCGTCCGGCGCGATCGTGATCTGCACCCACGGGTTCTTCGTCGAGGCGGTGGCGTGACAGAGCGTCACCTTCGGGTCCTTGCCCTTGTCTGTCTCGGTGGTCGCGGTCCGCGCCGCCGCACTCGCTTCTGCGGCGGGCTCTGCCGCCGCTGCGGCCGGGTCCTCGGCTGCAGCAGGATCGGCCGCTGGCGCTGCGTCCGGGGCCGGCTCGGCCGCCGCCGCGGGGGCCGGCTCGGCCGCGGGCTCCGGGGCCGACTCGGGTGCCGGTGCTGGCTCGGGAACCGGCTCGGCCACGGGCTCGGGTGCCACGGGCTGGGGTGCCGGCGCTGGCTCCGGCACGGCCGGTTCGGGGACCGGTGCGGGTTCGGGCGGTGCGGCCTCGGGAGCGGCCGCCTCCGGGGCCGCGCTCGCGGCCTCAACCGCCACGGGCGCCGCGTCCCCCTCGGCGGCGTAGGCCGGTGCGGCCAGGCTCGGGAGCATCAGCGCCGCCGCGACCGCGATGACGGCGCCGCTGCGCAGTGTCCCGCCGCCGGCTCGCCGCCAGCGCCGCGACCGAAGCGCGCTCGAGATGGTCTGGGTGAATCGCTGGTTCGTCATGGCCGTGCCGCCTTTGTCCGGAACGTTCCGGGGCAGCACACCGTTGTCCTATCCCCGATCCCCCGAGCCAGACCTCCCGGTCCACTTCACCGGGTGCATTCCACGCTCGCGCGGATGTGGCTCACGGTATGCCGGAGCGCCGCGGAATGGATCCGGGAAAAACACGTAGATTCGGCGCACACAGCACAGCGGCCCACCCCGAGGGGTGGGCCGCTGTGTCAGATCTGCGGGGCGCTAGCCGCCGAGCGCGCGCTGCACGCGGCTCAGTGAGATGTTCTCGTGCAGCAGCGCGCCCGAGCTGGTGCGCTGCTCGAAGCGGTAGCCCATCTTGCCCTGGGAGAGCATGCCGATGAGGTACGGCTCCTCGGCGCTCCACATGATCCAGGTGGGCTGTCCCTGAGCGTTCGGGCCGAGAAAGGTGATCTCGATGTTCCGGCTTCCGATGCGCTGCACACTTGGCGCGAGCACGTCCTTCGAGAGGGCGACACCGCCGGATCCCACATGCTGCATCTCACTCATACCTTGATCCTAGCGAACTGAACCGGGAACCGGGCAGAGTTTGCTCGTCCCGAATCTGGAGCCCGACCAGGCAGGCTAGTCCGTGTACTCCAGTTCGAGGTCTGAGATGTCTTGATCGGTGAGGTTGACGACGATGTTGTCGGGGTTGCGCGTGGTGAGCCAGATCAGCTCCTCGGAGCGGCTCGCGTTGCCCTCGATGTGCGGCACGAACGGCGGCACGTATACGAAATCGCCCTGTTCGAAGTACATGACCTCGTCGTAGCGTTCGCCGAACCGGATGTAGCCGCGGCCCTGCATCACGAAGCCGCCGGTTTCTGCCTCGCCGTGGTGGTGCGGGTCAGAGTGCTCGCCCACCGCGGTGTGCACGCGCCCAAACCACAGGCCCACCACGTCGGTGGTCTCGACGGAGACCCCGGAGTAGCGCTGAGCCTTGGCGGTCTGGCCGGGGGCGAGCGGCAGTTCGTCCTTGCGCTGCACACTGATGCGCTTGAACGGGCGGCCGAGTGGATCGAGTGTTTCGCTCATGGTGGTGCGTCCTTTCGGGTCGGCCCGCCGCGTGCGGCAGACACTCGCACGCCTGCGGGGGAGGTGCCACCGAATGTAGCCCAGGCCGGAATCTCTGGCGAGAAATTCCGCATGACGGAAATTCGGATCGGTGTGCCGAGCGCGCCGCGCAGACCGGGCGACCGCCCGAGCCGCCCGGATCACGCGAGTCACGGCACCCGCGGGCCGCCAGCTAGTACGCGAGCATCGCCTCAATGTTGGCCGCCGAGCTCCGCAGCAGCCCCAGCAGCTGGCGCTCACGCGCGCTCAACGCGCCGCCCCGGGCGCCCGCGCCCATCCGCGACAGCGGTGCGGCGACGGTGAGGCTGCTGATCACCTCCGCGTTTGGGCGCCGCACCGGCACGGCGAGCGCGTACATATCCGGTTCTGACTCGCCGAGGTTTCTGGCGTAGCCCTGCTCCGCGACGGCAGCGAGCTCGGCCACCAGCTCATCCGGATCCGTGATTGCCTCCGGCGTGGGCCCGCCGAGCGGTGCGCGCCGGTACAGCTCCCCCAGCCGGTCGGGGGCGAGCGCCGCGAGCAGCACCTTTCCGCCCGCCGCGGTGTGAGCGAGCGGGCCCTGCCCCACCCGGCTCGTGACCCGCACCGGGCGCTGCGACTCGACCGACGCCGCGAACAGGCAGATTGGCCCCTTGAGCACCGTGAGGTGCACCGTCTCCTCAGAGCTTCGCTGCAGGTCGCGCATCACGGGCTCACTCACGGCCACGCAGTGCTCAAGCGCAGACACCGCGGAGGTGAAGAGCATCGCCGAGCCGAGTTCATAGCGTTTCCCGTCGGCCTCCTGCCGCACGAAGCGCTGCTCGCGCAGCGTCGCGACGAGCCGGTGCGCGGTCGAGGCCCCCACGCCGAGCTCGGCCGCGATGTCCGAGAGCCGCAGCGGGCCGCGGGCGCGCAGCAGGTGCAGCACCTCGAGCGCCTTCGTGACGGAGTGCAGGGTGTCTGCCATGATGCCGCGAGCCTACCTCCGGAGCGTCTCAGCTGGCGACTCGGCGAAGCGCCGCCGATACTCGATCGAGAAGCGACCGAGGTGGGTGAAGCCGGCGCGCTGAGCGATCCCGGTCACCGTCTCGCGCTGCGGATCGGCCGCTTCAAGCAGCGTGCGCGCGTGCCGGAGCTGCGCCTCCCGCAGCAGCGCCGTCGGTGTGGTGCCGCGCACCGCGCGCACGTGGCTCTGGAGCGTGCGCAGCGGCACCCCGAGGAGCCCGGCGAGCTCAAGGACACCGAGGCCGCGCGCCGCTCCGTCTTCGACGCACGCCTCGAAGCGGCGCACGAGCGCGTCGCCCGGCGTCACCCGCACCGGTTCCGCGCTCGTCCAGGAGCCGAGTGAGCGACTCACCGAGTTGTCAACCGCGTTCAGGAGCCGGGTGAGCAGCAAATCAGACGAGAGCTTGCGCGCGTACGCCCCGTCGGCGGTCGCCCGCTCAAGCACGTCGTGGTGCTCGAGCAGGGCGCGCAGGAAGTCGCTGCCCTCCGTCGAGTCGAGCTGCAGGTGCAGCCCGAGTTGGAGGCGTTCGTCGTCCACGCCGTACACCGCCTGCGCCACGGCGCGCACGCGCGTGCGCGCCGCGTAGCAGATCAGCGTGGGCACCCCGGCGTCCCAGCGCATCACAAAGCCCCGGTCGAGTGGCGGCACCGTCGCGACACTCGGCGACGAGTGCACCACTGCGTTGCCGACCTCCATCGTCGCTCGGCCCCGCAGCGGGATCTGGACGAGGTGGAAATCTTCGAGCCCACCGGGGACACCGATCCGCACCGCCTCGCCGTAGTCGAGCACATCGATCCCCACGCCGGAGTCGTGCACCGAGCGCAGGCTCATGCGCACCTCGCGCCGCTCGAGTGGAGCAAGCGTGTGATCGCAGAACACGCCCGAAACCGTCTCGTGGGCTTCGTCGATGGAGGCTGCGCGCGCGGCGGTGCGCGTGGTCAGCAGCTCGCCGGCGCGCGGGAGCGCGGCCCATGCGCGTGCACCCATGTGTGCCTCCCGTCAGCCCCACTGCTCGACGTCAAACGGATAAGACCAGCGCGATGTGGATAGCCCCCGGCGCGGCCCCCACCGTTTGATTGAGGGTAAGCATACTCACCCACGCGGCGCAGCAACACCGCGCGCCGCAGTTCAACGGAGAACACGGAGGAACGCAATGCCCTCACTCACCGGGAAGGTCGCACTCGTCACGGGAGGAGCGACGAAGATCGGCCGCGGCGTGATCGACGTGTTGCGCCAGGACGGCGCGACCGTCGTCGCCGCCGACATCGACCGCGCGGGGCTCGCGCAGCTCGACGCCGGGGTCGACGCACGCGAGTGCGACATCACCGACGACGCGCAGCTCGACGCCCTCGTTGCCGGGGTGATCGAGCGGCACGGGCGCCTCGACGTCCTCGTGAACCTCGCCGCGAGCTACCTTGACAATGGTGCGGAGACGAGCCGTGCCGACTGGCTGGCCGGCCTCAACGTGAACCTCGTGAGCTGCGCGCGGCTCACGGAGATTGCGCGACCGCAGCTCGCGCGCAGCGGCGCTGGCGCGGTGGTCAACTTCTCGTCTATCTCTTCGTCGGTGGCGCAGACCGGGCGCTGGGTCTACCCGGTGAGCAAGGCAGCAATCGTGCAGCTCACGCGACTACAGGCCCTCGACTACGCGGCGGACGGGATCCGCGTGAACTCGGTGAGCCCGGGCTGGACCTGGTCGAACATCATCGAGGAGGTGTCTGGCGGTGACATTGAGCGCGCCGATCGCGTCGCGGCGAGCTTTCACATGCTCGGCAGGCTCGGCCGCCCCGAGGAGGTGGGCCGCGTGGTGTCGTTCTTGGCGTCCGACGACGCGAGCTTCGTGACCGGCGCCGACTACGCGGTCGACGGCGGCTACGCGGGGCTTGGCCCCGAGCAGCGTGACCCGGCGATCCCGCTGCTCGCACCGTAGCCGCGAGCAGCTCGGCCCCGGCCCCCGCGCCACCCGCCGCGGCGCCACCCAGCGCCGCCCAGCGCCGCCCAGCAATCAGCAATCAGCAATCAGCAATCAGCAATCAGCAATCAGCACCCAACCTCCAGCACTCAGCACGCCGCACCGCCGCGGCACTCCGAAAGGCTTCACATGTCCCAGCGACACATCACCATCGTCGGCGCCGGCCAGTCCGGAATCCAGCTCGGCCTCGGCCTGCTCATGCACGGCTACCACGTTCGTCTCATTTCGGACCGCACACCGGAGGAGATCCGCGCCGGCCGCGTCGCGTCGAGCCAGTGCATGTTCTCCAAGGCGCTCGAGTACGAGCGTGCGGTCGGCGTCGACCTGTGGCCGGACGCGCCGCCGGTCGAGGGCATCGGCTTCACCGTGCCGCACCCGGAACAGCCCGGCGAGCAGCTCTTCAGCTGGGCGGGCCGACTCGACTCCCCCGCGTACGCGATCGACCAGCGCATCAAGTTTCCGGCGCTCATCGAGCTGTTCGTGCAGAACGGCGGCGAGGTGGTCTACGAGGAAGCGGACATCGCGGCGCTCGAGCGCTACACGCTCGAATCTGAGCTCGTGATCGTTGCGGCAGGAAAGGGCGAGATTGCCCGCGCGTTCGAGCGTGACGCCGAGCGCAGCACCTTCGCGGAGCCGCAGCGCGCGCTCGCGCTCACGTACGTCACCGGCTTTGAGCCGTCCCCGGACTTCTCGCGGGTGAGCTTCAACCTGGTGCCCGGCGTCGGCGAGTTCTTCGTGTTCCCCGCGGCAACGATCGGCGGCGACTGCCACATCTTCGTGTTCGAGGGGATTCCGGGTGGCCCGCTCGACCGCTGGCAGGGGCTCACGCCGGAGCAGCACCTCGACGCGTCGCTCGATTTCCTGCGCGAGTACCTCCCGTGGGAGGCCGAGCGCGCTACCGACGTCGCTCTCACCGATGATCTCGGAGTGCTGCAGGGCCGGTTCGCGCCCACCGTGCGGCACCCGGTCATGCAGCTGCCATCGGGCCGCACGGTGCTCGGCATGGCCGACGTGGTGGTGCTGAACGACCCGATCACCGGACAGGGCTCGAACAACGCCTCGAAGTGCGCGCAGAGCTACCTCGACGCGATCCTCGACCACGAGAATCTGCCGTACGACCGAGCGTTCAAGCAGAACGCCTTCGAGCGGTTCTGGGCGCGCATCAAGCCGGTCGCGGACTGGACCAACGCGCTGCTCATGCCCCCGCCCCCGCACGTCCTGCAGCTGCTCGCGTCCGGCGCGCAGTACCCGGAGGTGGCCCACCGCTTCGCCAATGGCTTCACCGACCCGGTGGATTTCGGCGAGTACTTCCTCACGCCCGACGGCGCCGAGCGCTACCTCGCCGAGGTCGCGACGCGCGCAGGCGCCTAGCCGCCCACCCAGACATCGAGTAAGGAGCACACCGTGCCACTCACCACGCAGACACTCGCGTCCTCAGCCGCAGAGGGGGAACCCATGAACACCGTTGTCGACTCCGAGCACTTCGATCCGCGCGACCTGCGCAGCGCGTTCAGCCAGTTCGCCACCGGGGTGACGGTTGTCACGACCATCACCCCCGACGGCGAGCGGATCGGGGTCACTGCAAACTCGTTCACATCGCTGTCGATGGACCCGCCGCTCGTACTGTGGTGCCCGGGCCGGCACCTGCGCAGCCTGCCGGCGTTCGAGACCGCGAGCCACTTTGCAATCAATGTGCTCGCGAGCACGCAACAGCACCTGTCCCGTCAATTCGCCACCGGCGCATCGGACAAGTTCGAGGGTGTCCCGCTGCGCTCTGGTGTCTCCGGCATCCCGGTGCTCGAGGGGACGCTCGCGACGTTCGAGTGCGAGACCGTCGCGCGCCACGAGGCCGGCGACCACGTCATCTATATCGGGCAGATTCGGGAGTACACGCACGCCGCGGCGGACCCGCTCGTGTTCCACGGCGGCAGCTATCATGGCACCACCACGCAACGAAGCACGGAGGGTTCATGACCACAGTCGTCATCGGGAGCGGTATCAACGGAATGGTTGCCGCGGCCGAGCTCGCACGCTCGGGGGTGCAGACGGTACTGATCGAGCGCGCAGATCAGATCGGCGGGTTCATCGCGGCGGAAGACGAGCTCACAGTCCCGGGGTTCACACACGATACGTACTCATCCTGGCACCCACTGTTCGTCTCGGGCGCCGCGTACGCCGAGCTCGGCGACGAGCTCGCTGCGCGGGGCCTGGCCTACAGCAACAGCGAGTCTGCCGTGACGGCGAGCACCGCGACGGTCGCCGGCGAGCGCCGCACGTCGATCGCCTACCGCGATCCCGAGCGCACGGCGGCGGGGTTCGCGGCCGCGTCAGATCGGGACGCGTATCTCGGTATGCTGGCCGAGTTTGGCACGCGCGCGCCGACCATCTTCGGGGCGCTCGGCGCGGAGCTCGGCTCGACTCGGGTGCTCGGTGGGCTCGGCTGGCGCGCGGTGCGCGCGCTCAAGGTCGCGGGGGTCGAGGAGCTCGCCCGCGACGCGCTCACGAGCGCGCGGAGCTACCTGCGCCGCAAGTTCACCGGGTGGGAGGTCGACGCGCTCTGGACCCCGTGGGGGCTGCACTCCGGCCTCGGACCGGATCACGCAACCGGCGGCATGATGATCCCGGTCTTCGCGGCGGCAATGCACCAGTTTGGACTCCCCATCGTCACGGGCGGAGTCGGTTCATTTCTTGCCGCGTTCGAACAGCTGCTGCGCGACGCCGGCGTCGAGATCCGCACAGGTGAGGAGGCCGAGGAGATCATCGTCTCGGGCGGCAAAGTGACGGGTGTTCGCACCTCGTCCGGCACGATCGCGGCGGACACGGTGCTCGCCAGCGTCTCGCCGGGCGCGCTCTACGGCACGCTGCTCCGCGACGTCCCCGGGGTGGCCGCCCAGCGCGAGAGCGCGGCGAGCTACCGCCCGGGGCGCGCGGCCATGCAGCTGCACCTGGCGCTCGACAGGCCTGTGCAGTGGGAGGATCCGGCGCTCCGCGAGGTCCCGCTCGTGCATCTGAGCGATGGTTCAGGCAGCACCGGGATCGCGTGCGCGCAGGCCGAGGCCGGGTTGCTCCCGTCGCTGCCGACCGTCGTGGTGGGCCAGCAGAGCGTTGTCGATCCGAGCCGCGCACCCGAGGGCAAGGCCACGCTGTGGTTGCAGCTGCAGGAGGTGCCATTTGCCCCCGTTGGCGACGCGGCCGAGCGCCTCGACGTGCGCGGGGGCTGGGACGACGCCGGTCTCCGCGAGGGCTACGTGCAGCGCGTACTCGACCGCCTGGAGGAGTTTGCGCCGGGCACCACCGCTTCGGTGCTGGGCACCCACCTGATCGCCCCGACCGATCTGCTCGCCGCGAACCCGAACGCGATCGCGGGCGATCCGTACGCGGGCTCGGCTGAGCTCGACCAGAACCTGCGCTGGCGCCCGTTCCCCGGCGGGGCGGAGCACCGCACGCCCGTCGCCGGGGTCTGGCACATCGGCGCGGCAACGCACCCCGGCCCCGGGCTGGGCGCCGGCTCCGGCCACATCGTGGCCCAGCGGCTGATCACCGGCCGCACCAGGTAGGCCACACCAGGGAGGCCACACGACAGGGGCCCGCGAGCACACGCTCGCGGGCCCCTGTCGTGTTCCGGGCTAGTCGGGGATGACCGCGGTGACCTCGATCTCGATGAGGGTGCCGGGGATCGCGAGCCCAGAAATGCCGACGATCGTCTGCGCGGGGTGCTGGTCGCTCCCCTGCACCTCCTCGATCATCGCGGTGATGACGGCGAACTCGGTGGGGTGCACCGTGTAGATCGTGCGCCGCACTACGTGCTCCCAGCTCGCGCCTGCCGCGGCGAGCGCCATGCCGACGTTCTGCATCGCGGCGCGGGTTTGCGCGCCGAGATCGTCCCCGCCGATCAGCCCGAAGTCTGGGCCGAGCGCGAGCTGGCCCGCGAGGTGCACCGTCGTGCCGGGCGGCGCGATCGCGACGTGGCTGAAGCCGGGCGACGGGTGCAACTCGGGCGGGCTGAGTAGCGTGCGTGTCTGACTCATCTGGCTCAGCCGTTGATCAGCGCGTAGATCCGGGAAGGGCTGCCGCCGCCGCCCACGATCGGGAGCGGGGCGACGACGATCACGGCGCCGGTCGGCGGCAGCTGCGCGAGGTTCTGCAGCGAGGTGATCCCGTATTTATCGTTACCGAGCAGGTGAAAGTGCGCGGGGAACGGCGGGTCGAGCTCGGCGCCGCGACCGGCGTCGATGCCCACGGTCTCCACGCCGACGCCCGAGATATTTGTCTCCTCGGCCAGCCACTTCGCGGCCTCGGCCGTCATTCCCGGTGTGTGCGAGCCGGTGTCGTCGGCATTCAGGAACGCAACCTGATCGTCTGAGAACTGGTCCCAGCCGGTGCGGAAGAGGACCCACGCGTTGTCGGGCAGTGCGCCGTGCTCGGCCTCCCACGCCTGAATGTCGGCGACGGTGACGAGGTGATCTGGATTCTCGGCCACCTGGGCAGTGAAATCGAGCACCACTGCCGGGCCGATGAGACGCTCAGGCGGAATGCTCGCGACGTCGTAGCCGTCGCGGCCGCTGATCCAGTGCACCGGCGCGTCAAGGTGCGTGCCGATGTGCTCACCGGTGTGGATGTTCTGGTGCATCCAGAACGGGCCGGGCTCGTTGTACCGGCTCACCTCTTCGAGGCTGAAGTCGATGAGGTTCGCGAACGGATCTGGCAGCTGCAGCGTGGGGGTCTGCGCCGACAGCGTGTTGGTGAGGTCGACGATGCGGAGGGCGCCGCTCGCGAGCGCCGTGGTGATATCGGTGGTGGTCATGATGCGGTTCTCCTCGTTGAGATGTGATGACCTGGGCGGCCGGGAGCACATCGACGGTGCGCTCCCCCGGTCTGGTCCCGAGATGTGATCCTAGTGCTGGGGTATACCGGGTCTAGACAGCTGCGACCGTGCGCCCTCCAATCCACCTCGTGTGGGTGTCGTCGGTGTCGGCGCCCTCGTGCAGCAGTTCGAGCCGCGGTCGAACCGCATCGGTGCGTGCGGTGGGTGGCTTGCGCCGCCCGGCGCGATACGGGTCGATCCACGCCGCGGCGTCGCCGCGGTACTCCTGATCCGCGGCGGCGTGCAGCGTCCAGTGCGGATCGTAGAGGTGGCTGCGGCCGATCGCCACAATGTCGCAGCGGCCAGCGAGAAGCAGTGAGTTGACGTCGTCGTACGAGGAGATCGCACCGACCGCGATCACGGGGACCCCGGCCTTCTCCGCCACGCGGTTGCGAATCTTGTCGGCAAACGGCGTTTGGTAGCTCCTGCCGAAGCGCGGCTGCTCGGCCTTGGCCACCTGACCCGACGACACATCGATCGCGTCGGCACCGTGCTCGATAAACGCCTCGGCGATCGCCACGGCGTCGTCGTCGGTGTTGCCCCCCGGCACCCAGTCGTGCGCCGAGATGCGCACGAGGAAGGGCTTATCGGCCGGCCACACCGCGCGCATCGCGTCGAACACCTCGAGCGGGTAGCGGAGCCGGTTTTCGAACGAGCCGCCGTACTCGTCGTCGCGCTGGTTCGAGATCGGCGAGATGAACGACGACAGCAGGTACCCGTGCGCCGCGTGCATCTCAAGCAGGTCAAAGCCTGCCTCGTCAGCGCGCTTGGCCGCGCTCACGTAGTCATCGCGGATGCGGTCGAGGTCGGCGCGGGTGGCGGCACGCGGCACGTTGCTGCCGGGACCGTAGGGGATCGCCGACGGGCCGAGAACCTCCCACCCGCCGGTTTCCACCGGGTCGTCGACGCCCTCCCACATCCGCTTGGTCGAGCCTTTCCGCCCGGAGTGCCCGATCTGGGCGCCAATCTTCGCGGTCGTGTTCGCGTGCACAAACTCGACGATCCTGGCCCAGGCGTCCCGTTGCTCGTCGGTGTACAGCCCCGGGTCGGCGGGCGAGATCCTGCCGTCCTCCGAGGGCGCAATCATTTCGCTCATCACGAGCCCGGCCCCGCCGATCGCGCGGCTGCCGAGGTGCACAAGATGGTAGTCGCTGACAACGCCGTCCTCCGCCGAATACTGGTTCATCGCCGAGACCATGATCCGGTTCTTCAATTCGAGAGTGCCGAGCTTCGCCGGCTGGAACATCGCGGGGACGTCCTCGCCCGCGACGCGGTCGGCAAAATCGCGCTGCATCATCTCGGCGAACTCGGCGTCGCGCAGCCCCAGGTTCTCGAAGGTAATGCGCCGCGAGCGCGTGAGCAGGTTGAACGCGAACTGCAGCGGTTCCTGGTCGGCGTACTGGCCAATGTTCTCGAACCACTCGAGCGAGGCCTGGGCCGCACGCTGCAGCGACAGCACGACCGGCCGGCGCTCATCCTCGTAGGCGGCGAGCGCGGCCGCGAGGTCGTCGGGGTGCTCGTGCAGGTTGGCGGCGAGCGCGAGCGCGTCCTCAAGAGCGAGTTTCGTCCCGGATCCGATCGAGAAGTGCGCGGTGTGTGCCGCGTCCCCGAGCAGCACGACGTTGCCGTGGCTCCACCGCTCATTGCGCACCGTGTTGAAGGTGATCCACTTTGAGTTGTTGGTGAGCAGTGTGCCACCGGCAAGCTCATCGGCGAAGATCTCTGCGAGCTTCGTCACTGAGTCGGTGTCGCTCACGCCGGGCGGGAAGCTCTGGCTCTCGCTCGCGTCGAAGCCGGCTGCGCGCCACACGTCCTCGTGCATCTCAACCAGGAACGTACTCTCGGAGGCCGAGTACGGGTATGCGTGCACCTGGATGATGCCCCAGGGCGTGTGCTTCACGTGGAAGGTGAACGCTTCGATCGCTCGGTCGAGGCCCAGCCAAATGAACTTTGACTGCCGGGGATCGAGCGTCGGCTTGAACGACTCGGCGTAGTGCGGGCGGATGCGCGAGTTGATCCCGTCGCACGCGATCACCAGGTCGTAGTCACGCGAGAGTTCGTCGACGTCGGGGGCCTCGGTGCGGAAGTTGATGGTCACCCCGAGTGCGAGCGCGCGCTCCTGGAGCAGCAACAGCAGCTGCTTGCGGCTGGTCGCCGCGAACCCCTGCCCGCCAACGGTGATCCGCTCGCCCTTGAAATGCACGTCGATGTCACTCCACCGCGCCGAGTGCTCCTGCATCGCAGCGAACACCTCGGAGTCCGAGTTCTCGATCCCGCTGAGCGTCTCATCGCTGAACACCACGCCGAACCCGAACGTGTCGTCGCGGGCGTTGCGCTCCCAGATGGTGATCTCGTGGCTCGGATCGAGCCGCTTCGTCAATACGGAGAAGTAGAGCCCGGCCGGGCCGCCTCCGATGACTGCAATTCTTTTACCCATGCGCGGGTCCTTTCTCAGTGTGCGTCAGGGCCGGCCGCCCACCGTTGGGAGGCCGGGTGTGAGGTGTGGGGTCTGGTGGGGTCGTGTCCCCGCCGCTATGAACCGCGGCGAATCATTCCCTCTTGCGCAACGGTGGCGATGAGCGTGCCCGTGCGGGTAAAGAAGCGGCCGATGTTCAGGCCGCGACCACTCTGCACACCGGCGCTCTCCTGGGCGTAGAGGATCCAGTCGTCGGCGCGGGCCGGGGTGTGGAACCACATGCTGTGGTCGAGGCTCGCGGTGACGAGGCCGGGCGACGACCAGTGCAGCCCGAGCTCGCGCAAAGTCGGCTCAAGGATCGTGTAGTCGCAGGCGTATGCGAGTGCGAGCTGCTGCGTGCGCTGGTCGGCGGGAAGCTCGTCGAACGCACGCAGCCACACGCCCTGGTGCTGGCCGGGAACCCCGTCAACCTCGAGGTAGAGCGGGCCGGCGATGTGCCGCATGTCGAACCCGCGCCCGTGCGACCAGTAGTCAGTCGCCGCGGAGTGTCCCCCGTCACGCGCCGCGAGGTACTCGGCGGCGCTCGGGAGGGTCTCGGGCTGCGGCACCTCTGGCATGGCTGGGGCGCGCGTCTCTCCGGTTTCGGGAACCTGGAACGAGGCGGTGGTGAGAAAGACCGGCTTGCCGCCCTGGTAGCCGCGAACGTGCCTGGTTGAGTATCCGCGGCCGTCGCGCAGCAGTTCAACCTCGTAGCGCACCGGCTCACCGATCGATACCGGCCGAAGGAATGAGCTGTGGAGCGCGTGCAGCTCACGATCGTCGCCGACGGTGGCGAGCGCGGCGGCCGCGGCCTGCGCTACGGAGTCACCCCCGTATGCTTTCGGCCACGGCACGTACTGCGGCACCACCTCGAATGCGCGGTCAAACACTTCGGCGTCGCGCTCGGTGAGCTCAATCGCTGCGAGAAAGCGCCGGGTATCCGCCGAGTTCTGTGCGGGTTGCGCGGTCGTCATGCTGTGTCCTCCCGTGTCTGCTGTGGTGCGTGCGCGGAGAGCCGCATGGTGTTGCTCAGGCTGCCAATCCCCGCGATCGTGGTGGTCAGTGTCTCGCCGTCCCGGAGCCAGCGCGGCGGCGAAGCGCCGAGGCCGACGCCGCCGGGTGTCCCGGTGAGAATGATGTCGCCCGGGCCAAGCTCAGTGAACTGCGAGACGTACGCGACGAGATCGGCGGCGTCGAAGACAAGCTCGCTCGTGCTGCTGCGTTGCACGGTCTGGCCATCGATGTCGCAGCGAATGTCGAGGCCGTCACGCGGGGAGACTGCGTCCGCGGTGACGACCACGGGGCCGAGCGGGGTGGTGCGATCCCAGGCTTTCCCCTGAAACCACTGCAGGGTGCGCGACTGCCAGTCACGGCAGGAGACGTCGTTCGCCACCGTGTACCCGAGGATCGCCTCTTCCGCAGCGGCGCGGTCCCCGTACCGGAGGCGCGACCCGATGACCACGGCGAGCTCGGCTTCCCAGTCGACGCGGTCGGAACCCGCGATCACAATATCGGCGGTCGGGTCGGTGAGCGTGTCAGCGAACTTCGCGAACAGGGTGGGGTACTCGGGGATCTCGCGCCCGGTCTCGACGATGTGATCGTGATAGTTCAGGCCGCAGCACACGATCTTCGCCGGGCGCAGGATCGGGGCAGCGAGTTCCGCGGCGGCGCTCGGAACCCGTTCGCCCGCAGAGCGTGCCGCGGCGACGCGCTCGCGCCAGCCGGACTCCGCGATGAGTGCCCCGACGTCTGCCGCGTCGAGCAGCAGCCAGTCGTCGTCCTCGCGCACGGCGGCGCGCGTCGCTCCGACACCAGTGCGAATCGTCCCCAAGTGCATCGTTGCTCCCGTAGGTAGGTTGGGGCGGTGCGCCCCGCTGCCGTTCGAAGTCCGTTCACCGAACGCTTCATAAGTATGTCAGAATATTCACGAACGTCACAAGTACGAGATACATCGCGCACTCGTGACCTCCCCCACCGATGGGCCACGGGCCCAGAAAGAGACGACGATGTCAGCAGAAATCATTAACCCCCCGCAGCTCGTCACCCCGAAGGGCTTCGCCCACGGCGTGAAGGCCGGGCCGTTCGTCTACCTCGGCGGGCAGACCGCACTCGACAGCGACTACAAGATCGTGCCCGGCGGCATCATCGAACAGTTCACACAGGCATTCAGCAATGTCCTCGCGACGCTCGAGCACGCCGGCGGCAAGCCGTCCGACCTGATCGACGTCACGATCTACCTCACCGACGTCGACGATTACCAGCGCAACGGCCGAGAGATCGGCAAGATCTGGCGCGAAATGGCCGGTACCGAGTACCCGGCGATGGCCGGCCTCGGCGTCACGCAGCTGTGGCAGCCAGAGGCGCTCATCGAGATTCAGGGCGTGGCCTACATCGGCGACGACCCCCAGTAACACCCCGCAGCGATGCACCAGTAGCGCACCAGTGATGCAAAGGAGCAGCACAATGACCCCCGCCACAGGCCCAGTCCAGACCATCCTCGGGGAGCTCGACGAGCGCCTCGGAATCGAATTCGTCCACGTCAGCGCAGAGCGCGCCGTCGCGACCATGCCCGTCGCAGGCAACCGCCAGATTACCGGTTCACTGCACGGTGGCGCGTACTGCACACTCGCAGAGACGCTCGCCGCGCTCGCCGCCTGCGAGCACGCGGGGGACGGCCGCACCGCCGTAAGTCTCGACATCAGCGCGACACACACCGGGCGCGCGGCCGCCGGACGCGTCACGGCGAACTGCACGGCTATTCGCCTCGGCAAGTCCGTCGCGGTCTACGCCATCGAGATCGACGACGACGAGGGGCGCCGCGTGTCAACCGCCCGCGTCACCACGGTGCTCCGGGACGCATAGCCGAGTCACGGCAGCAACACTGGGCCACGCGCGATCGCGCGTGGCCCCGTGTTGCATTCCCAGCCGCTACCCGCTCCACATGTACGTGTACGGGTGCGAGCACGCCTCGAACACGTTGCCCCACGGGTCTTCGCAGTACACGATCTCGAAGCCGCGGTCCGGGTCGATGGCCACCACCTCCGAGCGCTGCACTCCGCCCGCGGCGACCACCTGCTCGGCGAGCGCCGCCACATCGCGCGCCGTCACCGCGAAGTGGTTCACGCCGCTGCGCCAGAACTCGAACGCGTCCGCCGGCCGCTCGTACGCCGGGGCGTCGAACTGAAACACCTCGAACCCCGCCCCGTCCGGCGATGCCATGTGCGCGAACTGAAACCGGGTGAACCCCACCCCGTAGATGCCGGTGGCGGCCACCCCGAGCGGGCTGTCATCCTCGTGGACCGCGATCGGCCCGGCCAGAAGATAATACCCGAGCACCTCGCGGTACCAATCGACGGCATCGCCAAGATTCGGTACCGTAATACCGACGTGGGAGAACGTGGGACTGATGTTCATGAACGCTCCTTCAATCTGAGCACACTCCGTCGGGCTCCTCACAAAACTGTCACGATTCTGTGATGATCGCAACAGAAATGTCGAGGACCTCACCCTCGCAGAGCAGACAGGTCCCAACACATGAGTTCACACACCTCCCGCACACTGCTGGTCACCCTCCTGGGCGCGTTCGCCCGCCGCACCGGCAACTGGATGCCCATTAAGGGGATCGTTGCACTCCTGGAGGAGCTCGGGATCGACGAGTCGAGCACCCGCACCGGAGTCTCCCGCCTCAAGAAGCGCGGCTGGCTCGTCCCAGAAAAGCGGGACGGTCGCAGTGGTTACCACCTCACCGCCCTCGCTCAGGGCATGCTCGCATCCGGCGACGAGTACATCTGGCACTCGCGCCAGCCCGCGACACTCTCCGACGGCTGGTGCATCGCCACGTTTTCAATCCCGGAGCAGCATCGCGCGAAGCGCCACCTGCTGCGCTCACGGCTCGCCTCGCTCGGCTTCGGCAACGTGGGGCAGGGGGTCTGGATCGCGCCGGCGCGCATGGCGGCCGACGCCCTCGAACTCATTGATCACCTCGAACTCACCAACAACACCAACCTCTTCGTCGGTCGACACGGCGGGGGTCAGGATCTCACGCGCATGGCCCGCGAGAGCTGGGACCTCGACGGCATCGACGCCGGCTACCGCGAGTTCATCGCGCGCCACCAGCCCGGACTCCAGGCGCTCCTGCGCCGCGCACCCGAAGAGCTCGCCCCGCGCGATTTCTTCGTCCACTACCTGCGCGCGCTCGACGACTGGCGCATCCTCCCCATGCGGGATCCAGGCCTCCCCCGAGAGCTCCTACGCAGCGACTGGGCGGGGGACCCGGCAACGCGCCTGATCGAGGAGATCGTGACGCGCCTCGACGACGCGGCGTTCGCGTTCGTGACGGATACGATCGCCGGATAACCGCTTCACACCAGCCCTCAGCGCCCCCGGGCTGCCGCACCTCGCGCCGGCACCCCGCGGGCGCCGGCGTTCCCGGGCGCCCGTAACCGCGCGTTCACGGCAGCATTACATTTCAAACATTCTATTGACGAACGTTACGTATCTGGGATAGATATTGTGCTGTCGCTGTCGACACCTGGGGGTCCGGCGTTTCGGAAGACATCCGAAACGCCACGTCGTTCTCGCCCAGCACCGGCGCCGACGAGTCCGACCACACCCAGACGAGGCGCCTCAGAGTCGAGCCGCCCCGTCGTCACAGGAAGGCCCGAGACCATGCGGAAACCCGCCCTCATCTCACTCACGGTTGCCGCCGTGGGCGCGCTCGCACTCTCCGGATGCGTGGCAGCAGCCCCCGATCCCGGCTCAAACTCCGGGGGCGAGACCGCCGCGAGCGGCGACACCATTCTCATCGGCGCGGTGATGGCCGAGACCGGCTTCATGTCGCCGTTCGACACCCCGGCGCTCAACGCCATGAAAATCGCCGTTGACGAGCTGAACGATGCCGGCGGCATCGACGGCTCCCCCGTCGAACTCTCCGTGATCGATACTGGCTCAGACTTCGAAAAGTACGCGCCAGCGGCGCAGAGCCTCATCGACGACGGCGCGAAGGTGCTGATGGTCACCTGCGACTACGACACCGCGGTGCCCGCGTCCCAGGTCGCCGAGCAGAACAACATTCTCAACATCGCACCCTGCGTGGGCGACACGATCTATGGCCCCGAGGGTGGACTCGAGATCGGCTTCTCGCTCGGCAACGCCGTCCCCGGCGAGGCAAGCGTGATGGCCGAGTTTGCCGCCGACCAGGGCTGGAAGAGCGCCGTGTTCGTCAAGGATGACTCGATCAAGTACACGCAGAACCAGTGTGAGACCGCGGCGAAGCGCTTCACCGAGCTCGGCGGCACCGAGATCGCGACCTACACCTTCAAGCAGGGCGACTCGATCAAGGAGACGGTGTCGAAGATCTCCGGCGGCGAGGCGCCAGACGTGGTCTTTAACTGCAGCTACGGTGAGGGTGGCGGCAAGGCCGCGAAGGAACTCCGCGACGGCGGCATTGACACCCCCATCGTCTCGGGGTTCGGCATGGACGGCACGTTCTGGCTGGGCGCAATCCCCGGGCTGACCGATTACTACATCGTCACCTACCCGTCCGTGTGGGGCGACGACAGCGATCCGAAGGTCAATGAGGCGTCTGCAACCTACGAAGAGGTCTACGGCGCACGCCCCGAAAACGGCAGCATGACGACCGGCAACGCGGCGATCGAGGCCGTGCAAATCGCGTTTGACGAGGCAGGCTCCTGGGACGGTGACAAGCTCGCGGCGGCGTTCACCGGGTTTACCGACGTGCCGCTGCTCGTGGGGCCCACCTCGTTCTCGGAGGAGCTGCACGTCAACGTGGACCGCCCCCAGCGGGTGCTCCAGGTCGCCGACGGTGCGCTCACGCACCTTGAGACGCGCGCGCCCGAGAAGGTCATCCGCTAGTCGGATCCAGCAATGATGCACAGCACCGCAGCTCCCCCCGCAGGCACCGCAGGCCTGCGGGGGGAATCCCTCTCACGCGCCTACGCCGGTGTGCAAGCACTCAGTGACGTCACACTCGACATCCCGCGCGGCCGGGTCACCGGCCTCATCGGCGCGAACGGCGCGGGCAAATCGACCCTCGTGAACATCCTCACCGGCTACGACCGCCCGGACACCGGCCGGGTAACCGCAGACGGCGACGACCTCACCGGCGTCCGCGCTGAGCGTCGCGCGCGCCGCGGCGTCGCGCGCACGTTCCAGCACGGTCACCTGTTCAGCCGGTGCACGGTGCTCGAAAACGTCGAGGTCACCGCCCTCGCCTGCGGCGCTGGGCGCCGCGCGGCCCGGACACTCGCCCGCGAGCTCCTCGGCGAGCTGCAGCTTGGCGAGTGGATGCTGCACGACGCTGACCGGCTGCCGCACGGGGTCGAGCGGCGCCTCGGCGTCGCCCGAGCGCTCGCCACTCAACCCAACTATGTGCTGCTCGACGAGCCCGCGGCCGGACTCAACGACGGCGAGGCAGCGCACCTGCGCGGCACGATGCGGGCGGTCGCAGCCCGCGACGTCGGCGTGCTGCTCATCGACCACAACATGCCGCTCGTGTTCTCGAGCTGCGACTACATTTACGTCCTCGGCGCGGGCAAGAACGTACTCGACGGCACCCCAGACGCGGTGCGCCACGACGAGCGCCTGGCCAGCAGCTACCTGGGCAGCGCAGCGCAGCAGATCGCGGACGGGGCGCTCGCATGAGGGCGCCGTCCGCGCCGGAGCGCCTCCTCACCGTCGCCGGCCTCCGCGTCTCCTACCGCGGCATCGCCGCGGTGACCGACGTCGACTTCCACGTCGACGCCGGCGAGCTCGTCGGCATCATCGGGCCGAACGGCGCCGGCAAGTCCTCGACGATGCACGCAATCGTCGGCGCGGTCCGCGCGAGCGCGACCACACTCGAGTTCGCTGGGCGCGGGCTCGCCGGACAGCCGACCGAGCGGATCGCCCGTCGCGGCATCGCGCTCGTCCAGGAGGGGCACAACGTCTTCGGTCGGCTCACCGTCCGAGAGAACCTGCGCCTCGGGTCAACCGCTCGCGCCAGCTCGGACGGCCTGGCCGAAGATCTGCGCTGGGTCCTCTCGCTGTTTCCGATCCTCGACGAGTTCGCCGACCGCCAGGCAGGCCTGCTCTCCGGTGGGCAGCAGCAGCAGCTCGCGATCGGTCGGGCGCTGCTCGCCGCGCCGCGGCTGCTCGCTCTCGACGAGCCATCACTCGGCCTCTCCCCCACCGCGGTCGACACCGTGTTCGCGTCGATCGCGGCGATCCGGGAGCGCGGCACCGCCGTGCTGCTGGTCGAGCAGCGCGCGCAGCAGGCGGTCGCAGCCGCGGACCGCACGCACGTACTCAGCGAGGGCCGCATCACCATGACCCTCGGCCCGGAACACGCGAACGACTCAGCCCTCCTCATGAAAGCGTATCTCGGCTCGTGAACATCATTCAGGCACTCTTCGACGCGGTATCGACCGGCGCCGTGTACGCGCTCGCGGCGCTCGGCATCGGCCTCGTGTTCGGGGTCATGCGGCTCGCGAACTTCGCGAACGGCGAGCTCATCACCGCCGCGGGCTACGCGCTCATCATCCTCTGGCCAGTCTCGTGGCCGCTCGCGATCGTCGCGTCCATCGCGGTCGCCGTCGCGCTCGCCCTCGCAATGGACGCGGCGGTCTTCCGCTGGATCCGCTCGCAGCCGCCCGCCACGCTCCTCATCGCGAGCTTCGGGGTGAGTATCCTGCTGCAGCGCGTCTACGATGGCGTCTTCGGCACGAACGTGCTCTCCGCGGCGGTCGCCCCGGGTCTCGCCACCTCGATTCGGATCGGCGAGCTTCGCATCAACCTCATCACGATCGTCTCGATCGTGCTCGCGGGGGTGCTCCTGGTGGCGGTGCGCGTCTTCCTCACACGCACGCGCATGGGGCTGCAGGTCCAGGCCGCGTCCGAGGACTTCCGCGCCGCGCGGGTGCTCGGGATCCGCGCGGGGAGCGTGATCGCACTCACGTTCGCCATCAGCGGGATCCTCGCCGCGGCGATCGCGTTCGTGCTCACCGCGCAGTCCGGGTCGGTCGGTCCCACCTTCGGGGTGCAGGTCACCCTGTTCGCCCTGATCGGGTCTACCATCGGGGGCCTCGGCAGGCTCGGCGGCAGCGTCGCCGGCGGGTTCCTCGTCGGATTCGCGGTCTCGCTCTTCACCACGTTCCTGCCCGCCTGGATCAACGACTTCCGTATCGCGTTCGTCTACTTGCTCGTGGCGATCGTGCTCGTGATCGCCCCCAACGGCATCTTCGCCAGCCGCACCTCGAAGGAGCGCACATGACCTCGTCGAACACCGCGCCGAACGCCGTACCGCGGCGCTTCCCCGGGATCGCGATCCCCGAGCCCCTCGCGAAGGTCTGGACACTCGCCGTGCCGCTCGTGGTCGTGTGGCTGTTTTCGTTCGGGGCGAGTGCGCTGTCGCAAACCGCCGCGATCGATCTCGGGTACGCGCTCGCGAACCTCATCATCGTGGTCGCAATGTGGACGTTTATCGGCAACAGCGGCGTACTCTCGTTCGGACACATCGCGTTCGTCGCGGTGGGAGCCTGGACGCTGTCGCTGCTCACGATTCCCCCGGCGATCAAGTCGTCGATCATGCCCGAGCTGTTCCCGTTCCTCCGCGACGCGCAGGCGGGCCCGTTCGTCGCGCTGCTCGCCGCTGCGCTGGTGGGCGGCGTGCTCGCGCTGCTCAGCGGACTCGCGTTCATGCGACTCAACGGACTCGAGGCCGGTATCGCGACGTTCGCGCTCCTCATGCTCGTGGTGCAGATCCTCACGTACTGGCAGCAGATCGGGCCGAAGGCCGGGCAGTCGATGACGGGGCTCCCGCGGAGCTTCGATCTACAAACGGTGCTCGTGATCGCGCTCGCGGTGATCGCACTCGCGTGGCTCTACGGCCAGAGCCGCAGCGCCAGAATGCTGCGGGCCTCGCGCGACAGCGTGCAGGCCGCCCCCGCTTCCGGAGTCCGGGTCACCCTGCACCGCCTCATCTCGTTCACCGTCTCCGGCGCACTCGCCGCGGTCGGTGGGGCAGTCTGGGTGCAGCTGAACGGCGTGGCGCAGGCCTCCCAGTTCTCGCTCGATTTCACGTTCACCACCATCGCGATGCTCGTGATCGGCGGGATGCGCTCGCTGTGGGGCGCCGTGGTTGGCACGCTCGCGATCTCGGCACTCAGCCACGTGCTTGGCCTGCTTGAGCAGGGCGTGCAGCTCGGCGGAGTGATCGTGTCGCTCCCGTCGGGAAGCCGGCTCATCACGCTCGGGGCAATCATGGTCATCATCCTGATTTTCAGGCCCGCGGGAATCACCGGCGGGCGCGAGGCGATGTGGCCGTTCCGGCCGAGGATCGCGCCGCCGGCGATGAGCGAGTAGTGTCCCTCTCGGGCCGCTCCACACTGCAAATAGTTCATTTCATTTGTGTGACGATCGCATTTTGTTTGATATATTTATCGGAACGGTCAATGGGGAGCCGTGCGTCAATGGTGACACGAAAGGGCAGAAATCATGGCTGAACGGTCGTTCGTCAACGAGGTGAAACTTCTCCGCTCGGGTGCTGGCAGTGAGCTGCACGTCGAGGGGATTCTGGCGGTCACGAAGGCACTTCTCGAATCAGGGGTCGCCTACGTCGGCGGCTATCAGGGCGCCCCGATCTCCCACCTCATGGACGTGCTCGGAGACGCGCACGACATCCTGGAAGAGCTCGACGTCTACTTCGAAAACTCCGCGTCCGAGGCAACCGCGGCCGCGATGCTGGCCGCGTCGGTGCACTACCCACTGCGCGGGGCGGTGACGTTCAAATCAACGGTCGGCCTCAACGTGGCCTCCGACGCGCTCGCAAACCTTGCCAGCGGCGGCGTGCAGGGCGGCGCGCTCGTAATCCTCGGTGAGGACTACGGCGAGGGATCCAGCATCATGCAGGAGCGCTCGCACGCGTTTGCGATGAAGTCGCAGATGTGGCTCCTCGATCCGCGCCCAAACATCACCGCGATCGTCAACACCGTCAAGCACGGCTTCGCCCTCTCCGAAGCGAGCAACACCCCCGTGATGCTCGACCTGCGGCTGCGCTCCTGCCACCTCCAGGGCTCGTTCGTGGCGGAGGACAACGTGCGTCCGCCGATGACGATCACCGACGCCGTCGAACACCCGCAGCGAGACCTCAGCCGCATCGTGCTGCCCCCGGCGAGCTTTTTGCACGAGCACGAGAAAGTGCACGCGCGCTGGCCGGCAGCCGTCGAGTACATCCGCGAGCACGGCCTCAACGAGTTCTTCGACGGCGACACCGAGAACATCGGCATCATCGTGCAGGGCGGCCTCTACAACACGGTCAACCGCGCACTCGAGCTGCTCGGCAACTCGGACGTCTTTGGCAACACCCGCATTCCCATGTACGTGATGAACGTCACCTACCCCGTCATCGACGAGGAAGTGCTCGAGTTCTGCCGGGACAAGGACGCGGTACTGCTGTTCGAGGAAGGGCAGCCCGACTACATCGAGCAGAACCTGCACTCGATCCTGCGCAAGGCGGGCGTCGAGACGAAGCTGCACGGCAAAGACTTGCTCCCCATGGGCGGCGAGTACACCACTCAGGTGGTCACGCAGGGCCTCACGAAGTTCCTTGAGCAGCACGCACCTGAGCTCCTGGAGACTCGGCCAGCGCTGCTGCTGCCGCCGGACAACCCGGCGAGCCCGTTTGCGCCGCGCGTCGATGCGAAGCAGGTGCAGGCCCGCCCACCCGGGCTGTGCACCGGCTGCCCCGAGCGCCCCATCTTCTCGGCGATGAAACTCGCCGAGAAAGAGACCGGCCAGGAGCACCACATCAGCATGGATATCGGCTGCCACCTGTTCGGCATCAACGAGCCGTTCAACCTCGGCGGCACCACCATGGGGTACGGCCTCGGATCCGCCGGCGCCGCCGCCCTCAACTCGCGCGATGCCGACCGGTCCACGATCGGCGTGATGGGCGACGGCGGGTTCTGGCACAACGGCCTCACGAGCGGCATCGGCAACGCCGTCTTCAATAAGAACGACCAGGTCGTGGTCGTAGTCGACAACTCGTACGCCGCGGCGACGGGCGGCCAGGACCTGCTCTCGTCGTACGGGCAGGCCGAGACCGGGTCGCGCTCCTCGCGCAACCCGATCGAGCGTGCCGTGCGGGGCGTCGGGGTGAAGTGGGCAAAGACCATGACCCACACCTACGACGTGGCCAAGCTCAAGAAGATCTTCGTCGAGGCGTTCACCACGAAGACCGAAGGCCCCAAGGTGATCGTGGCCCAGAGCGAGTGCCAGCTCAACCGGCAGCGCCGGGTCAAGCCGCAGGCGCAACAGGACATCGCGGCCGGCAAGCGCGTGGTGCGGCAGCGCTTCGGTGTCGACGCCGAGACCTGCACTGGCGACCACGCGTGCATCCGCATCTCGGGCTGCCCCTCGCTCACGCTGAAGGAGAACCCCGACCCTATGCGCACCGACCCGGTCGCCACCGTCACCGACACGTGCGTCGGCTGCGGCGTCTGCGGCGCGAACGCGCACGCGGCAGCCCTGTGCCCGTCGTTCTACCGCACCGACGTGGTGATCAACCCCAGCTGGCGCGACCGCGCCCTCGGCCGGGTTCGCTCCGCGTGGATCTCACTGCTGTCGAACCCCGTCGAGCGCCGCGCCAGCCAGTACGAGGTGGCCGCGTGAACACATGGACCACCGGCCGCCGTCCCATCACCATCGCGATTCTCGCAATGGGCGGCGAGGGCGGCGGCGTGCTCGCCGACTGGATCGTGTCGCTGGGAGAAGACTCCGGCTTCATCACGCAGAGCACCTCGGTCGCGGGCGTCGCGCAGCGCACGGGCGCAACGGTCTACTACGTTGAGCTCTTCCCGCGCAGCGACGCCGCCAAGACCGGCAGCGCACGCACCGAACCGGTGCTCAGCCTCTTCCCCACCCCCGGGGAGGTCGACGTGGTGATCGCGTCCGAGCTCATGGAGGCCGGCCGTGCACTGCAGCGCGGTTTCTGCACGCCGGACCGCACCACGCTCATCGCGTCTACGAACCGCGTCTTCGCCATTACCGAGAAGATCGCGCTCGGCGATGGCCGCGTCGACGACGAGAGCCTCATCGAGTCGGCCCGGCTCGGCTCGAAGCGGCTCATCGCCACGGACTTCAGCGCGCTCGCTGCGCAGGCCGGCAGCGTGATCTCCTCCTCCCTGTTCGGTGCGCTCGCCGGCTCCGGCGCGCTGCCGATCCCCCGTGAACGCTTCGAGGAGTCACTCAAACGCTCGGGCAAGGCGGTCGAGCGCTCACTCAAGGCGTTCGGCCTCGGTTTCGAGGCGGCCGAGCAGGCTGCGGCGGAGGCCCTCGCTGCCGCAGAGGCTGCTGCAGCCCCGACGCCGCAGCCCACCGGTCTGGGGCCGGTGCGCGTCACGATCGGCCGGCGCCGGCCGCGTGACCCGGAGGAGGAGGCATCCGAGGCCGCCGAGCGGCGGCACGCCGAGCTTGCCACGAGCGACCCGCGCGCGCTCGTGGGGCCGAGGATCGCCGACCGCATGGATCGGGTCGCCGATTTCGCCGAGCCAGCGCGGTCGATGGTGGTGCACGGCTGTGTACGCACGGCGCTCTACCAGAGTGCCGACTACACCGACCTGTTTCTCAACCGGACAGCACGGGTGATCCCGTTCGACGCGGAGCGCGGGGCCGACGACCCGGCTGTGCTCAGCCTCGAGGTGGCGCGCCACACAGCGCTCTGGATGGCCTATCAAGACACGATCCACGTGGCGATGCAGAAGCTACGCAAGCGTCGCATGGAGGGGGTGCGTGTCGAGGCGAAGGCCGAGAGCGGGCAGCTCACCCAGATCCGCGAGTTTCTGCACCCGCAGGTCGACGAGATCACCGACACGCTCCCCACGGGGCTCGGCCGGGCGCTGTCGCGCTCGAAGCTGTTCGAGAAGGTGGTCGGCAAGATCACCAGGGACGGCATGATCGTCAACACCACGTCGGTGGTGGGGTCGAGCATGCTTCGATTCCTCGTCTCTCTGCGCCCCATGCGCCCGCGCTCGCTGCGCTACGGCAGGGAGCAGATCGCGATCGATGCGTGGCTCGACCTCATCGTCGAGACCGCGGCCACCGACTACGACCTCGCCTGCGAGATCGCGAAGAGTGCGCGCGTGCTCAAGGGCTACGGGCAGACGCACGCGCACGGCTCCGAGAGCTTTACGCGGCTCATGGCGGCGGTTCCCGAGCTCGCGCCGCGGGAGGACGCGGCGAAGGCGCTCGCCCGCCTCAGCAAGGCGGCGCTCGCCGACGAGGACGGGGCGGCGCTCGGGCGCGAGCTCCGCTCGATGCAGCTCACCGTCGCCTAGCGGTGTGCAGGTGAGGGCGCGGGCGCGCGTGCCTCGCGCGCTCGCGCGGGGCACGCGCGCCCGGGTCTGCCCGCGCCCGGGGTTGCCCGCGCGCTCGTGCCCCGGACGAACACGGTCCCGAGTGGAGCCAAAAGCGCCCTTCGCGATTCGCGAAGGGCGCTTTTAGCGACACTCGGGGCAGCCAGGCGCGGGCTACGCAGCGCGGGCTATGCAGCGCGGCGGCGCAGCGCGAGCCACGCGGCGCGAGTGCCGAGCACGCGAGCCCCTCAGCCTCAGTAGGTGTCCTGCGAGGTCCCGCCGCTCAGCACCGTGCGGCTCGACGAGATTCCAAGCCGGCTCGCGCCGGCGCGCAGCATCGCCTCGGCACCGGCGCGGTCACGGATCCCGCCCGAGGCCTTGATCGCCACGCGGTCGCCGACTGCGCGCTTCATTACCTCGACGGCGTGCACACTCGCGCCTCCGGCCGGGTGGAACCCGGTCGACGTCTTCACGAAGTCCGCGCCGGCCGACTCAGCGGCGCGGCACACCGCGGTGATCGTGTCGTCATCGAGCGCCGCCGATTCGATAATCACCTTCAGCACGGTCGGCGCCGGCACAGCTGCACGCACCGCACTGATGTCGGCCTCGACCGCGTCGAAGCGGCCGTCGAGCGCCGCACCGATATCGATCACCATGTCGATCTCGTCTGCGCCCTGCGACACCGCGAGCGCTGCCTCGGCAGCTTTGACATCTGAGTGGTGCTTGCCGCTCGGGAACCCGCACACGACGGTCACCTTGAGCGTGCTCCCCTCGGGCAGCGCAAGCGGCAGCGCCGACGGCGACACGCACACGCTGTAGGTGCCGAGCGCGGCCGCCTCGGCGACCGTCTGCTCGATGTCAGCGCGCCGCCCCTCGGGCTTCAGGAATGTGTGGTCGATCGCGCGAGCAAGATCGGTGAGTTCAACAGTCATCGGTTCTTCTCCTTGTGGTGGTGGGTCAGCGAGCGGCGGCCTGGGCGCGCGCGTCCAAGACCTTGTTCAAAATCAGTGCGAGCACCAGGATCAGGCCGGTCGCGATCATCTGCACGAACGATCCGATCCCCATGAGGTTGAAGAGGTTCTTCAGCACTGAGAGCAGTAGTACGGCGACGAAGGTGCCGCCAACACTGCCGCGGCCCCCGAACAGACTCGTGCCGCCGAGCACCACGGCCGCGATCGCGTCGAGCTCCGCCCCCTGGAATGCCGTGGGCTGGCCGATGGTGAGGCGGCTCGTGAGGAGTACACCGGCGAGCGCAGCCGTGAGGCCCGAGAACCCGAACACGGCTGTCTTCACCCAGTTCACGGGGACACCTGACAGGCGCGCGGCCTCCTCGTTACTACCGACCGCGTAGATGTACTCACCGAAGGTCGTATAGCGCAGGATCAGCGCCGTGCCGATCGTCACCGCGATGAAGACGAGCCCCGTGAGCGGAAGCACCCCCAGGTAACCACCGCCGATGATGGTGAAGGCGTCGGGGAGCCCGGACCCGGCCGGACGGCCGTCGGTGAGCGTATACGCCCACCCCCGCACCGCGGTAAGGCCGGCGAGCGTGACTATGAACGCCGGCAGGCGGATCCACGCCGAGACCGCCCCCATCAGCAGGCCGATACCGATTCCCGCGGCAAGCGAAATGAAGATCGCGAGCGCGATCGGGAGCTTTCCGTCGAGCAAGATCGCGACGAGCATGCCGCTGAGCGCCGCCGTCGAGCCGACCGCGAGGTCGATCCCGCTGGTGAGGATCACGAGCGTCATCCCGATAGCAATGATGCCGGTGAGGCTCGACTGCTGCAGCAGATTCGAGATGTTCCGCACCGTCAAGAAGTCGGGGCTGAGCAGCGCGGCAATCGCGCAGATCACCACGAAGACGATGAGCAGGTTCCCCTTGATCAGCCACCCGGAGCTCCGCTGCTTCCAGGTCCGACGGGCCTCAGCGTCCGTCTGCACCGGCTTCGGTGCGGTCTGCAATGCGTTCATGATGCCTTTCCGCTGATAATCGCGTGACTAATCGTTTCTTCGCTGTCGACGAGCGGGTCAAATTCCCCGATGTTGCGGCCCTCGTGCAGCACGGCGATGCGGTCCGCGTTCGCCATGAGCTCGCCCAGCTCGCTCGACGCCACGAGCACCGCGGCGCCCCGGTCGGCGAGAGCACGCACTTGCCGGTAGAGATCCGCCTTCGCCCCGATATCGAGGCCGCGCGTTGGCTCGTCGAGCAGCAACACCCTGGTGTCACGCGCCAGCCACTTCGCGAGCACCACCTTTTGCTGGTTGCCGCCGGACAGCAGCCCGACCGCCTGCGCGCCGTCGGAGTATTTCACGGCGAGATCGCGCAGGATCGGTGCGGTCAGCGCGGTAGAGCGCTCGCGCGGTCGCAGCCAGCTGGAGCCGCGCAGCGCTGCGAGACCGGCGTTGCGCGCGACGGAGAGTCCGAGCAGGAGTCCCTCGGTCTTGCGACTCTCCGGCACCAGCCCGAAGTGGTAGCGGATCGCGTCCTTCACGGAGCGGATCGACGCAGCCTCGCCGAACACGCGCACGCGACGCGTCGCTGGACGGGCCCCAAACAGTGCGGAGAGCAGCGTGGTGCGCCCGGCGCCGCCCAGCCCCGCGAGGCCGACAATCTCCCCGGCGCGCACCGAAAGGTCTCGAATGTCGATCAGGCCGGGAATCGACACCTCGTCGATGCAGAGCGCCACCTCGTCGGAGAACTCGCGCCGGGCGCGGTGCTCGGTCAGTTCGGCCTTCTTGTCGCCGATCATGTCGGAGATCCACCGGTCGGCGTCAGTGCTCGCAACGGGGTAGCGCGCCGCACCAACACCGTCGCGCAGCACCGTGATCCGCGTCCCGATCGCACGGATCTCGTCGAGTCGGTGCGAGATGTAGATCACCGCCCGCCCCTCGCTCGTAAGGCGCCGGATCACGCCGAACACGTTCTCAACGTCGGCCTCACCGAGCGTCGCCGTCGGCTCGTCCATCACGATGATGCGCGCGTCGGTCGTGAGCGCACGCGCGATCGCGGTCAGCTGCTGATCGGCGATTGCGAGGTCGCCGACGCGGGCGTCCGGCGAGAACATCGCCCCAACTCGGTCGAGCGCGTCCTGCGCGAGTCGGCGCCGCTCGCCGCGCTTGACGATCCCGCCCCGCGCGGGGGTGTGCCCGAGGAAGAGGTTCTGCGCGACCGTGAGGTCGGGGAATAGGTCGAGCTCCTGGTAGATCACCGAGATACCAGCAGCGATTCCGTCGAGGGGTCGCTGCAGCACCACCGGCTCGCCAGCGATCTCGATCGTTCCCTCATCGGGCACGTAGGAGCCGGCGAGGATCTTCATCAGTGTCGACTTCCCCGCGCCATTCTCGCCAAGGAGACAGTGGACCTCCCCGCCGTGCACGTCGAGGTCGACCGACTTGAGCGCAATGGTTCCGGGGAACCCCTTGCGGATGCCGCGCATGCGCAACAGCGGGACCGCGTCGTCTCCTGCGACGGCGTCGGTCGTGAGTGAGTTGGTCACGGGGTGTGCTCCTTCAACAGATTCTTCGCGCAGTCCTCGTCGGTGACGAGCACCGAGCAGGTGCCGCTGCGCACCACGGCGCGACAGACGGGCCACTTTGCGCGGCCGGAGATCACCGCGATCGCCGTGTCGGCGGCCCGCAAATCGGCGATGGTGAGGCCAAGGGTGCGCTCGTTGAGTGACGGGTCGACGATGTTGCCGTCCGCGTCGATGTACCGGCCCAGCACGTCGCCAACGGCGCCGAGCTCGGACAGTCGGGTGATGTCGGCGGGGTCGAGGTACCCGCTACTCACGAGCACGGAGTCTCCGCCGACCGCGCCGGCACTGAACACGTAGGCCGAGGCCTCGCGCGCGGCCTCGAGAATCGATGCGACCGCGCGATCGCCCTCGATCGCTTCGCGGGTGCTGGCTTGCTCAAGGATCGCCGGGCTCGGCAGCAGCGTTACCGTGCCGCCGCCCTTCTGCGCGATTGCGGTCGCGGTGGACGAGGCCATGCCCGCACGACGGTTCACGGTCACACCGCCGTTGATCTGAATCACTTCGATCCCGCTGGTCCAGCCATCGGGCAGGTCGGCGGCGATCTGCTGCAGGGTACGTCCCCAGCTAATGCCGAGGCTGCGCGGTACCGGGCGCAGCGTCGCGAGATACTCCGCCGCGGCGACCGTGGTGCGCTGAAATGACTCGCGCTCGCTCGCGGCCTGTGGCACAACGATTGCGTCGCGCAGCCCGAACACGTTGCGCAGTTCACGCTCAAGCGGCAGCCGCCTGGCGCGCGGGTGAATCACCTCGATCTGCACGTAGCCGCGATCCTTCGCGTAGCTGAGGAGCCGTCCCACCTTCCATCGGTTGATCCCGAGAATCGAGGCGATTTCCGCCTGGTTCTTGTCATCCTGGTAGTACAGCTCCGCGGCACGTACCGAGAGCGTATCGTCGTCCTGCTTCATGCCGGGACCGCCGCTCGACGCTCGGTGGCCGCGGTGGCCGCGGCCAGACGATGGTGTGTGTCCGTGAGCACCGCAGTCGTCTCGCGGTACGTCTCGTAGCCAGCGTCGAGCGCCGCAGCGGCGACCGGATCCGGCTCGACCACCCGACACTCGGGTGTGAAGCGCGCGGCGACCTCCGCCAGCGGCTCCCCGCTGGTCGCGGCCACGCCGAGCGCAGCGAGCGCGCGCGTAGTGAGGTTCTCCCCCGCAACAAGCTGCACCGGCCGGCCGAGCACGTCGGCGGTCGTCTGCAGCCAGAGCGGGTTGTGACGGATCCCCCCTGAGACGAACGTGTCGGTGGTGTCAACCCCCACTGCTTCGAAGGACTCGAGCACCTGCCGCGTTCCGTACGCCACCGACTCGACGGTCGCGCGGTACAGGTGCTCCGGCGTGGTGCCGAGCGTGAGGCCCAGCACAGCGCCGCGCAGCTTCGGGTCGCGCAGCGGCGTCCGGTTGCCCATGAAGTGATCGAGCACAATCAGGCCGTGCCCGGCGGCCGGCACCTCAAGCGCACGCTCGACCAGGTCACCGATGCGGTTGCGCGTGACGCCGAGCACGCGCTCTGAGAGCCAAGACAGCGCGGCACCGGCCGAGATTTGGCCGCCCTCGATCAGCCAGCGGTCCTCGCGGAGCGCTCCGGGGTACGGACCCCAGATCGTCGGGGCGAACACCGGATCCGTGAGCTCCGCGATAAATGCGTTCGAGGTCCCCGCGACGATCGCGACGGGGTTGGCGCTCTGCCCCCAGAGCGCCACGAGCGTGAGGTGCGCGTCGATCCCGCCGGTGACCACGGCGGCGCCGGGCGCGACACCCAGCTGTGCAGCCGCGGCGGCAGTCAGCTCGCCCGCGATCGCGCCCACCGGCAGAATCTCCTGTGGCAGCTTCTCCGACAGTCCCGGCACGCCGAGCTCGCGGTAGAGCTCCTCCGGCAGCCCGCCTTTGCGGTAGTCGTAGTTCCACTTGCACGTCGCGTTCATCCGCGATCCCACCCACGCGCCGCTCAGCTTGAACGTGAGGTAATCGACCGACTCGGCGATGCGGTGCGCCGCCGCGTAGGTCTCCGGCTCGTTGCGCGCGAGCCACATCGCCTTCGGCACCAGCCACTCGGCGCTGTCCGAACCACCTGAAAACCGGAGCGCCGGGTGGTCGAGTCGAGCGGTCTCCGCCGCCTCCTGCGCGGCCCGCCCGTCCATCCAGAGCAGCGCCGGGCGAAGCGGTTCCCCGGCAGCGTCGACCACCACGACGGACGACGCCGTCGTCGCGACGCTGACGGCCGCGACGCGGTCAACGCCCGCCTCGCTCAGCGCGGTCCGTGAGGCTTGCACCGCGGCGCGCCACCAGTCGGTGGGATGCTGCTCGGCCCAGCCGGGCGCCGGGTAGCTGGTCAGGTAGGTGGCTGAGGCGTCGGCAAGCCGTGCCCCGGAGGCGTCGAACACGCCAGCCCGGGCCCCCTCGGTGCCGATATCGATTGCGAGTGAGAACATGCTCCCATTCTTCCTTCGCGGTGTCAGTCTTGATTCGGCATGAAGAGCACCTTCGAGCTGAAGATCGAGCGCTCTCCCAGCTGCCGCATGGTCTCCGGCAGCGCGTCGAGCCCGAGCTCGTGCGTGATCATGAATTCCCACTTCAGCGAGCCGTCAGCGAATGCGCGGGCAGACTCCACCCATTCCCGGCCGGGGAACGGCGCGGAGAACGAGTTCCAGCTGCCGTGCAGCGAGGCCTCGCGGCGAAGGAAGTGGCTGAACGTGCCCTTTTCGAGCTCGACCGGTGTGTGCGGGATCCCGATAAACACCGCCTCACCGTGGCGGGCGGTCAGCTGAGTGGCGAGCGCCACGGTCTGGGCTGCGCCTGCGGACTCGATGATCACGTCGAAGCCGCGGCCCGCCTGCGCCAGCGCCTCCTCGGAGTTGTTCGCGGTCATCGTTGCGCCGGCCTCACGGGCCATTGCCGCCTTCTCCGGGCTCAGGTCAACCGCGAGCACCTCGGTGGCCCCGAGCAGCCGAGCCCACTGGATTGCAAAGAGCCCGATCGGGCCGGCGCCGGTGACCGCGACCCGGCTTCCGGGCCCCAGCTTCGTGCGGTAGATCGCGTGCAGCGCGATCGCAGACGGATCCATCATTGCTGCCGCGCGCGGGTCGACGCCCTCGGGCATCGGGAACGCGTTCTTCGCGTTCACCGCGACGAACTGTGCGTACGCACCCTCCTGCCGGCTCCCGAAGTAGCCGTAGTCCTCGCACAGGCTGAACTGTCCGTCCTTGCAGCTGTCGCACTCGTAGCACGGGATCAGCGGGGGCACCGTGACGAGCTGCCCGATCTCAAGCCCGGTGACCTCGGCCCCGAGCTCAAGGATCGTGCCGGAGAACTCGTGGCCGCAGATGATCGGCGTGTAGTAAGCGCCGGCGAAGTTCATGCGGGGAATGTCCGATCCGCACACGCCGCACGCCTCGACCCGCACCAGCACATCGCCGGCAGTGATCTCGGGGACGGGCACCTGCTCCACTCGGATATCGCCGGGCTCGTGCATCACGGCAGCGGTCATCAATCGCGTCATGTTCTTTTCCTTCAGGGCAGCGAGTTGGGGTTCATGCGGCGGTCGCGGCCTGCCCGCCGCGACCGCCGCGCTCACGCGGTTACTTCGATTCGGCGAACAGGGTGTCGCCGACGTAGTCCGCGGCGTTGTCAGCGGTCACAAGCTCGGTGCCGGCGTCGGTCTCGGCATCAACGTCTTCGCCGGCCGCGGCCGCGAGAGCGACCCCCGCCGCTGTGCTGCCGAGGGAGATCGGGTCGTTCAGCGAAGTGGCGATGTACTGCTTCCCTGAAGCGATCGCGTCGACCGCTTCCATGAGACCATCGACTCCCGCGACGAGCACGTCGTCTCGACCGCTCTCGCGCAACACCTGCAGCGCGCCGAGCGCCATGTCGTCGTTGTGTGCGTAGACCACCTTGACGTCGGGGTTCGACTGCAACAGATCCTGCATTGCAGTGACCGCGTTCGCGCGGATGTACTCCGCGTACGGGCCCATCACTATGTTCACCGAGTCGTCGCCCTCAAACGCCTGGTGGAAGCCCTCCGAGCGGTCCATCGCCACGGTGCCGCCCGCGTCACCCTGAATCTCGATGATCTTGCCGCCCGCGTCGCCGAGCGTCTCGCGCACAGCTTCGCCGACGAGCTTCCCCATAGCGACGTTGTCGCGACCGACATGGGCGATCGTGCCCTCCGCCGAGCGGTCCACTGTAACGACCGGAATGCCCGCCGCCTTCGCGGAGGCAATGCTCGGCGCGATGCCCTGCGGATCAACCGGGTTCACCAGCAGCACGTCGACGCCGCGCGTGATGAGATCCTCGATGTCGTTGTTCTGCTTGGTGACGTCGCCGTTGGCGTCAACGTACTCGAGCGAGGCGCCCGACTCTTCCGCGGCGTTCTTGACGCCCTCGCCGAGCTCAACGTAGAAGGGCGACTGCTGAGTCGCCTGGCTGAAGCCGATCGAGATCTCGCCGGATCCTGCGCCGCCGTCCGAGCCGCTCCCGCCTCCGGGCGTCGTCGACACCGAGCAGCCCGTCAGCATGAGTGAAGCCGCCGCAATCCCCGCGATGAGCAGCCCTGTTTTCCGTAGTTTCATCTGAGCCTCCTTGATCAGTAACTGATGTCCCTGAGGAAGCGTATGGGGCGCGATCTGAGCCGAGCAACTTTTGAGCACCCCGCCGCTCACATGAGCAAGAGCTGATCTCGCGGGCGCTCAGATGAGCAGCGGGTGCGCGGGGTCGGACTGGATGGTGGGGCGTGGCGCGACGTGGCGCGGCTGGGGCCGAGTGGAGGCAAAACTCCCTGTCAGGGGATCCGAAAGGGGCGTTTGGCGACACTCAGCGAGCGCGGGACCGGGCGGGACGCGCACGCGAGCGCGGGCGGGCAGAAGCGCGGGCGCGAGCGCTACTCGCGCAGCTCGGAGGGCCGCACACCGAAACGAGCCGCGAAGTAGTGTGAGAACCTTCCGCAGTGCGGGATCCCCACCTCCGCCGCGACCGCAGCGATGCTTGGCGCCAAGCGTCCCCGCCCGTCGCGCAACAGCGCCCACGCCCGGTCAAGCCGGGCCTGGCGCAGATACTCCTGCGCGGTGCAGCCGAGGTGAGCCTGGAATGCGAGCTGCAATTGCCTGGCCCCGATCCCCACCGCGGTACCCAGCTCCGCGAGGGAGACCGGCTCAGCGAGATGCCGGCGCAGGTGCCGGACCGCGTGAGCGAGGTATGCGGGAGGCGAGCTCGATCCCGCGGAGGTCCCGGAGCTCGTGTAGGGCGCGAGGCCGATCATCACCCGATCTACAAGCAATGCCGGATCGCCGGCTGGGCCGCGCGCGTAGTCCGCCCACGCGCGCCGCAGCGCTGGCCCGCCCTGCACCGGGAGCGGCCGGGGCTGTGCGAGGTCAATCGTGATGTCGCGCTCGTCCCCGTACCCCACGCGCAACGCCGCGGTCAGATCTTCGAGCGCCACCGCGCCGACGAGGGCGCCGGCGTCTGGATCCGGCACCATCCTCGTCTCTGCCGAGGCCGAGAGGGCAAACGGCGCCGTGAGCTCCGCAGCGGTGCCGGTGGTCTCGACGCGCATCGGGCCAAGCGGCACAACCAACACCACGTGGTGCCCCGTTGGCGGCGCAACCACGCACACTCGCGTCGCGTACGCGACGTAGACCAGAGACAGCTCCGCCGCCCGCAACCCGTTCACCACGCCGTGCGGCCGCCCCGGCTCCTCTCCGTGCACCGCGTGCCCGTACCCGGTGAGCGAGCCAACGGCGTCGCGCAGCCGCCCCGGGCTTGCAGCGCGCGCCAGCGGGTAGTCGGTCAGCAGCGGGAGCGGCATTACTCTCGCGGGAGGCGCACACCCATCCGTTCGAGGATCGGCATCACCTCGCGTCCAAACTGCGTGACCTCGCGCGTGTAGTCGACGAACGCGAGCGTCATCCCGTCAAACCCGGCGTCGCTCACCGCCCGGATCTGCTCGGCAACTTCCTCCGGGGTACCCACGACCGGCAACGAACCGTGTCCGGAGGCGAAGCGCGAGCGCATGGTCTGCAGCATCTCAGGGGTGAACGACTGCGCGTGCATTCCCTGCAGGCCCATCAGGTAGTCGACCGCGCCCCAGTCAGCGTGCTCGTCGGCGTAGTAGGCGAGGTAGTCCTCAGCCTCCGCGCGAGTCTCCCGGCACACCACGTGCCCAAGGGTGAGCACGCCGACCTCGCGCTGATAGCTTGCGCGCGCCTGCTCCTTCATAGTGCGCACGATGCCGGCGCCCGTCTCAGCGTCGGGGATGATCGTGAACGCGAAGTCAGAGAAATGTGCGGCGAAGTCGCGCCCCTGCGTCGAGGACCCGGCGTTCAGGATCGGCACCCGCCCGCCGCGCGGCTTCGGTTCGGTCTCGCTGTCCTTGAGCTGGTAGAACTTGCCGTCGTACTGAAATTTCCCCTCGGCCGCCCAAGCGCGTTCAATCACGTCGAGCCACTCCGCGGCGAAACCGTAGCGATCGTCGTGCGCCTCGGGCATTGGCGCACCGAGCGCCTCGTACTCAGGCAGGTTCCAGCCAGCAACCACGTTCAGGCCCGCGCGGCCGCCCCCGCCGATCTGATCGAGGGTAGCGATCTGCTTGGCGACCACCATTGGGTTATTGAACGCCGTGTGCACGGTCGAAAACACGTTGATACGTTTCGTGCTCGCGAGGAGACCCGCGGCCCACACGATCGGATCGAGCACTGAGCCGTGGAAATTCGTCTCCCCTTTGTATCCGATGAAGCGGGCAATCGGCAGCAGGAAGTCGATGCCGGCGGTCTCCGCGGCTTGCGCGAGCGCCAGGTTGTCTTCCCAACTGGCGCTCCAGCGTTCAGGGATAGTGGTAACGGCGAGGCCGCCGGAGCAATTCGGGGAGAAAAGGCCGAGCTTGAAATCTTCGCCATTGAGGATGTCGCGGTTCATGATTCTCGTTTCTGTGCGGGGTGGGTGATCGCCGTCGGCCGCCCGACCATGAGGTCGTGGTCGCCGATCTCGATCCGCTGGTGAAGCACGCAGTCAAAGCGGGTAGGGAGCTCGGGGAACACCGGATCACCGTTCGCGTTGTGCGCAAACCGAAGGCCGGCGAACTTGTCGCCACCGCGCCGCGCGAACGCCGCGACGAGCGGGTGGTTGAGGGGCTCGGGGATCGGCGGCAGCACGTGGAGCGCGTAGGATCCGGCCGCGCGCCAGCCCGCGATCGATGATGAGCCATGGTCAACGGCCCAGCTGATCAGGGGCGGAGCGAGCGAGAGCGAGGCGAACGAGTTGCAGATCAGCCCGATCGGCCTGCCCTCCGCGTCCAGGCTCGTGACCAGACACATGCCGGTGCGCCACTCGCGCATGGCTGCCTTGAAATCGTCACGCATCTTTGTCCCTTTCCCGCGACGCTGGTTGAAGGTGTGTGACAAGGATGCCCGGTGCGCTGGAGAAACGCTATCCGGAATACGAAGTCTCTGCGCCCCCATCGAGCCCTGCACCGCTGGTCTCCGCGCCGACGCCCCGCATATCCGACCCGGTAGCGCGCCTCCGACCCGGTTCGCGGGATCCGTGCGTCTGAGAACCGGGTCGGATGTGAGGGATCAGGTCGGATCCGGGGCAGTGCTGGGTGCGGGGCGAGCTACGCGGCGCGGCGGCGCAGCGCCAGCAGCACCAGCCCGCCCAGCGCCATCAGCGCGGCCGCGGCCCCGAGCGCGAGCCCGCCCCGCGCAGCCCCCGTCGTTGCGAGGCCCTCGCCGTGCTCGGCCACGGTCCCGGCGACGGGACCACCACCGGTCGGTGCGCCGCCGAGACCAGCGGCCGCGCCGGACCCGGCATTCCCGGAACTATCGCCCCCGGGGCCCTCTACCGACCCAGCGTCCCCCGGCACGGTCTCCCCAGCATCGCCCGGCGCGGTGTCATCAGCCTCGGTCTCCTCGGTCCCCTCGGGAGCAGTCTCCTCGGTCCCCTCGGTCCCCTCGGTCTCCTCGGTCTCCTCGGTCTCCTCGGGTGCAGTTTCCTCGGTCTCCTCAGGCACGATCTCCTCCGGGACCACGTGGGTCAGATCCGCAGACACGTTGCCGCTGGGGTCGGTCGCGGTAATGGTGAGGATGGCGCCCGGGGCGGGGGCCACGGACAACTCGATCACGAACGCCCCGTCGCTCCCGACCATGACCTCGCCGAGAACTGTGCCGTCCTCGCCGCGCACCGCAACAGTCGCGCCCGGCTCACCGGTGCCGCGAAGCACCGCATCGACGAGCCCGTCGACGACTGGGGTATCGGGGCTCTCGGAGTCCACGGTGAGTGGCGACACCTCGGAGGTATTTCCCGCGGCGTCCCGAAGCTCCACGAGCAACTCAGTTCCGTGCGGAGCGGCGGGATCGAGGGTGACGCTGAAGGTTCCCTGGTCGGCCACGGTCCCGGTGCCGATCAGTGTGCCGGCCGTATCACGCACCACGACGGTCGCCCCGGGCTCGCCGTGGCCGGTCACGATCGTGCCCTGGGTGGGCGCCACAGCTGGAGCGTTTGGCGCCGCGGCGTCGACCACAATCGTGACGGGCGCGGAGGTGTTTCCGGCGGCGTCACGCGCCGACACCGCGAGCTCAGCGCCGTGCTCGGCACTCGGTGCGATCTCGATGGAGAACTCGCCGCGCTCGTTCGCGACCCCGGTTGCACGCACGGTCCCGTCCGGATCCGCGATCACAACGGTTGCCCCGGGCTCGGCCGTCCCCGTCACCGTGGCGCCACTGGTCGGCGCGGCGTCGGGAGCATCCGGCGCGACAGCGTCAACGACCACCACGGTGACGTCCGACGCGTTGCCCGCAACGTCGGTGAGCACCACGCGGAGCTCGTCGCCGTCGAGCGCGGGGGCTGTGAGCTCGACCGAGAAGCGGCCCTCTGAGTCCACGCTTCCGGTTGCGACGGTTTCACCGAGGGCATTCGTGACGGTGACCGCGGTGCCCGGTTCGCCGGTCCCCACGACGACCGCGCCGGCGGATGGAGCGACGACGGGGGCGTTCGGGGCTTCCCCGTCCACCCGCACGGCGGTCCCGGGGCCCTCATTGCCGACGCGGTCGGTTACGGTGGCGTGGAGCACCGTGCCGTGTACGACAGCGGGATCGAGCACGATCGTGAAGGCGCCATCGGCGGGGATCACGATGCGCGTGATCTCGGTGCCGGCTGCGTCGCGCAGCGAGAGCGCGGCGCCTGGCTCGCCGGAACCCGAGACGCTCGTGCCGTTCGAGGGGTGCAGGATCGGTGCGGTCGGTGGCGTCGCGTCCACCCTGAACGGTTGGATGTCCGAGCGATCGCCGGATCCGTCGGTCGCGTAGGTGGCCAGGAATCCGGTGGGCTGCGGCGAGGCGTACTCGATCCGCCAGTCGCCGTCGGCGCCGACCACCGCGGTCCCCACGACCTGGTCGTCAAGGTTTTGGTAGGTAATCACGATGGTGGCGCCGGGGGTCCCCTTGCCGGTGGCAACGGTTGCGCTCGACAGGATCCCCGTCGGGGGTGCGAGCACAACGAGTTCGCGCAGTTCAATGGTCGCCTGCGCGGCCGCCGGTGCCCCGCCAAGCGTGAAGACGACCGTTGCGGCGCCTGGCGTGGTCCCGGAGACGGTGGCGGAGTAGCTGCCGTCACCGTGATCCGTCGTGGCGCTCACGGTCCCGAGCGACGAGTGAATCCTGACGGATTCGCCGCCGCTCGTGCGCGGGTTGTCGAAGCGATCCCGCAGCTGCACAGTGACCGTACTCGCGGTAATGCCGTCTGCGCGAATCGCGTCGCGGTCGACCGTGAGCGTCGAGTTTTCGAGAGTGGCGTCGCCAGCGACGAACGCGAGATGCAGCATCTCGGCCCCCTCAACCCCGTTGATTCGCACCGACACCGTGGACCCGCCGACACGCTCAGAACTCAGCGCAAAGGCATAGGTGCCGTCGCCGCGGTCAGTCATGTCCGTCAGCGTGCCGAAGCTGGTATCGAGCTCGATCGTGGTGTCCGGCCGGTACAGCGCGTTGCCGTCACTGTCACGGGTGGTGACAATAATCTGAAATCCGCCCTCAGCGTCGACCACCAGCTGAGCCGCGTGTGCTGCAAGTGTGGATTCCTCGGGCGAGACGTTCCCCAGCACGGTTGCGTCGAGCGTCGCCGACCGGGTGTGGCCGCGGTCGGTGATCTCCCGGGCCGTAAACGTGCGGGCACCTGCGGGGGCTGCCGCGTCGGGCACTACGGTCCACTGCCCGCCCGGGTTCGTGTACGCGGCGCCGAGTTCGACGCCGGTATCGTCGCTCAGCGCGACAGTGGAGCCTGGCTCCCCAGTGCCGGTGAACGCATCGGTATCACTGATCGCGGTGCCCTCGGCCGGCGTGAGGTAGCTCAGCTGCGTGGCCCAGTACATGAATGGCTCACCTGTTGAGACGGCACCGTCAACCGCGGTGTACGTGGGGGTCAGGATGTCCGAATACCCGGGGTGGGGGATCGACCAGGCGCCAAGCTTCCCAGCGGCCCGCGCCGAGCCGACCTTCACGCCTCGCGAGTCTGCGATCGACACCACAGTGCCGGACGGTGCGGTTCCGGCGAGGTCGGATCCGTCTTGACCCGCGGTCACGGCATTCTGGATATCAGTGACGGAGGTGGCGCGTGTCCAGATCAGCCCGGGGTACGCAGCGCCGTCGACCGTGAGCGTGGCCGCGGCGTTCTGAAACGTGTCGAGCGGCGCGCCCACGGGGAGGAACATTGGGAGCATGACCTCCATGATGTGTCCTGGCCCCCAGTTGGTCGCGGTGAAGGTGCACTCGATATGACTGGCCGCCGCCGAAACCGTGCAATAGTCTTTCAGGAGCTGCACGCCCGCGGTCTGCGGTGTCCACACATTTGAGAAGTACGACGATGCGGTGACCGAGCTGGACTCGTGGTACTGCGCTCCGGGAACCGCCTCCGCGGCAATCGTGAAGGCGCCGTTGTAGTTTTCGCCGCTCGTGTTGGTCCAGTAGGTCTTGGCATAGACGGCGGTTCCAGCGGCACCGCTCGGGGACATGCCGGCCTTCGGTGCGTCGGCGTACGTGCTCGTAAAGAGCGCCTGCTCCTGCGCGTGCGCCGGCACGGCGACGGCAGCGAGGCCGCCCGCGACAAGCGCGCCCGTGGCGATCGATCCAACGATCCTGACGCCCGAGGCGAATCGTGAGAGAGAGTTCTTGGACATTTCAGTGCTTTCTGGGTCGGAGCATGATGGGGTGCGCGCACGGATCAGTGCGCCACCGGTGCGGGGCTGTAGCCGCAGCGGTGCAGGGCGAAGCAGCGCCCGGAGCCGCGGTGTGCGGATCCGGGACGCCGGAGTACGGGGCGAGCGCGGCTAGCGCTTGGCGACGCCGTAGGTCACGAACGCATCGTCACCGTGGCGCTCGAATCCGAGCCGGACCGCGTGAGAGCCGTTCGCGAGTGAGACTGACCGGCCTACGCCCCCGCCGGTACTGCCGATCTCCACGAACCCGGCGTCGCGCAACTCCTGCAGCGCGTCCGCGAGGGCCGTGGCGTCCTCCGCCGGAGCTCGCAGCGCCCAGAAATCGTGCTCAGACTCGATCAGTTCCGCCGCGGCCGGCACGGGAACCGTGCTCGGAAACCCCGCGGGAAGATCTGCCGCGGCTGCGGAGCTGCATCCGGCAAGTGGGACGAGCAACGCTGCGCTGGCGAGAAGGTGGGCTGAACGAGAGCTGGGGCGTGTGAGGCGCATACATCCTTCGGGTGGGGATCGGTGTCTACGCTTCAATTCTCGCGGGGCCTCCGGATCCGTGGCTGCGGGCCGGGCAATGTCCGTGCTGATCCGCTCCTCCCTTGCGTGCCCACCCGCAGCCCCTGCGTGGAAGGGTGCGTCGGATTGGGCGTGAGGTTCCCCTTACCCTCAGTAGTCTGCACTGCACCCCGCCGCGCTGCACCCCGCCGCGCGGCACTGCACCCCGCCGCGCTGCGCCCACCTCACCAGGCTCGAGTGTAGGCAAAAGGGCCCTTCGCGATTCGCGAAGGGCCCTTTTGCCTACACTCGGCGGGGTCGGCCTCAGGGAGGGGCTCGGAGTATAGTTCGGTGGGGCTGCGGCAGCTGCAGCGGGGCGCAGCGCTGCCGCGCACACGCAAAAGCGCCCGGGATGCGCGGACGCACACCCCGGGCGCTCAGTGCAGCCCCGCGCTCAGGCCCCCGCGAAGAACGCGCCGGTCACGCGCGCGAGGCCGTGGAGGTCTGCGACGTGCGCGAGCTCGCGCGCTGAGTGCATCGAGAGCAGGGGAACCCCCACATCAACCGTGCGGATCCCGAGCCGCGTCGCCGTGATCGGGCCGATCGTCGACCCGCAGGGCACGGTGTTGTTCGAGACGAACTCCTGCGTGGGCACCTCGGCGTCGGCGCACGCTCGTGTCCAGAGCGCTGCACCGTGCGCGTCGCTCGCATAGCGCTGGTTCGCGTTGACCTTGAGCATCGGGCCGCGGCCGGCGAGCGGGCGCACGTTGGGGTCGTGCTTCTCCGGGTAGTTCGGGTGCACCGAGTGCCCGGCATCGGCAGACACGCACCAGGACGCGGCGAGCGCCTGCGCTTCCTCGTCGCGGGTCGCGCCGAGCCCGGCGCGCAGCCGCCCGAGCACATCAGCGAGGAACGGGCCCGCCGCCCCGGAGCGCGTCTCGGAGCCGAGCTCCTCGTGGTCGAACGCGGCGAGCACCGCAATGGTGCCGGGCGCCGGCTCGGTCTCGAGCAGGGCAACGAGCCCCGCGTAGGTGGAGCTCAGGTTGTCGAGGCGCGGGGAGGCGAAGAACTCCCTCGTCGCGCCGATCCGCTGCGGCGGCTGCGTGTCGAAGAGGCGCACGTCCGCCCCCGCAATCTCGTCGGGCGCGAACCCGGATCCGCCCGCACAGCCCGCTTCGCTCAGCAGGCCGGCGACCGAAACGCCCTCGGCGCTGTCCCCGACCGCCAGCACCGGCTGCACGTGGCGCTGCTTGTTGAGCGTGAGCCCGGAGTTTGCCTCGCGGTCGAGGTGGATCGCGAGCTGCGGGATCCGCGCCACGGCTCCCGTCTGCACCAGGCACTCGACCCCGTTGCGGGTGACGACTCGGCCGGCGATGCCCAGATCCCGATCGAGCCAGGAGTTCAGCAGCGGCCCGCCGTAGACCTCAACGCCGGCCTGCGCCCAGCCGTCTGCGCGGAAGTCGGGGTGCGGCTTCAGCACGAAGCCGGGTGAGTCGGTGTGCACGCCGAGCACCCGCACGGGACTCGTCGCGGACACGCGGGATCCGGCTCGCCACGCGATCACGGCGCCGTCGCGCACCACGAAGCCGCTCCCGCCGGCCGCGAGCGGCTCCCACGGTGCGTCCTCGGCGTGCGACGCGAATCCCGCCGCCGTCAGCTGCGCCGACACCTCGTGCGCAGCGTGGTACGAGGTGGGTGCCGCCGTCACGAAGGCGGCGAAGGTGCTGATGTAGGCGTCGAGATCGCGCAGCAGGCCGGTCACGGTTACGCTCCCGCGGGGGCGACGAAGTCGTCGGCGAACTGCACGAGCAGGCGCGCGCCGAAGCCGGTGGACCCCACCGAACGCCACAGGTCGTCGCTCTCGGCCTGCATGGTGCCCGCGATGTCGAGGTGACCCCACGGTGTGCCGTCGACGAACTCGTCGAGGAACAGCGCCGCGAGGATCACGCCGGCGTACTGGCCGCCGATGTTCGACAGGTCCGCGACGTTCGACTTCAGCTGCTCGCGGTAGCGGCGGTCGAGGGGGAAGCGCCAGATGTTCTCGTCGGTGAGGTCGGCAGCGGCCTGCAGCTGCTCCGCGACCTGGTCGTTGTTCGCGAGCATGCCGGCGGTGCGCGTGCCGAGCGCCGCCATGACGGCCCCGGTGAGGGTCGCGATGTCGACGATCGCGTCGGGGCGGCGATCCGCGACGCTGGCGTCCTCCGTGGCGAGCACGAGGCCGTCGGCCATCACGAGCCGGCCCTCGGCGTCGGTGTTCTTCACCTCGACGGTCTTGCCGCCGCGCATGGTGAGCACGTCGCCCAGCTTTGTCGCGCTGCCCGAGGGCATGTTGTCGGTGCACATCAGCCAGCCAGTCACGGCGGTCGAGACGCCGAGCTCGCGCAGCGCCGTCATGCTCGCGAACACCGAGCCGGCGCCCATCATGTCGAACTTCATGGCGGCGTGCATCGCGTTCGACGGCTTCAGGCTGATCCCGCCCGAGTCGTACATGATGCCCTTGCCGATCAGGGCGAGGTGCCCGTCGGCGTCGGCCGGCCGGTAGCTCACCTTAATCATGCGCGGCTCTTCAATGCTGCCGGCGTTGACCCCGAGCAGCCCGCCCGTGCCGAGCTCGATGAGGGCGGCGCGATCGAAGACCTCGACCTCGAGGCCGAAGTCTGGGGCAAGACGCTCGATCACCTCGGCGAACTTCACCGCACTGAGGTGGCGCGGCGGCGTGTTCGCGAGGTCACGGGCGATCGCGGCGGTGCGAGCAAGCACGAGGCCGCGTGCGACACCGGCCTGCGCGGCGCTCTGCGCATCGCCGGGCACCGCGAGCACGAGCTCGGTGAGCTCGACCGTCTTCGGGTCGCTCTTGAGCGCATCGAAGCGGTAGCGCGCGAGGAGCGCGCCCTCGGTTGCGGCGAGCGCGGCCTCGTCGGCGGCGATTCCCGCGAGGAGCGCGTCGCTCAGGTCGAGCGCGAGGCTCGGGGATTCGTGGGCGGCGCGGGTGAACGCGGCGACCGCGTCGCGCAGCCCGGCGCTCGTCTCAAGGCCGGCACCGGTGCCGACGAGTACGCAGAGCTGGGCGCCCGGCAGCACGATGGTCTGGTTCTTCGCCCCGGTGAACCCGGCCGCGGCGAGCGCGTCCCGGGTGACCCCCGTGAGGCACTCACAGTCTGGCAGGTCTCCCTCGGCCGGCACGAAGCAGGCGCGCGCGGGGGCGGCCGCAACAGCGGCCGCGTCGGCGACGCGAACGTCGACCGCGCGGGTCAGAGAAGGGACGGGATCGAAACTGGGATCAATCACAACGCTCATGGAGCCAGCCTAGCCCTGCTGGCTCAACCGCGCCTGGGGCGCGGGCCCGCGCGTCTCGAGCGCGGGGCGGCGGTCCGGCGCGCCTGCGCCCGCCGGGCCGAAGGGACCGGCGCGCCTGCGCCCACCGGGCCGGGCGCCGGGCGGCGGACGCCGGCCCGGCGCTCCAGCACACACGGCGGGCGGCAGTGCGGCAGCGCGGGCCGACTAACCGCCAGCCCGCTCCCCCGGGTCAGTCGATCGCGAGCGCGACAACCGGGGAGACGCGGATCGCGCGCCGCGCCGGGGCCACCGCGGCCGTGACCGCGAGCGCGAGGCCGAAGACCACGATGCCGGCGATCACGGGCCAGGGGATCGTGGGCCACGCGAGCCCTGCCTGCGAGCCGAGCAGCGACTGCGCCGCCGCCCAGCCGTAGAAGATCCCAAGCACGAGCCCGAAACCGAGCGCCGCGAGCGTCATCTGCGCACTCTCGGCGATCACCATGCGGCGCACCTGCCCGCCCGTGAAGCCGAGCGCTCGCAGCAGGCCGAGCTCGCGGGTGCGCTGGAGCACGCTCAGCGAGAGCGTGTTCACCATGCCAACGGCGGCGATGATTGCGGAGAACCCCACGAGGCCGGTGAAGACGGCGGTGGTGATCGCGAGCGACTCGTCGAATGCGGCGGCGAGCGCCGGATCGTTGTCGAACGCCATGAGCGTCATGCTGCCGTAGGTGTCGAGCGCGACCGCGAACATCGTGACGAGGGTGACCCCGATCACGAGGCCGATCGTCGCCCTGGCGCTGCGCTCGGGGAAGCGTGTGGCGTTGGCGGCGGCGAGGCGCGCGGTGGGCCCCTGCCCGAGCACCTTCCCCGTGAGGCGCAGGATCGGCGGCATGATGACGTGCGCGCCGAGCGCAATCCCGGTGAACGAGAGCAGCCCGCCGAAGAAGGCGACGAGCAGTGCGAGCGGGGTGAGCAGGCCGAGCAGCAAGCCGAGGGCCAGCAGTACGGCACCGAGGATGATGAGGATCATTGCCCACACGGTGCGGGCGGTGCGGCCGCGCGCGGCGTCCGGGCGCAGCTCGACGGCGGCGCCCGTCGCCGCGATCGGCGACACGGATCCGACACGGCGGGATCCGGCCCAGGCGGCCACCCAGGTGGTGAGCACCACGACGCCGATTGCGCCGATCGTCAGCGGGTCAAACAGCGGGTAATCGCGGCCCTCGGGGAGCCAGCCGAGCTGTGGGCCCCAGGTCACCGCGGCGAACGCGAGCGCGAGCGCGAGCAGCCACCCGATCGCCGCGCCGATGGCGCCCATCGCGAGCCCCTCGGCGGCGACGCGCGAGCGCACGCGCCGCGAGGTCGCACCGACGAGCCGCAGGAGTGCGATCGTGCGCGTGCGGCCGGCGATGATCGTGGCGAAGGTGTTTGCGGTGACGATCGCGCCCACGTACAGGGCGATCACGATGAACACCCCAGACACCATGAGCAGCACGGCCCGGAAGGTGCCGGATGCCTCGAGCAGGTCTGGGTCGAGCGCCGCGGTCATGATCCCGGTGAACAGGATCAGGGTGGCGGCGAAGAGCGTGCTGAGCGCGGCGACGATGACGGTCGCCCCGTGCTCCCTGATTCCGGCGCCGGTCTTCATACCGCCACCGCTTCGAGGCCGAGCATCGCGGAGGAGATCTGCTCGGGGGTCATCGGACCCCGGTCCGCGACGATGCGGCCGTCGGCGAGGAACAGGATCCGGTCCGCGTGGCTCGCCGCGACCGGGTCGTGCGTGACCATCGCGATGCTCTGCCCCTGCTGCACTACCGCCGCGCGCAGCAGCCCGAGCACCTCGCGGCCCGTGCGCGAGTCGAGCGCCCCGGTGGGCTCGTCGGCGAAGATCACGTCGGGTTGCGTGGCGAGTGCGCGCGCGATCGCCACGCGCTGCTGCTGTCCGCCCGAGAGCTCGTGCGGACGGTGGCTCGTGCGGCCTGAAAGGCCGAGCGCGTGGACGAGCGCGCCGATGCGCTCGCGGTCGACGGCGGAGACGCCGCGCCCGTCGAGTTCGAACGGCAGGCGCAGGTTGCCCATCACGTCGAGCGTGGGGACGAGGTTGAACGACTGGAACACGAAGCCGATCCGGCGTCGGCGCAGCCGGGTGAGCTCGGCGTCGCCGAGGTGAGTGATCTCGTCGTCGCCGAGCCAGACGCGGCCCTCGGTGGCGGTGTCGAGCCCGGCCATCACGTGCATGAGGGTCGACTTCCCGGATCCGGACGGCCCCATGATCGCCGTGAACTGGCCACGCCGGATCCCGATCGAGATGTCGTCGAGGGCGGTAACCCGGTGGTCCCCGCGCCCGTAGTGCTTGCTGAGGTTGGCGACGCGCGCAACCAGACCCATGTCGCTCGATTGAATGTCCATGCTTCGACGCTACGAGCGCGCGGCCGGAGGCGGATCCGCCCTGGGTATGATCAGGGTCGTCCCCCGGTGCCGTGTGCGGTCGGCACCCCGGGCTCACCGGGGAGCGTGTGCCCGCCAGCGAGCGGCGCCGAACCCGGCTGGCCGAGACTCCGGCCCAGGTCAGTGGCGGCATCGGGATCAAACTAGATGCGCAGGAATATAAATCTGCGGCGCGTGTTTCACTCCACATGAGAGCATTCGGATTCCTGTCATTCGGCCACTACGGCCCCGTCCCCGGCTCGCGCGTGCGCACCGCCGGCGACATGCTGCGCCAGACGATCGAGCTCGCCGAGGGCGCCGACGAAATCGGTGTCAACGGCGCCTACGTCCGCGTGCACCACTTCGCCCGGCAGGCGGCCTCGCCGATCCCGCTCCTCACCGCGATGGCGGCGCGCACCAAGCGCATCGAGGTGGGCACCGGTGTGATCGACATGCGCTACGAAAACCCGCTCTACCTCGCCGAGGAGGCGGCCGCACTCGACCTCATCTCGGACGGGCGACTGGCGCTCGGCGTGAGCCGGGGATCACCCGAGACCGCGATCCGCGGCTACGAGGCGTTCGGCTACCACGGCTCCGAGGATCCGCGCGGCGCCGACATCGCCCGCGACAAGTTTGAGCTCTTCATGAGCGCGATCGAGGGCGACGCCCTCGTCGACAGCGACCCGCAGATGGCGCCCCCGGGACGCCTCGCGATCGAGCCGCAGTCCCCCACCCTGCGTGACCACGTCTGGTGGGGTGCGGGATCCCGCGACACCGCGGAGCAGACCGGGCGGCAGGGCCTCAACCTCATGAGCTCAACCCTGCTCACCGAGGCGACCGGCGAACCCCTGCACGTGCTTCAGAAGGATCAGATCGATCGGTTCCGCGCCGCGTACAAGGCCGCGGGCCACACCGGGGCGCCCCGCGTCTCCGTGAGCCGCAGCGTGTTCCCGATCGTCACCGAGCAGGACGAGCTCTACTTCGGGCTGCGCGGCCGCGACGGGCAAGACCAGGTCGGCATCATCGACGGCATGCGCTCCACGTTCGGCAAGACCTACGCGGACACCCCCGACAAGCTCATCGAGCAGCTGCTCGCCGACGACGCGGTGATGGCGGCGGACACCCTCATGCTCACCATCCCCAACCAGCTCGGCCCGGAGTACAACCTGCACATCATGCAGGCGTTCGCCGAGCACGTTGCCCCGGCGCTCGGGTGGAAGCCGAACACGGAGGGGCCGGTGGTGGGAGACGCAGTGTGACCACTCACCCAGCTGCCGCAGAACCGCCGTTTCCGACGGGGCTGCGACAGCTGGGTACGCTCGGTGAATGATATTTTCAGCGTTCGAGCGGTACCAGCGGCGCATCGGGGCCGAGCCGGCTCACGTTCTCCCCGAGGAGCAGAGCAGCGACTACGAGTCAGGTCTGGCAACGATCGGATCTGGCACGTGGCGTATCCGAACCGCACGAATCACGCCCACAAAGCCGGGGGCGTTCGTGGCCGTGTGGCGACGCTCGCCGTCGGGGGCGACCGAGCCGTTCGAGAGTTCCGACGAGTGCGCCGGCCTCATGGTGTTCGTGAGTGACGCGGACCGGTTCGGGGTGTTCACGTTCACGCGGGAACACCTCACGAAGCTCGGTGTCGTGCGGTCCTCGCGCGCCCGAGGAAAGCGCGGGTTTCGGGTGTATCCCCCGTGGAACACGAACTTGAACGCACAGGCGGCTCGCACCCAACGCGCCCAAGCGGACGCGTTCGCTGACCTCACGGGGTAGCGGCAGCGCGCTACTCGCCCCGATCCTCGCCGTCCTCTTCGTACTCGTCGTCCGCTTCCCACTGTGGGGCCGTGAGTTGCTGCGTCTCGTCCCGCGGGCTGAACCAGACCAGGGCGGTGTAGACCACGGCCGCCAGGCCGAGCGCGCCGAAGATCGGACCGCCGCCCACCCAGAACCGCTGCAGCCCGGCGAAGGACACGCACAGCGTGGCGGCCGCGAGAGTCCCGGAAAGCCTGAAGAGCAGCCCGGTCCGGTGTGCCACGAAGAGGCGGATCCAGCGCCCCAAAACCAGGGTGGTCAGTGCGGCCACGATCGCGTAGGTGGGGGCCGCCATCGACCACCCGGGGTCGCCGTCGGCACTCCAGTGGAGCACGAGTCCGCTCGGTGGGGCGGCGAGCCACCCCAGCCCTCCGGCGAGCACTGCGACGCCGACCTCGGGGGCGATGTCGGCGATCCTGGCGTCCGGACCCGCACGCATAACTCTGACCCTACACAAGGGATCGGAGCCTCGCAGGTCGGGGCCCGGTCGCCCGGGCCGCGCGAACTGCGCGCCGAATCTCGTCACCGCCCGGGCCTCCGAAGCAGCGCCACCCGGCGGCTGCCCCTCACTATTCGTCGGGCGAGGCTGCGCCCCAGAGCTTCACCGCGTCACAGACCAGCCGGCACGAGGCATCCGCGTCGGCAACGGACAGGTACAGGCGATCGAACGGGTCCCCGCCATCGATTCGGATCATCAACGCCGGTCCGGCCCCAGAGACGTTCAAGTAGTTCCGCTCTCCCGATGGGTGAAACGTGCCGCTCAGTTTCCCGAATGCGTCGAGCCCGGGGCCGCGCCAGCCAGTGGGGACACGCTGCGGATGAGGTTCGACGCCCACCTCCGCGATCCGGTCAAGTGGGACCGTGATGCGTTTCCGAAAGCCCCAGACCCGGTCCATGCCGCGCGGGATCACCACGAACGCACCGTCGGCCACGCTCAGCGTATTTCGATTGCTCACTGCCGCCCCTGCCAAGCTCGTCCCGGTCGCTGCCCCATCCTCACAGGTGCGCGCTACCCGCGCAAGGCCAGCCCGCACGAGCACGCATCGCCGCGTCGAGACGCCGGTGACGCTCTCGGCCGATACTCGCGGCTAGGCTGAGCGAGTGCCTATACATCTCGTCCCAGTGACTCCCGAGCAGTTCGGCCTCTGGATCGAGCGCTGCTCCAGCGCGTACGCGGCAGACCTCGTCACGCTGGGCAGCTCCGACGACGAGGCGCGAATTCAGGCGCGGGCGACAATTGCGGGGGCGTTCCCGGAGGCGCGAGCCGCCGCCGACAATGCGGTCTTCGACTTGGTCGACGGCGAAGGCGTCACCGTGGGATACGTCTGGGTAGGAACTGACCACTCCGACGATCCGCGGGCCTGGTGGATCTGGGACATCGCCGTCGAGCCGGAGCACCGCGGCCGGGGGTACGGCAAGGCTGGAATGCGCCTCGCCGAGGAGTACGCGAGTTCCCTCGGAGCCTCAACGCTGGGTCTGAGCGTGTTCGGGTTCAACAGCTCGGCTCGCGGCCTGTACGAGTCGCTCGGTTACGAGACGACGAGCGTGAAAATGCGCAAGACGCTCGTCCACGACTAGCCTAGAGTCCTTGAGCGGGGCCAGGCCAGATCAGGCCAGGCCAGATCAGGCCAGGCCAGGCCAGGCCGCTGCCGCACGCGGCCGCGGAGGGACCGGGACCGCGCGCGGAGGGACCGGGACCGCGCGCGGAGGGACCGGGACCGCGCGCGAACGCACGCGGTCATGACGCCGCCCATATTCTGCGCACCCAGCGCGGCGATGCGATACTTGCCCGGTGCACGAACAGGACCACCCGCTGACACTCAGGCCCACGCTCGGCCCCGCTGAGTACCCCGCGCTGGTCGCCATCTGGCGCAGCGCGGTGCTCGCCACCCACGACTTCCTCGCCGGCTCAGACTTCGAGCGCATCGAACAGAACCTCGCGGCGGCTTACTTTCCTGCGGTGACGCTTCTCGTCGCGGAGCGGGGCGGCGTGCCGCTCGGGTTCGCGGGGGTTGCCGACGGCGGGCTGGAGATGCTGTTTGTGTCGGCCGCTGCCCGCGGCTCTGGGATTGGGACCGCACTCCTCGCGGAGGCCGTCTCCCGCCACAGCGTGACCAGGGTCGACGTGAACGAGCAGAACGCGGGCGCGCACCGGTTCTATCTGAGCCACGGCTTCACACAGATTGGCCGCAGCGAGCTCGACGGGGACGGTCGTCCCTACCCGCTTGTGCACCTTGCGCTTCGGACCTGAGTCGGGGTGGGAGCAAGCGCCGGCCTAGGCGCGCGGCACCTGGGCGACGATCGCACCCACGGGTCTCGCGCCCGGTTCCGCGCGTTCCCAACTGCGCACCACTCGAAACTCCGCACGCTCGAGCCGTTCCGTGAGCGCGGCGATTGTCCAGTAGTACGCGGGCGCGACCGCGTGCGCAAACGGCCGTTCGGGGCTGCCCGCAAAGAACCCGAGGAGCAGACTGCCGCCGACTCGCAGGACCCGGGAGAACTCGCTGAGCGCCTCGTCGATCGCGTGCGGCTCGGTGTGGATGAGGGAGAACCAGGCCAGGACCCCGCCCAGTGTTCGCTCGGGCATGCCCAGTTCTTCCGCGCGACCGACGCGATACCGCACCCCTGGGTAGGTGTCACTCGCCAGGGCAATGAACTCGGGCACGGGATCCACGCCCTCGATGTCGACGCCGGCCTCATGCAGGAAGTGCGTCCACTGCCCGGGGCCGCACCCCACGTCAAGGTGCGGGCCGGCGGTCTGCCGCGCCCAGTCCCGCACCCGCAGCCGGTCCGACTCCGCGGCGTGCTCAATCCGGCCGACCGCCGCAACGTAGTCAGCGGCGCGCGCTGCGTATGCATCGCGGACCCGATCAAGCTCCATGCCGCCACCCTACTCGGGGGTGCCCGGGACCGCGCTGTCACCGCGGGCGCACACAGCTCCAGGTGCCCGGGGGTCACCACGCACCTCCCGGGTAGGTGTCTTCGGGAAGCGTGAAGCACTCGGATCCGGAAGCGATCCTGATGGTGCTCGGGCCCGCAACGACCACGATGTGGTTCTCAGCGTGGTTTCGTCTGGTGGCCTGAATCCTGGAGTTTCCCAACGCCGAGCGGTCGGCAACGATGTCGTATTCTGCGGGGTCGAGACTTGCCGCGAGCGCCTGAACTGCGGTCTCGGCCCCGCGCCCATCGGCGAGCTGAACCGTGGTGAGGCCGTTCCAGCTCAGTGTGGATTCGCCGCATTCGAGCAGCGTTCCGTCGGGGTTCTGAACGACTTCTGCATCCTCGCGCCCTGCTGCGAGGAGCCGTGCGATGGCAAGCGCATGCCGCTGCGTCTGGGACTTCGCGGCGCCGAGGGCGTCCAATGCTGTGGGCGGCGTCCCGCTCTGCTGGTCCGGCGACTGAGCGCAACCGGAGAACAGCGATCCGACGACCACCGCGAGTCCCAGCGTCGTCACGATGAGCAGGCTGGCCTTCATTGGCTGACCAACTCCCGCAGATCGTCGAGAGCCATTTGGTTCTCGCTGCTCCGGGTGGCGATCAGGTTGTGGTTGCGAGTGAGCACGTCGAGTTTCTTTCCGAAGTCCTTCAGCGAGGGGCTGTCGAGCACTTCATCGTGTTGGCCGCGGTAGTAGGGGATGTTGGTAAAGCGGGGGTGCGAGCGCGGGGTGTTGCCGCGCCAGACGTATCCCTGCTGTTGTGCGCCCTGGAGCAGGTCCGGGTACGACAGGTCGAAGTATCCGGTGTTCGGGTTGCCCTCCCACTCGGGGAGCATTCCGGCCCCGGAAAGTGAGACGACGGTGTCGTAGCTGCTGCCCGCCACTTCCGAGCTGGTGAGGTTTGCGAGACCCCAGCTGTGCCCAATGCCGATGTGCGTTCCAGTTGCGAGTTGCGGATCCGCGCGCATGCCACGGTTGAATCTCTCGAGCTGTGCACCCGCGAGTCGTGCGCGGTCGCCGTCGTTTGCTTCGGTGATGCGTAGCATCCTGGGTGCGCGGGAGGTCTGCTCTTCGCCTGGAAACAGGCCGTCCTTGTAGACGAAGGTGACGCTTCCGGGAAGGTGTTCGGTGAGGTACTCGCCGACCTGCTGCACTCCCCCGGTGTAGAAGCTTTCCAGGCTCGTGTAGGTGCCCGGGACGTAGGTAATGCTGCGTTCGGTACTGGGGCCGATGTCCCCGAGTACCTCGACGATCCGCGATTCGTTGCGGTCGTAGAGGTACAGCTGCACCTGACCAGAGCGCACGCGTTGCAGGTATGAAATCTCGCGCCGCAGGAACGTCTCTCTGGCCGGGTCGGGTCTCCCCGGCCCTCCGGCAAGCGTGCGGAGCTCGGTCCGCGCCTCCCGCAGCTGCTTGGGTGCGCAGAGCCGATTCGCGCGGATCCGCACCGCAATTGGCACGCCGTCGAGCGAGGCGAGTAGCCCGGGGAATCGAAGCAGGAGCAACGACTGTCGGCGCGAGAGCTCGGTGGGCTCGCTCTCGCTTCCCAGCCCGGCCCACCACTCAGCGATCTTCTCGGCGGAGACGCTCTGCAAGCGCACAGCCAGGCCGGGGGTGACCTCAATCAGAGTGGCGATCTCCGGTGCCGCGAACGATTCGAGGCGTCTGAGCAGCTCCTCCGCGCGCAGAGCGCGAGGCGGTGCGGTGACGAGCACGGCGAGCTTCTCGCTATTGAGCGTTCCGGCGCCGGCCATCGCGAATGCCGCGGCGATTCGTGCAATCCACTCCGAGTCCGCCTCGCTCTCGCTGATGAGCTTGTGGAAGCCGGAGATAAACGATGCCGCGTCGATCCTGACGCAAGTGCACGATTCAACGAAGGCTGACCACGCTCCCCAGAGCTGGGCAAGCGTGTCTCGGAGCTCACTGTTGTTTCGCCGAGCAACTCCCACGAACACGAGCAGGTTGCTCGGCCGTGCGGCGCTGCGGGCCGCCGACCCGGGTGCACGAGCGCGCACTCGGGTGCGCGCCGCAAACGAGATGGAAACTGCCGGTGGAACCCCCGAATGCGATGCAGTGCGTGGATCTCGCCCGCGCGCCGAGGGGTCGCCTCCGCCTACGAGCGGGGCCTCTCCGGGTGGCTCACCGTTCCCATCCGGCGGCTCTCCCGGGTTCGGGGCGGCCGCGGCGGCCGGCTGAGCGTCCATTGCATCCGCGTACTCGCGGACCTCAGTGACGCGGCTCGCGAGTTCCGTAAGCGCCCGGGCGAGGCGCTCCCGGTCTTCCGCCTCCACCACGCTCGCCAGCTTCAGCCGCTCTGCAAACGGTCCAACAAACCCGCGGAGTGCGGTTTCGGCGGCTCCCCGGCGTGCTGTTCCCTGAGCACGCAGCGTCGCAGCGGCGGAAGTCGCCGCCTCAATCAGCACTCCCGCAGCGGCAGGATCGAATCCGGGGTTCACGGCTCACCCCGTCCCGGTTCGGCGCTGCACGCCGGTCCCGTGACCTCGCGGGGTGCTCACCCCTTGAATGAGCGTGATCTCGCCGCCGACGCAGAGGTAGCCACGCCCCCGCGTCAGTGTTACCGGCGAGTCCCTGGGCAGTCGAACGCTCAGCAGGTCTCCATCGAAGTCGATGTCTGGCTGGAGCAGGACTCCCGCGCGGGACGAGCGCACAAGCCGGGTCCAGTGACCGTACCCGCTCCTCAACTCGCTGTTTCTCCCAGCTGCGATGACCGTGAGTTCCCGTGGTGGAGCGCTCAGGAGCGACTCAAGCCGCAGGTCTGGGTCGGCGATGCGCTCCGCGTCATCAACGAGCAGGACAATCGCCCCGGGCTCTGCGGCGAGCGCTTCGACGAGTGTTGCGACCTCGCTCGGCCCGCTCGCGACCCGGTCGAGATGGAGATCGAGGTCGAGAAGCGGCGACCGTCGATCGAAAATCCCCCACAGTTTCGGCGTCCCGGTGTGGTGCGGTGTGGGACGCCCGTGGTGACCGATCCTGGTCGCGGGAGCGCTGCTCTGGGTGCTCATCATGGCCGCGAGCGCCGCGAGCAGGCTCGATTTCCCGGATCGCGCCGGTCCGGAGATGAACAAGTGTTCGCCCTCGTACAGCTCAATGACCGCGGGATCGAGCGTATCCTCTCGGATGCCCACTGGAATTCGTTTCGGTTCCGATGACATCTCGCAGGAGCCCGCGAGTTCCGGCGCCGCCACGACCGAGGGAAAATCACCAACGACGTGGGCTTTGGAGGGGGCTTGCGCCCAGCGGAGCTGGGCCTCAGCGACTGCGGAGCGGAGGCCGAAATCTGGGGTGGCAATGTGCATCTGTCGCCGGGCTGGGAGCTCGATGCACCGCCCGGGGAGTGCCGCGGGCACGTCGCTCCCGCGGATATCGAGCGCAGCGTAGCTCTGGCGGTCCGGAAGTCGGAAGACCCAGCGCTGAGTAGTGATCTCGTCGACCACCGCGGGGACGGCGCTCGCGCGCGTGACCGAGATTGCGAAGTGCAAGCCGAGGTTTGGGCCGTCCGCGTACGCTCGCAGCAGCCCGTCGAGGAGCTGCTGCCCGGCGTAGTCTTGCAGGTCTTCCCGAAGGGCGCTGAACCCGTCGATGAGGACCACGGTCTTTCGGTGCGGCGCTCCCGCGGCTCTGCGACGGTGCGCCTCAGCGCCAAGCCAGCGGACAAAGCGAAGACGACGCTCGCCGTCCTCGGGCCCCGCGTATGACGTGGTGTGCGGCAGGTCTGCGAGGGGTGAGAGGTCGTGGGTCCCCCATCCCAAGCACATCACATCGAGTTCGTGCGGTGCGGTGGTCTGCGCGAGCGCGAGAGCGATGCTCGCGAGGGCCGTGCTTGTACCGCTCCCTGGAATCCCGATGAGCAGGAGGTTTCCTGAGCCGAGGTGCCACCCCGTCGAGGACTGCCGCTGCAACGCGGGCTCATCGGCAAGCCCCACTCGAAGCGTCCCCCCGGCGGTGCCGCCCACCTGCGGCGGGGTGCCTCGCCCAACGCGCAAGCTCGTGGGGTCGTGTGCGTAGCCGGAGAGCCGCACGCGTGCGCCAAGCGGTTCCGGCCAGACCGCCCGAGGAGCCGGGAGTCCCTCGGCTGCGTGTGCCTCGACGATGGCGGTGATGAGGAGGTCAAGATCTGTCGCCCTGCCGGGCTCAGGCGTCTCAGCTGGCACCGGCGCTGCAGCTGTCGCCGCGAAGGCATCGGACACCCGGACGTCGATCTCAGCATGGTCCTTCACGGGAGGGGTCCCAGTGACGAGTGCGGTTTGGGTCTGAACGATGTCCCCCTGGCCCCGCTTGACATACGCGCGCCCGGCGTCGGCGCGTGAGAGAGCCGCCGCCTCGGGGACGCCAATCACGTTGTGTGAGTCTTCGCGGCTCTGCACCCGCAGCGCCACCCGGAGATTAGTGTTCGCGAGGATGTCTTCGGTGACGACTCCGGCGGGGCGCTGCGTGGCGAGGAGCATGTGGACGCCAAGCGTTCGCCCCACCGCGGCGATCGACACGAGGGCATCGAGCACCTCCGGGAAGTCTTTCGCGAGCATTGCGAACTCATCGATGACGAGCAGCAATCGCGGGAGGGGTTCGGCGGGCCCGGTCGCCAGGTACGCCGGGAGGCTGTCCACGTCTGGGCCGGCTTCGGTGAACAGGCGTTGACGCCGCTCGAGTTCTGCCTGCAACGCCCGAAGCGCGCGGTTGGCGAGCTGCTCGTCAAGGTTAGTGACCGTGCCGATGGTGTGCGGAAGACGCTCGCACGCCGCGAACGCCGCGCCTCCCTTGAAATCGATGAGGATGAAGTTCAGGGCTGTGGGTGCGGTTCGAGCGGCAAGTCCGGTCACGAGCGTGCGGAGAAACTCTGATTTGCCGGACCCTGTCGTCCCACCGACAAGACCGTGTGGACCGTCGGCCACGATGTCGATGCTCAACGTTCCGCACGCACTGACCCCGATCGGGGTGGACGGGCTGCCCGCTTCGGCCCAGCGCCTGCGCACGAAGGACTGGTCGATGCTGCCGGCGCCGAGCAGGTCGGCGAGCCTGATCCGACCCGGGAGGTTCCCCGCAGTCTCCCGGAGTTCAGGATCGTCGAATCGGGCAAGCCGTCGCGCGCAATCGGCGGCCTCGCGCACGGACACACCGGCGACGAGCACCGGCTCGTCGGGAGAGTGCGCTCCGATCCCGTGCACGGTCGCCGTGGCGTCAGCTCGAACTTCAATCACGGCGGTGCACGCCGCGGGGAGCTGGTCCGCGGTTGCCGCGACCACGATCCCGCTTGCCTGTGTGGGCGAGCTCGGCGCGTGCGGTGACGGCGCCCTCTGTTCCCGGCCGAGCCCCAGCAGTGCGCGGGCGGGCGAATCTCGCCCCGCGGTCAGCGACTCTGAGTCGATGACCGCGAGCACTGCTGGTGGCGCTCCCCCATCGAACGAGCTCAGGAGCGCGCGAATCAGAGCATCGCTTGTCTCGCTGTCTTTGGAGAGCCAGCGGTGCACGGGGCCACTGCCGGGGGCGCGAGTCTGCGGTAGCCACCCCGCCCACTCCCACGCAGCAGCTCGATCCGAGTCGCAGCAGACCACGACTGTGAGATCCGCTGGGCCGGATTGCACGGCGGCCTGCACCACAAGACTTCGCGAGAGCGCCAGGGCCGTGCTGCGATCGCCCACGACGCCGATGACGCCCGCGTTGCTGAGGTTTGCGATCACCGGAGCCGCTGGGAGGACGACCGCGTCGAGGATCCGTTGTACTCGCGGTTCGGCACGCTCAGGGTGTGCCTGAGCAAGCGGCGGCCGCCACGGCACATCGCCCACTCCGAGATGCACGTGCAGGAAATCCGGGGATTCGCTGCGACGTTCCCAGAGCTGAGGCGATGGCAGCTGTGGCACGCCGAGCATCTGCGCTGGGTCAGGGGCGAGCGCTCTGCGCCGCGCAAGCTCGCTCCGCACCTCAGCGGCGAGCGCCGCCCGGAAGGCGGTGAGCTCCTCGCCGAATCGTTCATCTTCTGCTCGCAGTTGGTGTGCGCGGCGCCGGCGCTGCTCAAGTTGCATCCCCACTGCCATCACGGGGCTCAAGACCGCGAACAGCGCGTATCTCAGGTCGCCCAGTGTAAGCACGAGCACGCACGCGATGAGGAATGGCACCGCGACCGTGACCAGGTTGAACGCGGGGGCAGCGGGAACCTCCTGTGGCACCGGCAGACTGACCGGATTCACCACGAAGCCTGGGGTTGGTCGCGGCGGCCGGTTGAATGGCGTCGTCGGCGCCGTGCGTTGGCCAGTGGCCCCGGAAGCACCTGGTCGACCGGGCGCCCGCTCGCGGCTGACACGAAGCACAGCACCCCCGATCAGCACCGTGCTCTCCGAGGTAATGTGAGCCCCGCCCGCGTCGATGTGCACGCCTTCGACCACTGTCCCGTTCGTGGAACCGACATCCCTGATCCGGACACCGTCCCTCTCCAGTTCAAGAGTGCAGTGCTGCCAAGATACGGCGGCCGAATTCACCCGGAGGTCCGCGTGCGGTGACCTCCCCACGGTGACTCGGCCAGCTGTGGGGACTGCGACCGGGCCGTGCAGTTCTCGCCCCGCCGAGACCGCGACTCCCCACCCCCGCGCCGGGACAGGTGGGAGCGGCTCCCGGTTCGACAGCCCTGAGCCTTCGACCAGGTGAAGCGCTCGAAGCTTCGTGTTCTGATGAACGCGTGCTCCGTCGAGGAACAGCTCATCGGCCAGACCTAACTCCACCCCGAGCTTGACGAGCAATTCCCGCACCGTGGTGTTGGGGGTCACACGTCGAAGCTCGGCGGTCAGTGACGTTTCTCCAAGTTCAATCAGGATGCGCATTGTCGGGTGTCGGTCCTCTCCGCGATCGTGCAACGCGGCGGCCATGGCGGCCCCGCGATGTGTCTCCGCTCACCCCTGGGGACTACGGCTGGCGGAGGGTTGCGGCGAGTGTAGGCACGCGCAAGCACCCTCTGCGAGTTATCCACATCCGGTCTCGGGCACACGAGAATTTGCGAACTCGACGGACGATGTGGACGGGCCCCGACACCCGACTTCGCTCACAGGGACGACTTATCCACAGCATTCGAGAGGCCATTGCCGGGGCCGCGAGCACCCGCCTACGTTGTGTAGAGCAGCGTCGCTCGTCCCGGGCGCCGCGTTACTCACCGAGGAGGTCACCGAGATGTCGCGAATACTCTCAACCGAGGAAGCCAAATCAGCGATTCGACAGATCCAGTCGATCGTAGGCGGCGGGTTCGCTGATCAGATCGCGCGATTGGACGCGCAGGGACGCATCCTGTCTGATCCAAGCGTGTGGGACGGACCGCTCGCGGCAGAGTTCCGGGGCTCCGTATGGCCTGAGACTAAGGCCGCGCTCGACACTGCAAAAAATGAGCTCGAGCAGCTCCGCACTCAGTTGGAGAAGATCTCGCAGAACATATTTGCGGCCGGCGGTGCGCAGTGAGCCCGGGTGCGCAGAGCGCAGCCCTCGGGGCGGGACGCCGCCGAATCGCTGATGCGTGCGCAGTTCTCCGGGCGCCGCGCGTCGCCCGTGCACCGGGGCGGCTGCGCGGCAGAAGACTCGGACTACGTCGCCGGGCGAAGCGCGAGGTAGGCTTCGCGAAGCGCTGGGTAGTACATATCAAAACCTGGTTGTTCGGTGCCCTCGGTCGCGGCGACAAGCAGGTCAAGGTAGAACTCCCAGCCCGGCCCCACGTCCCCAATCTCGGCGTCCGCATCAAGGTGGTGCACGAAGCGGAGCAGCGTGTCTTCGTCGCCGTCCGCTTCGAGGAAGAGATCGAGTTCCCAGCTGCCGTATTCGTCGACCGTGTGCAGCGCAAGCCTGTTCGGGGCGTCACACGCGAGGATTCGGGCGCGGATCGCCGGCATGCTCTCCTCGAAACGCATCCGGATGCGCACGCTCCCGCCAGCCCTGCCGTCCCCCTCCCAGGGGCCGAACCACTGCTCAGTCAGCTCAGCGTTCGTGAGGTACTCCCAGGCCTCGGCGATTGGCAGCGCCAACGAGCGCGCCAGCACCAGGTCAAGGCCGCGCGCGGTTTTCACCAGGCGTCCGCTTGCCTCCATAGTCATGGTGGTTCCCCTCTGTTGTCATCTGTAGCGTACTCGGGCATGACCGTGGGGCACGCCTCGACTCACGCGTGCGGGCACTCTCACAGCCAGCGACGTGCACTCCGGGGTTGCAGGGACCCGGTGTACATGACATACAATCTCCGGTGTGAAGAGCTAACGTTTCCTCCATTCCGCGCGAGAGGCGCCGGATCCCCGCGCGTCATCGAGCCGCGGCGAAAACTGACGGGCAGCACCTCCCGTCTGATCTGGCAGAGCCCCGCGGAGTCACACGTTCACGCTGAGAGGCCGCAGTCATGCCGGCACCACATTCTTCTGAGTCTCGTTCGCACCCGGGCGGCGCGTCCGCTGTCCGAGCTGCACACTCCCACACCGCCCCCAGTGCGGGCGCGGCGAGTCGTGCCGCCGCCTACGCAGCCTCCCCGGTTGCGGCGAGTTCCCGCGCCGCCCACCTGGTGGTCGACGGTGTTTCGCTCAGCTACGCGGGTCGGCGAGTGCTGAGCGACATCACGTTCACCGCCCGTGCCGGGGATCGAATTGGGATCATCGGCGAGAACGGGACGGGTAAATCGACGCTCCTGCGAATTCTCGCGGGAGATCTCGCACCGAGCAGCGGCACGGTCAGCGTTCCGGAATCCGTGGGTCTGCTCCAACAAGAGCTTCCCTACGCTGACCACGATTCGATCGCCCGTGTCCTCGACGACGCGCAAGCCGGGGCTGTATCGGCCCTCGCAGCGGTCGAGCGGCTCGGCAGCGAGTTTGCGGCAGCACCTCAGGATGCGGGAGTCGCCGATGCGTACTCGACAGCGCTGGAGGACGCCGAGCGTCTGGGAGCCTGGGCCGCCGGCGCGCACCGCGGCGAGGTGATGACCGGGCTGGGTCTTGGCGGGTTCCCCGAGACACGAACCATCGGTGCGCTCTCGGGAGGACAACGGAGGCGACTGGCGCTCGCCGCGGTCCTGCTCGCGGCGCCGCACACACTGCTGCTCGATGAACCCTCAAACCACCTCGACGACGGCTCCGCCGAGTACGTCGAGCGAGTGCTGCACGATTGGCCCGGGATCGTGTTCCTCGCGAGCCACGATCGAACGCTGCTCGATGCGGTGACGACGCGGATCCTCGATCTCGACCCGCTCCCCGTGCCCGCCCGGAGTCTCGCCGACGCGACGCCCGCGGCAGACGAGGCCGCATCCGGGCTGGCAGCCGCCCGTGCGGGGACGCTCGGAGCGCTCACGAGGAATTCCACGGGAATGCGGACGGTCGGCAATGTCCCGCGAGTGAACGATCTCACCGATCCGCAGAGACGGTCTGAGAGCCCGCACACGGACGACCCGGGATCGGGGTTCGGAATCAGGCTCTGGGGCGTCGGCTACTCAGCAGCTCGCACCGAACGCAAGGCCGAGCTCGCCCGCTGGCGCGCGCGGTACGAGGCAGAGCAGCGGGAGGTCGCCGCCCTCACGCACGAGGTCGAGGTCGGTTCCCGAGAGGTGAACCGGAAGCACGAGTCGAAGTCGGAGAGCCGGATCACCCGGAAGTTCTACGCCGACAAGGACGCCAAGGTCACTGCGCGGCGCGCGCGCAACGCGCGAGTGCGCCTCGAACAGCTCGAGCGCGACCGGGTGCGGCGCCCGCCCGAGCCGCTGCGGTTCGCCGGGTTCACCGGAATCGCCGCTCCCTCCACACCAGCCGCGCGCACGCCCACGATCACACCCCCAGACACGGCCCAAGCCACGCCCACGGCCACGGCCCAAGCCACACCCACGCCCACGGCCCAAGCCACACCCACAACCACAGCCCCGGTCACCGGGGATGTCGCCGCTGCCCAGGTCCGGGACACGGGCGTCGGAGTGGGAGGCGACCTCCAATCGGTGCTCGCCGCACACCGGGTTGCGCTCTCAGGGCGGCTCGCGCCGGTGTCGTTCGCGCTCGGTTCCGGTGGGCGGCTCCTGCTCGCTGGCGCAAACGGGTCAGGAAAATCCACGCTCCTCGCGATCCTCGCGGGCGAGCTCCCCGCGGGCAACGGCCGTGTCACGAGGACCGCTCGCGTGGGCTATCTTCCTCAGGAAGTGACGTTCGCGCGGCCGGAACGAACCGCGGCCCAGCACTACGAGGACAGCGTTGGTATCGCGCGGGCGGAAGCGCGCCCGCTCGAAGCTACGGGGCTGCTCGCGCGGCGGGACCTCGCCCGGCAGGTGGGGCACCTCAGCGTCGGACAGCGCCGGCGCCTCGCGCTCGCCGCGCTCGTCGCCGATCCACCGCCCGTGCTCATCCTCGACGAGCCCACAAACCATCTCTCACTCACCCTCGTCGAGGAGCTCGAAGCCGCACTTGCCGAGTACCCGGGAGCACTCCTGGTGGCTTCCCACGATCGCTGGCTCCGCAGCCGCTGGACCGGCGACGTACTCACCATCAGCGGGGCCTGAGCCCGGGCAGCAGAGTTCGGCATGCCGAAGCCTTCAACCCGATGAGCCGAAAGGAGCAACTCCGCCAGTTCGAACGCCTGAGCAACGCGCTTCCTAAGCTCCGAGCGAGGTTCTCCCTCCCCCGCGAAACTTGTTACGTTTGCTGCTTATGCGCAATTCTTGCGCGGGGATAGCAGGGGGAATATCAGTGAGCGAGATTAATATCGCGAACCCACATGAATACGACCATCGGCACGCGGACGTGTCGTCTGGCTGGCTGCGGGCCACCGTGTTCGGCGCGATGGACGGCCTCGTATCAAATGTGGGTCTGATCGCGGGTATTGCTGCGGCCGGGGCGTCCCCCGGAATGGTCGTGGTCACCGGCGTCTCCGGCCTCATCGCCGGCGCGATCTCTATGGCGCTCGGAGAATTCACCTCGGTCCGCACCGCGAACGAGCAACTCGACGCAGAGGTGCGCACCGAGCGCGAGGCGCACACCCGCAACCCCGCGGGCGAGCAGGCCGAGCTCGCCCTCCTCTTCCAGCGGCTCGGCATGACCGACGAAATCGCCACGACCGCGGCGAGCCAGGTGCACACCAACAGCGAACAGGCTGTCCGGGTCCACCTCGCGCACGAGCTCGGTCTGAGCCCCGAAGAGAAGCCGTCGCCGATGGTCGCGGCGGTCTCGTCGCTGCTCTCGTTCAGCGTCGGCGCACTCATCCCGATCCTGCCGTTCCTGTTCGGGTTCGGATCCCTCGGCTGGGGTCTCGCCTTCGGCGGACTCGGCCTGCTCCTCGCGGGTGGCCTCGCCGCGCGCACCACCCGCCGGAACTGGATCGTGGGCGCGATCCGCCAGCTCACGTTCGGCGGCATCGCCGTGCTTGTCACCTACACGATTGGCAAGCTCCTCGGCGTCTCAGGCATCGGCTAGCCCGCCCGGGCGAGGGTCCCGGGAGGGTGCCCCGCAAGGAACCCTGATCGGGGGAGCTCGCGCACGCCGTAGGCTATTCCCATGCCCAGCCCCGAGTTCGTCGACGCAGCGCTCGCGGTGGTGGCGAAAATCCCCGCGGGACGCGTGATGACCTACGGCGACGTGGCCCTCGCGATCGGTTCGAACGCACCCCGCGCGATCGGTCGGGTCATGGCCCTGTACGGCCACGGCACGCACTGGTGGCGCGTGGTCCCGGCAAGCGGGCTCCCACCGCAGGGGCACGCCGCACTCGCGCTCCCCCGCTACCTCGAAGAGGGCACCCCGATCCGGCGCGCCACCGCGCGCGAATACCGGATCGCCCTCTCAGCGGCCAGGCTCCCGTACACGCACGAAATCTACTCGGAGGTGGCGCTATGAGCGACGACCAGACGACCGTCCCAGCCGCCCCCGCGGAGGCGCCTCTGCCCGCCGCTGAAACACCCGCCCCGGATCCCGCCGCCGAAACACCCGCCCCGGATCCCGCCGCCAAAACACCCGCGCCGGATCCCGGAGCGGATCCCGAGGCGACGCCCGCGGCTGACCCTGCGGCAGGGTCCACGCCCCTTCGCCTCGGGTTCGCCCGCGGGATCGCGCCGAGCACCTGGGCGCAGCGCTGGGAGACCGTGACGGGAGCGCCGCTCGAGCTCGCGCCCGTCAACGTGGCCTTCGGCCGGCCTGCCCAGCTCGACTGCGACGTGATGCTCGAGCGCGCGCTCCCGGACCACCGCCCGGCGGGATCGTCCGGGGAGGATCGCACGCGGCACGCACTCCGCCTCTACACCGAGACGATCACGCTCGTGGTTCCCGCTGACCACGAGCTCGCGAAGCGCGAGTCGCTCGCGCTCAGCAAGGTTGCCGACGTGCACCTGCTCGACCACCCGTTTCACCCGGAGGCCTGGCCGGCAGCCCAGCCGTGGGCCGACCCGAGCTGGACGCCGCGCACGGTGCCCGACGCGCTCGCGCTCGTCGCAACCGGTGCAGGCGCGATCCTGCTTCCCACGCTCCTTGCGCGGCACCTCGTCGACAAGCGCCAGCACGCGATGATCCCGGTCACCGACGCCGACGAGCTCCCCCGCACCGCCGTGTGGGCGAGCTGGGCAGTGGAGCGCGACGCGCCAGACGTTCAGCAGCTCATCGGAGTGATTCGAGGCCGCACCGCGCGCAGCTCGCGCTCGAACACCGAGTCGGCGGACGCCGCCGAGGCTGTCCCCGCGAAGAAACGCAAAGCCGCAGCGAAGCCGGCGAAGAGCAGCAAGCCCGGGCCCAAACCGGGCTCGCGCGGCGCACAGCTCGCGGCGACTCGCAAGAAGCCGCCGCACCGGCGCAAGCGCTAGCGCTAGCGGCTCGGCCGCCGCGGGCCGCTCGGCCGCCGCGGGCCGCGACAGCGGGGCGAGTTCGCGTGCCACGGGCCGCGGACGGCCACGGGCCTCAATCGCGGACGGCAGGTGCGAGCCACGGGCCGCAATCGCGGGCCGCGCCCCCGTTACAGCTGAGCGGCCGGAACGTCGAAGGTGGCGCAGGCCGTGGGGCCCTGCTCGTAGCCGATCTGGAACCAGCGCTGGCGCTGCTCCGAGGTGCCGTGCGTGAACCCCTCGGGGTTCACCGTCACACCGGCGGACTCCATAATGTGGTCGTCGCCCACGGCAGCCGCCGCGCTCATCGCGTCCGCGATCTGCTGCTGCGTGACGGGCTTCAAGAACGGAACCCCCTGGTCGTCGGTGACCGTCGAGGCGTTCTGCACCCAGGCACCGGCGAAGCAGTCAGCCTGCAGTTCCAGCCGCACGGAGCTCGACGCCGCGCCCGACTCGCGGCCGACACTCTGAAGCGTGCCGATCAGGTTTGAGATGTGGTGGCCCCACTCGTGCGCGAGCACGTACATCTGCGACAGCGAGCCGTTCGAGGCGCCGTAGTCCTGGCTCAGCGTGTCGAAGAATGCCACGTCGATGTAGATCGTCTCGTCCGCCGGGCAGTAGAACGGGCCGGTCGCGGCAGACGCCGCGCCGCAGCCGGACTGGGTCTGGCCGCTGAACAACACGACGGGGGCGGGGGCACGGTAGTTGCCGACCTGCGTGGCCCAGTAGCGATCGAGCGAGTCGCTCGCCGCGGTCATGCGGCACTCGACGTCGCGGTTCGCGTCAGCCCCAGACTCGCAGCCCTCGACCGTGCCAGACGCGGTCTCGGAGATCGCGCTGCCCGAGCCGAGCGCCTGGTTGATCGCGGGCGCGAACATGTTGAGGTTCACACCGAACAGCTGGGATCCGAGGGCGAGCAGCAGCGCGATTCCCACGCCCCCGCCGGCGATCATGCCGCCGCGGCGAGCGCCGCTGCGCTTCGACACCTTGCTCGTGTCGATCTGCACGTTGTCGTTAAACGTCACCGGTACCCCAATCCCGCGATTTCAGATGCCCGGCCCCGCGATCCGGTGCGGCGAGGCTGAGCTGTTCCCTGGTGCCGAGTGTAGTGGGTGTTGAGACGCCGAATGGGCGCCCCGCGTGTGCGAGACGCCCATCGTTCACGGACCGGGTGTGTGCGTCGCGCTAGCCGGCGACCCGCTGCTTCTCCTGTTGCGCGCGCTTCCGCAGCTCCTTCTCGTGGATCGGCCAGGTGCCCGCCGCCTTCTGCGCTTCAACGTATGCGTGCGCCTCCTCCTGGCGCTCCGCCTCGATCCCGGTCGCGATCGTGGCGCGCAGCGTCTCGGGGCTCAGCCCAAACGCGTCGACGAGGTCGAGGGCGTGGCCGCGGAGCCGCCCGATGAGGCGGTCGACGTACGCGGTGACCGCCTGCGCACGCTGGCCCGAGATGCGGCCCTGCACGAGGTACCAGGCCGCGTTGCGCTCGATCAGGCCGAGGCCGAAGAGGTCGCGCAACCAGGTCAGCACCTGCCGCGAACCCGGATCGGTGATCTGCGCGAGCGCGTCGGTGAACGCCTCCCACTGGAGCAGCTCGGCGTGCGCGCGCGCCGCCTCGATGAGCTTATGCTGCTGGGCGTTGAACGCGTCCTCGTTCGCGATCGCCCGAGCCGTCGCGTCGCCCTTCGGCACGTGCTTGGTCGCCTCGCGCAGCGCGAGCGCGATCTCCGAGACCATCGTCTCGACGCGGTCGGTGAGCAGGGCGCGCTGCGACTCCGGGGAACGCATGCTCTCAACCGAGCGTGCGACCTGGCCGAGGTCGGCGATGCTCTGGCCCATCTGCCGCAGCCCGAAGCGGCTCACGCGGTCGCCCAGCTGGCTCGCCGCAGCCTTCGCGAGCGCCGCCTTGTCGCCGCCGGCGAACTGCTTGGCGTAGTCGGTGAGCAGCCGCTTGCCCACGAGCTGCAGCAGCACGTTGTTGTCGCCCTCGAATGTCACGTAGATATCGAGGTCGGCGCGCAACCCGACGAGCCGGTTCTCAGCGATGAAGCCAGCACCGCCGCAGGCCTCGCGCGCCTCCTGGAGCGTGTCGAGCGCGGCCCAGGTCGACAGCGGCTTGAATGCGGCGGCGAGCGTCTCGAGGTCCTCGCGGTTCTCGTCGGTGTCGCCCACGCCCGAGAACACCTCGTCGAACACGGTGAGCAGCCGCTCGTCGGCGAACGCCATCGCGTAGGTCTGCGCGAGGCGCGGGATGAGACGGCGCTGGTGCTGGCCGTAGTCGAGCAGCACGGTGTCGCGGCCGGAGGCCCCGGGGAACTGGCGGCGTTCGGACCCGTAGCGCAGCGCGATCGCGAGCGCGGCCTCCATCGCCCGGACCGCCGAGCCGTCGAGCGACACGCGGCCCTGCACGAGCGTGCCGATCATCGTGAAGAAGCGGCGCCCCGGGCTCTCGATCGACGAGGAGTACGTGCCGTCGGGGGCCACGTCGCCGTAGCGGTTGAGCAAGTTGGTGCGCGGGATCCGCACGTGTGTGAAGTGGAGGCGCCCGTTGTCGATGCCGTTGAGACCACCCTTCACCCCGTCGTCCTGCGACCCGACCCCCGGCAGGAGGTCTCCCTCCGGGGTGCGGATCGGCACGAAGAACGCGTGTACACCGTGGTTGACGTCGCGGGTGATGAGCTGCGCGAACACCACGGCGGCCTGGCCGTGCAGCGCCGCGTTTCCGAGGAACTCCTTCCACGCCCCGGCAAATGGGGTGTGGATCTCAAACTCCTCGGTGTCTGGGTCGTAGGTGGCGGTGGTGCCAACGGAGGCGACGTCTGAGCCGTGCCCGATCTCGGTCATCGCGAACGCACCGGGCAGTTTCAGGCTCATCACGTCTGGCAGCCACCGCTCGTGGTGGGGGCGCGTGCCGAGGTGCAGGATGGCGGCACCAAACAGCCCCCACTGCACCCCGCTCTTGATCTGCAGTGATGGATCGGCGAGCACGAGCTCCTGGAACGCGGCGATGTTGCCACCGTGGTTGTCGCTGCCGCCCAGGTCGCTCGGGTACGCGCGCTGGATCGCACCGTTCTCCACGAGAATGCCGAGCTGTTCAAGCACGCGGGCGCGGTGCTCGTCCATCGACTGCCCATTGATCGTGTGCAGTCTCGGATCTGCGGCGAGGGCGCGGGACTCAAGCCGCTCCTTCTTCCACTTGCCGAGCAGCGCGTCGCTCACAACGTCGACGTTGATGCGGGGATCCGGGTGGGAGGTGGTGTCGCTCATCGTGGCTCCTTCGGCGTGACTGGCGTGGTCGCGTGCGCGACCGCCCAAGCGTGTTGCCAGGTTAGGCCGGTCCGCCGCCGCGCTCAACCGGTCAGCGCGCACCCCACAACTGGGCCCCGGGGCGCTCGCGCACCACTGTAGAAACTCTCTAGTTTGCGCACTCCAAAGCTAGAGGATTCCCTGCGCATTTTGCGGCACGCCGAGCCACGATCAGGGGCTCCGCGGGAGCACCGCTACCTGCCGCGGCCAGCGCCCCCGGACTTGCGAGTCCCCCCGGGAGCCGCCTTGCGGGCGCCGCCCGGCGCCGACTTGCGCGAGCCGCCAGCGCCCTTCGGCACCCAGTCGCTGAAGGTCTCCGGAGTGACCCCGGCGTGCTCAAACATCTCGCGCGTCCGCTGCTCACGCACCCGCGAGATCACGGTCACCACGAGCCCGTCCCGACCCGCACGCCCCGTGCGGCCGGCGCGGTGCAGGTACGTCTTGTAGTCGTTGGGCGGATCCGCCTGGATCACGAGGTCGACGTCGTCGACGTGGATCCCGCGCGCGGCCACATCGGTGGCGACAAGCACCTGCTTCTTCCCGGACGCAAACTGCGCGAGGTTGCGTTCGCGGCGCGACTGGCTGAGGTCGCCGTGCAGCGACACCACGTTGAGACCGGCCTCGCCGAGCAGCTCCGTGACCTGCTCCGCGTACGCGCGCGTGCGGCAGAACACGAGCACGCGGCCCGGCGTCTTCGCGAGCGTGATCAGCGCCTGGTCCTTGTGATCGCGCTGCACCACGTGCACGCGGTGGCGGATCTTGCCGTCGGTCTCAGCCTCGGCCTCGTGCACGGCCGGATCCTTCAGGAACTCGCGCACCAGCTCAGACACCCCGCTGTCGAGCGTGGCCGAGAACAGCAGTCGCTGCCCCTCGCGCTCGGTCTGACGCAGCACCTGCTGCACGGGCTCCAGGAACCCGAGATCGCACATGTGGTCCGCCTCGTCGAGCACAGTGATGAGCACCTCGCGCAGGTCGAGCTTGCGCCGGGTCACAAGATCCTGCACCCGGCCCGGTGTCCCGATCACGATGTCGACACCGCGCTCAAGCGCGTGGATCTGCGGATCGATCGGGATCCCGCCGACCATCTGCGCGGTGTAGAAGCCCACCGAGCGGGCGATCGGCTGAATCGTGCGGTCGATCTGCAGAGCCAGCTCTCGGGTCGGCGCGAGGATCAGCGCACGCGGGTTGCGGTTCTGCGTCTGCTTCACGCGCACGCCGCGCTGCGCGCGGGGGGCCTTGCCACCCGGCTTCGCGCCAAACGCACCGGACGCCTTGAGCTTCAGCATGCGCTCCACGAGGGCAGCACCAAACGCAATCGTCTTGCCCGAGCCGGTGCGGGCGCGGCCGAGGATGTCTCGCCCCGCGATCGTGTCCGGGATCGTGGCGACCTGGATCGGGAACGGCTGCTCGGCGCCGAGCTCGCCGAGCACGCGCACGATGTTGCCGCCGAGCCCAAGATCGGCGAACGTCTTGCCCGCGGCGTCCGCCGCAGTAGTCACCTTCGCGTCGAGGCGCGCGAGCGGAGCCTCCGGCGCACGCCGCTCACGATCGGCGAGGCGGTCGTCGCCGCGCGCTGCCTGGGGCCGCTGCCCGCGCGGGGCCTGGCGCTCCGCGCGCTGATCGCGGGGGTCACGCTGGGCTCGCTGGTCGCCGGCGCCGTGGCGCTCGCCTGCCCCACGGCGCTCGCCGCTCTGCCGCTCGCCGGCTCCCCGGCGCTCGCCGGGCCCGCGGCGGCCGTCGTCGCCCCGGTCGCGCTGCGAGTCAGCCGCGGCGGACTTCCCGCCGCGGCCGGGCTCGGCGGCGCCGGGCCGCCCGCCGCCGTGGAACTTCCGCCCGCTCGGCTTCCGCCCGGGTTCGTAGTTCGCCGGCGCCTTGAAGCCCCGCCGTCCCTTCTGCGCCATGATTACCGTTCGTCAGTGTGCGGATCGGCGCCGTCTGCGCCGTCCGTCGTGTTCGTGTGGTCAGAGCGGGACTCGTCCGGCTCTGCAGCGGCGTCTCCCGAGAGTTCCTCGTTCACTTCCTGCGTCGCCTGCCAGAGTAGCTGTTCCCAATCGAGTTCTCCCGTGACCGGCGCGGCGGGCGTCTCCGGCTCGGGTGCGGCGGGCAGCGCCGTCTCGGGCGCAGCCGCGTGTTCCGGAGCCGCGGGCTCGGGTTCAACCACGGGCTGAGACTCAGGCTCAGCCCCGAGCACGGGCTCGGGATCAGCCACGGGCTCGGGCGCGGCGAACGGGGCCGCCGCATCGACAGCCGGCAGCGGCGGATCGTCCGTCACCGCGGCGTGCGCGACGGCCGGCACTGGCACGGTGGGCGCGTCGAGCTCGTCGGCGGCCGCGGCAGCCGGCGACGCAGGATCGACCGGCACCGCGGGCTCGAGCGGATTCTCGTCACCCGTAAAGCCGAGATCAGCGAGGTTGAGGGACATCTGCTGCGTCTCGGGGCCCATGTCTGCCTCGGCGGGCGCGTGCTGCGCGGTCGCGGCCCCGGACGTCTCGGGTGCCGCGAGGCCCGCGGTCATGAGCGCGTCGAGAATCGACTGGTGGCGCGCGGCCTCAGCGGCCTCCGCAGCCGCGGCTTCCGCGGCGACCCGCGCCTCCGCGGCGGCCTCAGCGGCAGCGGCCTCAGCGGCGACGCGCGCCTCGGCGGCCTCACGCACCCGGTCTGCCTCGGCGGCGGCCTGCGCCTCCGCAGCAGCACGCTCGGCGGCCTCCGCCTCGGCTGCCGCTTGCGCTTCGGCCTCGGCCGCTCGGGCCTCGGCTTCGGCGGCGGCCGCCGCGTCCGCAGCGGCCTCCGCGACCGCCCGCGCCTCGGCGGCGGCGTGCGCCTCAGCCGCGGCTGCGGCATCTGCCGCGGCGGCCTCACGGGCGGCGGCTTCCGCGGAAAGGTCCTCGGCATCCGCGGGCGCGGCGTGGGACGCCGCCGGCTCCGGAAGGTGCAGCGCCTCGGTCGCCTCGGTCGCGCCCGCCGCGTCAGCCGCGTCTCCCTCAGCAACCCAGAGGGGCGAGCCCACGGCGGCGCGAGACACGCCCGCGGCGGCGACTGGGGCGCTCGGAACACCCGCGACTTCGCCGACCGGGCCGTCGCTCACGCCACCGCTCAGGCTTAGCGATCCGAGCGCACCGGTCGAGTCGAGCTCCCCGCCCGCCAAGCCAGACACCGGCGGCGCGGCGCTCGCCCTGGTGCGGAGCGCGCCGCTCCCAGCGAGCCCGGCACCGGCGGCGGCCCCTGCCCCCGCGGTCAGCAGCCCGGAGCCCGCGATCACGAGATCGTCGTCTCCGCCGCCCTTCGGCTTGCGCTTCGCACGGCGCTCGGCCCCGCCCTCACGGCGACGCTCAACGGCGTAGTACAGCGTGGGGAGCACGATCAGGGTCATCACGGTCGACGACAGCAGGCCGCCGATCACCACCACCGCGAGCGGCTGCGAGATGAATCCGCCCTTACCCGTGATCCCGAGGGCCATCGGGGTGAGCGCGAGAATCGTCGCGAGTGCCGTCATCACGATCGGGCGCAGACGCTGCAGGGAGCCGTGTGTCACCGCGTGTTTCAGCGATTCGCCGCGATCCCGATACTGGTTGACCAGGTCTATCAGCACGATCGCGTTGGTCACCACGATGCCGATGAGCATCAGCACACCGATCAGCGACGCTACACCGAGCGGGATCCCGGTCAGGATGAGCAGCAGGATCGCGCCCGTCGCCGCGAACGGCACCGAAATGAGCAGGAGCAGCGGCTGCAGCAGACTGCGGAACGTCGCCACCATCACGACGTACACGATCAGGATCGCCGCGAGCAGCGCGAGCCCGAGCTGCCCGAACGATTCGGCCTGCTGCGACATGACGCCGCCGATGCTCGCGCTCGCGCCCGCGGGCAGCTCGACGCTCTCGAGCGCGGCGGTGACCGCGGCGCTCGCCGTGCCGAGGTCGTCGCCCTGCGAGAGTGCCGAAATGGTCACCATGCGCGCGTTGTCTTCGGTGCGGATCGTGACCGGACCGTCCTCAATGGTGATCGTCGCGAGCGTGTCGAGCGTGCGCGGGCCCGTGGCCGTCTGGATCACGAGCGCCGCGACGCCCGCCTGGTCCTCCGGAGCCACCCCGTCTGCGAGGTACACGTCGGTGGTGTCGGCGTCGAAGGTGATCTGGCCGATCTGGCGCGGCTGCATCTGCTGGGCAACCTGACCGGCGACACCGGCCTCGGTGAGCCCGGCTGCAGCGGCTGCGGCCCGGTCGATCGAGATGCTCAGGTACGGCCGCGACTGCCCGAGATCGCTCTCGACCTGCTTCAGCTCTTCCTGCTCGCTCATCGCCGCGAGCACCGCGTCGCTTGCCTCCTCGAGCGTCGCTTGATCGGGCGCGGTCACGTTGACCTCGATCGCGCTCGACATCGAGACGCCCCCGCTCGACTCGCCGAGCGAGAACTCGCCGGCGTCGGAGAGCTCGTTCACCGCGGCGCGAATCGCGTCCTTCGCCTGCTCCTGATTCGCGTCTGGATCGGTGGTCAGCGAGTAGTTCACCGCGCCGTCGCCACCGCCGCCGAAGATCGCGGCCATGCCGCCACCGCCGCTGCCGATCGTCACCTGCACCGACTGCACCGCGGGCACCGCGGAGAGCGCGTCTTCAACCCGTTCGGCCTGCGCCAGCTGCGCGTCGATGCTGGTGCCCGGCGCGAGCGTCTGCACCAGCCCGACGGAGTTCTGCTCGTCTGCGCCCAGGAAGCTGGTCTTCATCAGCGGGCTCGCGGCGATCGTGCCGCCGAGGACGAGTGCGGCGATGAGCAGCGTCGCCGCCGGCCGCCGCAGCGTCCAGTCGATCACGGGCCGGTACCAGCGCTGCAGCCGGGTCGGCTGATCCGGCGCCGCCGTGACCGTGGTGGAGCGGCGCCCCGAGCGCTCGGGCTTCAGGAACCAGTAGGCCAGCACGGGGACGATGGTGAGCGACACGAGCAGCGACGCGATGAGCGCGATTGTGACCGTGAACGCGAACGGGCGGAACAGCTCCCCCACCATGCCAGCGACGAACGCCATGGGCAGGAACACCGCGACCGTGGTGATCGTTGACGCCGTGATCGCGCCGGCAACCTCCCGCACCGCCTCAATGATCGTGGCCCCGCGGTCGGTGTCAGACACCAGGTGCCGCTTGATGTTCTCGATCACCACGATCGAATCGTCAACGACGCGGCCGATCGAGATGGTGAGCGCGCCGAGCGTGAGCATGTTCAGGGTGTAGTCGGCGAAGTTGAGGCCAACAAACGTGAGGAGCACCGAGGTAGGGATCGAGATCGCGGTCACGAGCGTGGCGCGCACCGACATCAGGAACACGAGGATCACGAGCACCGCAAACAGCAGCCCGAGCATGCCCTCCGTGGTGAGCGTCTCGATCGACTGCTCCACGTAGGGCGCCTGGTCGAAGATGATGCTGAGCTTTGCGCCACCGAGCTGATCCGACAGCTCGTCGAGCGACTGCTGCACCGCGTGAGACACGTCGACGGTGTTCGCCGCCGAGGTCTTGGTCACCGCGATCGTGAGCGCCGGGGCGCCGTCGACGCGCGAGATGCTCTCGACCGGCCCGGGCTCCAGTTGCACGGTCGCCAGGTCCCCGATAGTCAGCGGGGTGAGCTCCGGTGCCGGGACCTCCTCGGGGGTCTCCCCCGGGCGCACGGGAGCCTGCTGCTGCTCGGCGAGCGCCTGCTGCTGCGCGATAATCTGGTCGGCGCTCACCGCAACCGGGAGCGCCGCGATGTCCTCCGCGGTCGTGACCGTGCTCCCGGCCTGCACTGAGAGCGTCTGGTCGCCCTCCGTGATCGAGCCCGCCGCGACGAGCACCCCGCTCTGCTGCAGCGTGTCAGCGATCACCTGCGACGAGAAGCCCTGTGCGGCGAGCGCCTCCGCGTTTGGCACGATCGTGACCCGGTCGGGACGCGCGCCCGCGAGCTGCGCGTCGCGCACCCCGTCGATGTCTGAAATCTCGGGGATCGCGATGCGCTCGATCACCTGCGCGGTCTGCTCCGGTGTGTCCCCGTCGGCCGGCGTCACTGCGATCTGAATCACCGGGAAATCGTCGATACTGCCGGACACCACCTGCGTGTCCGCGGCCTCCGGCAGCAGCTGCGAGATCCGCGAAACCGCGCGCTCAACCTTCTGCTCGGTGGCGGCGAGGTCGACGCCGTACGTGAACTGCGCGAGCACCATGGATGCGCCCGTGCTCGATGTGGCGGTCGACGATTCGAGCTGCGGCACGCCACGGAGCGCGGTCTCGATCGGCCCCGACACCTCTTTATTGACCACCTCCGGGGACGCCCCCGGGTAGCTGGTCACGACCGCGATCGCCGGGAACTGGACGGACGGCATCAATTCCTGCTTGAGGGATCCGACGCCGATGAGCCCAAAGACTGCCGCGACAATTGTCACGAGCGCGATCAGGGCACGGTTTTTCAGGCTAAGCGCCGTGAGCAGGTGCATGAGCCTGATTATTTCATGCGCCGCGCAGAACCGCGCATCCGTTTCCTGAGTACCGTCGCGGGATGCACCTCCGACCCGGGATAATGGCGTCATGCCGCAGCCCCAAACGAGGCGCACCCTCGGTGCCGTCACCCCCGCAGACTTTCAGCGCCTGAGCGATCTGCGGCGGATGCAGGCGATCGCCGTCGGCCTCCTGGTGTTCATGGCGGTGGTGTTCGTCGTCTCGTTCATCCTGCAGGAGCGCTACCCCTGGCTCGGGTACGTGCGCGCCGCAAGCGAGGGCGGCATGGTCGGCGCGCTCGCCGACTGGTTTGCCGTGACGGCGCTGTTCCGCCATCCGCTCGGCATCAAGATTCCCCACACCAACCTCATCTCGAACAAGAAGGACGAGATCGGCGAGGGCCTCGGCTCATTCGTCGAGGAGAACTTCCTCGCCGACGAGGTGGTGCACGAGAAGCTCTCGCGCATCAGCGGCGCGCGCACCGCTGGCGCGTGGCTCTCCGAGCGGCCGAACGCCGAGCGCGTGGGCGAGATGATCGCGAGCGCGGGGCTCGGTGCGCTCACCGTGCTCGACGACGGCGACGTGCAGGAGCTCATTGAGGTGCTGGTGCGACGCCACATCGTCGAGCCCGAGTGGGGGCCGCTTCTGGGCCGCGCGGCGGAGTCGTTCGTGGACGGCGGGCACCACGAGGCGCTGCTCGACATCGCGGCCGGGCGGCTCGAAGAGTGGCTCGTGGGCCACCCGGAAGCGTTCGATCGGGTCGTGTCGTCCCGTCTCCCGTCGTGGGTGCCGAGCATCGTCGACCGCTTCGTGGACAACCGGCTGCACGCGGAGGCCGTGCGCTTCGCGCAGACCGTCGCCGCTGATCCCGAGCATCCGTTCCGCCTCGCCGTGGGCAAGTTCATCGGCGATCTCGCCCGCGATCTGCAGGAGCAGGAGCGGTTGCAGGAGCAGCTCGAGGCATTCAAACACGAGGTGTTCGACAGCCCCCGCATCCGCGCACTCGCCGCGAGCACGTGGGAGACGGCGCGCGCCGCGCTCGTGTCGATGTTTGAGGATCCGGCGAGCGATCTGCGGGTTCGCGTGGTCAGCGCCGCCCAGGACTTCGGGCGCAAGCTTGTCTCGGACGCGACTCTGCAGTACAAGATCGACGTGTGGGTGATGGGCGTGGTCGAGCACCTCGTGAGCCGCTACCGCCACGACCTCGCCGGAGTGATCTCCGAGACCGTGCAGCGCTGGGACGCGCGGGAGGCCGCCGAAAAGATCGAGCTGCAGGTGGGCAAGGATCTGCAGTTCATCCGCATCAACGGCACGGTGGTCGGCTCGCTCGCCGGTCTCGCGATCTACGCGATCGCCACCCTCGTGATCGCGCCGCTCGCCTCCTAACGCCGCGCACGCCCCACCGCGCCAGCGTCAGCACCCGCACCCCACTCACACTCGCGCACGCGCCCGCGCCCGCGCCCGCGCCCGCGCAGGAGATCCGAACTCAGGCGGAGGAAATCCCGTGATTCGGTCCGCCTGAGTTCGGATCTCCTGCGTGAGTTCGGGCGGGCGTGAGCGGTAAGGGGCCGCGCACCGCGGGCCGTGCGCCGAGCTACTCCGCGAACGCGACGGGCAGCAGGATGTCCTGCACCCGGTCCGACGCGGCGGTGTGGTCCGCGCGCGTGGCGATTGCGCACCGGGTCTCGCGGCAGTCGAGGCCGTCCATCACCGGGTCCGGGACCGTGAGCATCGCGGCGAACGCGCCGGTCTCGGGGTCGTCGTAGCCGTGCGTAGCGAACGCGCGCCACGCCCACGCGTCGGTGATCCAGGCGCTCGCGAGCCCCACGGTCGCGTTGGCGTCGCCCGATTCGGCGCCCTCCGGGATCCCGCCGAGGCAGGGGCCGGGCTTCTCGCTGGGCGACTCGGGGATCGCGCAGATCGCGAGGTATATTCCGATACCGGAATCAAAGCCGGTCCCCGAAATCACGAGCGACTCGCCCGGCGTGACCTGATCGAGTTCCGCGGGTGTTCCGTCTGGCGTGGTCGCTTCAAGCGTTCGGGTGCGGCCGTCCGCTCCGGTCGCGCTCACCTCGGATACAAACTCGGTGGGCAGGTTTTGGCCGGATCCGCCAGCGCTCTGGTGCGTCAGGATCGGAATCAGCACGATCAACACGCCCGCGAGCACCAGCACGGCGACGGCGAGCAGCGCGATCAATACGATGCGAAACGTGCGGGGGCGGGAAGGGGTCATACGTTCATCGTATCCGGCCACCGCTTCGGCATCTGGGTCATGCTAGAATCTGCTCCATACGTCTATTTGAATTGGTACTTGCCCCGCGGTGTATATAGCTGCGAGGCCCGAATGTGTAAGGGGGTCACGCATGGGGCGCGGCCGTCAGAAGGCAAAGCACACCAAGGTCGCCAGGGAGCTGAAGTATTTCAGCCCTGACACGAACTACTCGGCGCTTGAGCGAGAGCTCGCATCAGAATCCGAGAAGCATTCGAGCGAGGAATCCTGGGCGGAGTACGCAGACAAGTACAACACCGACGACGAGGACGACGACTAGTTTCGTCGCTCCCTCTCGGCCGGTAGCGTACGGCTTGAGCGGGCACGCATCGCAGTGCGGTGTCGTGTCCGTTCGTTCGTTTGCGCGCCGCATTGGGCAATGCCGCAGTGAAGTGTGCGGGGGCACACCGGGGGAAGACGCCGCGCGTTGACGTGCGCGGCGTCACCCGCGATTTGCCGACCCACTTCCGGTGATCCACGCTGCGCGGACCAGCCGTGCGCGGACGAGCGAACCCGCGAACGCCCGAACGCCCGAACGCCCGAACGCCCGAACGCCGCAGGATACGACTCGGCCCCGCTGCGGTGACGTCCACAGCGGGGCCGAATCGAGCGGCGCGGTCGCGCGGCTAGTGCTTGCCCTGCGCGGCAACCGCGGCGGCGCCGGCGGCGGCGGCCTCGGGATCGAGGTAGCGGCTCGGGCCCGCGGGGGTGCCGTCGGCGTTGATCTCGTACACGAGCGGCATGCCCGTGGGGATGTTGACGCCTGCGATGTCCTCGTCGGAGATGCCATCGAGGTGCTTCACGAGTGCGCGCAGCGAGTTTCCGTGTGCCGTGACGAGCACGGTCTTTCCGGCGTTCAGATCGCCCAGGATCTGCTGCTCCCAGTAGGGAACCAGGCGGTCGATCACGTCTTTGAGGCACTCGGTCTGGGGCTGCGTGCCGTCGATCCCCGCGTAGCGCGGATCGTTCGCCTGCGACCACTCGCTGGCGTCGTCGAGCACCGGCGGCGGGGTGTCGAACGAGCGCCGCCACTCCATGAACTGCTCCTCGCCGTACTTGGCGAGCGTCTCCGCCTTGTCGAGCCCCTGGAGCGCGCCGTAGTGGCGCTCGTTCAGGCGCCAGGACCGCTGCACGGGAATCCACAGCCGGTCCGCGGTGTCGAGCGCGAGGTTCGCGGTCTGGATCGCGCGGCTCAGCACGGAGGTGTGGAGCACGTCGGGCAGAATTCCCGCGGCGGCAAGCTGCTCGCCCGCGCGGGCGGCCTCTCCCCGACCCTGCTCGGTGAGTCGAACGTCAACCCACCCGGTAAAGAGGTTCTTCTGGTTCCATTCGCTCTGGCCGTGGCGAAGCAAGATCAGCGTGTTCGTCATACTCCAAGCCTATCCCGTGCGACCCCACCCGCGCCGCGGGTGCGAGCCCGCGCCGCTAGAGGCGCTTGAGGCGGGGGATCTCGCGCGCCGCTCCGGCGTCTGCGGGCACGATGACCTCCTGCGCCGCCGCGATCGTCTCGGTGACCTCGGCCTTCGCGTCGTCGCCCGTTTCGCCACCGCGCACCTCAAGCTCGGCGTCCTCGGGCACCGAGCGCTTGAGCAGCGCCAGCGCGATGCCGCCCCACTCGTGGTGCAGCGCCGCGCGGGTCACACGTCCGACCGGGCGCGCGTCCGAGTCCGCGGCCGTGCCGGAGAGGTGCACGATCGCGCCCGGCACCGGCAGCTCGCCACGGGAGCCGTCGAGGTGCAACAGCACCAGCCGGCGCGGCGGGTGGCCCAGGTTGTGCACCTTGGCGATGGTCTCCTGGCCCCGGTAGCACCCCTTGGTGAGGTGCACCGAGGTGCGCAGCCAGTCAAACTCGTGCGGGATCGAGCGCTCGTCCACGTCAGCGTGCTGCGTGGGGCGCCAGGCCCGCACCTCGAGCGCGTCGAGCGCGAGCAGGCCGGCCGCGCGCACCTCGCCCGCGCCGACACGGGCCGCGAGGCCCGGGAGCGCTTCGCGCGCAAACACGAACTGCGACGCGGTCCACTCCGCGCCGGCGTGAGCTTCACCGCGCGCGTACTGCACGCCGCCGGGGAGCACCCCGGCCCACGGATCACGCCACTCAGCGGCGGGCCCCGCGGCGCGCAGCAGTTCGGCGGCCGGGCCAGCGAACGCGAGCACGGCGGCGAACTCGTCCGAGGCGTTGCGCACGCTCACGCGCAGCGCGAAGCGCATCCGCGTGAGGAAATCGGTGAGCGGCTCGGCCGACCCTTCGTCGACGAGTAGCCAGGCGCGCTCGCCATCGTCGACGATCCTGATCGCGCGCTCAATGCGCCCGTTCGGGTCGAGCAGCAGCGTCTCGGTGCTCTCGCCCGGTCGCAGCCCGGTCAGCTGCTGGCTCGTCATCGAGTGCAGCCAGCTGAGCCGGTCCTGCCCCTCAACGATTACCACGCCGCGGTGCGACAGGTCGACGATCGCAGCGCCCTCGTCGAGCGCGCGCTGCTCAGCCAACGGCTCGCCGTAGTGTGCGGCCACGCCAAGCTCGGGGACGAGCACCGCCCCCGGGAGTTCGCTGAATCCTGTCATCGGTTCACCGGAGTCCGGGAACTCGGCGCGGTGCTAGCGCTGACCCTTGAAGAGCTTGTAGATGACGGTGCCCGAGATCCAGGCGATCGCGAGCGACGCGAGGCCCAGGAGACCAATGAAGAAGAGTTCCAGCGCAAGCAACATGCTTCAAGTCTACCCGAACCGAGCCGGGATCACCGGGTCAGGAACCGAACAGCAAGTTTGCCACGTCGATCACGGCGATGACGAGCACCGATCCGGCAACGCTAAAGGCGACGCGCGTAATAAACCCGACACGCTGCGCCGTGCCGAGCTGCAGCGCAAAGGTGACGAGCGTGCTCGCCCCCACCGCGAACGCGAGCCAGGCGAACCGGTCGTCCGCCGGGACGAGGATCGTCACGAGCGTGCCGATGATCGCCGCGACCGCCCACGCAATAATGAGGCGCGGAATGTGCCAGGAGTGCGCGTCGGGCATCTCCGGGGCGTCGTCGTGAGTGGGTTCGGTCACGTCGTCATTCTTCCACACTCCGGGAATTGCGCGCCTGACCGGGTCGCAGCACGGCGTACTGTTGCGCGGAGGTTACGCTCGGGCACTCGCGTGAAACGGGTGTGAAACAGTTCCCGACATACACTGGGACTCAGCGTTATAGGGAACGATGAAGGGAGCGACGCGATGCAGCTGCTCTGCCTCACTGATCGCGATCCGGCCGAGTCGTTGCCCGGACTCGACCTGCTGCCGCACGACGTGCGCACGTCGCCGCTGTCGCTCCGGGTGCCGGAAACGCTGGCCGCACGCTACGACGCGCTGCTGATCGACGGCACGCTCGACGCTCGCCGCGCCCGCGCCGCCTGCCTTGGGCTCAAGGCCGGAGCGAACACCCCGCGCGTGGTCATCCTGCCCGAGGTGGCGCTCACCGCGCTCACGGTTGAGTGGGGGGTGAGCGAACTGCTGCTTCCCACCGCGAGTCCCGCGGAAATTGAAGTCCGCCTGCGCCTGCTCGAGCAGCCAGCATCACAATCACCTCCGCCCGCGGTCCAAGCCGCGGGCGTTGTCATTGATGAATCGAATTTCACGGCCAGGCTGTTTGGCCGGCCGCTCGATCTCACCTACAAGGAGTTCGAGCTGCTGCACTTCCTCGCAGGCAACCCCGGCCGCGTGTTCACGCGCGACCAGCTGCTCAGCGAGGTCTGGGGAACCGACTACTTTGGGGGGACACGCACGGTTGACGTGCATGTCCGACGGCTGCGCGCCAAGCTCGGCGACCACGAAGCGCTCATCAGCACGGTGCGCGGCGTGGGGTACGGGTTCGCGCGGTCTCGGATCGACGACGAGGAGGCCCCCGCATGATCACGCTGCACCGACTCGATGCGACCCCCGAGGCGGCACTCGTCGCGGCGCGGTCGGTGATCGCCGAGGCGACGGAGTTCGACGGCGCCTCACCGGTGTCGGATCAGGCGCTGCTCGCCGTGTCGCAGGGGAAGCGCGACCTCGCCCTCTTCGCTGACGCTCCCGGAGCCGAGCGGATCGTCGCGGTGGGGATCGTCGGCGAGGGCGAAGTCGACCTCGCCGTGCGTCCGGACGACCGCGGCCGCGGTGTCGGTACCGCGGCGCTCGCCGCGCTGCTCGATCTGGCCACCGAGGGCTCCGCCGCGCCAGCGGGTGCCGGATCGACGCCCGCCCCGGCGCTGCTCGCGTGGGCGCACGGCGAGAACCCTGCGGCCGAAGCCCTGCTGCGCGGGGCCGGATTCACGCCCGTGCGCTCGCTGTACCGGATGGCACTGGATCCCGCGCTGCTGCCGAGCGACGGCCGCGACCCGCTCGCCACCCCGCTCCCCGACGGACTCTCCCTGCACACCTTCGACGCGGCGCGCGACGCCGCCGAGTGGGTACGCGTGAACGCCGCGGCGTTCGCGAGCCACCCCGAGCAGGGCCGCATTTCTCAGGCGGACTTCGCGCTGATGCGCGAAGAGGCCTGGTTTGACCCCGATGACCTCATCCTGCTCACCGGCGCGCGGGATGAGGTCATCGGTTCTACCTGGGTGAAGACGGTGCGCGAGGGCGACGGCACCGTCGAGACGGAGCTGTACGCGGTGGGAGTCGATCCCGCGCACGCCGGGCGGGGCCTCGGAAAGGCGCTGCTCGACGCAACGCTCGCGCGCATGGCCCAGCACGATCCGGCGCGAGTGACACTCTACGTTGACGGCGAGAACGAGCGCGCCGTGCGCATGTACGAGGCGGCCGGGTTCACCATTGATTCACGCAGTCGCCAGTGGTCACGGGCCACAGTGCCGGATGCAGGTGCCAGAATGGACGCATGAGCGAAGACACGTCGGCGATCTCCACCGATCTCACGCCCCTGCCCGAGGATCGGTACATCGACCGTGAGCTGAGCTGGCTCGCGTTCAACCAGCGCGTGCTCGAACTCGCGGAGGATCCGACGGTGCCGCTGCTTGAGCGCGCCAACTTCCTCGCAATCTTCGCGTCGAACCTCGACGAGTTCTTCATGGTGCGCGTCGCGGGGCTCAAGCGCCGCATTGTCACCGGCCTCGCGGTGCCCACGAACGTGGGCCGGGCGCCGACCGACGTGCTCGCCGACATCAACCGCACCGCGTACGAGCTGCAGCGTCGCCACGCGGCGTGCTTCCGCAACCAGGTGCTCCCCGACCTCGCCGAGGCGGGGATCCGGATCGTGGGCTGGGAGCAGCTCGACGACGCGGATCGCGCGATCCTCACGGACTACTACGAGCAGCGCATCTACCCGGTGCTCATGCCGCTCGCGGTGGACCCGGCGCACCCGTTCCCCTACATTTCGGGGCGCGCGCTCAACCTCTCGATCCGTGTGCGCAACCCGCGCACCGACAAGACCGAGTTCGCCAGGCTCAAGGTGCCGCAGATGATCCCGCGCTACGTGCGCGTCGATCGGCGGGAAAATGAGGAGGACGTGCGGTTCATCCCGCTCGAGGCGCTCATCGCGAACCAGCTCGACGACCTGTTCCCCGGCATGGAGGTCATCGATCACCACGTCTTCCGCGTCACGCGCAACGAGGACATGGAGATCGAGGAGGACGAGACCGAGAACCTGATCCAGGCGCTCGAAAAGGAGCTGCTGCGCCGCCGCTTCGGACCGCCGATCCGCCTCGAGATCTCCGACGACATGGACGCGGCGACGCTTGAGCTGCTCGTGCGCGAGTTCGACATCGACGAGGAGCAGGTCTACACACTGCCGGCGCCGCTCGACCTGAGCGGCCTGTTCGCGCTCGCCCGCATCCCCCGGCCCGATCTCAAGTTCAAGCCGCACATCCCAGTGACGCACCCGCAGTTCCGCACGAACTCGCCCGGAGAAAAGCCGGACACGTTTGCGGCGATCGCGCGGCGCGAGATCCTCGTGCACCACCCGTACGAGTCGTTCTCCACGAGCGTGCAGGCATTCCTTGAGCAGGCGGCGACGGATCCCGATGTGCTCGCGATCAAGCAGACCCTGTACCGCACCTCGGGCGACAGCCCCATCGTGGCGGCGCTCATCAAGGCCGCCGAGGCCGGCAAGCAGGTGCTCGCACTCGTCGAGGTGAAGGCGCGCTTCGACGAGGAGGCGAACATCACCTGGGCGCGCAAGCTTGAGCAGGCGGGCGTGCACGTCGTGTACGGCCTCGTCGGGCTCAAGACGCACTGCAAACTGGTGCAGGTGATCCGCGAGGAGGGCGGCCGGCTCGCCCACTACTGCCACATCGGAACGGGCAACTACAACCCGAAGACGAGCCGCATCTACGAGGACTTCGGCCTGTTCACATCCTCCCCCGAGATCAGCCGCGACGTCACGAAGCTGTTCAACGTGCTCTCCGGCTACGCGATCGAGACCGACTACGACCGGCTGCTCGTCGCGCCGCTGCAGCTGCGCAGCGGGCTGCTCGAACGGATTGAGCGCGAGGCGGACCACGCCCGCGCCGGTCGGCCGAGCGGCATCAAGCTGAAGGCAAACTCGATGGTGGACGAGGCGATCATCGACGCCCTGTACCGCGCCAGCCAGGCGGGCGTGCCGATCCAGGTGTGGGTGCGCGGAATCTGCTCGATCCGCGCCGGGGTGCCGGGCATGTCCGAGAACATTCAGGTGCGCTCGGTGCTCGGCCGGTACCTTGAGCACTCGCGCATCTACGCGTTCGAGAACGACGGCGAGCGCGACGTGTTCATCGGCAGCGCAGACCTGATGCACCGCAACCTCGATCGCCGCATCGAGGTGCTCGTGCGGATCACCGACCGGGAGCACCTCGCCCGCGTCGACCGGTTCTTCGCGTTCGCGTTCAGCGACGACGTGTCGTCCTGGCGCATGCTCCCAGACGGCACGTGGCAGCGCCGCGTGATCAGCGAGGAGGGCGAGCTGCTCCCGGATCTGCAGGATCTCGTGATGCTCGACCGCACCGAGGCGAGGGCCCGGCGAGCCAGGTGAGCGCCGAGATTCTGGCCGCCGGCACCGTCTGCTGGCGGCGGGTGCCGAGCGCGGGCGGGGAGCGGCTGCACGTGCTCCTCATTCACCGCACCAAGCAGCGGGACGTGTCGTTCCCCAAGGGGAAGCTCGACCCGGGTGAGAGCATGCCGCAGGCCGCCGTGCGCGAAACACACGAGGAGACCGGGCTGCGGGTCTCGCTCGGCGTGATGCTCGGCACCATCAACTACAAGCTGAACGGCGGCAGTCGCCGCAAGACGGTGCAGTACTGGGCCGCCGAGGTCACGAGCGAGGCGGCGCTCGCGTCGACGTTCACGCCAAACAACGAGGTGCAGGCGCTCGAGTGGGTCCCCGCGGACGAGGCCCGCGCCCGGCTGAGCTACACAGCCGACCAGGAGCTCTACGACGTGTTTCTGCGTCTCGCCGAGCACGATCTGCTCGACACGTTCTCCGTCACCCTGCTGCGTCACGCGAAGGCGGAGCCGCAGGGGGCCGGCACCCCGGCGGACCACCTGCGCCCGCTCACCGCGGTGGGCACGGAGCAGGCGCAGATCCTGGTCCCGATCCTCGAAGCGTTCGGGCCACAGCGGCTCCGCTCGTCAACCGCGCGGCGCTGCCTCGAGACGATCGCGCCGCTCGCCAAGCGACTCAACAAGCGGGTGCGCGTCACCGAGGCGCTGAGCCAGGACTTCTGGGACGCCGGCGATCTGTCCCTCACGCGCAAGCTCGTGGGCAAGATTGTGAAACAGGGGAAGAACACCGTGATCTGCAGCCACCTCCCCGTGCTGCCGGATCTGGCGCGCGAGCTCGTGCTCGCAACGGGGAGCGTCCCCGGCGACTACCTGACGGCGTCGGCAGCGCTTCCGCCCGCCGGATTCTCGGTGTTTCACCTGTCCCGAACACGGCCGGGCGCAGGGATCCTCGCGGTTGAGACGTACCCGCTGAAGCACTGAGTAGGGCACTCGTGCGGCCGGATGCTGAATCCGCGGTAACGATTGGGTACCGACGCCAGCGGTGGGGTCTCTCGCGCGCTCCCGCGCGTTCACCCGTTGTTCACCCGCTGGCAGACCGCGCTTCACGAAGCCCGCATAGCGTGGGGATGTAGCCAGGAACGGCTACCACCCCATCCGCTCTCAGATTGGATCACACCCAAGTGAAGCTCTCAGCACTCACCAAGGTCGCAGCTATCGGCGGTCTCGCCGCACTCACGCTGACCTCCTGCGCCGCGAACGAGTCGGGGACGGCCACGCCGACCGACGGCGGCTCCGCTTCTTCGCTCTCGGGCGAGCTCGTTGGTGCGGGCGCCTCGTCGCAGGGTTCTGCGCAGGAAGCCTGGGTTGCCGGATTCCAGACCACGCACGCAGACGTCACGATCAACTACGATCCGACCGGCTCCGGCGCGGGCCGCGAGACGTTCCAGCAGGGCGCGAGCGCGTTCGCTGGCTCGGACCGCGCGTTCAAGGCCGAGGAGATCACCGCCGGCCCGTTCGAGGCCTGCGCACCCGACACCGGCATCGTTGAGTTCCCCGCCTACATCTCCCCGATCGCGCTGATCTTCAACGTCGAGGGTGTCGACTCGCTGCAGCTCGACGCTCCCACGGTCGCGAAGATCTTCTCGGGCGCGATCACCACCTGGAACGATCCGGCGATCGCCGCGCAGAACGAGGGCGTTACGCTGCCCGATACGAACATCACGGCGGTGCACCGCTCGGACGAGTCGGGCACCACCGGGAACTTCACCGACTACCTCGCCGAGGCAGCGCCGAGCGACTGGACCGTCGGCTCGATCGAGTCCTGGCCCACCGAGTTCGGCGGCGAGGGCGCCCAGGGCACCTCGGGCGTCGTCGAGGCCGTCACCAACGGCGTTGGCACCATCGGCTACGCCGATGCCTCGCGCGCCGGCGACCTCGGCACGGTCGAGATCAAGGTCGGCGACGAGTACGTCGCGTACTCCCCCGAGGCCGCCGCCGCAATCGTCGACGCATCCCCCCTCGAGGACGGCCGCACCGACCACGACCTCGCGATCAAGCTCGACCGCACCTCCACCGAGGCCGGCGTGTACCCGATCGTGCTCGTGAGCTACCTCATCGGCTGCGAGAGCTACGCCGACCCGGCGAACTCCGAGCTCGTCAAGGAGTACTTCACCTACATCGTCAGCGAAGAGGGCCAGCAGGTCGCCGCAGACGCCGCGGGCTCCGCCCCGATCTCGTCGGACCTCCGCGACAAGATCACCCCGGCGATCGCCGCAATCAGCTAGTCCGCAGCGTGCGGGGCGCGGCTCACGCCGCGCCCCGCACGTCGGGTAGCCTCATCACACACACCCGCTACAACCCAGGAGCCTGAGTGAGCGTCGCCTCCGCCCCATCAAAGCCGGTACTGAGCCTCGGCGATCGCGTCTTCTCGCGGTCGGCGCTCTTCGCGGGCAGCATGATCCTCGTCACCCTCGCCGCCGTCGCGATCTTCCTGATCGTGCGCAGCCTCCCGGCATTCGTCGCCACCGACGAGACCGCCTCGCTGCTCAGCAGCAACTTCTGGGCGTACGTTGGCCCCCTGGTCTTCGGCACCGTGTGGGCGGCAACGCTCGCGCTCGCGATCTCGCTGCCGCTCGCGATCGGAATCGCCCTCTTCATCTCGCACTACGCGCCCCGCCAGCTGGCACAGGTGCTCGGCTACGTCGTGGATCTCCTCGCGGCGGTTCCGAGCGTCGTGTTCGGCCTGTGGGGCATCGGCGTGCTCGCCCCCGCCGCGCAGCCGATCTACGCCTGGCTCAACGATCACCTCGGCTGGATCCCGCTCTTCGGCGGCGTCGTGACCGGAACCGGCCGCACGATCCTCACCGCGTCCCTCGTGCTCGCGGTGATGATCCTCCCGATCATGACCGCGATCTGCCGCGAGATCTTCCTGCAGGCCCCCATGCTCCACAAGGAGGCGGCGCTCGCGCTCGGCGCCACGCGCTGGGAGATGATCCGCCTCGCGGTGCTCCCGTTCGGTCGCCCCGGCATCATCTCCGCCGCGATGCTCGGCCTCGGTCGCGCCCTCGGCGAGACCATGGCTGTCGCGATGGTGCTCTCCGCCACCGGCATCGTCAGTTTCCGGCTACTCACCTCCGAGAACCCGTCGACGATCGCGGCGAACATCGCGCTCGCGTTCCCGGAAGCCTACGGCGAGAACATCAACGTGCTCATCGCCACCGGCCTGATCCTCTTCGTGGTCACCTTCCTCGTCAACGCGCTGGCACGGTGGATCATTAGCCGCCGCGCAGAGTTCTCGGCCGCAAACTGATGCTGCAGCAGTCTGAACGGAAAGAAAAGATGAGCACACCCGTGGCACTCACCGTCCGTCCCGTCAACGCGGGATCGGCCCTGGCCGGCAACCGGCTCTCACGCGCCACCCCGTGGATCGTGCTCGCCGCGAGCCTCGTCGGTGCGTTCGCGCTGTTCGGTCTCCTCGCGGCCGCGACCGGCGGCGCGTTCTCGCTCGTCGGCGCGATCATCGTGGGCGCACTCGCCTACGTCGCGGTCATCACGATCCTCTCCGGCTTCGTCGAGGGCCGGCGCCAGGCGGTCGACCGCTGCATCACCGCATTCGTCACGGGCGCGTTCCTGCTCGCCATGGTGCCGCTCGTCTCCGTCGCGATCACGGTCGTGAACAACGGCATCGCCCGCTTCGACGCCGAGTTCTTCTCCTCGTCGATGCGCAACGTCACCGGCGAGGGCGGCGGCGCCCTCCACGCGATGATCGGCACGCTGCTCATCACGCTCGCGGCCACGATCATCTCCGTGCCGCTCGGGCTCATGACCTCGATCTACCTGGTCGAGTACGGTCAGGGCCGCCTCGCGAAGATCATCACCTTCCTCGTCGACGTGATGACGGGCATCCCGTCGATCGTCGCCGGCCTGTTCGCGTTCGCCCTGTTCGCGGTGTTCCTCGGGCCGGGCATCCGCATGGGTATCGTCGGCGCGGTCGCGCTCTCGGTGCTCATGATCCCGGTCGTGGTGCGTTCAAGCGAGGAGATGCTCCGCCTCGTCCCGAACGAACTGCGCGAAGCGTCGTACGCGCTCGGCGTGCCCAAGTGGCGCACGATCCTGAAGATCGTGCTCCCCACCTCGATCGCCGGCATCACCACCGGCGTGATGCTCTCGATCGCCCGCGTGATCGGCGAGACCGCACCGCTGCTCATCACCGCCGGCTTCACCGCCTCGATGAACTACAACCTGTTCTCGGACCGCATGCAGTCGCTGCCGGTGTACGTGTACACGCAGTTCGCAAACCAGGGCAATCCGGCCTTCGCGTTCATGGAACGCGCCTGGGCCGCCGCCCTCCTCCTCATCCTGATCGTCATGGCGCTCAACCTCTTCGCACGCCTCATCGCGAAGTGGTTCTCCCCCAAGTTCGGCCGCTAGCGCGAGCCGCACTTTCCGCCGACCCGCCCCCAAAGGAAAGACACACCGCATGTCGAAGCGCATCGAGGTCTCCGACCTCAACGTCTACTACTCGAAGTTCAAGGCCGTCGAGGGGGTCACGATGAACATCGAGCCCCGCAGCGTCACCGCGTTCATCGGCCCCTCCGGCTGCGGAAAATCAACCTTCCTCCGCACGCTCAACCGCATGCACGAGGCGATCCCCGGCGCGCGCGTCGAGGGCGAGGTACTGCTCGACGGCGAAGACCTGTACGGCGCCGGCGTGGATCCGGTGCTCGTGCGCCGCCAGGTGGGCATGGTGTTCCAGCGCCCAAACCCGTTCCCCACGATGTCGATCCGCGAGAACGTGCTCGCGGGGGTGCGGCTCAATAACCGCAAGATGTCGAAGGGCGATGCCGAGGCGCTCGTTGAGAAGTCGCTCTCGGGCGCAAACCTGTGGAACGAGGTGAAGGACCGCCTCGACAAGCCCGGATCCGGGCTCTCGGGCGGCCAGCAGCAGCGACTGTGCATCGCGCGCGCGATCGCGGTCTCCCCCGAGGTGCTCCTCATGGACGAGCCCTGCTCGGCGCTCGACCCGATCTCGACGCTCGCGATCGAGGACCTCATCGACCAGCTCAAGCAGGAGTACACGATCGTGATCGTGACCCACAACATGCAGCAGGCCTCGCGCGTCTCCGACCGCACCGCGTTCTTCAACATCGCCGGGACCGGCAAGCCGGGCAAGCTCATCGAGTACGACGACACCTCCACCATGTTCTCCACCCCGTCCGTGCAGGCGACTGAGGACTACGTCTCAGGTCGCTTCGGGTAATCTTCCAGGGTGGGATCGCATGCCTCGCAGAGGCAGCGGAGCCCCGCAGAAACCGGGCGCGGGTCGATGGATTCAGGGGGAATCCGCCGGCCCGCGTTCTTTATGCCCGGGAGTCGCCTCGGCACCACTTGCCGCGCGGGCACGCTCGGGCGTACTGTTACGCCGTGACCACCACCTCGGGGACATCGTCCCTCGAATTCCCTCCCACCGACCCGGCAGCGCGGCGCGGCCGTGCCGCGCTCGGGTCCTGGCTCCTTGCGGAAACCGCCGAGGCGCCCGGGGAGCACACCGGACCGCACGGCCGCCCCGACGCAGACCGTCGCACCCACTGGTTCCGGGTGATGTGTCTCACGGGCGTCGACTATTTCTCCACGCTCGGCTACCAGCCGGCCATCGCCGCGCTCGCTGCGGGAGCGGTGGCGCCGATCGCCACGATCCTGCTCGTGCTCGTGACCCTCGCGGGAGCCCTCCCCGTGTACCGCCGCGTCGCGCACGAGAGCCCCCACGGCACCGGCTCGATCGCGATGCTCGCGAAGCTCCTCCCCCGCTGGGGCGGCAAGCTCACCATCCTCGCGCTCCTCGGGTTCGCCGCCACCGACTTCATGATCACCATGACGCTCTCGGCCGCCGATGCGACCGCGCACCTCGTCGAAAACCCGTTCGCCCCGGCCGTGCTGCACGGCCAGGAGGTGGTGATCACGCTCGCGCTGCTCGCCGGGCTCGGGATCGTGTTTCTCCGCGGCTTCCGCGAGGCGATCCGGGTCGCCACCGTGCTGGTCGGGCTGTTCCTCGCCGCGAACCTCGTGGTCATCGCGGTGGCGATCGCCCACCTCGTGGGCAACCCGATCGTGATCGGCGACTGGTGGACCGTGCTCACCACGCAGCACGGCAACCCGCTGTTCGTGATTGCGATCGCCCTCGTGGTCTTCCCCAAGCTCGCCCTCGGCCTCTCCGGGTTCGAGACCGGGGTCGCCGTCATGCCCCAGATCCGCGGCGACGCGAGCGACACCGAGGCGAACCCCGCCGGCAGAATCCGCGGCGCCAAGCGCCTGCTCACCACGTCCGCCCTCATCATGAGCGGCTTCCTGATCGCCTCGTCAATCACCACGGTCGCGCTCATCCCGGCGGAACAGTTCGCGCCCGGCGGCCAGGCAAACGGCCGCGCCCTCGCGTACCTCGCCCACGAGTTCCTCGGCGAGGGATTCGGCACCGCCTACGATCTCATCACCATCGCGATCCTGTGGTTCGCGGGCGCCTCGGCCATGGCCGGGCTGCTCAACCTCGTACCGCGCTACCTGCCGCACTACGGAATGGCCCCCGCGTGGGCGCGCGCCACACGGCCCCTGGTGCTCGTGTTCACGGCCATCGCGTTCACGATCACCCTCATCTTCCAGGCGAGCGTCGATGCACAGGGCGGCGCCTACGCCACGGGCGTGCTCGTGTTCATCACGTCTGCCGCGATCGCCGTCACCCTCTCCGCCCGAGCGAAACGGCAGCGCGCGGCGACGGTCAGTTTCTCCGTCATCAGCGTCGTCTTCGTCTACACCACGATCGCGAACATCATCGAGCGCCCCGACGGCATCAAAATCGCGGGCTGCTTCATCCTCGGGATCCTTGTTGTCAGCGTCGTCTCGCGAGTGAGCCGCGCCACCGAGCTGCGCGCCACCGCAGTGCGCTTCGACCCGGCGGCCTCGGCGTTCGTCGCGGAACGGCCCGGCACGATCCGGCTCATCGCGCACGAACCCAGCGACCTCAGCTCGGAGCGCTACCGCGCGAAACTCGAGCACGCCAAGGCCGCCCACCACCTGCCCGACGAGCGGCCGCTCTTCATCGAGATCACCGTCTCCGACAGCTCCGACTTCGAGGGCGAGCTGCTCGTGCGCGGCGTCGAGCGCCACGGCGCGCGGATCCTCACCGTCGAGAGCAGTTCAGTGCCGAACGCGATCGCCGCCGTGGCACTCCACATGCGCAACGAACTCGGGTGCACGCCGCACATCTACTTCCGCTGGACCGAGGGAAACCCGGTGACCCAGCTACTGCGGTTCCTCTTCTTCGGAGACGGCGAGATCGCGCCGATGACCCGCGAGGTGCTGCGCGAGGCGGAACCCGACCCGCGGCGGCGGCCGTGGGTGCACGTGGGGTAGCGGGGCGGCTGCCGGGCGGGCGGTTGCCGGGCCGGGCTACCGGGCGGGCGGTTTGCCGGGCTCGGACCGCCACCTTTCGGGCGGGCGGTTTGCCGGGCCGGGCGAGGGCCGCGGCTTTCCGGGCAGAAAAAGACCGAGCCGCAGAAACGCCTCTCGGCGGAAGGCCGCTCGAAGCGGCAAAAATTGGAGCCCGGGGTTACTGCGGCCCGGCACCTCCAGTGTACCGCAGCACCCGATTTCGTCGAGACCGCAGCGGTCAGGCGAGCGTGCCGTCCCGCCACCGGCGGGCCCCGGCGCTCAGCTCCTGCGCGAACGCCGAGTAGCGCAGGGCGCGCGTGGTGAGTTCGGCGGCGTGCGCGTCGTCGTGCGCGTCGCGAGTGTCGGCGAGGTCGGCCGCGCCCAGCGCCATCACCCGGCAGTAGCTCGCCGCGCGGTCGAGCGCCGCGCCCAGATCGCCCGTGAACACGCCCCGCAGAATTGTGTCGCACAGCTCGATCACCGAGCCGGGGGTCACCGGTTCGGCGGCACCGGCCACGACCGGGTCGATGGTGTGGGCAACGCTCACCCCGCGCCGGTACTGATCCGCCACCCCCGCGGGATCCGCGTCGGCGACGCGACGCAACAGGTAGAGCCGCCACAGCACCCCTGCGAGAGAATGGGCAGACTGCCCCGCCCACAGCTCGGCCACATCGTGCAGCCCCTCGCCCGCCGCAAGTCCGACGACGCGCTCAACCACGGCGGGGTCGGTGCCGCCGCGGACGCGGTCGAGCAGCGCCCAGGAGGTCTCCTGGGCCAGGCGGTGCGCGGCCCCCGCTTCGTCGGAGCCGATGATCCAGTCGAAGCTCGTGCTCGGCTGCAGCACCGGGCGCATGTGTTCTCGGGTCACGCGACTCCTCGAGGGTGATGGCGGCGGGAGCAGGCACTTGCGCGCGACGCCCCCGTGACGGACCCCGCGAGTCTACGCCGCACGGGTCGCGGGTGCGTGCATCGGGCGCCCGGAAAAACACGATAGATTAGAGAGGTAGGGGCCTCTAGCTCAGTTGGTAGAGCATCGGACTTTTAATCCGCGGGTCGCCGGTTCGAGCCCGGCGGGGCCTACTGCACGGAGCCCCGGTCCGCAGCGCGCAGCTGCAGGCCGGGGCTCTCCCCGTTCCCGGGGTTGGCCCAGTCTGCGCGGTCCGGCCCTGGCCCGGGCGCGGGTCACCCGGGCGAGTGTAGGCAAAGTGCCCCTTCGCGCCCAGGGCAGGGGCGCTTTGCCTACACTCGAGGGCGGCGCAGAGCGGGAACGGCGCGGGACAGCACGGGCGAGGCAGCGCGGGGCGGGGCAGCGCGGGGCGGGGCAGCGCCGGGCGGGTGGGGCAGCCCCCGCGCGCCGCGCACTGCATGTCACCGTCTCGGCGAGCCGCCCCCGATAATGAGGTCATGCGAATTGTGATTGTCGGCGCAAGCCTCGGGCTCGGGCGCGCGCTGCTCGACGGCCTCCGTGCAGACGGCCACGAGGTCACCGGGGTGTCGCGGCGCGCGCCAGTGGACTCGGACGCCGCGTGGATCGAGGCGGACTTCTCGCGCCCGAACGAGGCGGCGGCGCGTCTCGCTCGCGACTGCCCGCCCGAGATCGACGTGCTGATCTGGAATCTCGGCGTCTGGGAACCCGACGCGTTCTCCGACTCCTACGATTACCTCGCGCAGTCGGCAGCCACCACGGAAGCGCTCGTCGCGCTCAACGTCACGGGGCCGCTGCTCACGATCCAGACCCTGCTGCCCCGGATCCTGCGCGCCGATCACCGGAAAATCATCCTGACAGGATCCACATCTGCGCTGGCGCGGAGCGGGCGCCCGGAGGTCGCATTCGGCGCCACAAAGAGCGCGTTGAACGGCCTCGCGGACGCGCTCCGGGAGGGCTTTCGCGCGCACCGGCTGGCCGTCACCACCCTGCAGCTCGGCAACCTCAATACCGAGGACGGACTGGACGTTCCGCGGGCCCGGGCGGCCGCTCGCGGCGCGGGCACGCTGATCCCGGTGCACGACGTCGTCGACACGGTGCGGCACACCCTGGCGCTCTCTGGCTCCGCATACATCAGAGAGATCGTGATGCCCGCGATCCTCGACGAGCGGTTCTAACGCGCAGCCCAGCCCCACCGCTTGGGATTTCACTCCAGGCCCACATGCACTACATTCGTAGTCAAACATTAGTGCATGGGGGGTCGCCGGGGGATGGTGTTCCGACAGTGCGCTGAGAATCTTCGAGAACTCAGAGGAGCCGCGTTGCGCACCACCACACAGATCGCCGTCCGCGCGTCCCGGCAGGGTGCGGGCTGGGACCTCTGGCTCGACGGCGCGGTCGCGGCGCACGTTGCGAGCCCTGGGCAAGGCCGAGGCCCGGATCCGGGAACATCTCGACGCCGTGCACCCCGGGGTCGACCACTCGGACCGCGACATCACCATCGCCCCGGAGCTCGGCGAACTCGGCGAACGCGTGCGCGCGGCGCGGCAGGCGACGTCGGCTGCCGCGTCAGCGCAGGAGGAGGCCGCGCGGCGCTCCCGCGAGGTCGCCCGCGCACTCCGCGAAGCGGGGCTCACGGTCACCGAGGCGGCCGTGATCCTGGGGGTCTCACGCGGCCGCGTCTCGCAGCTCACCAGGGGCCAGCGCGGGTTGGCGCCAGTGTCGACGGAGGTCCTCCCGCGCCGAGTGTAGGTAAGGCCCCCGTGCGGGAGCCCCCACGGGTGTATTTGGCTCCACTCGACGGGGTGCGAGCGCGGGGCGGGGGCGCGGGCGCGGGTGCGCGGGCGCGCGGGCGCGCACGCGGGCGGGCGCACACGCGGGCGGGCGCACACGCGGGCGGGCGCGCACGCGGGCGCGGGTGCGCTAGGGCCCAGGGACCGCGCCGAGCACCTCCGCGATCTCCGCAATCCCGCGCTGTAGCCTGGTCGTCGATTCCGCACCGTAGCCGACAATGAGCCCGTCCGCGCCCGGCTCAAGCCGATAGTGCGCCACGCGGTCGACGAGCACCCCGCGCCGCGCCAGCGCGGCCACCACCGCGTCACCATCGCGTTCGCCGAGCGGGATCACCACGTGCAGGCCGCCATCTGCCCCGTGCACGGGGACCCCTGCCGCGGCAAGCTGGTCAAGGAGCTGCGAGCGGCGGTGCCGGTACTCTCGCCGCGTCCGCGCAACCTCCCGCCGAAATCCCCCGCTCTCAAGGAACTCCGCGAGCGCGAGCTGCATCGGCAACGGCAGGGCCGGCCCGAGCTCGGCGCGTACCGCGCGCAGTTCGTCGCCGAGCCGGGCCGCGGCCAAGCTCCCCGGGCGACCCACACCGCCCGCAGCGCCCGGGCCGTCATCATCGCCAGCCGCGTCCCCGCCGCCAAGCAGGATCGCCCCGCAGCGAATCGATGGCGACAGCACCTTGTTCAGCGTGGTGATGGTGGCGACACCTCCGCCGAGCGAGCCAATCGCCGGCAGCAACGCGCCAGCGTGCCGAAACTCACTGTCGTAGTCATCCTCGATCACGATCGCCCCGGACTCGTGCGCCCAGCCCAGGATGGCGAGGCGCTCCGCCGCGGGGATGCGCCCGCCAAGCGGGAACTGGTGGCTCGGGGCGAGCAGCACGGCGTCGATCGGCCGCGCCCCGCCGAGCTCACGCAACCCGGCGCCCGTCGCACCGTCCGCGCCCACCGCGAGCGGCACGAGCTCGGCCCCCGCCCGCTCAAGCACCCGGCTGCCGTCGCGGTAGCCGGGATCCTCCACGGCGATACGCGGGGCGCGCCCGTGTACGGCGCGCAGCGCGAGCGCGAGCAGCAGGAGCGCCTCCGAGGTGCCGGTGGTCACCGTCACGTCGTCGGCAGCGCAGCCAATGCCGCGCGCCCGCCGAGCGTGCTCCGCGAGGGACCGCCGCAGCGCGACGTGTCCGCGCGGGTCGGGGGCGTCCGGTGACCAGGGGTGTTTCGCCGCTGCGCCGAGCGCGCGCACCCACGAGCGCGGCGGGGCCGGCGCGGCGTGCGGTCGGCCGGGGCGGAGGTCGATCACGCCGCCGGCAGGCGCCTGGCCCGCGAGAGCACGCGCGATCCCAGGGCCGGACACGGCCGCGGCGCCAGGGCCGGACGAAGGGCCGGACGCGAACGCGGTCCCAGGGCCGGACGCCGTCACGGCCGCGAGGGGAGGCGCGACCACGGCGGCGGAGTTGGAGCGGTCATCCCCCGTGTCGCGGCCGCGTCGCGCCCCCCGCCCCGGATCGGTGCGCCAGCCCGGCAGATCCGGGATCACCCGGGTGCCGGCGCCCTGGCGACTCTCAAGGAAGCCCTCGCCCACGAGGCGCTCGTACGCCGCGACGACCACCGCGCGCGAGACTCCGATTGTCGCGGAGAGTGCTCGGGTCGGCGGGAGCGTCTCCCCTGGCGCGATCCGGCCGGCGAGCACCGCGTCGCGAATCGCGGTCGCGAGCTGCTCTGCGAGCGGGGCACGCAGCGCCCGATCCACACTGAGCTGCGGAAACAGGTCCACGCCTCACCTCACCCCGATTGGACTCGTCAACCCGGGCTAGATTCCCGAACTGAACGATCCTATCCCGCGCCTCACCGGCCGCGCCTCGCAGGCCGCCCGGCACCGATCGTGACGCTCTAGTGCACGAGCAGCAGGAGCCCCGCGACGGCGATAAACAGCGCCCCGAACACGGAGTTGAGCGTGCGCGCGCCGCGCGGGGTCGCCGCATAGCGCCTGAACGGCTTCGCCGCCGAGGCGAAAAAGCCCCACATGACGAGCAAATCAACGCCGACGACGGTTGCCGTGAGGATGAGGTACTGCGGCGCGAGCGGCTGGTCCGGGCGGATAAACTGCGGCAGGAACGCGAGGAAGAAGACGATCGCTTTGGGGTTGAGCAGGTTGACCCAGAACCCGCGGCGCAGCAGCGCCCACGCGCTTGCGCCCCCCGCGCCCGCCGTCTCGGCCTGGGGCTGCGGCGTTGCGACGATCAGCCGGATGCCGAGATAGACCAGGTACGCCGCCCCCAGCCACCGGATCGCGTTGAAGAGCGCGGGAGTGTTTGCGACGAGAACTCCCACTCCTGCGGCGACGATGGCGATGTGCAGCAGCAGCGCGAACTGCTGCCCCAGGACGCCCCAGAATGAGCGCCGCCACCCCACCGAGAGCGAGTTCGACATCGTGTTGATCGCCCCGGCCCCCGGGGTCAGGCTGATCACCACGGTCGCGGTAAACAGCGAGAACCAGAGCGGAAGAGTCATCAGGAAAGTGTAGTGCTACTCTTCCTCGGCGGACGACACGACCCCGCTACCGTGCACCTTGCACAGCGCGACGATGTCTCCGGTCAGCGCAAGCAGGCGCTCCGCGGCGGCAAACAGATCCATCAGTTCCGCTGAGTGCCGAAGCGAGTACACGGAGGCGCGCCCCTGCGGCCGAGACGAGACCAGGCCGGCATCCTTCAGCGATGCGAGGTGCTTCGACACCGTGCTCTGCGACAGGCCGAGGTGCTGCGTGAGATCCACGACGCGGTGCTCCCCGAGCTGCAGGTGCTGCAGGATCACCAGTCGCGACGGATCGCTAAAGCTCTGAAATAGGTGCGCCGCGGGGGTCAACTCGACGGCCTCGCGCACACGCTCGCGCTCGTGCGGCGCTTCCTCCCCCGGGGTAGTCTCCATGAGTCGATAATACTTCGGTGGCGGGTACCTGCGGGACCGGCGCCCGCCCCCACCGCCCGATCGCCGTACACCGCGCGCGCCATCAGTGGCTGTGTCCGACATCTTGGCCGCCGCTCACGGATGGCGCCTCGTTCATCCCGGCGAGATCGCGGTGCATCGACCCCTCGTGCAGCAGGTGGTCGGCCTCTTCGAGCTGGAAGGTGCAGTGTTCGATGCCAAACCGCTCGCGCATGGTCTCGGTGAGCGAGTCGAGGAGCCGGGCATGGGTCACGCCCCCGGTGGCGTCGGGGTCCGGGACGATGTGCGCCGACATCACCGAGACACCGCTCGTGAGCCCCCACACGTGGAGGCTGTGGACGCTCGCGACGCCGTGGGTCTTTTCGATCTCAAGCTCGACCTCCGCGAGCTCAATGCCGTTCGGCACGCCCTGCATGATGAGGTTGATCGCCTGCTTCAGCAGCATGAACGCGCGCGGCAGGATGATCACGCCGATGGCCGCAGCCGCGATCGCGTCGCCCTGATTCCAGCCGTACAGCAGATTCAGGATCCCGGAGATAATGATGGCCGCCGCGCCGATCCCGTCGCTCATCACTTCAAGGAACGCGGCCTTCACGTTGAGGCTCTCCTTCGAGCCACGGCTCAGCAGCGTGAGCGAGATGCCGGAGCCGATGAGCCCCACGACCGCGAAGAGGATCACACCGCCGCCCGCGACCTCGTCCGGGTTGAACCAGCGATCGACCGCCTCGAACAGAATGTAGCCGCCGAGACCGAACAGCAGCAGGCAGTTGATCAGCACCGCCACGATCTCTGCACGCATCATGCCGAAGCTCCGCCGCTTCGTTGCCGGCCGGGTGGCGAGGTAGGTGGCGATCAGCGCGATCAGGATCCCGCTCGCGTCCACGGCCATGTGGAGTGCTTCTGCGAGCAGCGCCAGGCTGTTCGTGAGCCAGGATCCGATCGCCTCGGCGAGAATGATCGTCACGTAGATTGAGAGCACAATCTTGAGACGCCTCCGGTGTGCGGTGGCGGCGGTCTGAGCACCCGCGAGCCCACCGGGGGCGTGCGCGCCCGCGGCTCCGCCGGTGACGTCGTGATCGTGTCCGATTCCCATACTGTCCACTCAAATTCTGCATCGCCGCAAATCGCTAGCATCGTCTACTGACGATGATAGTCACAATGCACGAAGAAACGCTAGCCCCGGGGCGCTGGGCGCGCAGCCGGGGCCGGGGCAGGACACGGGAGCGGAGCAGGACGCGGGAGCGGAGCAGGACGCGGGAGCTGAGCGGGGCTGGACCCGCGCCCGGAGTGCGGACCGGGATTCGCAGGACTGATCCAGTGGCGGATCCGAACCGTGGCGGTTACGCGCCGACCCGGAGGCGCCAGAGTGAGGTGACCTCGCGCGAGCGCGCGGCGTGCAGCAGATCGTCGGCGTCGCTCGCGCGCCGATGGGTGGGGACCGTGTCGATCCGATCCACCACGCGGAGCCCGGCGCCCGCGACTGCGTCGAGGAGCAGCTGTCGGCTGCGCAGCCCCAGGAGCTCGGCGAGATCGGAGAGCACCAGCCACCCCTCGCCACCCTCGGTCAGGTGCGCCGGGAGCCCCGCGAGAAACTGGAGCAGCATCGCGCTGCCCGGGTCGTAGACCGCCGCGTCGAGCGTGGTGGTCGCGCTCCCCGGAAGCCACGGCGGGTTGCACACGATCAGCGGGGCCCGGCCCTCCGGGAACATGCTCGTGCGCTGCGCTGTGGCGATCTCGCGGATCCCCAGTCGGGTGAAATTGTCGTTCGCGCAGTCAACCGCGCGCTGGTGAATGTCGGTGCCCACCACCCTGCTCACGCCACGCTTCGCGAGCACGGCCGCTAGCACGCCGGTGCCGGTGCCGATATCGAAGGCGAGCGACTCGGCCGGCAGCGGGGCACCCGCGACGAGGTCGACGTACTCGTGCCGCGTGGGAAGGAAGGTGCCGTAGTGCGGGTGGATTCGCGCGCCGAGACTCGGCACGTCGACGCCGTTCAGATACCACTGGTGCGCGCTCAGCACCCCGGTGAGCTCCTGCAGGCTCACAACGGCGCGGACCGCACCGGGACGCCCCCCGTACGCGAACGCCACAGCCTCGGCCACTCGCGGGGCGCGGGGCAGCGGCAGCACGACACCGCGGCCGGCAGCGTCGGCTTCGAGCGGGACGAGGATCAGCGAGAGCATGCGAGAGCGCTGGGCGCGCGCCTGCCGGATCCGGTAGAACTCCTCGGCGTCACTGAGAGGCGCACGCGCCGCGGGCTTCTTTTTCTCGCGCGAGAGGCGGCGGTCAACGGCTCCGATCAGCTGCTTCGCGTTGTGAAAATCGCCCAGCCACAGCATCGCCGTACCCTGCGCGGCGTACTTCACGGCCTGGTCGGCGGTGAGGCGATCGTCGACGGGCACCACTCGTTTGGGCGCGGGCCGTCCGTTCGCCGACCACCAGAGGGCGGACTCGGCAGCGCCCGCGGCATCCCAGCGCACCAGCGGAGCGCCTGTAGCCGATTCGTGAGCGATAGTTCACCGTCCTCGTGTGGTGTGGGGCCGTGCGCGGAACCGAGCGCGGATCCCTCAATCCTACGCCGAGCGCGCGTGGCGCTCCGGCCCAGGTCGCACCGGCAATGGCACACCCTCAATGCCCGTCCCGAAACGCCGCTCGCGCACGAGCCTTCGCGCGATTCCCCGAAACGAAGAAAATCCCCGCGAACGCGGAGCTTTTCAGAGTGGATCTGAGGGGCGCGGAATCTTCAACGGAAACGCGCCCGCGTTTCCAGATTCCGCGCGATTCCCCGAAGACAAAAGGCCCCGCTACTGCGGGGCCAAAGTGGTGGATCTGAGGGGCGCGAGATTTTCAGATGAAACGCGTCAGCGTTTCAAAATCTCGCGCGATTCCCCGAAACGAAGAAAAGCCCCGCGAACGCGGAGCTTTTCAGAGTGGATCTGAGGGGCGCGGAATCTTCAACGGAAACGCGCCAGCGTTTCCAGATTCCGCGCGATTCCCCGAAACGAAGAAAAGCCCCGCGAACGCGGAGCTTTTCAGAGTGGATCTGAGGGGAATCGAACCCCTGACCTTCTCATTGCGAACGAGACGCGCTACCAACTGCGCCACAGACCCTTACAGCGATCCAGCATAGCAATCCAGGGCCACTGACGCGAAATCGACGCTATCCGGCGTTGCGGCGGCGGCGCAGGGCGGCGTCGAGATCGGGCATCCCCTGGCTGGTGTCGCCGATCACGCCCATTCCGCGGAGGCGCTGCTGCGCGGCACGCTGTTCGGCCGCGGCCGCAGACATTGGGGCGCGCTTGGGCGCGGGTGCTTCTGCGGCGGCGCGCTCGGGCTGCGACACCGAGGGCGCGGCGGGCGCGGGGGCAGCCGGCGTGGTTTGTGCGCCGGCGGCGCGCTCGCGTGCCACCTGCTCGCGAACCTCGCGGAGCAGGATCGAGTCGGTCTGGTTTTCCTGGGCGCTCGGCCGTTCAGCGCGGGCACGGGCCATGGTGCGGGCTCGTGCGATGCGCTCGGCAGCCGCACGCTGGGCGGCTGCGTGAGCCGCCGCGGCATCGCCGGTTTCCCCGGTCGACGCCGGGGCCTGGGTGGGGATCTCGGCCGGGGCGGCGTCCGCGATCACCTGCTCCGCCTCAATCTGCGGCACCTGCACGCGGCCCGGGGCCAGCAGCACCAGTCCGCCGACGGACGCGACCGCGAGCAGGGCGGAGCACACGAGCAGCATTGGACCGCTGCCGGCGACCGCGAGGCCCACGCCAACGAGCGTTCCGAGCACCCCGGAGAGCGCGGCAAGCGCGGCTACGGCGCGCAGCCTGCGCGCGCTGGGGCGGCGGAGTCGTGCCGAGCGCTTCGCGGCAGCCTCTCGGCGACGCATCTCTTGCGCCCGGATCTCGGCTCGCACTGACGCGGCGCGGGCTTCGGCGAGATCGGCGGCGCGCTCGGCCTCCTGCTGGCGCTGTGCGGTCCGCAGCAGCTTCTCGTGTGCCAGCGCCTCACGCGCGTTCGCTTCGATCCGCACTTCCTGGGGCACCTCGGAGGTCTCCGCGAGCACCCGCAGCGTGCGTTGCAGCCGCAAAGCGTTCTTCTCGGCGGCCTGGAACTCGCGCCGCCGGGTCCACGCCGGCACCAATACGGCAGCCCAGAGGAGGGCCGCAACCAAGAAGATCACGCCACCGCCGAGAACACCGCCTGTCATGTGCCTCACTGTACGGCGTCGCCGGGCCGTGGAGCCGTCGGCACGCCGCAACCCCGCATCGGAGGGCCGCGCGGCCGGCTCGGGCGCCTGGATTTCCGACCCCAAGCCACACATCCGACCCGCTTCCCCGGCGGCCTGCCCGCGCGAAGCGGGTCGGATCTGGGTGGGCGGGTCGGATCTCTCCCACAGGGTCGGATCTGGGCGGGCGGGTCGGACCGGGCCCACCGGGCCGGATCCGGGCGGGCGGGTCGGATCTGGGCGGGCGGGTCGGACCGGGCCCACCGGGTCGGATCCGCGCCACAGGGTCGGATCCGCGCCACCGGGCCGGACCCGGCCGACCGGGTCGGACCTGAGCCACCGGGTCGGACCCGCGAGCCGCTAGCCTCGCGGCAGCCGCGAGATCATCGGCCCGTCCTCGCGCAGCGCGACGAAGCAGTCGTGGTCGCGCCACGCCCCGTCGATGTGGATGTACGCGGCCCGCCGCCCCTCCGGGCGCATGCGCAGCTTCTCCACCACGCGCAGCGAGGCCGCGTTCTCGGGGCGGATGCAGATCTCCACCCGGTGGAGGCCGAGCGTGACGAACACATAGTCGATCGCGAGCGCCACCGCGGTGGGCGCGATGCCGCGCCCGGCCGCGTGCTCAGACACCCAGTACCCGATCTGCGACGACTGGAGGGCGCCGCCCGAGAGCTCGGAGATGCTGAGCTGCCCCACGATCTCGGTGTCGTAGAGGATCACAAACGGCACGCCGCTGCCGGCCTTGAGCTGACGCCGGTACGCGCGAATGGTGGGCCGCATCGGCACCGAGCCGGGCTCGATGCTGCGCCCGGACGGGTGGGTCGCCTCCCAGCGCCGCAGCCAGTCGCGGTTGCCGCGCAGCAGCGCCCGCAGCGCCTCAGCGTCGCCCGCCCGGACCACGCGCAGCGTCACCCGGCCCGCGGTGAGCGGGGCGGGGACGTCGATCACGCGGCCGAGCGGCACGCTCCGCTAGCCTTCGCGTCGCGCGCGCAGCTGTTCGGCGAAGTCGATCACCCAGTTTGAGATCTCGGTGCCGAGCTCGTCGTGGTCCACCCCGAGCAGCACGTTCGCCTTGATCCAGTCGGCACGGTCGCCCGTGTCGTAGCGGCGGCCGCGGAAGATCACGCCGTAGACGGGCGCCTCGCCCTTGCCCTCGGCGAGCTGGTGCAGCGCGTCCGTGAGCTGGATCTCGCCGCCGCGGCCGGGCGGGAGCTCGTCGAGGATGTCGAAGATCTCGGGGCGCAGCACGTAGCGGCCGATCACGGCGAGGTTTGACGGGGCTTCCGCGGCGGCCGGCTTCTCAACGAGGCCGGTGATGCGCACCACGTCGGCGTCGTCCGTGGCCTCGACGGCGGCGCAGCCGTAGAGGTGGATCGACTCCTGCGGCACCTCCATGAGCGCGATCACGGTCGCGCCGCGGGCGTCGTGCTCGGCGATCATGCGGTCGAGCAGCGGATCGCGCGCGTCGATCAGGTCGTCGCCGAGCAGCACGGCGAACGACTCGTCTCCAACGTGGCCGCGCGCCCGGCCCACCGCGTGGCCCAGGCCGAGCGGCTGACCCTGGCGGAGGAAATAGACCTCGGCGAGCTCGCTCGACTCGTGCACCTTGCCGAGCTTGCCGTCGTCGCCCTTTCGCTCGAGCGAGTACTCAAGCTCGGGGACGCTGTCGAAGTGGTTCACGAGGTTGTCTTTGTTGCGCCCCGTGATGATGAGCACGTCGCCGAGGCCGGCCGAGGCCGCCTCTTCGACGACGTACTGGATCGCCGGCTTGTCGACGATCGGGAGCATCTCTTTCGGCATCGCCTTCGTCGCGGGGAGGAAGCGAGTGCCGAGGCCCGCTGCCGGGATCACAGCTTTGGTGACGGCCGACTTCTGGGCGCGCTGAACTTCAGTCATGCAGGCCAGCCTAATGATGTGCGCGTCCCAGGCAAAGTTCCCCCGCGGATTCGAGCCGTGGCCGAGCTAGGCTGTGGCTATGGGTGCGGCCACGAGTGCGGCGAGCGGCGAGCGCAAGCGCGAGGTGCGCGCGACGGTGCGCGCGCGGCGGGCGGCGCGCTCCCCCGAGCGACGCGAGCGCGACGCCGCCGAGCTCTCTCACCACCTGATCGAGCTGGTGCGCGCGGCGGGCGCCCGCACCGTGACCTGCTACCTCCCGATGGCGGACGAGCCGGACCCGAGCGGCTTCCTCGACTGGGCGCTCGGCGCCGGCGTGGACGTGCTGTTGCCAGTGTCGTTGCCGGATCGGGGGCTTGCCTGGGCGCGGCACTCCGTCGCGCCGCAGGTCGTCGGTCGCCACGGGATCCGGGAGCCCGCTGGGCCGCGTCTCCCGGGGAGCGCGGCCCGGGACGCCGAGCTCCTGCTCGTGCCCGCCTGCGCGGTCGATGTGACGGGCACCCGACTGGGCTGGGGGCTCGGCTACTACGACCGCGTGCTCGCCACGCTGGATCCGCGCGTGCCGGTCTTCGCGGTCGTGTTTGCCGAGGACGTGCTCGACCGTCTCCCGCGCGACCCGCACGATGTCCCCGTCGACGGCGCGGTCACCCCGGCGGGCACCCGGCGTTTTCCCGATCAGAGGCACTAGGATGGGTAATTGTGCCTACCTACGCTTACCGGTGCGCCGACTGCGGCCACGCGTTCGACGTCTACCAGTCGTTCTCAGATGACGCGCTGACCGTCTGCCCCGAGTGCGAGGGCACGCTGCGCAAGGTGTTCGGATCGCTCGGCGTGACGTTTAACGGCTCGGGCTTCTACAGCACCGACTCGCGCTCCGGCGGATCCGGATCCGGATCGTCGAGCTCAGGCTCAAGCTCATCGAGCAGCTCGAGCTCCTCCAGCAGCTCCTAGCCGCGCACCTCCTCCGGGGCACCGCGAGGTGACGCCCGGGCTACCCCCAGTGCGGGGGTTTGTCGCGGCGCAGCCGCTCCTCGTTCGCGCGATCTGCGGACCCCGGTGCGGCGTCGCCGTCGCCCCAGCCCGCCGCCTGGTCTTCGCCGGCCTGCGCGTCGAGCGGGTGCTCGGACGGCCGCGGGTCCACGCCCGCGGGCGCGGGGCGCTGCGCGCGCCGCGAGCGGCGCGGCTGCTGCTCGGTCACGCGCGGCCCGCGGCCGCGGCGGCCTCCCCGGCCTCGCGACCGACGATCCGCGCGATGCGGCGCGCGGCCTCGTCGGGGTCGGCGAACAGGTCGAAGCTCTGCACCCGGTGGTAGTGCCAACCGAGACGGCGGAGCACGGCCGGCCGCAGGCGCAGCGTGTCGCGCAGGCTGTCTGAGCCGTCACCGAGGTCGATCTCGATGGCGATCGCGCGCCCCGCGTACGAAGCGGCGAGCGGGATCACGCCGCGGTAGTCGAGCGCCACGGTGAGCCCGAGGGCCTCAAGCCGGTCGGCGAGCTCCCCCACCATCGGGTCGCGCTCCGCCGGCAGGGCGGGCGGCTCGGGGGCCGGGTGCTCAAGCGCGAGCAGCTGCGCCAGCTCAACCACGCCGTGCTTGATGCGGGCGGAGTCGAGATCCTCGGGCTTAAAGCAGCTCACGATCGTCATTGCGCGGCGGGCGCGGGTCATCGCGACCGCGAGCAGCCGCTCGCCGCCGGGCCGACCGAGGCCACCGAAGTTTGAGAGCACCCGGCCGTGCGGGGTGCGGCCGTAGCCGATCGAGAAGATCACGCGGTCCCGGCTCTGCGCGGTCGCCTGCTCCAGGGTGAGCACCGCGAACGGTTCCGCCCGCTCCCCGAGCAGGAAGTCACGGTACTGCGGGAACTTCGAGAACGCCTGCAGCACGGCCTGGTACACGCGAACCGCGTGCCGCTCGCTGGCCGTGATCACCATGAGCGATTCGCCGGCGCGCTCGGAGGCGTGCTCAAGCACGAGCTGCACGACCCGATCAACCTCGGCGTCGGTGCTCTCCACCGCGCCGGTCTGCTGATCGGGCAGCCCCTGGCCGCCGCGCACGAACTCGTACGTGAGGCTCGAGTGGCCGAGGAAGCTGCCGGCCCACGGCAGCGACTGGATCGCGCCGTCGTAGAACCGAGTGTTGACCAGCTGCGTGAGATCCTCGCCGCCCGCGCGGTAGCTGCGCGTGAGGGTGAGCGTGGGCAGCACCTCGCCGAGCTCCGCAAACGCGGAGCGGCGGTGCAGCGCTTCGGCGTCGCTCGCATCGTCGACCGGTGCGCCAACGGAGATCTCGAAGTGGGCCGGAGTCTGCGTCATGGTGTCGCCGAACGCCACCACCTGCGTGGCGCGGCGGATCGCTCCGAGGTTCTCCACGAGCGTGGTCGCTCCCGCGTCGACGAGCAGCACGGTGTCGAAGCGCATGCTGTCGGGCAGCTGTGCCACCTCGTACGGGGACATGGTCCAGACGGGGGCGAGCACGCCAAGCAGGTGCGGTGCGCCCTGCGCCAGCGCGGCCACCGAGGCGTCGGGCCGGCGCAGTGCCTCGCGCATCGCAAGCGCCTCCTGCTTGTGATCGAGCACGGCAACCCGCCACGCGTCGGCGAGGGTCGCCGCGAGCAGCGCGCCGTTCGCGCCAGCGTGCGCGTCGTCGACCAAGCGGAAGTCCGCTTCAAGGCGCTCAAGCACCCCGGTGTTGGCGCTCAGCAGTGCCGGGTTGGTCTGCAGCATCCGCTCAAGCGCCGACTGCCACCAGGCGAGCTCAAGCTCGCTGGCGACGTCCTCCGCGGGGACGTGGCGCGCCGAGAGATCGTCGAGCAGCGGCTCGAGGTGCGCGGCGCGCATGCGCTCCACGATCGTGGTGCGCTCCTGGATGTTCTGCAGCACCTCGGACTCGCGGGCGAGATCGGAGATCCGCGTGGCGAGCGCGCCAAGCGAGCGGTTCTTGAGCCGATCCGGATCCGCGGCGACGCCGAGCACGCGGTCGAGCTCGTCGAGATCCTGATAGGCGGACTGGTAGGCGACAACCACGTCGGCGATGCCCAGCGGCACCTCCGGGCGCGCGCCGACCACCGTGGTGTAGCGCTGCCACAGCACGCGCTGCTGCTGGATCTGCACGAGGCGGGAGTACATGTCGGTGATGTGCACGCCCGGGCGCACGTACTCGCGGGCGAGCTTACGCAGGCGCCGCTTGTTCGCCGCCGACATCTCATCGCCGCCACGCGGCGCGTGCGCCGCGATCACCTCGGTGAGCGAGCGGTCGTAGACGGCCGGGGTGAAGCGATCGAGCGTGTCGCGGATTCCCATGAGGAGGCGCAGGTACACGCCCAGCTCGGCGATCGTCTCGTAGGGCCGCATCGATGTCTGGCCGATCACCTCGTTGGCCATCGAGATGAGACGCGGCAGCTGCGACTCGGCGAGGTCCACCGCGAGACCGTACGCGGTGCGCGCCTCCTCGGTCGTGCCAAAGTTGACGCCGTACCAGGGCGAGTCCTCGGGACCGTACTGGAACTGGCCCAGCCGGGCGACCTCGGTGAGGGCCTCGGCCATCGAGCTGCGATCGAGCGTGAGCTGGCCGAGCGCCTGATCGTCGAGCCGCACGGTAGTGCTCGGCGGCCGCTCGCTCAGCGACAGCACCGTGAGACGGCGCAGCGCGTCGAGCGGGGAGACCCCGTAGCGCGGATCGGCGCCCGACAGCGCGCCGCGGTAGTCGCGGAGCACGCCGCGCAGGCGTGTCAGGGCAGCGTCGACCTCGCCGAGCTGTTCGGCCCTGGCGTTCTCGTTGCGGCTGATCGACTCGACCAGATTGCGGCGCAGCCGGCGCGGGCCGACCGAGAGGCCAGCGAGCCCGGCGCGCGTGAGGCGGTGGGAGATGCCGTCGAGCGTGGCCCGGCGCGGCGAGACCACGAGCACGCGCTTGCCCTCGCGGGCGAGGCTCCCGATGGCGTTGACCACGGTCTGCGTGCCGCCCGTGCCGGGCAGCGTGTGGACCACGATCGAGTGGCCGGCGTCGATCTGGGCGAGCACGTCGTCCTGCTCGGCGTCGGCGTCGTAGAGGAAGCGGTCCACGTCGGGTGAGCGCTCATCTGGGTGCGTGGCACTGACCGGGCGGTACGCGGCAAGGAGCTGCTCGCGCGCTGGCTCACTGCCGCAGACGGCCGCGAGGATCGGCGAGTCGAGATCCTTCACCGCGGCGGCCATGCCCTGCGACACGCTGGTGAACGAGGACACGACGAGGCGTGGCTGCACCACGAAGCCCGCGACACCCGCGACCATCTGGCGCACGCGGTCGATGACCGGCTGCGGCTTGAATACGCCCTCGGACTGCGAGAGCTCGATGAGCGAGCGCGCGTCGATCGCGATCCCGAACTGCGCGTGCAGCACGCGGATCAGCTCCGGGTTGACCACGGGGAACTGCTTGAGCTTCAGCTCGAAGTCGCGGCCGTAGCGGCGGATCGCGAGCGGGCGCAGCAGCACGGGGGCGCAGAACTCCTCCCCCTCGAAGCTCCACTTTGCGATGCCCACACCGAGGTTGACGGTCTCGATCCCGCGCACCGTGCGCATCTCGATCGCCTTGTCGGTCACCCGACCTGCGGCCGCGCGAGCGTGCCGCAGCGCGAGATCGTCGCGGATCAGGGCGGAGAGCAGGATCTTGTTGCCCGTGATGAACTGCGGCAGGCCACCGGGGTGGGTGGTCGAGAGCTCGATGCGGTTCGCCGGGCGGTCGTCGAAGTGCAGCAGCGGATTGCGGCCGCCGATGCTCGCGGCCTCGCGCCGCCAATCAGCGTGCTCGTCGGCGTACGCGTCCACGAGCGACACCGGCCCCGTGAGCTGCGCCGTCAGATCCGGCTCCGGTCGCGGGCTTGGATCGGGCGCGGTTGCGAGCGCGCCCTCGTCACGAGGCGTCACCGCCTCGGGGGCCACGCCCTCCGCCTCATTTTCGCCGCGCACCGCTCCCGGTCGCTGACGCCGATCTACACTCCACACACCGCCACCCTAGGCGCTGCGGGGCAAAATGAACGCAACCGCGGCGGAGTTTCGCGCGCCGCGGTTGCGTGTGGGGTTCAGGGAATTCGGAGGGTGTGACCCCGGCTACGGGGTGTGGTCCTCCGCCGGAGCGGTCACCACCGGATCCGCCACCTGCATTTCGCCGCCCCGCACCTTCGCCAGCACGCGCATCAGGTGGTACACACCGATCGCCGCGATCGTGCCGAGTGCGATGCCGTTGAACACGACCGACCCGAAATTGATCGTGAAGTCGGCGATGCCCACGATGAGCGGCACTGCCGCGGAGAACTGGTTGATCGGCTTCGAGAAATCGACCTTGTTGTCGATCCAGATCTTGACGCCGATCAGGCCGATCAGACCGTAGAGCGCTACGGTGACGCCGCCGAGCACGGCCGGCGGGACGGAGAAGATGATCGCGCCGACCTTCGGGGAGAAGCTGAGCAGCACGGCGATGGTGCCGGCGACCCAGTACGCGGCCGTTGAGTACACGCGGGTCGCGGCCATCACGCCGATGTTCTCGCCGTAGGTCGTGGTGCCCGAGCCGCCGCCGAAACCGGCGAGCATGGTCGAGACGCCGTCTGCGAGCAGCGCGCGGCCGGTCACCGGATCGAGATCGCGGTTGACCATGAGGCCCACGCTCTTCACGTGACCCACGTTCTCGGCGATCAGCACGAGCACCACGGGCAGGAACGCGGGCAGCAGGCCCCAGAGCGACGGATCCGCGAACGGGTTGCCCACGGCGTGGAAGGCGGGCAGACCCACCCACGCGGCGTCGCCCACGGCTGAGAAGTCCACGAGGCCGGCGAAGAACGCGATTGCGTAGCCGACGGCCATGCCGAGCACGATCGAGAGCCGCCCGATCAGGCCACGGAACAGCACCGTGATGAGCAGGATCGCGATCAGCGTGGCGAACGCCACCCACGACGAGAGCACCTGGTCAACATCGGGGTTCGCGCCCGGGTTGCCGGTCCAGTTGTTGCGCACCGCCGGGGCGAGGTTGAAGCCGATGAGGGCAACGATGCCGCCCATGACGACGGGCGGCATGAGCGCGTTGATCCAGCCGGTGCCGAAGCGGTGCACCACCAGGCCAACGATGGCCATGAGCACACCGATCGCGAGGATGCCGAACGATGCACGGCCGAGGTCGTCGCCACCCGCGGTCGCCGCGAGGATCGGCGCGATGAACGCGAACGACGAGCCGAGGTAGCTCGGCAGGCGGTTGCCCGTGAGCAGCAGGAACAGCAGCGTCCCGAGGCCCGAGAAGAACAGCGTCGCCGTCGGGCTGAAGCCCGTGAGCAGCGGCACGAGGAAGGTGGCGCCAAACATCGCGACGACGTGCTGCGCGCCGAAGCCGATCGTGCGGCCCCAGCTCAGGCGCTCATCCGGGAGGACGATCGCCTCGGGTGCGACGTGCTTGCCGTCGCCGTGCAGTTTCCAGGGCAGGGCCATGCTGGCTCCTTCGAGGGGCGGTCGTTCACAGTGTGCTGCGCGTCCACCCCGAAAGCGCGCGACCAAGGAGTTATCTTACAGCGAACGCTCAGGATCGCGCGAGAGCCGCGTGCGGGCGCCCCGGGCCGGGAGCCGGGCGCCCGCCCGCGCCTACTCGGCGGCGATGTAGATCTTGCGGATGTGGTCGGCGACCGTCCAGCGCGTTCGCGTGCCGGCGACGAGGCGCATCACGTCGCCCTGCGCCACCTCGACGGTGCGCGGGGACTCCTCCGGCGCGACGCCCGGCTCGCTGAGCAGCTCGATCGTCGCCCCACCCGAGAGCACGACGAAGAGCTCGTCGACCTCGGTGTCGGTGACGGTGCCGCCGCGCAGCTCCCAGATCCCGGTCTCGGCGCCACCGATCGCGCCGAGCTCGACGATCCCCTGCGTGGGCGCACCCGCGACCACGTCTGCGGCGTCGACGGCCTCGTGCTCAACCACCACGGCCGTCGCGTGCACCAGGTCGTTCGCGCCGTCGGGCAGCTGCGCGGCCCCCGCTTCGGCGCTCACGAGTCGAACCCGAGCCCGAGCGCGTCGAGCGTCTTGAGGAGCACGTTGCGCTTGCCCTCGTTGTGGTCGGCACGATCCAGTGCCCAGCGCGTGAGGTTGATCCCGATCGACGCGGCGGGCTCCGGCGGGAACGGCAGCGGCACGTCCTTGACCATCTTGAGCTCGGTGCGCTCGGTGACGCGGCCCTCAAGCCGGTCGACGATCACGTCGGCCGCGAAGTGGGTGGCCCCCACGCCCAGCCCGGTGAAGCCGGCGACGTACTGCACCCGGCCGCCGTGCGCCTGCCCGAAGAACGCGCAGAAGCGGGTGCTGGTGTCAATGACCCCGGCCCAGCGGTGCGAGAACTTCACTCCGGCGAGCTGCGGGAAGGTGGTGAAGAAGTGGCTCGCAAGCTTGCGGTGGCTCTCCATCCTGTCCTCGTGCTCGGGGTTGATCTTGCCGCCGGCAAAGTACACCGCGTCATAGCCGCCCCAGAGGATCCGGTTGTCCTTGGTGAGGCGCGAGTAGTGGAACTGGTTCGCCATGTCGGCGAGGCCCTCGCGACCCGCCCAGCCGATCGAGGCGAGCTGCTCGTCGGTGAGCGGCTCGGTCATCAGCACGTAGTCGTAGACCGGGACGGTGTGCAGGCGGTACCGCTTCAGCAGCGACGGGAACACGTTGGTGCACAGCGCGACGCGCTCGGCGGTGACCGTGCCGCGCTCTGTGACGAGCTGGATCGGAGCGTCCGATCCCCCGTCAAGGCGCTTCACGGGCGTGCGCTCGTAGATCTCGACACCGATCTCCGCCGCGTGCCGCGCGAGCTCGGCGGCGAGCTTCGCCGGGTGCAGGTTGGCGTTCTCGTGCGGCGAGAACTCGCCGCCGAGGAAGGTGGGCGAGGCGATGCGCTGCTGCACCTGCTCGGCGTCGTAGACCTCGACTGCCGGATCGTCGCTCTCGCCGAGCCACTCGACCTGGTGCGGCGCGTTTGCCACGGACAGGGCACCGTTGCGCTCGAAATCGACGTCGAGCTTGTGCTCGCCGATGAAGCGCTCGATCGCGTCGAGGTTCTCGAAGCCGAGCCGGGACAGCGTGCCGGTCTCGTCGGGCCACCGCGCCTCGGCGTTTGGCTCGCCGTGGGTGATGCTCGCCTCGCAGAAGCCGCCGTTGCGGCCCGACGCCGCCCAGCCGATGCGCACCGCTTCGAGCAGCACGACGCGGCGCTCGGGGTGCTCCGTCTTGAGCTTGATCGCGGTCCAGAGCCCGGCGTAGCCGCCGCCGACCACGGCGTCGTCCACGCGGGTGTCGCCGGCCAGCGGCTCGTAGCTCGCGGCGTGGCCCGCCACGTCGTCGGTCCAGAAGCAGCCGAGCTTGGTGTCGGCGAGCGCGTCTTCGACGATTCGTGCCGCGGGGCGGTTGGTCTCAAAAATTGTGGGGTGCATAGCGTCCTCGTTGTCGATGTCCGCTCCGATCATCGCACACCGAGCAGCGATTGTAAATGCCTATGTCAACGACGTTTACATCAGGGTGAATCCCAGCTCCCCTCAGCGATGCACCGCACCGCGCCGCACCGCGCCCCGGCGACTGCGGCACCCCCGGCGGCGGACTACTCGGCCGGCGGCTTCATGATGACGCCGGTGGCCAGCCCGAGTGCGAGGCCGGCGGGCAGCCACAGCCAGAACTGCGTCAGCGCCGCGATGAGCACGCCCATCGCCGCGCCCATGACGAGCCCCACGATGACCTGCTTGCGCCGGGCCTGCGGTGAGGGCGCGTCTTGCTTCTTCTTCGCGCGATCGTTTCGCGACTTGCCAGATTTCGGAGCCTTGCTCATGCGTCAAGCCTACGCGCAGCCGCCTGATCGGACGCGTCGAGTTCGGCGAGCGCCGCGAGCTGTGCGGGTGCGGCCCCGCGGGCACGCGCGAGCGCGGTCAATTTGCCGGTTGCCCGCGCGATCTTCGCGGGGCTCGCGGACGGCACTGCCCCCGCGGCGCGCAGCACCGGCTCAAGCGCGTCGAGGTGTGTCTCGGCGCCTCCGGGCAGCAGCTCGGCCTCCCACTCGCGCCAGGCCCGCCGCACGCCGTCCGCCAGGTCGGCGGCACGCACGCGGTCGTCCGCGAGTTCCACCACCGGCGCGCCCGCGGAATCGCGCAGCACGACGACCGTGCGCTCGGTCTCGAGCGTGGCGCGCGGCGCAACCTCGGCAACGGCGTCGCCGATCGTCGCGCGCAGGTCCTCGCGCAGCGCCGCGGGCATCTCGGCGCCGAGCGGCCACTGCAGCTCGCGCACCCCGCCCGGCTCACGCCGCTTGATGTGCCACCCGGCGTCCGAGCCGCCCTCGCGCACGCGCACCGCGATCCCCGCGGCGGCGAGCGCCTCGGAGGGGGTGTCAAAGTACGTCGCCACCAAGCGATAGGTCACGGGAGCGTCGGCGGTAAAGCCGGCGCCCGCAAACTGTCCGGGGGTCGGCACCGCAGTGTCGACCGCGACCTCGTACTTCCGCTCGATCTCGAGTGCTTCGATCCCCGCTGCTGGCGCCATTCCTCCAGCGTACGCCGTGTCGTCGGGAAGGTCCGGAGCGGGTTCGGCGGCCGGCCCGTGCCCGCCCGCAAGCCACACGATCCCCGCCCCGGCCGCGACGACCAGGCAGACGCCCAGCAGCGCAATGGGAGTGAGCACCTGGTCGAGGAAGATCGCCCCGAGGATGGTGCCGACCACCGGGTCGAACGCGAAGAAGACCCCGAGCACGCGAGCGGAGGTGAGGCGCCCCGCAATCGTGTCGACGGTGAACGCCAGCGCCGTGCCGAGCAGGGCCGATGCGATGAGGGGCACCAGGTGCTCCACGCGGATCAGCGGGATCACGGGGGCAGAGAACGGGAGGGTCAGGATCGCCGCGATCGTGACGGAGAGCGCAACGCTCGGCAGTCCACCCTCGGACTGGCCCACGTGCGCCGCGAGCAGGGTGTAGAGCCCGAACGCCGCGCCCGCGAGCGCCGCGAACAGCAACCCGAGGGGATCGAGCGCGCCGCCGAATCCGGCGATGAGCGCGACGCCGAGCAGCGCGACCATCGCGAGCGCCCCCTCGCGCGCGCGGCGCGAAGCGAGCAGCGCGACCAGGCACGGGCCGAGGAAGTCGATCGTGGTCGCCACACCCAGCGGAAGCCGCGAGAAGGCGAGGTAGAGAAACGCGTTCATCGCGGCCATCGCCACGCCGTAGAGCACGATCCCGAGCCACTCGCGCCGCGTCCGCCCGCGGAGCCGCGGCCGAAAAATGAGCAGCAGGATCACTGCGGCGATGAGCATGCGAACGGCGCTCGTGCCCAGCACCCCGAATGCGGGGAAGAGCCCGACGGCGATGACCGCCGAGAACTGCATCCCCAGCGAGCCAACGAGGACAAGCAGCATGGCGCGGATGGTGGCGCCGCGCGTGAACCGAGAGGCATTCGACGATGAGCTCATCAGACCTACTGTAGTGCCGGATACACTGTCCGCATGGCAGTGGACCCCGGACTCGCGGCGGCGCTGCAGCGCGCCGCGGACGCGTGCGCTTCGACCGCCGCAAGCCTTGCCGCTGCCGGGGTCGCCTCCGAGCACCTCGCGGAGCTCCTCGCCCCGAAGCGGGTGCTGCTGTGGACGCGCCCCGCGCGGATGCAGCAGCGCGGCCGCGTCTGGCGGATCGGCACGCTGCTGCTGGGAGACGACGGCGCGCTCTACGCGGCGAGCCGGGCGACGCGGGCCGCCGAGCGCGGCCGCCCCGGCTACCAGTCAGTGTCGCGCGAGGAGCGGCGCGAGATCGCCGCGGCGGCGCTGCGGGGCGGGTTTGAGCCGGGCACCGCGGTGAACTTCGATGCGACGCCGATCCCGCTCAGCGCAGCGGACCCCGAGGCCGCCACCGCGCTCGGTGATCCCGCGCTCCCCGTGGGGTTCGCCGACGGGGAGGTGCGCGTGCGCTGGCGCGCGGGCGCACCGCTCAGTGGCGCTCCCTCGCTGGCAGAGTTTCTCACCGATCGCACCGAGCTGCTGCGCACGCCGCGCGGCGCGTAGCCGCGGGCACGCAAGAACGCTGCACCGACCGCGCAATCGATAGGGGGGGGTGATCGCGCGGTCGATACAGCAGGGGTGAGGCCTCGGAACCGCCGGTGATCGGGGGGACAATCACGGGCGGCGTACCACCGGGACCTCTGCGTTGTGTCTCACAACCCACCGCTGGGGTGGTGATTTCAGACTATGGGCCGCGCGGCCCCCGTCACGGCAAACCACCCCAGCTACAGTGCTCGACGGCGCAAATACCGTGCTGGGGACGACAGGCTCAGTAGTGCGCGGCCCCCTGCCACAGGCGCACCCCCGATTCACTCGGATGCGGCGCCAGAATCGGAGTCCTCAGCCGCGGCCCGAAACGCCCAGCGCATGTGGTCGCTCGTGAGGAAGTCGGCGATACCGATCATGATCAGGCTGAACACGATCTGCTCGGTGACCATCCACACCGGGTAGAGGCCGGGGATCGCTGCCATGACCAGGGTGACCACGGGGAAGATCTGTGCGAACAGGCGCAGCCGCTGGTACGCCCAGCGCCAGCCGAGGGCCGCCCGCCACGCAAAGTAGCCCAGCGTGAGCGTCATGCCGAGCACCACGACGGTGCGCATCCAGACCGCGAACGGCACCGATCCGCCCGAGCTGGCGATCACCACGGCAGCGACCACGGCCCCGACGCCGAGGACCACCTCCGCGCCGAGCAGCCACCAGATCCACGCGAACGCGCGCCGCGTCTTCGGGTGGCGCCGCGCCGAGTCCGAGATTCGCACGCCCGCCTGGCGCCCGCCAGCGAGCCGGTCGAGGCGCAAGAGCCAAGATTCCCACATCATGCCGCCAGCGTACGCCCGGCTGAGCCCCCGGGTCGCGCGGGCCCGCAAAGATCAACCAAACGGCTGAGCCGCTCGCTGCGCCCCCGGGCTCAGGCGTGGGTCACGACGAGTCGCTGGTTCGCGAACTCGCGCAGCCCGAGGGCGCCGAGCTCCCGGCCAATTCCCGAGCGCTTCACGCCCCCGAACGGCAGCCGCGGATCGCCGCCCTTCAGCCCGTTCTCGGCGTACATGCCGCACTCGATCTCGGAGCGGAACAGCACCAACTCTTGGGGGTCGCGCGCGAACACGGTCGCGCCGAGCCCGTACGCAGAGTCGTTCGCGAGCGCCACCGCGTGGGCGGCGTCGCGCGCGCCCGCGATCACCGCGACGGGCCCGAACAGCTCCTCGGTCCACGCCGCGTGCCGCCGGTCCGGGTTCACCACGATGTGCGGTGCGAGCGCCCGCCCGCTTCGGTCAAGGTCTGCCGCGTCGCCGAGCACGGTTGCCCCACTGTCGCGGGCGTCGCGCAGCACGCCGCGCAGCTCGTCGGCCGCCGCCGCGCTCGCGAGTGGGCCGAGCTCGGTGTCTTCGCTGAGCGGGTCGCCGGGCGCCACCGCGAGGAAGCGCTCGGAAAACACGTCGAGGAAGCGCGGCAGCAGCTCCTCCCGCACGATGATCCGCTTCGGGGAGACACACGTCTGACCGGCGTTCGACAGCCGCAGCTGGGCGGCGAGCGCCGCGAGTTCGTCCACCCGATCCGCGTCGAACACCACGAACGGGTCGTTGCCGCCGAGCTCGAGCACCACCTTGGTGAGGGCGGCGCCGGCGGCCCGCGCGATCGCAGCGCCCGCGCGCTCACCCCCGGTGAACGACACCCCGGTGACGATCGGATCCGCGATCGCGGCGTACGCCTGATCGTGCGTAAACGCGCTGTCGCTCACGAGCGCCTCGGGCGCACCGGCGTCCGCGAAGAGTTCGGCGACCAGGCGCGCGGTCTCCGGGCAGATCGCCGCGTGTTTGAAGACCACGGCGTTGCCGAGCAGGAGATTCGGGGCGATCACGCGAATGAGCTGGTAGTGCGGGTAGTTCCACGGCATCACGCCGAACACGACCCCGGTCGGCGCGAGCTCGACGGCGGCGCGCGGCGGCTCGGTGCCCGGCGCCGCGCCCCCACCGTGCAGTGGCACCGGCTCCGGGCGCAGCAGTTCCTCGGAGTGCTCCGCGTAGAAGCGCAGGATCGCCGAGCAGCTGCGCGTCTCGGCGCGGCCCTGGCGCACGGGCTTGCCCATCTCCCGCGCCATCACCTCGGCCAGGTGCTCCGCGCGGGCGTCGTAGAGCTCCGCCGCCCGGGCGAGCACCGCCGCGCGAGCGGCCGGGTCTTCCCCGCGCCACGCGCGGTAGGCGGCGTGCGCCGCGTCGAGCGTCGACCGCACGGCCGCGTCCGCGACGCTCATCGCGCCACCAGCCCGGTGCCGTCGTGCAGCCCCGAGCCCGCGTTGAGCTGCGGCAGCCGCACGGTGAAGAACGTCGACGCGGGGCTCGCGAGCGCGCCGTCGAGCAGCGCCTCGAAGCCGTCGAGCTCGGTCACGGTGTGCGCCGCGATCCCATGGGCGCGCGCGATCATCGCGAAGTCTGGATTGTTCAGGTGCGTACCCGACGGGCGGTCGGGGTACGCGCGCTCCTGGTGCGAGCGGATCGTGCCGTACCCGCCGTTGTCGAGCAGGATCACGATGACGCGGCAGCCGTACATCTGCAGGGTGGCGAGCTCCTGCCCGTTCATCCCGAAGCAGCCGTCGCCGGCGAACGCCACGACCGTGCGCTCGGGCGCGAGCAGCGACGCCGCGACCGCGCCGGGAACGCCGAGCCCCATCGCGCCGTTCCTGGGCCCCACGAACGAGCGCGGGGTGTCGTGGTGCAGGTAGCGCAGCGCCCCGATCACGTAGTTGCCCGCGCCGACCGAGACAATCGTGTCGGTCGGGAGTCTGCGCTGCAACACCGCGAACAGCCCCTCGACCGTCACGGCACCGGTGACGGGGCTGGGCACGCCCGGGTCGCTCCAGGCGAGGTAGCCGTCGCGCAGGCGCCGCAGCCGCTCGGTGCGCGCCGCCGCCGGCGGCTCCCCCGCGTGCGGGTACGCCGCGAGCCACTCGGCCGGGTGCATCACCCAGTGCTCGGAGAGCAGGCCCGTGTGCTCGTGCAGCTCCGCGTCGGCGTGCACCACGACGACGTGCTCGGCGCGGTCTCCGATAGTGAACCCGTCCGAGAGCACGTCCTTGCGCGAGGTGCCGACGTAGCAGACGAGGTCTGCCTCGTCGTACGCCGCCAGAGCCGCGTCGTTTCGGCCGTACCCCAGGCTCCCCACCCACGACGGGGAGGAGTGGGGGTACGCATCGTGTGCGCGGAAGTCCGAGACCACCGGAACTCCGGTGTCCTCGGCGACGCGGCGCATCGCCGCGGCGGCCTGCGCGTCCCACCGGTCGCCGCCCACCACGAACACCGGTCGCTGCGCGTTCGCGATCAGCTCGGCGGTGCGGCGCATCGCGGCCGGATCCGGAACCGCGCTGCGCGTGCGCGGTGGCTGCAGGGTGCGCGGCTCTGCCACGCGCCGTGCAAGCAGATCTTCGGGAAGCCCCACGATCACCGGTCCCGGCCGGCCGGCCGCCGCGATGTCGAATGCGCGCGCGACCCGCTCCGCGGCGCTCTCGGGATCGTCGAGAACGAACACCGCTTTCGCGGTGCTTCCGAACCACGCGTGAGGATCGAATTCCTGGAACGCCTCGCGCGCCCGCTCCCGCGTGGGGATCAGACCGACAAACACCACGAGCGGCGTCGCGTCCTGATAGGCGGTGTGGATCGCGATCGAGATGTTCGCGGCACCGGGCCCGCGCGTCACCATCGCGACGCCCGGTTCGCCACTCAGGCGCGCCTCGGCGAGGGCCATGAACCCGGCCCCGCCCTCGTGGCGCGCGGTGACGATCCTGGGCGCACCGTCGCGCAACGCGTCGAGCAGCCCCAGGAAGCTCTCGCCCGGAACCTGGTACACCCGCGGCACGCCGCGAGCCTCAATCTGCCGCGCTATGTCCTCGGCAACCGTCGTACCCACACCCATCTCCCCGTCTCGTTCGTACGTGTGCACCGCGAACCGGGGCCGCGCGCGTGCGCGGCCCCGCCCCGGCTACTCCGTGTAGTTGCGTGCCTGCTCGCGGATCGCTTCCGGATCGAAGTCGTTGATCGCGGGAATGAGGCTGTAGTCGAACAGTTCGCTCACGTCTGGGACCTCGCCGTCCGCCTCGATTACTCCGTACTCGGTGAGGAGGTCAACGGTCTTCTGCATGTCCTCATCGGTCTGCTCGCCGTAGGTGCCGGCCGAGCCTTCCCCGCCGGTGAGCTCAAGGCGCACCTCGAGCTGGCGCACGGCGAGGGCGAGGCGGTCCTCTTCGCTGCCGTCGGTCGGCTTCGCGGAGGGGAACTTCTCCCAGTGCAGCTTGATCGCTGCCTCGGGGTTTTCAAGCGAGAACACTGCGCCCTTGAAGAACGCGCGCCAGATCCCGGCAACGGTCTCGGGCTCGGTGTCGACGGCGTCGCGCGAGCACACAAAGATCGAGGTGCCGTTCAGGTCGTTCATCACCGAGTCGAGATCCACGAGCTCTTCGCCGAGCAGCGACTCGATGACCAGGTTGGGGCTGTCCCACGCGGAGTACGCGTCGATCTGGCCCTGCTGGAACGCGAGTGCCGCCTGCGCGCCAAACCCAACCGGCAGGAACTGCTCCGTGGTCGCCGTCGCCCCGGCGGCCTCCATGCCGCCGATCGCGTAGTTGATCCCGGTCGCGGTCGCCGAGTTGCTGCCAATGGTCTTGCCTTCAAGGTCGGCAACGGAGGTGTATCCGCTCGACTTCGGCGCGACCACCCGGAACATGTTCCCCTCGGTCGATCCCACGAGCGCGAGCGTCGGGTCGGACGCCGCCGACGGCACGGCCGTCGCCGCGGAGGCGTAGGTGCACACCGCGTTCCCAGCGGCGACCGCCTGCACCCCGGAGAGCGCGGTCTCGACCGGCTGCATCGTCACCTCGAGGCCCTCCTCAGCGAAGTAGCCGAGCTCCCCCGGCACGGTCGCGTAGCTCGCCGTCGCGGCCGAGAGCGTCTGGTCGGTCACCGCGAAAGTGACTTGCTTCAGTGATTCCCCGGTGTCGTCGCCCTCCGCGGCGTTTCCCCCGGCCGAGCAGCCGGCGAGCGCCACCGCGCTCAGGAGCGCGATCGTCAGTGTTGCGGTCCTCTTCATCTGTGTTTCCTTTCGAACTTCGTTGTTCCTGCAAGCGGGTAAATCGTGTGCGTCGGGTCAGCGCTGGTAGCGACGCAGAAGGTAGTTGAGGCCGGCCATGACGAGCCAGATCACCACGCCGAAGCAGCCCAGCACGATCAGCAGCGCGAACGTGGTGGAGACCGAGCCGGTCTGCACGGCCGCCTGAATCGCGAAGCCCATGCCCTCCCGGGCCGAGACAAACTCCGCGACGATCGTGCCGATTAGCGCCAAGACGGCCGCGCTCTGCAGCGCGGGGAGCAGGTACGAGACCGCGTTGGGGATCCGAAGCTTGCGGATCACCTGCCACGGCGACGCGCCAACCGACTTGAACAGGTTGAGCTGATCCTGGTTGATGTTCGTGAGGCCAACCAGCGCGTTCACGAGGATCGGGAAGAACGCCATGAGTGCCGCGAGGATCACCTTCGGGGTCGTACCGTAGCCAAACCCGGCGATGATCAGCGGCGCGATCGCGACCTTCGGGAAGGTCTGAATGATGATCAGGAACGGGTAGACGGCCTTGCGGAGCGACTCGGAGAACACGAACACGAAGCTGATGAGCAGCGCCGCGAGGATCGCGATGCCGAGCCCGAGCAGCGTGATCTGTGCGGTCGCCGCGAGATTCACCCAGATCGTGCCGTCCGCGAACATTTGCCCCAGCACGTCCATCGTCGCGGCGGGCGGTGCGACGAGCAGCGGCGAGATCAGCCCCGAGGTCGCGCTGTAGTTCCAGAACCAGATGGTGCCGCCGAGGAGGGCGATCGCGATGATCACCGCCCGCGTGGTGGTCGAGGCGAAGAACGCGCGCACGTCGGCGGCGCCCCACCGCGGTGCACGGGCCGTGTGGTCCGCGGCGGTCACCGGGAGCAATTGTGTGGTCTGTGCACTCATCGTTTCCGTCGCCTTCCTAAGCATGTGCGGCTGTCTCGTGTTCGGCTTTCGCTGCCTCGAGGCTGATGCGCCCGAGGCGCACGAGCTCGTTGAACTCGGCGGAGGTGCGGATCTCGGGGGTGCGCGGGCGCGGCAGATCGACCTCGATTACGTCCGAGATCCGGCCGGGGCGCGCGGACATGACCATGATGCGGTCTGAGAGGAACACCGCCTCGGAGATGCTGTGCGTCACGAAGACCACCGTCTTCGGCTCGGCCTCCCACAGCTTGAGTAGCTCCTCGTTCAGATCCTCGCGGGTGAACTCGTCGAGGGCGCCGAAAGGCTCGTCCATGAGCAGGAGCTCCGGACGTGTCACCAGCGAGCGCGCGATCGCCGCGCGCTGCTCCATGCCGCCCGAGAGCTCCTTCGGGTAGTGCGACGCAAAGTCCTGCAGCCCCATCATCTCGATGAGCTCGTGCGCGTACGCCCGGTCGGCCCGTGAGGGTCGCCCGTCCCGGATCTCGACCGGCAGCAGAATGTTGTCGAGCACCGTGCGCCAGGACAGCAGCGTCGGCTTCTGGAACGCGACACTCGCGGTGCGGAGCGGGCTGCGCACCGGGTTCCCCCCGACGCGCACCTCCCCGCTCGTGGGCGTATCCAGGCCGGCGATGAGCTTCAGCAGCGTCGACTTGCCGCAGCCGCTCGGGCCGATCAGCGAGACAAACTCGCCCTCACGGAAGTCAACGCTGGTCTCGCTCAGCGCCTGGATCGCCAGCCGGTTTCGCTTGAACACCTTGACGACCGAGTCGATCTCTACCGCGCCAACGCCGGCGCGTGCTGCGGCGCTCACGCGGCGCTCACCGACCACGCGGGGCGCACCGAGCGCTCCTGATCGATCACGCGGTCGTAGAACCGATGCCAGTTCCCGCCGAGCAGCAGCTGCAGCTCGGCGTCGGCGAAGCCGCGCTCCGCCAGGGCGTCACCGAGACGCCCGAAGTCCTGCGGGCCGGCAAACCAGTCGGGCCGCACTGACGGCGGGGTCCCCTCTGGCGGCGCGGCCCCGAGCTGCGGGCGGCGGCTCCACCGGCCGCGGCGCATCCACTCCCGGTACTCGTCGGTGCCGCGCTGGTTCGCGTCGGTCCCGATCCCCACGCCCTCAACCCCCAGCTCGTCGACGGTGCGCGCGACCATCTCGGCCCACTCGGCCGGCGTGCTGATGAAGCCGCGCGTGAGGTTGTGGTACGTCGTGACGCCCACCACGCCGCCACGCTCCACGAGCGGGCGCAGCACCTCGAACGGCTTGTTTCTCGGGTGGGCCACGAGCTCGAACGCGTTTGCGTGCGTCACCGCCACTGGCACGCGCGACGCGTGCACCGCGTCGAGCGAGGTCCGGTTACCCACGTGCGACAGGTCGACCACCATGCCGTGCGCGTTCATCTCGGCGACGACCTCTTCACCGAACCGGGTGAGCCCCGAGTCGGTGGGGTCGTAGCAGCTCCCACCAATGTCGTTCTGGATGTTGTAGGTGAGCTGCGCCACGCGGACACCGGCGTCCGCGAACAGCTCGACGTAGCCGAGGCGCCCCTGCAGGAACGAGCTGTTCTGGAAGCCCAGAACGATCCCGAGCCGCCCGGCCGCCCGCGCCGCGGTCATCTCCGCCGCGCTCGTCACAATTGCGGTGATGTCCTGGTTCTCCGTGACCAGCTCGCGCCACCGCACGAGCGAGTCGAGCGACTCGGCCGCGTCTTCCCAGAACCCGCAGGTCACGGTCACGGCGTCGACGCCGCCCGCGCGGAGTTCTTCGATTCCTCGCCGATCAAGCCGGGAACAAATCAGACTGTCAATTCTCATGAGCCTCTTCGTCTCTCTCACTCACACTGCGTAGTGGAGCTGTGTTTCACTCACGCCCGTGTGGGTGCGTGAGACCTCGGTCTCTTCGCTGAGCGCGAAGTTCGAGGGTTGGTAGATCCGCCACCACTGCTCGCCGCTCAGCAGCACGCCGCGGCTCAGCCGCTGGATCGGCTCGGAGCTGAGATCGCGGGGCACCGCTGCCGCGCGGATCGCCAGCGAGCCGGCGGTGGCATCGACGACAACGCTGAGCGAGAAGCCGTGGAATCGCGCCCGCGCGTCGAGCCCGGCCACCCCCGCCGCGTTGGCGAGGCCGCGAACGTGGAACTCGCCGGCGGGGCTGTCCGCGAAGAACGCGAGCAGCGCGTTGACCACGGTGTTGCCCACCAGGATCAGTGGACCGCCGGCGCAATCGATCGCGTCGGCGCCCACCGCGCGCACCCGCGGCCACGCGGCGTGCGCCGCACGCGCAAGCAGCGCGTCTTCCAGGTAGCCCACCCCGTCGGCACCGCACTCAGCGATCGTTTCGAGCACGTAGTCGCGCGCGCCGGGCCACATCCCCTGCGGGCAGCCGGAGGCCATGAGCAGGCGCTCCACGATCAGCGACAGCTCGCGGCGCGATACGTGCACCGCATCCGGCACGAAGTCGGTCACCGGTAGCGTCTCCGGATCCCTGTCGACGAACGCGGCGAGCAGCGACCGCTCCGTGAGCTCAATCGTCTGGTCTGTCATCGTTCAGTTCCCCGCTTCCAGCTGGTGATTTACCGCTTCGGTGGCCTCGATCATCGCGGCGATGAGCAGCTCGTCGGTCTGCGCACCGCGCTCCACGATCACGCTCAGCGCGCCCACGCAGACGCCGCCGCGGAACACCGGCGCCGCGACGGCGGTGATCAGATCGCCCAGCCACTGCGAGTGCACCACCGCGTAGCCGCGCTCCCGGATCTCGTCGTACACGGCGTCCTCAAGCGCCTCGCCCTCCTGGGCGAGCGAGTGCCGCACGGTGGGCGGGGAGAACGCGAGCAGCACCTGGCCGGACGCCGACGACCGCGGCGAGACGCGCGCCTCGAAGCCGCGGCGGATGAACATCGCGCGCATCGGCTCGACGCGCTCGACGATGATCGGCGAGTTCTGTTCGAGCACGGCGAACGATACCGGCGCGCCGAGCGCGTCAACGGTGCGCTGCATCACCGGGAGCAGCGTGGGGCGGATCTCCTCGGCCGGGTTGACCTTCGCGGCGATCTCGGCCACGTGAAAGCTCAGGCGGTACGCCTGGTTCTTGTCCTGGTAGGCCCACCCCGCGGCGACCGCCGTCTGCAGGTACTGGTGCGCGGTTGCGCGCCCCCAGCCCATGAGCTCGGCGAGCGCGGAGACGGTGGTCCCGGCGCTCTCGCGAGACATCGCGTCGATCGCCGCAAGCATCTTCACGCCCGTCTGCAGCACCGGGGTTCCCCCCTTCGCCACACGGCCCTCGGGTGTATCTCCGCTCATTACCGCACCTCCCAGCGCCAGTCGTTTGCATCGCGTTCGAGGTCCACCCGGAAGTGGGCGCCCTCAAAGATCAGTCCGCGCAGATTGCGCTGTTTCACGTCGTGCGTCTTCTCGAGTCCGAAGCAGAACGCGTTGAAGAGCCGGATAATGTGCGCGGGGACGAAGTGTTCGTCTCGAACGTCCACCAGCGGCACGGCGTACGGCAGATCCGCGAGACTCTGCACGTAGCCGACCGTCTGCTCAAGCTCCGGGTGCCTGGTCACGAAGGCGCCCACGCGCGTCGAGGCGGGCTCGGGGCGGAGCAGCGTGGCGACGGCCCCAACGTTCGATAGGAGGTCGATCGCCAGGTCGCTCGTGCCGGCGGGCACCTCGGCGACCGGGCCGCTGCGCGGCTCCTCGGAGTTGCGCGATTTGTACCAGACCCGCGTCTGCGCCGAGTGCGCGGTGCGCGGCAGCTCAGCGGTCCATCCGAAGCTCTCCGAGATCTGCGCCGCAAGCTCGGCGACGGTCGCCGTCGGATCGACCTGCTTTCGCTCGCTCACGAACAGGGAGCGAAGCACCTCGTCGACCGCGCCGACGGGCGCGAGCTCGATGAGCAGGGCGCGGTAGAGCTCCACGGCCTCCGGCAGGGTGGACGAGGGCAGGCGATCCAGCACGTCGCCGAGGGTCAGCTCGGTTTCGCCGGCAGCGTTTGACTCGGCCGACTGGCGCAGCACGCGCTGGATCAGCCGGAGGTCAACCGCGAGGGCCTCGCCCGTGGGGAACACCCCGTAACGGGTCGCGTCGTGCGCCTTGTACTCGATCGCCTGCGCCAACCGGCGCTCGAGCTCGCCGAAGTTCTGCGCGTCGATGCGCTCGCTCGCAACGCCGGCGGCGAGCGCCTCGTACCCGCCGAGCCACGCGTTCACGATCTGCGGGCGGTTCATCGCCAGCAGCACCAGCCCGAGCGCGGAGCCGTTGCCCACGGCGATCGTGCGCCGGGTGGTCGCGTCGACCTGCGCGGCGTCGTCCCGGCGCTCACGCGCCATGAGGTTTGCCAGGTCCACCGAGATCTCGCGCATCATGTACGCGGTAAAGAGCTGGGCGTGGAATGGGACGCCGAGCGGGTGCCCCTCTCCGTACTCCTGGAAGTCCTTCGTGCCGAACGTGCCGTTGCCGTCGAGCCCGGTGTTTCGCAGCAGGTATCCCACCTCTGCGATCCGTTCGAGGTCTGGCTGCTCGCCGGCGACGAGCGACTCGACAACGTGGTCGAACAGTCGGATGCTGCGGTTGGCCCGGAACCAGATGAGCGTTTCGGGTGTGGCCCGCCCCGCGTAGAGACGCGGGATCGCCTCGCGTGTGTGGCGAAGATCCTCGGCGGTGACCTCGCCGTCGATGAGCGCGCCCTCGATGTCCCAGCTCGACCCAATGATGCGCGGGCTCCGGTTGACCAGCTTCGGCTCGTAGGAGAATGCCACGAGGTGCATCACGTGCGCGCCGGCCTCAATGCGGTAGACCAGCTGGCCTACGCCGGCGGCGGTCACCTCGGCGCTCGCGAGCGTGATCCGCCAGCCCTCGCGCACCATCTTCGCGTAGACGCTTCGGGAGGCACTGATCCTGGTCGGCTGGAGCGCGCCCAGCCTCCTGGGGTCCATCACCACCTCGGTCGGCCGCATTCTGGATTCTCGCAATTCGGTAGTCATCTTTGATTCCTTGCTTATCACTCATCTGTGCAGCGATTCGGATATACCAGACGGCGTCTTGTTTATCCGTATTTGCGATGCTAGCATCACTCAAACACCGAACACAAAGGGGAATTCGACGTGAGCCACTCCGTGCCCGCCGCAGCGCCGTGCGCGCCGGATGCGCCCCCCGCACACCCCACCCCAGACGTGCTGCTCCGGGCGGAACGGCTGCTCGCGGCACGCCTGCCGCACCTCGCGGCTCACGCGATCATCACCGCCGACCCCGAGCTGCTCCGCGACGAGTCCCCCACCCCGGCGACCGCCCCCGCCCTCATCGTCGCGCCCGGCACAGCCGCGGACGTGCAGGCGCTGGTCGTAATCGCCGGTGCACTCGCCCTCCCAGTGGTGCCGCGCGGCGCGCGCACCGGGCTCGTCGGTGGGTGCGTGCCGCGCTCCCCCAGCCTCGTCGTCGACACCTCCCGCATGCGCGAGGTGCACCGACTCGACATCGCGGGTCGCACGCTGCGGATCGGCCCGGGCGCCACGCTCGGCGAGATCGAGGAGCTCCTGCGCCCGCACGGCATGATGTACCCGCCCGACCCGGCGAGCTATCGCCGCGCTAGCATCGGCGGCACCGTCGCCACGAACGCCGGCGGGCTCAGGTGCGTGAAGTACGGCGTCACCGACCGCTGGGTGCGCACCCTCGACGTGGTGCTCGCCGACGGCTCGCTCGTCACTCTGGGCCACGACGTCGCGAAGGACGCGACCGGCTACGACCTCACCCGCCTGTTCGTCGGCTCCGAGGGCACGCTCGGGATCATCGTCGGCGTTGGGATCACGTTCTGCCCGGCCCCCGCTGAGTCGCGGCTCATGCTCGCCGCGTTCGCGAGCGCCGCCGGCGCTGCCGCGGCCGTCGCCACGCTCTGCGCCCGGGTCACCCCGGCAATGTGCGAGCTCCTCGACGCCGGCGCACTCGGCAGCCGCGACACCGGCGCGCTCGTGCCGGCGCTCGGCAGTCCCGCCGGCTGGGGCGCCGACCCAACGCTGCTCATGGTGCAGGTCGACGGCTCACACGCGGAGGCGGAGGCGGAGGCGATCCTCGCGCGCGCGGCGCTCGAACTGGCGGGCGGGCGCGTGGTCGAGGTCGCTGCGGCGCACACTGACGCGATCCTCGACATGCGCCGCGGCGGCTCGGCCGTGCGCACCGCGGGTGGCGAGCCGAGCGCAGAGGCCCTCGTCGATCCAGGCATGCCCCAGCCGACGCTGCCGCAGGATCTCTCGGTGCCGGTCGCGCGCCTCGGCCAGACGATCGCCGCGATCCGCCGGATCGCCAGCACTCACCGAGTGCAGACCAGGATCGCCGCGCACGCCGGAGACGGAAACCTGCACCTCCTGCTACTCACCGACGCCGCCGGGGCGGAGGCGGGCGCCGCCGCGCGCGCCGGGGCGGCACAGCTGCGAGGCGCGATGGGCGAGATCATCGACGCCGTGCTCGCGTCCGGTGGCACCGTGTCCGGTGAGCACGGCATCGGCTCGCTCAAGCGCGACTGGGCGGCGCGCGACCTCGGCGCCCGCACCATCGAGCTGCACCGCAGCACACAACGTGCATTCGACCCGCACTCGCTCATGAACCCCGGCACGGGGTTTTGAGCCTCACCCGAAAGGACCCAGTGGCCTCGTCACGACTCACCCGCACCCCCGCCGACACGGGGGACGCGCTCTCCGCGCAGTTCACCACGCTCGACGGCGTCGCGTACATCACCGTCATCCCCACCGTCGCGGGCGGCGCGCTCGCGCCGGGCACCGACAGCGACCAGGCCGAGGCGATCTTCGACAATCTTGAGCGCAAGCTCGCCGCCGCCGGGGCCTCCCTCGCAGACATCGCGCAGTTCACGGTGTACCTGTGCGACATCGCAGACACGCTTGCGCCGTTCAACGCGGTGTACGCGCGCAGGATGCCCCGCGGCCTGGCCCCCATGCGCTGCGCGGTGGGCGTCGCCGCGCTCGCGCGCCCCGCGATGCGCGTCGAGGTGAGCGTCGTGGCCGCGGTGCCCCGCGCCGCTGCGGCCGAGTAGGCGGCGCGCGACAGCACCGGCCGCGCAGCGGTGCGGACTGGGCGCCGCGCAGCGCCGCGCCGCGGTGCGGTGCGGGCGGTCCGCCGCGCGGGACGATACCCACGTGGCATCCGAGCTCGCGATTGTTCCCGATACCGCGATCAGCCTCGAACCCGAGCGCCCCGGCCCACGCTCGCGGCTCCCTCCCTGCTGCAGCACGCCGCCAGTTATCTTGGAGAGATGACCGAGAACCCTGAAATCAGCGAAGAGGCGCGCAAAGCAGCGCGCGAAAAGTATGGCGTCGTGCCAGACCCGACGAGAAAGAACCGATCGCTCTCGAAGCTCGGCTGGATCTCACCAATTGGTTTTACTCTCACTCTCATTGCCATAGTCATGGTCACCACCACGGACAGCATCGTCACTGCAACAATCTGGGGCGGTCTCATCACCGCGAGCGCAACGGCCGGCTTCCTGAGCCTCATCGTCTATCTCGCGGCCAAAGCAATCATTACGAGCCGCGACCAGTAGGTACACCGCCACAGCGGGCCCGCAGGTCGAAGCCACGGGACACCCCGGCACAAAGGTTTGTCACTCGGCAAGGCGCACGTCCGCCACCGCGCGCTACGGCGCGCTCGGTTGCCGCAGGTACGGAGCGGACCCGTCGATGTGCCGATACCCGAGCGGGAAGCTCGCATAGCTCACCCCGTCTTCATACAGGTGCGAGACCTCGTCTGCGTACCCGGCGGCTTCGGACTGGCTCGCGAAGACACCAAGAACCGTGTTGTGCGGAGTCTCCTCCTGGCACACGAGCCACACGGCAGTGACTACCTCGGGCGCTCGCTTTCGGACCATTGCACCCACCATAGCGCGCGGGTGGCAGCGCCGTCGTGCGACTGCGACTCTCGGAGCGAAGCCCGCGATCAGGCGCGTCCGCGCCTCGGGGAGCATCCCGGAGCAGCGGGGTGAACCGGGAGAATGCCAGGCCCGATTTGGGTCCGGATCTCACCAAAGCGCCGCCTCCGACCCTCGCATCCGCTAGTGTTCACAGCACCATGAAGAACACGCTGAAGTATGTTGCCATCCTCGCATCGTTCATTTCCGCGGGGTTCGCGTTCTCGGGGGACGGGACCATCGCGGGCGTGCTCGCGGTCGGAGCCGGCATCCTGATCGCGGTCACAGTCCCCAAGGGCGACCCGAAGTAGCCCGCTGCGCGGCGATCCAGGCTCGGGCTCTGCTGCAGCGGCCCGGCGCCAGTCTTCCCCGCTGCGGGAAGCAGAAGCACAAGCAGAAGCACAGTGTGATGCGCGTTGTGCCCTGGAGAGGAATCGAACCTCCGACACCTTCTTTAGGAGAGAAGTGCTCTATCCACTGAGCTACCAGGGCGCGGGCCGCGCGAGGCGACCTCTGGGAGTCTAGCGCACGGGCGGCGGGGCCCGTGACCCGCGGGAAGCGCGGGGAAATGCAAAACGGGCGGGGCCGAAGCCCCGCCCGTTTCACCACACTCGCTTAGCCGAGACGAATCACGTCCGGGGTGGCGCTGGGTGACGCATACGTGCTCACCACGGTCTGGTTTCCGCCCCAGCCGCCGTGCACGGCCTGGCCGTTGCCGATGTAGACGGCCACGTGCGGGGCGCCCGCCCAGATGAGGATGTCGCCCGGCGCGTAGTTGCCGTCGGTCACCGGGGTGCCGTAGCGGTAGAAGTCTGAGACACCGTGGTCGTAGCCGCCCTGGTCGCGGCGCTCGGTGAGGCCGATCGCTGCGAGTGCGTTCTGCACGAGGTCGGTGCAATCCTGCGAGACGCCCACCTGCGCGAGCGCGGCAGCAACGAGGCCCTCAGCGCCAACGCCAGCGGGCACGTCGGTGCCGCTCTTTCCGGCGGGTGCGGCAGCGGCGGCCGAGGTCGTGGCGAGCAGTGCTGCCTCAGCAGCAGCCTTCTCTTCCGCTTCCTTTTCCTTGCGCTCCTGCTCGACGATATCCGCGCCCACTTCGCCGTCAAGCGACAGAACGGGCGATACCTGGATATCTGCGGTGCCGGTGACCAGCTGCTGCGCGATGTCGGCGTCGGGCTGGCCCTCGACCGCGGGTGCGACAGCGTACGCGGGGAGCCCAAACGCGCCAACCAGCCCGAAGCTCAGGACGACTGCTCCGGCCATCTGCCCGATGCGCTTCGCCTGCGATTTTGCGGGCTTCGCAGCGTCGACCGAAACCGCGACCGCCGTGCTGGGGTTCTGATTCACGAGAATAATCTGCCTCACGTTGTGGGGATGTAGGTCTGGGGCGCCCCGTGTGGGACGCGATCGTTCAAGGGTAACTGATGATCACGGGAATGTCACGCTCAGGTCACGAAACCCTCAACCTTCCTTGAAACATCAGGGAAGTCGGGCCCTGGGCGACCGGGGAGTTCGCTTCACGTCGAGCAAGTTTTCGAGCCTGCTCACGAGCGATTCCCCGGCCCGGGGTGGTCTAGATCACGCCCTGCTCAAGCATCGCCTGCGCAACGGTCACGAACGCTGCCGAGTTTGCCCCGAGCACGTAGTCGCCGGGGCGGCCGTAACGCTCAGACGCCGCGTAGGTGGTCTCGTGCACGTCGCGCATGATCCCGTGCAGGCGCGACTCGCTCTTGTCGCGGTCCCAGCGTGACCGCGCCGCGTTCTGGCTCATCTCGAGCGCCGAGGTGGCCACTCCGCCCGCGTTCGCCGCCTTGCCCGGGGCAAACAGCACGCCCGCATCCTGGAACAGCTCGATCGCGTCGGGCATGGTCGGCATGTTCGCGCCCTCAGCAACCGCGCGCACGCCGTTCTTCACCAGGGTGCGCGCGTTGGCGCCGGAGAGTTCGTTCTGGGTGGCGCAGGGGAACGCGAGTTCGGCGGGCACGTCCCACACCGATCCGGAGGTCACGAAGTGCGCGCCCGGGCGACGCTCTGCGTACTCAGAGATCCGGCCGCGCTCAACTCCCTTGACCTGCTTGAGGAGCGCGAGGTCGATTCCCGCCTCGTCGACGATGTACCCGCTCGAGTCGGAGGCCGTGATCGCCTTGCCGCCGAGCTGCTGCACCTTCTCGATCGCGTACGTGGCCACGTTTCCTGAGCCGGACACGAGCGCGCGGCGGCCCTCGATTGCCTGGCCCGCGCGGGCGAGCATTTCCTCAGCAAAGAACACGGCGCCGTAGCCGGTGGCCTCGGTGCGCACCTCGGCGCCGCCCCAGCCCATCCCCTTGCCGGTGAGCACGCCAGCCTCGTAGCGCTGCGTGATGCGCCGGTACTGCCCGAAGAGGTAGCCGATCTCTCGGGCACCCACGCCGATATCGCCCGCGGGGATGTCGGTGTTCTCACCAATGTGGTGCACGAGCTCGGTCATGAAGCTCTGGCAGAACCGCATCACCTCGGCGTCGCTCTTGCCCGTCGGGTCGAAATCCGCACCGCCCTTGCCCGCGCCAATGCGCTGGGACGTGAGTGCGTTCTTGAAGATCTGCTCAAAGCCGAGGAACTTGATCACGGAGAGGTTGACCGAGGGGTGGAAGCGCAGACCCCCCTTATAAGGGCCCAGGGCCGAGTTGAACTGCACGCGGAGGCCGCGGTTGACCTGCACCCGGTTCTGATCGTCGGTCCAGGGCACTCGGAAGATGTACTGCCGTTCGGGTTCGACCAGGCGGTCAAGAATCCCGGCCTCGATGAACTCTGGGTGCTCCGCGAGCACCGGCTCAAGCGTCTCGAGGACCTCGCGGACCGCCTGCAGAAATTCCGGTTCTCCGGCGCTGCGACGTTCAACGATTCCAGCGACGACGTGCAGATGCTCCTGGGGTGTGGGCAACGTCAACGGGCGACTCCTCTGTCTATCAACTCCATTGCGGTAGCCCGGGTGCCGGGCCCCTCATGTTCCAGCCGTCGCGTGAGGCGGCGGGTGTCTCTACTGCGAGACGAAAATGTGCGCGGCGATCTCGAACGGGAGATCGATCGCTTCATTCGAACCCTCGACCTCGACGTGGACGGTCTGCCCGCGTCGGACGAAGGAAGCACTGTTGCCGGGGACGACCCCGGCGGCTGAGAGCTGCTCAAGGAGCTCGGGGTCGACCTGCAGCGGCTCAGCGAGCCGGCGTACCCGGGCGGTGAGCTCCTGGTCGAACTCCATGAGCAGGTCGCCCACGCCGGTGACACCGGTCTGGAACGAGCCGGCGCGCATGTTGCCGAGCTCTTCGAGGCCGGGGATCGGGTTGCCGTAGGGCGACTCGGTGGGGTTGCCGAGCATGTTCATCAGCTTGCGCTCGACGCGCTCGCTCATCACGTGCTCCCAGCGGCACGCTTCCTCGTGGACGTACGCCCATTCGAGGCCGATGACATCGGCGAGCAGGCGCTCAGCAATGCGGTGCTTGCGCATCACTCGCACGGCCTTGGTGCGCCCGTCGTCGGTGAGTTCGAGGCGACGGTCGTCGGTCACGACCACCAGGCCGTCGCGTTCCATGCGGCCAACGGTCTGCGACACGGTTGGCCCTGAATGGCCGAGCCGCTCGGAAATTCGCGCGCGCAGCGGGACGATGCCCTCTTCTTCGAGCTCCAGGATCGTGCGCAGGTACATTTCCGTCGTGTCGATCAGATCAGTCATTGCCACCCTCTCGTCATTCAGAGTCAAGCTTAGGGCATTGAGCTGCGTGGGCTCTGCCCCGAGTAGAATCGCCAGTATGGCCGACATTTCGATCCCCTCCAATCTTCTGCCCGCCGACGGACGCTTCGGGTGTGGCCCGTCGAAGGTGCGCGACGAGCAGCTCGCGTTCCTCGCGTCGCTGCAGCCGGGAGTGCTCGGCACCTCGCACCGCCAGGCGCCCGTCAAGGATCTGGTCGGCAGTGTCCGTTCCGGGCTCGCCGAGCTGTTCCGGGCGCCGGACGGCTACGAGGTGCTGCTCGCAAACGGTGGCGCAACGACCTTCTGGGACTCGGCCGTACACTCGCTCGTCGAGCACCGCAGCCAGCACCTCGCGTTTGGTGAGTTTGGCGCGAAGTTCGGCAAGGCCGCCGCTGCCGCGCCGTTCATCGACGCACCGGACGTGCGAAGCGCGGACGCCGGATCGCGCTCGCAGTCCGAGCCCGTTGCGGGCGTGGACGTGTACGCCTACCCGCACAACGAGACCTCCACCGGCGTCATGGCTCCCGTGACCCGTGTCGCCGGCGACGCGGGCGCCCTCACCGTGGTCGACGCAACGAGCGCCGCGGGCGGCATCGACTTCGACGCGAGCGAGACCGATGTCTACTACTTCTCCCCGCAGAAGAACTTCGCCTCGGACGGCGGGATCTGGTTCGCGCTGGTGTCCCCCGCCGCGATCGAGCGGATCGAGCGCGTCACGTCCTCGGGCCGCTACATCCCCGAGACGCTGAACCTTGCCGGGGCGATCGAGAACTCACGCAAGAACCAGACGCTCAACACCCCGGCACTCGCGACCCTCGCGATGATGGACGAGCAGGTGCGCTGGATCAACGCGCAGGGCGGGCTGAGCTGGGCGTCGGCGCGCACCGCCGAATCGTCGGGCGTGCTCTACGACTGGGCCGAGCGCACGCCGGTCGCCACCCCGTTCGTGTCGAACCCGGACCACCGCTCGCAGGTGGTCGTAACAATCGACTTCGACGACACGGTCGACGCCGCCGCTATCTCGGCAGCACTCCGGGCAAACGGGATCGTTGACACGGAGCCCTACCGCAAGCTGGGCCGCAACCAGCTGCGCGTTGCCACGTTCACGGCGATTGAGCCCGACGACGTGCGGGCGCTCACCGGCGCAATCGACTACGTGCTCGAGCGTCTGAGCTAACACTGCCGGCCGGGGCAGTCGCCCCGGCCGGCAGCCCGGCTGCGGCGAGCAGTCCGGCCCAAACGAAACGGCCCACAGAGCTAGCTGGCTCTGCGGGCCGTTTCGTTTAGGCCGCGTGCACGCGGCGGGGTGCTGCCCCGCCGCGCACCCGGCACGACGCGACCACGTAGCCGCCGATCCCGAGCACCGCGGCCGCAGACCAGACGGCCCACCACGGGAAGCCCGGGACCGTGGGCGCTTGGCCCGCCGCGTCGAGATCGGCGACCGGGGTGGGGGTCACGCGCTCGCCGGTGACGAGGATGCGGTGGGAGTTGATGCCGAGCGGGGTGCAGGTGACAAGGGTCGCGAGGTCCTTCCCCTGCACCGGGTAGAGCGACTGCGTCTCGTCCGGCTTCACCACCCGAGTGTCACTCACGCGGTACGTGAGCACCTGGCCCCAGACCTCGATTGTGAAGGTGTCCCCGACCACCAGCTGGTCGAGGTTGTTGAACATTTCCGCCTGCGCGAGCCCGCGGTGGCCGGTGAGCACGGTGTGCGTGGTGTCGCCGCCGACGGGGAGCGCGGTGCCCTCAAGGTGACCCACCCCCTGTTCGAGCACCCGGTCGCTCGTGCCGTGGTAGATCGGAAGGTCGACGTCGATCTTCTGAATCTTGATCCGGGCCATCAGCCCGGTCGAGTCGGTGGCGAGGAGCCGGTCGTAGGCGGAGTCCGCCGGGTTGTCTGAGGCCTGCGGGATCCGCTCCCCCGGCGCGACAACCGCTGCGCCCGTGAGCTGCTCGTTGTATGCGTGCGCGGCGGCGAGCTCCGCGGCGCGATCCGCGGCGGAGCCGTTCTCCGCGTGGTTGAGCCCGATGATCTCGCGCGAATACTGCAGCTGCGAGAACCAGGTTGCGATGCTCGGCAGCTGCAGGAGCGCGACTCCAGCGAGCGCCAGCACGGCGACGAAGAGAACCACCGGGCTCGGTTTCCGCCAGCGGCGGCCCGAGCCCGGTGGGGTGGGAGTCTGCGCGGCCTGGTGGCGGACGTGGGTCGAGGCGACAACGGCTGGGGCCTCGTCCAAAGTCTGCTGCGGCACTGTGGCAATCTCCCTTGTTGTGGGGCGGTGAGGTGATGGGGAAATCCACTCACCGCCCCGGCTTGTTACTCGACCCGGTGTGACCGGCGACGGGCGACGATCAGCGCCGCGCCTGCCGCCGCGATGAGCAGTGCTCCACCGGCGATCGAGAGGATGAGTGCGCCCGAAGAGCCCGTGAGGGGCAGTTCCGGGCCGTCCTGCTGCACGTTCTTCACCGTGACGTCGACGTCGGTCGTCGCGCCGGTGTGCACGGTGACGGGGGTCAGCGCGGCAGCGCCCGTGGGAGTCACGTAGCCCGCGGGTGCCGCAATCTCCTTGATCACGTAGCAGCGCTGGCTCGCGTTCGTGGGCGCGTTGACGCTGTCGCTCACGAACAGCCCGGCGACGGTGATCCGACCGTTTGCACCGGTGGTGAACTCGGAGGCGCCGGAGACCGCAACGCGGCTGCCGGAGACGGTCGCGGTGGAGCAGTCGGCGGCGTAGGGATCCGCGGCAGCGTACACCTCGAACTTGGCGCCGGCGAGCGTGTCGCCCGGGGTGCGGGAGTTCACCTTCTCGATCACGAGGTCACCCCAGTTCGAGGACACCGTGTTCGAGGTGATCGCGCTGCGGTGGTTCGGGTCGTTGACGAAGTCGGACGCCGTGTTGGTGATCGTGCCGTTGCCGAGCGACGTGACCGTGCCCTGGAACGTCACGACGACCTGCTGTCCGGTGCGCGCCGCGAGCCACGCGTATCCGGCTGCCGGAGTGAACGCCACCTGCACAGACTGGCCGGATCCGGTCACCGCGTAGTTCGCGGCAGGCACGGCGACGCCGCCAACGGTCACGCTCTTCACGCCGAGTCCCACGCCCGCGGAGGCCGCGGTGGGGGTGAGGCGCGGATCGAGCGTGTCGAGCACGTCGAAGCCAGTGAAGCTGCGGCCGAGCGCGAGCGTCGGGATAGTGGCGGTCACGGGGAACTCGATGACGCTCCCCAGGCCGAAGCCGAGGCCGCTCTGCGGGGTGATCGTCTTAACGATTGAGGTGACGCCGTTCTTGGGGTACACGTTGACGTCGTAGAGCCAGCCGTCCTCGTAGGGGTACGGGATCGTCACGATGAAGGGCGCGGCACGGTCGACCACGTTCGCCGGCGCGGCGGTCTCACAGACCACGTAGACACCAACGGAGGTCGGGATCGTCGCCGTGCCGTCCGCGTTGGTGGTCACCGGGGCGAGTGCGGTGCCGAGGGTGTACCCGGCCGGCGCGGTGCAGTCGGCGCCGGGCTCGAGGCCCTGGAGCGCGTCCCAGGCCGCGGGGTCGTTCAGGTCCACCGGTTCGCCATCCTGCAGCAGCGGCGCCGCGGTGAACTCGACTCCGGCGATCCCCGGCGTGGGGATCGCGGTGCCGGTCCCATCCGGGTTCTGGGTGACCGGGCTCGTGCCGGTCTGGTGCTCGTGCTTGTGCACGATGATCGACCCGGGCGCTGAAACGTCGATGCTCCCGTACGTCGGGGCGGCGACCGCCGGCGTGCTTGCGGCGACGGCGCCGAGCAGCGCGATCGCGGCGGCTGCGAGCGCGGCGAGCGCTCGGTTCGGGGTTCCCCCTCGGCCTGTGTTTCTCATGCTGGGTGTCCTCTCGTGCTGGTCTGTCAGTGTGTGGCCCGGGGTCCGGGACACGCGGGGGCGTGCTCCACGCGGGAGCCCCCTGGTCTGTGCGGCGCGCATTACGCGCTCGGTTCGGTGTGGCGGCGTCGGCGCGTCCAGGTCACGGCGCCGAGCAGCAGGGCGAGCCCGGCGATTCCGGCCCCGGCGATTCCGAGTGCGTCTGAGCTGAGTCCGCCGGTGAGCGGGACCTCGAGTGCCGGCGCGGATCGGTTCACGAAACGGTAGACCGCGTGCTCGCCGACCCCCACCGAGACGGGGGCCGCTTCGTCGACGCGGCTCCAGTCGCAGCCGCCCGTGGTCGCCGCGTTCGGTACACAGAACTCGACGCGGTCGAGGAGGTATGCGAGCGGGGCGGCCGGGTCGTGCGGCAGCTCGGAGAGTTCGTAGTCGTGGTCCGCGGTCACCGCGAAGGTGTTGCCCGCGGAGCGGGCGTTCGACCCAGAGACCGTGAAGGTCTGCGGCGTGGTGCCGCCGTTCGCCCTCAGGTCCCAATTCGCGGGGCTCGCCGTGCCGTCCTCGACGGACTTGAGCAGCGTGAGCGTGGTGGTGCAGGTGACCGTGTTGGTGATGGTGAACGTGTTCGGTCCTGGGGCAAGCGTTGTCGCGTACGGGAGGGTCTCGTTCAGCGTCGTGGTGCCGCGCTGTGTGAGCGCGCTCGACATGAGCGTGCATCCCGGCAGGAGCGTCTGGTCGATCCCCGTGGTCTCGTTGATCGAGAGGTTGCCGCCGGCCTGGTAGTTCGGCCGCACCACACCCCAGTCCTGGTTCGTCGCGCCGGCGGCTGCCGGCCCGGTCAGCGTGAGCTGGCCGGTGAGCCCCTCGGGGAGCGAGCCCTCGTCGCCGGGAATGTTGTAGGTGCCGATCGCGGTGCCGGATCCGTCGAGCACCCGCCAGGTCTTGTCTACGGTGACGGTCGATGTCTGGGGGGCCGCGCGGTTGTAGACCATGCAGTTCACGGTCTGGCCGTTCGGCACCTGGACGGTGAAGCCGTTGACGGGGTTTCCGGTGGGAACCACCCCGGCACCCGTGACGAGGTTGGTGCACACAGCATTGCTCCCGTTGACGGGTTGCAGGGTGTACCCCGCCTGCTGGGTCTCAGTGACCGTCACCCCGGCGCTCGTGGTGCCGCCGGCGAACGAGAACGGGAAGGTGATCGTTCCGGTGCCGTCGTTCTGCGTGGCACGCACCGGCGTCGACGGGAGGGTCATACCCGGACCGGGGTTCGAGGCGGTGAACTCCCAGCCGCCCACGGCAGGCTGTGCGCCCGCGATCGAGCCGGCCGGAGCGGTGTTCGGCACAATCATCTTGGTGACCGTGAGCTGGCTTTCGCAGGCACCGAGGGCGAGCTGGCGCAGCAGGCTGCCGACCGTGCTGTAGTTACTGGTCTGGAAGTAGTCGGTGCCGGCGGTGGGCCCGGAGATCGCGCGCAGGTTGAGCGCGTTGTTTGCCCCGGTGGCGCCGGCGCCCACGCCGAACGCGATTACCCGCGTGCCGGTCTGCTTGAGCGCGTTTGCGGAGAAGATACCGTTCTCGGTCTCAATGAACCGCGACGCGTTCCCTGGCCCGGAGGGGCCAGTGCCGTAGTAGGTCGGGTTGCCGTCGGTGATGACGACCGCGATGTCGTACGGGTTGGTTGCGGCAGCGGTGGCCGCGACGCCGAGGCCGCGATCCCAGTTCGTGCCGCCGTCGGAGCCCCACCCGGCGTAGCGGCTCTTGAACGAGGTCGCCTGGGCCTGGGTCGACACCGAGGTGAGGGCCGGGTAGTTCTGGCTGGCGAGCGTCGCGGGCGAGCTCGTTGAGAATGAGAACAGCGACATCCGTGACTGCGTGCCCACGAGGGAGTCGACGAACGTGTCGGAGGCTGAGCGGAGCGCGGTGACCGAGTCGCCCACGGAGCCGGACAGGTCGAGGATCAGCGCGACGTCGATGCCGCAGCCCTGCGGCGCGGTCGGGTTGACGCGGGATTGAGCCCACACGCCGCCGGATGCCGTTGCGTCTTCGGAGTCGGGAGCGTACATGAACTGCTGTGCGGAGCTGTAGAGCTGCCCGGAGCGCAGCTGCGTGCCGGTGCGGAACCGGTACACGGTCGAGTCGCCGGCGCCGCTGCCGTCGCCGGTGCGCAGCGAGGTGTTGGTGAACCAACCGGCCGGTGCGCCTTCGGGGCGCTGCACCACCCAGTAGCGCGCGTCACGGTTCGCGCCGCCGCTCTGGGTTGCGGGGACATTGAAGGTGCACTCGCCGTTTGCGTCGGACACGCAGCGCGCCCAGCCGGCGGCCACGCCGCTCACCCCGTCGGGGCGGGTGCTGCTCGGGGCAGAGGTGCCCGTGTACAGGAACAGCTCGACACCCGCGAGGGTGGTCACCCCGGTGGTCCCGGTGCGATCTCCGCCGGTCTTGACCACGATCTTCGCGGGCGGGATCGCGGCGGTCGTGTACGCGCCAAAGTTGTACGTGGTGCCGCCCCAGTTGCCGGTGTTGCCGTTTCCGCTGCTGGGGGTCACGCGCCACGCGGTGTCGCTCAGCGTGTATCCCGCGGGAGCGGCAATTTGCCGCACGCGGTATACCGAGTTTGTCGAGACGCCGTTGGCGGTCGGGTTCGTGGCCGGGGTGAGGAACTTCACCTGGAACTCGCCCGGATCAGGATCGCGGTCGGCCCCGGTGCAGGGCGCGGAGACGCAGTCGGTCACGGTGACCGTGCGGGTCCAGCTGTTCCCGTTCTGGCGCGGGCCGGCCAGCTCGAAGGTTGCGCCGGGGAGGAGTGCGCCGTTGCCGTCGACGGTGGTCCAGTACACATACGGTGCAACCACGCCGGGGCCGTCGGGGCCGAGCGCGAGCGGTGTGATCTCGGCAGCGCTGGCGGCGGCGCGCGCGGCAGGGGCCGGGTCACCCGCCGCGTCCGAGGGCGCCTCGGGGGCGGGATCCTCCTGCGGCGCTGCGGTCTCCGGAGTTGCCGATTCGGGGGCCGCCGGTGCAGACGTCGCGGTCTCGCCCGCGGCGGGGATCGTGAGCTGCGGGATCGGGTCGTCGGTCGAGCCGGGGACGGTGATCGTCTGCGCGGCCGCGTCCGGGGTCTCCCCCGCCGCCGTCGCGGTCATGCGGATCTGCACGGCGTCGCCCGCGGCGAGCTCGTGCGTCCGAGCAGGATCTCCCGCGTCGACCAGGCTCGTGATCTCGAAGGCACCCGGTGTTGGATCCAGGTCGAGGCCCACATAGTCAGGCTCGCCCGCGTTGTCGGTGAGCAGGGCGGTAATGGGGGCACGCCCCGCGACCGCGTCCGCCGTGTTGAGCGGACCGCTCACCTCGAACGACACCCCGGACTGCAGTGCGCCCGCGGCATCGATTGCGCGCCAGCGCAGCGAGACGGGAGCGGGCGTATCGACGGCTGCGGCCTCGGCGCCGTCGGAGACGCCGGCGGACTGATCGGCCAGCGCCGGGGTTGCCCCCAGCAGGCCGATCGCTACCGCCGCAACGGCAGCAATTGCAGCCCCGCGTCGGCGCCCCGCGCCGTTCGAGCCAGCCCGCCGTTGTCGCGTTTCAGCAACGCCTGAGTACCCCATCGTTTCCCCTGTTCCCCACGGATCACGGGGAACTCGGGCGATCACCACAGATCCCCGAGACCGTTCCCCGTCCCACGGGATTACGCTACGAAAGCTCGGCGGCGGGGGGATCCGGGAAAATTACCTATCTTTCGGCGCGGCGGCTCTTTTCGCGCGGCTGCTCTTTTCGCGCGGCTGCTCGTTCTGCGCGACTGCTCGTTCGTGCGGCCGCGGCCTCGCAGCAGCGCGCGGGAAAACAACAGCGCGCGGCGGCCCGGAAATCCGGACCGCCGCGCGCTGCCTGCGGGGCTGAGCTCCGCCGCGCTACTCTTCCTCGTCGTCCGAGTCGTCGTCGAACAGCTCGGTGTCGTCAGCCTCGTCGTCGAGATCCTCGTCGTCGTCGCGATCGTCGTCGTCATCGTCATCGTCGCTGCCGTGCAGCGCGTCGATGTCCACACCGTCGAGCTCGTCGTCGAAGTCGCTGAAGTCGTTGTCCATGAGGTCGTCCGCTGCGTCGTCGTCAAGTTCGGCGGCGGCGTCCTCGGCGGCCGCCGACTCCTCGGCGGCTTGCCGCGCCTGGCCCTCGCGGTACTGCGCGAGGCGCTCAGACCAGGGCACCCAGTCGGGGGCCACCACTGCGCCCTCGCCGGGCAGCAGCTCCACCTCAAGCACGGTCACGGGGGACGCCTCGTCCACGCGAGTGAGCGCCGCGGCCCAGTGCCAGCCCGGGTAGCCCGGCAGGCGGCACTCGAAGAACAGCGTCACGAGGTGCTCGTCGTGCACTTCGAAGCCACCGTCGGCACCGATCGTATCGGCGCCTGTGATCTCCTCGAGGGCGGCACGCGCCTGGCTGCGCGCGGCCAGCAGCGCCGGATCCGGCTCGCTGGGAGTCGCCGGCTCCTCGGGGACAGCGGCCGTTTCGGATGCGTCCTCCGACTCCGGTGCGGTTTCCGTCTCGGGCCCAGCTTCCGTCTCGGGTGCGAGCGCCGCAGCCTCGACCGGTGCGGCCTCCGTGGTCTGCGCCTCGTCGAGGGCGCCCTCGTGCGGCTCAGACATCGAAATCATCCGCGACCGCGCGCAGCATCGACGCGAGCTGACGCGACTGCGCCCGCTCCGGGTACTGGCCATTCTTCAACCGACCGCCGAGCCCATCAAGCAGCTTCACGAGGTCCTCGATGATCACGGCCATCTCGTCAGCGGACTTTCGGCTGCGCTTCGCGAGCTTGGGAGTGTCGAGGATCCGGACCGACAGCGCCTGGGGTCCGCGGCGCCCATCGGCGACGCTGTACTCGACGCGAGTCCCCGGCTGCACTTCCTGCCCCTCGGGCAGCACCGACGCGTGCAGGTAGACCTGTTCGCCGTCCTCGCCCTGGATAAAACCGAAGCCTTTCGCCTCGTCATAGAACCTGACCTTGCCGTTCGGCATGCCTCGTCCCTTCCGTCTCGGCGGGCGTTATCCCGCCAACGCGCTTCGTGGCGGACGGCAGGCGCCCGCATATCCACACGAGTCTACCGTTCATTCATCCGCCCGCGATGAGGAAGGACCCGGTAAAATATGACGGATGTCCACTGAAGCAAACTCCCCATCGCTGATTGAGCGGATCCTGGCGTACGCGTCGCTCGGGATCATCGCCGTCGCGCTGCTCTCGTTTTTCGTCACGCTGATCGTGGGGATGAACGACCGGCAGGCAATGGCGGACGGCCTGTGGCCCGTCGTCTACGGCATCTCGCTGATTGCCCTCCCCATCGGGTTTGTCCTGCTCGTTGCGCTCCTGATCGTGAGCCAGGCACGCCGGCGGCGCGAGTTCCGCAGAAATACCGAGAGCTGAGCGGGCCTCGCCCATGAGTGGCACACTCGCCCTCGCGTCGACCATCGCGGAGATGGATCGCGACACCCTGCGCACGCTCGTCGCGCGCCGTCGCCCGCAGGCGGCAGGCACGATCGCTGACCCGATCGGGCTCGCCGCCGAGCTGCTTCGCGCCGACTCGATCGCTCGGGCGATCCTCCCCCTTGAGCGCGAGTGCCTCCGCGCGCTGCTCATCTTTGCCGCGCACCCCGGCGCGGTCGACTCAGACACGGTGGGGCGGCTCACGGCGCTCGGCCTCGTGGGATTCGAGGCCGACGCCCCCGCGCCGCTCGCGGAAGTCACCTCCGCGGTGACCGAGGCACTCACCGCGGCCGGCATCGACCCGGCCGCGCTCACCGAGACCGACGCCGCGGCAGCCGCGTCGGGCACGTCGGGCGCGGACCGCGCTCCCGGATCGCACGACACCAGTACGTGGTACTCCCCCGCCCTCACCGCGGTGGGTCAGGCGGCCGAGAGCCTGCGCGTACTCGCCCTGCGCCCCGGAAAACTCAACCGCAACGGCACCGTCGCTGTCGCCTCGCTGCGATTCCTCGCCGACGCCACCAGCATTGACGTCGATTCGGTGTCGCGGATCGTGACGGCGCTCGGGCACGCCGGGCTCACCAGCCCGCGCAGCGACGAACAGCTCCTCGTGGTCTCGGCGAGCGCCGCGGACTGGCTCGCGCACGACAACCGCGACCGCTGGCTCGCCCTCGCCGCGGCCACCCTCGCGGCCATGCCCGGCGCGCTGCGCACCACCCTGGCTGCAAGCGGCGGCGATCTGGCCGCTGCGGCGAGCGCGATCCCCCATCGCTTCCCGCTACTGCCCGCCGCGGAGCTCACGGCGGCGACCTCGTTCGTCGCGGTGGCTGAGCAGCTGGGCCTCACCGTCGGCGGCGTGCTCAGCCCGCCGGCCGAGCGGCTCCTCGCGGACGATCACACTGCCGCGGGAGAACTCGTGGCCCGTGACACCCCGGAGGTCGCGCCCGGCGTGTACGTGCAGCCCGACCTGAGCGTCGTGGTGCCCGGGCCGCTGGACCCCGCCGATGAGGCGAAGCTGGGCGCCATTTCGCGGCCCGAGCAGATCGGGGTGGCCGCCACCCGGCGGATCTCCGAGGCGAGCCTCGCCGAGGGGCTCGAGCAGGGCATCACCCCCGACGCGGCGCGCGCCCTCTTCGAGCGCATCTCGCTCACGGGAATCCCGCAGCCGTTGGAGTACTTGCTCGCCACGCGGGCTGAGCGCATTGGAGACCTGCTGGTCGACGAGCACGACGGCGACGCGGGGCGCACCCGGATCACCGTGTCACGGCCGGAGCTCGCGGAGACCCTGCTCGTGGATCGCTCGCTGCAGCACCTGCAGCTGACGCGCCCGGCGAGCACCGCCGAGGACGCGGCGGCGGGGACACCGATCCGGCTCTATTCACGGCTCCGCGCCGACCACGTCGTGTCCGCGCTCACGGATGCGCGCTACCAGCCCACCACCGCGGCCGCGCTGAGCGGCGCCACGCGCGGCGCGCCCGGCGCCTCCTCCGCGTACTCGCTCGACACCGCCGCGATCCCCGTCGTCGACGTGTCGCCCGCGACCGGCGCAACCCCGATCACCGACGCGCACGTCGCACTCGTGGAGCGTGTGTACCTCGCGGCGCGCGCCGAACCGGGCACCGGGGAGTTCACGCGGCGGCTCGAACTCGCCATGCGGGATCGCAGCCCCGTGCTGGTCACGGCGGAGGCGCGCGGGCAGGAGCGCACCTTCCGGCTGCTCCCCGTGTCGGTGGCGAACGGGCGGCTCCGGGCAACTGATCAGGACGCCGGGGTTGAGCGCACGCTTCCCGTGAATACGATCACCGCCGTCGAACCATCCTGATCATCGCTCACAACTGTTTGTGACCGACCACCGGTAGAATCGATCGCTATGACACTCGGCCCCCTCATCGTGCAGAGCGACCACACCGTACTCCTGGAGGTCGCACACCCTGACGCAGAGGACGCGCGACACGAGCTTGCGGTCTTTGCGGAGCTTGAGCGCGCCCCGGAGCACATCCACACCTACCGGGTCACGCGGCTCGGCCTGTGGAACGCGCGCGCAGCCGGGCACACCTCAGACGAGATCCTCGACACGCTCAACCGGCACGCGAAGTTCCCCGTGCCCTCCGGCGTCGCGGGGGAAATCGAGGACACCATGCGCCGCTACGGGCGGCTCACGATCGAGCGCGACGACGCCGGCGAGCTGGTGCTGCGCTCACCCGACCCGGCGGTGCTCCGCGAGGTGTCGAGCGCCAAGAAGATCGCCCCGCTCCTCGGCAACAAGATTGACGAGAGCACGATCCCGGTCGCGGCGTGGGCGCGGGGCGAGCTCAAGCAGCAGCTCGTGGCGCGCGGCTGGCCCGCCGAGGACCTCGCGGGGTACACCCCCGGCGAGCCGTACGACATCGAGCTGGCCCAGGACGGCTGGGAGCTGCGCGACTACCAGGCGAAGGCCGTCGACGCGTTCCAGCGCGGGGGCTCGGGCGTCGTGGTGCTCCCCTGCGGCGCCGGCAAGACGATCGTGGGCGCGGCAGCGATGGCGGCGGTGGGCGCGAAGACCCTGATCCTCGTCACCAACGCGGTCTCCGCCCGGCAGTGGCGCGACGAGCTGCTGCGCCGCACCAGCCTCACCGCCGACGAGATCGGCGAGTACTCGGGGCAGGTCAAGGAGATCAAGGCCGTCACGATCGCCACCTACCAGATCCTCACCAGCCGCAGGAAGGGCGAGTACGCCCACCTCTCGCTGCTCGACGCAGAGGACTGGGGCGTGATCGTCTACGACGAGGTGCACCTGCTCCCCGCCCCGGTGTTCAAGCTGACCGCTGACCTGCAGGCGCGCCGCCGCCTCGGCCTCACGGCAACTCTCGTGCGCGAGGACGGCCGCGAGGGCGATGTGTTCAGCCTGATCGGCCCCAAGCGGTACGACGCGGCGTGGAAGGACATCGAGGCGCAGGGCTTCATCGCGCCAGCGGCGTGCTTCGAGGTGCGAGTGGGGCTCAGCGAGTCCGAGCGCATGGACTACGCGATCGCCGAGGATCAGGATCGGTACCGCATCGCGTCGAGCACCGACGTGAAGGAGCGGGTCGCCCGCCGCATCATTGCGAACCACCCGGGCGAGAGCGTGCTCGTGATCGGGCAGTACATCGACCAGCTCGAATCGATGGCCGAGGCGCTCGGCGCACCGCTCATCACCGGACAGACGCCGGTCGACGAGCGGGAGCGGCTGTTCGGCGCGTTCCGCTCCGGCGAGGAGAAGATCCTCGTCGTGTCGAAGGTCGCCAACTTCTCAGTCGACCTCCCCGACGCCTCGGTGGCGATCCAGATCTCGGGCTCTTTCGGCTCGCGGCAGGAGGAGGCCCAGCGCCTCGGCCGGCTGCTGCGCCCGAAGGCGAACGGCGCGACGGCATCGTTCTACACCCTCATCACCCGAGACACCGTGGACCAGGATTTTGCGCAGAACCGCCAGCGGTTCCTAGCCGAGCAGGGCTACGCGTACACGATCCTCGACGAGGATCAGGTCTAGTCGAGCCCGGGGGCGCACTCGCGCCGCGCCGGGGGCGCCGGGCAGGCGGATGCGCCGGGTACGCCGGTTCCCGCGCGCTCACGCGTGCGACGTGAGCACCCACAGCACGCGGGCCCGTTCGGTCTCCGACGGGTTGCGCCAGATGTGCGCGTGGCGGGCGTCAAAGCTCATCGAGTCGCCCTCCTCAAGCAAGAATTCCTCGGCTTCGATCCGCATTTCAAGCACCCCCGCGAGCACCACCACGAACTCGCGGTCGACGGGCAGGCGGTACGGCTCGGGTTCGAACCCACCGCCGGGTTCGACCACGGTCTCGATCACCTGCACGTTGCTCTGTCCCGGCGGGGTCAGGATCTCGTCCGCCACCCCGTTGCCCATGAGCATCGCTGGTCCGCGCTCTGAGCGGCGGCTCACAAACACCCGCGGCGGGTCGAAGAGCCGCCCCATCGGCATGGTGAGCGCGTCACAGATCGCCGCGAGCGAGGTGACCGACGCCGAAGCGAGCCCGCGCTCAACCTGCGAGATGAACCCCTTGGTCAGCCCAGTGAACTCGGCGACGCTGCTGATCGTCATGCCGCGCTCCTCGCGCGCGACGCGGAGCCTGAACCCGATCTGTTCGAGCTGAGCCGACGCGCTACTGTGCGGCGGCCGGGCTGCGGTGCGGCGTTCGGCCATTGCGTTCCTCCCGAGACACGGGAAGAGACGTCATATTCCCCGCTGCTCTATCCTGCCCTGCCCGGGGCGTTGACGAAAGCCCGAGTCCTTGTTTAGTATGCCCATACAGAGTATCACCTGAATAAACTAGCGCGGACGATGCGGTCCGCGGAGGGGGCACCATCAGATGCGGCTTGGACAGGCAATCAGCTCGCTCCTCACGGAGTACGGGACGAGACACATCTTCGGGATTCCCGGGGTGCACACGCTCGAGCTCTTCCGCGATATCTCCGAGAGCGGGCTGCGGGTCGTGATTCCGCGCCACGAGCAGGGCGCCGGCTTCATGGCAGACGCGTACACGCGGGTGTCCGGCCGCCCCGGCGTCTGCTACCTCATCACGGGTCCCGGGGTACTCAACGCGCTCACCCCGATCGCGCAGGCCTGGCACGACTCGATCCCGCTCCTCATCATCGGGTCCACCGTGACCCGCGAGCAGCTCGGCGCGCATCGCGGCACCCTGCACGACACCCCGGACCTCGCACCGGTGCTGCGGCCGTTCGCCCTGATCAGCGAGACGGTCACCAACGCCGAGCGCGCCGCCGAGCTCATCGACGAGGCCTTCCGGCGCTGGGAGACCGAGCGACCACGCCCCGTCTACATCGGGATCCCCCGAGATCTCCTCGAGGAGGAGGTCGGCGAGCTGCACCGTCCCGTCGCTGATCCACTCGCTCCCACGCCCCTGCCGGAGGGCGCGAGCGCCGAGTCGGACGCTGCCGCCGAGGCGCTCGGCGATGCGCTCGGCGCCATCCGCACTGCCCGGCGGCCGATCATCATCGCCGGCGGGGGCGCGCGCCACGACGGCCCCGCAGTGCGCGCGCTCGCGGAGCGGTTGGCCGCGCCCGTGATCCTCACCGGCAACGCGAAGGGCCTCCTCCCCGAGGCGCACCCGCTCAACGCCGGCATCAGCCTGCCATTCCCACGCACCCAAGAGCTCGCGACCGAGGCGGATCTCGTGCTCGCGCTCGGCACCGAGCTGTCCGACTTCGAGGTGCTGTTCACTGGGACGCCCGAACCCCGCCTCACCAACATCGTCCGCGTCGACATCGACCCGGACGTCGCCCACCCCGATCAGTCACGACCAACGCTGCCGCTCCGGGTCGGGGCGTTCATCGAGCGCGCGCTCGCGGAGCTTCCCGGCGCCAGCCATGACGGTCGGGCCGCGGGGGCCGCACGCGCCACGGCGGCCCAGGCCGGGCTCGCGGCAGCGCGCGCCGCAGACCCGCACACCCCGTGGATCGATGCGATCAGCCGCGCGCTCCCAGCGACGGCGATCCTCACGGCCGACTCCGCTCAGGTCGCCTACCAGGCGCACCACTTCCTCCCGCTCGACGAGCCGGGCCGCTGGCTCGCGCCGTACGGCTACGGCACGCTCGGCCCGGCGCTCCCGATGGCGATCGGCGCCGCGCTCGCCGCCCCCGAGAGCCCCGTCGTCGCGCTCGCCGGCGACGGCAGCGCACTCTTCACCCTCACGGAGCTCGCAACTGCCCGCGACCTCGGGGCTAACCTCACGTTCGTCATCTGGGACAACGGGGGCTACCGCGAAATCGAGGTGTCGTTCGAGCGCGCGCACATCGACCCGGCCGGCGTCCGCACCACGGCGCACGACCTTGGCGCGATCGCCGCGGGATTCGGGGCCGACGTCACGCTGGCCGGCTCCCCCGATGAACTCGAGGCGGCGCTCCGCGCAGCCACCGCGCAGCCCGGCCTCTCGGTGCTCATCGCGCGCGCCCCCGCAGACTTCCGCGTCGCCGCAGACACCCTCACCTCAGGAGCCCCCGCATGAGCCTCGAACTTCCATACGTCGTTAGCGCCGACGCCACCGGCGCCCCCATCACCGGACAGGTCGACTTCTCGCGGGTGCCCCGCTTCGCGGGGCCGGGTACCTTCGCCGGGCTGCCGCGTCTCAGCGACGTCGGCGAGGCGAGCGCCGGGGTGATCGGCATCCCGTTCGACTCCGGGGTCACCTACCGGCCCGGGGCACGGTTCGGCCCGGCCGGGATCCGCGGCGCGAGCGAACTGATCCGGCCCTACAACGTTGAGCTAGAGAGCTACCCGTTCGGCGCGCACCAGGTCGCCGATGTGGGGAACCTCGCGGTGACCCCGTTCGGTGTCGACCGCGCGGTCGACGCAATGCTCACCGGTCTCGCAGCGGCGCGCGAGCGGGCAGGGAAGCTCGTAATCCTCGGCGGCGACCACACGGTCGCGTACCCGGCGATCAAGACCCTCGCGCGACACCACGGCCCCATCTCAGTGCTGCACTTCGACGCGCACATCGACACTTTCGGCAGCTACTTCGGTGCGCACATGCACCACGGCGCACCGTTCCGGCGCGCGTCAGAGGAGGGGTTCCTCGATCCGGAGGGCTGCATGCACGTCGGGATCCGCGGGCCGCTGTACGGTCCGCACGACCTCTCGGAGGATCGCGCGCTCGGATTCCAGACGGTGCACGCGAGCGAGTTCTCCACCACCGGGCTCGACGGGATCCTCGAGCAGATGCTGCGACGCCTGGGCGAACGCCCCGTCTACGTGTCGGTCGACATCGACGTGCTTGACCCAGCCTTCGCCCCCGGCACCGGAACGCCCGAGCCCGGCGGGCTCACGAGCCGGGAGCTGCTCTACCTGCTCCGCGGCATCGCGCCGCTGAACATCGTGGGGGCCGACATCGTCGAGGTCGCTCCTGCCTACGATCACGCCGATGTCACCTCGCTTGCCGCCGCGCACGTGGCGTACGAACTCCTGTCCATCTGGGGCAGGTGACCCCCACGCCGGCCCGCTGACCCGGGCCGGCGCCCAACGAAACGGAAAGTTCAATGACGACACTCTCCCGGTCACTCTCGGCCGTCGCGCTCACCGGCGCGGCGGCGCTCCTCCTCGCCGCGTGCTCAAGCGAGGCCGCCGCCCCACCCTCCGACCGCGATTTCGGCACCCCCAAGGTCGGCACCATCGCCGAGGGGATCCTCGACGGCGTCACCCTCACCTATGCCGGCCCAGGCGGTATTTTTCAGGAGGGGCAAGACGAGGCAATCTGGCAGCCGTTCGCGGCCGCGTCGGGCGCAACGATGCAGATGGACGCCTTCGACTCGGGCAAGCTCAAGGCGATGGTCGACAGCGGCAACGTCTCCTGGGACATCGTCGACACCTCGCAGGTCGACACCGCGCGCGGCTGCGGCACCCTCTACGAAAAGATCGACCCGTCACAGATCGACACCTCCGAGCTCCCCGAGGGCACCATCACCGACGAGTGCATGATCCCGAACGTGATGTACGGCTTCGTCATCGCCTACAACACCGAGGTCTTCGGCGACAACCCGCCCACCAGCGCCGCCGACTTCTTCGACACGAAGCAGTTCCCCGGCAAGCGCACCGTGCCGCAGACCACGTACGTTGACCCGCAGAACCTCGAGTTCCCGCTCCTCGCCGACGGCGTGGACCTCGCCGCGCTGCGCCCCGAGCACATCGACCAGGCAATCGAGAAGTACCAGTCGCTCGGCGACGACATGATCGCCTGGACCACCGGGGCGCAGGCCCAGCAGCAGCTTGAGAGCGGCGAGGCAGTGATGGGGTACGTCTGGTCGGGCCGCGGCTACGGTGCCGCCGAGGCCGGTGCGCCGATCGCGCCCGTGTGGGATGAGTGGCTCGTCGCAATCGACTCGACAGCGATCCCGAAGGGGGCGAAGGACCCTGAGGCGTCGCACGCGGCGATCAACTACTTCCTGGGCGCGGAGCAGCAGGCCGGCATGACCGAGCTGAACTCGATGTCCCCGGTCAACGTGAACGCCGAGCCGCAGGTCGACGAGACGCTCGCCGAGTGGCTGGCGAGCACGCGATTCGAGACGGGGCACGTGCCCAACTTCGAGTTCTGGGTCGAGAACTACGACGCGATGGCGGCTGCCTGGTCGAAGTGGGTCACCGGGGCCTAGCCGGGGCCTCCCGCGCAGCGGGGCCCCGCGCAGCGGGGGCCCCGCGCAGCCGGGTCGGGTGCGGCACACCGAGCCGTGCCCCACCCGGCTGCGCGCACCGCACGGGCCCCGCAGCCCCGCGCTCCACGACCTCGCGCCGCGCCGACGTTCTTCCAGCTAGTTCATAGCAAACGATCAGAGACTGGGTACATGAACGCTCAGCCAAAGGGACCCCGGATTCTTATCGTCGACGACGAGCCGAACATCCGCGAGCTGCTCAGCACGAGCTTGCGTTTCGCTGGCTTCGGTGTGCGCGCTGTTGCCAATGGCGCCCAGACCATCTCGGCTGTGCTTGAGGAAGAGCCCGATCTGATCGTGCTCGACGTCATGCTGCCGGACATGAACGGCTTCAGTGTCACCAAGCGCCTGCGCTCGGCCGGCTACACCGCGCCCATCATCTTCCTCACCGCGAAGGACGACACCGAGGACAAGATCGAGGGCCTCACGGTCGGCGGCGACGACTACGTGACCAAGCCGTTCAGCCTCGACGAGATCATCGCCCGCATCAAGGCCGTGCTCCGCCGCACCATCCAGGAAGACGAGGACTCCGTGCTCTCCGTCGGCCCCGTCACGATGGACCAGGACACGCACGAGGTCACCGTCGAGGGCGCGTCCGTCGAGCTCTCCCCCACCGAGTTCAAGCTCCTGCGCTACCTCATGCAGAACGCGAACCGCGTGCTCTCGAAGGCGCAGATCCTCGACCACGTCTGGGAGTACGACTTCAACGGCGACGCGGGAATCGTCGAGTCGTACATCTCGTACCTGCGCCGCAAGCTCGATCCGCTGACCGAAGAATCGCTGATCCAGACCAAGCGCGGCTTCGGGTACATGCTCAAGACTGAAGCGAAGTAACGGTGAGCCGGCCGAGCAAGGAGTCACGGCCGAGCTTCGCGGAACGGTGGGCTGATATTTCGCTTCGCGCGAAGATCACCGGCGTCACTGTTTTCATCCTGTTCCTCGGGCTCATCGTCGCGGGCGTGGGCACCCTCTCGGTGCTCCGCCCGATGCTGCTCGCAAACCAGACCGCCACGCTCACTCAGATCCGCAAGGACCCCACCACGGTGCTCGCGGCCGGAGCGAACTCCGTTAACCTCTCGCGCGAGGACATCCTGTACGCGAGCCAGCAGTACTACGTCGCGCTGTTCGACGCCGCCGGCGCCCTGCAGTACGACAACACGCACGGGCAGCGCTCGTCGTCGGTGCCCGAGCTGCTCTCGCCGCTGACGCTCGACTCGCTCACGCAGGATCCGACGCAGTTCATCCCCATGACCAGCGCCGACCGCACCAACTGGCGCGCGGTCGCGGTGCCAGTCCTCGTGCCCGGGCAGTCCGGCGGGATGCTGCTCATCGCGGTCTCAACGGCGGGCATCAACCAGGTCGTCGCCCAGTACGTGATCATCTTCACCGGCTTCGGGATCGCGGTGATCCTGCTCGGCGCCGCCCTCACGCGACTCCTCGTCACCACCACGTTCTTGCCGCTCGCGGAGGTTGAACAGACGGCGCTGGAGATCGCGCGCGGCGACACCTCGAAGCGCATCATGGTGGCCAGCCCGCACACCGAGGTCGGCCACCTCGGCGAGTCGCTCAACGTGATGCTCGACCGGCTCGACGGCTCCCTCGAGGAGCAGGCGCGCACCATCGAGCGCATGCGCCGCTTCATCGGCGACGCCAGCCACGAGCTGCGCACCCCGCTCGTCTCGGTGCGCGGCTACGCCGAGCTGTACCGCATGGGCGCGCTCCAGGAGACCGAGCAGGTGGGCCAGGCGATGGAGCGGATCGAGAAAGAAGCGATCCGCATGACCTCCCTCGTGGAGGATCTCCTCGCCCTCGCCCGGCTCGACGAGCGCCGGCCCCTGGTACTCGCGTCGCTCCCGCTCAACCAGCTCGCCCGCGACGCAGCCCTCGACGCGCGCGCCCAGGCACCCGACCGCGAGGTCACGGTCGTGGAGGACGACGCCGACCCCATCGTGGTCGGCGACGAGCACAAGGTGCGGCAGCTGCTCACCAACCTCATCGGCAACGCGATGCGGCACACCCCGGAGGGGAGCCCCATCGAGATCGTCGTGTCCACGCCCGAGCAGGCGGAGGGCGAGACCGCGGCGGCGCGCTTCGAGATCGTCGACCACGGCGAGGGGGTGCCCGAGCAGATCCGCGACAAGATCTTCGGCCGATTCTGGCGGGCTGACTCGTCGCGCAACCGGGAGACCGGTGGCTCCGGCCTGGGGCTCGCCATCGTGCAGTCGATCGTCGAGGCCCACCGCGGCACCGTGAGCGTGCACGAGACACCCGGTGGCGGGGCGACATTCCGCGTCGACCTCCCCGGCACCCACCCGGATCCCACTACGGGCTCAACGCCCACCGTGCAGACCGCGGCGGTGCGCGCCGTGGGTTCGGAGGCGGCGGTGGGCGCGGGCGGCGCTAGCGCCGATTCGGGCGCTGCCCCTGCGTCCGGCGACGCCGCCCAGGCGGGCGCGGAGGGCGCGGAGGGCGCGGCGCCGACCGCGCCCGTCGACCCCGCCTGACCCGGCCGACCCGGCCGACCCAGCAGAGGACACCCCCGCGGAGGGCCCAGACACCCGCTAGGCGCACTCCGACGGCGCCCACGAGGGGCGGGACGCTGCAGAGCAGTGTCCCGCCCCCCTCGCTGCGTTCCCGCCTCCCTGCCGCGCCCCGCGAGCCCGTCCCCGCGCCCGCGCCCGCGCCCCGCGCCCGCGCCCCGCGCCCGCGCCCCGCGCCCGCGCCCCGCGCCCGCGCCTCGCGCCCCTTCCCCCTCGCCGAGTGGAGCCAAAACACCCCTTCTCGCCGCGCTAAGGGACTCTTTGGCTCCACTCGGCGGCGGGGCCCGGGAGAAGTCACCCACGCACAGGGCCTGCGGCGGCGAGAGGGCAACCCCGCCCCGCCCCTCGCCCGCGCCTCTCACCCTCGCCCCCCTCGCCGAGTGGAGCGAGAACACCCCTTCACGACGCGCGAAGGGGTGCTTTGGCTCCACTCAAAAAGGGCCCGAGCCACACGGGCTCACGCATGGGCCGGGCCACACGCGCCCATACAGGCCCGAGCCCCACGCGCCAGCACAGCGCCGGGCACACGCCCACCACACCACACGAGCCCACACTGGAACCGCACACCACGCAACCGCGCCCCTCACCCTCGCCCCGCCCGCTCGCCGCGCCCCTGCCCCCTCGCCGAGTGGAGCGAAAACACCCCTTCACGGCGCGCGAAGGGGCGCTTTGGCTCCACTCAACAGGGGCCGGGCCACACGAGCCCACACAGGAGCCGCACCCCAGGCCACACAGGCCCACGTCGCTCCCCCCCCACCCCGCAAACGCCAACAGGGGGCCGCGCCCGAAGGCGCGACCCCCTGTCAGGGTGTGTGGGACTTAGAAGTCCATGCCACCGGTCGGGTCACCGGCCGGAGCGGCGCCAGCCGGCTCAGGCTTGTCGGCGACGACGACCTCGGTGGTGAGGAACAGGCCTGCGATCGACGCGGCGTTCTGCAGCGCCGAGCGCGTCACCTTGGCCGGGTCGAGGATGCCCTGCGCGGCGAGATCGCCGTACTCGCCGGTCGCGGCGTTGAGGCCGTGCCCGAGCGGGAGGTTCGCAACGCGATCCACAACAACGCCGGGCTCGAGGCCCGCGTTGAGCGCGATCTGGCGCAGCGGCGCCTCGATGGCTGCCTGGACGATGCGAGCGCCAACTGCCTCGCTGTCGCTCAGCTCAAGCGTGTCGAAGACGTCCTTGCCGGCCTGGATCAGCGCGACGCCGCCACCGGGGAGCACGCCCTCTTCAACCGCAGCCTTCGCGTTGCGGACTGCGTCCTCGATGCGGTGCTTGCGCTCCTTGAGCTCAACCTCGGTCGCCGCGCCAGCCTTGATGACTGCCACGCCGCCGGCGAGCTTCGCGAGGCGCTCCTGGAGCTTCTCGCGGTCGTAGTCGCTGTCGGTGCTCTCGATCTCGCGACGGATCTGGGACACGCGGCCCTGGATCGCCTCTTCTTCGCCGCCACCCTGAACGATGGTGGTCTCGTCCTTGGTGATGATGACCTTGCGCGCGGTGCCGAGCATGTCGAGGGTGGTGTTCTCAAGCTTGAGGCCGACCTCCTCGGAGATGACCTGGCCGCCGGTGAGGATCGCGATGTCCTGGAGCATTGCCTTGCGGCGGTCGCCGAAGCCCGGAGCCTTGACGGCTGCGGACTTGAAGATGCCGCGGATCTTGTTGAGCACGAGCGTCGCGAGAGCCTCGCCCTCGACGTCCTCAGCGATGATGAGGAGCTGCTTGCCCGACTGGATCACGGGATCGACGACGGGGAGGAGGTCCTTGATGTTGGAGACCTTGCCGTTGACGATGAGGACGTAGGGATCCTCGAAGACTGCTTCCTGGCGATCCGCGTCCGTGACGAAGTATGCGGAGAGGTAGCCCTTGTCGAAGCGCATGCCCTCGGTGAGCTCGAGCTCGGTGCCGAACGTGTTCGACTCCTCGACGGTGACGACGCCTTCCTTGCCGACCTTGTCGATGGCCTCGGCGATCAGGGCGCCGATCTGCTCGTCAGCGGCGGAGATGGACGCGGTGGCGGCGATCTCGGCGGTGGTCTCGATCTCCTTGGCGTTCTCGAGGAGCTTCGCGGTCATTGCCGCAACAGCCTTCTCGATGCCCTTCTTGATCGCGATGGGGTCGCTACCTGCGGCAACGTTGCGCAGGCCCTCGCGCACGAGTGCCTGGGCGAGAACGGTCGCGGTGGTCGTTCCGTCACCGGCGACGTCGTCGGTCTTCTTGGCGACCTCCTTGACCAGCTCAGCGCCGATCTTCTCGTACGGGTCGTCGAGCTCGATCTCCTTGGCGATGGAGACGCCGTCGTTCGTGATGGTGGGGGCGCCCCACTTCTTCTCGAGGACGACGTTGCGGCCACGCGGGCCGAGCGTCACCTTTACGGCATCAGCGAGAATGTTCAGGCCTCGCTCAAGCCCACGACGTGCTTCCTCATCAAACGCAATGATCTTTGCCATGTAATTCGCCTCTCCTGGACGTTCTCGTAGTGGTGAGCAGCGCACCGACGCCGGGCGTCGATGCGCGAAGCTTTAGCACTCAGCCGATTCGACTGCTAACACCAATCTTGGCACTCACACGTGGCGAGTGCAAGCGGTAGCGCTCGCGTACAGCGAACAGGGAGGGAGCGAGATCGCCGCGGCGGCGGATCAGGAAGTTGGGGCTGCGGGATCCGTCGCGAGACCCGTCGCCGGATCGATCGGGAAGCCCGTCACCGGGTCGATCTCCCATCCCGTGGCGGGGTCGATCTCGACGGCCTCGTCCGACTCCGTGGTCCCCGATGCGTCCGGCGCCGCGTCCGCCTCGGCGGTCATTGCGGCGGCCTCGTCGAGGCCCGGGCCGCGGTAGTCGGCGCCGAGCAGCACGACGAGGTCTGCCGCATAGTCTGCGTAGTCCGTGGTGGTGTAGGTCGACAGCCCGCCCAGCTCCTTCGCCAGGCCGGCCGCGGCCGCGGCGTCCTCGGGATCCGAGTAGAAGACCGCGGAGATCTCGACGTCCGATTCGGAGGCACTCCCCCAGAAGAGCACCGATCCCCACTTTTGGTCGGTGATGATCGTGCCGACCGCCGAGGACAGGTGCTCAGTCGTGGTCCCGTTCAGGATCGCGATGGTCGCATCTGGATCGAGTTTCGCGTCCGGGGTCGCCGCGGTCGCGCTCGAACTCGGAGACTGACCCGTGACCGGGAGCTTTCCGGCGTTGCCGGCGGCGTGCACTGCGAGGACACCGATCCCGGTCAGCACTGCGAAACCGAGCAGCCCAGCGATCAAGAACTGCCAGGTGTACCGCGGCCGAGCCGTCATGCGGTGAGCGCCCACGCGTCCGCTGTGCGGGATCCGGTCGAAGCGATCCTCAGGGTAGTCCTGGCGAGCCCCACGGCGCGCTGGTGCGCCTTCGGTTCGCTTCGCCACGAATGGCCCTCCTCGGTTTGGTCACTATCAGTGCGATCGTCGCGGGTACTCCGCGGGGATCAGCCACTAGAGTACAACGCCGTTCCTGCCAGAACGGTGGATCCCGTACACTCGCAGTTTCGCGTCCCTCCTCGCGCGCACGCGCCGCGGACACGCAGCGGACGCGCTACTGCAGAGAATCGGGCGCGTACACGGCGCGCGCGAGGCCGTCGATCACGTCGGGGATCCGCGTACCGCCGGCAAACAGGAGCGTGTCGTCGACGTCGATGATCCGGCGGTTCTTCCCCGCCGTGGTGAGGGCGATGCTCGGCTGCGCTTCGAGCAGGCCGTCCACGCCGCCGGCGCTCTCGAGCCCCTTCGTCATCACCAGGATCACATCGGGGTCGATCGCGATCAGTGCTTCGTCGGTCATGGGCTTTTCGCCCTTCCACCCGATCTCCTCGGCGACGTCGAGCGCGCCGATCGACTCGATCAGGCTGTCCACCCCGCTGCCCTCGCCGAACAGGTAGTAGATGCCGGACGTGCCGCGCACGTAGAGGAACGCCACGCGAGGCAGCTTGCTCTCGTCCGCGGGGATCAGCTCCGCGACCTCGGCTTCCTTGTCGGCGATCGCCTGCTGCAGGATCTCGATGAGCGGGGGCGCCGCAGCGCTCACGCCGAGCGCGTCAGCCACCTGCTGCGCCGTCACGTACGTGGTCTCGGCGTCAACGGCACGGTCGACGGTGATCACGGGGATGCCCGCGTCGCGCAGCTGCAGCACCACGTCGGTCGGCCCAATACTGCCGTCGGTGATGATCACGCTGGGGCTGAGCGCGAGCACGCCCTCGGCGTCGATTGAGTGGCCGTCCTTCGTGACGATCGGAATATCCTCCGCGCCGGGGAAGTTCGTGGAGATGTCGCGGCCCACGAGGCGGTCCGAGAGCCCGTACGCGTGCACGAGCTCGCCCAGCGAGCCGCTGAGCGAGAGCGCGAGCACCCGCGACGCGTCGGTCACCGTGATCTCGGTGTCGCCCGAGCGGTCGTGCGAGGTGACGGTCACCGGGAGTTCGGGCTCGGGAGCGTCCCCGAGCGGGGCGATCGACGGCCCACCGATGCGCGCGGTCGTTGGCCCCTCGTAGTTCCGCGGGTCGGCGAGCGGGGTCAGCTCGGAGAGCGGCGGCAGCGCGACCGCCTCGGCCTCGGTCTCGGGCGTCGCCGTTGCGTCCGTCTGGCAGGCGGTGAGTCCCACCCCGAGCAGCGCGACGGTGACGAGCGCGAGCGCCCGCCGCAGGTGCCTGCCGCGAATCGTCTGCATGGTGGGTCCCCTCACGGTCGCGCGGTGGCGCTGGGGCCGTACCCCAGGCCAGGTGAAATCGCTGAATAAATGCCGAATATCACCGGGAGTGAGTCTAACCTAGGGAAGGTATGATGAACGTGAGAGGTCGCCGCGGGGACGTGGCATCCGGAGCGCGTGCGCACACGGATCCTCCCCCCTCGCACCCTTACGAAAGCTGCTCGCCGCACGCATGACACCATCCAACAGAACATCTGCCTCGCGGCATGCCGCGAAGACGACGATCCTGTTTACCGTCCTCGGGGTCGCACTCATCGCTTCGATCCTCGTTTCGGCGGGAACGGGTCAGCTCGGCGTCCCGCCGCAGGAGGTCCTCGGATCGCTGCTGCACCGGATCGGGATCGACTGGCTCCCGATGCCGAGTCACCCGGCGGGCGACCAGACGCTCTGGGCGATCCGCTTCCCCCGTGTGTCGATGGCGGCGCTCGTCGGAGCGGGCCTGGCGGTGTCTGGTCTCCTCATGCAGGCGATCTTCGGCAACCCGCTCGCGGAGCCCGGCGTGATCGGTATCTCCTCGGGTGCGGCGGTGGGTGCGGGCCTCGCAATCGTCTTCGGTCTCACCATCTTCGGCGAGTGGACCACGGCGATCCTCGCCTTCATCTTCGGGCTCGGAGCGACGCTGATCGTCTACGCGATGAGCCGCGCAGACGGCAAAACCGAGGTGGTCACCCTGGTGCTCACCGGTATCGCGGTGAACGCGATCGGCGGCGCCGGGATCGCGCTACTCACCTTCCTGGGCGATACGCAGTCGCGCGAGCAGATCGTGTTCTGGCAGCTCGGCAGCCTCGCGGGCAGCCGCTGGTCGCAGGTGCTCATCATCGCGCCGATCATCGCGATCGGCCTGCTCGCCGCCTACATCGCCGCGCACAAGCTCGACCTGCTGGCGCTCGGTGAGCGCAACGCCCGCCACCTCGGCGTCAACGTCGAGGCGCTCCGCATCACCATGATCTTCGTGGTGGCGCTGCTCGTGGGCGCATCGGTCGCGTTCGCCGGGATCATCTCGTTTGTCGGCCTCGTGATCCCGCACCTCATGCGCATGGTGCTCGGGCCGGCGCACCTGCCGCTCGTCACCGCCAGCGCGCTGGGCGGCGCCCTGCTGCTCACGCTCGCGGACCTCGCGGCGCGCACGCTCGTGCCCATGGCCGACATGCCGATCGGCATGCTCACCGCACTCGTCGGCGGCCCCTTCTTCTTCTGGCTGCTGCGACGCACGCGCAAGCGGAGCGGAGGCTGGGGATGAGCGCCCGGCACATTGAGCTGCCCACGCGGGCGCGGGCCGGAGACGTGGTCTGCGCGGCCGAATCGGTCGTGCTCACCCGCGGGGGCCGCGCGCTCCTCGACGATGTCTCACTCGAGGTTCGCGCCGGCGAGGTGCTCGCACTGCTCGGGCCGAACGGCGCGGGCAAGTCGACCCTGCTGAGCGTACTCTCGGGCGATGTCTCGCCCGACGGCGGCGTGGCGAAGTTCGGCGGTAAGCCGATCGCCGACTGGTCGCTGGGCGACCTGTCCCGGCGGCGCAGCGTGCTGCTGCAGGACAACCAGCTGCTGTTCCCGTTCACCGTGCACCAGGTGGTCGAGATGGGCCGGGCGCCGTGGCGCCGCACGCCGTTCGAGGACGAGGACAACGAGGCTATTTCCGAGGCGATCGCGTCAGCGGACATCGGCCACCTCGGCAACCGTCGCGTGCCGTCACTCTCTGGCGGAGAGCGCGCGCGCACCGCGTTCGCACGCGTCATGGCGGGTCGCACGGGCGTCCTGATGCTCGACGAGCCCACCGCGGCCCTCGATCTGGGGCACCAGGAGGCGGTGCTCGGGCTCGCACGCGAGCGTGCCGCCGCGGGCGACGCCGTGCTCGTCGTGCTGCACGATCTCAACCTCGCCGCGGCCTACTCCGACAGGATCGCGCTGCTGCGCGACGGCAAGATCGCCGCCTGCGATGTGCCGGATCGGGTCCTCACCGCTGAGATCGTCAGCGATGTGTATCGCACGCCGGTCGAGATCATTCCCCACCCGGTCACCGGGCGCGGGATCGTGATGCCGAAGCGCGGCGCGTAGCGACGAGGCCGCGAGCCGACGAGGCGCGCGCCCGCACCACGAGAGGAGGGCCCCCACGCAGTGCGTGGGGGCCCTCCTCTTGGTTCTGGTCGTGCGCTCGGGCTCGGGCGCGGGTGGGCGTCAGCCCACCCGCGGACGCGCTCGCCCCGCCCGCGGCGGGTTCACTCCGCCCGCGGCGGGTTCACTCCGCCCGCGGGGGGTTAGGCGTCGGGCTCGCTGCGCCCGTCGGGGCTCTCAACAGCGGGGGCCGCCTCGGGCTGCGTGCGCTTCCGCCCGGCCAGCAACATGCCGCCGGTGACACCGATCACGAGCAGCGCGACCGCGCCGATCCCAATTGGGAGCCACGGGATCGAGGGGGTGGCGGCGGGCTCGGGGGTGCTCGGCGTGGTCTCCGGGCTCGCCGTGGCCTGCGGCGTCTCGGTCGGCGCCGCAGTGCTCGCGCCCAGTTCACACCCGGCAACGGTGGCGTTCAGCACCACCGGGTCGAGCTCCTCCCCCGCGACGTAGCTGCCGTAGTCTCCGTTGAGCGCGGCGGCGCCCTCGGAGGTGAGCCGGGGGACCGCCCCCTGGATGGAGAGCTCGGTGCCGCCGGCCTCCACCGCGCCGGTGAGGTCGATCTTCGCGGCGCGGATCGTCGTCGCGGCGGCCTCCCCGCCGGCGTCCGCGGAATCAGTCGCGCCGATCGTCAGCGTGAGATAGGCCGTGTCTTCACCCTCGAACTCGACGATCGGATCGGCGAGGTCGAGCTTCATCGCGCCGTCGTGTCCGGTGAAGTGCACGGCGCCGGTGAAGCCGATCTGCCCGCTCTCAAGGTCGCTCGCGACCTCGCCGCTCGCGGCGTTCCAGATGAAGTCCGGAGTCTCGTAGCGCATGTCGTCGCTGACGGTCCACTCACCGTTCGCGATTGAACCGCTGATGTACGAGCGGAAGCTCTCCTTCACACCCCAGTTCAGCGTCGCAGTGCTGACGCTGCAGCTCGCGTCCGTCGTCGTCGCGGCCACCGGCGCCGCGACGGCGGCCGCGGGCGCGGCGAGCAGTCCGACGCTCAGGGTCGCCGTGCCGATGAGCGCCGCGGCCCGGGAAGGAAAAGTCGAGTTCATGATGGTGCATTCCTCACGTGTGTGTTCTGACCAAGCGTAGCCGGGGCGGCACGGAGACTCCCGCGCCGCCCCGGCTCCGACGTTCAGACCTCGCTGTTGCGGCGACGCTGTGCGACAACGAGGCCGCTCAGGGTTCCCGCGATGAGCAGCAGGCCTGCCGCGCTCGCCCACCAGATCCAGGCGGTGCTCGGCTCTGCCTGCGCGACGCCAGCGGCCATCGGCGCTTCAGCAACCGCCTCGACCGAGGCCTTCGGCGTCACGGGCTGCTCGGCCGACTTCTTCTTCTTTGCCTTCTCGGCGAGCACGGTGATCACGGCGCCCGCGTCCGCGCTCCCCTGCAGGGTGATGGTGTGCTCGCCAGGCTCGAGGTCCTCCGGAAGGGCTCCGATCCAGCGCACCACGCCGTTCGCGTCGGCACCGGCCGCGTCATCGAGCACGATCGGGTCGGAGTAGAGCACCACGAGCACGTCGCGCTCCTTCGCTTCGAAGCCGGCGGCCTCGAACTCGATCTCGCCCCCGGGAACCAGATCCGCAGCCGGGGTGATCACGCGGATACCCGAGGTGGTCGGCGCCGATGCGGCGGCGGTGCGCTTCGTATCGACCGCGCCCACGGCGGTGGCCCCGAAGGTTGCTCCGCTCACTGCGCCGACCGTGAACGACACCGGGTCGGCGCCGAACGCGCCGCCGCCGCCGTTGCCCGAGCCGCTGATCGCGCCCGAGAGCGGCACGCCAGTCCAGGTCACCTCACCGTTGGCGCCGACCGACTTGGATCCGGCGCCGAGGTTGAGCCCAAAGGTGCGGCCGCCGGCCGTGAGCGTGCCTGAGCTCGGCCCGGTGACCGCGATCACCGGGTTGCTGAACGACTCCGACATCAGGCCCTTGTGCCCGGTGAAGGTCACAACGCCCGAGTACTGCACCGTGCCGGTCTGCGAGGCGGCGTCCCAGGAACTGCTCGACTGCGGGAAGACGTATGCCCCCGCACCGCCGCCGACGCCGCTCGTGCCGACGCTGCCCTTGGCAATTCGGCCGGTCGTGTAGGCCGCGAACCCGCTCGAGACACCCCAGGTGAGGGATCCTGCCTGCTGGCCGTTTGCGGCCGGAGCGACCGGGGCGGGCTGCACCGGCTTCTCGGTCGTCGGCTTCGTGGGCTTCGTCGGCTTCGTGGGGGTCGGCGGCGTCACCGGCTTCACGTTCGCGGCGACACCAACGGTGAAGCTCGCGGTGTCGAGCGTGTCGCCCACGTTGAGGTATTCCTGGAAGAACTGCTTCGCACCCGCCTCTGTGAGCGTCACCGGCGCGCCCGTGAAGCGTACCGAGTCAGCCGTGGGCTTCTGCTTCTTGGCCTTCGCCAGGTCCATCGTCGCGATCGTGAGCAGCTTTCCGCCGTACTCGGCACGCAGCTCGGCACGGTTCGCGCTCGTCACATTGATCACCGGGTTGGTGAGGTTGAGGTTCAGTGCGCCGCTGTGCCCCGTGAAGTTCACGTTGCCCGCGAACTTCACGGACCCGGTCTGCTTCTTGGCGTCCCACGAGCCCCCGGCCACCTGCGGGAACTTGTACACGCTCGTTCCCGTCGCCGGGCTCGAAACAGTGATCTTGCCGCTGGCGATCGGGCCGGTGACGTATTCGCGGAACTGCTTCCGGACGCCCCACTCGAAGCTCCCGGCGAGCGTGTCAACCTTCGGCGGGAACACCGCGTCCCACTGCGCCGCGGTCACGGTGAGGGGCAGCGTCAGCACGTTGGCGCTCGCGCTCGGGCCCGTCTTGCCCGACCACACCAGCACATCGTACTTCTGCGCGCGGTTGAGGTCCTTCGCCGAGGCGGTGATCACCGCGGTGACCGCGCCGTTCGCCGGAATCGTCGCCACCGTCTGCGTCCCGATGGGGGTCGCCTTCGCCGCGGTTCCGGCCTTGATCAGCGCAACGTGAACGCCCTGCGGGTAGCTGGCGGGATCGATCCCCCGCAGGCTCGCGGTCACGCTCAGCGTGTTCTTCGCCGCGTCGCTCACGGCGGCCTTGCCGCTCGCCACGAACTCGACGCCGACCACCTCGTCCCACTGCTCCTCGGTGACCTTCACGTCGGCCCGGGCGAGCATCCGGTCCTTGGACGCCAGTCCGTGCGCGCGCCACACGATGACCTCGTACTCGGTGTTCCGGTCGAGCGCCTCGGCGTTCGCCTCGAGCTGCACCGTTGCCGCACCGTTCTTGATGTTCGCGCGCGGAACGAACGCGTACGCGAGCCCCATGTTCGTGCCGCTCAGCTCGGCCTCGGTCCCGCGCTCGATGAACGCGACGTAGATTCCGGCGTCACCGGCGTCGAGCTCGATATCGGAGATGACGTTCGTCGTGGAGATTCCCGCGCTGCTCACGTTCGAGATGCCCGTAACCAGCTTCGTTCCCGCGCTGGGGAGCACCTGGTCCCACTGCGCACTCGACACCGACAGCTCAGCAACCGCGTAGATCGTATCCGCAGACGGAATCGTGTGCGCCGTCCAGGCCACCACCTCATACTGCTTCGACCGATCAAGCTTCGCCGCAGCAACCTCAAGCGTGCTCGTCGCCGCACCATCAGTGAACGCCGTCGGACGCACAAACTCCATCGCCAGACCCATGTTCGACTGCGACAGCTCCGACGCCGTCCCGGCCTCGATCACCGCAACATACGCACCGGTCGGCGACACAATGTTCGCCAGCTCAGTCGTCACCGTCAGCCCAGCCGCAGACGCCGCAGACACCTTCGGCTTCACCGACGCCGCAGCACTCGGGAACACCTCGTCCCACTGCGCACTCGACACCGACAGCTCAGCAACCGCGTAGATCGTATCCGCAGACGGAATCGTGTGCGCCGTCCAGGCCACCACCTCATACTG